>JACKHS010000019.1 GCA_020638875.1 Planctomycetota bacterium
AGGTCGTCATCGACAGGTGCCGCGACGGTCGCGCGATCGACGGCAGCGCGCGGTAGATCCGGTCGTAGACCTTCGAGACCGCCGCGAGCGGCGCCGTGTAGTAGTGGTGCTCGCCCGTCGGCCGCGCGCAGTACATCGAGTGGAAGCCGATGCCGAGCATCTCCAGGATGTTGCCCAGGTCGATCCAGTTCTGCGCCGAGCGCTCGACGTCGATGCTGCCGTCTGCGTGCGTGAACAGGCTGATGTGCTTCATGATCGGGCTCTGGCTGCGCAGCACGACGTGGTGCGCCTGCAGCCGGCGGATCGCGGCCAGCGTCAGCGGGTTCAGGAGCTCGTGCGGCGTCGAGAAGTGCGCCATCCACGCCATCTGCAGGCCGTTGTCGTAGAGCCGCTCGAAGAGCTTCAGCATCGGCTCGAAGGCCTCGCTGAGGATCGTCTCCGGGTGGTAGCTCAGCGCGCGGCTGCCCAGGCGCACGGTGCGCAGGTGCGCGAGCGCCGGGTCCTCGATCAGCGGCGTGATGTAGTGCTCGAAGCGCTCGGGCGTGATGTAGCCCGCGTCGCCGCCCGTGATGAGCAGGTCGCGCACCTCGGTGTGCTCGCGCAGGTAGGCGTGCACCTGGTCGATGTCCTTCTGCAGGAACATGTCCTCGTCGCCGCGCACCTGCGCGTGGCGGAAGCAGTACGTGCAGAACGAGAAGCAGCCCTGCGTCGACTTGTCGAAGATCAGCGCGACCGGCGGGTACTTGTGCTGGCTGCCCTGCAGCAGCTCGAGCTCGCCCTCGTCGTTGGTGAACCAGGGCTTGTTGAGCTGCTGGTTGCCGTCGTGCGGGTTCGTGTCGAGCATGTGCGCCTGCGCGATGCGCTGGCGCTCCTCGCGCGTCGTCGCGGCGAGGTAGGCCTCCACCACCGGCCGCGGGATCATCCCGGGCTGCGGGAAGACGAGCTGGAACATCGAGTCCTGCGCGTAGTTCGCCCAGTCGATCGTGTTGAGCGAGTGGCGCGTCGCGAGGAAGCGATAGACGTCGATGAAGAGCTCGCGCTCGTCGAGGTCGGAGAGCTCGATGCCGTGCTCGGCGAGCACCGCGCAGACCTCGCGGAAGCCCGTCAGGCCCGAGTAGTGCTCCTTGCCGACGAACATCGGCGCGCCCTCGAGCGCGAGGCCCGAGACGGCCGGGAAGGCGCGGTGCAGGCGGTCGACGAGGCCCTGCGGCAGGAGCCGCTCCTCGCGCACGATGCGCGCCACCTCGGGGGAGCAGGCCATGCGTTCCACGGCGGCGGAGAGGTCGATGGACTCGGGGAGGCGGTGCTGGAGCATGGGGCGTCCTGGGCGTCGGGCTCGAGAAGGCGGGCGATTCTAAGCCTCTTCGGATGGACGGGTCTGCCGATCGAGGGCTTTCAGCGGAGACGGAAGTCCGGTCAACTCTACCCCGCGCCGCGCCCCGCGGCGGGCCCACCCGACCCCTGTGCGAGGCGCCGCGGCGCTGGTAGGTTCCCCGCACTCCCGGAGGTTCCCATGCTGCTCGCCGCTCCCCTCGTCGCCCTCTCGCTCCTCGTCCCGCGCCCCGCCGCCGCGCCCCCGGAGGACGCCACCGCCGAGCAGGTCGACGCCGCCGTCGAGGCGCTGCTGGGCATGCAGGAGGGCGCCGGTCACGGCGAGTGGCCCTACGAGGGCGTCTACCGCGTCGCCAACCCCGACCCCAAGGGCGAGGAGCGCTACATCATCCCGATCGGCTACCGCGTGGGCGGCACGTCGATCGTCGGCAGCGCGGTCTTCCTGGCGCCGGGCTACGCCGCGAGCGCCGAGCGCCGCCGCGCCGTCGAGCGCGCCGTGGCCTTCGTCACGAGCGCCGTCGACGACCCGCTGATGGACCCCGAGTACGAGTCGGGCTACGACGTGCGCGGCTGGGGCTACATCTACGCGCTGGACTTCCTGCTCCTGCTCGAGCGCGAGAAGGCCGTGCCGAAGGAGCACGAGGCCGCCGCGCGGCGCGCCGTCGACTACTACCTGGCCTCGCTGCAGCAGATCGAGATCCCGCAGAGCGGGGGCTGGAACTACGCGCGCCCGTCCGGCCCGCTGACCCAGCCGGCGGCGACCTCGCCCTTCATGACCGGCCCCGCGCTGCAGGCGCTCTTCGCCGCCAAGGCCCAGGGCTACCGCGTCGACCCCGAGGTCGTCGCGCGCGGCCTCGACGCCCTCGAGCGCGGCCGCGTCGACTCGGGCGAGGTGATCTACTCGACGATGGCCGGCCGCACCTCGCGCGGCGGTCAGCTCCCCGGCTCGGTCGGGCGCATGCTCGTCACCGAGACCACGCTGCACCTCGCCGGCCGCGGCGACCTCTCGCGCGTGCGCGGCGCGATCGACGCCTTCCTCGTGCACTGGGAGTGGCTCGACCAGCGCCGCGCCCAGTCGGGCACGCACGTCGCGCCCTACGGCGTGGCGCCCTACTACTTCTACTACGCGCACTACTACTGCGCGCAGGCGATCGAGCAGCTCCCGAAGCAGGAGCGCGCCGAGTACCGCCGCCGCCTGCGCCAGCGCCTCGACGCGGTGCGCCTCGAGGACGGCACCTGGAACGACCGCGTCTTCCCGCGCACCGCGAACTACGGCACGGCCTGCTCGGTCATGGCGCTCGGCTGGCCCGAGCGCGACGCGCCGGCGGGGTGGGAGGCGGAGTAGCCGCCCGCGGAGCCGCGCCCCGCTCGGGCTCCGGGCGGCTAGTCCCGCCGGCGGTAGACGATGTAGTCCTGCCGCCACGTGCTCGGGAGCGACTCCGGGCTCGGCGAAAGCGCGTGGTCCTCCCACGCGTTCAGGCGCAGGACCGGCTCGTAGCGCGCGGCGAGGTCGGGTGCCGCGGCGAGCGCCTCGACGCGGCTGCGCTCGGCGACCAGGACGACGAACTCGGGCGCGTGCCGGCGGATGAGCTCGATCTGGGCCGTGCGCGTGTTCGCGCGCTCGATGAGCGGGACCGCGTCGGGCCACACGAGTCCCTCGCTGTCGAGGATCACGGCCGCGGGGGCCCAGTAGCCCACCGCGCCGATGTCCGAGGCGAGGATGTGCGTCTCGCCGTGGTCGCTGCGCTGCTCGGCCAGGAAGCGCGCGAGCGGCGCGTACACCTTGGCGGTCACCTCGTCCGGGCGGCTGCCGGTCACCAGCGCGGCGGCGCCCGCGAGCGCGAGACAGGCCGTCGGTGTGCCGAGGTGCGCGCCCCGCGCGCGCCACGAGTCGGGGAGTCGCCGCGCCAGCGCGCCGAGCAGCGGCTCGAGCCCGACCCCGAGCCCGAGGCACCACGCGACGAGCGGCACCGCGTAGTACCAGCCCCACGTGTGCGGCCGCGCGGCGAGGTAGCTCGCGACGATGGCGAGGGCGAACAGCGCGAAGAGGTGCGGCCCGCTGCGGGCTCTGAGCGTGCGCACCAGGCCGAACGCGACCACCGGCACGGCCGGGAGCATGAGCAGCGTCGGGGCGAAGGCCTGCGTCAGGATCTGCCGCCAGCGCTCGAGCGAGACCGCGAGCGACCTCGGCGAGTGCGCCGCGCTCTTGGCCGTCACCGAGTGCGGGATCGGCGTGCCGTAGGCGGCGACGAGGGCCGCGATGGTGAGCGCGCCGACGAGCGCGACCGGAGCGCAGAAGCGCAGCAGCGCCTTCGGCCGACGCAGGTGGGCGACGGCGAGGATCGCGACGAGCAGGACGCTCTCCGGCCGCACCGTGCACGCGAGCGCGGCGCACGACCCGGCGAGCGCGGGCCGCCCGCGCGTCGTCGCCAGGGCCGCCCCGAGCGCCAGCGCGACGAGCACGGGCCCCTCCATGCCGCCGGCGGTGATGCGCGCCAGGTGCGGCAGCCCGGCGAAGACGACGAGCGTCACCGTCGTGGCGAGCGCGCCGTGGCGGCGCCGGAGCAGCGCGACGAGCAGGAGCGCCGTCACGACGTCGGCGACGACGTTCGTCCCCAGCGAGGCGCGCACTGGATCGACGCCGAGCGCGATCAGCCCGGCGAGCAGGACCGCGTAGCCCGGGGTCGTCGTGCCGAGGACCGGCTCCCACGGCGCTCCGGGGTTGTAGGTGAGCCCGCGGCCCTCGGCGAGGTTCTCGGCGTAGCGATAGGTGATGAACGCGTCGTCGTAGATCGGGCACGAGCGCATCGCCAGCAGGCGGCAGACGACCACCAGCAGCACCAGCGCCACGACCGCGCGGGTGGGCAGGACGCGCTCCGCGTCGACGCGGTCGGAGGGCGGGGCAGGGCGGCTCATGGAGGCGGGCGCGGGAGGTGCGGACGCCGGGTCCTCGGCCGCCTCACGACCCGAGACTACCCCGCATCCGGGCGTCGGGCGTCGGGCGCCGCGAGTTCGCCGGTGCTGGCCCGGACGATTCAGGAACGCGCACGCCAGCCTTCGCAGCCGGCCGGCGTTGCCGGGCCTCTCGGCCCCTGGCGGCACGTCGCGGCTCCCGGCTTCCTCGAGGGCCTGTTCCGGGTCGCCTGCGTCGACAGGATCCGCGAAGCACCCCCAGGGACCGAGTTGCCGTGCCTGGCGCACGCCTTCGTGAATCGGCCGGGCTAGCCCCCGAACAGGTCGAACGTGAACAGCGCGTAGACGCCCTCGAGCGCGGCGGTGAGGAGGTCCTTCGGCGTCTGCGGTCCGCCCTTGCGGCGCGCGCGGAGCTCCTCGACGCGGGCCGCGTCGAAGGCCTTACCGGCGACCTGGGTGCTCGTCGGCCCGCCCGCGCCGCCGGCGCGCACGAAGGCGACGATCTGCTCGAGCTCCTGGTGGTCGAGCCAGACGCCGTGGTGGCCGCAGACGTCGATGACCACGCCCGAGCTGCGGTCGGCGTAGCGGTATTGCCGGCGGTTCATGAGCTGGCCGCAGGTCAGGCAGGGGATGTAGCTGACCGTCTCGAGCTCGCGTCGCGTCGGCTGGGGCGGCTCGACCAGCGAGAGGGCCGAGACGAAGCTGCGGCGCTCGGTCTCGAGCAGCGTGCGGTCGAAGGTGCGCGGCGTGAGCCAGATGCCGAGGCAGGCGGCGCACTCGATCACGTCGGCCTGCTCGAGGGCGCGCGTGCGCAGCTCGCCCTGGCAGCGCGGGCAGCCGCGGTCGGCGGGCAGCGGCGTGAGCGCCTGCGGGCGGATCTCGAGGCCGCAGCTCTTGCAGTGCTTCGAGTCGTCCTCGAGCCGCGTGTAGCACTTGGGGCAGAGCGTGGTGCGGCGCCGGTCGGCCTCGGAGATCCTGGCCTGGCAGTAGGGACAGCTCTCGTCCTCGACGCGCACCGCGCCGCCGCAGTTCGTGCAGGTGAGCGCCTGGCCGGTGAGATTGCGCGGCCAGCCGACGTCGAGCAGCGCGTCGCAGACGCAGCGCACCGCCGCGCCCGGCTCGAGGCCGGTGACGTCGTACTGGCGCTGACAGGTGGGGCAGGCGACGAGCAGCATGCCGGCGCACTATACCGAGTCGCACACCACCGAAGGGGTCCCCCCAGGTCGTGCCGTAGCAACCGCGGTTGCTGCGGCACTTTCTTCGACCCTCCCCCCCATACGGAGTCGCACACCACCTGACGGGACCCCTCAGGTCGTGCCGTAGCAACCACCGCGAAGCGGCCCTCGCGGGGGCGGGGGACACCCTCCGAGCGGCGCGGAGGGGGTGCGGAGACCTCGACTCGCCGAGTGGCTACGACCGTGCTTCCGTCGGGTTGCTACGGCACGACCTGGAGGGTGTCCTGCCGGTGGTGTGCGACTCCGTATGGGGGGTCACTGCGCCGCGGGGGCGCCGGCGCGCTGCACGGCCTCGGCCTCGAGGCGCGCGGCCTCGGCGGCGTCGCCGCGGGCGGCGGCCACGCGCGAGAGCGCGAGCCAGGGCTCCTGCGCGTCGGGCGCGAGGTCGCGCGCCTGCACGGCGTGCGCCTCGGCGCGGTCCCAGTCCTCGAGCGCGAGGTACACGAGGCTCGTCTGCAGGTGCAGGCGCGCGTCCTCGGGGTGCTCGGCCAGGATCGCCTCGTACTGGCGCGCGCAGTCCGCCAGGCGGCCCTCGGCGTAGTCGAGGCTGCCGAGCAGGAAGCGCGCCTGCGCGAGGTGCGGGTCGGCGGCCACCGCCGCCTCGTAGGCCGTGCGCGCCTCGGTCGCGTCGCCGGCCTCGTACGCCAGGCGACCGAGTTCGAGCCACAGCGGCGCGGGGTCGTCGGCGGCCGCGGCGCCGGCGCGCAACACCTCGCGCGCCTCGTCCTCGCGGCCGCGGCCGTGCAACCAGCTCGCGTGCGAGAGCCACGTGCCGGCGACCTCGGGCGCCGCGACGTGCGCGCGGCGGAACCAGGCGTCGGCCTGCGCCTCGTCGCCCTGCGAGGCGTACCAGCGGGCGAGCGTGTCGTGCGCGGCGGGCTCCTTCGGACGTACGCGCGCCGCGAGCTCGAGCTCCTGCTCGAAGCCCGCGCGATCGTCGAGCACCAGCTTCAGCCAGCCGCTCATCATCGCGACGCGCCAGCGCTCGCGGGCGAACAGCGCGAGCGGCGCGACCGCGCGCAGGCGCTCACCGTGCGCGAGCGCGGCCTCGGCGGTCGCGCGCTCGCTCTCGCTCAAGGCCGGCGAGACGTCGAACCAGTTGGCCATCTTCGCTTGCAGCGCGTCGTAGCCCGCCTGCAGACCGGCGCGCTCGTGCTTCACGAACGCGCTGTGTCCCTGCAGCCCGAAGAGCAGCAGCATGCCGACGGCGAAGAGCTTGCCGCCGCCGGTGACGCCGCCCGCGTCCTTGAGCACCCAGTTCTGCAGCGTCACGCGCGGCCGGTACGCGAGGCGCACGAAGCGCAGCGTCAGGTAACTCACGATGCCGGCGATGCCGAGCGTGAACAGGAAGTGCACGCTGTCGTACAGCCCGCGGAAGGCGAGGAAGGCGATCACGAACGCGGCCGCGAGCACGAGCTCCTCGCTCCACGTGTTCGAGGTCCAGCGCGCGAGCTTCCACCACGAGCCCGCGCCCTTGCGGCGCGGCGCGAACGCCGCCGGGCGGCCGAAGCCGAAGCGCAGCGCGCCCTCGGGGCACACGCTCACGCAGTCGAGGCACTTCATGCAGCCCTGATCGACCACCATGCCGAAGTCCGCCACCTCGCGGTGCACCAGCACGTCCGACGTGCACGCCTGCGTGCAGTGCCCGCAGCCGTTGCACTTGTCGTCGACGCGGATGCGCCCGGGCGCGAGCTTGTCGAGCACGCCGAAGAGCGCGCCGTACGGGCACGCGTACGTGCAGAAGCCCTTCGCGCCCAGGAAGTAGATGATCGAGAAGCCCGCGATGACCATCGTCGCGATCGCGACCGGCCACGTCGGGAACGTGTCCCAGAAGCCCTCGGTCACCAGCTCCAGCCGCCGCGGCGGGAAGCCGACGCCCAGCCACCAGCGCTGCACCGCCGGCCACAGGAACATGTAGAAGAAGGCGAGGAAGGGCACGACCAGCAGCAGCCGCGCGCGCATCGGCTTGGGCCGGATGCCGACCTTCGACAGCATCCAGTAGCACAGGTCCTGCACCGCGACGAGGTGGCAGCCCCAGCCGCAGAAGAAGCGGCCGAAGACCAGCGTCAGGAGCGCGGAGGCGGCGAAGAAGATCGCGCCGGCGTTGATGACCGAGCTCTTGGCGATCTCCTGCGCCTCCGACGGCTCGAGCGGCGAGAGCGTCTCGCCGGTGGCGTACCAGTGCAGGAGGTGCGCGACGATCGCGACGTGCACCAGGATCAGCACGAGCGCGCGCCACTTCGCGACGCGCGAGGGTCGCGGTTGGCGCGTGGTGGCGCCGGGCGGCACGCAGGGAGCCTTCGCGGCGGGGACGTCGGAGGGGGTCGGGGGAACCATCGCTACGCAGAGGATAGGTCGCCGCCGCGCGCGAGGCAGGCGGCGAAGCCCGGGAATGCTCGCGCCGCGCCGCCGTCGCCGCGCGCGCACCCGGCGCGCCGATGACCTCCCGCGCCGCCAGGGCGAAGGGCGCCACTCCGACGCGCCGCCCGCCCACCTCGCCGATGCGACCGCCTCGCCCGCGACTCCACCTTCGACACCGAACCGCGGGTCGCCGCGCCGGCTTCCAAGGCGCGCCGGCGACGAGCTGCGAGGCTCCCCCGCGCCGGGGTCGGTCCGCTCCCACGCCGGACCGCGTGCGCCCCCGCGCCCAGAGCCGCGGCATCCCGAACGTCGCGCGCTAGAGTGCTCCCATGTCCACCCGCGACGTCCCTCGCACCGGCCGCGCACCCGCGAGCCTCCTGCGCGGCCTCGCGCTCGGCGCCGCGGCGCTCGTCGGCCTCGCGTCGCTCTGCGCCGCGCTCACCGGCGACGGCGCGCTGTGGACCTCGCCGCTCCTCGGCGGCCCGCGCGTGTGGAGCGCGCTCACCGGCCTCGCGTGGCTCGGCGTCGTCGCGCACGCGCTGCGGCCGCTCCCGCGCACGGCGCGCGTCGCGCTCGGCGGCGCGCTCGCGCTCGTCACCGTCGCGGCGGCGCTCGACGTCGTGGCCTACTACCAGCTCGTCGCGCGCGCGGCGATCGCGACGCGCCTGGCCCTGCCGGCGAGCGCGGGCGTGCTGTTGCTCGCGTTCGCCGCGGCGCGCGAACTCGCGCGCACCGACGGGGCGCCGCGCGGCGCGCTCGCCTGGACGGCCGGGCTCGCCGGCGGCGCGACGGGCGGCGTGGCCGCGACGCTCGCGCTCGTGCTGGCCTTCGGCGCCACCGACTACCGCCGGCCGGCCGACTGCGCCGTCGTGCTCGGCGCGCGCGTGCACGCCGACGGCACGCCGAGCCTCGCGCTCGCCGACCGCGTGGCCGAGGGCGTGCGCCTGTACGAGACCGGCCTGGTGCACGAGCTCGTGATGAGCGGCGGCGTCGACCCGGGCCACGGCCGCAGCGAAGCGCGCGTCATGGCGCAGCTCGCCGTCGAGGCCGGCGTGCCCGCCGAGCACGTGCACCTCGACGAGGCCGGCGCGAACACGCGCGCCTCGGCCGAGAACTGCGCGCGCCTCGCCGCGGAGCACGGCTGGCGCGACGCGCTGCTCGTCAGCCACGGGTATCACCTGCTGCGCGCGAAGACCGCCTTCCACCGCGCCGGCCTGCGCACCTACAGCGTGCCGGCGCGCGAGACACGGCCGCTGCGCAAGGGCCCGCTGTTCGTGCTGCGCGAGTGCGTGGCCTGGCTCTACTACGCGCTGCCCGCATGAACGCGCGCGTGCTGGCCGAGGGCGGCGCGGGCACGCCGCTCGTCTACGTGCCGGGCATCGACGGCACGGGCGAGCTGCTGCTCGGGCTCACGCCGCGGCTCGAGGCCTGCTTCCGCCTCGTGCGCCTCGCCTACGACGTGCGCGAGCCGCGCGCCGACGGGTACGCCGAGCTCGCCGCGAGCGTGGCCGAGGTCGTGCGCGCGCGCGGCGTCGCGCGCTGCCTCGTGCTGTGCGAGTCCTTCGGCGGCGCCGTCGGCCTGCAGCTCGCGCTCGACGCGCCCGAGCTCGTCGCGGGCGTGTGCGTCGTGAACTCGTTCGCGTACTACCCCGAGCGCGGCCGTCTGGCGCTCGCGCGCGGGCTCTCGCCGCTCGTGCCCGAGGCCGCCTTCCACTTCGGCCGTCGCTGGCTCGCGCCGCGCAACCTCTTCGGCCGCCGCCGCGACCGCGCCGCGCTCGAGGCCTTCCGCGCGCTGCCGGGCAACTTCTTCGACGAGGGCTACGAGCGCCGCCTCGACATGATCCGCGCGCTCGACCTGCGCCCGCGCCTCGGCGAGCTGCGCCAGCCCGTCGCGCTCTACGCCGGCGACGCCGACCGCATCGTGCCCTCGGTCGAGTGCCTGGGCGAGGTGCATGCGCTCGTGCACCAGGCCACCCTCGACGTGCTGCCGGGCGGCGGGCACCTGGTGCTGCCGCTAGCCGCCGAGCCCTGGCCCGAGCGGCTCCAGGAGCTGGGACGCCGCGCGGGATTCTGAGCGGGTCCGCGGGAAGAGCGCGAGGGGCGGCGCGTCCGCCGTGGCCCCCGCGTCCCCGAGCCGGTCCCCGCGATCGGTGAGCCCCGCCCGCGTCCGGTGAGAAGAGAGTTCGTCCCCGCGCTGCTGCTCGCGTGCGCCACGGCCCCGGCCGTGGCCAGCACCGGCCTCGAGCCGGAGCTCGGGCGTTTGGAGGCGCTGGTGCACGCGGCCGCGACGGAGCTGCCCTGGCGCTTCGACGAGGAGGCCGCGCGGCTCGAGGCGAACGCGCTGGGCAAGCCGCTCGTCGTGTACGTGCGGCAGATCGGCGACCCGCTGGGGCGTGCGCGCGGCCAGGGTCGGCTCGCGCTGCCCGAGGTCTCGCTCGACGACGACGGCTACGCGCGCGACGTGCTCTTCCGCGCCGCGGTGCTGTCGCAGGAGGACGTGGCCGCGCTGCTCGCGCGGCGCTGCGTGCCGTGCGTGCGCACGGTGGCGCCCGACGACGCGCGCGCGCTCGCACCGCCGGCGCTCGTCGTCTACCGGCCCGAGGGAGGGGAGCTCGCGCGCCGCGACCGCTTCGGCACGCTGTGCGCCGAGGAGGTCGACGCGTTCCTGCGCGGCCTGGTCGCGGACGCGCGCGCGCCGCTCGCGGGGCGCGACGCCGAGGCGCTGTACCGCGACGGCGAGCTCGAGCTCCTGCTCGAGGTCACGCGCTACGACGGCCGCGGGGACACGCGGCTGTGGCGTTCGCGCGCGCTCGCGCGGCTGGGCGACGACGAGGCGGCCGAGCGCGAGCTCGCGGGCCTGGGCGGCGCGGGCGTGCTGGCGCAACGCGCGCGCTTGGCGACGCGTCGCGGCGACTGGCCGGCGGCCGCGACGCTGTGGCAGGACGCGCGCCGGCTCGCGCGCGGCGAGCTGCACGACGAGGCCGCGTTCGGCGCGGCGTGGGCGCTGGCGCGGCAGGGCGAGCCCGTCGCGGCCGCGGCGCTGTGGTACGCGACCGCGGCCGACGCGACGCCGGTGGGCCGGCGCGCGGCGGCGTGCCTGCTCGACGCGGGCCCGCGCCTCGCGCTCGCCGCGAGCCTGCGCGCGTTCCGCGCCGACGACGGCTACCTCGACCCGCAGCGCTCGCTCGAGGCGCTGCTCGACCTGCAGCAGCCCGACGGCTCGTTCACCGCGGTGGGCGGCTTCGAGGGCGACGCGTGGAGCGCGCCGGCGATCACCGCGCTCGCGCTCGAAGCCTTGCGCGCCTGGCAGGCCGATGCGCCGGTCGAGTTGCACGGCCGCGTGCTCGACGGCGCCGACGCGGCGCGGCTGTACCTCGTCGACTGGGCGTTGCGCGACGACCCGCCGCGCGGCCTCGACGCGTTCAACGAGCCGCGCGTGCTGCGCGCGCTGCTCGGCGAGGGCGAGCGCGCCGCCGCGCAGACCCTCGTGCGCCGCATGGCGCGTCACCAGCTCGCCGCCGGCGGCTGGTCGGCCTACGGTGACGGCTGGCCGATCTCGTTCCTGACCGCCGAGGGCGTGCTCGCCTGGCTCGACGCGAAGGCGGCCGGGCTCGCGGTGCCGACGTACGAGCTCGAGCGCGCGCTCGGCACGCTCGAGCTCCTGCGCCTGCCCGACGGCGGCTTCCACTACGGCTTCGGCCCGGGCCGCGCGTGGACGACGCCGGTCGGCGGCTCGATCGCGCGCGACCCGCTGTGCGAGCTGGCGCTCCTGCGCGGCGGCCGCGGCAGCTTCGCGGCGCTCGACGACGCGCTGCGCGACTACCTGCGGCACGCGCACGAGCTCGCCGGTCCGCTGCGGCGCCTCGACGCCGAGTTCGACGTCCGCGGGCACGCCAGCTACCACTTCTTCTACGGCCACGACGGCGCGGTGGCCGCCGCGCGCTTCGCCGACGAGGCGCTGCGCGCGCGCGTGGTCGAGACGGCGCTGCGCGAGGTCGCGGCGAGCGGCCAGGGCGACGGCACCTTCCTCGACCACTGGCGCCTCGGCCGCGCGTACGCGACGGCGATGGCCCTGCGGCTGGCCGCCGCGCGCTGAACGCCGGCGCGCGCGCGGCGTTGGCCTCGAAATGCGCGGATTCCGCCAAGAGGCCCGGCGCCCGTCCGTGGTAGCCGGCGACCCGGAGATGAGGAGCCCTGCCCCATGAAGCGCGGTGGCGCGACGGACGGCGACTGGATCCGCGGGCTGTTGGAGCGCCACGAGCGACCGCTCACGCTCTACGCCGCGCGGCTGGTCCGTGACGTGGAGCGCGCGCGCGACGTGGTGCAGGAGGCCTTCCTCCGGCTGACCCAGCAAGAGCGCGCCGCGCTCGCGGGGCACGAGGCGGTCTGGCTCTACAAGGTCTGCCGCAACCTGTGCCTCGACGTGCGGCGCAAGGAGAGTCGCATGAGCCTGTTGGACACCGAGCACGAAGAGGGCGCGCACAGCAGCACGCCGCCGCCCGAACACGCGGCGGAACTCGCCGACAGCGTCGAGCACGTCCTGACGACGATGCGCGCGCTGCCCGCGAAGCAGCAGGAGGTGCTGCGCCTGCGCTTCCAGAGCGGCCTCAGCTACGCCGAGATCGCGCAGGTCACCGAGGACACGATCGGGAACGTCGGCTGGCTCCTGCACGAGGGGCTCAAGGGACTGCGGGCGCGGCTCGCGCCGAGCGAGGCTCGAGGGGTGGAGGCGTGACGACCATGAAGGCGAAGGACTGGAACGACGACCCGCGGCTGACGGCGTACGCGCTGGGCGAGCTGCACGGTGAAGAACGCGCGGCGCTCGAGCGCGAGCTCGAGAGCGACGCCGAGGCGCGCGCGATCGTGGCGGAGGTGCGGGCGGTCGCCGCGCGGCTGAGCGCGGAGTTCGAGGCGGAGCTCGAGAGCGTGACGCCTGCCTCGCATGCGCCGCGCGTCGTCGCGCACCCGCTCCCCGCGCCGGGGCCGCGCCCGCGCTGGATCCGCCCGGTCGCGTTCGTGGCCGCGGCCGCCGCCGTGCTCGTCGTGGCCGTTGCCGCCGGCATCTACTGGCGCCAGGACGCGCCGCGCGAGCGTTGGCTGGTCGCTCGGTTCGAGCCGTCCAAGGAGGTCGCGAGCGGCGAGACGCGGGCGCCGGGCACCGAGGCGGACGCGCCGGCGAGATTCGACGACGCGGGCGGCGAGGCCTGGAACGAGCCCGGTCCCCGCGACGCGAGTGTCCTGGGAGGGCAAGCGTCGGGCGGGCCCGCGGTGCGGAACTCGAGCTTGCGCGACGACGAGTCCGAGGCCGCGAGCGTGCGTGACGAGCTCGAACGGACGGAGCAGCTCCTGGTCGACTCGCGAGGCACCGGCGAGAACGCGCAGCTCGAGGACGCGCTGCTCGACTACGACGTCGAGTTCGAGGAGGCGGATCCCGAGGAGATGGAGTTGCAGGCCGTCGCTGGCTTGGTGGAGCGCGACGCGGGGCGCCTGCGCCTCGCCGAGATCCTGCACCGCGAGGCGCTCGGCGACGGCGACGAGGCCTCGAAGCTCGACCGCAGCGCCGACCTCCCCAACCGCGAGGGCTACGCCGCGCTCGTCGAGAACGCCTTCGAGTCGCCGACGCAGGCGCCGCTGTCGACCTTCTCGGTCGACGTCGACACCGCCTCCTACGCGAACGTGCGGCGCCTCCTGCGCGAGGGCCGCCTGCCCCCGCCGGACGCGGTGCGCCTCGAGGAGCTCGTCAACTACTTCCGCTACACCTACGCGCAGCCGACGCTGGACGTGCCCTTCGCGGTCGACGTCGCCGTGGGCGCCGCGCCGTGGGCGCCGACGCACCGGCTCGTGCGGCTCGCGCTGCAGGGGCGCGTGACGCACCCGCTCGAGCGGCCGGCGGCGAACCTCGTGTTCCTCGTCGACGTGTCGGGCTCGATGGACGAGCCGGACAAGCTGCCGCTGCTCGTGCAGGGCCTGCAGATGCTGGTGCGCGAGCTCGACGCGCGGGACCGCGTGGCGCTCGTCGTCTACGCCGGCGCCTCGGGCCTCGTGCTCGACTCGACGAGCTGCGCCGAGGGCACGGCGATCACGCAGGCGCTCGAGCGCCTCTCGGCCGGCGGCTCGACCAACGGCGGCGCGGGCATCGAGCTCGCCTACGACGTGGCCAAGCGCCACTTCGTCGAGGGCGGCATCAACCGCGTCCTGCTCGCCACCGACGGCGACTTCAACGTCGGCGTCAGCGACGACGGCAGCCTCACGCGCCTGATCGAGGCGAAGGCGAAGAGCGGCGTCTTCCTGACCGTGCTGGGCTTCGGCACCGGCAACCTGCAGGACGCCAAGATGGAGGCGCTGGCCGACCACGGCAACGGGACCTACGCCTACGTCGACAGCGTCCTCGAGGCGCGCAAGGTGCTCGTCGAGGAGCTCGGCGCGACGCTCGAGACGATCGCGAAGGACGTCAAGGTGCAGGTCGAGTTCAACCCGGCCGAGGTCGCCGCCTACCGCCTGCTCGGTTACGAGAACCGCAAGCTCGCGGCGCGCGACTTCAACGACGACACCAGGGACGCCGGCGAGATCGGCGCGGGCCACACGGTCACGGCGCTCTACGAGGTCGTGCCGGTGGGCGTCGAGGTGCCGAAGGCGTCGGTCGACCCGCTGCGCTACCAGACGCCGACGCAGGTGAGCGGCGCGGCGTACAGCGGCGAGCTCTTGACCGTGAAGCTGCGCTACAAGGCGCCCGACGGCGAGACCTCGAAGCTGATCGAGCGCGTCGTGCGCGACGAGCGCCGCGGCTTCGACGAGCTCGACGCCGACACGCGCTTCGCGGCGGCGGTGGCGGCCTACGGCATGCTGCTGCGCGGCTCGGCCTACGCGGGCAACGCGAGCTGGGACCGCGTGCTCGCCTGGGCGGGGGCGGCGCTGGGTGAGGACCCGGGCGGCTACCGCGCCGAGTTCCTCGAGCTGGTGCGACGCGCGAATGAGCTCGACCCCCACGGGCTCGACCCGCGCGGCGCCGACTGGCGTGAGCGCCTGAAGCAGCTCGGCTACCTCCTCGACGAGGACGAGGCGGGGGACGGCGACCGCTAGGGGCGCGCCCCGAGCGCGCGGCGGCAGGCGGCCTCGAGCACGTCCGGCCGCCGCGCGCTCGCCGTAGACAGCCGCCGCGGGTCGGGGGCGACGAGGAGCTCGGGCATCGCGGACGGACAGCCGACTCGCGGCGCGCGGCCGGCCGCGTGGTGGGGACGCCGGGGCGCGCGGCGCGGCGGCGACTCCGCCGCCGTCTCGCTGGGGCGCGCTGGGGGAACGCGGGGCGCGCGTCGGGACGAGCTGTGGAGAACTCGCGCGGCGCGGGCGCTCTCCACGACGTCTGCGCAAGGCCGCGGCGGCCGCGCGGCACCGCGGGAGGCCGGCACCCCCCGGCCGTCGCTCGCCGCCCGGAGCGCGCAACTTGCGCTGCTGGAGAGGTTTGCGCGCGGGGCTCGACGGCAACCCGGCCGCGCGCGCGGAGAGCGGCGCGCTCCGAGCGCAGCCGAGGCCCGAGGTTGTCCACACCTCCGAGGGCGATCTGGGTCGCGGTGGTGAAATGTGGAGAATTCTCAGGCGGCCTGCACGGCGGCTGGTGGCGCTCGGGGATCTCCACACGAAATCCATCACGAGGCTCGCCTCGTTGGGGCGGGCTGGGTACTCTCCCGCCCCCGATGGCCGACGTCCCCCCGACCCCCGCCGCCGCGTGAGCCCGCAGGCCTGGTTCTCCGGCGAGCACGCCACCAGCCTCGACCCCGAGGGCCGCATCCTGCTGCCCGTGGGGTTGCGCAACGTGCTGAACCCGGGGCGCGACGACGTGACGCTGATGGCGAGCCTGGAGCCCGAAGGGTGCCTGTGCGTGCGGCCGGTCGAGCAGTGGGACGCCTACGTGCGCCGGCTGCGCGAGCGCGCGGGCAACGGGGCCCGCGACCGGCGGCTGACCATGATCCTGGCGGCCACCTCCTCGCCCATGAAGCTCGACCGCCAGGGCCGCATGCGCATCCCCGACCCGCTGCTCGAGCGCGTCGGCATCTCGCGCACGGACGCGGCGCGTCAGGACGTGGTCGTCGCGGGGCACTTCGACGACCTGCGCGTGTGGAGCGCGGCCGGCTGGGAGCGCTTCAGCGCCGAGGCGGTGGAGGCGTTCGCGCAGGACCTCGACCAGCTCGAGGCCGCCGCCGCCGCGCTGCGTTCGGGAAGCGTCGCGTCGGCGTAAGTCCCCTTCTTACCCGCGAATACGCGCGCAGCGGCTACGTTGGGAGACGTGCCGGGGGCTCACCCTCCTGGTACTGAAGACTCTCGGGGCCATCTGTGGGCAGGATCCAACCGCAGGTGGCTCTTCCCCGGCTCGGCAGGCCGGGACGGGAACGCGGCCTCGCCTCGGACGACTCCGGGGCGAGGCCGCGCTCGTGAGGGGCGCCGCGCTCAGGGCGTGAAGACCAGCGTCTGCGCGTTGCTCAGGTTGAAGCCCGCGCCGCCGAAGGCCGGGTCGCGGTACCAGAACTGGAAGTTGAACGTCACGCCCGGCTGGATCATGCCGCCGCCCGCGTCCATCGGCGGCAGCGCGTAGTCGACCGGCCGCGCCGCGTTGCCGAACAGGTCGCCCGAGACCGGCGGGTACAGCCGGAAGAGCGTGCCGCCCACGCAGCGGAAGCCGTCGCCGAAGGGCAGCTGCACCTGGTTCGGGCCGTAGAAGAAGATGCCCGGCTGGCCGGAAGGCAGGCCCGTGCAGGTCAAGATCAGGTCGTTCGCCGCGAAGCTCGTCGAGCCGAAGATGCCGATCTGCGCGCCGCCCGGTCCGGCCGAGTTGGCGGCCGCGACGCAGTAGGTCTGGTTCCCGCCGCAGTTGAGCGGGCGGTAGACCGCCGAGATGGCCCAGTCGCCGGGCACGCCCAGGTTGCAGGCGTCGAACCAGCCGCCCGGGATGGCGTAGATGACGTTCTTGCCGGCCTGGCAGCCGTCGGTGTCGTAGACCGCCGTGGGCGAGAACAGGTCGTTCACGTTGTCCTGGCCGAACTTGAAGCTCACGGTGAACGGGTTGGCGCTGATCGTGATGGTGCCCGGCAGCGGCTCGAGGTCGAACTCGTTGATGACGCCGTCGGAGAGGACCGGTCCGGCGAGGTCGGCGATCGGGGTCCCCGGGTTCGGCAGGCCGGCCGGGTAGACGCGCAGCGCCTGGCCGAGCACGTCGGGCTGGCCGCCGAACGCACTGCTGGCGTAGATGCGCACGCGCAGGATCTCGGCCGGCAGGTGCTGCGCCGGGATCTGCAGCACCGCGCCGAACTCCTCGCCGGCCACGAAGCACGGGCAGGGCGTGAAGTTGGGGTCGGTGTGGTTCTGGATCGGCGGCTGCTCGGGGCAGGTGTCGGCGGCGGCGAGGCTCGCGAGGGCGAGCGCCGCGGCGAGGCGGAAGGCGAGGCGGGGGTGCGACATGGGGGACTCCGTGGAAGGGTGCGTCTCGGACCTTCGAAGCCTAACCGCGGATCTCGAACCCCGCCACGCGACCCGAAGCGCGCCGCCGCCGTGGGCCTCGGGAGGCCAGGGCGCTACTCTCGGCCGCGGATGAACACCTACGCCTGGATCCTGCTGGCCGCGCTGGTGGGCGAGTACCTGCTCAACCTCGTCGGCAACCGCCTGAACCTGCGCTCCCTCGAGCCCGCCCTGCCGGCGGAGTTCCGGGGCACGTTCGACGAGGCCGAGTACGCGCGCTCCCAGGAGTACACGCGCGCCAAGACGCGCTTCGGCATGTGGGTCGCGACCTTCGACCTCGCCGTGCTGCTGGGCTTCTGGTTCGCCGGCGGCTTCGCGTGGCTCGACGCGTGGACGCGCGGGTTGGGGTACGGAGAGCTCGTCACGGGCCTGGTGTTCCTGGGCGCGCTGGGGCTGGCGCTGCGGCTGCTCGGGCTGCCGGCCTCGTACCTGTCGACCTTCGTGCTCGAGGAGCGCTTCGGCTTCAACCGCAGCACGCGGCGGACCTTCTGGCTCGATCAGGCCAAGGGGCTCGCGCTGACCATGCTGCTCGGCGGGCCGCTCGTCGCGGCCATCCTGTGGCTGCTCAACGCGCTCGGCGAGGACGCCTGGCTGTGGTGCTGGGGCGTGACGACGGCCTTCGCGCTCGTCGCGATGTTCGTCGCGCCGACGTGGATCATGCCGCTGTTCAACCGCTTCACGCCGCTCGAGGACGGCGAGCTGCGCCGCCGGATCCTCGACTACGCGCGCTCGGTGTCGTTCCCGCTCGAAGGGATCTTCGTCATCGACGGCTCCAAGCGCTCGGCCAAGGCCAACGCCTTCTTCACCGGCTTCGGCAAGAACAAGCGCATCGCGCTGTACGACACGCTCGTCGAGCAGCAGTCCGAGGACGAGCTCGTCGCCGTCGTGGCGCACGAGATCGGTCACTACAAGCGCGGACACGTCTTGAAGGGCCTCGCGCTCGGCATCGCGCACTTCGGCGCGCTGTTCTGGCTGCTCGCGCACTTCCTGCACGAGCCCGCGCTCTTCGCGGCCTTCGGCGTGGAGCAGACGTCGGCGCACGCCGGGCTGCTGTTCTTCGGGCTGCTCTTCACGCCCGTCGAGCTGGTGCTCTCGATCCTGATGGGCGCGTTCTCGCGCAAGAACGAGTACGAGGCCGACGCCTTCGCGGCGCAGACGACGCGCGCGCCCGAGGACCTGGTCAACGCGCTCAAGAAGCTGTCACGCGACAACCTCAGCAACCTGACGCCACACCCGTTCTTCGTGTGGCTGCACTACACGCACCCGCCGGTGCTCGCGCGCATCGCGGCGCTGCGCGGCTGAGCGCGGCTCAGGCCCAGTGCGCGTCGCCCCACAGGGCGAGGTTCAACATCGGCCACGCGAGCTGCCAGCGGTTGCGCGCGTCCTGCGCGACCTCGGCGCGCAAGCCGTCGGCGAAGAAGGCGCGCGCGAAGGGCGAGGTCTCGAGGCGCCAGGCGAGGTCGGCCGACCACTCCGCGAAGGGCAGCGGGAACGAGGCCTTGGGGCGCTGCGTCACCGCCGCGGGCAGCACGGCGCCGAACGCGTCGCGCACGACCTGCTTGCCGCGCGCGCGCCACTTGACGTCGAGCGGCAGGCTGTCGGCGAACTCGGCCACGCGCAGGTCCGCGAACGGCGTGCGGCTCTCCAGCGAGGCCAGCATCGTCGCGCGGTCGAGGCGATCGAGCAGGCCGGCGAGGTTCGAGCGGCGCACGAAGCGCAGGTGCGCCTCGAGCGGTGCGGCGTCGGGTCCAGCGTCGCGCGCGCACTCGCGGAAGGTCTCCTCGAAGTGCTCGAACAGGAAGGCGTCGCCCTCCATGCCGACCCACGCGTCCGCGCCGAGCAGGTGCGGCTTCAGCGCGGGCGAGACCCACGCGCTCGCCTCGAGCTGGAAGCGCCCGCCGCTGCGCTTGTCCGCGCTCGTCGCGCAGAAGTCGCGCGCCGCGGCCAGGGCCAGCTCGTAGCCGCCGAACAGCTCGTCGGCGCCTTCGCCGCTCAGCGCGACGACCTTGCCGTGCGCGCGCAGGTCACGCGCGAGCGCGTGGATGGCGACCTCGTTGGGCGTGCTCAGCGGCTGGCCGAGCGCGCGCACCATCTCCTGCCAGTCGTGCGTGAAGCGCACGCGGTCGAGCCGCACCTCGTGGTGCGTCGTGCCGAGCGCCGCCGCGACCGTGCGCGCGTGCTCGAGGTCGCCGCCCGGCTCCTCCTCGCGCGCGCCGGCGCACCACGTCTCGAGCTCCGGCAGGTGCTCGCGCGCGATCGTGCAGACGACGGCGCTGTCGAGGCCGCCGCTGGAGAGCGCGGCCACCGGCACGTCCGCGCGCAGGTGGCGCGTGACCGAGTCCTCGAGCGCCGCGCGCACGCGTTCGGCCGCCGCGCGCGGGTCGCCGGCGCCAGGGTCGACCGCGACGGGCGCCGCGAAGCGTCGGCGCTCGACCTGCCCGTTGCGCGCGTCGAAGCGCAGCAACTCGCCCGGCGGCAACGCCTCGACACCCCGGAAGAGCGTGCGCCGGCCGAGGCTCGTGCGCAGCGTGGTCAGGTAGGCGCTCGCCATGACGAGGTCGGGCAGCGCCGAGATGCGCGGGTGCGCGAGCAGCGCGTGCGGCTCGCTCGCGAAGCTGAGCTCGTGCGCGCCGAAGTGCAGGTAGAGCGGCTTGATGCCGAGCGGGTCGCGCGCGAGCAGCAGCGTCTCCTCGACGCTGTCGTACAGCGCCAGCGCGAACATCCCGCGCAACCGCGGCAGCACGTCCGCGCCCCAGGTCGCCAGCGCCCAGAGCAGCACCTCGGTGTCGCAGTGCCCGCGGAAGCCGCCCGGCACGTGACCGCCGGCCAGGAGCTCGGCGCGCAGCTCGTCGTCCTCGTAGAGCTCGCCGTTGTAGAGCAGGTGGTAGCGCCCGTCGGGCGTCGCCATCGGCTGCTCGCCGGCCGCGCTGGGGTCGCGCACCACCAGCCGGCGGTGGGCGAAGGCCACGTTGCGCTCGAACCACGTCCCCTCGCCGTCGGGGCCACGCCGCGCGAGGCGCGAGGCCATCGCGCGCAGCTCCTCCGGCGAGATCGACGGGCGCCGCCCCACGAGGGCGGTGACTCCTACGATGCCGCACATGGGGCGCGCTATCGGACCCGGCGCTCGCCCGTCTGCACGCCAACGCGCAGAAGACGCGACGTTGCGCGGCCTTACGCTCGCGGCGTAGAGTGCGCCCGAGCACCGACCTCCACAAAGCATCTTCCTATGAGCCCTCGCCCTCTCCCCGACTTGCGCGCGTTCGCCGGCGCGTTCCTGGCCCTGCTCGGGGCTTGCTCCGCTCCGAGAGAGGCGACCGTCGAACGCTGGGGCGAGCTGCGCGCCGTGCTGCGCGAGGGGCGCACCGAGGGCCGCGTCGAGCTCGCGCGGGCCGAGCGCCCGGGCGCGGTGGGGATCGGGGCGCTGGCCGGGCTCGCCGGCGAGGTGGTGGTGCTCGACGGGCGCGCCACCGTCTCGCGCGCGCGCGCCGCGCGCCACGCAGCTCGAGCCCCGCGGCGGCCCGCGCCGGGCGAGCGCGCGACCTTCCTCGCGCTGCAGACGCCCGCCCGCTGGAGCGAGTCGCGCCTGGGCGCGATCGGCGACCTGGCCGAGCTCGAGACCGCCGTCGCCGAGCGCCTCGCGGCGCTGGGCTCGACCCGCGCGAGGCGCGCGCCTTCGTCGTCGCCGGCGGGCGCGCGCGCTCGACTACCACGTGCTGAACGCGCGCCTGCCCCTTCGCCACGCCGCCGCCGCCGGCCGAGCGCCACCCCTTCCGCGCGCGCGCTCGCGGACGCGCAGGTGCTGCTGGTGGGGTTCTTCGCCGAGGGGCAGGAGGGCCGCCTGACCCACCACGGGCAGCGCAGCCACGTGCACGTGCTGCACGGGCTCGCCGGCCACGTGGACGAGGTCGCGCTCGACGCGGCGCGCTGCTGCGCCTGGCGCTCGACTGACGTGGACGCGCCCGCCGAGCTCGAGGCCTGCCTCGCCGTCGTCGGCCCCGCGCGCGCGGCGACGTGCGCGGCGCTGCGTGCGCTGCGCTCGCTCGCGGGGCGCGCGTCGGCGCCTTCGAGCGCGCGCGAGCTCGAGGACGCCTACTACGACACGGCCGACGGCCGGCTCGCCGCCGCCGACATGGCGGTGCGCCTGCGCAGCGAGCGCGCGGGCGGCGCGACGCGGCGGCTCGTGACGTGGAAGGGCCCCTGCGAGGCGCAGGGCGCGACCGGCGTCGCGCGCGCGGAGCTCGAGGGACCGGCCGACGCGGCGCACCTCGCGCGCGTGGCCGAGGCCGCCGGCCTGGCGCTCGCCGCGAGCGACGCGCCTGAGGACGCGCTCGCCGCCGCGGGGCTCGCGGTCGTGCAGGCGCGGCGCACCGAGCGCTGGGCCGCGCCGCTCGTCGGAGCGGACGGCGCGACGCGGGCCGAGCTCGCGCTCGACCTCGTCGAGTACCGCCTCGGCGCGCGCGTCGTGCGCCACGCCGAGCTCGAGCTCGAGGCGCGCGGCGCGACGACGCTCGACGAGCTCGAACACCTCGCCGCCGCGCTCGCGGCCGCGCACCCCGGCCGCCTGCGCGCGTGGCCGTGGAGCAAGACCGCGCTCGGCCGCGCCCTCGAGCGCCTGCAGGAAGCGGGCGAGCTCGACGACCGGGTCGCGGGCGACGAGCTCAGCGACGCCGGCTACGACGCGGTCGAGGCCGCGTTGCGCGGCTAGGCCGAGCGAGGCGTGCTGCGGCACCGACGCGGCGTCCCGCAGCCGCGCCGACTCCACCGGCTCGCCGGCGTTCCCCCGCCCTGCTGCGGAGTGACGCCTGTCGCGGAGCGACGGACGCCGCGCCGGCATCCGAAGCGCGCCGCGGACCGGCGGCTAGCGCGGCGGCCGCGGCGCCACCGCGAGGTAGGAGTTCGGCCAGCGCACGTCGTAGACGCCGTAGCGCTCCGCTGCGTGCAGCGTGAGGTACGGATCGGCGAGGTGCGGCCGCGCCATCGCGCACAGGTCGGCGCGGCCGGCGGCGACGATCGTGTTGACGTGGTCCGCGCCCTGCACCGCGCCGACGGTGAGGACGGGCACGCCGACCTCGAACTTGATCTTCTCCGCGAAGGGCAGCTGGTACATGCGGCCGTAGTCGATGCGGCTCTTCGGCGTGTTGCCGCCGCTCGAGACGTCGATGACGTCGGCGCCGGCCTCCTGCGCCCAGCGCGCGAACGCGACGGCGTCCTTCGGGCGGAAGCCGTCGGCGCCGAGCCAGTCGCTGGCGCTGATGCGCACGGAGAGCGGCCCGCGCCACGTCTCGCGCACGGCGCGCAGCACCTCGAGCGGGAAGCGCGCGCGGTTCTCGAGGCTGCCGCCGTACTCGTCCTTGCGCTGGTTGGGCAGCGGCGAGAGGAAGCTCGACAGCAGGTAGCCGTGCGCCATGTGCAGCTCGAGCAGGTCGAAGCCGGCCGAGTGCGCGCGCTGCGCGGCGGCGACGAAGTCCTCCTTCAGACGGTCCATGTCGGCGCGGTCGACCTCGGCCGGCACGTGCCAGCCTTCGTCGAACGGCAGCGGCGAAGGGCCGAGCGTCGGCCACGCGCCGGCGCCCGCGGCCAGCGGCGCGCCGCCCTTCCACGGCAGGTCGCAGGACGCCTTGCGGCCGGCGTGACCGATCTGCAGGCCGATCTTGCTCGTGCCGTAGCCGTGCACGAAGTCGGTCACGCGGCGCCACGCGGTCGCCTGCTCCTCGTTCCAGATGCCGGTGCAGCCCGGCGTGATGCGGCCCTCGGGCGCGACGGCGGTGGCCTCGCAGATCAGAAGCGCCGCGCCGCCCAGGCCGCGCGCACCGTAGTGCGCGAGGTGCCAGTCGCCGGGCACGCCGTCCTTGGCCTGGTACTGGCACATCGGCGAGACGACCGCGCGGTTCGCGAGCTCGAGCCCGCCGACGGTGAAGGGCGTGAACATCGGCGGCGGCGCGCTGCCGTCGGGGCGGCGCGTGCCGCCGGCGGCGGCGAAGACCTCCTCGTCGGCGCGCCGCACGAGCTCGGGGTCGCGCTTCGCGAGGTTGTCGTAGGTGATGCGCTTCGAGCGCGTCATCAGGTTGAAGGTGAACGTGACCGGCGTCTGGCCCATGTAGCGCGCCGAGTTCTCGAACCACTTGAGGCTCGTGTACGCCGTCTTCTGGAGCTTCAGGCCGTCGACCTCGCGCGCGGCCTGGTAGGCGGCGGCGGCCTTCGCGACGTCGCCCGTGCCGTGCGTCTTGAACGCCTCGACGAGCCCGATCGCGTCCTCCATCGCGAGCTTGGTGCCCGAACCGATCGAGAAGTGCGCCGTGTGCAGCGCGTCGCCGATCAGCACCGTGTTGCCGTGGTGCCAGACCTCGTTGGTGATCGTCGGGAAGGTGCGCCAGATCGAGCGGTTCGTGAGCAGCTTGTGTCCGCCGAGCTCGTCGCGGAAGAGCTCCTCGCAGAAGCGCACGGTGTCGGCCTCGCTGGCCTGGTCGAGCCCGGCGCGCTTCCAGGTCTCCTCGCGGCACTCGACGATCCACGTCGAGAGGCCGTCCTCGAACGGGTAGGCGTGCACCTGGAACAGGCCGTGCTCGCTCTCCTTGAACACGAACGTGAAGGCCTCGAGCGGCTTGTCGGTGCCGAGCCAGGCGAACTTGCACTTGCGCCAGTCGATGTGCGGCTTGAAGTGCGCGGCGTACTTCTCGCGGATGAACGAGTTGACGCCGTCGCAGGCGAGCACGAGGTCGTGCTGCGCGAACGGCGCCAGGTCGGTGACGTCCGTCTCGAAGTGCAACCGCACGCCGAGCTCGGTGCAGCGCGCGTGCATGATCTGCAGCAGGCGCTTGCGCGACAGCCCGCAGAAGCCGTGGCCGGTGGAGACCACGCACTCGCCGCGGTAGTACGTCTCCATGTGACCCCAGTGCTTGAAGTTCTCGCGGATGGCCGCGTAGCTCTCGGGGTCGGCGACCTCGAAGCCGCCCAGCGTCTCGTCCGAGAAGACCACGCCCCAGCCGAAGGTGTCGTCGGGCTTGTTGCGCTCGTAGACGTCGATCTCCGCGGCGGGGAAGGCCTTCTTCATCAGGATGCTGAAGTACAGGCCGCCGGGGCCGCCGCCGATGCACGCGATCTTCATGGTCACAGGGAGGGGGTCGCGGAGAGTGAGGAGCGCCATCGTAGCGAGGCGCCCCGGCGACCTCGCCGGTCCATGTGCGTAGAACGGCCGCGGCGGCCCGCCTCGCGAGGAGACGGGCCGCCGCGGCGGTCTCGTGCGTGGCGCGGGTTCAGGAACCCTGGCGCGCCGGACGTCCGGCTTGCGCGCGCAGCTCGCGCGTGCGTTCGATCACCTGCTGCTTGGCGCGCTCGATGCGCTCACGCGTCGTGCGCTTGAGGTCGCTCGTGATGCCGACCTTCGACAGCGTCCACACGAACCACTTGGTCGGATCGAAGTGGTACCAGCGGATGCCGTTGCGGTAGTCGATCTGGAACTTGTGGTGGAAGTTGTGGTAGCCCTCGCCGAGCGTGATCAACGCGCACCAGAAGCTGTCGCGCGCCGAGTTGTCGATGCAGAAGGGCCGCGAGCCGACGAGGTGCGTGAACGAGTTCACCGAGAACGTCGCGTGCCACTGCAGCACCAGGCGCAGGAAGCCCGCGATCAGCAGCGCGCCCCACGGGTCGCCCCACAGGAGGCCCAGCGAGAAGGGCAGCACCGCGCCGAACAGGATCGCCAGCGGCAGGTACCAGCGGTGCTGGAACATCACGAGCGGGTCCGCCGTGAGGTCCTTCGCCAGCGACATGTCGGGCTCCTTCTCGTCCTTGTGGAAGATCCACAGGATGTGCGCCCACCAGAAGCCGCGCTCGATGTTGTACGGGTCGAGGTCGGTGTCGACGTCCTTGTGGTGGATGCGGTGATCGATCGACCACTTCAGCGCCGAGTTCTGGATGCCCGCCGCGCCGAACAGCAGGTAGAAGAGGCGCAGCGTCCAGTGCGCCTTGTACGTCGGGTGCGAGAACAGGCGGTGGTAGCCGCCGGTGATCGACACGCTCGACGCGCACAGCCAGAACAGGCCGAGGGCGACCGAGGCCCAGGAGAACTGGACCGTCGCCATGTAGACGACGGCGTACACCGCCGCGAGGTGGGCGGCGGCGATGAACAGAATGTTCGTCCAGTTGAGTTGGCGTGCGGGCATGGCGCGCGGTGCCGTTCCGACTTCCATGCTGAGATCGGTAGGGGGGGAGAGGGACCTCGAGGCGATTCGGGCCGCTGGGCACGAAGCGGGAAGAGAATAGCCCCGCGGCCCCGTACCGAAAAGGGCGCTAGCCGGGCCGCCCGGCCGGTCCGCGGCCGAGGTGCGCACCGAAGTGCCTGGATCCGAGGGAGTTAGGCGCGTGCCTCACCCACGGGTGTGCCCGGGGCGGGCGGCAGGTAGCGCAGGAAGAGCTCGCGCACCTCGCGGGCGTGGCGGCGCACCTCGGCGCTCTGCCACCCGCGCGTGTCCAGCGGCGGCAGGAGGTCGACGCGCACCACGCCGGGGCGCGCGACGAACGAGCCCATCGGCAGCACCTCGTCGATGCCGCGCAGGATCATCGGCACGACCGGAACGCCCGTCTGCGCGGCCAGGTGGAAGGCGCCGAGCTTGAACTCCTGCAGGCCGCCGGCCCGCGAGCGCGTGCCCTCGGGCGCCATCATCACCGTCGCCTCGTTCGCGCGCAGCCGCGCGCCGGCCTCGGCCACGCTGCGCAGCGCCGCCTCGTGGTCGCGGCGATCGACCGGGATCATGCCCATGTTGGCCAGCGCGAGCCCCAGCCCGGGGATGCGCCGGAACTCCTTCTTGTAGAGCACCACCGGCCGGCGCGGGCAGAGCGCCGCCAGCACGAACAGGTCGAGCAGGCTGACGTGGTTGAACAGCAGCAGGCGCGGCCCGGGCGCCTCGAGGTGCTCGAGCCCGTGCACGTCGAGCCGGATGCCGAGCGCGCGCAGCGGCCAGCGCCCCCAGGCGCGCACGATGGGGCGGAAGCCGCGCTCGCGGAAGCGTCGCGACACGGCCGCCGGGACGCCCACCAGGCCGGCCACCACGATCGCGAACAGGCCCAGCGGCAGGAGCAGCAGCGCGCCGCGCCAGCGCCCGCCCGTCGCTCCCCAGCCCACGCCGCTCGGCTCCGCGTCCGCCATGTCCCGCGATCCTACGCTCTGACCCGCCGCGCCGTCGCCGCCCGTCGATAAGCGCCGCGAAGCGATCCGCCCAGCGAGAGCGCGCCCAGGCCGGGACGTCACCGCCGTACAACACGTCCCCGGACCCGCGTCCGCCGCGCCATGCCGCCCATCGACCCCACCACCCTCTCCTGGACCGCCGGCTGGGCCCTCGTGCTGGCCGGCTTCGCGAGCGGCGCGTGCGTCGGCCTGGGCTTCCTGCGCGAGGGCTTCCTCGGCGGCTACACGAGCCCGCGCCGGCGGCTCGTGCGCCTGGGCCACGTCGCGCTCGTGGCGCTGGGGATGCTGAACCTGGCCTACGCCGCGGCGCCCGCGCTCGGCCTCGCGCCGCGCTGGCCGGCGGCGGGCGCCTGGGGCCTCGTCCTGGGCGGCGTGCTCATGCCGCTGGTGTGCTTCCTCACGGCCTGGCGGCCCGCCTGCCGCCACCTCTTCGCCGTTCCGGTGCTGAGCCTGGGGCTCGGCGCCTTGTCCGCGCTGCTCTGCCTCCCGTCATGAAGATCGCCTTCCTCGCCATGAGCGGTATCCGCGCCCACGACCCCGAGCTGCTCGAGCTCGGCTTGACGCTGCCCGGCTTCGTCGAGCGCAGCCGGCAGGTCGCCGCGCTGCCCAGCCTCGGCCTGCTCTACCTCGCGGCGGTCACGCCCGCGGGCCACGAGCTCGCCTACTACGAGGCCGAGGGCGACGGCTCCGAGCCCGAGGAGGTCTACGCGGCCGACCTGGTCGCGATCAGCACCTTCTCCGCGCAGGCCTTCGAGGCCTACGCGATCGCCGACCGCCTGCGCGCGCGCGGCGTGAAGGTGGCGCTCGGCGGCCTGCACGTCTCGGCGCTGCCCGAGGAGGCCGCGCGCCACGCCGACTACGTCGTGATCGGCGAGGGCGAGCACGTCTGGCCGCGCGTCGTGGCGCTCGCCGCCGCGAACGCGCCCGGCCGCATCCTCGACGCGCGCGACTTCGCGCCGGTCGACGTCGCGGCGCTGCCGGTGCCGCGCTACGACCTGCTCGGCGCGCGGCCCTACAACCGCTACACGGTGCAGACCGCGCGCGGCTGCCCGTGGCGCTGCGAGTTCTGCGCGTCGACCGTGATGCTGCGCGAGCGCTACCGCCGCCGGCCGGTGGCCGAGGTCGTGCGCGACGTCGAGGCGATCCTCGCGCTCGCGCCCGACGCGTTCCTCGAGCTCGCCGACGACAACACCTTCGTCGACAAGGAGTGGGGCAAGGAGCTCTGCCGCGCGCTGGCGCCGCTGGGCCTCAAGTGGTTCACCGAGACGGACGTGTCGGTCGCGGACGACCCCGAGCTGCTCGAGCTGATGGCCGCGGCGGGCTGCCGCCAGGTGCTCGTCGGCCTCGAAGCGCCCGGCGCCGCCGGCCTCGCCGGACTCGAGCAGCGCGCCGACTTCAAGCGCGCGCGCGCCGCGGGCTACGCCGACGCGATCGCGCGCATCCAGGAGCACGGCGTCACGGTCAACGGCTGCTTCGTGCTCGGCCTCGACGGCCACGGGCCCGAGGTCTTCGACGCGGTGTACGACTTCGCCGAGCGCACGGCGCTCTACGAGGTGCAGATCACCTACCTGACGGCCTTCCCCGGCACGCCGCTCTACACGCGCCTCGCGCGCGAGGGGCGGCTGATCGAGCCCGAGCGCTGGGACCTCTGCACGCTGTTCGACGTGAACTACCGGCCGCTCGGCATGAGCGTCGACGCGCTGCGGGCGGGCATGCGCGACCTGTCGCGGCGGCTGTACACGGCCGAGGCGCTCGAGCGCCGGCGCGCGCCCTTCCGCGCCAGGCGTCGCGCGCGCCGCGCGAGCTGAGCGGCCGCGAATCCCTCGCGCGCGGCGTCCAGCCGGTTCCGCGCCCGCGCGCGTTCCCGTACCCTGCGCGGCATGGCGCAGCCCCTCTTCCTGCCCAGCCGGCGCATCGTGCTCGCGGCGTGGATCCTGCTGGGGCTCGTGCTCGCCCTGGCCTTCACGCCCGCGGTGATCGGCTCGTTCCTCGGCGACGACTACGTCGGCGAGGCCGACACGGTGATCGCGCGCGAGCCGGCCTTGGTGTGGGCCGCCGTGGTCGACGCGCAACGCTACCCGGTCAACTCCAGCGCCGTGCTGCGCGTGCTCGACCTCGACGACGAGGACGGGATGCCGTGCTGGGAGGAGGAGATGAACCGCAGCTCGTCGGTCGTGTGCGTGCGCGCGCGCGAGGAGGCGCGGCGCGAGGTGCGCGAGGTCGTCAGCCTGGAGGGCGACATGGTCGCGCAGTGGGTGCTCGAGCTCGAGCCGGTCGAGCGCGGCACGGCGCTGCACCTGCGCCAGGACGTGCACGTCGACTCGACCGGCCTGTTCGGCGCGCACCTGCGCTTCGCGCTGTCGTTCCTCGACAACGCCGAGGTCGCGCCCTCGCTGTACCTCGAGCGTCTGCGCCGGGAGCTCGAAGCCGAATGAGCGCGCGCAGCGCCAGCCGGGCGCGGCGCGTCGCCTGGGCGCTCCTCGCGCTGGCCCTCGTCTTCGGCTGGTTGGGCCTCGGCGCCGGCTCGAGCTCGGAGCTCGCGCTGCGCGACGCCGGCCGCGGCGTGCTCGCCACGCTCGGCCTGGCCGAGCCGCTCGAAGGCGCGCGCCAGGTGATCCTCGAGCTTCGCCTGTGGCGCACGCTGGTCACGCTGGGCGTGGGCGGCGCCCTCGCGTACAGCGGCGCGCTGCTGCAGGGCCTGTTCCGCAACAGCCTCGCGTCGCCGTCGCTGCTCGGCATCAGCTCGGGCGCGATGCTCGGCGCGTCGCTCGCGGTGCTGCTCGTCGGCGGCTACGGCCCCGACCTCGACGTCACCAAGCTCAGCGGTACCGCGCCGGTGCTCATCACCGCGTGCGGCTTCGCCGGCGCGCTCGGCGCCGCGCTCCTCGTCACGGCGCTCGCGTCGAGCGGCGGACGCATCTCGGTCACGACGCTGCTGCTCGTCGGCATCGCGATCAACGCGTGCTTCGGCGGCGTGATCGCCGCGGTGCAGTACGTCAGCCTGCAGGACTTCGAGCTGGCGCGCGCGGTCTTCGCGTGGTCGTTCGGCACGCTGCAGGACCGCGCGCCGTACCACGTCGGCCTCCTGTGGGCGTGCCTGGCCGTCGCGGCCTGCGCGATCCCGTTCGTGTCGCGCGAGCTCGACCTGTTCGCCGGCGGCGAGGAGGACGCGGGCGCGCTCGGCGTGAACACCGCGGCGGTGAAGTTCATGGCGCTGGTGGCCGCCTCGCTGGCGGCCGGCGTCGCCGTCGCCGTCGCCGGGCAGATCGCGTTCGTCGGCCTGATCGTGCCGCACGTCCTGCGCATCACCGTCGGCGCCGGACACCGCCGGCTGCTGCCGCTCAGCCTCGCGGCGGGCGGCGTGTTCCTGCTCGTCGCCGACGTCAGTCAGCGCCTCGCGCTCGGCGAGCACCCGCTGAAGCCGGGCGTCCTGATGTCGCTGGCCGGCGGACCGTTCTTCCTGTTCGTGCTGCTCAAGAACCGCAAGGCGCTGCAGGGATGGTGAGCTGCCTCGAGACCGCCGGGCTCTCGTACGAGTACCCGGGCGTGGTGCGCGCGGTCGACGGCGTCGACCTGAGCGTCGAAGCCGGCGAGCTCGTGGCGCTGCTGGGCCCCAACGGCTCGGGCAAGTCGACGCTGCTGAAGCTGTGCGCCGGGCTGTACCCGCCGCTCGCGGGGCGCGTGACCTTCGCCGGCCGCGACCTCGCCGAGCTCGACGCGCGCGCGCGGGCGCGGCACATCGCGCTCGTACCGCAGAGCCTGCGCGCGCTGCCCGACGTGTCCGTGCGCGACTTCGTGCTCGGCGGCCGCTACGGCCACCTCGGCTTCTGGCGCCAGGAGAGCGCGCACGACCTGCAGATGGTCGAGCTCGCGCTCGCGGCCACCGAGCTCGCGCCGCTCGCGGAGCGCCTGCTGACGCAGCTCTCGGGCGGCCAGCGCCAGCGCGTGCTCGTCGCGCGCGCGCTGGCGCAGGAGGCGTTGCTGCTGCTGGTCGACGAGCCGACCAACTCGCTGGACCCCGAGCACCAGGTGCAGGTCTTCCGGATGCTGGCCGGACTCGCGCGCAACGGGCGCGCGGTGCTCGTCGTGACGCACGACCTCAACCTCGCGAGCCAGTTCGCGACGCGCCTCGCCGTGATGAAGGACGGCGCGCTGGTCGCCGCGGGCAGCGCCGGCGAGGTGCTGCGGCGCGAGGTGCTCGCGCCGATCTACGGCGACAACCTGCGCTACGGCGTCTTCGAGGGCGAGGAGGCGCGGCCCTTCGTGCTGCCCTGGCGCCCGGCGGAGCCCTGACCCCGCCGCGGAGCCCGCGCGCGCGAGCTCCGCGCAACGCGCCGGGCTACAGGTCGGCGAGCAGCGACTCCAGGCGCACTCGCAGCGCGCCCAGCGTCTTCGACTTGAAGGAGTTGCGCGTGCGGTGCAGCGTCTCCACGGCCTCGCCGATGGCGTCGCGCGCGGCCGCGAGCTTGTTGCGGCCGTCGAAGGCCTCGGCCGCGCTCGGGTCGATGCCGACGCCGCCGGTGCCCGTCAGGCGCTTGAGGTCCTCGAGGCCGCCGAGGATGTTCGCCAGCGTGAGGTCGACGAAGGACTGCAGCGGTTGCACGCGGTGGTCACCGCGCTGCTCCTGCAGGCACTCCTCGAGCAGCCCGGTCTGCTCGAGCGCGGCCGCCTGGCGCGCGCGCGAGTGCTCGATCGTCTGCAGCGTCTCGGCGTACCCGATCGCGCGGCGCACGGCCTCGAGCATCTTGTCGAAGTCGACCGGCTTGATGAGGTACGCGACCACCGACAGGTCGACCGCGCGCACGGCCGTCGTGATGGACGGGTAGCCGGTCTGCAGGATCGCCGGCATGCCGCGCGCGACCTCGGGCAGGTCGCGGATCAACTCGAGGTCCGAGTTGCCGGGCATCTTGATGTCGGCGATCAGCAGCGAGTAGCGGCGCGTCTCGAGCAGGCGTCGCGCCTCGCCGCCGTCGGCGGCGCAGTCGCACGCGTAGCCCTCCTGGCGCAGGAGGTCCGCCGTGGTCTCGAGGATCGTCGCCTCGTCGTCGGCGATCAGGATCCGCGGCACCGCGCGCTCGGGAGCGTCGGGGATGAGGTCGGTCATGGATGGGGAGAGCTGGGCTGGGGAGCCGGGCGTGCGCAGGGATCGGCGGCGCACGCACCCTCCAGCTTGCAGCGCGAGGCGCCCGGATGCCAGCGGCGGCCTCGCGCGGATCTCCCGTCGTTGCGCCGCTTCAGCCGAGCTGGAAGCAGCGCCCGAGGCTCGCCAGCAGCGAGTTCGAGCGCGGCCCGCGCCTGCCGAGGACGAGCGTCACCGCGCGCGGCGTGGGGCCCTGCGCGCGCCGCAGGCGCGCCAACGCGGCGAGCAGCGCCACCGGCACGCGCTCGAGCGCGCGCAGGTCGACCGTCCAGGGAACTTGCCGGGGGCAGCGGCGCCACAGCTCGCCGAGGTCCGCGCAGGCCAGCTCGGCGCGCAGCGGCAGCTCGCGGCAGTGCGTCCCGAGGCGCAGCTCGAGCAGCCGCGCCTCGACGAGCAGGCCCGAGGGCAGGAAGAGCGGCGCGTACTCGGGCAGGCCGTCCCCGTCGCGCGGCGCGGCCCGGCGCTCGCTCGCGAGCACGCGCTGCGCGCCCTCCGCCCAGCCCAGGCGCTGCGCCACCTCGAGCAGGAGGTCGACGTCCTCGACCGCGAGGTCGACGTCGTCCTCGCGCAGGTCGAGCAGGAAGCCGCGCAGGCCGGCGCGCAGGCGCGCGCGCTCGGGATCGTCGTCGGCGGCACGCCGCGCGTCCGACTCCACGAGGTCGAGGGCCTGCAGCAAACGGTCGAGAACGGGCTCTTCGCCGCGTTCCGCGGCCAGCAGCTCGCGCGTGAAGCGCTGGAGGCCCGTGGGTTCGACGGCGAGCTCGAGGTCGCCCCTCCGCGAGGGGATCTGGGTGCTGTCCATGGAGAACGGCGCAAGGGACTCGACCCAAGCAAGAAGACGCACGCACCGCGGCCTCACGTCGTCGTGAGTTCCGTGGTCCGTGCGCCTTCGACTTGCGGGACCTGTCGTCCGCCCGCCAAGGCCGCCGAGCTGCGAGCCCCGGCGTCTCCTCGTCTCGGTCTTCGAATGGGGAGCCGCGGCTCCTCGGCCGAAACTCTAGCGCTCGTCGCGCGCGATCCCAGCGTCAAGTGCAGCCCTCTCCTGGTCGGGCACGACGGGCCGCGAGGCGACGGAAGCATCCCCGTCGATGTTCCGCGGATCTTCGCGCGCGCTCGCGCCGCAGCGTTCGAGCGCGCCGCGGCGTATCCTCCGCGCATGTCGCTCTCCCTGCTCTTCGCCGCGCTGTCGCCGTTCGTCCAAGACGCCTCCCTCGCCGCGCTCGAGGTGCCCGCGGGGCTCGAGGTCTCGCTCTGGGCCGAGTCGCCCCGGCTCTACAACCCCACCGCGATGGACGTCGACGCGTCCGGGCGCCTGTGGGTGACCGAGGCGGTCAACTACCGCAAGTGGGGCGGGCGCAACCCGGGCCTCGAGCACCCCGGCGGCGACCGCGTCGTCGTGCTCGAGGACACCGACGGCGACGGGCGCTGCGATCGCTCGACGGTGTTCGCGCAGGACGCGGACCTCGTCGCGCCGCTCGGCATCCTCGTGCTCGGCGAGGGGCGCGTGCTCGTGTCGTGCTCGCCGAACGCGTGGCTCTACACCGACAGCGACGGCGACCTCGTGGCCGACCGACGCGAGGTCTTCCTCACCGGCTTCGGCGGCTTCGACCACGACCACGGGTTGCACTCCTTCGTCGCCGGGCCCGACGGGCGCTGGTACGCGGCGGCCGGCAACGCGGGGCCGCACATCGTGCAGGACCGCGACGGCTGGACGCTGCGCTCGGGCTCGATCTACGTCGGCGGCGGGCCGCAGGTGGCCGACAACAAGCCGGGCCTCGTGAGCGACGACGGGCGCGTGTGGACCGGCGGCCTCGTGCTGCGCGTCGGTCCCGACGCGCGCGGCCTCGCGGTGCTCGCGCACGACTTCCGCAACGACTACGAGGTCGCGCTCGACTCCTTCGGCAACCTCTTCGTCAGCGACAACGACGACGACGGCAACCAGAGCTGCCGCACCGCGTGGGTGATGGAGGGCGGCGACTACGGTTACTTCGCGGGCAACGGTTCGCGCACCTGGGGCGCCGACCGCCGGCCCGAGCAGCCCACGCCGCGCGCGCACTGGCACGCCGACGACCCGGGCGTGATGCCGTCCGGCACGATCAACGGCGCCGGCGGACCGACGGGCGTGTGCGTCTACGAGGGCGCGCTGCTCGCCGACTGGATCGACGGCGCCGTACTGAACGCCGACGCCGGCCGCAACGTCGTCTACGCGCACCGGCCGCGCGCGGTCGGCGCGGGCGTCGAGCTCGAGCCCGGCTGGCTCGTGCGCACGCGGCCCGGCGCGAGCGGCGAGCGCGCGAGCTGGTTCCGTCCCAGCGACGTGTGCGTCGGCACCGACGGCGCGGTGTACGTCGCCGACTGGTACGACCCCGGCGTCGGGGGACACGGCATGGGCGACCGCGAGGCGTACGGCCGCATCCTGCGCATCGCGCCCGCGGGCGCGCCGACCGCGCCGGTGAAGCTCGACCCGCGCACGCCGCAAGGCGCCTTCCAGGCGCTGCGCTCGCCCGCGCCGAGCGTGCGCGCGCAGGGCGCGGCCGGCCTCCTGAACAACAAGGCCATCGGCCAGCGCCTGCTCACCGCCGCCGCCGCGCGCGACGCGGACCGCCGCGTGCGCGCGCGCGCGCTCTGGCTGCTCGCCGCGTACGGGCCGCGCTACCACGGCTACGTGGAGGGCGCGCTCTACGGCGACGACGTCGACCTGCGCATCACGGCGTTGCGCGCGCTACGCGCCGCGGACGCGGACACGTCGAAGCACTGGGCGCGGCTCGCGCAGGACCCGTCGCCGGCCGTGCGACGCGAGCTGCTCGTCACGCTGCGCGACGTGCCGCTCGAGGCGTGCGAGGACGCGCTGCTCGAGCTCGCCGCGCGCTACGACGGCGCGGACCGCACCTACCTCGAAGCCTTCGGCTACGCCGTCGACGGCGAGGTGGACGAGCTCTTCCCGCTGCTGGCGGCCGACTTCGGCGACCCGCCGGCGCGCTGGGACGCGCGCTTCGCGGGGCTCGTCTGGCGCCTGCACCCCGCGGCCGCGGTGGAGGGGCTGAAGGCCCGCGCGATGACCGTCACCGTGCCGCTCGCCGAGCGCCGCCGCGCGCTCGACGCGCTGGCGTTCGTGAAGGACCGGAGCGCCGGCGAGGCCATGCTGGACCTCGCGCAGGTCGGCCCCGAGGACACGCGCGGCTACGCGCAGTGGTGGATCCGGAACCGCGACGCCAACGACTGGCGCGCGTACAAGCTGCTCGATCAGCTCGGCCGCACCGATCTCTCCCACGCCGAGAAGCTCTGGGAGAGCGGCGTCATCACGGCCGGCGCGCGCTCGGTGTCGGTCGACGTGCGCGGCGCGCAGCGCCTGTGGCTGGTGGCCGGCGAGGCGGGCGACGGCAACGGCCACGACTGGGCCGACTGGATCGAGCCCGAGCTCGTCGGCGACGCGGGCACGCTGCGGCTGACCGACATCGCCTGGACCGCGGCGAGCGCCGGCTGGGGCGCGCCGCACGTCAACGGCAACGCGCTCGGCGCGCCGCTCTCGGTCGAGGGCGTGACGCCCGGGTGGGGCCTCGGCACGCACGCGCGGTCGGTGATCGAGTACGCGCTGCCGCCGGGCTACCACACCTTCCGCTGCCGCGTCGCGCCGGACGACGGCGGCGTGACGCAGCCGGGCGCGAACACCTCGATCGCGTTCGAGGTCTACGCGCAGCGCGCGCGCGACCGCAGCGCGCTCCTGGCGCGCGAGCGCACGCTGCTCGACGAGCAGGCGTCGCCCGCGGCGCGCGCGGAGGCCGCCGCCTTCCTCGCCGCCGATGCGGAGGGCGGGCTCATGCTGATCCAGCACGCGAAGGCCGGCGCGCTCACGCCCGAGCTCGAGCGCGCGGCCGCCGGCGCGATCTTCGCGAACCCCGACCTGGCCGTGCGCGCGCTCGCGAGCGAGGTGTTCCGGCGCCCGGGCGAGGAGACCGCGGCGCTGCCCAGCCTCGACGCGCTGCTCGCGCTCGAGGGCGACCCCGCGCGCGGCGCGCGGCTGTTCCGCAGCACCGAAGCGCAGTGCTCGAGCTGTCACACCTACGCCGGCCTCGGCGGCGAGGTCGGCCCCGAGCTCACCGCGATCCACACGAAGTACGCGCCGCGCGAGCTCTTCGACGCGATCCTGAACCCCTCGGCCGCGATCGCCTTCGGCTACGACTCGTGGGTGCTGTCGGTGAAGGACATCGGGCTCCTCTCGGGCTTCGTCCTCGCGGACGGCGAGACGGTGGTGTTGAAGGACACCAGCGGCCTGCGCCACGTGATCCCCGCCGGCGACATCGAAGCGCGCACCAAGCAGGCGCTCTCGACCATGCCGCAAGGCGTCGCGCTCGGCCTCGGCGCGCAAGGCATCGCCGACCTCGTCGCGTTCCTGGCGCAGGACCCCGCCGCGCAACCCGTGTACGGCCCGCCGGTGCGGCTGTTCGACGGCCAGGACCTCGCGGGCTGGACGTGGTACCTGTCGGAGGAGGGCGCCGACCCGGCCGCGACGTGGACGGTGAAGGACGGCGTGCTGCGCTGCGAGGGCCGACCGATCGGCTACCTGCGCACGGAGGAGGCGTACACGAACTTCACCCTGACGCTCGAGTGGCGCTTCGACCCCGCCGCGGGTCCGGGCAACTCGGGCGTGCTGCTGCGCATGATTGGCGAGGACAAGGTCTGGCCCAAGTCGATCGAGTGCCAGCTCCACCACCAGAACGCCGGCGACATCTGGAACATCGACAAGTTCCCGATGCGCGTCGACGAGGCGCGCACGAACGGGCGGCGCACGACCAAGCTCGCGCCGTCGTCGGAGAAGCCGCTCGGCGAGTGGAACCGCTACGAGATCACCATCGACCGCGGCGAGCTGAGGCTCGTCGTCAACGGGGTGCTGCAGAACACGGCGAGCTGGTGCGACGAGGTGCCGGGGTTCGTCTGCCTGCAGTCCGAGGGCGCGGTGATCGAGTTCCGCGACATCGTGCTGCAACCCATCGTCGGTCACGTGCCGCGCTGACGGCGTGACGCCCGAGGTCGGCTGGATGGCCGCCGCGCTGCTCGTGGCGGGCTTCGTGCAGGGCACGGTGGGCTTCGGCTTCGGGATGATCTCGATGGCCGTGCTGCCGCACCTGTTCGGCGTGCGCGCGAGCGTGCCGGTCGTGTCGCTCTTGGGCCTGGTGATGTGCCTCGGCGTGTGGTGGCGCTGGCGCGCGGCGTTCGTGCCGCGCGCCGTGGTCGCGCCGCTCGTCGGCAGCGTCGTCGGTGCCCCGCTCGGCGCGTACTTCCTCGCCTCGATCGCGCGCGGGCTCGCGCTCGGCCTGCTCGGCGCGGTGATGCTCGCCGTGGCGCTGCCCTCGCTCCTCGCGGCGGCGCGCGGCGCGGACGGGCGTGTGCGGCGGCTCGAGGGCGTGCGCCGCTACGGCTTCCCGATCGGCGTCGTGAGCGGGCTCTTCGGCGGCGCGTTCAACTCCGGCGGCCCGCCGGTGATCCTCTACGGTCAAGCGAGCGGCTGGGCGCCGGCGGCGTTCCGCTCGCAACTCCAGGCGATCTTCTTCTGCTCGTCGCTGGCGCAGCTCGCGATGCTCGGCGCGCGCGGCGTGGCGACGCGCGAGTCGCTCGAGCTCGCCGGCCTCGGCCTGCCCGCGGTGCTCGTCGGCCTGACGCTCGGCGGCCGCTGCGCCGAGCGCCTGGACACGCGCGCGTTCCGCGTCACGGTCTGGGCGCTGCTCGCGGCGCTCGGGCTGAACTTCGTGCGGCAGGCGCTGTGAGTCAGCGGCCGAGGCGCGCGTCGCAGGCGGCCGCGAGCTCGTTCACGCCCGGCTCGTCGGCGTGGAGCTCGCGCGCGCGGCGCGCATCGGCGAGCGCGCCCTCGAGCTCGTCGAGCTGCAGCCGCGCGAAGCCGCGGATGTAGTAGACGCGCGCCAGCATGGGCGGCGTGTCGGCGCCGCGATCGAACCTGGCGAGCACCTCGTCGCACCGGGGCTCGAGCTCGCTCCACGCCTTCCGCTCGGCCAGCTCGTCCAGCGCGTCCAGCTCGGCCTGGAACGCGCGCACGCCGCCCTGGTCGGCCCACGCGCGCTCTACGAGTGCGAGCTCGTGCTGGCCGGTCCACTCCAGCAGCGGCTGGCGCCCGACCGCGCCGGCCGCGAGGCACGCGGCGACGAAGCCGCCGTACAGGCCCAACCGCAGGTTGCGCGCGCGCGCCGGCGCGAACCCCGCCCACGCCGCGACCCAGCCCAGCGCGCAGCCCACGCCGTGCGCCGTGTTGCCGATGTTCAAGAGCCCCAGGCGCGTGGCGACGAGGCACAGGAAGAACCAGCCGACCAGCGTGCGGATCGTCGCGGCCGGCAGCAGCCCGCGGTACGCGTCGACGCGCGTGTTCGCGTACCACGTCAGCCCGAACAGGCCGTACAGCACGCCCGACAGGCCGACGCCGCCGAAGCCGACCGCGAACTCCGCCGCGCCCGAGCCCGCCGCGAGCGTCACGAGCAGCAGCACGTAGCGCAGCGGCGGCATGCGCGTCTCGACCGCGAGGCCGATCTGCGCGAAGAACATCAGGTTGAAGAGGATGTGGATCGCGTTGACGTGCGCGAGCGTCGAGGTCAGCAGGCGCCAGGGCTGCGCGCCGAACGCGGCCGGCGTCATCACGACGAACTCGGCCTGCGGCGTGTACCAGAACACCGCGGTCGTGACGATCGCGAGCACGCACGTCGCGAGCGTGATCGGGGCGTAGCGCAGCAGCAAGAGCGGCAGCGACGGGTGTTCGGGGTCGCGCACGGGCTACTCCGCCAGCTCGATCAGCGTGTAGTACGCCTCGGGGTGCAACAGCGGCAGCCCCGCGGCCGAGCGCAGCCCGTCGGCGTGCAGCTCGTGCACGTAGCCCGCGCGCAGCCCGTCGACGGCGAGCCGCACGCGCGAACCGTCCTCGCTGACCGTGGCGGCGCTGACCTCGAGCGCCCGCGTGTCCGTCTCGGGGCTGCCGTACGTGCTGTGCAGCAGGTAGGTGTAGCTCGTGAGCCGGTACGCCGCCGGATCGCTCGCGCGCGCGCGATCCACCGGCTGCGTCAGCTCGAGCTCGAAGCCGCCCGGCACCGCGCTCATCGCGTGCACCTCGAAGGGCACCACGCCGCTCCACGTGAGGCGCTCGAGACCCTCGGTCTTGTTGCCCTTCGAGCCCCAGCCGCGGTTCGTCTCGCCGACGAAGAGCGAGTGGTCCGCGCCCCACGCGAGCCGCAGCGCGCCGCACTGCAAGCCCTCGCGGAACGGGTAGCACGCGCCCTGCCAGCGGCCCTTCACGCGCTCGAGCGTCACGCGCATGACCGAGGCGTGGTGCTGGTCGGCGACGAAGAGCTGGCCGGCGAAGGGTCCGAACGCGCCGCCGGTGGTGTCCCACACCATGCCGGCCGGCGACTGCCCCATCTTGTCGTACGGGAACCAGACCGCCGGCAGCTTGAAGCTCGGCCAGCGCTCGGCGACCGCGGGCATCGGCATGCCGTCCGGCGGCGGCTTCGGCACCGGGTAGGTCCACTCGGGCAGGTCGCACGACGCGATGCCCCACGGGTGGCCGTGGAAGTCGCCCGGCTCGAGGTGCGCGAGCTTGGACGCGCCGCACCACTCGCCCTGGTTGTCGGTGTAGAAGACGTCGCCCCACGGCGCGACCTCGACGCCCGCCGGCGAGCGCAAGCCCGCGCACACCGGCGTCCACGCGCCGTCGGGCGTGATCTTCAGCGCGAAGCCGCGCCACGCGACGCGGCCGAAGGGCTCGTCGCCGAAGGGCTTGTTCAGCGTGATCCACAGGTTGCCGTCGTGGTCGACGCGCGGCCCGAAGTCGTACTCGTGGTAGTTGCCGCTGATGCGCCACGCGTCGCAGACCGTCTCGAGCTCGTCCATGCGATCGTCGCCGTCGGTGTCGCGCATGCGCGACAGCTCGCCGCGCTGCGTGACCCAGATCCAGCCGGCGTGCTCGAGCAGGCCGAGCGGCTCCTGCAGGCCGTCCGCGTAGCGCGTGTAGCGCACGCCCTCGCCGTCGGGCGCGTAGGCGCCGTCGAGCACGAAGACCTCGCCGCGGCGCGTCGCGACCATGGGGCGGCCGTCGGCGAGCACCGCGAGGCCGCTGACCTCGAGCACCACGTCGTCGGGCACGGCGAGCGTGACGACCGGGTAGACGTCGGCCTCGCGCGGCGCCTGCGCTTGCGCCGCGAGCGCGGCGAGGAGCGGGAGGATCACCATGAGAGCAGCTCCGTGAGCTCGGCGACGCTGCCCTCGCCGGCGGGGTCGGGGTGGAAGACGACGCGCTGCCGTGCGCCGTTCGTGCCGCGGAACCACAGGTCGTCGAGCGGCGCGGGCGCACGCAGCGCGAGGCGGCGCTCGAGCGCGACGCGCTCGCCGTCGAGGACCGGCACGAGGTGCTCCTCGATCTCGACCGCGCCCAGCGTGTAGCGCCAGATCGGCCGGTGCGCGGCGTCGGTGCGGCGGCCGCGCGCGTGCAGCGGCGAGCGCCGCGCGACCACGTCGGGCCACGGTGCGTCGCCGCGCGCGAGGCGCGCGAAGGGCGGCCCCGTGGGCAAGGTGAGCACGTCGTCACTGCCGGGGCGTTCGAGCTGGCCGGCGCGGCCCTCCCACGTGCCGCGTGCGTTGAAGAAGCGCCCGCGCCACACGAACGCGAGGCGCGAGTCCTCGACGTCGAAGGCGTAGTGCACGTTCTCCGGCAGCCCGACCGCGACGGTGCGCGGGCTGACGCCGTCCATGAACACGCCGGCGAGCAGCGGCCCGTCCTCCGGCACGAGCTCGTACGCGCTGTCGGGCGTCACGAGGCCGTGCGGCAGCGGCATCGCCGCGCCCTGCGAGAGGTAGACCCACAGCGCGTCGATCTGCGCGTCCTTGTCGCCGCCGAGCACGTCCTTCACCGGGCTCTCGCCGTCGATCCAGAAGCCCGGCATGCGCGTGTTCATGTTGATCGCGCCCGGCTCGCGCAGGAGCTCGCGGAACCACGGGTACTGCACGCGCTCGTGCACGGTCGCGAGGTCGACGGCGGGGATGCCGAGCGACGGATAGCCCGCGAACCAGTGGCACTGGATGCAGCCGAAGCCCTGCGTGCCCGCGAGGCGTTGGCCGTCGCGCGCGAGCTCGGGGTCGAAGCTCGGCGGCGCGGGCGGGTCGGCCGGCGCGTCGGCGGCGGCGAGCGCCTCGACGAGACCGTCGAGCGCGTCCGGGCCGAAGTGCGGCATGCGCGCATAGAGATACGGTCGCACGCGCTCGCCCTCGAACAGCACGCGCCGCAGCGCGCCCTCGGTGAGCTTCGCGCCCACGCCGTCGAGGTGCGGCGGCACGCGCCCCTCCTCGCCGAGGTCGATGTCCTCGTCGGCGAAGAAGTAGGCCAGGCGCGCGGCCGAGGGACCGCCGACGTCGGCGCGCACGTGACACGCGTTGCAGCGCGCGCCCCGCAAGGTGAGCGCCGCGTCCTCGGCCGGCGACGGCTCGCGCGGCGGCGCGGGGTGCGCGAGGGCCGCGCGCAGGTCCGCGAGCTGCGCCTGCGAGAGGCCGTAGTGCGGGACGCCCGCGACGGGCTCGTCGGCGAGGCACCCCGTCGGGTGCGCCGCGTCGAACTCCGCGTACGGACGCGGCGCGGTCGGGCGCAGGTCGTGGCACCCCGCGCAGCCGAGCTTCGCGAAGGCGCCTTCGCCGCGCTGAGCGCGCGCCGGATCGAGCGCGAAGGGCGCGTCCGGCGGCGCGAGCGCCCAGGCGCGGTGCCGGCCGTCGTCACCGCGCAGCCGCCGCTCGGCGAAGCCGGGCCCCGACCACCACGCCTCGAAGACCTCCTCGCCGGCGCGCTCGTCGTAGGTGATGCGCAGCGCGTGCTCCCCGGCGTCGAGCTCGACCGTGCCGCGCGCCTCGCGCGCCGCGTGGTCGCCCGAGTTGTCGACCACGAGCGCGCCGTCGATCCACACGGTCGTGCCGTCGTCCGAGCGCGTGCGGAACGCGTAGCGGCCGGCCTCGCGGATCGGCAGGCGGCCCTCGAACACGACCGCGAAGCGATCCTCGCGGTGCGCGGGCAGCGCGAGCTCGTCGCGCACGACGCCGGTGCGCGCCGGCGTCAGGCCCGCGAACTCCGGCGCGTACGGGCCGGGGTCGACCTCGTAGTAGCTCCAGCGCAGCCCGGGCGTCGCGACGTCGAGCGCCTCGGGCGCGATCTGCGCGCGCAAGAGGTACGCGGCGATCGCCTCGGCCTCGCCGACCGTGAGGTCGAGCGCGGGCATGCGCCCCGAGCGGCGCGTCGCCAGCGGGTCGCGCAGGAAGGCGGCGAGCTCGGCGACGTTCGTCTTCTCCGCGAGGTCGAGCAGCTCGAGGTCCGGCGCGCCCTCGCTCGCCGGCGGCTGCCAGTCGCGCGCGAGGTCGAGCGGCTCGTAGAGCGCCTCGAGCGGCTCCTCGGGCCCGTGGCACGCGACGCAGCCGACCTCGTGGTAGAGCTGGCGCCCCTCGTCGAGCAGCTCCGCGGTCGCGCCGAAGGGCGCGCGCGCGAACGGCCCGCCGCGGCTCGCGAGGTAGTGCACGAGGTCCTCGACGAGCTCCGCGCGCTCCGCCTCGGCGAGGCCCGCGAGCACGTCGGGCATGCGCGTGCCCGGCCGCACGTGCAGCGGATCGGCGAGGTAGCGCCGCAGGTACGCGGGGCTGCGCTGCGCGCCGACGCGCTCGAGCGACGGCGCGGCGACCACGGCGGCGGGCCGCGCGGCCCCGGGGAAGGGCTCGTGACAGCGCGCGCAGCCGAGCTCGGCGTGCATCAGCTCGCCGGGCAGGATCAGCGCGGACTCGGGCGGCGTCGGCGGCTCGTCCTGCGCGCGGCCGCCGAGCAGCGCGGCGAGGACGAGGAGCGGCGTGGGGTCAGGCATGGGCGGTGGGCGCGCGAGCGGGCCCACAGCCTAGCCCGCTGAGGCCGCGCTGCGCAGGCCAGGGCGACATCCTGCGCTCCGCTGCGGCCCCGGAGCGCCGCGCCGCAGTCACCGCTTCGCCCGCGCCTCCAGACCCCGCACCGCGGCGGAGGCCGTCTGCGCCTCAGAAGCTCGCCTGGAGCATCAGGTACGGCCCGCTGAAGCCGAGGTCGAGGGCGATCTCCTCGCCGTCCTCGTTCGACTCGACGTCGAGGCGCGTGTAGCGGTAGCCGAGGCCGGCCGAGAGGCGCAGGCGGTCCTCGCCGCCGAGCAGGCGGTAGCGCGCGAAGAGGTCGAGGTCGACGAAGGTCACCTCGTCGTACTTCACCGCCGCGCGGAAGCCGTCGAGCAGGGCGGTGATCTCGAAGTCGCCGAGCACCACGCCGCCGCGCACGGCCAGCACCGGGATCGGCACGAGCTCGTTCACGTCGAGCGTGTCGCCGCCCGGCGACGTGTCGGTCACCGACGCGTCGACGTCGACGCCGACGAGGCCCAGGCCGAGGCCGAGCTCCCAGACCTCGGTCGGCAGCACGTCCCAGGTCACGATGCCCTGGTAGAGGCCGAGGTCGAGCTTGCTGTCGACCGGCGCGCCCGCGTTGATCGTGTTGCCGTTCGAGTCGGTCAGCGACGCCGAGAGCGTGCCGCTGCCGTCGTGGTTGGACTGCTGCAGCGCGAGCGTGACGCGCGGCATGCCCGCGTCGAGGTCGGCGCGCAGGCCGAGCACGCTGTCGTCCTTGGTGAAGCCGGCCTGCTCGATGTCGGCGGTGTTGAGCGTGCCGACGCCGCCGGTGTCGCGGATGCCGAAGTTGCCGGACGGGTCCACCGCGCCGAAGCGCGGCATCACGTCGACCGAGGGCGCGGCACAGCCGCAGGCGAGCGCGGAGAGCGCGAGTGCGAGAGCGAGGGAGCGCATGGGACCTCCTGGAGGCGCGAGGGACTCGGGCCCCGAAGAGAGCACTCCGCGCGGCCCGCGTCCACCACGGGCCGCGCGCGTCGTCCTCAGGCCTCGTCCTCGATCGCGTCGAGCAGCGCGACGAGGTCCTCGTCGCCCGTGAGCGGGTTGCTCGCCACCAGGCGGAAGGTCGGCGCGCCGTCCAGCGTCGCGTAGTTGACGAGGAAGCGCCCCGAGTCGGCCAGCGCCGCGCGGATGCGCAGCGTCGCCGCGCCCTCGGCCCGGTCGCGCGCCTCGCCCGTCGCGCCGCGCTCGGCGCGCGGCAGGTAGCGGAAGCACACGTTCGTGCCCATCGGCTCGCGCACGAGGCGGAAGCCCGCGCGCTGCTCCACCAGCGCGCGGAAGCGCCGCGCCTGGTCGAACAGGCCCTCGATGCGCTCGGCGTAGCCCTGGTCGCCGTGGACCTGCCACGCGTACCACAGCTTCAGCGCGTCCACGCGCCGGCCGCACTGCAGCGTGCGGTCGCCGAGGTCCCAGTCCTGGTCGGAGTCCTCGTGGAACAGGTAGTCGGCGTTCATGCCCATCGTGCCGACCAGCGTCCCGCGCTCGCGCATCAGCGTCGCCGAGCAGGCCAGCGGCACGCCCATCATCTTGTGCGGGTTCCACGCCACCGAGTCGGCGCGGTCGATGCCCGCGAGCAGGTCGCGGTGGCGCACGGACAGCAGCGCGCTGCCGCCGTACGAGGCGTCGACGTGCAGCCACAGCCCGTGGCGCCCGGCGACGTCGGCCAGCGCGTCGATCGGGTCGAAGGCGCCGGCGACCGTCGTGCCGGCCGTGGCGGCGACGAGGAAGGGCGTGCGCCCGCGGCGCGCCTCGGCGACGACCAGGCGCTCGAGCGCGTCGGGGCGCATGCGGCCCTGCGCGTCGACCGGGACCTCGACGGTGCCGCCCGTGCCGATGCCCGCGACCATGCCGGCGCGCTTGAGCGAGTAGTGCGACTCGCACGAGGTGAACATCACCGGGCGGTCGTCGGCGTTCAGGCCCTCGTGCTTGACGTGCGGGAAGGCGCGCTGGCGCGCGGCGAGGACGCACATCAGGTTCGAGATCGAGCCGCCGGGCGCGAACACGCCTTCGCCCTGGTCGAAGCCGACGTAGCGGTTGAGGCGCTCGATCAGCGCGAGCTCGACGACCGTGCCGACCGGCGCGGCCTCGTACGTGTACATCGACGTGTTGCCGAGCGCGGCGACCCACTCGCCCAGGATCCCGGCGGGGTCGTAGCCGCCGAAGAGCTGGTTGAGGAAGCGCGGGTGGCCGGTGCGCACCGACCAGTGCAGCGTCTTGCGCGCGAGGTCGAGCACGCCCTCGAGGCCGCGGCCCTCCGCGGGCAGCTCGAGCTCCAGCGCGGCGATCAGCTCGCGCGGCGGCACGCGCCGCACGACGGGCTGGTCGCGGTCGTGGTTCTGGGCCAGCGTGTCGACGGCGAGGCGGGCGGCCTCGGTGAAGAGGGCGTCCAGGGCGTCACGGGGAGAGGTCATGGTTCCGTCGGCGAGCGTCCGGGGAGGCGCGCGAGGGATCGTATCCGCGGCCCGCGGACCGTCGTGACAGGTTTCCCGTGATCCGTGCGAATGACCTCGGCACCATGGCGCAACGTGGCGCTCGACCTCGCGGCGTCCGCTGCCCGCACCCCTCGCGCCCGCCTCCATGATCGAAGTCCAGGACCTCCGCAAGACGTACGGCGACCTCGTCGCCGTGGACGGCGTGAGCTTCCGCGCGCCCGCCGGCGCCATCTACGGCCTGCTCGGTCCCAACGGCGCCGGCAAGTCGACGACGATCGGCTGCCTCAGCGGCCTCGTCGCGCCGAGCGCCGGGCGCGTGTCCGTCTGCGGTCACGACGTGCTCAGCGACGGCCCGGCCGCCAAGCGCGCGCTCGGCGTGGTGCCGCAGGAGCTCGCGCTCTACGAGGACGTCAGCGCGAGCGACAACCTCGCCTACTGGGGCGCGGCGTACGGGCTGCGCGGCGCCGAGCTGAAGGCGCGCGTGCTCGAGGTGCTCGAGCTCGTCGAGCTGGCCGACCGCGCGAAGGAGCCGGTCAAGGGCTTCAGCGGCGGCATGAAGCGGCGCCTCAACTTCGGCTGCGGCGTCGTGCACCGGCCGGCGGTGCTGCTGCTCGACGAGCCGACGGTCGGCGTCGACCCGCAGAGCCGGCGCAAGCTGCTCGACCTCGTGCGGCGCTTCGCGGACGAGGGTGCGTGCGTGCTCTACACGACGCACTACATGGAGGAGGCGGAGGAGCTGTGCGACCGCCTCGCGATCGTCGATCACGGCAAGCTGCTCGCGGAGGGCACGCTGGCCGAGCTGCGCGGCGAGCTGGGCGAGCGCGACCTGCTGCGCCTGTCGGGCCGCTTCGAGCCCGAGGCCGCGCGCGCGGCGCTGGCGTCCTTCGACGGCTGCGAGGTCGTCAGCGCCGAGCCCGACGCGCTGATGCTCTCGATGGCCGGCGCGACGCGCCAGCTCGCGAGCCTGTTCGGCGCGCTCGACGGCGCCGGCGCGCAGGTCGTCGAGACGACGCTGACGCAGCCGAACCTCGAGTCGCTGTTCATCAAGCTCACCGGCCGGGAGCTGCGCGAGTAGCGATGGGCTTCGTCTGGATCTCGGCGCTCAAGGACCTGCGGCGCCGCCTCGCCGACCGCGCCGCGCTCGTGCTGTGGCTCGGCATCCCGCTGCTGCTGGGCGGCTTGATGAGCCTCGCGATGGGCGGCGGCGGCGGCGACGTGAAGCCCAAGGCCAAGCTGCTCGTCGCCGACCTCGACGACAGCTTCGCGAGCCAGGCGCTGGTCCGTCTGGCCGGCGGCGCGGGCGAGCAGGGCCTGCTCGAGGCGAGCGAGGTCGAGCTGGCCGAGGGCGAGGCGCGCATGTCCGACGGCGAGGCCTCGGGCCTCCTGGTCGTGCCCGCCGGCTTCGGCCAAGCGCTGTTCGAGAGCGCGCCCACCGAGCTGCGCCTCGTCACGAACCCCTCGCAGCGCATCCTGCCCGGCATCCTGCGCTCGGGGTTCGAGCTGCTCGTCGAGCTCGTCTTCTACGTGCAGCGCGTGTTCGGCGACGAGCTCGCCGTGTGGGCCGACGGCCCGCCGGAGGGCGCCAGCTTCTTCGGCGACGCGGCCGTCGCCGCGCAGAGCGTCGCGATCAACGACAAGCTCGAGCGGCTCGAGAGCGTGCTCTTCCCGCCGGTGCTGAAGCTCGAGTCCGAGTTCGTCGTCGAGGAGGACGCGGGCCCGCCCGAGGGCGGCATGGGGCTGCTGCTGTTCCCCGGCATCGTCTTCATGGCGCTGCTGTTCGTCGCGCAGGGCATGAGCGACGACCTGTGGACCGAGCTCGAGGCCGGCACGCTGCGCCGCGCGCTGGCCTCGCCGCAAGGGCTGGGGACGCTGCTGCTCGGCAAGCTCGTCGCCTCGACGCTGGTCATCGCCGCGGTCTGCGCGCTGTCGCTCGTGATGGGCGCGCTGGCCTTCGGTCTCGCGCCGGGCGCGCTCGCCGTCGGCTTCTTCTGGCTCGTGCTGACCGGCGCCGCGCTCGTGCCGCTGTTCCTGTTCGTGCAGACCTTCGGCTCGAGCAAGCGCAGCGCGGGCATCCTGGCCAACGTGCTCGTCTTCCCGCTGATGATGATCGGCGGCAGCTTCTTCCCGTTCGAGGTCATGCCGGACTGGATGGCGAGCCTCGGCCGCCGCACGCCCAACGGTCTGGCCGTCGTGCGCTTCAAGGAGCTGCTCGTCGGCAGCGCGGACCTCGCCGCGCTCGCCAACGACGGCGCGCTGCTCGCCGCCATGGCGGCCGCGCTCTTCTTCCTGACGCTGCGCCGCACGCGCCGGCGCTTCCTCGCGGCCTGACATGCTGAGGCAAGCGCTCTTCATCGCCCGCACCGACCTGCGGAGCATGCTGCGGCAGCGCGAGACCCTGGTGTGGGTCTTCGTCATGCCCTTCCTGTTCTTCTACTTCATCGGCACGGTCACCGGCGGCGGCGGGGGCGTGGGGCCGAACCTCGACCAGACCGTGCGGCTGCGCGTCGAAGGCCCGCGCGAGGGCGGCGTCGTGCAGGCGCAGCTCTTCGACGCGCTGCGCGCCGCGAACTTCGAGCTGGAGCTCGAGGGCGACGAGGTCGAGGAGCCCACGACCAAGCGTCGGCTCGTGCTGCCGACGGACTACGGCGCGCACGCGAACCTGACCGAGTCGGTGCTGGCCGGCGAGCCCGTGACGCTGCGCTTCGTGCGCGAGGGCGACGGCAACGCGGCCGACCTCGAGAAGCTGCGGCTGTCGCGCGCGGTGTACGGCGTGCTGGCCGACCTCGTCGTGCTGAAGGCGGACGGCGTCGACGTGAGCCCCGCGGCGTTCACCGCGCTGCACGACGCGCCGCGGAACCTCACGCTCGCGGTCGAGGCGGCGGGCAAGCGCAAGGTCATCCCGAACGGCTACTCGCAGACCATCCCGGGCACCATGGTGATGTTCACCATGATGATCCTGCTGACCAGCGGCGCGATCGCGCTCGTCACCGAGCGCCAGCAGGGCCTGCTGCGGCGGCTGGCCGCGACGCCCATCCCGCGCGGCGCGGTGGTGGCCGGCAAGTGGCTCGGCAAGATGGCGCTCGCCGTCGTGCAGCTCGCCTTCGCGATGGCGGCGGGCACGCTCGTCTTCGGCATGGACTGGGGCGAGCACCTCGGCGCGGTGGCGCTGGTGCTCTTCGCCTGGGCGGCCTTCAACGCGTCGCTCGCGATCGTGCTGGCGAACGCCGTGCGCAGCGAGGCGCAGATGTCGGGCGTCGGCGTGATCTCGACGCTGCTGCTCGCGGCGCTCGGCGGTTGCTGGTGGCCGATCGAGATCACGCCGAGCTGGATGCAGAGCCTCGCGCGCTTCCTGCCCACCGGCGCGACGATGGACGCGATGCACCAGCTCGTCAACTTCGGCAACCCGCCGTCCGCCGCGCTGGGCGCCGTCCTCGCGCTGGGCGCCGGCGCGCTCGCCCTCGGCTGGCTGGGCGCGCGCGGCTTCCGGTACCAGTAGGGCGCCCGCCGCTCGCGCGGTCAGCCTTGCGCTCCTCCTCGCTCGACGCCCTCGGCCCGCGCCTCGAGCGCCGACACGCGCCGGCCCGGTCCCGCGCCCCCGACCTCGCCAGGCGCGCGCGGGGCGAGTAGGGTGGCGCCACGATGACGCGCGACGACGGGCAGGCGGTGGGGGAGGAAGCGCCGCGCTCGCTCGCGCGGCGGCACCCGCGCGCCTGGGACGTGCCGGCAGGGCTCGTGCTGTCGGGCGTGCTGCTCGTCGTCGGGCAGGTGCTGCCCGGCGTGACGATCCACTTCGTCGTGCGCGCGCCGGAGTCGTACTCGGTGATGGGCGGCGTGCGCGACCTGTGGGAGGTCGGCAACCCGGTGCTGGCCGTGATCCTGTTCGGCTTCTCGGTGCTGTTCCCGGTGCTGAAGCTCGCCGCGCTCTTCGCGCTGTGGTGGCGGCCGTGGGCGCCGGCGCGGCGCGCGAGCTGGTGCCACTGGCTGAAGGCGCTGGGCAAGTGGTCGATGCTCGACACGTTCGTGGTCGTGCTGCTCGTCGGCACGGTGCAGCTCTCGAAGCTCATCACGATCGTGCGCACGTGGCCCGAGCCGGCGGTGTACGCCTTCGGGGCGTCGATCCTGCTCGCGACGGCGCTGACCTTCCGCATGGCGCGGCTGGCGCACGGCGCGGACGAGGCCCCCGCGGGCCCGCCGGCGCGGCTCGACCGCGCGCTGGCGCTGTGCGCGTTCGCGGGCGCGGCGTGCCTCGTGCTCGGCGTCGCGTTGCCGGTGCTGCACGTCGAGAAGAAGGGCGTCGAGCGGCTCTACGCGCTGCCCGCGGCGACGATCGAGCTCGTACAGGCCGGCTGGAGCGCGGCGCTCGCGGCGACGACGGTCGTGCTCGTCGTGCTCCTGCCGCTGGTGTTCCTGGTCGGCCTGGGCGTGCTGTCCCTGCGTCCGGCGCCGAGCGCGCGCGCCGTGGCGCGGCTCGTCGCGCTCGAGCGCTGGGCCATGCTCGACGTCTTCGTGCTGGCGCTGTGGCTCGTCTACACGAAGGTCTCGGGCATCGCCGACGTGACGCGCCTGGGCGGCTACTGGGCGCTGGTCGCGGCCGGCGCGCTCTCGCTCGTCTGTGCGTGGCGCGTGCGCCGCGTCTACTGATCCGCGCCACGCGCGCGCCGCAGCGAACGCGGCACGCCGAACAGCCGCAGCATCGCCGGCAGGATCAGGAGGTCGCCCACCAGCGCCGCCGCGACGGTGACCATGATCATCCCGGCGAAGACGCGGTTGCGCGGGAAGTCGCTGGTCAGCACGGGCGCGAAGCCGATCACCAGCACGACCGTCGTGAGCAAGAGCGCCTTGCCCACGCCGATCACCGCCTGCTCGACGGCGTCGGGCAGCGCGGCGCCGTCGCCGAGCTCGCGCCGGAAGCGCGCGACGAGGTGGATCGTGTCGTCGACCGCGATGCCGAGGCTCATCACGAACGCCGTCGCGCCGGCCATCGGGATGTCGAGCAGCACGAGCAGCGCCGCGGTCATCGCGAGCGGGAACGCGTTCGGCACGATGCTCACCAGGCCCAGGCGCAGCGAGTGGAACGCGAAGGCGAGCACGGCGAAGATCGTCAGCGACGCCAGGCCCAGGCTCAGCACGAGGTCGCGGCTGACCTCGCCGAACAGGAAGCCCGACACGATCGCCTGGCCGGTCAGGTGGAAGCGGAAGCCGGGGTGTGCGCTCTCCAGCCCCGCGAGCTCGGCGCGCAACGCGTCGAACTCGGGCTGCAGCCGCTCGTAGCCCACGTCGGGCAGCAGCGCCTCGACGCGCGCGACGCGGCCGTCCTCGCTGAGCACGCGCTCGCGCACGTGTGCCGGCGTGAGCGGCAGCCAGCGCACGCGTTCGGCGAGGTCGCCGCCGGGCGCGCCGGGCAGCGCCGCGAGCAGGTCGGTCAGGTCGAGCGGCCGCGAGTGCGCCGGCAGGCCCTCGAGCCCGGCGCGCGCGGCACCCACCGCGGCGAGGATCGCCGGCCAGTCGCCCGCGCGCGCCTCGTCCCACTCGACGTACACGCTGATCGGCACGGTGCCGCCGAGCGACGCGTCCAGGCGCCGCAGCACCTGCGCGGCCGGGCTCGACTCGGGCAGGTCGGAGCGCACGCGGTTGTCGTTCTCGACGCCCACGCCGATCGCCAGGCACACGAGCGTCACGAGCACGCCGGCGGCGGTCACCGCGCGCGCGTGGCGCAGGACCCAGGCGACGAAGCCGCGCGCCGCGGGCAGCGTGCTCTCGACGACGACGCTCGACTCGCGCTCGACGAGGTAGCGCCCCAGGCGCGTGCTCGCGAAGAACGGCAGGAAGGTCAGCACCGCGAGGAACGTGCACAGCGCGCCGATCGTGCTGGCGAAGCCGAACTTCTGGATCAGCTCCGTGCGCGCCGTGAGCAGCGAGGCGAAGCCCAGCGCGGTCGTGAACGACGTCAGCCAGCACGGCAAGAGCAGCGCGCGCACCGCCGAGTCCGCCGCCGCGCGCGGGTCGAGCCCACGCCGCCGCTCGCGCCGCACGTGGATCATCAGGTGCACGCTGTCGGTGAAGCCGATCATCATGATCATCACCGGCAGGATCACGCGCGTGAGGCCGTTCAGGTGCTCGCCGTACAGGCGCAGGATCCCGAACGTCCACAGCACGCCGAGCAACGGCCCGCCGCCGGTCAGGATCACGGCCCACACGCTGCGGAACAGGAACGCGGCGAGCACGAAGGTCAGCACGTACGCCGCGCCGTGGAACAGCCACTGCTCGTAGGCGAAGGTCTCCTCGGTCGCGCGCCGCAGCGGCGCGGTGCCCGTCAGCGTGGCGCGCATCGAGCTCGACAGCTTCGCGCCCGCCAGCGCTTCCTCGACCTCGCGCGCGGCGTCGCGGTGGCCCGCGGTGTGCGCGTCGGCCTCGAACAGCACCGGCAACACCCAGGCGCGCTCGTCCGGCGTCAGCAGGTGCCCGCCGACGAGCGGGTGCGCGAGCACGGCCGGCTTCGCGCGTCGGAACGCCGCGGGTCCCGCGCCGTTCACGGGCAGCAGCGGCGCGGGCTGCGGGCCGTCGGCGAAGCTCGGCACGTCGTCGACGAACGGCACGTCGCGCACGACCGGCAGCGCCTCCAGCCGCGCGACGAGCTTGCGCACGATCGCCACCTGCTCGGGCCCCAGCAGGTCGTCGCCCTCGACCACGAGCAGGCACGCGTCGTGGTCGACGCCGAGCTCGGCGCCCATCTCCTCGTACAGGCTCTCCTCCGGGCTCAGCTCCTCCTCGCCCCCGCCGCCCCACGCGCCGCTCTCGCCCAGGAGCCCCCACAGGGACAGGGCGCTGAGGCTCGTGAGCAGCGCGAGCAGCACCCAGCGGTGCCGCAGGACGTGCGGGGCGATGTGGGGGAGGCGCATGGGGCGGGGCGCGAGAGCATAGTCGAGCCCGGCGCCGCGCGTCGCCGGCCGAGCGTGCCCGGTCGCACGCGCGCGGCGAGCGAAAGCGCGCCCGAACTTCCCCCGCGAGAAAAACCGCGCTCTCCTGAAGGCGCGCCCCCGCCGGCACTGTCCTTGCCGTGCGGGGCGCATCCTCCCGAGCGCGGGGACCGGCTGTCAGGGCTGTGTAGTGCCGGACCTCGCGTGATTCGCGGCGCCGCGTGGAGTTGTCGGAGTTCCCTTTCCCGCTCCGCCGGCCTCGCGAGGGAGGTCGCCCCGCTTCCTTCCCCACATGACGTCGTTCACGCGCCACGAGTTCCACGGCCTCTTCGTGAGCGAGCGCGACAAGCTCTTCAGGATGCTGACGAGGCTGACCGGCAACGCCCAGGACGCGGAGGACCTGCTGCAGGAGACCTTCCTGACCGCCTGGCGCAAGCGCGCGACGTTCGAAGGTCGCGGCGCGCCCGAGGGCTTCCTGCGCACGACCGCGCTGCGCCAGTACCTCAACTGGCACGCGCGCGGCGCGCGGCGGCCGCAGGAGCACTCCACCGAGCTCGTCGCGAGCGAGCCGCCCGTGCCGCAGCTCGGGGCCGAGCCCCTCGAGCGCGACGAGGCGCGCGACTTCCTCGTGGGCCGCGTGCGCGCCGAGCTCGAGCGGCTGCCGCGCGAGGCGCGCGAGGTCTTCCTGCTCTTCCGCTTCGAAGGCCTCTCCTGCCCGGAGATCGCCGAGGCCCTGGGCGCGCCGCTGAAGACGGTGCAGACCCGCCTGCGGCGCGCGACCCTCGCGCTGGCCGAGCGGCTCGAGCCCCTGCGCGAACACTTCCTCGCCCCCTGATCCCATGCGAGACGACCACCGACTCGAACGCGCCCGCGCCTGGGCCGAAGGGCGCCTCGACGCCGCGGCGCGCGCGGCCTTCGAGGCCGAACTCGCGGGCGACGAGCAGCTCGCCGCCTTCGCGCGCGCCTACCGCACCGCTCACCAGGGCACGCGCGACCTCGAGCTCGCCGACCTGCGCTCCTCGCTCGACTTCGCCGCGCTCGAGCCGCTGCTGGAGGACGAGCGCCGCGCGCGCCCGTGGCGCCGCGTCGCCGCCGCCGCGCTGCTGCTCGTCGCCGCCGGCGGCCTCTGGGCCTGGCGCGTCCACCGCGCGCGCGACGTCGTGCACCTCGAAGCGATCCGCCTCGCCGACGCGGGCCCCATCGCGCCGGCGCGCGCCGTGCCGGCCTGGTACGCCGAGTACCGCGCCGTGACCGACGGCGCGATCCAGTGGCTCCCCGACCTCGACGACGGCCTGCGCCTCTCCGCGCTGACCGGCGCGCCGCTGGTGCTGTGGGGCGCGCACCCGACCTGCCCGATCTGCAAGGCGATGGGCGAGTCGACCTTCCTCGACGACCGGGTGCAGGACGCCATCGCCGACTGGATCCCGGTGCGGCTCGACGTCATGCAGACGAGCTACTTCCAGGACCTGAACCCGGTCGAGACGGGCTTCCCCGTCTTCGAGCTGCGCGACGCGGACTTCGAGGAGCTCGACGTGCGCTACGGGATGGTCGAGGCGCGCGACTTCGAGGCGGCGCTCGAGCAGCACGACCCGGGCGCGGTGCCCCGGCTCGACCTGGCGCGACCGGCGCTGAGCGACCTGCGCGCCGCGCTCGAGCTCGAGGCCGCCGGTCGCCTGGGCGAGGCGCGCGCGGCCTACGAGCGGCTGCTCGCGACCGCGCCGGCCGAGGGCTACGCGCGCGAGGTGCGCGGCGACCTCGCGCGGATGGCGTGGCAGGCCGCGCGACCTCGAGGCGCGCTCGCCGACGCCGACCCGGCCGCGGCGCTCGGCCGCGCCGCCGAGCGCTGGCGCGGCTCGCCGTACGCGCGCGACTTCGAGCGCGTGCTGGAGGTCTGGCGCGCCCGCGGTCGCGTGGAGCTGGTCCAGGGCTGAGCGCGGCGCGCGCAGCGCCGCCCACCGCTGCGGAGCTCGTGCAGGCAGGAAGGGCGACTCCTGGGCGGGGGCGTCGCTTCGCGCGCCGCGCGCGTACGCTCTCCGCATGAGCGACTCGCGCCCCCTCGCCGCCCTGCTCGCGCAGGGCCCCGCGCTCCTCGACGCGGCGATGGCCACCAGCTCTTCGCGCTCGGCCTCGGCCACGACGAGCCGCCGCCGGCGTGGAACCTCGCGCACCCCGACGCGTGCGCGCCGTGCACGCCGAGCACCTCGCCGCCGGCGCGCAGGCGGTGCTGACGAACACCTTCCTGGTGAGCGCGCTCGAGCCGGCGAGCCTGCGCGCGGCGGTGCGCGCTGCGCGCGAGGCGGTCGCGGCGCACGGCGCGGGGCTGGTGGGCGGCGACCTGGGCCCTTCGCGCCCGGCAGCGACCCTGCGGACGTCGAGCGCGAGAGCGCCGAGCTCGCGCGCGCTCGCCGACGCGGGCGCGATTGGATCGCGCTCGAGACGCTCGGCGACCTCGCGCTGGCGCGCGCCGAGGTGGCCGGCGCCGTGCGCGCAGGCTCGAGGTCTCGGCCAGCGTGACGCTCTCGCCCGACGCCGCGAGCACGCGCGTGCACGGCGGCGCGACGCTCGCCGAGGCGGCGCGCGCGCTCGCGGAGGCCGGCGCGAGCGCGCTGGGCCTCAACTGCTCGGCCGGCAGCGCGCAGGTGCTGCGCGCGTTGCCCGAGCTCGTCGCCGCGACGCGCTTGCCCGTGCTCGTGAAGCCCAACGCCGGAGCGCCGCGTCTCGAAGCGGGCGGCCTCGTGTGGGACCAACCGCCGGAGGCCTTCGCGGCGGACCTCGCCGAAGCGGTGCGCCTCGGCGCCGCCGCGGTCGGCGGCTGCTGCGGCACGGACGCGCGACACCTGCGCGCCACGCGCGCGCGCCTCACGGTACCCTGAGCGCGCGGCGAGGTGGGCTCGCCGCGCGACGTGAGGAGCGAACACGATGGCGATGGAGACGGCGACGCTGGCGGCAGGGTGCTTCTGGTGCGTGGAGGCCGTGCTGCAGCAGGTGGACGGCGTGCAAGCCGTCGTGTCGGGCTTCATGGGCGGCCGCACGGCGCACCCGACCTACGAGGACATCTGCCGCGGCGACACGAACCACGCCGAGGTGGTGCAGGTCGAGTTCGACCCCGACGTGCTGCCCTACGCCGAGCTGCTCGAGTGGTTCTGGCGCCTGCACGACCCGACCACGCTGAACCGCCAGGGCGCGGACGTCGGCACGCAGTACCGCTCGGCGATCTTCGTGCACTCGCCCGAGCAGCGCGCGGAGGCCGAGCGCTCGAAGGCCGCCGCCGACGCCTCGGGGCGCTTCGCGCGGCCGATCGTCACCGAGATCACGGACGCCGGGCCCTTCACCGCGGCCGACCTGAAGCACCAGGACTACTACCGCCGCAACCGCGAGCAGGCCTACTGCGCGATCGTCATCGCGCCGAAGCTCGACAAGCTCGGGCTGGACGCGTGAACCGCGCGGCGCCACGGGGCGTTCTCGCGACGTGACCCCGCGCCTGGTCCTCGCGCTCGTCCTCGCTGCCGCCGCGCTCGCGGTGTGCGTGACGACCTGCGGCGAGCGGCGCGCGGAAGGGCTCGAGCTGCCCGCACCGGCGCAGCTCAGCGAGCCCGCCCCCGGCGAGCTCGCGCCCGCGCCGGCGGCGGCGGCCGAGCCGCTCGCGCGCGACGAGGCCGCGGCGCGCGAGCTCGAGCCGGCGGAGGAGCCGGGCGCCGCCGACCCGTACCCGCCGCTGCCCGAGGACCCGGTCGAGCTCGGAGCGTGCGCGCTCGAGCTGCACCTCGTCGACGACGAGACGGGCGCGCCGGTCGCGGGCGGCGTGCAGCTCTGGCGGCTGCGCGCGCCCGAGACCCACGGGTGGAGCGCGGGCGATCAGCGCCAGGCCGCGGAGCACGTGCCCTCCGAGGGCTTCACCTTCGAGGCGCTCCCCGCGGGCGAGTACCGCGTCGTGCACCTCGGCGACGCGCCCGACGCGCCCGACCCGCCGGCGTTCTGGGTCAACGGCGCGCTGACCGTGCACACGCTGCGCGTGCATCCTGCGGAGAAGCGCGTCGTCTTCCTCGAGCTGCGCGACCTCGGCGGTGCGCGGCTCGAGACGATCGACGTCCGGCGCGGCCACAGCTCCGCGTCGGAGCGCGAGCCCGCGACGCCCGAGTGGGTCCGGGCGCGCGCGCCCAAGCGCGAAGGTTGGGGCTGGGGCGGCGGCGGCGCCGGCGGCTCGTACAGCAGCAGTCACCGCAGTTGGCGCACGCTCACCGCGGGACCGCGCGGCTTCGAGCTGGGCGAGGTGCAGGCGAGCGACCGCGACACCGAGCGCACGCAGACCTTTCGCCTGCGCGACGCGAGCGGGGCCGAGGTCGACCTCGACGTCGGCCCGCTGCCCGCCGCGAACGGGCGCTTGCTCGCGACCTTCGTCGGCGAGGACGACGCGCTCGCCAACGTGCGCCTGCCCGACGGCGGCGACGCGCGCGGTTGGGAGGAGACGCACTGGGTGAAGCTGCACCCCGCCGTCGCCGACGACGCGCACCCGGGCGCCGACTTCGGCGACACGCTCGTCGAGGTCGTGCTCTACGACCGCCGCGCGACGCCGCTGCACGTGGCGTGGCGCCTCGGGCAGGGCTTCGCGCCCGTCGTGCTCGACGCCGAGGAGCGCTGACGCGCGCGCCGCGGGCGTGAGACGTCACGCGCTCGGCGCGCTGCTCGCGCCGCGAGGCGGTTGACCGGGGGCGGGCCGGCGAGCCGTCGCCGCGCGGACGCTCAGCGCCCGGCCAGCGCGGTGAGCAGCTTGAAGCCCAGGCGCCCGAGGCCGCGGCGCGGGTCGGCGAGGCGCGTCGCGACGTAGCGGCCGCCGCGCTCGAGCGCGTAGTCGACGAGCGCGTCCTCGAGCGCCGCATCGAGCGGGTAGGCGCCGCCGCCGGCGACGACCGAGCGCATCAGCGCCAGCAGGCCGACGCGCTTGAGCCCGTCCATCCACGCCGTCGCGCCGGGGCCGGCGCCGCGCGGGCCGACGAGCGCGCGCTCGACGTCGTCGAAGCGGCGCACGTGGTCACCGGCGCGGAAGCCCGCCAGCGCCTCGCCCTCGAGCAGCGGCTCGAGGCGCAGCGTCGCGGCCGGGTCGTCGTGGTCGCACACGACGCCGCGCTCGAACTCGAAGCGCAGCGTGCCGGCGGCGTAGTCGCGCGGATCGAGCAGCGTCGCCGAGCGCAGCGCGCCGTCGCTGCGCGCGACGGTCAGCACGCGCTCGCGGCGGCCGGCGTCGAGCCGGCGTTGGCGCGCGCGCACCACGCGCGCGCCCGAGAGCGCGGCCTTGGCCATCGCGACGCCGTGGTAGGCGTAGGCCGAGCGGTCGAAGGTCGCGCTCACGAGCGCGCCGAGCTCGCCGGAGCGCTCGAGCGCGTGGATCGGCGCGAAGCACGGCAGCGGCTCGGTGTCCTCGGTGACGCTCACCGCGCGGAAGCCCGCGAGGCGGTCGAGGTGGCCGAAGTGGCGCACGAGCATCACCGGCGTCTCGATCAAGAGCTCGAGGCGCGCGACGTCGAAGCGGCGCAGGTGCGCGAGCACGCTCGGCACGGCCGGCTTGGACACGACCATGTAGACGAGGTCGACCTCGGCGAGGCGCGCGGCGTCGAGCGCGTCGAGGGCGCTGACGGCGTAGCGCTCGCCGCCGGCCTCGATCTCCTTCGGCTTGCGCGAGACGACACCGGCGACCTCGAGGCCTTCGCACGCCGCGAACACCGGCAGCGCGGCCTTGCGCACGCGCTCGCCCGAGCCGACGACGAGCACGCGCCTAGCCACGCGCGGCCTCCTCGAGCGCGAAGACCTCCGTCGCGAGGTGGCGCGCCAGGCGGATCGACAGCGCGACGATCGTGAAGGTCGGGTTGGCACAGCCGCTGGTCGGGAAGACCGAACCGCCGGCGCAGTAGACGTTCTCGACGGTGTGGAGCTTGAGGTTCGGGTCGCACACCGACGTCGCCGGGTCGCTGCCCATGCGCGTCGTGCCGAGGTGGTGCGAGGCGTCCTCGGTGATCGGCCAGGGCGTGCGCGTGGCGAGGTCGGTCTCGAGCCGGCCGACGCCGCTCGCGGCGAGCTCGCGCGCGAGGACCTCGTGCAGCTCGACGAGCGAGCGGCGGTCGAGCGCGGACGTGTCGTGCACCGCGCGCGGCACCGGAACGCCGTTGGCGTCGCGCGCGTCGGTCAGCGTCACGCGGTTCTCGGGCCGCGGCTCCATCTCCATGAAGTTGCGCAGGCGCACGCGCTCGATGCGCGGCTTCTTGCGCGAGAGGCGGTGGTACAGGTACGCGCCGACGCGGCGCGCATCGAGCGGGATCGCGAGCGCGACCTTCAGCCAGCCGAGCAGCGACTTGCGCTCGTTCTGGAAGTCGGAGTCGTCGCCGGTCTCGGAGTAGTCGCGCAGCTCGACGACCTCGTCCTGCTTGCCGCGCTTCCACGAGCGCAGCACGAACGCGCTGCGCTTGACGAGCAGCACGAGCGCTTCGACCCCGTGGCTGTCCGACCACGGGAAGAGCGGCTCGAGCCGCACGTAGCTGTTGAGCAGCCCGCGGCGCTCCTGCTCGTCCTCGCCGAAGCGCAGGCCGGCGTAGCCCGCGTAGCCGCGGTGCAGGCAGCCGAAGAAGTACGGCACGTCCTCGACCGGCTGCGCGAGGTGCAGCACGCCGAGGTAGTTCTTGGGGTGGTTCATCAGGTAGCGGCCGACCTGATCGCGCTCGTTGCCGAGGCCCGCGGGCGCGGCGCCGCGCGAGGCGAGCAGGAGGCGCGCGTTCTCGAGACCGCCGGTGGCGAGCACGAACGCGCGTCCGCGCACGAGGTGCTCGCGGCCGCCGCGCGTGCGCACGCGCGCCGCCTCGACGCGCGCGCCGCCGTCGGTCGCGACGAGCTCGGTCACCGTCGCGTCGAGCCACAGGTCGACGCCGCCCGCCTCGTAGAGGTGCCGCTGCTCCCTGCCGAAGTCCTGCGGCTCGTCGCAGGCGAGGAAGACCTTCTCGTCGACCGCGCTCCAACGCGGCTGCAGGGCGCCCCGCGCGCGCAGCTCGCGGAACTCGTCGAAGAGCGCCTCGTCGGCGAAGCGGTAGCGTTCGGCGGCCGCGCGCCAGTCGCGCCACAGCTCCGCGCGCGTGACCGGCCAGCCCGAGTGCGCGAGCCACGGCCGGTGGCGCAGGTCGGCCTCGTCGAGCGGACTCGACAGCCCGGCCCACGTCGTCGACGCGCCGCCGAGCACGCGCTCGCGCGAGTACTCCTTGACGTGGATGCCCGCGCTCTCGACGTGGCGCAGCGCGTCGTGGTGCGCGGTCGTGCGCGCGAGGCCGCTCTCGAGCACGCAGATCGCGAGCCCGCGCCCGGCGAGCTCGGCCGCCACGGTGGCGCCGGCGGGGCCCGAGCCCACGATCACCAGGTCGTAGGCGCGTTCGGGGCCAGTCGGGTGGCTGTCGAGGTCGGCGATCATGGGGTCGCGGCGCAGGCTACCCCAGCGCGCGGCCCGGGCCGAAGAGGCCGCCGCGGGATTCCTGCGCTACATCCAGCGCGCGCGGATCGCGCCCAGCATCGCGGCCACCATGCGGTGCGAGGCGTCGGTGTAGCCGCCGCTGGTCGTGACGACCGTGGGCACGCCGCGCCGCGCGAGGCTCTCGAGCACGAACACGTCGCGCGCGAGCACGTCCGCCTCGCCGAGCTCCATGAGCCCCAGCGGATCGCCCGCGACCACGTCGGTGCCGGCGTTGTAGAGCGCGAGCTCGGGCGCGAACTCGTCCAGCGCCGGACCGAGGTGCGCCTCGAGCACGCCGAGGTACTCGGCGCCGCGCGCGCCGGTGCGCAGCGGGTGGTCCCAGCGGATGCCGGCCTTGGCCTGCTCGTCCTGCGGCCAGATGTCGGCGTTGTAGACGTCGAAGACCGCCACGCGCTCGTCGTGCAGGTAGGCGGCCTCGACGCCGTTGCCCTGGTGCGCGTCGAGGTCGATCACCAGCGCGCGCGCGAGCCCTTGCTCGGCGCGCACGGCCTCGAGCGCGATCGCCAGGTCCGCGTACACGCAGAAGCCCTCGCCGCGCCACGGCTTGGCGTGGTGGTAACCGCCGGCGAGGTTCACGACGAGGCCGCGCTCGCGTGCGTGCCGGGCGGCCTCGACCGTACCGCCGGTCGCCAGGCGCATCGGCGCGAGCACGGCGCGCTCGAGCAGGTCGAGCGGCACCTGCGCGGCGAGCGGCACCTCGAGCACCTCCGCGATCACCTCGGGCGACGCGAGCGAGGCGAGGTAGGCGCCGGTGTGCACGCGCTCGAGCTCGGCGCGCGTGACCTCGCGGGGCGCGAGGCGCGCCTCGGCCGGGACGGCGCCGCCGGCCTCGAACAACGCCCACGCGCGCTGCGCGCGCAGGCCGTCGAAGTGGTGCAGGTTCGCCAGCACCCGCGCCAGCTCCGCAGGCAGGCGGAAGTCGTAGGCCGGCGAGTGGACGAAGGCGGGGCGCATCGCGGCAGCATAGCGGCGCGCCCCGCACCGACGAGCGGCGCCCGCCGACCGGAGATCGACGGGCGCCTGGCTCGGGGAATCACGTGCGTGGAGCCCGTGGTGTGGGCCCCGTCACGGGCGAGCAGTTCAGCCGTTCATGATGTTGTCGAGGTAGTCCAGCATCTGCTGGTTGTCGGTGCCGATGGCCTTGGCCTTCTCACCGAACTTCTGGACGCCTTCGGGGTCCTCGAGCGGGCCGGCGCACCAGCGGCACATGGTGAAGTTCAGCATGAAGCCGATCTCCTTGTCCTTGTAGCCGAGCAGGTTGAGCGCGTTCAGCGCGTCGCGGGCGGCCTCGGCGGCCTCCGGGCCGTCGACGTTCATGAACTGCGCGTCGACGACCTGCTCGAGCACGCCCTGCTCGTTCTTCGGGTCGAGCTCGCGGCCGGCCTGCATCAGCTCCTCGTCGACCTGTCCGGCCTTCAGCAGCGCCTTCAGCGCGCGCAGCTTCATGCCCTTGGCGTTGTCCGCGTCGGCCGTGAAGGCCCAGCGCGCGGCGTCCGTGAGCTGGGCGACGAAGGGCGAGTCGGCGGACAGACCTTCGAGCACCTTCATGACCGCCTCCCAGGCGGCGGGCTTGCCGGCCTCGTCGGCGTCGGTGAAGGCCTTCGAGACCTGCTTCACCTCGACGAGCGCCTTGCGGCCCTCGGTGCGGACCTGCGCCATGTGCTCGACGTAGGCCTCCGGGCCGCCCTCACGGTAGCCGCTCTGCGCGAAGACCTCGCCCTCGGCCGTCATCATGAGGATCGTCGGGTAGCCGCGGATGTTGTACTTCTCGCGCAGTTCCTCGTTGCGCGCGGGGTTCGGCACCTTGGCCTTGACCTCGTCCGAGCGCGGGTAGTCGAGCGCGACGAGCACGTAGTCCTTCTGCGCCGCGGTGAGGAACGAGTCGTACTGGAAGACCTCGTCGTGCAGCTTGATGCACCAGCCGCACCAGTCGGACCCGGTGAAGTCCACGAAGAGGTCCTTGTGCTGCTCCTTCGCGATCTTGGCGGCCTCGTCGAAGTCGCCGTACCAGACGTGCGTGGTGTCGTCGACGGGGAGGGCGAGGGCAGCGGGAGCGGTGAGCGCGCAGAGCGCGAGGGCGGTGATGAGCTTCAAGTCAGTGTCTGGGATCGTGGTCTTCGGGAAGTCCGGGCCGATGCAGGTCCTTGAGGATGACAGATTCCCCCCCGGCGTCGGTGGGGTCGAGCGGAAATAAGGAGGGGTGGCCCGGATCGGACCACCCCGACGTGTAAGCCTTGCGTGGCGCGCGCGGCGCGCGGCCGGTCACTGCCGCGAGAGCCAGCGCAGGAAGCGACCTTCCAGGCAGTCGCCGCCGACCTCGGGATCGGAGAGCGGCAAGCCGTAGACCTCGCGCACCACGGTCGAGAAGCCGCCGCCCTCGCCGCCGACGGCGATCTGCGTGAGCAGGCGACCGTAGGCCGCGGCCGAGTCCTTCTTCGAGCTCATCGCCTCGGTCTGCAGCCAGAACAGGAACGCCGACTTGTACGCGCGCAGCAGCTCGCTGAAGTCGGGGCCGGCGCCGTCGGGCAGCTCGGCGTTGGGGTCCTCGCCCTCGCCGAGCAGCGGCGCGTGCGCGACGTCGCGCATCTTCCCGTCGTCCGCCATCAGCAGGAAGGAGTTGAGCTGGTTCTTGTTGCGCTTGTCGGCGCTCGCGCCGGACTTCTGCACCTGCCCGAGCACGCGCACGAAGTGGTACTTGCCGTAGTCCTGGCGCCAGCGGCTCTCGGCCACGTTCTTCGGGAGGTTCCCGCCCTCCGAGCGACCGCCCGCGACGAAGATCTCGCGCTTCTGCGTGAAGCGCGAGCGCGTGTCGCCGTCGATGCGCGTGTGGCAGGCGCCGTACTGTTGGATGACGAGGTTCAGCGACAGCCCGCTGATCAAGCCGCCCGGCATCGCGTCACCGTGCTCGTAGGCGAGCAGCTTGTTGCTCGCGAGCTGGACCACCTGCTCCTCGAGGCCGGTGGTCTCGATGTCCTTCATGCTCGTCGAGGAGGCGTACTCGCCGTTCATCTGCGAGAGCGACGCGTACTCGAGCGCGATCACCTGCAGCTCGTCGAGGCGGAACTCGCTCCACGTCTGGATGCCCGGCACCCAGAACGTCGGGCGCATGTCCTCGCGCAGCCAGCCGGCGAAGGCCAGGAACTCGACGAACTGCTCGCGGTGGGGGATCAGCACGAGCCGCACGGCCCGCGGCGTCTCCGCGCTCTGGCCGACGGGCGCGCGCGAGCGCAGCGCGGCGGCGGACCGGTCGAGCGCCTCGGCCACCGGGCCCTTGGGCTCGAACAGCGCGCGCACGTCCCGCGCCTCTCCGTCGGCGACCTTCTGCAGGACGCCCGGCTTCCAGCTCTTGGCCCACTTCTCTCCCTGCTCCAGGTCCTTCGCGAGCGCCTTGCCGTCGACGGCCTGGTCGCCCAGCCATCCGAGCCACAGCCCCTGCGACTCGAACAGGGCCTCGCAGACGTCGCGGAAGTCGGTCGCCGTCTCCTTGGACTCGAGGTCGACGGCCGGGATCAGCACCTCGAACAGGCCGACGTCCGCGCGCACGAAGTCGCGGCGCAGCACGGCCTCGAGGTCGACCTCGGCGGGAGCCTTGCCGGTCAGGTCGTGGTCGGCGAGGAACTCGCCCGCGACCTGCTCGTAGGGCAGCTCCTCCGTGTTCTGCGGGAGGGCCTGCGGGGACAGAACGGGGGCGAACGCGAGCAGTGCGGTCAGGATCATGGCGGGGCGGTGGAGCGAGGGCCTCGGGGTGCGGCCGGCGAGCGTGTCGCTCTGGCCCACAACTAACGTCCGGGCACCGCCTTCGCTTTCGCGGAAGACGCCGGAACCTGCTCCTTTTCGCAACCGATACGCGGCCCTCGCGCGGCCCCGCACGGGGTTTGCTCACCGGTCCTGGACCGGGGTGTTTGCCCGGCACAAATCCTGTCCCAGCCCCGTTCGGGGACAGGCGTTCAAGCCCGCGAATCGCGTGGTTTTTGGAAGGAAATCAGACCCACTCGCCCCTGTTCGACGCTTTGTCTTGAGGACCCTCGGGGCGCCATCTCCCGAGGGTCCAAATCGTGCCTCCCGGCACCGCGTTCCGCCCCCCCCGGACCTCGTCCGGTCGGTTCTCGACACCTTGTCTACCTCAGGGGCTGCGGAGACGGCGCCGGGTCTGTCACGTCCTCGGTTCGGGGGATCCGATGACGGGAGAGTGTCTCTCGCAGGAACCGGCACTGTGGGGGGTGCGGCCTCGGTCGCGCCCCCCACGCTTTTCACGCCGGGGGTGCGGCCTCGGTCGCGCCCCCCACGCGTTTCACGCCGGGGGTGCGGCCACCGCCCAGGGACTCGCGCGCTTCCGGCGTCTTCGGGCGCCGCTCGGCCCGCGCCTCGTGGGCGGAGTCGGCGAGCGAGCCCGGCCGGCTCGAGCGGCTGACCCCGGGGGGACCGCGCCTCACTGGCGCGAGAGAGCGGTTCGCGGACCTCGGGGGCCTTCTCGCGGCAGGGACCGACTTGCTAGGCTGCTCGGATCAGAAGGGCCCGCAGCGGTCCGCTCGTAGCCTCGGCCGCGCCGGGGCCCCCTACCTCTCACACGCAACCACCATGAAGAAAGTTCTCCTCGCGTCCCTGCTGGCGCTGGGTGTCAGCACCACGAGCTGCCTCGGCCCGGACAACACGTACCACTCGATCAAGAACTGGAACGCCGAGCTGTCCGAGCAGGACTGGGTCAACGAGATCGTCTTCCTGGGCCTGAACATCATCCCGGTGTACGGCATCGCCCAGTTCCTCGACATCCTGATCTTCAACACGATCGGCTACTGGGGCGACAACCCCATCTCCGACCCCGGCCCGTTCCCGGGCTTCCCGAAGGGCGACACCAAGTAACGCCTGCGCGCTAGCGCCGCGAGGGCGTCCTCCCGCGAGGGGAGGGCGCCCTCGCGCCGTCCTAGGAGCGCTCGCCGCGCGCTCAGCCCGCCGCTCGACCGGTGGGCCGCGGGAAGTCGAGGATGTCGTCGGTGGCGAAGCGTCGCTCGCAGTCGGCGCGGCTCGCCTTGACCAGCCGCGACTTGAAGGCCGCGTCGCGCGCCAGCCACTCGCGCGCGGCGTCCTCGGGCACGCCGGCTTCGCGCAGGGCCTCGCCGAGCAGGCGCGAGCGCTCGTCGAAGAGCTCGGGCGTGATGCGGATGTGCTTGTGCGCCGGCACGGGCAGCGCGCCGCAGTAGACCGACGGTCCGCCCAGGGTCTTCGAGATGAAGTCGGTCTGCTGGTCCTCGATGAGCTGCTGCTCGACGTCCGCGAAGAACAGCTTCAGCCACGGGTGCTCGTAGACCTTGTCGTAGAAGATCTTGTGCACGCGGCGGATCTGGACCGTCCCGCCGATGCGGGAGAACAGGCTCTGGGGCTCGCTCATGGGTTCGCGGGGCGCCTCCCAGGACTTAGGAGTACGCAATTGCCGGATCGGCCCTCGGCCCGAGCCCACCGGAGCCCAATCGCCCGATTTTCGGGCGCTCAGGCTCCTTCCCGGGCGACGCGCCGGCGCAGCGGCACGAGCCAGAACGAGCCCACCACGAGCGCCGCGAAGAGCACGTAGGCGACGGTGAAGGCCTCGGGCGCGGCGTCGAGGAAGAGCAGCTCGTGGGCCCAGTAGGCGACGAAGCTGCTCTGCTCGATCGGCGCGCCGCCGAGGGCGCGCAGCTCGTTCTCCCAGACGGTCAGCGGACACGCGCTCCCGCACACCGCCTCGCCGGCGACGAACACGATCAGGCCGACGTGGCTCAGGCGGAAGAGCGGGCGACGCACCCAGCGCCAGCCGCGCCAGCCGCCGAGGAGGATCGCGAGTTGGCCGAGCAGCACGTAGAGCACGATCGCGAAGTGCACGACGACGATGACGTCGGCGAGGGCCAAGCAGCCTTCCGCCGACTCGGGGTACCAGGCGCGCCGCTCCATGGTCGGAGCGTACGGGAGCGACGCGGCGCGGCGAGGTTGGAATCCACGGGCCGAGTCGGGCGTTGCCCCGATTGCGAGAGTCGCGCACTGGGGCTACGCTGCGTTCTTCGATCCTCAGGGGTCGAAACGGAGGGTCCACAACCCGCGGCTCCGGCCCCTCACGGGGTCGCCTGGACAGCATCGAGAGCCGCGGGGGACCTCGGGATAGGGCCCTCCACCACCGAGCTGGGCACCGCGATCGGGCGGTGCCCAGCTCACTTTCGGCGCCGTTGGGCACCGCGATCGGGCGGTGCCCGGCGAACGTTCGAGCGCCGTTGGGCACCGCGATCGGGCGGTGCTCGGCGAACGTTCGAGCGCCGAACGCGCTCAGCCGCGCAGGCGCTCGCCGAGCATGCCGGCCAACGCCTCCACCCAGGCCGGGTGGGCGTTCAGCGAGGGCACGAGGCGCAGCGCCTCGCCGCCGGCGGCGACGAAGTCCTCGCGCGCCCGGATGCCGATCTCCTCCAGCGTCTCGAGGCAGTCCGCGGTGAAGGCCGGGCAGAGCACCGCCAGCCGCCGCGTGCCGGCCGCGGCCAACGCGCGCACCGTCTCGTCGGTGTAGGGCCGCAGCCACGGCGTGCGACCGAGGCGCGACTGGAAGGCCACCGTCGTGGCGCTCGCGTCCAGCCCGAGCGCGGCGACGAGCCCCGCGGCCGTGGCGAAGCACTGCGCGCGGTAGCAGTTGCGGTTCGCGTCGACGATCCGGGCGCAGCAGTCCGCGCTCGCCAGGCAGTGCGCGCCCGTCGGGTCGCTCTTCTGCACGTGCCGCTCGGGCAGGCCGTGGAAGCTGAACAGCACGTGGTCGGGCGCGAGCTCGTCGAGCACCGGCCGCGCCACCGCCGCGACCGCCTCGAGGTAGCGCGCGTCGTCGTAGAACGGCGGCAGCGCCTCGAGGTACGGCGTGTTCCACGGGCGCGCAGCCAGGCGGTACAGCGCGTCGAGCGAAGAGCCGGTCGTGCTCGACGCGTACTGCGGGTAGAGCGGCGCGCAGACGATGCGCTCGCAGCCGGCCGCGACGAGCTCGTCGAGCGCGCTCGCGAGCGACGGGGTGCCGTAGCGCATGCCGAGCGCGACCGGTACGCCGGCGAGCCGCTCGCGCAAGCGATCGCGCAGCGCGAGCGAGTGCGCGAGCAGCGGTGAACCGTCCGGGCCCCAGACCTCGCGGTACGCCGCCGCCGAGCGCGACGCGCGGAAGGGCGCGATGATGCCGTTCACCAATGCGAAGCGGCCGAGCGCCGGCATGTCGAGCACGCGCGCGTCGGAGAGGAACTCGCGCAGGTAGCGGCGCACCTCGGCCGTGCGCGGGGCGTCGGGCGTGCCGAGGTTCGTCAGCAGGACTCCGGGGCGGGCGCTCACGGCGCGGAGGATAGCGCGCCCGCCGCGCGCGCCGCCGCGCGGCGACCGAAATCGACCGGTCGCGCGCACCGCCGCGCGGCTACCGAAATCGACCGGTCGCGCGCACCGCTGCGCGGCCGCAGCCTTCGACCGATCGCGCGCACCGCCGCGCGGGCCGCGAAATCGACTGCGCGCGCAGCCGCCCCGCGGGCCTTCGTGTACCTTCTCGCGCCCGTGAAGATCGACAAGAGTGCCAACCGCGTCGCGGTCGTCGAGGGCAACCTCGACCGCTACCTGGAGAGCGCCGAGCCCGCCGCGCGGCGCCTCGACGCGGCCGAGCCCGTGCGCCCGGGGACCAGCCTCAGCGCGCGCCAGGCCGTGCAGCTCTTCGAGGACATGGCCGCGAGCCGCCTGCTCGACGTCGCGGCGCGCGAGCTCAAGCGCGACGGCCTGTCGTACTACACGATCTCGAGCGCGGGCCACGAGAAGAACGCCGTCGTCGGCGCGCTGCTGCGCGAGGACGACCCGTGCTTCCTGCACTACCGCTCGGGCGGCCTGATGATGGCGCGCGCGCGGCGCGTGGGCGGCGAGACGCCCGTGTTCGACACGCTGCTGTCGTTGACCGCGTCGAAGGACGACCCGGCCTCCGGCGGGCGACACAAGGTCTGGGGCTCGCGGCGCCTGTGGGTGCCGCCGCAGACGAGCACGATCGCGTCGCACCTGCCCAAGGCGGTCGGCGCGGCCTTCGCGCTGTCGCGCGCGCGGCGCATGGGCGTCGAGTTGCCCGTCTCCGGCGACGCGATCGTGTGCTGCTCGTTCGGCGACGCTTCGGCGAGCCACGCGACCGCGCTCGCGGGCATCAACTCCGCGCGCTACGCGTTCCGCGGCGGGCGCCCGACGCCGGTGCTCTTCGTGTGCGAGGACAACCGCATTGGCATCTCGGTCGACACGCCGAGCGGCTGGATCCGCGACCGCTTCTCGACGATGACGAACATCTCGTACTTCGACGCGGCCGGCGCGATCGACGAGGTGTGGGACACGGTCGAGGCTGCCATCCGTCACTGCCGCGTGACGCGCGGGCCCGTGTTCCTGCGGCTCGACTGCGTGCGCCTGTGGGGCCACGCCGGCAGCGACATCGAGACGGCCTACCGCTCGTGGGAGGAGATCTGCTCGATCGAGGCGCAGGACCCGTTGCTCGTCACCGCGCGGCGGCTGGTCGAGCTCGGCGTCGCGACGCCGACCGAGCTGCGCGAGATCCTGGCCGACACCGCGGCGCGCGTGCGCGCCGGCGCGCGCGAGGCGGCCGCGCGGCCCAAGCTCACCACGCGAGCCGAGATCATGGCGCCGCTCGCGCCCTTCGACGAGGACGCCGTGCGCGCCGAGGTCGCGCAGCCCGTCGATCCGGCGCGGCGCGCGGTGATCTTCGACGGTGCGCTGCCCGAGGAGGCCGACAGCCCGCAGCGCAAGACGCTCGCCGCGCACCTCAACGCCGCGCTGTGCGACGAGCTCGCGCGCCGGCCCGAGGTGATGCTCTTCGGCGAGGACGTCGGCAAGAAGGGCGGCGTCTACGGCGTGACGCACAGTCTGCAGAAGCGCCTCGGCCGCGCGCGCGTGTTCGACACGCTGCTCGACGAGACGACGATCCTCGGCGTGGCGCAGGGCGCGGCCCAGCTCGGCCTGCTGCCGATCCCCGAGATCCAGTACCTCGCCTACGTGCACAACGCCGTCGACCAGTTGCGCGGTGAGGCGTGCTCGCTGTCGTTCTTCTCCGACGGCCAGTTCCAGAACCCGATGGTCGTGCGCATCGCCGGCCTCGCGTACCAGAAGGGCTTCGGCGGCCACTTCCACAACGACGACTCGATCGGCGGCCTGCGCGACATCCCCGGCCTGATGATCGTCACGCCCGCGCGCGGCGACGACGGCGTGCGGCTGCTGCGCGGCGCGCTCGCCACGGCCAAGGCCTGTGGTCGCGTCGTCGTGTTCCTCGAGCCCATCGCGCTGTACCACGAGCGCGACCTGTACGCGGACGGCGACAAGGGGTGGTTGTTCGACTACCCCGGTCCCGGCCGCGGCTCGTCCGACGCGCTGCTGCCGGGCGAGGTCGGCGTGTACCACGCGGACGCGCGCGACCTCGTGATCTTCAGCTACGCGAACGGCCTGCGCCTCTCGTTGCGCGCCGCGCGGCGCCTCGAGCTCGAGCACGGCGTGCGCGCGCGCGTGGTCGACCTGCGCTGGCTCCTGCCGCTGCCCTTCGAGGCCATCGAGCGCCACGCCGCGGAGTGCGGCGCCGTGCTCGTCGCCGACGAGTGCCGGCGCACCGGCGGCGGCATCGCGGCCGAGCTCGTCGCGCACCTCGCCGAGCGCGGCTACGCGGGGCGCCTCGCCTCGGCGTGCGCGGCCGACACCTACGTCCCGCTCGGCCCGGCCGCCGACGTCGTGTTGCTCAGCGAGGACGACATCGTCCAGCGTGCCCTGGAGGTGCGCGCGTGAAGCGCCTCGCCATCGTCTGCCCCGGCCGCGGCTCGTACACCGAGGCGTCGCTCGGCTCGCTGCCCGCCGACGACCCGTGGGTGCAGCGCGCCGAGGAGCTGCGCGCCGAGTACCGCCTGCCCGGCCTGCTCGAGCTCGACGGCGCGGCGGCCTTCGACCGCAAGGTGCACCTGCGCCCCGTGCACGCCTCGGCGTTGATCTGGCTCGTCGCGCTGCTCGACGCGCGCACCGCCGCCGAGACCGGCCAGGTCGTGTGCGTCGCCGGCAACTCGATGGGCTGGTACATCGCGCTCGCGGTGGCCGGCGCGCTCGACTTCGACGACGGCTTCCGGCTCGTGCAGGAGATGGCGCTGCTGCAGGAGCAGTACGACGGCGGCGGTCAGCTCCTCTACCCGCTGGTGGACGAGCACTGGCGTCCTGATCCCGCGCGCGCCGAAGCCGTGCGCGACGCGCTGGCGGCGGCGCCGGGCGAGGCCTTCCCTTCGATCACGCTCGGCGGCTTCGCCGTGCTGGCCGGCACGAACGTCGGCGTGGCGCACCTCCTGAAGGCGTTGCCGCCGGTCGAGCTCGGCCGCAACCGCTACCCGCTGCGGTTGATGGGGCACGGGCCGTACCACACGCCGCTGCTCGCGGGCGTCTCCGACCACGCGCGCTCGCGGCTCGCGCGGCTCGAGTGGCGCCGGCCGCGCGTGACGCTGGTCGACGGGCGCGGCCTGCGCTTCACGCCCTGGAGCACCGACGTCGCGCGGCTCGCGGACTACACGCTGCGCACGCAGGTCGTCGAGCCCTACGACTTCACCGCGTCGGTGCGCGTGGCGCTGCGCGAGTACGCGCCGGACGAGCTCGTGCTGCCCGGGCCGGGCAACACGCTCGGCGCGATCTGCGGGCAGATCCTCATCGCCGAGGGCTGGCGCGGCGTGCGCGACAAGGCCGGCTTCGAGGCGCTGCAGGCCGGCGAGGACGCCGTCGTGCGCTCGATGCGGCGCTGACGCGCGCCGCGCTCAGGCCGGCCGCGCCGCCCCGGACTCGAGCGCGTGGCGGCGCGCCTCGACCACCGCGCGCAGCGTCTCGCGCCGCACCGGCTTGGAGACGTAGGCGTCCATGCCTGCGGCGAGGCAGCGCTCGCGGTCGGGGGCCATGACGTCGGCCGTCAGCGCGACGATGTAGCGCGGCGGGTACGTCTCCTCGGTGCGCAGGAGCGCCGTCGCCTCGTACCCGGTCATCTCGGGCATCTGGCAGTCCATGAGGATCAGGTCGTAGCTCGCCGCGCGCGCCGCCTCGACGCCCAGGCGGCCGTTGTCAGCCACGTCGACGGCGCAGTCCATGCCGGCGAGCATCGCGAGCGCGACGCGTTGGTTGACCGCGTTGTCCTCGACGAGCAGCACGCGCAGCGTGCGCGTGTTCGCGTTCGACTCACGGCGCTCCGGTCCGCGGCTGCCGGGCAGCGGCGCGCCGGGCTCCTGCTCGAGCAGGACGCCGCGCAGCGACGTGACGAGCTGACTCGCGCGCAGCGGCGTGGAGAGCACGGCGGCGACGCCGAGCTCGCGCTTCGCCTGCGGCGTGAGCGGGCTCGCGAGCGGGTTGAGCAGCACGAGCGGCACGCTCGCGTTGCGTGCGCGCCAGGCGTCGAGATCCGCGAAGGCCTCGAGGTCCTCGACGACCAGCAGGTCGGGCGCGACGGCCGGCCCGGGCAACGCGCACTCGGGGCCCTGCGCGCGCACGTCGGCGCCCGCGGCCTCGAGGTGCGCCGTCAGCGCGGCGCGCGTCGTCTCGCACGGCGAGAGGCACAGGATGCGCGGCCGCAGCGCCCCGAAGCCGCGTCGCGACTGCAGCTCGCAGCGCGCACCGACCAGCGGGACCGTGAACCAGAACGTGCTGCCGACGCCGACCGCGCTGGTCACGCCGATCTCGCCGCCCATGAGCTTCACGAGGCGCTTGCTGATCGCGAGGCCGAGGCCCGTGCCGCCGAAGCGCCGCGTGATCGTGCCGTCCGCCTGCGAGAACGCGTCGAACAAGTGCGCCTGCACCTCGGGCGCGATGCCGCAGCCGGTGTCGCGCACCTCGAAGCGCATCAGCGGCGGCTCGCCCAGCACGACCTCCGCGTGCAGGAAGACCTCGCCGGCCTCGGTGAACTTCAGCGCGTTCGAGCAGAAGTTGAGCAGCACCTGACGCACGCGCGTCGGGTCACTGAGCAGGAAGTGCGGGACGTCGGGGCGGATGAAGCTGCCGAAGCGGTTGCCGCCGCGGCGGGCCTGCTCCGCGAGCAGCACCGTGACCTCCTCGGCCAGC
>JACKHS010000002.1 GCA_020638875.1 Planctomycetota bacterium
AGCGCAGCGCCCAAGCCCTCACCGCGGGCGCCGGACCCCAACTCGAAGCCACCATGAATCGCCTGTCCCTGACCCTCGCGGCCGCTCTCGCGCCGCTGGGCCTCGCCCACGCCGCCGGCGGCGAGGCACCCCTCGCCCCCACCGCCCTGCAGCCGACCGTGCTGCCCACCGCGGCCGACGAGGTGACCTTCAAGGTCTACTACAAGAACGCCCTCCGCGTCGACAGCTCCGACGGCCGCACGAAGCTCAAGATCGGCGGCCGCATCTTCAACGACTGGTCCTGGTTCTCGGCCGAGGACGCCCTCGGCACGCACGAGGACGGCACCGAGTTCCGCGCCGCGCGCCTGTACGTCTCGGGCACCATCGACGAGCGCTACGAGTTCAAGGCCAACTACGACTTCGCCTCCACCAAGGCCGGTGACGGCGGCCCCGGCTTCAAGGACGTCTACATGGGTCTCAAGAAGATCCCCGTCGTCCAGAACATCCGCGTGGGCCACTTCAAGGAGCCGATGGGCCTCGAGGAGCTGACGTCCTCGAAGTACATCACCTTCATGGAGCGCTCGCTGAAGAACAACCTCGACCGCGGCCGCAACACCGGCTTGATGGTGCACGGTCACAACAAGGCCGAGACCATGACCTTCGCCGCCGGCGTCTTCCGCGAGAGCGACAACTTCGGCAAGGACACGAGCAACAGCGGCTACGCGTTCACGGCGCGCGTCACCGGCACGCCGATGGCGAACGAGGACCACACCAGCCTGATCCACCTGGGTGCGTCGGCCAGCTACCGCAACCACAGCGACGGCAGCGTGCGCATCAACCCGCGCCCCGAGTCGCACCTCGCGCCGAAGTACATCGATACCGGCACGATCGCCGCGGACTCCGAGCTGGTCTACGGCGTCGAGTGGGCGTCGGTCCACGGCCCCTTCTCGACGCAGGCCGAGTACGCCATCAACGACGTCGACGGCGTGTCCGGCGGCGCGAGCCCGGCCTTCGCGTCCTACTACGGCCAGGTGAGCTGGTTCGCCACCGGTGAGTCGCGCACGTACGAGGCCGGCGAAGGCGCCTTCGGCCGCGTGAAGCCCAAGAACCCCTGGGGCAACGGCGGCAACGGCGCCTGGGAGCTGGCCGCGCGCTACTCCACCATCGACCTCAACGACGACACCGTCACCGGCGGCGAGCAGACCGACATCACGGTCGGCGTGAACTGGTACCTGTCGAGCTTCGCGCGCACGATGTTCAACTACGTCAACGCGGACGTCGACGGCGTGGGCAGCGCGGACATCTTCATGATCCGCTTCCAGATCGACTTCTGATCGCTCCCCTCATCCCGACCCAGGGGGCGATCGCACTCCTCCCCCGGTGAAAGGACGCGACCCCGTCGGCCCAGGCCGGCGGGGTCGCCTGCGTTCCGGGCGCGCCCGGCGCTCAGGAGCCTTGCGCGTCGCGTACCAGCGCCGTGACGAACTTGCGTCCGTCGATGAAGTCCCACGACCAGCGCGCGTCGTAGTCGGCCGTCACGCCGGCGGCCATCAACGCGTCGACGTCCTGGCCCTCGGCGAGGCCCTTCGCGACGCGCGCGCGCACCTCGCGGATCATCGCGAGGTACTCGCGCAGGTCCTCGGCCGTGCCCGCCTCGCCGTGGCCGGTGATGAAGCGCGCGCCCGGCGGCGCCCAGCCCAGCACGGCCTCGACGCCGTCGACGGTGCCCTGCACGCTGCCGCCCGAGTCGAGGTCGATGAAGGGATACCCGCGCTGGAACCAGACGTCGCCCATGTGGATCACGTTCGACTCGACGAAGTGCACGACCGTGTCGCCGTCGGTGTGCGCGTGCGGCACGTGGACGAGCCGCACCTCCTCGCCGCCGAAGTAGAGCTTCACGCCGTTCGGATAGGTGATCGTCGGCAGCGCTGCGGCGGGCGCGTCCTCGCGCACACGGCCGCCGATCGTGGCGTCGCCCGCGAGGCGCCGGCGCACGTTCGTCTGCGCGACGATCTGAGCCGAGGCGGCGAAGACCTCGTTGCCGCCGGTGTGGTCGGGGTGCCAGTGCGTGTTGACGAGCCAGATCGGCCCGGCCGGCGCGAGCTCGCGCACGACGGCCTCGTTCTCCTGGGCCACCTCGGCGAACTGCGCGTCGACGACGAGCGCGCCCGCCTCGGTCGCCAGCACGCCGATGTTGCCGCCGCGGTTCTCGATGTAGGAGACGCGCCCGCCGACGTGGTGGACGACGGCCTCGCGCGAGGAGGTCGGCGCGCCGCCGAAGACCCAGGTGGCGGCGAAGAGGGCGGCGAAGGCGGCGGGGAGGACGAGCGGCGTGCGGCGCGTGTTCATGGCGTGGGTGCGGTGCTGGAGGAAGGAGGCCTCAGCATAGGCGGCGCCCGGCCCGCGAGGGAACCGCGCGCCGCCGTGCGTCTCAGGTGCCCGGCTCGTCCGCGCCCAGCTCGGCGCGCAGCTCCTCGAGCGCGGCGGCCAGCGTGGGCGCGACGCGCGGGGCGTCCGGGCCGACCAGCAGGCCGTCGCGGCGCAACGTCTCGCGCGGCTGCGCCTGCAGGCCCACGAGCCGCGACGCGATCCCCGCCTGCGCGAGCCGCGCGAGCGCCGAGCGCAGGTTGACCACGCCCGTCGCGTCCATCACCGGCACGTCGGTCAGGTCGAGCACGACCGCGCGCACGTCGCTGCGGCGCAGCGAGAAGAGCTGGCTCATGGCCTTGTGCGCGGCGCCGAAGAACAGCGGCCCGCCCACGTCGTAGACGAAGAAGCCCGGCGGCAGCTCCGCGCCGCTCTCGCCGTGGCGCGCGCCGACGAGCTCCGCGCCCGAGAGCTCGATCATGCGCCGCATGAACAGCATCGAGGCGAGCAGCACGCCGGCCGTCACCGCGATGGTCATGTCGAAGAGCACGGTCGCGCCGAAGCAGACCAGCAGCACCGCCACGTCGCCGCCCGGCGCCGAGCGCACGACCCGCACGAAGTGGCGCGCCTCGCTCATGTTCCAGGCCACCATCAGGAGCAGCGCCGCGAGCGCGGCCATCGGCAACGTGCCGAGCCAGGGCCCGAGCACCACCACCGCCGCGAGCACGAAGCCCGCGTGCACCACGGCCGCCACCGGCGAGCGCCCGCCGCTGCGCACGTTGGTCGCGGTGCGCGCGATGGCGCCGGTCGCCGCGAAGCCGCCGAAGAAGGGCGCCACGAGGTTCGCGATGCCCAGGCCGAACAGCTCGGCGTCGGGATCGTGCTCGAAGCCCGACATGCCGTCGGCGACGGTCGCCGAGAGCAGCGACTCGATCGCGCCGAGCATCGCGATGGCGAAGGCCGCCGGCAGCAGCGCGCGCACGAGCGCGAGTCCGCCGCCGAGCTCGGCCGCGCCCGGCAGCGCCCAGGGCAGGAGCGGCAGCGGCGGCCGCGCGGGGATGCCCGAGGGCGCCTCCGGCGTGCCGAACTTGTCCGCCAGCGTCACCGGCGCGAGGCCGAACCAGCGCTCGAGCGCGAAGCCGAGCGCCGCCGCGACGACCAGCGCCACGAGCGGCGCCGGCACGCGCGACGAGACGCGGCGCCAGAGCCCCAGGATCGCGAGCGTGACGGCGCCGACGAGCGCGTCCGCGCCGTGCGTCGTGGGCAACGCGCGCGCGAGCGCTCCGACGCGCTCGTGCCAGGCCGCGTCGGCGGCGAGCGGCGCGACCTCGAGCCCGAGGAAGCCCTGCAACTGCAAGGTCGCGATGACGACGCCGATGCCGGCCGTGAAACCGGTCGTGACCGGATACGGCATGAAGCGGATCAGTCGCCCGAGCCGCAGCAGCGCCATGCCGAGCAACATCGCGCCGGCCATCGCGCTGGCGAGCAGGAGGCCCGGCAGCCCGAACTGGGCGCTCACCGGCGCCATCAGCACGACGAAGGCCGCGGTCGGCCCACTCACCTGCACGCGCGAGCCGCCGAGCAGCGCCGTCAGCGTGCCGGCGACGATCGCCGTCGCGAGGCCGTGCTCGGGCGCGACGCCCGACGCGATGGCGAGCGCCATCGACAGCGGCAGCGCGACGACGCCGACGATGCAGCCGGCGATCACGTCCGCGCGCAGCTCGCGCGCACCGTAGCCCTCGCGCAGGGCGCCGCGCAGCGCCGCGCCGGGCCGCAGCGGCGGCAACTTGCGCTTCACGGCGCTCTGCGCGCCCGCGCCGGGTCCATCCATCGATCCACGCTCGTCCCGTGTCGGGGGGACGCACCGGAGAGCGAACCCTGGGCCGCGAAGCGCGGCCCGTCACCGGCGCGCGCTCGCTTCCACGCGGCGGCCGGGCGCGAGACGGTACCTCCGCGCGAGCTTCGCGACCAGGGCCCGGCGCGAGAGCGGAGCCCGCTCCTCAGCGCGAGAGCGGAGCCTACTCTTCAGCGCGAGAGCAGTGCCTTCTCTCAGCGCGAGAGCAGGGCCGTCTCGACGCGCGCCGCGCCCGCCCGCGCGAGCAACTCGGCGTACCACGCCACCGCCGCGGCCGTGCGCTCGGGGAAGGCGCGCGTGCCCCACAGGATCGAGAGCGTGCGGCGCGTGCCGGCGTGCGTCTTGGTGCGCTGGCTGTCCTTGACCGCGTTGGCGCACGGGCCGGCGGCATCGCACAGGTTCAGCAGGCCGTCGATGCGGATCTCCTGGCCGCTCGCGTTGAAGACGTAGCTCGTCTCCGGTCCGGCGACGGCGATCGAGTACGGCTCGGCGGCGAGGTCGGTGTCGACGACGCTGATCGGCAGGCCCGAGTGCAGGCTGACGACGTTGCAGACGTCGACCGCGAGGTTGATCGAGCCGAGCGCGCCCTCGCCCGCCGCGCGCACGAGGTACTCCGAGGCCGGCTTGCCGCGGCCGGTGGGCTTGTAGCCGCCGTGGCGCAGGAGGTCGCGCACCGCGCCGCGCAGGTCCTCGTCGCGCACGAGCGGCGCCTGCGCGTCGAGCGCGAGCAGCGCGCTCAGCCAGGCCGGCGCCGGCAGGTCGCCGAGCGCCGCGGGCAGCTCGCACCAGACGGCCCCGGCGTCGAGCAGCGGGTGGGGATCGATCGCGACGTCGCAGGGAAGGCTCATGGGGCCGTTTCCGCGCGGCGGTCGCGCGCGGCGCGCAGCATACAATCCCGCGCCGTGCTGCACGTCCTCTTCCACAAGCAGTTCCTGAAGCTCTGGCTGTCGCAGGTCGTCAGCCAGCTCGGCGACTGGCTCTCGCGCATCGCCGTGCTGGCCGTGATCGGCCAGATCGCGGGCGCGGAAGGCGCGGCGAAGCTCGGCGGGCTCTACAGCATCGAGCTCGCGATCCGCTTGCTGCCCGCGGCGGTCTTCGGCCCGCTGGCCGGCCCGGTCGCCGACCGCCTGCCGCGCCGGCTCGTGATGGTCGCCGCGGACGTCGTGCGCGCCGCCGTCGTGATGGGGCTGCTGTTCGTCGACGGCAAGGAGGACCTCTGGCTGCTCTACACCCTGCTGGTGGTGCAGATGAGCCTGTCGGTGTTCTTCAACTCGGCCAAGTCCGGCGCGCTGCCCAGCACGGTGCCGCCCCAGCTCCTGCACGCGGCGAACACGCTCTCGGCCGCGACGTGGAGCGTGATGCTCGCCGTCGGCACGGGCCTCGGCGCGTTCCTGCTGAGCGTGTTCACGCCGCACGAGATGTTCGTGCTGGACGCGCTGACGTACGTCGTGAGCGCGCTGCTCCTGATCGGCCTGCGACTGCCGCCCGTGGCGCGCCACCCGCAGCCCTTCCGCATGCTCGACGTGCTGCTCGCGCAGGACCTGATCCGCGGTTGGCGGCACGCGCGCGAGCGCGGCGTGGCCGGGGCGCTGCTCGCCAAGACCTTCTGGGGACCGGGCGGCGGCTTCCTCGTGGTGATCTCGGTGCTCGGTGCGACGCGCTTCGCCGGCGCGCAGGGCGACCCGGCGCGCATCGGCTTCGCGACGGGCATGCTCTACGCGGCGCGCGGCGTCGGCACGGGGCTGGGCCCGGTGCTCGGACGGCTCCTCTTCGGCGAGCGCCCCGAGGTCCTGCGCCGCAGCATCTCGCTGGGCTTCCTCGTCGCGGCGGCGGGCTACTGCGCGGTGCCCTTCGCGCCGAACCTCTGGCTCGCCTGCCTCGCCGTGCTCGTCGCGCACATGGGCGGCAGCTCGATCTGGGTCGGCTCGACCACGCTGTGGCAGCTCGCGGTCGCCGACGAGTACCGCGGCCGCGTCTTCGCGCTCGAGTTCCTCGGCATGACCCTGTCGTTCGCGCTGAGCGGCTTCGTCGCGGGCGCCTACTACGACCACACGCTCGACGTGGACGGCACGATCTTCGGCACGGCCGCCGCCGTGGTGGTGATGGGCACGCTCTGGCGCCTCGTCGAGCGCCGCACCGCCGCCGATTCCGAAGAAACGTTGCCCGAGACGCGCTAGGCGAGCGAGGATCACGGGCCGCCGGCGCGGCCTCGCACCCACGCGCCGATCTCCGAGGAGGAGAGAAGATGCTCCGTCGATCCCCCCGCCGCGCGCTCGTCGGCGCGTCCCTGTGGCTCGCGCTCTCCGCCGTCGCGTTCGCGGGCGGCGAGCACTACTTCGAGATGCTCGAGGACCTCGACGGGCTCCGCGAGTGCTACCTCGGCGACTACAGCACGCTGTACGACTTCACGCCCTACGCGGCGGCGTCGAAGAACTACGTCAGCGACGAGGAGCTCGCCGCGCTGCGCGCGAGCTGGGCGGCGGAGAAGGAGCGCGTCGCGCAGGAGATCGCGCACATCGAGCAGGACCCGGAGGCGCTGGTGCGCTTCCGCGCGCGGCGGCGCGTCGCGAAGAACAGCTTCTTCCGCGACGTGGACTACCGCTGGATGGAGGTCGCGCCGCCCCTGCAGTTCGTCGTGCAGGACCCGCAGAAGGCGCACGACGGCTACCACGAGCGCGCGGTGGGCTTCTACGAGCCGTGGGCGCGCGGGCTGCTCGAGGTCTTCCGCGAGGAGTACGTCGAGCCGCTCGGGCTCGCGCCGCGCGACGGCGCCGAGGTCTACACGCTCGCGATCCTCAACAGCGAGGGCGCCTACCTCAACTACAACAAGCGCATGCTGACGGCGTACTCGCCGGTCGTGCGCGCGCACTACGACCCGCGGCTGCGCACGGCGATCACCTACGAGCCGTCGAGCGGCGGCCTGCAGGCGCGTGACGACCGACAGCACGCGCTGATTCACGAGCTCGTGCACGAGCTGCAACACGCGTTCACGCCCGACCCCGAGGACCTGCCGCACCAGCCCTGGCTCAACGAGGGCCTCGCCGAGTACCTGTCCTCGGGCACGTCGAGCAAGGTCGAGGAGCTCGCGACGCACCCGCTCGACGCGAAGGCCAAGAAGCAGATCACGGACCTGCTCGGGGTGCCCGGGATGCGCGACGCGTACTTCCTCCCGGTGCGCGAGCTGGTGCGCTGCGAGACCTACCGCGACGTGCAGCTCCAGGCCTACAAGCGCGGCCGCGGCGTCGGCTTCAGCGCGGACATGGCGCTGGACCACTTCTACCGCGAGGCGTACCTCTTCGTGTACTTCCTGCACGAGGGCGAGGGGGCGAAGTACCGCGCGCCGCTCTTCCGCTACCTCGCCGCGTACTTCCGGGGCGAGGGCACCGCGGAGGCGTTCGAGCAGGAGTTCGGCGAGGTGGAGCTCGACCTGCTCGAGCGCGACTTCGTCGACTGGCTGCGGCCGGGCATGCGCGACTGGGCGCCGCGGGCGTACGTCGAGCCGACGGTCGCGGGCGCGACTCCGCCGCCGCCACCGCCCGCGTACGATCCCGCCGGCGTGCGCCCGCACCTCGACGACGCCGAGGCGTGCCTCGCGCTCGCCGTGTACCAGGCGAGCGTCGGCCGCGCGAGCGAGGCCCTCGCGCAGCTCGACGACCTCGACGTCACCGCGCTCGACGCCGCGACGAGCGCGCGTGTCGGCGTCGAGAAGGAGCGCATCGGCCGCTGGGTCGACGTGCGCCGGCGTTACCTCGAGTTCCTGCTCGCGAACGGCAAGAAGCTCGAGCTCACCGTCGACGGCAAGCGCAAGCGCTACGAGCTCGCCTCCATCGAGCGCGGCGTCGTCCGCCTCGCGGGCCAGCCCGAGGGCGAGGACGAGCTCGCCGTGACCGACATCGCCGCGCTCGACCTCGTCAAGCAGATGGGCGCCACCAAGAAGGAGTTCGACCCCGGGCGCGTGCGGCTCTACATGAGCATCCTGTGCGGCGACGAGCGCTGGAAGAAGCTGCTCGACAAGGAGGATCCCGAGGACCAGGCGCTGCGCGACGCGGCGGAGACGGAGTATCCGCGCTGGCTGGCGGACGGCCGCGTGCTCGCGCGGCTGCTCGAGGTCGCGCAGCTCCCCGAGCCGAAGGACGCGACGGCCGCGCGCGCGGTGATGGCGGCGATCGACGCGCTCGTCGCGGACTCCGGCAAGCACCGCGCCGTGCTGGCGGCGCGCGCGGGCCTCGCCGACCTCTACCAGGCCGCTGCCGTGGTCGCGCTGCGCGCGGGCGGCGTGGCCGAGCTCTTCTCGGGCGCTGCCGAGGACCTCGGCGAGGGCCGCGTGCGCGTGCGGTGGGACTTCGCCGACGCGGCGCAGCTCGACGACTTCCAGCGCGGTGCCTACCCCTACGACGGCGTGTTCGTCGCGGACGACGCGAACCGCGCCTTCACGCTCGTCCCGCACGGCCTCGACGCCCTCGGCGGCGGCTGTCTGCGCACGCTCGCGAGCTTCCAGGGCGCGTTCGAAGCGAGCTACTCGTTCACGATCCTGCAGTTCTCGAGCGGCATGGGCCTGCTGCTCGGCGCGCACGACGATGGCGCGGGCAACCGCGTCCTGGCCGTGGGCCCGGCGATGCTCGTGTGGGTCGACGAGAGCCACGCACCCGGCTTCGGCAGCGTGGTCGACGCGCGGGCACTCACCGTCGACCCCGAGAGCGCGCTCCGCGTCGCGCTGCAGCTCGAGGCCGACGGCACGTGCACGCTCGCGATGAACGGCGAGGAGCGCGTGCGCCTCGCCGACGGCATGCGCCGAGAGGGTCACGCCTACCTGTCCGTCGACTCCGAGGGCAAGCTCCACCTCTCCGAGTTCTCGCTCACCGGCACGCTGGCCCCCGCGTCGCGCGACGAGCTCGTCCTCCGCCGCGCCGCGAAGCTCGCCGCCAAGCTGCGCGACTGATCGACCCGCGCCTCAGCGCCGCCCGCTGCGCAGGATCGACCACAGCAGCATCACGCCGATCGTGAAGCTGGTGCCGAAGCCGAACAGGCCCAGCACCGGCAGGCCGAGCAGCGTCGGGCCCGTGTCGATCGTCATCGCGATCGAGGTGCCGACGATCAGCGCCGAGGTGATCAGGCCCACCGTGACGCGGTTGGCGCTGCGGTCGAGCTGGTGGCCGAAGTCCTCGAGGCGGCGCAGGTCGAGCTCGATCTTGAAGCCGCCGCGGCGCGCGCGCATGACGATGCGGCGCAGGTCGCGCGGGAGGCCGATGACGAGGCGTCGCACGTCCTTCCATCCCGAGGCGATCACGCGGCGCGGCGAGCTCAGCCGGCGCATCATGCGCCGCGCCATGGGCTCGATGTGCGCGTCGAGGCTGAACGCGGGGTCGAGCCGCCGGCCGAGCCCCTCGAGCGTCACGAAGACCTTGATGAGCATCGCCACGTCGGCCGGCAGCACCAGGTCGTTCTCGCGCACGATGCGCGTGACGTCCTGCAGCATGCCGGCCACGTCCAGGTCCTGGAGCTCGCGGCCGGTGTAGCGGTCGAGGAAGTCCGAGCAGTCCTGCGAGAGCGCGTCGAGGTCGGTCTCGCCGCCGTCGGACCACTCGAGCAGCGTGTCGACGATGGCGTCCTCGTCGCGATCGAGCACCGCGCCGAGCAGCATCACGAACTGCGCGCGGCGCTCCTCGCTGACGCGCCCGACCATGCCGAAGTCGAGCAGCCCCACGCGGCCCTGGTCGAGGAACAGCACGTTCCCCGGGTGCGGATCGGCGTGGTAGAAGCCGTCGACGAAGACCATCTTCAGGATCACGTCTGCGCCCATCGACGCGATGCGCTGCGGGTCGAGGCCGGGCGGATGGTCGCCGCGGATCCAGGCCGCGGCGGTGTGGCCGTGGACGTACTCCTGCACGACGAGGCGCGTCGAGGTGTACTCGAGGAAGACCTCGGGGATGACGAGGTCGGGGAAGTCGCGCATGTCGCGCGCGATGCGCAGCGCGTTGCGACCCTCGACCGAGAAGTCGAGCTCGGCCTTCAGCGTGCGCGCGAAGTGGCGCACGACCATGCGCGGCCGGAAGCGGCGCAGCTCGACGACCTCCTGCTCGAGGATGTCGGCGAGGCGCTCGAGCAGGCGCAGGTCGCCGCGGATCTTCTTCTCGATGCCGGGGCGGCGCACCTTCAGGATCACGCGGCGCCCGTCGGGCAGCGACGCGCGGTGGACCTGACCGATCGAGCCGGCCGCGAGCGGCTCGAGCTCGAGGTCCGTGAAGACCGCCTCGGGCGCGGCGCCGAGGTCCTCGGTGAGCTGCGCGCGCAGCTCCTCGAAAGGCACCGGCGTCACGCCCGCCTGCAGGCGCGCGAGTTCCTCGAGGTACTCCGGCGGCAGGAGGTCACCGCGGCTCGCCAGCACCTGCCCGAGCTTCACGAAGGTCGGCCCCAGGTTCTCGAGCGCGAGGCGCACGCGGTGCGGCGTCGGCTCGGCCTCGAGGTTGCGGGCCTTGTCCCAGTGCAGCACGTTGCCCGCGTGCTGCAACGCGTTGAGCAGCCCCATGCGCTGCGCGAGGTCCTTGAAGCCGAACTCCACCAGCACCTGCGTGATCTCGCGCAGGCGGCCGAGGTCTTCGGCGGCGATCAGGACGTCGAGCAGCACGGGACGAAGGTAGCCCGCGCCGCCCCGCGGCACCACACCGGGCCGCTACTCGCTCAGGTCGTCGAAGAGCGCCTCGCCGGCGAGCCCGAAGGCGCGCATCCGCACCGCGTCGGCGGGCGTGCCCGCGAGCTCACGCGCGAGCAGGCCGTGCACGACGCGGTCGGACTCCTCGCCCTGCGCGAACCACTCGCGCAGCCGGCCCTCGAGGCGGAAGCCGAGCTTCTCGGGCACGCGCAGGCTGGCCAGGTTGCGGCCGTCGACGTGGATCTCGACGCGCGCCGCGCCGAGCACGCGGAAGGCCGCGCGCGTGGCGGCGGCCGCGGCCTCGGTGGCGACGCCGCGCCCCGTCTCGCCGTGGCGCACCCAGTAGCCGATCTCGAGCCCGCCCGGCCCGACGCGCGGGTGCAGGCCGACCACGCCGATCAGGCGCCCGCTCGCGCGCGCGAAGATGCCGTAGTGGAAGTCGCGCCCGGCGTGGAAGGCGTCGCGCCAGTCGAGCACCTGGGCCAGGAGCTCCGCGACGGGGCGCGGCTCGGCCTCCGCCCAGGGCATCCAGGGCAGGAGCTCCGCGCGCGTCTCCGCCAGCGCGTCGCGCAGCCCCGGCGCGTCGCCCGGTCCGAGGCAGGCGAGCTGCAAGCGCTCGGTCTCGAGGCACGGCGCCGGGCGGAAGGCGGTCATGCGCGGACTGTAGCAGCGACGCCCGGGGTCACGTCGAGGCCGCGCGCCCCCCGCCCGCGCGACCGTGCGCGCCGGTGCGCGCGAGGACCGGCACGCGGCCCCTGGACAGATCCGCCGGGCGCCCCCAGAATCCGGGTTCGGAAGGAACGAGGAGGGGCTGCGGAAGGCCGTCGTGGACGCCTCCACGCCGCGCGGACCCGACCCCCGCTCGCCCCGACCGCGAGACTCACTGCGGGTCGTCGCGGCGCTATCAGGAAGGAGTGAGATCGGTGCGTACCCGCGCGCCGCCGCGGTGGTGGTCCCCCCCGTCTCGGCCGGCAGCGTCGGTGCGTTCCAAGAATTGGCATCGAGACATGGCGAGACAATCCACCTGCGCCGCGCACGTCGCGGCGCGCACGACGACGCGCACGTCGAGCGTCGTCGAAAGGCCCGAGACGATGGGCTTTGCGGGCAACGAAGGCCCGCGCCGCGACGCGCGTCGCGTTCACGCGCACCCGACCGCTTCCGCACTGCGATGTCCCGCGGCCCTCGGTCGCGGGACGCCCTGAAGGCAGCCTTCGGGGAGCGAGGTCTTGAAACTCCTCCCCGCAGCGTTCTCTTCTTGGCGTCGGCTGCCTGCACGTCCTCGACCGCCCTCGGGACGCGCGCGCAGCGACCCTGCCCTATTCACCGCCGCGACCGGCAGCCCCCGGCCGCACCTTCAGGGAATCGCACTATGACCTTCGAAATCGTCCCAGGAAACGCGATCGGTTGCCGGACCAATGCCCACCGCCACGGCTGGGACGGCTCGATCTGCGAGGACGCCTGCGACTGGGCCTGCGGGATCGAGGCCGAGTTCCGCGCCAAGTACTGCGCCAACGACATCCAGCGCTGTTTCCACCTGCACCTGTTCGACGACGACGAGCCGCACCTCGTCATCCCCGACAGCGGCGTGGGTTGGGTCCTCGGCGAGGACGCCACCGCCTTCGACGACCAGATCCTGCTGATCTGGGCCCCGCAGGCCGAGGAGCCGCGCGGCATCGTCAGCGGCCGCCCCGCCGGCTCGTTCATGGCCGGCGCCTACCGCATCAGCCACTCCGAGCGCGTCGAGCAGCGCAACCACGTCGAGTGGAAGCTGCACCCGCACCCCGACGGCTGGACCTTCCTGGGCTGCCTCGACGTGCAGGCGCCGCGCTTCATCCACCTCGGCGGGCCGTACATCAAGCAGGTCGAGCGCGCCGCCCTCGCGCCGCTGTTCGAGAGCGCGCGGCAGGCCGGCGCGGAGACCGACGAGGTCTGGAGCGAGGACGAGCGCGACCGCCTGGTCCACTTCGCCGATCACCTCGAGGAGTGGCTCGACGTCGCCGAGCAGCGGGCGCTGCGCTTCGCCGCGCCGGGAGCGAAGCCGGCCCCGCGCGCGGCCCGCGCCGCCCGCCCGACGGCGATCCGCGCCGACGTGATCGCGCCCGCGCCGCGGCTCAAGACGCGCGCCATGCCGACGCCGCCCAAGACCCCGCGCGAGGCGCCGCCGGCGCACTTCCCGCTGTTCGAGGAGAGCCGCGGCGAGGCCATCGAGCGCGTCTACGGCGCCGAGACGCTGACCGCCCTGCGCGCGGCGTCGCTCACGCAGCCGCTGGTGATCCTGCGCGGCGCGCCGGGCGTCGGCAAGAGCCGCCAGGCGCTCGAGCTGATCGACGACCCCAAGCGCGAGCGCACGCTGATCGTGCCGGTCTCCGCCTCCTGGCGCGGCCGCAACGACCTGCTCGGCTACCTCAACCGCGGTCGCAACCAGTTCGAGCCGAGCCGCTTCACGAACTTCCTGCGCCAGGCGCAGCTCGCCTGGGAACAGGGCGACTATGCGACGCGCATCGTCGTGTTCGAGAACTTCGACCTCAACCCGCCCGAGAACTGGCTGTCCGAGGTGCTGCTGCGCGCGAGCTACCCGCTCGACCGCGCCGCCGACCGCACCTTCGACCTGCCCGGCGACTCGGTGCGCGGCTGGGAGGGCCCGGCGCAGACGCACGTGTTCCTCTCCCCCGCCGTGCGCTTCGTCGCCACGCTCGACGAGCCGGTGCGCAACGAGGCGCTCTCGCCGCGCCTGCTCGACAAGGCCGCGGTGGTGCGGCTCAGCGTGCAGCCGCGCGAGGCGCTCGCGCTGACCGGCGTCTCGGTCGACAAGAAGATGACGGGCGTCATCGAGACCCTCGACGCCTGCACGCGCGACTTGTGCGCGAGCTTCACCTTCTCCACGGCGCAGTCGCTGAAGGTCTGCCTCGAGCAGCTCGACGACCTGGGCCTGGACGCGTGGGGCGCGCTCGACCTCGTGCTCTGCCAGGAAGTGCTGAGCAAGCTCGAGCTGGCCGAGCCCGGCCTCGACGCCGCGCACCTCGCGGCGCTGGTGGCCTGGAGCGAGGGCCCGGCCAAGAAGCTGAGCGAGTGCTCGCGCCTCGTGCACGCCTGGGGCGAGCGCGGCGCGACGATCGAGCTCTGAGCCCCTCGCCCCGCCGCCGCCCCCGCGCGCCGCTGCGGCCCGCGGGGGCGGCGGCGTCTCGACCGCAGCGGCCCCGGCGCCCCCGAAGGCGGTCCTCGGCGCGGACTTGCCGCGGCTCGTGGGCGGCTTCGCGGCGCCGCCGTGGCTAGAATGTCGCCCCCGAGCGCCCCCCCAGCCCGAGCCCCATGGCCCAGACCGCCGTCATCACCACTTGCCCCGAGTGCGGGGCCAAGATCCCCAAGGCGGGGATGTCCATCTGCCCGTACTGCGTCGCGCCGCTGAAGGCGAGTCCGGGCAAGAGCATCGACCGCGAGCCGCTCGTGCAGCGCCTGGTGACGATGCCGGAGAAGCCGGACTACGCCGCCGCCTGCGCCACGGCGCCGCCCTGGAGCCCCGAGTACCAGCGCGCGAAGAATCGCCAGATGCAGGGCAGCCTGCTCGTCGTGGTCGGCCTCGTCTTCGTGGCGTTGCAGTACCTGCTCTCCGACGCCGGCTGGGGCTTCTGGACCGGGCTCGGCGGCGTGTTGCTGCTCGTCGGCCTGTGGATGGCGCTGCGCGGCATGCTCGAGCGCTCCAAGCTCGACCGCCTCGAGCTGCAGAAGCGCCCCGTCTACGTGATCGAGCGCTCCTCGGTCACCGACTTCGACGGCAAGGGCACGGTGCGTTACTTCTTCGACCTGCAGTTCGCCGACGGCACCGACGGCATCTACTTCTACACCGGCCGCGGCGTCTCCGAGGAGCTCTACGCGAACGGCATGACCGGCGTCGCCTGGACGCGCGGCCGCGAGCTGCTCGGCATCAACCGCGTGCGCGTCTGAGCGCGCCGGCGGCCGGGTCGAGTCAGCGCACCGCGAACTCGGTCACGAGACCGTCCATCAGGTCGAAGCGCAGCACCGGGCCCTGCGGGTCGCGGTAGTACTCGAAGAGCGTCACGCCGTCGGGGCGGTAGATCTGCGAGGGTGGGCCGAACTCGAGCATCAGCTCGCGCGCCGTCTTGAGGAGCTGCGAGCGGCGCGCGGCCTGCGCGTCCGCCACCCAGCTCGCGTGCAGCGCGTCGAGCGCGCTCCAGTTCGGCAGCGCCACCTCGTCGCGCAGCGCGCGCAGGTGCTCCTCGTCGGCGGGCGGCGCGTCGCGCCAGCGCTCCTGCGTGAGGCGCGACTCGCGCTCGACGCGCGCCTCCAGAGCCGCGAGGCGCGCCGCGAGCTCGTCGAGGTCCGCCGGCGCGTCGGACTCCGCCGCCGGCGCGCGCTGCGACGCGCCCGGCGCGCGGGCGACCCGCGCCTCCAGGCTCGCCAGCGCTTCCGCCGTGCGCGCCTGGGCGGCCTCGACCGCGGCGAGCCGCTGCGCCAGCTCGCGCGACGCCGCGCCGCCGTCCGCCGGCGCCGCGCGCTCCCGGCCGCGCAGCGCGAAGGCGCCCAGCGCGGCGAACGAGGCGACCAGCAGTGCGGCGAGCAGCGCGTCGGGCTTCATGCGACCCATTGGACTCGACGCGGGCCCCGGGTCCCAGGGCCCTTCGCCGCGCGTCGGCGCTATCGTGCTCCGCATGAAGTCGCACACCGCCGAGCTCTGGTTCCACGTCCCCGACCGCATGGGCTTCGTGCACATCACGCCCGAGGTCGAGGCCGAGGTGCGGAAGAGCGGCATCCGCGAGGGCCTGTGCCTCGTCAACGCGATGCACATCACGGCGTCCGTCTTCATCAACGACGACGAGCCCGGCCTGCACGAGGACTACGCCCGCTGGCTCGAGCAGCTCGCGCCCTTCTCGGCCAGCCCGCGCGACTACCATCACAATCGGACCGGCGAGGACAACGGCGACGCGCACCTCAAGCGCCAGGTCATGGGCCGCGAGGTCGTCGTCGCCGTCACCGACGGCCGCCTGCACTTCGGCCCCTGGGAGCGCATCTTCTACGGCGAGTTCGACGGGCGGCGCGACAAGCGCGTGCTCGTGAAGGTCCTCGGGGAGTAGGCCGTGTCGCCGCTCGACCGACTCCGCGCGGCGCCGCCGCGCGCCCACCGCGTCGCCTGGCTCGTCGTCGCGGCGGCCTGCGCGTTCCTCGCCGTGCGCGGCGGCTACAAGGCGCTCACGACCGAGACCTCGGACTTCACGATCTACCACGCGGCCTTCCGCGCGGTGCTCGCGGGCGAGGCGCCGAGCAGCGTGCACGGCTACCTCTACCTGCCGGGCTTCGCGGCGCTGCTGGCGCCGCTCGGGTGGCTGCCGCACGACGTCGCGGCGGTGTCGTGGCAGGCGGCGGGGCTCGCGTGCCTGCTGTGGAGCGCGCGCACGCTGGCGCGCGCGTTGCGCCCCGCGGACGCGCCGGCCTGGGGCGGGCTCGACTGGTTGCCGCTGCTGCTCCTGCTGCGCCTCGTCGACTCGAACTTCGGCAACGGCCAGGTCAACGCGCTGACCCTCGCGCTGATCGTGCTCGCGTGGCGCCGCCTCGAGCGCGGGCGCGCGCTGGAGGCCGGCGCGTGGATCGGACTCGCGGGCGCGCTGAAGCTGCTGCCGCTCGCGCTCGTCGCGCTGCTCGTGCAGCGGCGCGCGTGGCGCGCGACGGCCGTGGCGCTCGCGAGCTTCGCGCTGCTCGGCCTCGCCGCGCCGCTGCCGTGGCTCGGTGTGCAGGGCACGCTCGACGCGCTCGCCGCGTGGTGGCACGGCACGGCCGAGGTCTACGTGCGCGGCGGCACGACGCTGCTCGAGGCGCGCGAGTACCTGCCCGGCCAGAGCCTCGTCGCGGCGGGCTACCGGCTGCTGTGCGACGTGCCCGGCGGCACGTGGGCGCACAGCACGGGGCTCTTCGACCTGCACCCCGACCGCGCGGCGTGGGTGCTGCGCGCGGCGAGCGCGGCGCACACTCGCGCTGCTCGGCGGCGCGCTGGTGGCGCGCGCGCGGCTGCGTGGCGCGCCGCCCGCCGCCGCCGCGGCGCCTGGGAGCCTCGCGCTGCGCGCCGGCCTGCGCGCCTTCGCGCTCGCGGCGGCGACGGCGCTATTGCTCGCGCCGCTTCAGCACAAGCGCGCACGCGCTGTGGCTGCTGCCCGGCTGTGCCGCGTTGCTCGTCGGCGCCGAGGCGCACGCCCCGCGCGCGTGGCGCCGCGCGCGCCTCGCCCTCGCGGTGTGCGCGCTGTTGCTGATCGCGGGCAGCGCCCCGCTCCTGATCGGGCGCCTGGCGGCCACGCGCGTCCTCTCGCACAACGCGATCTTCTTCGGCCTCGAGGCGGCCTGGTTCGCGCTCCTCGGCGACCTGTGGTGGACACGTCCGCGGGAGCGCGGCGCGGCGTGCTAAGGTGCCGCCCATGGAGCCCCTCCGCATCGTTCGCGCGCTCGTGAAGAAGGTCGACGCGCTCGAGTTCGCGCCGCCCGTCACGCACGTGTACGACCCGCTCGTCTACGCGAAGGCCGCGCAGGAGGCCTACCTCGAGCGCTTCGCGCGGCGCGGCGTCGAGGCGCTCTTCCTCGGCATGAACCCGGGGCCGTTCGGGATGGCGCAGACCGGCGTGCCCTTCGGCGAGGTCAACGCGGTGCGCGAGTGGATCGGCATCGAGGCGCCGGTCGGCAAGCCCGCGAACGAGCACCCCAAGCGGCCGATCGAGGGCTTCGCCTGCACGCGCAGCGAGGTCAGCGGCCGGCGCCTGTGGGGCTGGGCGGCCGAGCGCTTCGAGAGCGCCGACGCCTTCTTCGCGCGCTTCTTCGTGTGGAACTACTGCCCGCTCGTGTTCCTCGAGGAGACCGGCCGCAACCGCACGCCCGACAAGCTGCCCGTCGCTGAGCAAGCGCCGCTGTTCGCCGCGTGCGACGAGGCGCTGCGCCGCATGGTCGCGTACTGCCGCCCGCAGCGCGTGATCGGCGTGGGCAAGTTCGCCGAGACGCGCGCCCGCGCCGTGCTGGCCGACGCGGACGTCGAGTTCGGCACGATCCTGCACCCCAGCCCGGCCAGCCCCGCGGCGAACCGCGGCTGGGCGCCGCAGGCCGAGAAGCAGCTCGCGGCGATGGGGATCGAGCTCTGAGTCCGCGTCAGAGCGATGCGCCCACGCGCGCGAGCACCTGCACGAAGTCGCCGTCGCCCTCGAAGCCGTAGAGCGTCGGCTCGTGGCCGAACGTGCGGCGCAAGCCGATCCCCAGGAAGACCTTGTCGCTGACGTCGAAGTCGACTCGACGCCGAGGTACGCGCCGAGTCGCGTGTCGTCTCGACGAGCTGACGAAGCCCTGGTGGCCCTCGACCTCCGTGTTCATGACGCGACACGCCGCCGGCGATCCACGGCCGCAGCTCATCGAGCACGGCTCGTAGCGCGGGCCGCCGTAGACCTCGAAGTTGCTCGAGCTGACATCGATGCCGAGCTCGTTGACGTGTCGAGCCGATGTCGATGCCGAACTCTAGCGGCGGCGCTCGCTACGTCGTTGGGCGTGATCGACGCCGTGCGGACGACCTGCCCGTCCACCGGGCGGTAGTCCTCGAGAGCTCGGCGAGCGAGGTCGAGGCGCAGCAAGGCGTGCTCTCCGCTTCGGACAACGACACCACGATCGGCCTGTACCTCGGCGCCGGCATCGACTTCGACGTGAGCGAGAGCGTGTTCGTCGGTCTCGGCGTGCGCCAGACCTTCGGCCACGACCCGACCTTCGCCGGGCTCGAGGCCGACGGCGACTTCACGCAGGTCCTGGTGCGGGTCGGCGGCGCGTTCTGAGCGCGCGCCCCGAGCAGAGCGCGTCGGACGGCCCGAGCGGGGCCAGGACGCGCGGTCGCCTGGGCGCGGCCGCCGATTCGTCGTAGGCTCGGGACATGTCCCGCACGCTCGCTCGCCCGCACCCGCTCGACCACCCCTCGCTCGGCCTGCGCCTCGCCTCGTGGGCCGGCGCGCTCGCGGTCCTGGCGCTGCTCGCGCTCGTCGCCTCGTGGATCCCCTGGTTCGAGTTCGACTTCGACGTGCGCGGTGTGCGGCCGGCGCCGGTCGCGCTCGGCGGCTTCCTCACCGATCCGTTCAGCCTGCTCGTGCTCGGCGGCTGCGCGGCGCTCGCACTCGTGACGGTGCGCGCGCAGCGCGGCGAGGTGCACCGCACGTCGGGGCCCGTGCTGCTCGCGCTCCTCGCGACGATCGCCGGCGGCCTCTTCGCCGCGTGGGTCACCTGCCGTATCGCGTCCGACGGCGGCAGCCTGATCGGCACGGCGCCGCTCGCCGCCGCGCGCGGCGTGCTGCTCGGCGCCTGCGCGCTCTCGGCCGTCGCGCTGCTCGCGGCGCTCTCTCGGCGCGGCGAGCGCGGGCGCCTGGTCGCCCTCGCGTGCCTCGGCTACGCCGGCGCATGGGCCTGGCTGGTGGGCGGCTTCTACGCCGCGCAACTGAACACGACGGTCGTGTCGGAGGCCGTGCGGCCGGCCGAGGTCGACTACGCGCCGGCGCACCAGCGCGGCTTCCCGCTCGTGTCCTCGGAGCTGCGCGCCGACGGCGTGGTGAGCCTGCGCGGGACGGAGCTGGGCGTGGCCGACGCCGACGCGTGGGCGCGCGCGGTGCGCGCGGCCGTCGTCGCGAGCCCCACGCTCTCGGACAGCGGCTGCGAGATCGCGGTGGACGCCGCGGCGCCGGCGGGACGCGTGCTCGAGCTCGTCGACGCGGCGCGCGACGCGGGCTTCCTGGGCGTCGGCTTCCTCGTGCGCGCTCCCGGCGCGCTGCCGCGCGACCGCCAGCTCGCCGTCTACCTGCCGCGCGCGGCCACCACGGCCGCGGCGCGCGGGACGCCGGGCGCGCTGCTCCTCGAGCTCGCGCGCTCGGAGCGCGGCGACACGCTGCTCCGCGTGGACGGCGAGGCGGTCGGCGCGACCCGGCTCGCGCAGCGCGCCGCCGCCTGGCGCGCCGAGCAGCCCTACGGCGTGCTCGCGCTGACGACGACGCCCGACGTGCCCTTCCAGGCGGTCGCCGAGGCGCTCGCCACCTGCGCGCCGAACGGCGTGCGGCTCGTGTGGACCCAGGCCGGAGCGGAGGAGTGATGCCCGACACCACCATCGTCGTACAGGCCCCGCGGCTTCGCCGCCGCGTCGACTCGCTCGCGTGGACGTGGAGCCGGCGCGGGCTCGCGCTCGCTGCCGCGGGCACGCTGGTCGTGATCGCGCTCCTGGCGCAGGCCGTGCTGCCCTATCACGTGTTCTCGTTCGACGACGAACCGCGGCCCCTCGGCCTCGCCGAGCTGCTGAACGATGGGTTCGTCCTCACGCCCGTGCTGCTGGGCTCGGCGGTGTGCCTCGCGCTCTTGTGGGCGCAGCGCGGTCAGGCGGACCGCTACGCGCCGCTCGTCGTCGTGGCGATGATGCTCGGGCTCGCGGGCGGCTTCGCGGGCATCTCCGCCACGAGCTTCATCGCGAGCGAGGGCGACCTCGTCCTGGGGCCGGGCAGCGCGATGAGGTTCTCGATCGGCGCGCTGGGGCTCGCGTCGGCCGTGGCGCTCGTCGCGCTCGTGCGCCTCATCGCGACGCGCTCCCCGCAGCGCGGGCGCTGGATCGCGGCGTACGTCGTGGTTTGGGGCGCGTTCTTCGGGGGGCTTCAGCAGGTCTGGCTCGTGCAGGCGGACGACGGCGTGCAGCTCACCCCCGGACAGGAGCTGGCCGAGCTCCCCGCCGCGCTGGTCCTGCCCGTCCGATACGACAAGCCCGGCTCGCTGGACCGGCGCACCGCGCGACTGCAGGTGCAGCTCACGGCCGACGGTCGGCTTCACGAGGACGGCGCGGAGCTGACGCCGGCGGCGCTGCGCGCCGAGCTGCTGCCCGCCGTGCGCGCCGCCGCGTCGCACCACGAAGCGCCGCTGGTGCTGCTCTCCGTCGACCGCCACGCGCGCTGGGACGCGCTCGTCCACACCATCGATACGGGCCTCCCCACGGACGCGGGCGTCGTGGCGCTCGACCTCGCCGTTCACGTCGCCGAGTCGCGGCACCCCACGTGGTGTCGCGGCGCGATCGGCACCGGCCTCGGCTACGCGCCCGCCGCAGCCTCGGGTGAAGACCCCAGCGAGCCCATCCGCGTGCGCGCGCGACGCGCGGGAGACGTCTTCGAGCTCGGCCTCGACGGTGAGCCCTTCCGCGCGCCCGACGTCTTCCTCGCGAGCTACCGTGAGCGGCTGCGGGGGCACACGATCGTGCTCGCCGCCCCCGCCGAGGCCACGTGGGGCGACCTCGCGCCGGTGCTCGGTCGCCTGGCGTACGACTACCTGCTCGTCGAGTTCGCCGTCGAGGACTGACCGACTCGCGCGCGCGGGTTCGGGACGAGCTTCGGCTAGCCTTCGCACCGAGGGTGCCGGGGCTCGCTCGCGCGATCTGCGCGCGCCCCGAACGCCGCCTCGAGCAGCGCCCCGGCGAGGAGCCCGATGGAGACCAAGAGCACGCAACGAAAGCGCCCGCTTCGCCGCCGCGTCGACTCGCTCGCGTGGACGTGGACCCGGCGCGGGCTCGCGCTCGTCGCCGCGGGCTTTGTCATCGCGCTCGCGTACCTGGGGATCGCCGTGCTGCCCTTTGAAAGGCTCACGCCCGTCCCGGGCCCGGCGACGCTGAGCCTCGCGGCGCTCGTTCAGGACGGGCTCTTCCAGACACCCGTGCTGGTGGGCTGGGCGCTGTGCCTCGCGCTCCTGTGGGGCCAGCGCGGTCAGGCGGACCGCTACGCGCCGCTCGTCGTCGTGGCGATGATGCTCGGGCTCGCGGGCGGCTTGGCGGGGATCTCCGCCGCCAACAGGATCGCGAGCGATTGCGGGCTGATGCTGGGAACGGGCACCGCGATGACGTTCTCGATCGCCGCGCTGGGGCTCGCGTCGGCCGTGGCGCTCGTCGCGCTCGTGCGCCTCATCGCGACGCGCTCCCCGCAGCGCGGGCGCTGGATCGCGGCGTACGTCGTGGTTTGGGGCGCGTTCTTCGGGGGGCTTCAGCAGGTCTGGCTCGTGCAGGCGGACGACGGCGTGCAGATCGTCGCGGGCCAAGAGCTGGCCGAGGTGCCCTGGGAGCTGACCTGGCCGGTCCGCAACGACAAGCCGAACACCGTGGACGCGCGCACCGCGCGGCTGCAAGTGCAGCTCACCGCGGACGGTCGACTGCACGAGGACGGCCAGGAGATCACGCCGGCGGCGCTGCGCGCCGAGCTCCTGCCCGCCGTGCGCGCTGCATCGTCGTTTTGCGAGACGCCGCAGTTGCTGCTCTCCGTCGACCGCCGCACGCGTTGGGACGCGTTGGTGCACGCCGTCGACGCAGCGCTCCCCGCGGGCGAGGGCGACGTGCTGTTGGACCTCGCCGTTCACGTCGCCGAGTCGCGGCATCCGGCCTGGTGCCACGGGATGATCCGGACCGGCATCGGGCTCGCGCGCCCCGCGGCCTCGGGTGAAGACCCCATCGAGCAAGTGCGCGTGCACGTGCGCCGCACGGACGCGGGGCCGAGACTCGGCCTGGAAGGCGAGCCGTTCCGCGAGCCGGAAGCGTTCGTCGCGAACCTCGTCGAGCGGCTCGGCCCGGCCATCGTCCTCCTCGTCGCCCCCGCCGAGGCGACGTGGGGCGACCTCGCGCCGGTGCTCGCTCGCCTGGCAAACGACTACCTGCTCGTCGAGTTCGCCGTCGAGCGCTGACGCCCCCGCCACGCACCTCGAACACGAAAGCCGCGTCGGGCCGCGTATCCGGCCGCGCGGGGCGGTGGTAGCCTTGGATCGTCCGGTCCCCCGCCGGACGCCCCCGTATTCCCCAGCGGCCCCCCCGGCCCAGGCTCTCCATGAATTCGCACGCCCTGCGCGGCCTCAGCGCCCTCGTTCCGTCCCTGCTCCTCGTCTCCGCGGCTCACGCGCAGTGGTCCTCCGATCCCATGGCGAACCTCGCCATCGGCGACGCCGCCAGCGATCAGAACCAAGCCAAGATCGTCGCGACCGCCGACGGCGGCTGCTACGTGAGCTGGTTCGACGGCATCGGCTCGGGCTGGGACGTGCGCCTGCAGAAGCTCGACGCCGCGGGCAACGAGCTGTGGGCGCACAACGGCGTGCTCGTGCGCGACCGCAGCTACTCGTCGACGCAGGACTACGGCCTCGACCTCGACGCGACCGGCGGCGCGGTGCTCGCCTTCCGCGACGACAACTTCGGCAGTGACCAGGTGACCGTGCAGCGCGTCACCGCGTCGGGCACGCTCGTGTGGGGTCCCGCCGGCGTGCAGGTCACGAACACGACCAACTTCATCGCCAGCCCGCGCGTGACCGGGTGCGCCAACGGCGACGTCGTCGTCGCGTGGACCGAGAACAGCCTCGGCCGCGTGATGCGCCTCCTGCCGAACGGCGGCAACGCTTGGGCCGCGCCGGTCGACCTGACGCCGGCGGCGGGCACCTACTCGCCCAGCGACATCCACGCGCACGGCGACGACGTGATCGTCTCGATGGTGCACCAGACCACGTCGAGCTTCCTCGCGCCCAAGCACCTCGTCGCGCAGAAGCTCGACCCGCTCGGCGCGCCGCTGTGGGGCGCGACGCCGGTGCAGGTCTTCGACGGCGGCTCGCTGCAGATCGGCAACTACCCGCGCTTCGTCCCCGACGGCGCGGGCGGCGCGGTCTTCGCCTGGTACGGCGTCTCGCCGCTGCAGGTCTACGCGCAGCACGTCCTCGCGAACGGCGCCGAGGCCTTCCCGCACAACGGCTCGGTGGGCTCGACGAACGCCGCCAACGTCCGCGTCGACCCCTCCGCCTGCTGGGACGCCACGACCTCGAGCGTCGTCATGTTCTGGGAGGAGGAGAACGGCACGCAGTCGGCCTACGGCCTCTCCGGTCAGCGCTTCGACGCCGCGGGCGTCGCGCAGTGGGGGCCGACGGGCATCACCTACGTCCCGCTCGGTTCGAAGCCGATCACGGGCACGAAGGTGCTGAACCTCGCGAGCGTGGGCAACGGCGGCTGGAGCATGGTGATCTGGAACGAGGGCCTGACGCCGACCTCGGACGCGCTGCGCGGCGGCATCGTAGACCCCAACGGGACGATGACGTCGGGCCCCTTCGACGTGTCCACGGCGCCCGGCATCAAGTACCGCATGGACGCGGCGCTCTCCGCGCACGGTGACGCGCTGCTCGTCTGGCACGACGAGCGCAACGACGGCGGCGACATCTACGGACAGAACGTGAAGCCCGACGGCACGCTCGGCGCCTCGGTGACCACCGCCTACTGCTTCGGCGTCGGCTGCCCGTGCGGCAACGACGACGCGGGCGCGGGCTGCCGCAACGGTACCGGTGCCGGCGCCCTGCTCACGTCGACGGGCTCCTCGTCGATCTCCGCCGGGAACCTCGTGCTCAGCGGCAGCGGGCTCCCGTCAACCAGCCGGGCCTCTACTTCCAGGGCCTCAACGCGGTGAACGGCGGCGCCGGCACGCTCTTCGGCGACGGCCTGCGCTGCGCGGGCGGCTCGGTCGTGCGCCTGCAGATCCGCGTCGCCGGAGCCTCGGGCACCTCGGTCACGACGGTGAACGTCGGCGTGAAGGGCGGCGTCGCGATCGGCGACGTGCGCCGCTACCAGCTCTGGTACCGCGACCCCGCCGGCTCGCCCTGCGGCGCCTTCTTCAACCTGACGAACGGCCTCGAGCTGACCTGGCTGCCGTAGGTCGCCGCGCCGACCTCGCCCGGACGCCGGGCCCCTCCCCACGCGGGCGGGGCCCGGCGTCTTGCTATGCTCCGGCCATGATCCGCCCCGAGCCCTTCGCCCTCGATCGCCGCGCGCTGCTCGCCGGAGCCGCCGCGGGCGCCGCCCTGCTCACGACCACGAGCCCCGCCGCCGCCATGAGCCCGTCACCGCGCCGCACGTACAAGAAGGCCGTCAAGATCGGCATGGTCCAGGTCGAGGGCACGCTGCAGGACAAGTTCGCGCTGCTGAAGGAGCTCGGCTTCGACGGCGTCGAGCTCGACAGCCCCTCGAACCTCGACCTCGACGAGGTGCTCGCCGCGAAGGCCGCGACCGGGCTCGAGGTGCCGGGCGTGGTCGACTCGGCGCACTGGGGCAAGCCCTTCTCGCACCCCGACGCCGCCGTGCGCGCCGAAGGCCGCGCCGCGCTGGAGACGGCGTTGCGCGACTGCAAGAAGGTCGGCGGCACGTCGGTGCTCGTCGTGCCGGCCGTCGTGAACGGCGACGTGAGCTACGACGACGCCTACCGCCGCTCGCAGGAGGAGCTCCGCCAGCTCGTCCCGCTGGCCGAGGAGCTCGACGTGCGCATCGCGTTCGAGAACGTGTGGAACAACTTCCTGCTGTCGCCGCTCGAGGCCGCGCGCTACGTCGACGAGTTCGAGAGCGCGCACGTCGGCTGGCACCTCGACCTCGGCAACCTCGTGCTCTACGGCTGGCCCGACCAGTGGATCAAGATCCTGGGCAAGCGCATCTTCAAGCTCGACCTCAAGGACTACAGCCGCAAGAAGTGCAACGAGGAGGGCCGCTGGGCCGGCTTCGGCGTGCAGATCGGCGAGGGCGACGTGGGCTGGCCGGCGGTGATGAAGGCGCTCGACGAGCTCGGCTACACGGGCTGGGGCGCGGCGGAGGTCGGCGGCGGCGGGCGCGAGCGCCTGGCCGAGATCGCGGCGAACATCGACCGCGTCTACGCGATGTAGGTCGCGGTCCGGCATGCCGCGACGCCCGGCCCCGGACGCGCGCCGCGCCGCGGCCCTTGCGGGCGGCGGCGCGCGCTCGTATTCAGGGGGGCTCCCCGCCTCCCCCGCCCCCGCGCCGATGCTCTCTCTCGTCCTCGCCTGCCTGCCGCTCGTCCCCTCCGCGCAAGCCGCGCCCGAGCCCGCGCCGGTGCTCGGCGCCGGCCCCGACGACGTGCGCCTCTTCGACGGTGAGTCGCTCACCGGCTGGACCACGCAAGGCGGCCGCTACGACGGCCACGCGAGCTGGACGGTCGAGGACGGCGTGCTCACCGGCCGCCAGGGCCCGCAGAAGTCGGGCGGCCTGATCTACACCGAGCGCGCCTACGAGAACTTCATCGTCAGCTTCGACGCCTGGATCGACTACCCGTTCGACAGCGGCGTGTTCGTGCGCATGGTGCCGCCCGGCGGCGGCAAGGGCGCGCAGGTCACGCTCGACTACCGGCCCGGCGGCGAGGTCGGCGCGATCTACGCCGACGGCTACCTGCAGCACAACGAGGCGGGCCAGGCGCGCTTCCGCCGCGACGCGTGGAACCGCGTGGTCGTGCGCTGCACGGGCCGCGACATGCACCTGACCGCGTGGCTGAACGGCGAGCTGCTGACCGACTACCGCATGCCCGCGGGCAGCGAGGGCTACGCGACGAAGGGTCTCGTCGGTTTGCAGGTGCACGGCGGCGAGGACGTCGAGGAGACGCAGCGCGTGCGCTTCAAGGACGTGTGGCTGCGCGAGCTGCCGAGCTACGACGCGGCGCTGTTCTCGTGTGACGACGCCGGCGCGCTCGCGTGCACGGACGCGGCGCGCGAGGCCGGCTGGCGGCCGCTCTTCGACGGCAAGAGCCTGGCCGGCTGGGATCCGCGCCCGGGACCGGACGCCTACCGCGTGCGCGACGGCGTGATCGCCTTCCCCAAGGCCGGCGGCGGCGGCGAGCTGCGCACGCGCGAGCTCTTCCGCGACTTCGAGCTGCGCCTCGACTTCAAGATCTCGCGCATGGCCAACAGCGGCCTGTTCCTGCGCGCGGACCCCGAGCACGGCAACCCGGCCTTCTCGGGCTGCGAGATCCAGATCCTCGACGACTTCAACTGGGAGGCGGTCACGAGCTCCAAGCTCGCGCCCTACCAGTTCAGCGGCGGGCTCTACGGCTCGCTCGCGCCCGGCGACAGGCACGCGCTGCGGCCGCTCGGCGAGTGGAACACGTACGAGGTGCGCTACGTCGGCTCGCGCATCGCGGTGAAGCTCAACGGCGCGCTGCTCTACGACGTCGACACGTTCACGCTCGAGGGCAATCCGCCGTGGCAGGAGCGCGTGCCGCGCGGCTTCATCGGCCTGCAGCGCCACGCGCCCGACGAGGTCGAGGGCGAGGAGTACGCCTGGTTCCGCAACCTCTTCGTGCGGCCGCTCGACGAGGAGGCCGCGAAGTGAGCCGCCGCGCGACGCGCCGCGAGGTGCTGCGCGCGGGCGCGAGCCTGACGGGCCTCGCCGTCCTGCCGCGTGCGCCCTTCGTGCGTCCGCGCGGCTTCGAGGAGAAGCTCGCGCTCGGCATCGTCGGCGTGGCCAACCGCGCCGCCGCGAACCTCGCCGCCGTCGCGGGCGAGACCATCGCCGCGCTGTGCGACGTCGACGCGAACTACCTCGCCGGCGCGGCCGAGCGCTTCCCCGACGCCAAGACGTACCGCGACCTGCGCGAGCTGCTCGAGCACCCCGGCCTCGACGCCGTGGTCGTCTCGACGCCCGACCACACGCACGCCGTCGCCGCCGCGGGCGCGCTGCGCAAGAAGCTGCACGTCTACTGCGAGAAACCGCTGACCCACTCGGTGCACGAGGTGCGCGTGCTGCGCGCGCTCGCGCGCGAGGCCGGCGTCGCGACGCAGATGGGCACGCAGATCCACGCCGGCGGCAACTACCGCCGCGTCGTCGAGGCGATCCGCAGCGGCGCGATCGGCGCCGTGCAGGCGGTGCACGTCTTCTGCGACAAGAGCTGGTCGGGCGGCGAGCGCCCCACCGAGACGCCCGAGGTGCCCGCGCACCTCGACTGGGACCTGTGGCTCGGCCCCGCGCCGGCGCGGCCGTACCACCCGACGTACGCGCCGGCGAACTGGCGGCGCTGGTGGGACTTCGGCGGCGGCACGCTGGCCGACATGGGCTGCCACTACCTCGACCTCGCGCACTGGGCGCTCGGGCTGACGACGCCGGTCGAGGCGCGCGCGGAAGGCCCCGCGCCGCACGCCGAGACGACGCCGCAACCGTTCGTCGCGCGCTGGAAGCACGCGGCGGTCGAGGGCCGCGGCGCGGTCGACGTGTCGTGGTACGACGGCGGCACCTTCCCCGACGCGCTGAAGGAGCTCGGCCTCGAGGCCTGGCGCAACGGCGTGCTGTTCCTCGGCGAGCAGGGCTGGCTCGTCGCCGACTACGGCCGCTTCCAGCTCGGCCCCGCGCCCGACTTCGCCGAGTGGAAGGCGCCCGCGCCGACGCTGCCCGACTCGATCGGTCACCACGCGGAGTGGCTCGCGGCCTGCAAGGACGGGCGGCCGACGACGTGCGACTTCGAGTACTCCGGCGCGCTCACCGAGACCGTGCTGCTCGGCAACGTCGCGTACCGCTGCGGCGAGACGCTCGCGTACGACGGCGCGACGGGCCGCGTCACCAACACCGACGCCGCCGCCCCCTTCCTCGCGCGCGCGTACCGCGAGGGCTGGACGCTGTGAGGCGCGCGCTCGCCGCCCTCGCGCTCGCGGCGCCGATCGCGACCGGCGGCGAGCTCGAGCTCGTCTCGATCCAGCCGCACGGCGACCCGATCGCGCTCGCGACGAACGAGGCGACCACCGCCATGGTCGTCGTCGACGGCTGCGCGGTCAGCGTGCGCGCGCTGCTCGGCGCGCCGCCGTGGGTCTCCGACCCGCTGCGCGAGGGCGTCTTCGACGCGACCGTGCTCGGCCTCGCCATCGCGGGCGACGACCTCTTCGTCGCCGCCGGCGAGGCGGGGCTCTGGCGCGCGGCGTGGCGCGAGCCGGGGCTGCCGCGCCTCCCCGTGCCCGCGCTGCCCGCGGGCGTCTGCACGGCGGTCGCGGCGACGCGCACCCGCGTCTTCGCGGGCTGGCTCACGCCGATCGGCGCGCGCCTCCTCGTGCTCGAGCGTCCGAGCCTCGCGCTGCGCTACGACTGCGCGCTCGACGCGGCGCGCGCGTGGCGCATCGCGGCCGAGGGCGACGAGCGCGTGTGGATCGCGGCGGGACACGACGGCCTGCTGCGCGTCGACCTGCCCGGCTCGCCGGAGGTCGTGCCCGAGCCCGTGCGCGTCGTCGGCGACGCGGGCTTCGTGCGCGACGTCGCGCGGAGCGACGACGGCGTGGTCGCCGCAGCGGACAGCCGTCTCGTGCGCGTGCTGCGCGGCGCGGCCCCGATCGTGCTGCCCGCGCCGGGCGGCGAGCGCGCGCCGTACGTCGTGCGCGTCGCGGCGGACGACGCGCGCGTCTACGCCGGCTGCCTGCGCGCGCCGGGCGAGGTGGCCGAAGGCGCGCCCTACGGGCTCACGGGCGCGATCGGGCTCGACCTCGAGATCGGCGCGATCGCGCCCGACTCGTTCGCGCTGGGCGCGGGCGAGGCGCTCGCCTTCGCGCGCGCAAGCGACCTCGAGGACGTGTGGCATCGCCGCGAGCTCCCGCTCGCGGGCTTCCGCGACCTCGCCGCGGGCAACGGGCGCCTCGTCGGCCAGCTCCTGCGCCTGGGGACGTGCGTGTGGCGCGTCGAGGGCGACGAGCTCGTCGACTCCTGGAGCGAGCGCCCTGCGGGGCATCCGTGGATCGACGGCGCGTTCAGCCTCGCGGACCCGAACGTCGTGCTCTTCGGCACGGACTCGCAGGGCGCGCTGGTGCGCGGCGTGCTCGAGCTCGACGAGCGCGCACGCTTCCGCGTGCGGCCGGGCACCGAGGCGATGCCGTCGCTCGGCCTGCGCGTCGGCGCGCAGTGGCTCGACGACGAGGGGGCGGAGTGGTTCGTCGCGGGTCTGCCCGCGGGCTGGCAGCTCGTGCGCTTCGCGCCGGGCGCGGAAGCGGAGTGGACGCGGTGGCCGCTCGCGCTGCCGAAGGACGAAGCCGGGCAGCAGGGCACGGCGTACTTCGCGTCGGCCCTCGCGGGCGAGCTCGTGCTCGGGACGCGCGCGGGCTCGCGCTACGGGCTCGTCGCGTGGGAGCGCGCCGCGCTCGTCGCCGCGGCGCGCTCGAACGCAGCGGGCACGACGCTCGACGTCGCGTGCCGCTTCCAGGTGCGCACCGCCGGCGCGCACCTCGACCCCGAGCGCTGCGTCGCCTGGGACGCGGTGCCGTTCGAGGCGGGGGGCGAGCGCTGTGTGCTGGTCCCCGCGGCGCGCGATGCGAGCGGCGGGACGCTCACGCGCGTCTACGCGCTCGCGCCGGGAGCGCCGCCCGCGGTCTGTCCCCCGCTGCTCGGCGGCGGCCGCGCGGGTCACGCGACCTGCGCCGCGGTCGCGCACGTCGCCGGTCGCGTGTTCGCGGCGGTCGGCGACCTGGGAGGGAGCGTGCAGCTCTTCGACGTCACCTCACCGCGCCACGCCCTCCGGCTCCCCGCCTGGCGCGTCCCGGCGTCGGTGTACGACGGGCGCCCCGACGCGGTGCTCGACCTCGCCTTCGTCGGCGAGGGCGACGCGACCGAGCTGCTCGTCGCCGCGGGCCGCGCGGGTCTCCTGCGCCTCACGCTCGACGCCGCGAGCGGTCTCGCGCTCGCCGAACGCCTCGACACGCCCGGCTGGGCCGTGGGCCTCGCCGTGGCGCCGGTCGACGGCGCCTGGCGCGTGCTCGTCGGTGATCAGAAGTGCGGCGGGCGGCTGTACCGCTGGACGCCGGACCCTCAGAAGCGGAAGTAGACGAAGGGCTCCGGCGCGGGCACGCGCAGCCAGACGAGCGCGGCGACGCAGCCGAGCACGAGCGCGCCGCGTCCGGCCCAGCCGACGCGCCGCCACGCGCGCTCGAGGTCGTAGCGCTCGGCGACGGCCTGACCGGCGAGGCCGAGCAGCAGCGCGCCGACCGTCCACGCGAGCCACGTCGGGTCGGCCGCGAGCGTCGTCGTCGCGAGCGCGCCGAACCAGCGCTCCGCGAAGGCCAGGTCGGGGCTGAAGAAGAACACGACGAAGGCGCTCGTGAAGAGCGTCGTCGCGAGGCACGCCGCCCAGTCGCGCGCGCGCCACGGACCGCCCAGCTCGCGCCGCACGCCGCGCCGCGCGCGCGCGAGGCGCAGCGAGCTCTGCGCCGAGATCGCCACGCCGCTGCCGAGCCCCCACAGCAGGAAGGTCCACGACGCGCCGTGCCAGAAGCCGAACAGGCCCATCGTGAGCAGGTTGTTGCGCCACAGGCGCCAGTGACTCGCGCGGCCGTGCGTGAGCGGCGAGTGCACGTAGTCCCCGATCCAGCGGAAGAGCGACATGTGCCAGCGCGAGGCGAACTCGGCCACCGAGCGCGACAGGAAGGGGCGGCGGAAGTTCTCGACCAGCTCGACGCCGAAGAGCCGCGCCGCGCCGCGCGCGAGGTCGGTGTAGGCGCTGAAGTCGAGGTACAGCACCGCGTTCATGCCGACCGCCGCGGCGGTGAGCGCGAGCGCGCCTCGGCCCTCGGGCGCGCCGAACACCGGCCGCACGTGTCGCGCGAGGTGCTCGGCGAGCAGCAGCTTCTTGACGAGCCCCCACAGCACCAGCCGGCCGCCGCGCGAGAGGCGCTCGAGGTCGACGACCTGCACGCGCTCGAGCTGCGGGATCAGGTGCCCGGCGCGTTCGATGGGCCCCGCGACGAGCTGCGGGAAGAAGCTGACGTACAGCGCGAAGGTCGTGAACGAGCGGCAAGGCGCGATCGTGCCGCGGTAGACGTCGATCGTGTAGGCGAGCGTCTGGAACGTGTAGAACGAGATGCCCAGCGGCAGCGCGAGGCGCGGCCAGGCGAGCGGCGCGGCGCCCCCGTGCGCGAGCAGGGCGTCGAGGTTGTCCGCGACGAAGCCGCTGTACTTGAACAGCGCGAGCGCGCCGAGGTTGAGCGCGAGGCTCGTCCCCAGCAGCCCGCGCCGCGCGCCGCGGTGCCGCGCGCGCCCGAGGCCCAGGCCGACGCCGTAGTCGACCAACGTCGAGCCCGCGAGCAGCAGCGCGTGCCACGGCACGGCTTGCAGGTAGAACGCGTAGCTCGCGACGAGCAGGAAGAGCCCGCGCAGGCGCTGCGGGACGTACGCGAACAGCCCGACGACGAGCACCAGGAAGGGCAGGAACTCGAGCTCGGCGAAGGACATGCGGTGCGGCTCAGCCCGGCGTCGCCGCGCCGCGCGTCGGGTCGGCGGGCAGCGGCATCTCGTGCCGCTCGAGCAGCGCGCGGAGCTCGCGCACGCGCGGATCGGCGGCCAGCGTCGCGGCGGGCGTGTCCTCGCCGGCGAAGGCGTTGAACGCGCGCGCCGCCTGCTGCGCCTCGGCGACCGTGTAGCCGTTCGCGTACAGCAGGATCTCGCTCCAGAAGTGGTCGGAGGAGAGCTGCGACATGTACACGGCGCGCCGCGGCTGCTTCAGGATCCACTGCTCGAGCTCGATGGCCTGCTCGGAGGTCATGGTCGCGTGGCGCCACGAGTAGTAGCGCCCCTCCACGCCGAAGCGCTCGCGCTGCTGCCAGATCGGCGTCGACGGCGCGAGGAACCACGGGCTGACCGAGAAGAAGGGCAGCTCCCAGCGGTCGACGAAGTCCACGACGCGCTGCGCGTTCTCGGGCGTGTCGCCGGGGAAGCCGACGATGAAGTTGGCGTGCGTGGGGATGGCGTGCTTCTGGAGCTGCTCGAGGCCGCGCTCGTAGGAGGCCACCGTCGTGGCCTTGTTCATGTTCTTGAGCACCTGGTCGTCGACCGACTCGATGCCGAGGAACAGGCCCTTGCAGCCCGAGTCCTTCATCAGCTTGACCGTGTCCTCGTCGGCGAACTGGCTGCGGTAGAAGCTGTACCACTCGTAGTCGAAGTCGGCGAGCACGCGCACCAGCTCGGCGAAGCGCTTCTGCGGCACGTTGAACGTGTCGTCGGTGAAGATCACCGAGCGCACGTGCGGGTGCGCGCGCAGCGTCTCGAGCTCCTTGCGCAGCGTCTCCGGCTCGGCGAACGCGAGCCCGCCCTCGACGACGAACAGGCTGCAGAACGAGCAGCGGAACTTGCACGAGCGCGCGGTGCGCAGGTGCACCGTGTGGTAGAGCGTCGCGGGGTCGACGCGATCCCAGCGCACCCAGGACTCGTCGAGCGGCAGCCCCTCCTCCGCGCGCGCGCCGCTCTTCTCGTAGTCGCCGTCGGCGCGGCGCACCCACGTCTCGGGCAGGTCGAGCCCGGTGAGGTCGCGGCGGCCGGCGGCGAGGATGCCGAGCAGCGCCTCCTCGCCCATCGCCGACATCACGTACGCGTCGGCGCCCCACGCGCGCAGGAAGCGGCGGAAGTGCGCCTCGCCGACGTCGCGCTCGAGCTCGCCGAGCATGAAGCCGCCCACCACGACGACCGCGTCGGGCCACGCCGCGCGAACGCGCTGGACACCGTCGAGGATCGTCGGCACCTCGGTCAGGAACGAGGTCGAGAAGAGCACGTAGCGCGGCGCGTAGCGCTCGCCGAGCCGCGCGAGCTCGTGCCGATCGGCCCAGTTGACGTGCCGGAAGTCGTAGCCGTGCGGCGCGAGCAGCGACTCGTAGTACGCGCCCGACAGGTGCGTCGGCGTGTAGGCATCCCAGCGCCTGTACTCGCGCGTGTGGCCGTAGCGCACGTGGCTGAGGAAGCGCGGAAAGTCGTGCGGGCGGCCGTCGATGCGCACGCTCTGGCGCTCGATGCGGCCCATGCGCGTCCGGTCGGGCCGGTCCTGCGGTCGCGCGCGGTCGGGCGCGCGCTCCTCGCCGGCGACCCAGTCGTTGTGCCAGCGGTCGACGTCCTCGTAGTACGACAGGAACAGCGCGTCGACGGGTTCGCGCGCGGCGGCGCGCTCAGCCACCGCGCACCTCCGCGCCGACGCGCGCGCCCTCGCCGAGCGACGGCGGCACGGGCAGCTCGCGCGTCTCGAGCAGCGCCTTCAGCGCGACGAGCTCGGGCTCGCGCGCGAGGTCCGCGCTCGCGAGATCGCGGCCCGCGAAGCGGTTGTACGTGCCGGCGATCGTACGCACCTCGTCGACGCTGAAGCCGTTCGAGAGCAGCAGCAGCTCGCCCCAGAAGGTCGACTGCGCGATCTCCGAGCTGAACACGGCGTGCTTGGGCGTCTCGAGCAGCTCGATCTCCAGCTCGCACGCGCGCGCGACGTCCATCGTGTCGTGCTTCCAGCGCCAGAACTTGCCCTCGAGCCCGTACTCCGCCGCCTGCTCGTGGATGGCCGCGGTCGGCGAGGAGTACCACGGGCTCGCGCAGAAGAAGTCCACGCCCAGGTCGTCCATGAACGGCACGATCTTGCGCGTGTTCTCGGGCACGTCGCCGGGGAACCCGATGATGAAGTTCACGTGGCAGGTGATGCCGTGCTTCTTCAGCAGCTCGATGCCGCGCGCGGCGGTGCGGCACGTGGCCGACTTGTTCATGCGCTTGAGCATGCCGTCGTCGGCCGCCTCGAGCCCGATGAACACGGCCTTGCAGCCCGAGTCCGCCATGAGCTGCGCCGCCTCCTCGTCGAGGTGCTGCGGCCGGCAGAACGAGTACCACGCGAAGTCGTGGCGCGTCAGCGCGCGGCACAGCTCCTTGAAGCGCGGCGCGGGCACGTTGAACGTGTCGTCGGTGAAGATCAGCGAGCGCGCCGCGCCGTTGCGCGCCAGCTCGTCGAGCTCGAGCGCGAGCGTCTCGGGCCGGTTGACCTCGTGCGCGCCCTGCAGCGCGACGAACGTGCAGAAGTTGCACTGGAAGGCGCACGAGCGCGCCGTGCGCAGGTTCACCGTGTGGTACAGCGTCGCCGGGTCGAGCCGCGTCCAGCGCACGTACGTCTCGTCGATGCCGGGCCCCTGCTCCGCGCGCTCGGTGGAGAGCCGATAGCTCGCGCCGTCGCGCACCCACGTGCTCGGCAGCGCGAGCCGCGCGAGGTCGGCCGGCCCGTGCGGCAGCAGCGCGAGCAGCGGCTCCTCGCCGAGCGCCGACACGACGTACGCGTCCGCGCCCCAGGCCTTCATCAGGTGCCGCATCGCCAGCGGGTGCAGGCTGCGCGCGAGCTCGACCAGCACGAGGCCGCCGAGCACGATGCCCGCGTCGGGCCACAGCGCGCGCGCGCGCCGGCACACGTCGTGGATGCGCGCCGTCTCCGACAGGAAGCTCGACGAGATCAGCACCCAGCGCGGCGCGTAACGGCGCGCGAGCCCGGCCAGCGCCAGCCGGTCGGTCTGCTGCACGTGCACGACTTCGTAGCCGTGGCCGGCGAGCAGCGAGCGGTAGTAGCTGCCGGAGAGGTGCGTGAACGCGAAGCTGTCGTAGCGCCGGTGCTCGGCCGTCGTGCCGTAGCGCAGCTTCGACAGGAGGCGCGGCTGGTCGACGAAGTGTCCGTCGATGCGCACCGCCTGGCGCAGCAGCCGCGCGCGCGTCGTCGCGTCCTCCGCCTCGGCGTCGTCCTCGGGCCGCGGACCGGTCAAGCCGCCCTCGCCGACCTCGGGCGCCACGTGGTCGTTGTGCCACTTGTCGAGGTCCTCGTAGTGGGACACGAACAGGGCGTCGATCGGGCGGGGCGAGGTCATGCGGGGGACGAGCGGCGAGCGCGCTCGACTCTACTCGGGCCCCTTCAGACGCGCCAGGTGAGCGCCTGCCAGTGGATGCCGCCCCCCACCGCGACGAGCGCGAGCTCGTCGCCGGGCGCCAGCGCGCCGGCTGCGCGCAGGAGGTGCACCTGGTGCAACGGACTCGCGGCACCGGTGCAGCCGAACTCGGCCAGGTAGGCGAGCGGCGTCGCCACCTCGCGCCCGAGCGCGGCGCGCACGCGCTCGAGCTGGCCGCGCGTCACCGCGTAGGGCACGAGGTGCGTCGCCTGCGCGCCGCCGAGCTCGCGCAGCGCGGCGAGCGCGCGCTGCCACGTCTCGGCGAGCGCCTCGAGGTAGCTCGCGTCCGCCGCCTGGAAGAGGTAGCGCTCGCCCGCGCGCGGCGGCAGCGCGCCGGGCACGGTGAACGCGCGACCTTCGGCGTCGACGCGGCCCGCGCGGCTCGCGACCAGGCCCGCGCGCTGCTCCGGTGCACGCCGCAGCACGAGCGCCGCGGCGGCGCAGCCGAAGAGCAGGTGGTTCGTGAGGTCCTCGCGCGCGAGGAAGTCGGGCACGCAGTCGACCGCGACGACGAGCGCCGGTCCCGCGCCCGCCGCGACGCCGAGCGCGGCCTGCGTCCACGCCGCGAGGCCCGACGCGCCGCCCGCGCGCACGTCGAAGCTCGCACCGCCGGTGCCGAGCGCGCGCGCGACGCGCGAGGCGAGCGAGCTCGTCAGGCGCGCCGGCGAGTTCGTGCCGACGACGAGCTGCGCGACCTCGCCGGGCGCGAGCCCCGCGTCGGCGAGCGCCGCGCGCGCGGCGACGACCGCGAGCTCTTCGCTGTGCGCCGGCCCGCCGAGCGGGAAGGCGTGGCGCGTGCGCACGCCCCAGCTCTCCTCGGCGAAGGCCTCGTGCCAGCCGCGTCGCGCGAGCTCCGCGCGCCAGCCGGCGCCCAGCAGCCGCGCCCACGCGTCGGCGCTCGTGAGCGGGCCGAGGCTCGCGTCGACGTCGCGCGGCAGTCCCGCGCCGCTGCCGACGAGCTCCACGCCGGCGACCTGCTCGAGCCGCGCCTCCACGTCAGCTCGCGCGCGTGCGCTCGATCAGCGCCGCGACCTCCGCCGGACTCTGGCACGCGCGCAGCTCGTGCACCGCCAGCTCCGCGCCCGCGCGGTCCTGCGTGAGCTCGATGAAGATCACGAGCCCCATCGAGTCCCAGCCGTCGAGGTTGCCGAGCACCGTGGCCTCGCCGACGCTGCCGGGCACGGCCTGCACGGCCTCCTCGATCATCGCGCACACGTCGGCGAGCTGCATGGCGGGGATTCTACGTCAGACCCGCCGATCGCGCCCGCGCCACCAGGGCTCGCGCAGGTGCGCCTTGCGGATCTTGCCCGCGGCGTTGCGCGGCACCTCGTCGAGCCACTCGACGCGCGTGGGGCACTTGAAGCGCGCCAGCGTCGCGCGGCAGTGCTGCACGAGCTCGGGAGCCGTGACCGCGGCGCCCGGCGCGCGCACGACGAGCGCCAACACCTCCTCGCCCCAGTGCCGGTGCGGGACGCCGATCACCGCGACGTCGGCGACCGCGGCGTGCTCGAGCAGGCGCAGCTCGACCTCGCGCGGGTAGACGTTCTCGCCGGCCACGCAGACCATGTCCTTCACGCGGTCGACGAGGGTCACGTAGCCCTCCGCGTCGACGCGCGCGAGGTCGCCGGTGTGGAACCAGCCGTCGGCGTCGCGGTCGGCGTCCTCGCGGCGCCAGTAGCCGACGTGCACGTTCGCGCCGCGCGCGACGACCTCCCCCACCGCGCCGACCGCGACGTCGGCGCCGGCCTCGTCGACGACGCGCACCTCGCAGCAGCGCACCGCGCGGCCGGCCGAGGCGAGGCGCGCGGGCGGCGGCTCGCCGTCCGGCCAGCGGTGATCGGCGGGCGTCAACGTCGTGAGCACGCCGGCCGTCTCGGTCAGCCCGTAGCCCTGCAGGAAGCCGCAGCCGAAGACGACGAGCGCGCGCTCGAGCACGGGCACCGGCATCGGCGCCGCGCCGTAGACGACGAGCTCGAGCGCGTCGAAGCCGCCCTGCTCCACGTCGCGCTCGGCGAGCAGCCACTGCAGCATCGCCGGCACGAAGAGCGCGTGCGTGATGCCCTCGGCGCGCAGCACGGCGAGCGCGCGCTCGGCCAGGAACTCGGGCAGGAGGCGCAGCGTCGCGCGCGCGGCGACGCAGGAGACTGTCATCAGCAGCGCGCCCACGTGGAAGAGCGGCGTCACCTGCAGGAAGCGACTGACCTCGGCCGCGAGCGGCATGTCCTCGCGCCAGGCGCGCTGCATGGCGTCGACGTTGGCGTGGCTGAGCATCGAGCCCTTCGCGCGGCCGGTCGTGCCGCTGGTGTACATCTGCACGGCGACCTCGTCCGCCGGCCGCGCGGCCCGCGGCATCGGCGCCGCGTCGACCTCGCACCAGGGCGTCCCGACGCCGTCGTCGAAGCCGATCACCTCGCCGTCGAAGTCCGCGACGAGCGGCACGCACGCGGCGTCGACCAGCACGAGGCGCGCGCCGGCGTCCGCGAGCTGCTCGGCCACCTCGTTCGCGCGCAGACGCCAGTTGAGCGGCACGGCCACCGCGCCGAGCGCGAAGAGCGCGAAGTAGGCCTCGACGAACTCCACGCGGTTCCTGGCGAGCAGCGCCACGCGCTCGCCCGGCGCGACGCCCCGCGCCGCCAGCCCCGCCGCGGCGCGCTCGATGCGCGCGGCGAGCGCCGCGAAGGTCACCTCGCGCGCCTCGTCGCGCACCGCGACGTGCGTCGGCGAGGCCTGCGCCGCGGCGTCGAGCAGCGCCGCGAGGCCGCTCACCGCAACTGCTCCGGGTAGAGGCCCAGGCCCAGCCCGCCGGCGACCGGCAGCACCGCGCCGGTGACGTAGCTCGCGCGCGGCGACGCGAGGAACGCCACGGCCTGCGCGACCTCCTCGGGCCGGCCAATGCGGCCGACGGGCGTCTTGGCGACGATGCGCGCGCGCACCTCGTCGCTGACGGCCTCGGCGATGCGCTCGGTGTCGACGAGGCCAAGCTCGACGAGGTTCGCCGTCACGCCGTGCTGCGCGCCCTCGAGCGCGACGCTGCGCATCAGGCCGACGAGGCCGGCCTTGGTGGTCGAGTACGCGGCCTGGCGCCGCGCGCCGCGCGCGCCCGCGCGCGAGCCGAGGTAGACGACGCGCCCGAAGCCGCGCGCCTTCATGCCGGGCAGCGCGGCCGCGTCGAGGCGCGCGGCAGCGGCCAGGTTGACGGCGAGCGCCTCCTCCCAGTCCGCGCGCTCGAGCTGCTCGAGGTCGACGTAGGGCGCGAAGCTCGCCGCGCCGTGCACGAGCACGTCCACCTCGCGCGCCGCGGCCTCGGCCGGCTCAGGCGCTCGCAGGTCGCACGCGACGCACGTCGCGCCGCCGAGCGCTTCGGCCACCGCCGCGAGCCGCGCGCCGTCGCGACCGACGAGCACCAGCTCGGCGCCGCGCGCGGCCAGCTCCAGCGCCACCGCGCGCCCGAGGCCGCGCCCCGCGCCGGTGACCAGCGCGCGGCGGCCGTGCAGCTCTCGCTCCTCGCTCACGCCGTGGTTGTACCCGAAGGACGCGCTCAGAAGCGATGCACCACGGCCCCGAAGGTGTAGCCGGCGCCCACCGAGGTCAGGAGCACGCGATCGCCCGCGCGGATGCGGCCGGCGGCGCGGGCCTCGGCCAGCGCGATCGGCACGGTGGCGCTCGACGTGTTCCCGTGGTGCACGACGTCGTTGACCGCGCGCTCGGGCGGCAGGCCCAGGGCGTCGAGCACCTCCTGCACCATCAGCGCGTTCCCCTGGTGCGTGATGAAGAGGTCGATCTCGTCCAGCGTCAGGCCGGCCGCGGCGAGCGCGGCGTCGCAGGCCTCGCGCGTGAACGCGACGAAGAGGTCGAAGATCTCGCGCCGCCCGTCGACCTGCACGAAGTGGCGCCGCGCGTCGACGGTCGCGTGCGAGGCGGGCTCGCGCGCGCCGCCGGCGGGCACCTCGGCGCCCGGGCGTTCGCGACCCTCCGCGCCGAGCGCGACGGGGTGGAGCCCCGGCTCGTCCGACGGCACGAGCAGCGCGCCGGCCGCGCCGTCCGCGAACAGCACCACCGCGCGGCGGTCGGTCGGGTCGACGAAGCGCGAGCGCGCGTCCGCGGCCAGCACGAGCACGCGCTCCTCGCCGCCGCGCACCGACGCCGCGCCGAGGTCGAGGCCGTAGAGGAAGCCCGCGCACGCCGCGGACACGTCGAAGGCCGGGCAGCGCGCGCCGAGCAGGCGCGCCACGCGCATCGCGGTCGCCGGACTCGGCTGGTCGGGGCTGATCGTCGCCAGCACGATGCGGTCGAGCTCGCGCGCCTCCACGCCGGCCTCGTCGAGCACCGCGCGCGCCGCCGCGGCGGCCATGTCCGAGGTCGTCTCGCCCGGCTGCATCCAGTGGCGCGAGCGGATGCCGGTGCGCGCCTCGATCCACGCCGCGTCGACGTCGAGGCCGAAGCGCGCGACGAGCTCCTCGTTCGTCAGCACCTGCCCCGGCAGGTAGCGCCCGGTCGCCGCGATGCGGACGTGACGCTCAGGCATGGTCGCCGACGCGGATCGCCAGCTTGCCGGTGATGCGCCGCTCCTCCATCGCGCGCATCGCGGCGGCGTACTCGGGCAGCGCGAAGGTCTGCGTCACCGGCGGGTGCACCTTGCGCTGCTCGACGAGCCGCAGGCAGTCCATCCACTCGCGGTGCGTGCCGATGTGCGAGCCGAGGAACGAGAGCTGCTTGTTCCACAGGTAGCGCAGGTCGATGTGCGGCATGAAGCCCTCGGTCGCGCCGCAGATGACGAGCTTGCCGCCCCAGGCCAGGCACTCGACGCTGATCGGCCAGACGGTCTCACCGACGTGGTCGAAGACGATGTCGACGCCGCGGCCGCCCGTGAGCTCGCGCACGCCGCGGTGGACGTCGTCGCGGTCGCTGCGCAGCACCTCTTCGGCACCCTGCGTGCGGCAGAAGGCCTCCTTCTCGTCGCTCGAGGTCACCGCGATGGCGCGCGCGCCGAGCACGCGACAGAGCTGCAGCGCGAACGAGCCCGTCCCGCCACTCGCGCCCCACACGAGCACCGTGTCGCCGGCCTTCGCCTCGGCGCGCGTGACGAGCATGCGCCAGACCGAGAGCAGCGAGGTCGAGGTGGCGGCCGCCTCCTCCCACGTGAGGTGCGTCGGCCGCGGCGCGACCTGCTGGGCCTGCACCTTCGCGTACTGCGCGTAGGCGCCGTCGTACGGCCCGGTCTGGAAGCCCCAGATGCGCATGGTGCGGCAGAAGACCTCCTCGCCGCGCAGGCACGCCGGGCACACGCGACACGAGTTCACGCCGTAGACGATCACCTCGTCGCCGACCTTCACGCGCTCGACGTCCTTGCCGACCTCGACCACCACGCCCGCCGCGTCGGTGCCCGACACGTGCGGCAGCGGCAGGTTCACGCGCGGCAGGCCCTGGCGCGCCCAGATGTCGTTGAAGTTGAGCGCGGCGGCCTCGATGCGCAGCACGACCTCGCCGGGCGCGCAGGTCGGATCGGGCACGTCGCCGTAGCGCAGCACGTCGTAGTCGCCGTGCTCGTCGAAGTAGATGGCTTTCATGGAGGCGAGCGCGCCGCGGACGCTGCGTACAACTCTATCGGGGCGCCCGGTCCCCGCAAGGTCAGCGCGGGACGAGCGCCTGCGCGCGCAGGAAGGCGAGGACGCGACGCGCGACGATCTCGTGGCCGGCTCGACTCAAGTGCTCGGGGTCCGAGAAGAGGTACAGGTTCTCGTCGGCGTGCGCGAGGCGCGCGCCGTCCAAGGTCGCCCCCCGGCCGAAGGTGAGCGCCGCACCGCCCGCGGCCTCCGCGTCGGCGTAGAGCCGCGCCATGCCCGCGGCGAAGTCGCTCCGCAGGTCGAGGTGTCGCGCGCCGACGTCGGCGGCGATCGCGTCGTAGCGCGCGCCGCTCCACTCCGGCGGGTCGTCGAGCAGGTGGCGCTGGCGCGGCACCGAGAGCAGCACGAGCGCCCCGCCCCAACCGTCCAGGTCCGCGCGCATGCCGCGCAGCCGCTCGCTCGCCGCGCGCCACGCCGCGTCGTTCTGCGCGCCGAGCGGATCGCGTCGCATGTCGAGGTCGACCGCGTCCGCGTCGCGCGCGTCGCCCGCGGCCGTCGGCCCCCAGCGCAGCGGCTCCGGGGGCGCGTCCTCGAGCGCCTGCTCGTCCAGCCACGCGTGTACGGCGCTGCGGTCCCACAGGCGCGCGAACGCGCCGCGCTCGGGCGCGTCGAGGAAGCGCATCGGCCGCGCCATCCAGGCGTTGACGCCGACCACGACGACGTCGGGCCGCCACGCGCGCACCTGGTCCTGCCACACGCGTTCGAGCTGCTCGAGCACGTAGCCGACCACGGCGAAGTCCATCACGAGCACGTCGTCGCCGAGCTCGTGCCGCAAGCCCGTCTCGAGCCGGCGCGTCCAGACGTCCTCCTCGCGCACGCCCGGCCCGTAGTGCAGCGAGTCGCCGAGCACGGCGATGCGCAGTCCGCGGCGGCCGCCCGCGAGGACCGAGCGCTCCGGCGCGGCGGGCGCGGCCCAGTCGCGGTCGCGGTAGCCCAGCGCGTTCGAGCGGAACGCGATGCCGCGCGCGTCGACGTAGCTCGCGTTGGGCAGCTTGCGCCAGCCCAGGCGCGCGTCGGCGACCATCGGCACGCGATGTCCGTAGCCCAGGCTCGCCAGACCGAGCTCGGCCGCGGCGAGGGCCAGGAACACGACCAGCGCCCAGGTGCGCGGACCGCGGCGACGGAGCCAAGCGAGCATGCCGCCAGCGTACCCGCGGCCGGCGGACCCGGCGTAGAATCGCGGCGGTCCCATGCTGTTCCCCGCGCTGCTCACGCTCTCCCTCGCCGCTCCCCAGGACGCCATCGACTACGCGCGCGACGTGGCGCCGCTCTTCGAAGCGCGCTGCGTCGAGTGCCATGGCGCGGAGAAGCGCAAGGCCGGCCTGCGGCTCGACTCGGGCGCGGCCGTGCTCGCCGGCAGCGACCACGGTGAGGTCGCCGTCGTCGTGCCGGGCGACCTCGACGGCTCGCTGCTGTGGGAGCTCGTCACGAGCGACGACGAGGACGAGCGCATGCCGCCCGAAGGCGCCGCGCTGTCGGCCGACGAGCTCGACGTGCTGCGGCGCTGGATCGTCGACGGCGCGCGCGTCCCCGCCGCGGCGCCCGACGCCGCGCCGACGCACTGGGCCTGGACGCCGCCGGTGCGCCCCGCGGTGCCGGCCGTCGGGGACGGCTGGGCGCGCGGCGACGTCGACCGCTTCGTGCTCGCGCGCATGCAGGCGCAAGGCCTCGCGCCCGCGCCCGAGGCCGACCGCGCGACGCTGCTGCGGCGCCTGTCGCTCGACCTGACCGGCCTGCCGCCGACGCTCGCCGAGCTCGACGCCTTCCTCGCCGACGCCGCGCCGGGCGCCTACGAGCGCCAGGTCGAGCGCCTGCTCGCGAGCGACGCGTACGCCGAGCACATGGCGCGCGCGTGGCTCGACCTCGCGCGCTACGCCGACACGAACGGCTACGAGAAGGACGAGCGCCGCTCGATGTGGCGCTGGCGCGACTGGGTCATCGAGGCGTACGCGCGCGACCTCGGCTACGACGCGTTCACGGTCGAGCAGCTCGCGGGCGACCTCCTGCCCGACGCCACGCTCGAGCAGCGCATCGCGACGGGCTTCCACCGCAACACGATGGTCAACGCCGAGGGCGGCGTGGACCCCGAGGAGTATCGCGTGGCGGCGGTCGTCGATCGCGTCGACACGACCGGCGCGGTGTGGCTCGGCACGACGCTGGGCTGCGCGCGCTGCCACTCGCACAAGTACGATCCGATCAGCCAGCGCGAGTACTTCCGCGTCTTCGCGTACTTCAACTCGACGAAGGACGTCGGGCCCAGCGACCAGCCCCGGCTCGAGGCGCCGCGCGCGCAGGACGTCGCGGCGCTCGCGGCGCGCGCCAGCGAGGTCGCCGCGCTCGAGGCCGAGCTCGCGACGTGGACGCCCGCGCTGGAGGCCGAGCTCGCCGCGCTCGCGCCCGCCGCGCCGCGCTGGCGCGTGCTCGCCGCGACCGAGGCCGCCTCGCGCGACGGCGCCACGCTCACGAAGCTCGCGGACGGCTCGGTGCTCGTCGCGGGCGAGAGCCCCGAGCGCGACGCGCTGACGCTCGCCTTCGCGCCCGACGCGGACGGCGCGCAGCAGCTGCGCATCGAGGTGCTGCCCGACGACGCGCACCCGCGCCGCGGCCCCGGCCGCGCCGGCAACGGCAACTTCGTGCTGAGCGAGCTGCGCGCGTTCCTCGTCGACGAGGCCGGCGCGCGCACGCCGCTCGCGCTCGCGGACGCGCGCGCCGACTACGAGCAGCCCGGCTGGCCCGCCGCGGGCGTGGTCGACGGCGACGCCGCGACCGGCTGGGCCGTCGACGGCGGCATCGGCCGCGCGCACCAGTGGGTCGCGCGCCTCGCGGTGCCGCTGCCGGCGGACGTGCCGGCGCGGCTCGAGCTCGAGCTCGACGAGGCCTACGGCGGGCGCCACACGATCGGCCGGCTGCGCGTATCGCTCTCGAACGACGCCCCGTCGGGCGCGGCGCTGCTCCCGCCCGACGTCGAGGACCTGCTCGCGCGGCGCGAAGGGCTCGCCGACGCCGAGCGGGAGACCCTGCGCGCGTGGTTCCGCGGCCAAGCCGCTGCGCTGGCGCCCGCGCGCGAGCGCCTCGCCGCGCTGCGCGCACTGCCCGGGCCGCCGACGACGCTCGTCATGGAGGAGCTCCCCGCCCCGCGCGCGACGCACGTGCTCGAGCGCGGCTCGTTCCTCGCGCCCGGCGAAGAGGTCGCGTGCGGCGTGCCCGCGGTGATGGGGCCGCTGCCGGACGACGCACCCGCGAACCGCCTGGGCTTCGCGCGTTGGCTCGTGAGCGGCGCGCACCCGCTGACGGCGCGCGTCGAGGTCAACCGCCTGTGGGCGCAGCTCTTCGGCCGCGGGCTCGTCACGACCGAGCAGGACTTCGGCACGCAGGGCGCGACGCCCACGCACCCCGCGTTGCTCGACTGGCTGGCGGTCGAGTTCGTCGAGCGCGGCTGGAGCACGAAGGCGCTGCTGCGCGAGCTCGTGACGTCGGCGACCTATCGCCAGGACTCGCGCGTGAGCGCGGACGCGCTGGCCCGCGACCCCGCGAACGTCTGGCTCGCGCGCGGCGCGCGCTACCGCGTCGACGCCGAGGTCGTGCGCGACACCGCGCTCGCGCTGAGCGGCCTGCTCGACCGCACGGTCGGCGGTCCGAGCGTGTTCCCGCCGCAGGTGCCGGGCATCTGGCGCCAGACGTACAGCGACGACCGCTGGAGCAACTCCGACGGCGGCGACCGCTTCCGGCGCGGGCTCTACACCTTCTGGCGGCGCACGGCGCCGTACCCGACGTTCGTCGCCTTCGACGCGCCGAGCCGCGAGGTCGTCTGCACGCGCCGCTCGCGCTCGAACACGCCGCTGCAGGCGCTCGCGCTGCTCAACGACCCCGCCTACGTCGAGCTGGCGGTCGGGCTCGCGGCGCGCGCGCTGCGCGAGGGGCCGCAGGGCGACCGCGCGCGCCTCGCGTGGGCCTTCCGCCTGTGCACCGCGCGGGCGGCCGACGCCGCGGAGCTCGACGTGCTCGCCGCGCTGCTCGACGGCGAGCGCGCGCACTTCGCCGCCGACCCCGACGCCGCCGCCGCGCTCGTACGCGTGCCGTTCGAGCTCGACCGCGGCGGCGCGGACGACGCCGAGCTCGCCGCGTGGACGCTGACGGCGAACGTGTTGCTCAACCTGGCCGAGACCGTGACGCGGAGCTGACCATGGACGCGCCCCTCCCCCAGCGGCCCTCGCGCCGCGACGTGCTCGGCGGCTTCGCGGCCGCGAGCCTCGGTTCGCTCCTCGCCGGCCGCGCGTTCGGCGAGGGCGGCGCCTCGCTCGCGCGCGGGCCGCACTTCCCCGCGAAGGCGAAGCACGTCATCTGGCTGCACATGGCGGGCTCGCCCTCGCAGCTCGACCTCTTCGACGAGAAGCCCAAGCTGCGCGACTTCGACCGCAAGCCGATCCCGCCCGAGTTCGTCGCGGGCGAGCGCTTCGCGTTCATCGAGGGCACGCCCAAGGTGCTGGCCTCGCCGTACGCCTTCGCGCGCCACGGCGAGTGCGGCGCGAACCTCAGCGAGCTCCTGCCGCACACGGCCGCCATCGCCGACAAGCTCACGATCGTGCGCTCGATGGTGACCGACCAGTTCAACCACACGCCGGCGCAGATCTTCCTGAACACCGGCAGCCCGGTGCTCGGCCGGCCGAGCGTGGGCGCGTGGCTCAGCTACGGCCTCGGCAGCGAGTGCGACGACCTGCCGGCCTTCGTCGTGATGCTCTCGGGCGCGAAGGGGCCGAGCGGCGGCACCTCGCTGTGGGGCAGCGGCTTCCTGCCGACCGTGCACCAGGGCGTGCGCCTGCGCGGCGACGGCGACCCGGTGCTGTACCTCTCGAACCCGCCCGGCGTGGACGACGCGTGCCGGCGCCGCAGCCTCGACGCGCTGCGCGCGCTGAACGAGCGCCGCCTCGCCGACGTCGGCGACCCGGAGATCGAGACGCGCATCGCGCAGTACGACCTCTCGCTGCGCATGCAGGCCTCGGTGCCCGCGCTCGCCGACCTCGCGAGCGAGTCGCAGGAGACGCTCGACCTGTACGGCGTGACGCCGGGCGAGTCGGGCTTCGCGCGCAACGCGCTGCTCGCGCGCCGGCTCGTCGAGCGCGGCGTGCGGCACGTGCACCTCTACCACTGGGGCTGGGACAGCCACGGCACGAGCCCGGGCGACGACCTGATGACGTCGCTGCCGCAGCGCTGCCTCGAGACCGACCGCGCCTCGGCCGCGCTCGTCACCGACCTCGAGCGCCGCGGCCTGCTCGACGAGACGATCGTCGTGTGGGGCGGCGAGTTCGGCCGCACGCCGATGAACGAGGCGCGCAACGGCTCGACCTACCTCGGCCGCGACCACCACCCGCACGCCTTCTCGATCTGGCTCGCCGGCGGCGGCTTCCGCCCCGGCCTGCAGTACGGCGCCACCGACGAGCTCGGCTACTTCGTCGTCGAGGACCCGCTGCCCGTGCACGACCTGCACGCGACGCTGCTGCACCAGCTCGGCATCGACCACGAGAAGCTGACCTACTTCTTCCAGGGCCGGGACTTCCGGTTGACGGACGTGGCGGGCAAGGTGGTGACCGAGTTGCTCGCGTGAGGTCGCGCGGGCGGCTCGACTCCGCTCGCCAGGACTCGCCATGCTGCTCACCGCTCTGCTCGCGCTGGTCGCGCACGCCCCCCTCCCCGCTCGGACCACGCAGGCTCGCGTCGTGGTCACCCTCGAGTACGAGGGCGAGCTGGGGGAGGTCGGCGTGCCCGACGAGAGCGCGTTCGAGCTGGGCGTGGAGCCTCGGCGCAACAACCTGTGGCTGCGCGACCCGCGCTCGTCCGAGGGGAGGATCGGCGCGGTGCCGCTCCTCGAGCGCGACGCGGGTCGCTTCGTCTGGGAGGCGGCCGCTGGCGCCGATTTGCAGCTCGCCGGGCTGTTCCCCGAGCGGGGGTACGTCGCGCGCACGATCCACGTCCCCGAGGACGGCTCGAGCGTGGAGCTGCGCGTCCCGCTCGCGCCGGCCACGTCGCCCGGCGCGCTCGACCCGCTCGTGCGCGAGCACGACGGCAGCACGCCTCTGCTCTACGCGATCGAAGCCTGGAGCGCGGACGGCTCGGTTCGCCTCAGTGACTTCCTGCCCGAGATCGCAGACGCTTCACCTGTCACGGTCCCGCCGGGGAGCTACGTCGTGAAGGTCCGGGCCACGGTGCCGCGCGGCTGGCACGGCCCGCTGGATCCGTCGCAGTGGGCGCCCAACCCGTTGCGACCGATCGAGCGCCGGGCCGAGGTGCGAGGCGGCGAGACCTGGGGCGACGAGCTGCGCTTCGACGCGGCGGGATCGGTCGCCTTCCGCGTGCACCTGGCCGACGCCGAGCACGCGGCGGCGCTCGTCGCACTCCGGCGCGCCTTCGCGGATCGCGAGCGCGACGCGCCGCGCGGATGGCCCGGGCTGCGCCGGAGCTGCGACCCCGACGTGGTGCTCGGCGACGAGCGCCTGCAGCTCCTCGGGGGGACGCACCCCGGCGCGTGTCGCGTGGAGTGGCTCGACGAGACGGGCGCGTGGATCCATCTCGAGACCTGGTGGCGCTCGCAGGACAGCAACTGTCGCTGGGGCCAGTTCCTGCCCGAGCGCGACACGTACCTGTGGATGCCACTCCCGGCCGGTCGCCGGACGCTGCGCTTCAGCGCGCCCGGCTGCCAGACCGTCGAGCGCACGCTCCAAGTCGAGAACCGCGTCGTCACGCACCTCGACCTGACGCTCGAGCCGCTCCCGCGCTGACGGGCGTCGTCGGAGCGCGTACGATCCCGCCATGAAGGCGGCCCTGCTCTCCCTCGCGCTCCTCTCGTCCGTCGCGACCGCCCAGCACGGGGGGCCCAACCGGCTGACGGCGCTCGAGCGGGCGGCGGGGTGGGAGCTCCTGTTCGACGGCGAGACGTTCGAGGGCTGGCGCGCGCTGCGCACGGGCGACGCGCCGGGCGAGGGCTGGCAGGTCGTCGGCGGCGCGCTCTACCACACGCGCGGCGGCGGCGACCTCGTCAGCGAGCGGGCCTTCGGCGAGTTCGAGCTCGAGTTCGAGTGGCGCGTCGCCGAGGGCGCGAACAGCGGCGTGAAGTACATGGTGGCGAGCGGCACCGCCGACGCCGCGTACGGGCCCGAGTACCAGGTGCTGGACGACGCGCGGCACGTGGACGGCGCGCTCGCGAAGCACCGCTCGGCGAGCCTCTACGACCTCTATGCGCCCGAGGGCGGGCCCGAGGTGCTCCCCGGCGTCTGGCACCGCGGCCGCATCGTCGTACGTGGCGATCGCATCGAGCACTGGCTCGACGGCGCGCGCGTCGTCGACGTCGACACGAGCACCCCGGAGTGGCGCGCGGCGCTCGCGGCGAGCAAGTACGCCGGCACCGAGGCCTTCGCGCGCACCGGCCGCGGCCACCTCGCGCTGCAGGACCACGGCGACGAGGTCTGGTACCGCTCGCTGCGCGTGCGCGAGCTGCCGGTGCGCCCGCTCGACACGTTCGAGCAGGACCTCTTCGGCGCACCCGAGCTGGGTGACTGGTTCGCCTACGGTGACGCGATCTACGAGCGCGCGGACCGCACGATCCTCGGCAAGGTCGGCGGCGGCGGGCAGAGCTTCCTGCTGTCGGGCTGGGCGTTCGAGGACTTCGTGCTCGAGGTCGACGTGAAGACCGAGCGGCCGGGCAACTCCGGCATCCAGGTGCGCTGCCACCAGCGCGACAACGGCCGCCCCTTCGGCTACCAGATCGAGATCGACCCGTCGGACCGCGCCTGGACGGGCGGGCTCTACGACGAGGCACGGCGCGGGTGGCTCGACGACCTCAGCGACGACCCCGCCGGGCGCGCGGCCTTCCGCTACGGCGAGTGGAACCGCTTCCGCATCGAGTGCGTGGGACCCTGGATCCGCGCCAGTGTCAATGGCGTGCCGACGGCGGACACGTACGACTTGCTCGACCTCTCGGGCGTGCTCGGCTTGCAGGTGCACTCGGGGAACAACACCTGCGTGCGCTGGCGCAACCCGCGCGTGTGGAACCTCGGCGCGCATCATTGGCGAGCCACCGAGCTCATCGCGCGAGCTCACGAGATCCTCGGCATCGAGGTCGGCCAGGACGGGGAGCGCTGGACGATCACCTCCACCGGCGACGCGGCGTCCTTCCCGCTGCCCGTGAGCGACGGTATCGAGGTCTCTGGACAGGCCTTGCGCGGCGAGCTCCTGTGCGACGCCGGCTTGACCGTCACGTGCGGCGAGCACGTCGTCGAGCTCGCCGCGCCGGAGCGCGCGGACGCGTGGCGCTCCTTCGGCGTCCTGCGCGACGGCACGTGCCTGGTCGTCTTCCTCGAGGACCGCATCGTCGCGCGAGTAGAAGGCACGGCGCCCTTCGAGCCCGTTCAGCTGCGTCTCGACGCGCACCAGCACGTCGAGCTCCGCGGCCTCGAGCTGCTCGAAGACCGCTAGCTCAGGCCGCCGCCGACCGCCGCAGCGCTGCCTCGCGCGCCTCGAGCTCGCGCTGGCGCCGCGCGACGTAGTCGAGCAGCGAGCGGTACCCGACACGCGCGCGCTCGGGCTGCTCGGCCGACACGGCGAGGCCGAGGAAGTCGTACTCGCCCAGGCGCCGGCGGTTCAGCAGCGTCACCTCGAGCTCGACCTCGCCGGCGAGGTCCCACGCCGAGAAGAAGAGCTGCGCGGGCTCGTCGAGCGCGAGCTGCGAGGCCAGGCTGTGCGGCACGCGCAGGCACATGCCGCCGGCCGAGACGTTCGTCACGACCGCGTCGACGCGCTGGTGGTGCTGACGCAGGCGCGCCATCATCGGCGCGTCGAGGTCGAGGCCGAAGTGCGGCTCCGCGCGGCGATTGAAGTAGTGCGACCAGGCGTTGTCCATCTGGCCGTAGAGGTTGCCGACGTTGACGAACTCGAAGCCGTACTGCACGTGCAGGTCGTCGGCCTGGCGCACGTAGATCACGCGCGCCGGCGTGTCGACCTGCCAGCCGTCGGCGACGTGCTCGAGCCGCAGCTCGACGAGCGCGCCCTCCGCGAGGCACGGGTCGTCCTGGAACTCGATGCGCACGCCCGCGCCGCTCAACGTCAGGTCGTACAGCCGCGCCTCGACGGGCTGCACCCCCTGCGCCACGCAACGCACGCGCACCTCGTCCTTGGGCAGGGGCCGGACGCGGTGGATGCGGCGCCTGTTGGCGGGTTGGGGCGCGACCGGCTCGGGGACGGACGCAGGCTTGGCGCGGCGGAACCACATGGGCGGACGAGGGGCTGGATCGGCCGGCCGGGGAGCCCGGCTTGAGACCGGGTCGCCGTCCTCCGCCGGCGCCCGCCTCAGTCCTTCAGCGCCTCGAGCTCCGGCACCGTCCAGGGCCGCGTGCGGGTCTTCATCTCCTCCAGCACGGCCCGTACGTCGTCGGGCGTGACCGGCTCGGCGCCGTGGCCCCACTCGCGGCGCACGTAGGTCAGCACGGCGGCGACGTTCTCGGGGCTCTCGTTGTAGACCGGCATCTCGAGGTCCCAGGTCTTGCCGCCCAGCTCGATCGGGCCGACGAGCCCGCCGAGCAGCACGCGGATCGGGCGCTTCTTCGGGCCGAGCACCCAGGGCGAGTGCCGCAGCGGCGGCGCCTTGCCCTCCTCGCCGAGGCCCGAGGGTTGGTGGCACGTCGAGCAGATCGCGTTGAAGATCAGCCGGCCGGCCTCGAAGCGCGCGATCTCCTCGGGCGTGAGCGCGCGCACCTCGACGTCGCCGCCGCCCGGACCGCCGGGCCAGGTGATGGCGGCCTCGAGCGCGGCGACCTTCTCCTCGCGCGGGCCCCCGCGCGCCTTCGCGAGCAGGTCGAGGCAGGCGGGGCGCGCGGGCACGTGGATCGCGCCGGGCTGACCGGTCGGACCGACCGGGCGTCCGTCGAGCATGCCGTCCACGAGCGCCTCGGCGTGCCAGCTCCCGCGCGCGAGCGCCTCGCCGACGAGCGCCAGCAGGCCCTCGACGCGGTCCGAACGCGCCTCGCGCACGACGCAGCTCGCGAGGAGGCGCAGGGTCTCGTAGCCGCCGTCGCGCGGCAGCGCCCAGCGCGCGTCGGCGACGAGCGCGCGCAGCGTGTCGAGCTCGCGCTCGTGCAACCCGACCGCGGCGGCTTCGCGGCGCTGCGGGTCGCTCGCGTCCTCGAGCAGCAGCCCGGCGAGCGCGGCGTCCGCGCTCGGCGCGTGCGCGGCGCCGAGCGACAGCAGCGCCTGGTGCGCGAGCAGGCGGTCGCCGTCGTGCGCCAGCTCGACGACCTTCGCGCGCACGGCGTCGCTGCCGAGCGAGAGCGCCTCCTCCGCGCAGCGCAGCGCCGCGAGCCGCACGCGGCGATCGGCGTGCGCGAGCCCGGCGAGCACGACCTCGTCGGTCAGGCGGCCGAGGCCGGCGAGCGCGTACAGCGCGTGCGCGCGGCCGAGCGGCGCGGCGCTCTCGAGCGCGGCCTGGCGGCACACCGCGGTCGCGTCCGCGTCGCCCCGGCCCTCCTCGACGACGAGGCGCTGCGCGGTGATGCGCCGGAAGCCGTTGGCGCTGCCGAGCTCGCCGACCAGCTCCGTCCAGCTCATCGCGCTCATCGGCGCGGGCGCGCGGCGCTGCGCGTCGCGCGCGGCGATGCGCCAGATGCGGCCCATGTGCAGCGGCTGCTCGAGCCCGCGCGCGAGCACCTGCGCGCGCAGCCACGAGGTGACGAACAGGCGGTGCTGGATGAGCCCGCGGTACAGGTCGACGACGTACAGCGCGCCGTCGGGGCCGTCGACGAGGTTGACGGGCCGGAAGCGCTCGTCGGTCGAGGCGAGGAACTCGCGCCCGGCGTAGGCGTTCTCGGCGTCGAGGCCCCACGGCCCGCGCTCGAACAGCCGCAGGCGCTTGACGAGGTTCCCGCACGGCTCGGCGACGAACGCGTCGCCGCGGTACTCGGCCGGCAGCGCGTCGCCGAGGTAGACGAGCGGCCCGCACGCGCCGGTGAAGCTGCGCAGCGTGAAGTCGTCGCGCAGCGTCTCCGGCCGGTAGCCGCGGTTGACGCCCGGGTTGATGCGCGCGGGCCACGTGGTCTGGTCGCGCATCACGCGCAGGTTCACGCCGCCCGCGGTGCCGAAGCTCGGGTTCTGCACCGCGTAGTGCGACGAGTACGCGTCGCCGCGCAGCGCGTCCGAGTTCGTGTCGAAGAAGGCGCGGCCGAGCTCGTCGAAGGAGAGGCCCCACTGCCCGCCGCCGTTCGTGCGCTGCCGCTCCCAGCCGTCAGCGCCCTCGCGGTAGCGCAGCCGGTGGTTCGAGAGCTGGATCCAGTTGTCGTGCGACCAGCGCGGGGCGTTGATCGCGTGCTCCGGGCTGTCGATGCCGCCGAGCCCGCGCTCGATCACCTCGTGCACGTCGGCGACGCCGTCGCCGTCGGTGTCGCGGTAGAAGCGCAGCTCGGGCGGCGCGATGACGAGCGCGCCGTCGCGGTACGGCATCACCGCGCGCGGCAGCACGAGGTCGCCGACGAACTCGGTGCGCGCGTCCATCACGCCGTCGCCGTCCTCGTCGCGCAGCACCGCGATGCGCCCGGTGGGCGCGGTCTCGCCGGTGCCGTCGACGTCCGGCATGTAGGCGCGCATCTCGACCACCCACAGGCGGCCGTCGCCGTCGAAGGCCACGTCGACGGGGTCCTCCACGAGCGGCTCGCTCGCGATGCAGGTGATCTCGAGCTCGGGCGGCAGCACGAACGCGGCGCGGGCCTCGTCCACCGACAGCGCCGGCGCGGGCGGCACGACGAGGTCGGCGGGCAGCGGCGGCTGCTCCTCGCCCGGTCGGTCGCCGTTCTGAGCCGAGACGAGGGGCGCGAGGCCCGCGAGGACGAGCGGGAGGGAGCTGCGGAGGATCATGGCGCGCGGGGGAGAGCGCGGAGGATAGCACCGCGCCGCGCGCGGGGAGGCGACGACGCAGCTCGAGTGGCGCTCCAACGAGCGCGCGATAGCCTGGGAGCGCTGCTCGACAGACGCTGCGAGCACCCCCTTCATGACGACGCGCCTCACGCCGCACTTCGCCGCCCCGCTCCTCGCTGCGGCTGCCGCCGCTCCCGGCCCCGACGCCGGCGCGGCGCCGCGGGTCCCCGGCCTCGAGGAGCGCTCGTCGACGCGCGGCCCGGCGGTCGACCTCACGGAGGGTCGCGAGGCGACGAACCACGCGTGAGCACGTCGCCCGCCGTCGAGCTGCGCGTGCTGACGCGCGAGACCTATCGCCCGGTACTGAACCTGAGGGTGCGGCCCGGGCAGGAGCGCCTCGTCGCATCGAACGCAGGCTCGCTGGCGCAGGCCCACTTCGAGCCGGAGGCCGTGCCCTTCGGGCTCTACGCCGGGGACGTGCCGGTGGGCTTCGTGATGTTCGGCACGGAGGAGCTCAACGCGGGGCGGCTGTGGGTCTGGCGCTTCATGATCGGCGCCGAGCACCAGGGCCGTGGCCTCGGGCGTGACGCCATGCGCGCCGTCGTCGAGCACGCGCGGGGCGTGGCCGGCGCGCGCGAGCTGCGGCTGTCGCACGTCGACGGCGTCGAGGGGCACCCGGGACCGTTCTACGAGCGGCTCGGCTTCGCGTACACGGGCGAGGTCGAGGACGATGAGCGCGTGATGCGCCTCGCGCTATAGCATCCGCACCAGCGCGACCAGCGCCACCGCGCCCCACACCGCCTCGAGCCAGAAGGCCTGCCACGTCTTGCGCTTCCAGCACACGAGGCCGACACCGAACGCGCCGGTCGCGTTGAGCAGCTGGTAGGCGCGGCCCTGCTCGAGCCAGCCGAAGCTCGAGAGCGCGTACGCGGTCAGGATGGCGCCGGTGCCGTACCAGCCCAGCGCGTCGATCAGGCGTGCCTTGGTCATGGATCTCGGGTCGTGGGTCTCGGTGGAACGCGCGCGGGGCGCCGCATCGCGACGCCCCGCGCTCTCGCGACCGGCTCGGCTCAGGCGCCGGCCGCCGCCATCTCGCGGCCCTTCGCCGCGCTCTCCACGAACGCGGGCAGCTCGTCGAAGTTGAGGTAGCGGTAGACGTCGCCCGCCATCGTATCGAGCTTCTCCGCGTAGCGGAGGTACTCCGCCGGCGTCGGCAGCTTGCCGAGGATCGCCGTGACCGCGGCGAGCTCGGCCGAGCCGAGGTAGACGTTCGAGTCCTTGCCCATGCGGTTGGGGAAGTTGCGCGTCGAGGTCGACACGACGGTCGCGCCGTCGGCCACGCGCGCCTGGTTGCCCATGCACAGGCTGCAGCCGGGGACCTCGGTGCGCGCGCCCGCCGCGGCGAACGTCGCGTAGTAGCCCTCGGCGACGAGCTGGTCCTTGTCCATCTTCGTCGGCGGCACCACCCACAGGCGCGTCGGCACGGGCTTGCCGTAGGCGGCGAGCAGCTTGCCGGCCGCGCGGAAGTGGCCGATGTTCGTCATGCACGACCCGAGGAAGACCTCCTGCACCGCGTCACCGGCGACCTCGGAGAGCAGCCGCACGTCGTCGGGATCGTTCGGGCAGGCGACGATCGGCTCCTGGATGTCGTTCATGTTGACCTCGATCACCGCCGCGTACTCGGCGTCGGCGTCGGGGCGCAGCAGGCTCGGGTTCGCGAGCCAGGCCTCCATGGCGCGCGCGCGACGCTCGAGCGTGCGCGCGTCCTGGTAGCCGTTGGCGATCATCCAGCGCAGCATCACGACGTTGGACTCGAGGTACTCGCGGACCGGCTCCTCGTCGAGCAGCACCGTGCAGCCCGCGGCCGAGCGCTCGGCCGTCGCGTCGGAGAGCTCGAAGGCCTGCTCGACCTTCAGCTTGGGCAGACCCTCGATCTCGATGATGCGGCCCGAGAAGACGTTCTGCTTGCCCTCCTTCGCGACCGTGAGCAGGCCCTGCTGGATCGCGACGTAGGGGATCGCGTTGACGAGGTCGCGCAGCGTGACGCCGGGCTGCAGCTCGCCGGTGAAGCGCACGAGCACGGACTCGGGCATGTCGAGCGGCATCGCGCCGAGCGCCGCGCCGAAGGCCACCAGGCCCGAACCGGCCGGGAACGAGATGCCCAGCGGGAAGCGCGTGTGCGAGTCGCCGCCGGTGCCGACCTGGTCGGGCAGCAGCATGCGGTTCAGCCACGAGTGGATGATGCCGTCGCCGGGCCGCAGCGCGACGCCGCCGCGCGTGGTGAAGAAGTCGGGCAGCGTCGCGTGCGTGTCGACGTCGACCGGCTTGGGGTACGCGGCCGTGTGGCAGAAGGACTGCATCACGAGGTCGGCCGAGAAGCCCAGGCACGCGAGCTCCTTCAGCTCGTCGCGCGTCATCGGGCCCGTCGTGTCCTGCGAGCCCACGCTCGACATGATCGGCTCGCAGTAGGTGCCGGGGCGCACGCCCTGACCCGCGGCCAGGCCGCAGGCGCGGCCGACCATCTTCTGCGCGAGCGTGAAGCCCTTGCCGGAGTCGGCCGGGCTCGCGGGCGTGCGGAAGACCTCCGAGCGGCCCAGGCCCAGGCTCTCGCGCGCCTTCGCGGTCAGGCCGCGGCCGATGATGAGCGGGATGCGGCCGCCGGCGCGCACCTCGTCGAGGATCACGTCGGACTTGTGCTCGAAGGTCGCGAGCACCTCGCCCGCCGCGCTCTCGACGCGGCCCTCGTGCGGCAGCACCACGATCGTGTCGCCCATCTCGAGCTTCGACACGTCGCACTCGATCGGCAGCGCGCCCGAGTCCTCCATCGTGTTGAAGAAGATCGGCGCGATCTTGCCGCCCAGGCAGACGCCGCCGGCGCGCTTGTTCGGCACGTGCGGGATGTCGTCGCCCATGTGCCAGAGCACCGAGTTCGTGGCCGACTTGCGCGAGGACCCCGTGCCGACCACGTCGCCGACGTAGACCAGCGGGTGGCCCTTCGCCTTCAGCTCGGCGAGCTGCGCGATGGCGTCGTGGATGCCCGGGCGCGGGTTCTTGAGCATCGCGAGCGCGTGCAGCGGGATGTCCGGGCGCGACCACGCGTCCTGCGCGGGCGAGAGGTCGTCGGTGTTCGTCTCGCCCTCGACCATGAAGACGGTCAGCGTCAGGTGCTCGGGCACCTCGGGGCGGCTCGTGAACCACGTCGCGTCGGCCCAGGCCTGGATCACGGCCTTGGCGTTGGCGTTGCCGGCCTTGGCCTTCTCGTCGACGTCGTGGAAGGCGTCGAAGATCAGCAGCGTGTGCTCGAGCTGCCGCGCCGCGAGCGCGCCGAGCTGCGCGTCGTCGAGCAGCTCGATCAGCGTGGCGACGTTGTAGCCGCCGAGCATGGTGCCGAGGATCTCGACGGCCTTCTCGCGCGACACGAGCGGCGAGCTCGCCTCGCCCTTCGCGACCGCGGTCAGGAAGCTGGCCTTGACGTAGGCCGCCGGGTCGACGCCGGCCGGCACGCGCTCCTCGAGCAGGTCGAGCAGGAAGGCCTCCTCGCCCGCGGGCGGGGCCTTCAGGAGCTCGACCAGCGCGGCGGTCTGCTCGGCGTCGAGGGGCAGGGGCGGGATGCCGAGGGCGGCGCGCTCGGCGACGTGTTGGCGGTAGGCGGTCAGCATGGTCGGTGGTCTCGCTTCGGGGCGGTGGGCGGCGAACTCGGGGGACGACGGACTTGGGACACGGACAGTATCGGCCGATGAGAGCCATGCAGGATCTCCATAGTTTGCATCCACGTCATAGAATTCGCGCATGACCGACCTGACCCTGCTCAGCTCCTTCCTCGAGGTCGCCGAGACCGGCTCGATCTCGCGCGCCGCCGAGCGCCTGTTCGTGACGCAGCCGGCGCTGTCGCGGCGCCTGCAGCAGCTCGAGGCCGAGCTCGACGCGACCTTGTTCGAGCGCACGCGCCGCGGTGTCGCGCTCACCGAGCAGGGCCGCTACGTGCTGCGCGAGGCGCGCGACCTCGTCGACCGCTACGCGCAGCTGCGCGGCCGCGTCGCCGAGCTGTCCGGGCTGCAGCGCGGCTGCGTGCGCCTCGGCGGCGGCGCGACGGCCGTGTCCTTCCTGCTGCCCGAGGCCATCGCCGCCTTCCAGGCCGCGCACCCCGGCGTGCTCTTCCAGGTCAAGGAGGCCGGCAGCCGCGACACCGAGCTCGACGTCGCGGCCGAACGCCTCGAGCTCGGCATCGTGACGCTGCCGGTCGATCCCGGCCTCGCGGCGGACCTCGAGGTGACGCCGCTCGCCACCGACCGCATCACGCTCGTCGCCTCGCGCGCGCACGAGCTCGCCGGCAAGAAGCGCGTGAGCCTCGCGCAGCTCGAGGGCCGCGACTGCGTCGGCTTCGAGGCGCCCTCGGCCATCCGCTCGCTGATCGACGGCGCCCTGCGCGACGCCGGCGTGCACGTCAACGTCGTGATGGAGCTGCGCTCGATCCCGGCCATCCTGCGCATGGTCACGGTCACGAACCGCCTGGCCTTCGTCAGCCAGCTCGGCCTCGAGGGCGAGCGCAGCCGCGACGTCGTCGCCCTGCCCGTGACCGGCCTGCGCATCCAGCGCCGCCTCGCCATCCTCCAGAAGCGCGGCCGGCCGCTCTCCCCCGCCGCCGCGGCGTTCGTGGAGGAGCTGCGCGGGCGGTCGTGAGCGCCTACTCGACGAGCGCTCGCACGTCGCCGGTGCCGGACTGGTGCAGCACGAGCGCGGGGCTGCCGAGGTAGCTCACGTCGCAGGCGCCGCTCGCGTCGACCTCGAGGCGCTCCTCGGCGCGCACGACGAGGTCGCAGGCCCCGGAGGCCTCGACGCGGACGACTTGCGCCACGAGCGCGCGCAGGTCGAGGTCGCACGCGCCCGAGGCGTCCAGGCGGCACTCGTCGACGCGGCCGGAAGCCGCGCCGTCCACCGCGCCGCTGAACTCGAGGTCCAGCGTCAGCCCCTCGACACCGCGCAGGTCCAGCTCGAGGAAGCCCGAGCCCTCGACGCGCCGCAGCTCGGGCGCGCGCACCGTGACCGTCACGCCCTCGTCGCTGCCGTACGAGTGACGCGTCGAGACGCGCAGCGCGTGCCCGCGCACCTCGGTGCGCACGAGCTCCTGCAGGTTCGAGTCGGTGCGCACGACGACCTCGTAGACCTCGCTCGGCTCGTAGACGAGGTGCAGCGCGCCGCCCGCCTCCACGCGGTCGAAGCCCTCGAGCCCGGCGCGTCGCTCCTCGACCACCTGGCCGTTGCCGTGCGTGTACGGGCAGCCGATCGTGACGCACGCGGCGGCGAGCGGGAGCGCGGCGAGGGCGAGGACGAGCGCGAGGCGGCGGGTGGGCGTCATGGCGGCGAGGTCAGCGCAGCACGTAGTGGCGGAAGTCCGCGACCGGGCGGTAGCCGAGGCGCTGGTAGATGGCGTTCGAGGTCGGGTTGGCGAGGTCGGTGAAGAGCGTGACGTAGCGCCGCGGCGCGAAGTCGAGGCGCCCCTCGAGCAGCCCTTGCGTGACGCCCGCGACGATATTCGAGGCGTAGCCGCGGCCGCGCAGTTCGTCGGGCGTGTAGACGTAGCTGACGCAGGCGCCGCTGCCCACGGGCCGCTGCCACGCGGCGCACGAGACCGGCTCGCCGTCGACCTCCCAGAGGTAGAGGCGCCCGGCGTCGAGCGGCGGCACGTGCTCGGGCAGCTTCGTCGGATCGACGCCGGGGAACTTGCAGTCGATCTGGAAGCGCAAGGTCCAGCGCCGCACCAGGTCGAGGTCGCCCGCGTCCGCGCGCCGCATGCGGCCGGGCGCCGGGCGCGGCGGCGCGAGGTCGGTCAGCTCGTAGAGCCGCAGCTCCATGTGCGCGTGCGGCGCGCCGTGCCCGCGCTCGCGCCAGGTCTCGGCGGCCGCGTCGCTCAGCGCGACCTCCCCGTTGCACCCCACGAGCCGCTCGACGCGCTCGGGCAGCGCCGCGGCCAGCGCGCGCACGGCCGCGGGCTCCGCGTGCGGGAAGAGCACCGGGAAGCCCGGCGTCTGCAGCGCCGTCGCGACGATCTCGCCGCCCGCGCGCAGGCTGAAGAAGCGCGTACCGGCGTCCTTGGGGTGCTGCTCGTCGCGCACGCGCAACGCGAGGCCGTAGGGCAGCGAGTTGATCGTCTCGTGCGCGCGCAGGTGCCCCTCCGCCGCGGCGAGGAAGTCGGCCGCGTCGACGTGTTCGTGCAGCTCCATGCGCCGAGGATAGCGCGCCCCGCCCGACGCGGGCACGGCGGCGTGGCGGCGCGGCGCCGCGGCGCGTAAGGTCTCGTGCCATGCGCGTCCGCGTCCGAGAGGTGTCCTTCCGCCTGAGCGACTGCCGCACGCGGCTGCCCTTCCGCTTCGGCATCCACACGATGACCGCGGCGCCGACGCTCACCGCGCGCGTCGAGCTCGAGGGCGAGGCCGGCGCCGCGACGGGCTACTCCGCCGAGCTGCTCGTGCCCAAGTGGTTCGAGAAGGACCCCGCGAAGAGCCTGGCCGAGGACGAACGCGCGCTCGTCGCCAGCGCGCGCGCCGCGGCCGAGGCCTTCGCCGCCGCCGGCGAGGGCAGCGCCTTCGAGCTGTGGCACGCGGCCTACCGCGCGCGCGTCGCGGCGGCGCCGGTCGACGCGCCCGACCGCCTCGTGCGCGGCTTCGGCGTGGCGCTGGTCGAGCGCGCGGTGCTCGACGCGGCGTGTCGCGCGGCGGACGCGAGCTTCTTCGACGCGCTGAAGCGCGACCTCTTCGGCGTGCGGCCCGGCGCGCTGTACCCCGAGCTCGCCGACTGGGACCTCGCCGCCTCGCTCCCCGACGCGCCGGCGCGCCGCGTCGCCGTGCGGCACACCGTGGGGCTGGTCGACGCGCTGCGGCCCGAAGACGTCGCTGCGCGCATCGACGACGGCCTGCCCGAGTGTCTGGTCGAGGACGTGCGCGCCTACGGGCTGCGCTACTTCAAGCTCAAGCTGTGCGGCGAGCTCGAGGCCGACCTCGCGCGCACGCTGACCTTCGGCGAGGTGTTACGCGACGAGGCGCCGCCCGGCTGGCGCTTCACCGTCGACGGGAACGAGCAGTTCCGCGACGCGCGCGACCTCGTCGCCTTCTTCGACGCGCTCGCCGACGCGCCCGGCGGCCTCGCGCTGCTCGACGCGCTGCTCTACGTCGAGCAGCCGCTGCCGCGCGCGCTCAGCCTCGGCGACGGCGCGCGCACCGGCCTCGCCGCGTTGCGCGAGGTCGCGCCGGTGATCCTCGACGAGGCCGACCACGGCCTCGAGGCCCTGCCGCGCGCGCTCGACCTCGGCTACGGCGGCGTCTCGGTCAAGAACTGCAAGGGCGTGCTGCGCGCGCTCTGCGCCCGCGGCCTGTGCGAGCGCCGCGGCGCCTTCCAGTCCGGCGAGGACCTCACGAACCTCGGCGTGCTCGCGTTGCAGCAGGACCTCGCCACGATGGCCGCCCTCGGCCTCCCGCACGTCGAGCGCAACGGCCACCACTACTTCCGCGGCCTCGACCACCTCCCTCCGCGCGAGGCCGCCGCCGCCGCCGCCGCGCACCCCGACCTCTGGCGCACGACCGACCGCGGCGTCGCGCTGCGCCTCGACCACGGCGAGCTCGCCCTCGACTCGCTGCAGGGAGTCGGCTACGGCTACGCCTGCGAGATCGACTGGGCGGCGCGGGCGCCGCTCGAGGACGACGCCCCCACTCCCGCCTGACATGGACTTCAAGACCCCCGGACAGCACAAGCGCTTCGAGGACTTCGCGGAGCACTGGCGCGGCGTGGCGCCGGATCTGGGGGTCGACGAGGTGGTGCGCGGGGCCGAGGGGCCGCTCGGGGCGGCGCTCGAGGTCGGAGGGCGCGTGCTCGCGAACCGCTTCGTCGTGCACCCGATGGAAGGGTGGGACGGGACGGAGAGCGGGCTGCCGAGCGCGCTGACGCTGCGGCGCTGGGCGCGCTTCGGCGGCAGCGGCGCGAAGCTCGTGTGGGGCGGCGAGGCCTTCGCGGTGACCGCCGACGGGCGCGCGAACCCGCGGCAGCTCTACCTCAACCCGCGCGCCGACGTGCTCGGCGGGCTGCGCGCGCTGCGGGACGTGCTGCGCGCGGCGCACCGCGAGCTGGGCGAGGACCCCGACACGCTCTACCTCGGCCTGCAGCTCACGCACTCGGGGCGCTTCGCGCGGCCGACGGCCGAGGGCCCCGCGCCGCGCGTCGCCTTCCGCCACCCGGTGCTCGACGCGCGCGCCGGCGTGACCTCGGACGCGGCGGTGTTGACGGACGACGACCTCGCGACGATCCAGGACGCCTTCGTCGAGGCCGCGCGCGTCGCGCAGGCCGCGGGCTTCGACTTCGTCGACGTGAAGTGCTGCCACGGCTACCTGCTGCACGAGCTGCTCGCGGCGCGCTCGCGGCCGGGGCCGTACGGCGGCGACCTCGAGGGGCGCACGCGCTTCTTCCGCGAGACCGTCGCGCGCGTGCGCGCGGCGTGCCCGGGCCTCGACGTCGTGGTGCGCGTGTCGATCGGCGACCTCTTCCCGTTCAGCAAGGGCGCCGACGGGCGCGGCGAGCCGGCGGGCTGGGAGGCGCAGGTGCCGTACACGTCGGGCTTCGGCGTCGACGAGCGCGATCCGCGCCGCGTGGACCTCGGCGAGAGCTTCCGCTTCCTCGAGCTCGTCGAGGGCCTCGGCATCCGGCTCGTGAACCTCACGCTCGGCTCGCCGTACTACAACCCGCACCTGCAGCGGCCGGCGGCCTACCCGCCCTGCGACGGCTACCAGCCGCCCGAGGACCCGCTGCACCAGGTGGCCGAGCACCTGCGCGTCGCGCGCGCGTGCAAGGCGCGCTTCCCCGGGCTCGCGTTCGTCGGCACGGGCTACACCTACCTGCAGGAGTGGCTGCCGCACGTCGCGCAGCACGAGGTGGGCGGCGGGCACGTCGACCTCGTCGGGCTCGGCCGCATGGTGCTGAGCTACCCCGAGCTGCCGCACGACGTGCTGCGCGGGGCGCCGCTCGCGCGCCGCAAGCTCTGTCGCACGTTCAGCGACTGCACCACCGCGCCGCGCAACGGTATGGTCAGCGGCTGCTACCCGCTCGACGAGCTCTACCGCGACCGCGAGGAGCGCGCGCGGCTCGAGGCGGTCAAGGAGCGCTTGCGGTGAGCGCGCCGTCCGACGACGTGCGCCACCTCGAGGCGCTCGACGCGCGCCCGTTCCTGCCGCGCACGCTCGGCTACCTGCGGCTGATGGGGCCGGGCTACATGCAGTCGGCGATGACGCTCGGCGGCGGCACGGCCTTCGCGTCGATCTTCGCGGGCGCGGCCTTCGGCTACCAGCTCCTGTGGGTGGCGCCGCTCGCGATGCTGCTCGGCATCGTCGTGCTCTCGGCGGTCGCGCACCAGACGCTCTCGACCGGCGAGAACCCCTTCCAGGCGATGAAGCGCCACGCGGGGCCGTTCTTCGCCTACGGCTGGGCCTTCAGCGGCATCGCCTCGTCGGTCATCTGGCAGTTCGCGCAGTACGCGCTGGCGAGCGCGATGCTCGTCGCGCTGGCGCGCTCGCTGGGCCACGACGTGCCGACGTGGGCGATGGGCCTCGCCGCGCTCGCGTGGTGCATCGGCGTGACGCTGCTGTACGACGCGACGCCGCGCCTCGCGCGCGCGTACGAGAACGTCATCAAGGCCATGGTCTGGTTCATCGTCGCGTGCTTCGCGTTCGTGGTCGCGAAGACCGGCGTGCCGCACCCCGCCGAGCTCGCCGCCGGCCTCGTGCCCTTCCGCATCCCGGGCGAGAACCAGGGCGTGCACGGCACGACGCTCGTCGTGTCGGGCCTCGCCGCCGCGGTCGGCGCGAACATGGTCTTCGTCTACCCCTACACGCTGCGCAAGCGCGGCTGGGGGCGCGCGCACCGCCGGCTCGCGCGCGTGGACCTCGGCTTCGGAATGTTCGTGCCGTACGCGCTCGCGGCGAGCCTGATGGTCGTCGCGTCGGCGAGCGTCTTCTACTACGGCGACCCGTCGCTGTTCACCGGCAAGGGCATCGCGCCCGTGCAGGCAGCCGAGATGCTCGCCGCGCCCGACCGCCTGGGCCCGGTCGCGGGGCTGTGGGTCTTCGGCCTCGGCATCCTCGCGATGGCGCTCTCGTCGATCACGATGCAGATGCTCTGCTCGGGCTTCGCGCTGTGCGAGATGTTCGGCTGGGAGCCGCGCGGCGCGCGCTACAAGCTCGGCATGCTGCTGCCCGCGGTGGGCGTGCTCGGCGCCGTGTTCTGGAACGACATGAAGCTGTGGGTCGCGGTGCCGACGAACGTCGTGTGCGGTTTCCTGCTGCCGGTCGCCTACGTCGGCTTCCTCAAGCTGCAGGCGAGCCGCGCCTACCTCGGCGAGGACCGGCCGCGCGGCGCGCTGGGCGCGCTGTGGCTCGCGGGCATGGCGCTGAGCACGCTGGTGCTCGTCGGCTTCCTCGCGTGGTTCGCGTGGCGCGAGCTCCCGGACTGGCTCGCGAAGGTCGGCGCATGAGAGTCGTCGTCGAAGGCCCGCGCGGTCCCTACGAGCTCAGCGACGAGGTCCTCGCGCCCTACCTCGACGCGGTCGGCGACGAGCCGCCCGTGCCGGCGCAGCGGCTCGTGTTCGCGGCGGCGCACCTCGTGATGCGCGCGGAGTACGCGGACGTGCCGCACTCGCTCGCCGCGCCGGGCGCGAGCGCCGAGCTCGCGCGCTGGATCGACTGGGACGCGACGATGGCGCTGCGCGTCGAGCTCGACCGCCTCGGCTTCGGCATCGCCGAGGCGATGGACACCGCGCAGCGCTTCGACATCGGCTGGGAGACCGCGGCCGAGCTGATCCGCCGCACGGGCGCGCTCGGCCTCGTGCACGACTTCGTCGCGGGCGCGGGCATCGACCACCTGGGGCCCGCGCCGAGTGAGGACGCGCTCGTCGAGGGCGTCGCGCACCAGGCGCGCGTGATCCAGGACGCCGGCGGCATCCCGGTGCTCTTGCCGCTCCTGCCGCTCGCGCGCGCGAAGGCGCGCGAGGACGACTACGTGCGCGTCTACCGCGCCATCGTCGAGCGCTGCGACGGCCCGCTCTTCGTGCACTGGCTGGGCGAGATGTTCCTGCCCGAGCTCGCCGGCTACTTCCCCGGCCGCGCCTTCGAGCGCGTGATGGAGCTCGACCCGGCGAAGGTGCGCGGCGCGAAGCTCTCGCTGCTCGACGCGGACCTCGAGCGCCGCCTGCGCGCGGAGCTCGTCGAGCGCGACCAACTGATGCTCACGGGCGACGACTTCCACTTCGCGGAGCTCCTGTGGGGCGGCCCGCCGCGGCGCACGACGCGGCTCGGCGCGCGCGAGGTTCCGCTGGGCGACTTCTCGCACGGTCTGCTCGGCATCTTCGACGCCATCGCCGAGCCCGCGTCGCTGGCGCTCGAGTTCCTCGCGCGCGGCGACGAGCCCAGCTACCGCGCGCTGATGGAGCCGTGCGAGGCGCTCTCGCGGCACCTCTTCCAGGCGCCCACGCGCCACTACAAGGCCGGCCTCGCCTGCCTCGCCTGGCTGAACGGTCTGCAGCCCAACCCGCTGCTCGCCCAGCACGAGGAGCGCGCCCGCGACCTCGCCCACTACCACGAGGCCGCGCGCCTGGCCTCGGCCGCGGGCGTGCTGCGCGACGCCGGCCTGGCGGCCGAGCGGCTCGCCGAACTCGCTCGGCAGGCCGCCGAGTGACGCGGACCGGCGGCGGACGTATCGTGCGCGCACGTCGATGACCGCTCCCGATCCCCAAGCGCTCCCCGGCCAACACCTCGAAGCCGCCGTGCAGTCGACGGGCGCGCGGCTGCACCAGGCGCTCACGCAGGTGCTCGAAGGTCTGCCCGGCGGCGGACGCGGCCAGCAGCACCTCGCGCGCGAGCTCGGCATCGACAAGGTGCTCGCGAGTCGCCTGCGCAAGGGCCTGCGCGACGCCGACCCGGTCGCGGTCGTGCACCGCCTGCCCGGGCCCGAGCCGCTGCGGCGCTTCCTGCAGGCCGCGACGGCGAAGGGCGCCGCGCCCGAGCGCGTGATCGCGGCGAGCGAGGCCGTCGACGCGTTCGAGGCGCTGATCCGCGACGCGGGCGACCGCACCGCGCTCGGCGCGATCCTCGCCGCGTGGCTGCCCGAAGCGCGCGAGGAGTTCGAGCTGCGGCGCAAGCAGACCGCGTTCCGCGCGATGAGCCAGATCAAGGGCGCCGAGAGCGAGGTCGACTTCTCCGTCGCGCTGCTGCACCCGGCCGAGGACCCCGAGTTCCTCGACGTCGTGTGGGTGATCGGCCTCCTGCGCCTGCGGCGGCTGCGCCCCGACGCGCGCGTGAAGTTCGCCGTGCGCCACACGACGCCGGGCGCCGGCCCGCACGTGCCCACGGACCTCGCGGGCGTGCCGATGAGCCGGCTCGAGGACGTGCGCCTCGACCAGTTCTGCGAGGCGCCGCCCGCGCCGCTGGTCGCGCACCAGAACCGCAACGAGGTGCGCTACACGCTCGGCGACACCGGCTTCGGCCCCGACTCGTCGGTGGACCTCGTGTTCGCCGAGGTCGCGCGCGGCGAGCTGCCGCGCTACCCGAAGCAGGACCCGCCGCGCCGCGCCTGGTTCTTCACCGAGATCCAAACGCCGACGAAGCGCCACCAGTTCGACGTGTTCGTGGCGGACGGCGTCTACACCGGCGCGCCGCCCGAGCTCGTGATCTACGACACCGCGTGCGAGGGCCTCGCCGACCCCAACGACCCCGCGCGCGACGTCGACCGCCTCGACACCGGCGAGCGCATCACGCCGCTCGGCCGCGGGCTCGCCAACGTGCGCACGGCCGACATCCCGCGCTACGTCGACCTCCTGAAGCACGTCTTCACGAGCCTCGGCCGCGCACCCGACGACTACCACGGCTACCGCGCGCGCATCGACTACCCGGTCTACGGCAGCCAGGTCTGCCAGGTCTTCCAGCGCGCGCCGCGCGGCTGAAGTCGCGCGCCCCCCGCGGCCGACGAGGGGGCATGGCCGCCGAGCCCGCCCGCCTGCCCGAGGACGCCGAGCGCCTCGCCGCGCTGCCCGACGAGGTGCGCGAGCTGGTCGTGTGGGAGCGCTGCGAGCAGGGCGCGCGCTGGGAAACGCTCCTCGCCGAGGCCGGCCGCGCCTGGCGCCGCCCGGTGCTCGAGGGCGCGGGGCTGTTCACGCTCGGCATGGGCGTCGCGACGCTGTTCGCCTGGCCCGCGCTGCTGCTCGGCGCCCTCGCGGGCGCGGCGGTGGGCCTCGCCTGGCACGTGACGCGCGCGGGCCAGCTGCTCGCGCCGCTGATCGCGATGCCGAGCTTCATGGCGCTGATGCTGAGCGTCGACGGCGTCTACACGATCGCCTTCCTGACCGCGCCGCTGCCGCTGGGCGCCATCGCGGGCCTGTTGCGCCTGCGCTCCTGACGCCTGCGCGGAGTGCGGGTAGCCTGGGGTCGATGAACGACGGACTGGGCAAGTACCGGCAAGAGCTGCGCGCGCGCTGTCGGGGGATCCACGGGCACGGCAAGCCGGACGCGACGGCGGAGCTCGCGCGGGTGGCGGCGTGGTGTGCCGAGCGCGACGTGCCGCAGGACGTCTACGGCGAGGGCGCGTTCCTGAACGAGTTCGAGGCGCGCGTCGCGGCGCTGCTCGGCCTGGAGGCGGCGCGCTTCGTGCCCAGCGGCAAGGTCGCGCAGGCGGCGGCGCTGCGCATCTGGTGCGGCGCGGGCGGACACTTCGGCATGCACCCGACGTGTCACGTCGAGCTGCACGAGGAGCGCGGGTACAGCCACCTGCTCGGGCTGCGCGCGACGCTCGTCGGGCAGGCGCGGCGCGTGATGCTCGCGAAGGACCTCGCCGCGGTGGCCGAGCCGCTCGACGCGCTCGTCGTCGAGCTGCCGACGCGCGAGAACGGCGGGCGCCTGCCGGCGTGGGAGGAGCTCGTCGAGCTGTGCGCGCTGGCGCGGCGGCGCGGCACGAAGCTGCACCTCGACGGCGCGCGGCTGTGGGAGGCGCAGGCCGCCTACGGCCGGCCCTTCCCCGAGATCACGGCGCTGTTCGACTCGGTCTACGTCTCCTTCTACAAGGGCATCGGCGCGCTGCCGGGCGCGATGCTGCTCGGGTCGCGCGCCTTCGTCGACGAGGCCAAGCTCTGGCAGAAGCGCCTGGGCGCGACGCTGTACACGCTGCTGCCGAGCGTCGCGTCGGCCGCCATGCACCTCGACGAGCGCCTGCCGCGCTTCCCCGCGTGGCTCGCGCGCGCGCGCGCGCTGGCCGCGGCGCTGGCGCCGATCGCGGGGCTGACGCTGCTGCCCGACCCGCCGCAGGTGAACATGGTGCACGTGCTGCTCGACCTCGCGGCCGAGGACGCGCTCGCGGCGCGCGACCGGGTGGCCGAGGCGACCGGCCTGTGGCTCTTCGGCGCCGCGGCCGCCACCGACGCGCCCGGGCGCTCGCGCTTCGAGCTCTACGTCGGCGAGGCGGCGCTCGAGGTCGGCGACGACGAGCTCGCGGCGGCCTTCGCGCAGCTCTTCGCCTGAAACCCGCGGCGGGGCGCCCCCAACAAGCTCGCATGTCCCGTTCGAAGCACGTCACGCTGCTGGCCGCGCTCGCCCTCGTGGCCCTCGTCTTCACGCTCTACTCGTGGGGCGGGCGGCCCCACCGCCACGCCGAGCGCTTCGTCGCGCTGCTCTCGCGCGGCGAGATCGCGGCCGCCGGCGCGCTGCTGCACGAGCCGGCCGAGCTGCGCGTGCTCGAGGGCGGCGGGCTCGCGCTACGGGACGAGGCCGGCGCCTCCGTGACGGTGCCGCGCGCCGGGCTGCCCTTCCAGGCCACGGGCGACGGCCCGCGCCGCAGCCAGCTCACGTTCTGGCTGGCCGAGGAGCAGCCCTTCGAGATGGTCGCGATCGGCGACGGCTCGACGCCCGCCGTGCACCTCGACCTGCGCGCGGACCTCGAGGGCGTGCACCTCGAAGCGGTGCGCTGACCCGCCCGCCGTCCCGCCGCGGGGCCCGTCGCGACTTCCGCGAGGAATACCTAAGGCTGCTATGCATAGCGGCCGAAGGTAGGGGCATGCCTTCCAAGAAGCTCGTCGCAGCCTCCTCGGAGCCGATCGTCCTCGCGATCCTCGGCCGCGGCGAGAGCTACGGCTACGAGATCATCCAGCGCGTGCGCGCCGCCTCGGACGGCGCGATGGAGTGGACCGACGGGATGCTCTACCCCGTCCTGCACCGGCTCGAGGAGCGCGGGTGGGTCGCGGCGCGCTGGGGCGCGTCGGACTCCGGCCGGCGGCGGCGGTACTACCGCCTGACGCCCGGTGGCGAGCGCGAGCTCGCCGGCCAGCGCGCCGAGTGGGAGGAGGTGAACGGCGTGCTGCAAGCGCTGTGGGGAGGCGCGCATGCCTGAGCTCGACGAGCGCCTCGGAGCCTGGCGCGACGCGTGGCTGCGCCGCGGCGGCGTCGCCGCGTGGCAGGCCGACGAGCTGGAAGACCACCTGCGCTGCGCGTGGAGCGCGGCGCGCACCCGCGGTGCGACGGACGACGAAGCGTGGAACCTCGCGCTGCGCGCCCTCGGACCGCTCGACCAAGTCCATCACGAGTACACCCTGGAGACCGCCATGACCCTCACGACCAAACTGTTCGGCCTCGCGCTGACCGTCGCCCTTCTGCTCGCCGTCACGATCACCGGTCCCGGCGGCGTGAGCCCGTTCCTGCACGTGCCGAGCCTCGTCTTCGTGGCGCTGCTCGTGGGCTGCGGCCTGCTGCTCGGTTTCGGCGGCGCGCGGGTCCAGCGCGCGCTGCGAGCGAGCGTGCTCGCGTCCACGCCGCTCGAGCCCGACGAGGTCGACGCGCTGCGCCCCGTGCTCGTGCGCGGTCACCGGCGCGCGCAGGTCGCGGCCTGACGCTACGCGCGTGATACGCGAGCGCCCCGATCGCCGCGGCTCGGCGATCGGGGCGCTCGCGCGTTTCGTGCGGCCGTCGCTCAGAGCTGCATGCGCTCCGCCTCGAGCATGCGCGCGAGGTCGCGCGCCTCGTCGACGGTCACGCGCAGGTCGTGGCTGCCGCGCCGGATCTTCTCGAGCAGGTGGCTGATCTCGCCGACGTACCCGTCGCCCTCGGGCAGCTCGACCGCGACCGTCTCGCCGCCGCGCGAGAGCGTGAGGCGCGGGGCGCGGCCGAGGTCGAACTCGGCCGTGGCCTCCTCGAACACGACGACGTAGCGCATCTGGAACGCGAAGCCGGGCGTGTGGTCCCAGCCGCCCTCGGCGACGACGTGCGCCGGGCCGTTCGCGTAGTGGTAGAGCGTGGTGACGTGGTCGAGCGTGCCCGCGCTCGTCACGCGGTCGGGCTCGCCGAACAGGTAGCGCACGAAGTCGGCGTCGTGGATGTGCAGGTCGACGAGCGCGCCGCCGGTGCGCGCCGCGTCGGCGTAGAACTCGGGCGACCAGGCGGGCGGCGCGGCCAGGCGCCGGAACACGGCCGAGCGCACGGCGCCGAACTCGCCCGAGCGCACCTTCTGCTCGAGCCAGTCCCAGCCGGGCCAGAAGCGCATGCAGTGCGCCGGCATGCACAGCGTCTTGGCCTGGCGCGCGGCGGAGGCGAGGCGCGTGACCTCGGAGGCGGACACGGCGACGGGCTTCTCGACCAGCACGTGCTTGCCGGCCTCGAGCGCGGCCAGCGCGAGCTCGACGTGCGTGTCCGTCGGCGTGCAGATCGAGACGAGCTCGACGTCCTCGTCGGCGAACAGCTCGGCAGGCGACGGGTAGGCGCGCACGATCGCGGGGTCGAACATGCGCTCGGCGTCGCCGCCGGCCTCGAGGTTGCCCGCGGCGCCGGCGCGCCCGGCGCGACGCTCGGGGTCCGCGTCGCACACCGCGACGAGGTGGTTGTCGTGCCCGCGCTTGCCGGCGGCGCGGTACGCAGCGAGGTGCGTGCGGCCCATGAACCCCAGGCCGACGATGCCGATGCCGATGCTCATCGCAGCACCTCCCCGCGCAGGCCGAGCACGAGCTCGCGCGCCGTGCGCATGTCCGCCACGCGCGCGTCGCCGGCCTCGCGCTCGATCATCAGGTCGCAGCTCAGCCCGGCCTCGACGAGCACGCCGAAGAACGCCGGCCAGTCGACCTCGCCCGTGCCGACCGGAACCTCGGCGCCCCACGCGCCGGGCGCGGTCGCGGCGACGGCGTCCTTGACGTGCACCTGGAAGACGCGCGGCGCCAGCGTGCGCAGCGCCTCGACCGGGTCGCCCATGCCGTAGAGGATCATGTTGGCCGGGTCGAAGTTCACGCCGACGTTCGCGCGGTCGAGCTCGGCGAGCACGCCCGCGAGCGTCGCCGCGGTCTCCTGGCCGGTCTCGAGCCCCAGGCGCACGCCCTCGGCCGCGAAGAGGTCGGCGAGCTCGCGCAGGCGCTCGACGAGCTTGACGCGCTCGGGGTCGCCGGCGTCGTGCGGCAGGAAGCCCGCGTGGAAGGTCACGAGCTCGAGCCCCAGCTCGCGCGCCAGGCGCGCGGCGCGCGCGGCGGCCTCGCGGTTCGCGCGCCAGTGACGGTCGGGCCGCACCCCGCCGGTCTCGCGGATGGTCGCGAGGCTCGTGTAGTCCTCGCCCTGCATGCCGATCATGCCCGAGGCGACCTCGACGCCGTGCGCGTCGAAGGCGGCGCGCACGTCCTCGACGCGCCAGACGCCGCGGACGAGCGGGTCGAGGCCGAGCTGGACACAGGACACGCCGACGTCGTTCACGAGGCGGGCGAGCGCGGCGGGACTCTCCGCGCGGAGGGACCAAGAGCAAGCGCCGAGGCGATTCATAGGGAGAGCGAGGGCTGGGGGAAGGCGTCTCGAAAGCACACCGTATCATCTGCGAGCACCCCGTCCTCGCCCCAGCACCCATGTACGCCCTGCTCCTGGCTCTCCCTCTTTCGTTCGTCGCTCCGCAGGACTCGGTCGCCGCGCCGAACGTCGAGGCGCCGGTGTACGCGACCGCGGACGCGAGCGCACCGCACGGCGTGCTGCGCTATCGCGTCGTCACCGGAGACGATCGCCCGGTACCTTGCCGATTGACCTTCGTGAACCGCGACGGCAGCGCACCGACGCTCTTCCCCGGAACGCAGGCGGCGCCGCACGAGCTCGCGGTGCGCGAGAACGTCGTCTACACGCTCAGCGGCGTCGGCGCGATCACGGTACCGGTCGGCACGTACTCCGTGTACGCGTCGCGCGGGATGGAGTGGAGCATCGCGGCGGACCTGCTGACCTTCGTCGCGGACGAGGAGGTCGTGTGGGCGCCGCGCCTCGAGCACGAGGTGCCCACCGTCGGCTGGGTCGGCGGCGACTGCCACCTGCACACGTTGACGCACTCGGGCCACGGCGACTCGAACATGGAAGAGCGCGTCATCAGCCTGATCGGCGAGGGCCTCGACTTCGCGGTGGCGACCGACCACAACCACCACACCGACTACGCGCCGGTGCTCGACGAGCTGGGCGCGACCGGCGAGGTGCACACGCTGGTGGGCAACGAGGTCTCGACGCCGGTCGGTCACTTCAACACCTTCCCGGTGGACGTCGCGCGCACGCCGCCCGGCCGCGGCGCGACGGACGCGAACGAGCTCTTCCGCCTGCTGCGCGAGGAGACGAACCAGTTCGGCGTCGTGCCGGTGATCCAGCTCAACCACCCGCGCTGGGGCGGCATCGACTACTTCACGCAGGTCGGGCTCGACCCGGTGACCGGGCTCGCCACGCGCGGCACGTACTCCGACGACTTCGACACGATCGAGGTGCTCAACGGCAACACGGGCTGGGGCTACTACGACGCCGACACGACGACGCTGCCGGTCGGCCCCGGCATCCACTCGGTGCTGCGCGACTGGTACAACCTGCTCAACCGCGGCCACCGCTACTTCGCCGTCGGCAACTCCGACAGCCACACGGTGCGCGCGATGACGGCCGGCTACCCGCGCAACTACGTCGCCTGCGACGCCGCGCGTCCGGGCGACATCCAAACGCCGGACATCGTCGAGGGTCTGCGCTCGGGCCGCGTGTTCACCACGACCGGACCGTTCGTCGAGTTCCGCGTGAACGGCGCGGAGATGGGCTCCGAGACGGAGTCGGAGAGCGGGCGCGTGCTGTGCTACGTGCGCGTGCGCACGCCGCAGTGGATCCTCGTCAACCGCGTGAAGTTCGTCGTCAACGGCGACGTGCGGCGCACGGTCACGCTCGAACCGCAGATCGACGTCGAGGGCCGCATCTCCTGGCCGATCGTGCAGGAGGTCCTCGCGCTCGAGAGCGACTCGTGGGTGCACGCGATCGTCGAGGGCGACGAGCCGCTCGAGCCGCTGGTCACGCCGCAGGAGCGCCCGATCCTGCCGCTCGCGATCACCAACCCGGTGTGGGTCAAGGTGAAGGACTACGAGTCGTGGATGGCGCCGTACGATCAGGCGCGCCTCGACACGTCCTTCCGCAGCAACCTCGACGACCTGTGGCCGACGCCGGCCGCGATGCTCGTGCAGGCGGCCGTCGAGCGCGAGCAGCCCAACGCGGCGACGCTCGTGCACGCGGCGCTGGCCTCGCGCGAACGCCTGGTGCGCCTCGCCGGCCTGCGCGGCGCGGAGGTGCTCGCGAAGCCGCACTTCGCGCCCGCGTGCGAGGGCCTCTTCACGCGCGCCGTCGACCCGATGATGGCGCTCGCCGCCGCGCGCGCGCTCGCCGTCTGCGCGCCAAGCGGACAGGGTGCGCGACTCGTGCAGCTCTTCGAGCGCTTCGGCAGCGCGAAGCTCGCCCGCTACCCGCGCGAACTCGACGCGCTGCTCACCGGCGCGCCGGTCGTGGCCTGGCAGGTGCTCGGCCCGTTCGACGACCCCGACGGCGCCGCGCTCTTCACGGGCGCGTTCGGCCCGCTCGCGGACCCGGCCGGCGCGGGGCCCTTCGACGGCAAGGGCGGCGCGCTGAGCTGGCAGCGGCGCACTTCGGCGGAGAACGGCTACCTCGACCTCTCGCCGGCCGACGCGGCGCTGCGCGATCACTCGGTCAGCTACGCACGCGCGTGGCTGCTCAGCCCGGACGAGCGCGAGGTGCTCGTCGCCGCGGGCAGCGACGACGGCATGCGCCTGTGGATCGGCGGCGCGGAGCTGTGCTCGACGCGCGAGCAGCGCGGCGCGGCGCCGCTGCAGCACGTCGAGCGCGCGCGCCTGCACGCCGGGGCGAACGAGGTGCTCTTCGGCGTCCAGAACGGCGGCGGCGCCACGGGCCTCTACTTCCGCGTGCTCGACGACGCGGTCACGGCGAGCGCCGAGCGACCCTGAGCCGACGGCTCCCCCGCCCGCGGGCGATGTGCGATACTGGCGGGCCGCTCGCGCGACCCCAGCACACCGCCCCATGCCCACCTCCAGCACCCGCCGCGACTTCCTCGTCGGCGCGGTCGGCCTGCCCTGCCTGACGGCGGCGGCCGCCGCCCTCCCCCAGCAGCCCGCCGAGGAAGCGCCGCTCTTCGACCTCTCCCTCGCGCAGTGGTCGAACCACCGCGCCCTGCAGGGCGGCCTCACGAACCTCGACTGGATCTCGAGCGTGCGCGCCAAGTACGACGTGAGCGCGGTCGAGTTCGTGAACTCGTTCTTCAAGGACAAGGCGCACGACTGGGCCTACCTCGGCGAGATGAAGCTGCGCGCCCTCGACGGCGGCGTGCGCATGCTGCTCATCATGTGCGACGGCGAGGGCTCGCTCGCCGCCGAGGACGAGGCCGAGCGCCGCGCCGCGATCGACAACCACCGCAAGTGGGTCGTCGCCGCGAGCTACCTGGGCTGCCACTCGATCCGCGTCAACGCGGCGGGCTCGGGCGACGAGGCCGAGATGCAGAAGCGCGCGGCCGACTCGCTCGTCCAGCTCGCGGACTACGGCGCGCCCTACGACGTGAACGTGATCGTCGAGAACCACGGCGGCCGCTCGTCCAACGGCGCGTGGCTGGCCGGCGTGATGCGGCTCGCCGACCACCCGCGCGTCGGCACCCTGCCCGACTTCGGCAACTTCCACCTCGGCGGCGACGAGTGGTACGACCGCTACGAGGGCGTGCGCGAGATGATGCCCTGGGCCAAGGCCGTCAGCGCGAAGAGCCACGACTTCGACGAGCAGGGCAACGAGGTGCACACCGACTACCGGCGCATGCTGAAGATCGTCGTCGAGGCCGGCTACCGCGGCTTCCTCGGCATCGAGTACGAAGGCGACCAGCTCGGCGAGGACGAGGGCATCCTCGCGACGCGCGACCTGCTGCGCCGCGTGCGGGAGGAGCTGGCGTGAGCGCCCGCGCGCTGCTCGCCCTGGCGCCGCTCCTCGCACCGCAACACGACGCACCGCCGGCGACGGACGGCTACGCGCCGGCCGTGGCCGAGGCCTCGCAGGAAGGTGTCGAGGCGATGGCCCGCATCACCGCGCCAGAGGGCTTCGTCGTCGAGCTCGTCGCCGCCGAGCCGCACCTCGCCAACCCGGTCTGCTTCTACCCCGCCGACGACGGCAGCTTCTACGTGGGCGAGTCCTTCCGCGTGAACGCCGGCGTGACGGACATGCGCCTGCACACCGAGCACCTCGAGGAGGACATGGCCTGCCGCACGGTCGAGGACCGCGTGGCGATGTTCGAGCGCTGGGTCGGCGACGAGCTCACCGCGCAGTTCGGCACCGAACACGACCGCATCAAGCTCCTGCGCGACACCGACGGCGACGGCGTCGTCGACTGGTCGACGGTCTACGCGGACGGCTTCAACGCGCCGGCCGACGGCATCGGCGCCGGGCTGCTCGAGTACCGCGGCGACGTCTACTGGACGTGCATCCCCGACCTGTGGCGCCTGCGCGACACGGACGGCGACGGCAAGGCCGACGAGCGCACCTCGCTCTCGAACGGCTACGGCGTGCGCGTGACGTTGCTCGGCCACGACCTGCACGGCCTGCGCATCGGCCCCGACGGCAAGCTCTACTTCTCCTGCGGCGACCGCGGCTTCAACGTCGCGATGCCCGCGGGCCTCATCGAGCACCCCGACACCGGCGCCGTGCTGCGCTGCAACCTCGACGGCAGCGAGCTCGAGGTCGTGCACACCGGCCTGCGCAACCCGCAGGAGCTCGCCTTCGACGAGTACGGCAACCTGTTCACCGGCGACAACAACTCGGACGGCGGCGACCAGGCGCGCTGGGTGCAGATCGTCGAGGGCGCGGACAGCGGCTGGCGCTCTTCCTACCAGTGGATCGAGGACCCGAACTCGCGCGGGCCGTGGAACGCGGAAGGCCTGTGGAAACCGCACTTCGAGGGCCAGGCCGCGTACCTGCTGCCGCCCATCGCGAACCTCGGCAACGGGCCGTCGGGGTTGTGCTACTACCCGGGCACGGGGATGCCCGCGGGCTACAAGGGCTACTTCTTCCTGGCCGACTTCCGCGGCGACGCGGCGTACAGCGGCGTGCACGCGTTCACGCTCTCCAAGCGCGGCGCCTCGTTCAAGCTGCAGACGCCGGGCCGCCTCGTGTGGAGCACGCTCGTCACCGACGTCGACTTCGGCCCCGACGGCGCGATCTACTTCACCGACTGGGTGCACGGCTGGGGCACGACCGGCAAGGGCCGCCTCTACCGCGTCTACGACCCGGAGACGCTGGGCAAGGGCGAGGGCGCCGGCGTCGCGCGGATCCTGCGCGAGGGGCTCGGCAGCGAGTCCGTGATGGCGGTCTTCCAGCTGCTCGGCCACGCCGACCAGCGCGTGCGGCAGGAGGCGCAGTTCGAGCTCGTACGCCGCGGCCCCGAGGGACACGAAGCGCTCAAGACGGCGCTCGCGCGCGGCGGCTCGGAGCTCATGCGCGTGCACGGCGTGTGGGGCCTCGGCATGGCGGCGCGCGCGGACGGCGAGCTGCTCGAGGTGCTGCACCCCTACCTGCGCGACGCGGCGCCCGAGGTGCGCGCGCAGGTCGCGCGCGTGCTCGGCGACCAACGCTACGCGCCCGCGACCGAGAACCTGATCAAGGCGCTCGCCGACGCGGAGCCGCGCGTGCGGCTCTACGCGGCCATCGCGTGCGCGCGCCTCGGCGACGCGCGCGCGGTCGAGCCGCTCTTCGCGCTGGCCAAGGGCGCCGCGGACGACGACACGGTGCTGCGCAGCGCGGCGATCTACGGCCTCGAGCGTTGCGCGGGCGCGGAACGTCTCGCCGAGGCGACGCGCGACGCGAACGTCTACGCGCGCCTCGCCGCGGTGGTCGCGCTGCGCCGCCAGCGCTCGGACCAGGTGGCGCGCTTCCTCTTCGACCCCGACCCGCTCGTCGTGGACGAGGCCGCCCGCGCGATCAACGATGTGCCGATCGACGCGGCGTACCCGGCGCTCGCCGACGTGCTGCCGCGCCTCGACGCGAGCGCGAACCGCGTGCTCGTGCGCCGCGTGCTGAACGCGAACCTGCGCCTCGGCGGCCTCGCGCGCGCGCGCAAGCTGGCGACCTTCGCGATGGACGCGCAGCAGCCCGAGCTGGCGCGCGCCGACGCGCTGCGCCTGCTCGCGCAGTGGGCCGCGCCGTCGAACCGCGACGACGTCATCAGCAACTGGCGCCCGCTCGAACCGCGCTCCACCGAAGGGCTCGCGACGCTCGCGAGCGGCCTCGCGGCCTACGGCGTGCTCGACGCGCCCGAAGCGGTGATCTCGCGCTGGATCGACGTGGTGGCCGCGTACGGCGCACGCGACGCCGCGCCCGCGCTGGCCGGGCTCGTGCGCGAGCGCGCCCGCGGCGGCGCGTTGCGCGTGCGCGCGCTCGAGGCGCTCGGCGCGCTGGGCGCCGACGAGTACGAGGCCGCGCTGCGCGGCGCGCTCTTCGACCCCGACGGCACGCTGCGCGCCGCCGCGCTCGAAGCGCTGCCGACGATCGACGCGGCCGCCTCGATGCCGCTGTTCGAGGCCGTGCTCGCCAACGGCCAGATCGCCGAGCGCCGCGCGGTGTACGCCGCGCTCGCGCGCATCGAGGGCTTCGACGTCGACGAGGTCTTCCGCGCCGAGTACGCCAAGCTGATCGCCGGCCAGCTCCCGGCCGAGCTGCGCCTCGACATGCTCGAGGCCATGTACTCGCGCCCCTCGCAGAACCTCAAGCTCATCGTCGAGAAGCACCGCCAGGCGCGCGAGGCGGCCGACCCCGCGCTCGGCGCGTGGCACGACACCTTCTTCGGCGGCGACGCCGCGGCCGGTGAGCGGCTGTTCCGCGCGAAGCCCGAGCTGACCTGTCTGCGCTGCCACGCGCTCGACGCCGAGCAGGGCATCGCCGTCGGCCCCGACCTGCACGGCGTCGGCAAGCGCCTGACGCGCCGCCAGCTCTGCGAGGCGGTCGTCGATCCCAACGCGCGCATCTCGCCGGGCTACGAGTCGACGTTGCTCGTGCTCGACGACGACAGCGTCGTCGCCGGCCGCATCCTCGACGAGGACGCCGAGTGGATCACCGTGCTGAAGTCCGACGGCGCGACCGAGCAGATCGGCGCGGCCTACGTCGTCGAGCGCCGGCCCGACCTCTCGGCCATGCCGAACGGCCTGACGCAGTTCCTGACGCCGCGCGAGATGCGCGACCTCATCGCGTTCCTGGCGCAGCTCTGAGCGCCGCCGCGCTCGCCGTCGCCGTCGCGCGCCCGCGGGGCGACGACGGCGACGCGCGCGGCCCCGCGGGCGAGGCGCTTCACGGCGACCGAGCCGCCCGGCGACGACGGGCTTCGGAGGCCGAGCCGACGGCGTCCGCTGCGGGGTGCGGGCAGGAACCGCAGGCGAAGCGGTGGATCGGGCGAGGCTCACCGGCACGGCACCGGCGTGGAGGACGTCGTCCCGGCGCCGGAGGACTTCTTCGGGAGCGGCTAGAATGCGAGGCGAGTCGCGCGACTAGGGAGCGCGGCCCGACGGAGAGCCCTCGCATGCGCCCCAAGCCCGCCTACGCGTCCCCCTACTGCCTGCACTGCTACGCGCCGCTCGGCGAGGTGCAGGCGCCCAGCACGCACTGCGCCGTCTGCGGGCACGCGAACCTCGTGGTGGACCTGCGCCGGCTGTGGACGCGCGAGAAGCGCCTGCGCGAGCTCGAGCACCTGCTCAAGGTGATCGTCGCGCTCTTCATCGGCGCGATCTCGCTGGCCGCGCTGTTCAGCCGTCAGTCCGGCATGAGCGCCGCCGGCCACGGCATGGGCGTCGGCGCGCCGATCCTGCTCGGCCTGCTGCTGTGGGATGCGGTCTCGATCACGCAGCGCGAGAGCCTCTTCCGCGGCTCGATCGTCTGGCCCATCGTGGGCTGGGCATTCGTGGTACCGGCCACGGCCCTGGCCCTCGCCGTGCCGCTGCCCATGGTGCGCTGGATCGCCGGAGCGGTGGCGCTGGGCTCGCTCGCGGGGATCCTCAGCCCGCTCACGCGACGTCGCTGGATCGCCTGGCGCGAGCGACACGTGCTGGCCGGCCAGCAGGCGCTCGCGTCCTCCACCGCGGCCGCGAGCTGACCCGCGTCAGCGCCCGAGCGCCGCGACGACGTCCGGCGGCGCCTGCACGAGCTCGATCAGCACGCCCTCGCCGCCGACGGGGAACGCGTCGTTCGACCGTGGATGCACGAAGCAGATGTCGTGACCGCTCGCGCCGGGGCGGATGCCGCCGGGCGCGAAGCGCACGCCCTGCCCCTCGAGCCACGCGACGGCGGCGCGCAGGTCGTCGACCCACAGGCCGACGTGGTTGAGCGCGGGCTTGGACACGTCGATCCGGCCGGCGGGATCGAGCGGCTGCATGAGGTCCACCTCGACGCGCGCCGCGCCGCGGCCGAGCACGGCGATGTCCTCGTCGACGTTCTCCGTCTCGGAGCGGTACGCCCCCACGACCTCGAGCCCGAGCAGCTCGACCCACAGCTTGCGCAGGCGGGACTTGTCGCTCGCGCCGAGCGCGATCTGCTGCAGGCCGAGGATGCGGAAGGGGCGCGTCATGGAGGGCTCCGTGGGTGGCGGCGGGTCCGGGGCGCGGATCCTACCCCGAACCCGCCGCGCGGAGCGACGCCGAGCTCAGGCCGGCGTGCAGTGCGCGATGCAGTTGTCGTACGTCGCGAAGATCTCGGTCCTCACGCGCTTCAGGCAGTCCTGGTCGTGGTGGCCGATGATGCAGCCGAAGAGCCAGAAGTCGCACACCCAGCAGCTCGACTTGGCGCCTTCGAGGTTCTCGATGAGCTGCTCGAGGCAGGCCTGCAGGCAGGCGGGGTCGGGCGTGCCGTGACCGCCCGCGGGCGCAGCCGCGGCGGAGCGCGTGGGAGTGACGAGGGTCGCGGCGACGAGGCCGAGGGCGAGGGTGAGGCGCGACAGGTGCTTCATGGTGTGAGCTCCGGGACGAGGTCGTGAGTCGGGGAAGAACGGCCGGGGATGGGCGCGGTGTTCAGTCGGCGAGGGCGGCGAGCTGCTGCTCGAGCGCGCGCTCGAGCCACGCGAGCGACGTCGCGGCGCGGCGGCGCTCGAGGAGCTCGCGCAGCTCCGCGCGCCGCGCGGGGTCGTCGCCCGCGCCGGCCGCGAGCGAGCCAAGCGCGGTGACGAGCAGCGGCTGCGAGCTCTCGGTCTCGAGCACGCGCGCCCCCGCGTCGCGCAACGCCGTCCAGTCGCCGGCGCGCTGCAGCGCGCGCAGCGCCGTGACGCGGGCGAGCGGGTCGACCGACGGGTCGAGCGCGAGCTCCGCCACGTAGGCGACCGCCTGCGCGTCGACCGCGGGCGCACGCGCCTCGAGCTCCGCGCCGAGCGCGAGCAGCGCGCTCATCAGCTCGCCGACCCCGTCGCGCTCGTTCGCGTAGCGCAGCGCCTCGAGGCGCGCCTGCAGCGCCACGGAGAGGCCTGGAGCGGCCGCGCCCGCGACCTCGTCGGTCAGCGCACGCAGCAGCGGGTCGTCGCTCGCGCCCAGGCGCGCGGCGGCGTCGAAGCACGCGTCGTTGCAGGGCGCGAGCGCGTGCACGAGGAAGCTCGCCGCGCGCAGCGCGTAGAGCCGCGACGGCGCGCGCTCGTCGGGCGCCGGCTCCGCGGCGCGCAGCACCTCGCCCTCGACCTCGGCGTCGAGCAGCGCGCGGTGGCCGCGCAGCAGGAAGAGCAGCTCGGCGCTCGCGAAGAGCTCGCGCGCGGCGGCCTCGTCCTGCACCTCCGCCAGCTCGTCGAGCCGCGCGGCCGCGTCGGTGAGCCAGGCGCCAAGGCGCGCGGAGACGTGCGGCGGCACGAGTCGCTCGAGCCGCAGCGGGAAGGTGCGCGGCCGCTCGTCGCCCGGCGTGCGCAGCGCGAGGAAGCGCCCGAGGTCGAGCGCCTCGGCGCAGTAGCTCTCCTCGCCCGCGAGCGCGGCCGCCAGCGCCGTCGCGCGCAGCAGCTCGCCCGAGCCGCCCACGCGCCGCAGCTCCGCATCGAGCAAGGCGTCGCGCATCGCCGCGGGTACGCCGCGGGCGAGCCCGACGAGCACGGCGCCGCGCACGAGCTCCGGGCGCGCGGCGTCGCGCACGACGCCCTCGACCACGCCCGCCGTCCACGCCGCGCGCTGCGCCTCGGGCTGCTCGCGCTCGAGCGCGCGCAACGCCTCCAGCGGTTCGAGCGCGCGGCGGTGGAAACTCTGCGGCGCGCGCGCCAGCGCTTCGAGGCGCGCCAGCAGCGCGGCGAGCGGGTCGACCGCATCGACGGGTTCGACCGCCTCGCCGGCGACCTCGGCCGCCGCCGCGGGATGCGCGCAGCGGCAGCGCGGCGCGCGCGGGCGCCGGCGCGCGCGGTGCCGCGGGCGACGACGCCGCGACGTCGTCCTGCCGGACGCGCTCCTGGCGCCGCGGCCGCGCGCGCTCGACGTCGCGCCGCGCGGCGAGGGCCAGGAGGACGAGCGCCAGCCCCGAAGCGAGGACGAGCAGGGTGCGCGAGCGAGGCGAGGCGGCGGGCATGGCGGCTCCCGGGCGGAGGGACGTCGGGCGGGGCGCGACGCCGCGCCCGCGCGCTCCGCGCTCGCGGAGCCCCTCCCCGACCGGGCGGTCCGCGCGCCGTCACGCGCCGCCCGCCGAAAACCCGCGACGACCGCGCGCCCCGCGCGAGAGCCCGCTCCCGCGCGAGGCGCGCTCCCCCGTCAGCGCCTCAAGGCCGCACGTCGAAGGCGATCGCGTCGGTGAGCCCGATCCCGAAGGCGTCGCCCGGGTCGCGGTACCAGTACTGCGCGTAGAGGCGCTCGCCCGCCGCGACGCCCGCGCTCGCGCAGTAGGCCGCGTCGAAGAGGAAGTCGAAGTGCCCCGTGCAGTCGACGGCGCCCGGCGTGCCGCCGGAGCTCTGCACCGGCGTGCGCACGATCGGCGCGTGCAGGCACAGGAACCCGCCCTGGAACGGCACGCCCGAGTCGAGCCGCGACCAGATCAACATGCCGGGCTGACCGCCGACCACGTCCTGCGCGCCGAGGTGCAGGTCGCCGCCGAGCGCGAGGCTCGTGTCGCCGCTCCAGGTCGCCGTCGGCACGCAGCCGGCCGAGTTGAGCTTGCCGAGGCAGTAGGAGAAGGGCCGCGGCGCGCCGCCGAGGTACACGTAGGCGCGTCCCTGGCCGGCGGGCGCGTCGTTCGCGCCGACGACGAGCTCGCCGAAGCCGTCCTGGTTGAGGTCGCCGAGCCCGTGGACGGAGCGCCCCATGTGGTCGTTGACCGTCCCCGCGTACGTCGCGATCAACTGGCTGCCGTCGCCCGTGTAGACGTACGCGCGTCCGGCGTCGTTGCCGTAGGCGTCGTCGTTGGGCGCGCCGATCGCGAGGTCCGGCAGCCCGTCGCCGTCGAAGTCGCCGACGCCCGCCAGCGCGCCGCCGAAGCTCGCCGTCGCGGTGGCCCCCGTGAGCGTCTTCACGATCGACGTCGTCGCGCCGGAGTAGATGCGCACGAGGCCCGCCTGCGCGCCGATGCCGAGCAGGTCCGCGTAGGGCGCCGCGATCGCGTAGTCCTCCCAGCCGTCGCCGGTCGCGTCGCCGAGCCCGGCCACGCTCGCCCCGTACCAGCAGTTGTCCGTGGGGCCGGCGAACAGGCTCATCGTGTTGCCGAAGCCGTCCATCAAGCGCGCCTGCCCGCGGTCCACGCCCGTGAAGTCGACGCCGGGCTCGCCGACGATCAGGCGGCTCCAGGCCTGGCTGCCGCCGTTGCGCACCGTGTCGACGGAGAAGCCGCACTTGTCCCCCGCGTGCTCGCCGGTGCGCGAGAAGAGCAGGTTGAACGTCGCGCCGGACCAGACCGACAGGTAGCCGGCGTCGGCGAGCGAGCCCACGTCGCGGTAGGGCGTGCCCACCGCGAACTCCGCGACGCCGTCGCCGTCGATGTCGCCCAGGCCGCGCACGCAGTAGCCGAGCTGCGCGTTCTGCTCGTTGATGCCGAGGATCAGCGGCGTGTAGGTGCCCGTGCCGCCGACCACGTAGACACGGCCGCTGTAGCTCGACCAGGCGCCCGCGTTGTCCCACCCGGGCGCGCCGACGATGACCTCGCTCTTGCCGTCGCCGTCGAGGTCGCCGACGCCGTCCACGCACCACCCGAAGAGGTCGCCCGCGTCGTCCCCGTCGCGCGACCAGAGCAGCGCGCCGTCCAGGCCGGAGTAGACGTAGACGCGCCCCTTGGTGACGCCGTTCACCTTGTCGAACGGCGCCCCCACGACCACGTCGCCGACGCCGTCGCCGTTCACGTCGCCGGCGTCGGCCACGCTGCGGCCGAAGTCGGCGAGGTAGACGGCTTCTTGGCCGAGGGTGTAGAGCTGCTGCTGGGCCGCGGCCGGACTGGCGAGCGCCGCCAGGGCGGCGAGGAAGGTCGTGGGCTTCATCGGGTCTCTCTCGTTCCGAGGGTGCAGCGCGCCGCGTGCGCGCCACCCCACGGCCGCGAGGCGCGCCGCGCGCCCGCCACGAAACCCGAGATTCCCGCCCGTTCCCCCGCGCGCGGCCGCGGCCCGGCGCGCGTCCGGCCCTCGCCCGATCTGGTACCCTGCCGCCCTCCCCGGCCGCAGAGGTGCCCCGATGGCTGACGCGACGACTTCCTCCCCCACCTTCCCGGCCGTGAGCCTCGCGGACTGGCGCGACGAGCGCTGCGCGGAGCTCGGCGCCGAGGGCTACGAGCGCAAGCTCGTCTCGCGCACGCGCGAGGGCCTGCGCGTCGAGCCGCTCCACGACGACGCCCCCGGCCGTCACGCGGCGCTGCCGGGGCGCGCGACGCGCGGCTGGCGGGCGGAGGTCGACCTCGACGCGCGGGGCGGCGCGGCGGCGGCGCGGACCGAGCTCGCGCGCGACCTCGCGCACGGCGTGAGCGGCGTGCGTGCCGCGCTCGCGTCCGCGGACGACCTCCCCGCGCTGCTGGAGGGCGTGGACCTCGCGACGTGCGCCGTGCACTTCCTGGGCGGCGACGCCGCGCGCGCAAGGCGCGGCGCTGCTGGCGCTGGGCGCGCGCGCGGCGTCGCGGCGGACGCGCTGCGCGGCGGGCTGGGTGCCGAGGGCGCCGAGGCCACGGCCGAGCTCGCGCGCTGGACGCGCGACGCCGCGCCGGGCCTGTTCGCGCGCGCGCGCCTCGGCCGCGGCGGAGGCCGAGCGCGGGGCGGGCGAGGCGCTGCAGCTCGCGCTCGTGCTGGCGCGCGGACACGAGCTGCTGCGCGCGTGGTGCGCCGGCGGCCTCGCGCTCGGCGACGCGACGCGCGCGCTGGAGCTCGAGCTCGCGCTCGGCACCGACGTCTTCGTCGAGCTCGCCAAGCTGCGCGCCCTGCGGCTCGCGCCTGGCGCGCCTCGTCGCGGCGCTCGGCGGCGACGCGGCGGCGCAACGCGCGCGTCGTCTGCGCGCGCCGCGCGCCGCGGACGCGCTGCGACCCGTGGGTGAACTTGCTGCGCGGGACGACCATCGCCTTCGCGGCCGCGGCGGGCGGCGCCGACGCCGTGGTGCTGCTGCCCTACGACGCGTGTCTCGGCGCGAGCGACGCCGAGGCGCGGCGCCTGGCCGCGAACACGCACGCGCTGCTCGCGCTCGAGTCGCGCCTCGGCTTCGTCGAGGACCCCGGCGCCGGCGCGGGCCTGGTCGAGGAGCTGACCGCGGCGCTCGCGCGGCGCGCGTGGGAGCTGTTCCAGGAGCTCGTCGCGCAGGGCGGCGTCGACGCGGCGCACGCGAGCGGCTGGCTCGACACGCGCATCGCCGAGAGCGCCGACCGCGACGCGCGCGACGTGCGCACACGCCGTCGCGGAATCGTGGGCGTGTCCGAGTACCCCGCGCTCGACGAGGCGCTGCCGACGCGGCCGCCGCTGCGCGAGGCCGCCGCGGACGCGCGCCTCGCCGCGCCGTTCGAGGCGTTGCGCGCGCGCAGCGACCGGCACCTCGCGGCGACCGGCGCGCGGCCGCGCGCGTTCCTCGCCAACCTGGGCCCGGTGGCCGAGCACACCGCGCGCGCGACCTTCGCGCGCAACCTGCTCGCCGCGGGCGGCATCGAGGCGCCCGCGAACGACGGCTTCGCGAGCGTCGGCGACGCGGTCGCGGCCTTCGAAGCCTCGGGCGCGCGCCTGTGCGTGATCTGCTCGAGCGACGCGCGCTACGCCGAGGCCGTGCCGGAGCTGGCGCCCGAGCTCGCGCGCCGCGGCGCGCTGGTCGTCGTCGCCGGACGCGCGGGCGAGCGCGAGGACGCCTGGCGCGCGGCGGGCGTCGCGCACTTCGTCCACCTGGGCTGCGACGCGCTCGCGTCGCTCGCAGCGCTGCTCGACGCGGCGGAGGTGGCGGCGTGAGCGCGCTCCCCGACCTCGCGGGCGTCGCGTGGGACGCGCTGCCGCTCCCGGCGACGACGAGCGCGCCGCGCGCCACCGCGCTGCTGCCCGAGGGCGTCGAGGTCGCGAGCCGCTACGGCCCCGCGGACCTCGCCGGCGCGACGCACCTCGGCACGCAACCCGGTCACGCGCCGTTCGTGCGCGGCCCCTACCCGACGATGTACGTCGAGCGGCCCTGGACGATCCGCCAGTACGCCGGCTTCTCGACGGCCGAGGAGTCCAACGCCTTCTACCGGCGCAACCTCGCCGCCGGTCAGCGCGGGCTCTCGATCGCCTTCGACCTCGCGACGCACCGCGGCTACGACTCGGACAACCCGCGCGTCGTCGGCGACGTCGGCATGGCCGGCGTGGCGATCGACTCGATCCTCGACATGCGCGTGCTGTTCGCCGGCATCCCGCTCGACACGATGAGCGTGTCGATGACGATGAACGGCGCGGTGCTGCCGGTGCTCGCGCTCTACGTCCTCGCCGCCGAGGAGCAGGGCGTGCCGCCGGAGAAGCTCAGCGGGACCATCCAGAACGACATCCTGAAGGAGTTCATGGTCCGCAACACGTACATCTACCCGCCGGCGCCGTCGATGCGGATCATCGGCGACGTGTTCGAGTACACGTCGCGGCGCATGCCGCGCTTCAACAGCATCTCGATCTCCGGCTACCACATGCAGGAGGCGGGCGCGACGGCGGACATCGAGCTGGCCTACACGCTGGCCGACGGCCTCGAGTACCTGCGCGCGGGCGTGAAGGCCGGGCTGGACGTGGACGCGTTCGCGCCGCGGCTGTCGTTCTTCTGGGGCATCGGCATGGACTACTTCGTCGAGGTGGCCAAGCTGCGCGCCGCGCGTCTGCTGTGGGCCGAGCTCGTCGCCGGCTTCGCGCCGAAGAACCCCAAGTCGCTCTCGCTGCGCACGCACTGCCAGACCTCGGGCTGGAGCCTCACGGCGCAGGACCCGATGAACAACGTCGCACGGACGTGCGTCGAGGCGATGGCCGCCGTGGGCGGGCAGACGCAATCCCTGCACACGAACAGCTTCGACGAGGCGCTCGCGCTGCCGACCGACTTCAGCGCGCGCATCGCGCGCAACACGCAGCTCTACCTGCAGCACGAGGCCGGGCTGTGCCGCGCGATCGACCCGTGGGGCGGCAGCTACTACGTCGAGCGGCTGACGGCCGACCTCGCGGCGCGCGCCCGCGCACACATGGCGGAGGTCGAGGAGCTCGGCGGCATGGCGCGCGCCATCGAGACCGGGCTGCCCAAGCTGCGCATCGAGGAGGCCGCCGCGCGCGCCCAGGCGCGCATCGACTCGGGCGAGCGCGCGATCGTGGGCCTGAACACCTACGCGCTCGCCGAGGAGCCGCCGGTCGCCACGCGCAAGGTCGACAACAGCGAGGTGCGCGCCGCGCAGGTGGCGCGCCTGCGCGAGCTGCGCGCCGGGCGCGACGAGGCCGAGCTCGAACGCCGCCTCGCCGACCTGACGCGCTGCGCCGGGGGCGGCGCGGGCAACCTGCTCGACCTCGCCGTCGCCGCCGCGCGCGCGCGGGCCAGCGTGGGCGAGATCTCCGACGCCCTCGAGCGCGCCTGGGGCCGCCACGAGGCGGCGGTGCACTCGATCTCCGGCGTGTATAGTGCCGCCGTGGGCGACGACTGCGAGGAGCTGCGCGCGGTGCAGGCGGCGACGCGCGCCTTCGAGGCCGCGGAGGGCCGCCGGCCGCGCATCCTGATCGCGAAGATGGGCCAGGACGGCCACGACCGCGGCGCCAAGGTCATCGCCACCGCGTTCGCCGACATGGGCTTCGACGTCGACGTCGGCCCGCTGTTCCAGACGCCGGAGGAGACCGCGCGGCAGGCCGTCGAGAACGACGTGCACATCGTCGGCGCGTCGTCGCTGGCCGCCGGACACCTGACGCTCGTGCCGGCGCTGCGCGACGAGCTCGCGCGCCTCGGCCGCCCGGACATCCTGATCGTCGCGGGCGGCGTCATCCCGCCGCAGGACCACGACGCGGTGCGCGCGGGCGGCGCGAGCTACATCTTCGGCCCCGGCACGAAGCTCTACGCCGCTGCGGCCGAGCTGGTGGCCGGGCTCGCGGCGCGCCTCGGCCACGGGGAGCGCCGGTGAGCGCGCCCGGGGTCGACGAGCTCGCGCGCGGCGTCCTCGCCGGCGACCGCACCGCGCTCGGGCGCGCGATCACGCTGGTCGAGAGCGCGGCCGAGGACAAGCGCGCGCAGGCGCTCGACCTCCTGCGCGCGCTGCCCGCGCCGCGCGAGTCCACGCTGCGCGTCGGCATCACCGGCGTGCCCGGCGTCGGCAAGAGCACGTTCATCGACGCGCTCGGCATGTACCTCGTCGAGCGCGGCAAGCGCGTGTGCGTGCTGGCCGTCGACCCGACCAGCGCGCGCACCGGCGGCTCGATCCTCGGCGACAAGACGCGCATGGCGCGGCTCGCGCGCGACGAGCGCGCCTTCATCCGCCCCTCCCCCTCCTCCGGCACGCTCGGCGGCGTCGCGCGCAAGACGCACGAGACGATCCAGCTCTGCGAGGCGGCCGGCTTCGACACCGTGCTCGTCGAGACGGTCGGCGTCGGCCAGAGCGAGACGGTGGTCGAGGGCATGGTCGACGTCTTCCTCGTGCTGATGCTCGCCGGCGCGGGCGACGAGCTGCAGGGCATCAAGCGCGGCATCCTCGAGCTGGCCGACCTCATCGCGATCAACAAGGCCGACGGCGCGAACGTCGACGCGGCCGCCGCGGCGCGGCTGGAGTACGAGGGCGCGCTGCGCCTCTTGCGCCCCAAGAGCCCGAGCTGGACACCGCGCGCGGTGTGCGTCAGCGCGCTGCGCGGCACGGGCCTCGCGGAGCTGTGGGCGCTCGTGGAGGAGCACCACGCCGCGCTCGGCGCGAGCGGCGAGCTCGCGGCGCGGCGCAGCGAACAGCTCGGCCGCTGGATGTGGGAGCTCGTCGAGCAGGCGCTGCTGCGGCGCCTGCGCGAGCACGCCGGCGTGCGCGCGCTGGCCGAGCGTCTGGAGCGCGACGTGCGCGCGGGCGCCGTGCCGCCCGAGGTCGCGGCGGCGGAGCTCCTGGCCGCCTTCCGCTGAGCGTCCTTCCCGCCGACGCGCCGCCTCGTCACGATGGCGCGCATGGACGCGCCGCTGCCCGACGAGCCGATCCTCTTCCCGCCCAAGGACCGCCCGCTGCGCGAGGACGTGCGACGCCTCGGCGCGCAGCTCGGCGAGCTCTTGCGCGAGCTCGCGCCCGAGGGCGTCTACGCCAAGGTCGAGGCCGCGCGGCGGCTCGCGCGACGCAGGCGCCGCGGGGACGCGCGCGCCGGCGACGCGCTGGCCGAGCGCCTGCGCGCGCTCACCCCCGACACGGCCTTCGAGGTGGTGCGCGCCTTCAGCGCGTACTTCGGCGTCGTCAACCTCGCCGAGGAGACGCACCGCCTGCGCCGCAACCTCGACTACCTGCGCGCCGACGAGGCGCAGCCGGGCGGCCTGCGCGCGGCGGCCGAGGAGCTCGCACGCCGCGGCGTCTCGCTGGACGAGGTCCGTGACGCGCTCGCGCGGCTGACGGTGGAGCCCGTCTTCACGGCGCACCCCACCGAGTCGCTGCGCCGCACGCTGCTCAAGAAGGATCAGCGCATGGCGCGCGCGCTCGTCGAGCGCTTCGACGCGGCGCGGCTCGATGCCCGGACCCTCGCGACGATCGACCGGCGCATCGCGCTCGAGATCGCGTCGGGCTGGCAGACCGAGGAGCAGCTCCCCGGACGGCCCTCCGTCGCCGACGAGGTCGAGCACGTGCTGTTCTTCCTCTCCGAGGTGCTCTACCGCGTCGTCCCCGCGCTGCACGAGGAGCTCGAGCGCGCGCTGACGAGCGCCTACGGCGAACCGGTGCGCGTCGAGCGCCCGCTGGTGCGCTTCGCGTCCTGGGTCGGCGGCGACATGGACGGCAACCCCAACGTCGGCGCCGACACGATCCGCGCGACGCTCGCGCGCCACCGCGAGCTCGTGCTGCGGCGCTACAAGGAGGAGCTGCGCGGGTTGCACGAGCACCTCTCGCAGTCGACGACGCGCGTCGCGGTGGACGCCGAGGTGCTCGCGCGCGTCGCGGAGTACGACGCGCGCTTCCCGGACGAAGCCGCGGCGCTCCCGCCCGGCTACGCCGACATGCCCTACCGCCGCCTGCTGTGGTCGATGTCGGCGCGGCTCGCGCGACGCGGCGCCGACGCGCCCGGCGCCTACGAGCACCCCGAGGCCTTCCGCGCCGACCTGGCGCTGATCGCGCGCAGCCTCGAGCGCCACGCGGGCGCGCGCGCCGGGCTGGAGCTCGTGCGCCGCGCGCTGTGGCGGGTCGACGTGTTCGGCTTCCACCTCGCCGCGCTCGACGCGCGCCAGGACGCGCTGGTGCACCGCCGCGCGGCGGCGCGCGGTGCTCGGTGACGCGGCGTTCCCCGAGCGTCCGGCGCCCGAGCGCGCCGCCCGCCTCGCCGCGGCCCTCGCCGCGCCGGCACCGACTGCGCTGCGACCCGCGGACGAGGAGGCGCGCCGCGCGCTCGACGTCTTCCGTGCGCTGGCCGAGGCCCGCGAGCGTCACGGCGCGCGGGCGCTCGGGCCGTTCGTGATCTCGATGGCGCAAGGCCCCGACGACGCGCTCGCCGTGCTGCTGCTCGCGCGCGCGGCCGGTTGCGTCGACGCGGACGGCCACGTGCCGCTCGACGTCGCGCCGCTGTTCGAGACCGTCGACGACCTGGAGGCCGGCCCGGACGTCGTGCGCGCGCTGGCCGCCGACCCGGTCTACGCGGCGCACCTCGCGCGGCGCGGCGATCGGCAGGTGGTGATGCTCGGGTACTCCGACAGCAACAAGGACGGCGGCATCGCCGCGTCGCGCACGGGGCTCGAGCGCGCGCAGGAGCGGCTCGTCGTCGCCGCCGACGAGCTCGGGCTCGCGCTGACGCTCTTCCACGGCCGCGGCGGTTCGGTCAGCCGCGGGGGCTCGAAGCCGCGCGCCGCCATCCTCGCCGCGCCGCGCGGCGCGCTCGGCGACCACCTGCGGACGACCGAGCAGGGCGAGATCGTGGGCGCGAAGTTCGGGCTGCGCGGCATCGCCAGCCGCACGCTCGAGGTGAGCCTCGGCGCGCTGCTCGAGCGCACGGCCGGCGGCGACGCGGCGCGCGCACCGAGCGACGCCGAGCGCGCCCTGGCCGACACGCTGGGCAGCGCCAGCCGCGACGCGTACCGCGCGCTCGTGCACGACGAGCCCGACTTCCCCGCGCTGTTCCGCGACATGACGCCGCTCGACGTCATCGAGCGCCTGGAGATCGGCTCGCGCCCCAGCCGCCGCCGCGAGATGCGCGGCGTGCAGGACCTGCGCGCCATCCCGTGGGTCTTCGCCTGGACGCAGTGCCGCGTGGTGCTGCCGGGCTGGTTCGGCGTGGGCAGCGGGCTCGCGGCGGCCGTCGCGGAGCACGGACTCGACGCGGTGCGACGCGCGGCGCGCGAGTGGCCCTTTCTCGCCACGCTGCTGGCGGACGTCGAGATGGTGCTCGCCAAGAGCGACCTCGACATCGCGGCGCGCTACGCCGAGCTCGCCGGCGAGGTCGGCGCGCGCCTGTTCCCGCGCATCGTCGCGGAGCACGCGCGCACGGTCGCCACGGTGCTCGAGGTGCTCGACGCGGACGAGCTCCTCGCGCGCGACACGACGCTGCGGCGGGCGATCCGGCTGCGCAACCCGTACGTCGACCCGCTGAGCCTGGTGCAGGTCGACCTGCTGCGCCGCTGGCGCGCGGGCGGACGCGAGGACCGCGAGCTCGAGCGCGTGCTCAAGCAGACCGTGCGCGGCATCGCGCGCGGGCTGCGCAACACCGGCTGAGCGGTCGCCGGAACGAGCGCGGCCGCGCGGCTCCGGGGAGCCGCGCGGTCGCGCGTGCGAGCCGGCGAGCGGCTACGCGCGCATGCCGTCGACGAAGCGCCCGGCCTCGACGAACAGGTTCTCGGCGAGCGAGGAGAGCTCGCGCGCGGCGAGCAGCAACTGCTCGGACGCGTCGCTCGTCTGACAGGTCATGTCGGCCACGGCCTCGATGTTTGCCGTGACCGCCTGCGCCCCGCGCGAGGCTTCCTGCGCGCTGCGGCTCATCTCCTGCGTGACCGCGCCCTGCTCGGCGATGGCGGTCGCGATGGTCACGGCGATCTCCGAGAGCTGGTTGATGGTCGTGCCGATGTGATCGATCGCGGCGACCACGCTGCCCGTGGCCTCCTGGATGCCGCGCACCTGGTCGTCGATCTCGGCCGTCGCGGCGCGCGTCTGGCCGGAGAGGTTCTTGACCTCCGAGGCCACCACGGCGAAGCCCTTGCCGGCCTCGCCGGCGCGCGCGGCCTCGATCGTCGCGTTGAGCGCGAGCAGGTTGGTCTGCTCGGCCACGGTCTGGATCATCACCAGCACGTTGCTGATCTTCTCCGAGGCCTCGGCCAGGCTCTGCACGGTCAGGTTGGTGTCGTCGGCCTCGCGCACGGCGGCGCGCGAGTGCTCCGACGACGTCGTCACCTGACGGTCGATCTCCTTCACCGAGGCCGAGAACTGCTCGATCATGGCCGCGATGCACTCGACGCCCGTGCTCGTCTCGCTGGCGCTGCGCGCGAGCTCGCTGGTCTTCTCGTTCGTCGCGGCGGCGTTCCCGGTCAGGCCCTCGGCCGTGGCTTGCAGCTCGGTCGAGGCCGAGGCGACGGCCTCGACGATGCCCTTGATCGTGGTGTCGAACTCCTCGGCGAGCTGCTTGCGCTGACGCGTGGCGTCCTCGAGCTTGCGCTCGTTCTCCGCCATCTTGTCCGAGGCCAGGTTGATGATCGTGCACGTGCGCCCGAACGTGCCCAGCATCCCGCGCTCGAGCACCTTGCGGAAGTACTTGCCGTGCGCGGCGTAGGTCAGCGAGGCGCCCGACTCGCGCACGAACGCATCGGTGATGTCGAGCAGGCGGTTGATGTCGAAGCACATCTCCGCGAGGGCGCCCCCGCAGTCGACGTGCAGGATGCGCGGCTCGAGGTTGCCCCGGGCCGCGGCGGTCGTCACCTGGGCGGCGCGCTCGATCCACTTGTCGCGCATCGCGAGCGCGGCGCGCAGCTCGGCGACCTCGGCGCGCAGGGCGTCGAGCTCGGCCTCGTTCGCGGCCTGAACGGCGTCGGCGCGCTCCACGATCTCTTCGTTCGTTTCCATGGCGGTGCTCTACAGGGAGAAGGCGAACTCGTCGTACTCGATGCCGGCCTCGGTCAGGAGGTCGACGACCGCCTGGAAGCTCTGGGCCATGGCCGCGCTGCCGTCCCCGCCCTTGTGCTCGATCTCGCGCAGCGTCGCGTACAGCCCTTCGGCCTTCTCGACGGCGGCGCGCTCGGGCACGCGGCGACTCGAGTGGTACCCGATGATCTTCCCGTCGGGCCCGAAGGTCGGCGTGACGTGCGCCCAGACCCAGTAGTGATCGCCGCCCTTCGCCATGTTCTTCACGTAGGCGAAGATCTCCTGACCTTGCGCGATCGTGTCCCACAGCAGCTTGAACACGCAGCGCGGCATGTCCGGGTGCCGGATGACGTTGTGGTTCTGACCGAGGAGCTCCTCCTCGGTGTACCCGGCGATGTCGATGAAGACCTGGTTGGCGTAGGTGATGATGCCCTTCGTGTCGGTCTTGCTGACGATGATGTCGTCGACGTCGAAGAAGCGCTCGACGTTCGTCGGGCGAGTCGTGGGGCGGGTCATGGTCGTGCGGGTGGAGGCGGTGGGACCTCCTTGTTTCGAGCACCGCGCGAACGAGCCTTGATGCTCGCGGCGGCCGCGCGGGCGCATTCCCGCGCCGCGCGGCGACGACCTCGCCCTCGCGGGGGCTGCGCGTCGCCGCGGTCGGACGGCCCGTCCACGAAAGCTCGCGGCGCGGGCTTGTCGCTTCGCGGTGCGCCGTCGAGAATCATCCACCCTTGATGGGGAGATGCATCTCTCGTTCCCGAGCGAGTGATTGCGCCGCCCGCCACCGCGCACCGGGCCGCGGCCCGCGGGGGCGAGGTGCATCCCCACACCCCCACCCGTGCTCCGCGACGACGAGCTCCACGAGGAGGTGAAGCCCCTCCTGCACGACGCCCTCGACCTGCCCGAGGCGGAGCGAGAGGCGTTCCTCGTGGCGCGCTGCGCGGGTCGCCCCGAGGTGCTCGCCGAGGCGCGCTCGCTCCTGGCGCGCGTGCGCGCCGACGACGGCTTCCTCGAGCGCCCCGCCCCGCCCGCGGCGCCGCGCTGCCCGGAGCACCTGGGCGAGTTCCGCATCGAGCGCCGGCTCGGCGCCGGCGGCATGGGCCTCGTCTACCTCGCGGAGCAACAACGCCCGCGCCGGCGCGTCGCGCTGAAGGTGCTGCGCCTGGGCCTGGAGAGCGCGGCCGCGCGGCGTCGCTTCGAGCGCGAGGCCGAGGTCCTGGCGCGCTTCAACCACCCCGGGCTCGCGCGCGTGTTCGAGGCGGGCGTCGCGGAGACCGACCTCGGCCCGCAGCCCTGGCTGTCGATGGAGTACGTCGAGGGCGCGCCGATCGACCGCCACGTGCGCACCGCGGGCGAGGACCCGCGCCGCGTCGTCGCGCTCGTGCTCCAGGTCGCCGAGGCGCTCTCCCACGCCCACGCCGCAGGCGTGCTGCACCGCGACGTGAAGCCCGAGAACGTCCTGGTCGACGGCGACGGCCGCGTGCGCGTGCTCGACTTCGGCGTGGCCCACGTGATGGGCGAGCGCGCCTCGGAGGAGCTCACGCGCACCGGGCAGGTGCTCGGCACGGTCGCCTACATGAGCCCCGAGCAGGCGCGCGGCGCGCGCGTCGACGCCCGCAGCGACGTCTTCGCCGTCGGCGTGTTGCTGTACGAGTTGCTCACCGGCGCGCTGCCGTACGTGACGCGCGGCATGCTGGTGCACCAGGCGCTGCGCACGCTGGCCGACGGCGAGTGGACGCCCCCGTCGAAGCACGACACGACGCTGCGCGGCGACCTCGAGGCGATCCTCGCGACGGCGCTCGCGAGCGAGCCGGCGCGGCGCTACCGCAGCATGAACGCGCTCGCGGACGACCTGCGCGCGTGGCTCGACGGCCGGCCGGTGAGCGCGCGGCGACCTTCGGCCGGCTACCGGCTCGCGCGCTTCGTCCTGCGCAACCGCGCGATCTCGGTCGGCATCGCGGTCGCGCTCGTCGCGCTCGGTGCGGGCGGCGGCGTGGCCTTCAGCGCGCTGGGACGCGCCGAGGCCGACGCCCGCCTGGCGCAGCTCTTCGTCGACCTCGACGAGCTCACGCGCCTGGAGCGCGAGGTCGACGAGCTGTGGCCCGCCGACTCCCAGCGCCTGCCGTCGCTCGACGCCTGGCTGGAGCGCGCCGCGCTCGTGCGCGCACGCTGGGGCGAGGACGCGCTCGCGCTCGCGGCGCTCGACACCGCCTCCGAGGCCTCGAGCCTCCCGCGCGACGCGTCGCGGCTCGGCCAACGGCGACTGGCGCGGCAGCTCGACCCGTTCTTCGGCGCGGGCGGCCCCGACGAGGTCGTGCGCGCGCGGCGCGCGCAGGCGCTCGAGATGCAAGCGGTCACGCTCGTGGAGGCCGCCGACGCCTGGGCCGCCGCGCGGGAGCGCGTGGCCGCCGACGCGCGCTTCGCCGGCCTGGAGCTCGTCCCGCAGGAGGGGCTCGTACCGCTCGGCCCCGACCCGCGCTCGCGCTTCGAGGAGTTCTGGCTCTTCGGCAGCGGCGCGCGGCCCGCGCGGGTGGGCGGCGAGCTCGAGCTGAGCGACGACTTCGGCGTCGTGCTCGTGCTGCTGCCCGGCGGCGACGTGTGGGTCGGCGCGCAGGGCGCGGACCCGGCCGGCGTGCACTACGACCCGAATTCGCCGCCGCCCGACGCGCAGGCCGACAACGAGGGCCCGCCCGTGCGCCTCGCGCTCGACCCCTTCCTGATCGCGAAGCACGAGCTGACGCAGGCGCAGTACCTCGCGCTCTTCGGCACGAACCCCAGCGAGTGGGAGGTGGGCTCGACGGTGTTCAACACGACCGTCACGGAGCGCCACCCGGCCGAGTCGATGAGCCACGACGAGCTCGTCCTGCTGCTGCCGCGCGTCCGGCTCGTCCTGCCCACCGAGGCGCAGTGGGAGTACGCCGCGCGCGGCGGCAGCGAGCTGCCGTTCGTGTACTCGGCGAACTCCGACGACCTCTTGGAGAGCGTCAACACGCGGCACCCGTTCGCGCCGGCCGGCCAGGCGCTCGAGCCGGGCAGCGCCATCGGCCGCTACGACATCCACGCCCCCGTCGGCCTCGGTCCGCCGAACGACTTCGGCCTGCACGAGGTACTCGGCAACGTCTGGGAGTACTGCCTCGACGACTACAAGGTGCGCTACCACGTGCTCGAGCACCGCGCGGGCGACGGCCTGGTCCTGGCCGACGGCGGCACGGACCGCTCGCGCCGCGGCGGAGGCTGGAACATGCCGCCCTCGAACTGCCGCGTCGCGCTGCGCGGCGATCGCTTGCACTACAGCCGCGACCACACCACCGGCGTTCGGCCGGTGCGACCCCTGGAGAGATGACCACCGACTCGCCCGAAGACTCCGCGCCCGCGGAGGAGCCGCTCGACGACCTCGCCGCCGACCTCTACGACACGCTGCGCGGCATCGCGCGACGCGTGCTCGCCGGCGGCCCCGCCGCGCTCGACGGCACCGACCTCGTGAACGAGGCGTACGTGCGCCTCGCGCGGACGGATCGCTACGACCACCTCTCGCGCGGCGCGTTCCTGGCGCTCTGCGCCACGGTCGTGCGACGCCTCATGCTCGAGGAGGCGCGCCGGCGCAGTCACGACCGGCACGCGCGCACGCGCATCACGTCGAGCGAGATCGTCGAGGCCCTGGGCGAGCGTGAGCCGGACGTCCTCGCGCTCGAGGACGCGCTCGGCAAGCTCGCGCGCATCGATCCGCGTCAGGCGCGCATCGTGGAGCTGCGCTTCTTCGGCGGCATGACCGGCGACGAGGTCGCGGATCACCTCGGCCTGTCGCGGCGCACGGTGGTCAAGGAGTGGGCCCTGGCGCGGGCCTGGCTGCGACGCGAGCTCGAGCGCGAGCGCTGAACGGCGACGCTACTCCGCCGAGAGGTCGACGGCGGCCGGCGACGGCGCGGCCACGCGCAACGGCGCACCGTCGCCGAGCTCGCGCTGCAGCTCGGCGAGCCGCGCCAGCATCGTCGCGGTGCGCTCGGCGTACGCCGGATCCGCGGCGAGGTCGTGCACCTCGTCCGGGTCCCGCGCGAGGTCGAAGAGCTGCGTGCGGTCGACCTGCGGGTAGCGAATGAGCTTCCAGCGCTCGTCGCGCAGCGCGCGCTGCACGTCGCAGTACGCGGTGACGAGTTCGCGCCGCGCCGTGTCGCGCTCGCCGCGCAGGAGCGGCGCGAAGCTCTCGCCGTCCTGCCCTTCGGGCGGCTCGACGCCGGTGAGCTCGGCCAGCGTCGCCGGCAGGTCGAGCAGGTACGCCAGCGCGGCGCTGCGCCCGCGCCGCACGCCCGGGCCGCGCACGACGAGCGGCGCCCCCATCGAGTGCTCGTAGAGGTTCTGCTTGCCGAGCAGGCCGTGACTGCCGAGCGCGAGCCCGTGGTCGGAGGTGAAGACGACGAGCGTGTCGCCGGTCAGCCCGTGCGCGTCGAGCGCGGCGAGGATGCGGCCGACCTGCTCGTCGAGCTGGCTGACCATGCCGTAGTAGTCGGCGAGGTGCTCGCGGACGACCGCGGGCGTGCGCGGCCAGGGCGCGAGGCGCTCGTCGCGCACGCGCAGCTCGCCGTTGTCGAAGGGGTGCTGCGGCAGGAAGTTCGCCGGCAGGGCCAGCGTCGCCGGGTCGAAGCGCGCGCGGTGCTCCGCCGGCGGCGTGCGCGGGTCGTGCGGCGCCGTGAAGGCCACGTAGGCGAAGAAGGGTCGCCCTGCGTCGCGCCGGTCGAGGAAGTCGATCAGCGCGTCGGCGAACTCCGTGCTCGAGAACGCGCGCAGCGGCCGCGCGTGCTCCGCGGGGTAGCGGCCGGTCGGGTCGTAGGCGTGCACCGGCAGCTCGGTGTGGCTGCCCATGCCGCCGAAGAAGATCGAGGCGCCGTCCTCGAAGGCCGCGTTGAACCAGGCCGGGCCGTTGTGCCACTTGCCGGTCGCGAAGGTCTGGTAGCCGGCCTCGCGGAACTTCGCCGGCAGGCTCGGGAAGCTCGCCGCGGGCGAGGGGTGCGCGTTCGTCAGGCTGAAGAGCTGACGGCCGCTGAGCAGCATGAAGCGGCTGGGCCCGCAGACCGCGCCGGTCATCGCGCCCATGCAGTGCACGCCGGTCATCGCGAAGCCCTCGTCGACGAGCCGGTCGAGCTGCGGCGTGTGCGCGTCGGCGTTGCCGAACGCGCCGAGGCTGTCGACGCGCTGGTCGTCGCTGACGAGCAGCAGCACGTTGAGCGGGCGGGGCGGGGCGACGGCGGTCCGCGACGCGGGCGCCGCCGCGCACGCCGCGAGGGCGAGGAGTGCGGCGAGGCGCAGCCGGCTCATCCCTGCGGCTCGCCCTGCTGCTTCTGCGCTTCGGCGGCGAGGCGCTCGGCTTCCGCGATCTCGGCGAGGCGTTCACGCGCGGCGACGGCCCGCGTCCGCAGGTCGGTCCAGCGCGCGAGCTCCTGCGCGTCGCCGAGCGTCTCGGCGGCCTCGACGAGCACGTCGAGCAGGCGCGCGTTGAGCACGAACTCGGTCACCGGCGCGCCGAGCGCCAGCGCCGCCTCGGGGCCGTAGCGCTCGAGCTCGCGGCGCACGACCTCGTGCAGGCGCTCGAGGTGCAGGCGGCCGTCGACGAGCAGCTCGCGCTCCATCGAGTCCGCCAGCGCTTCGTCGCCGCACACGCGCAGCGCGTCCACGACCCACAAACGCAGGCCGTCGGCCTGCTCGCCGCGGTCGTCGGCCATGCCGTTCAGCAGGTCGAGCGCGAGGCTCGTGTCCCCCGCGGCGTGGAGGCGCAGGCACAGCACGACGAGCGCCTTGCGCGCCTGGTACGCCTGCACGCGGTCCGCGGCGATCCACGTGCGCAACGCCTCGGCGGCGGCGCGCAGCCACTCGTCGTAGCGCGCGAACTTCGCGCCGTCCGTGGGGAACAGGCGGCGCAGGTCGCGGTCGGACCACCAGCCGGGCCGCGTGGGATCGTTCCAGTAGCGCGCATCGCCCTCCACGACGCTCGGGTCGAGGCTGCAGATGCCGTACTCGAGACAGCGCAGCGCGGCGTCGACCTCGCCGTTCTCGGCGAGCAGCACGGCGCTGGTGAGCGCGACGTTGCGCCGCATGCCCTCGGAGAAGTCGGTGGCGCCGTCGACCACCTCGCGGCAGCGCGCGAGGGCGTCGGCCGGCTCGAGCAGCTCCATGTACGTGTCGAGCACGAGGCGCTCGAACTGCTCGCGGTACCACGGGTAGTCGCCGCGGTCCGCGAACTGGATCACCATGTCGATCACGGCGAGGCGGTCCTCGCCGGCGAGGTTCTCCTTCACGTCCTCGACGAGCTCTTCCTGCGTGATCGTCGGCCCGGCGTCGTAGAAGTAGCTCGAGCCCTCGGTGCGCGTCGCGAGCCAGCGGTAGAGCCGGCGCGCCTCGGCGGTGTTGCCCTGCCGCGCCTGCACGCGCGCCAGCGCGCGCAGCGGGCCGATGTCCACCGGCCTCACCGAGCGCGCGAGGTCGCCGAGCACGGCGGCGGTGCGCTCGCTCTGCAGCTCGGGCTGGCGGTCGAGCAGCGTCAGCAGCATGTTCGTCTCGAGCTTGCCCGCGCGACCGCCGCCGACGTCGTCGAGCAGCTCGGTGAGCACGCCCTGCGGCCCGAGCGCGAGGGTGCGCGCGCGCAGCAGCCCGGCGAAGACGTCGCGCGAGCCGTCGAGCTCGTTCGCGTCCTTCGAGCGCAGGAGGCGCCGCATCTCGTCGATGCCGAAGCCGTACTCGGCCAGCACCTCGTAGGCGCTGCGCGGCTCGGCGCCCGGCTCGGGCTCCTCCTCGCGCCAGGACTCGAGGCCGCCGCGCGAGGGCTCGGCGTCGTCGTCGGACGTGTCCGGCTTCGCGCGCTCCTTCGGCCAGGCCAGCGGGCGCCCGCCGAAGCGCGAGCCGGAGAAGACGATGAAGCTCGAGTTCGAGCGCCCTTCGCCCTTGGGGAACTGGCGCCACAGGCGGCGGAACTGCGTGCGCGCCGCGGCCCAGTCGCGCGCGTCGACCGCGTCCTTCACGCGCCCGATCGTCGGGCGGTCCTCGGCGGCCCGCTTGCCGGACCCGCCGGTGACGACCGCGCCGCTGGCCGTGATGAGGACCATGCCGGGCTGCAGCAGGATGCCGTCGACGACCTCGCCCTGCGTCTCGGGCGTCTCTTCGGCCTTCTCGGCCGCCATCAGCTCCTCCTTCACGGCGAGCTGGCGCAGCGGGTTCTGCGCAGCGGCCCAGAAGCCGAGCAGCTCGGGCTTGCGCTTCTCGTCCTTCGCCACGACGCGCTCGAGCAGCGCCAGCGCTTCGCCCCGGCGGCCTTCGCTGGCGCGCACGGCGCGCAACTCGTCGAGGAACTGGATCTCGTCGGGGAAGAGCTCGACGGCGCGCGTGAGGGCCTCGCCCGCGGCGTCGTCCGCGTCCGCACGGCGCAGCAGGTCCAGGCGCTTCTGGTACAGCGTCACGCTGGGCCCGCGCTCCGCCTCGACGCGGTCGAGCTCGGCAGCGAACACGTCGAGGTGCTCGGGCAGCAGCTTGTCGAGCACGAGCTGCAGCGCGTTGCGCCGCTCCCAGTCCTCGCCGTCGTCCTCCCACAGGCCGGCGTACACGCGCTGCGCTTCCTCGAGCGCTTCGGCGTCGCGCCCCATGGCGAGCAGGCGCAGCGCGCGGCTCGAGCGCGCCGTCCAGTTCTCACCGTCGTGCGCGATCATCGCGTCGAGCATCTCGAGCGTGAGCGCCTGGTTGTAGCGCGTCTCGGACAGACGCCGCGCGTAGTAGCTCGAGACGTCGTCGTCCTCCTGGAGCACCTGCCGGAACGCGTCGGCGACGAACTCGCACACCGCCGGCCCGAGCTCCTCGGTCGCGTCCCCCACCAGGTCGAACAGGAAGTAGGTGCGCGAGCTCTCGTTGATCTTGCTCCAGATCGCGCGCATCGCGCCGCCGCGGTTCTCCTCGGGCAGCAGCAGCACCACCGGCCCCAGGCCGAAGCCCCAGCCGCCCTCCGCGTACTCGTCGAGCAGCTCCATCACCTGCTCCTCGGTGATGAGCGGCTCCTCGAAGTCCTTCTGCAGCGTCGGCAGCAGCGTGAGGAAGTCGGAGGTCTCGGCCGGCTTCTCGAGCACCTGATCGGTGAACGACAGGCAGAGGTTGCGGTAGGCCTCGGCGTCGAGCGCCTGCTTGCACTTCTGCAGCACCGGCTCGACCGCGTAGCTGCCGCTGCGGTGCTTGACGTGCAGGCGCACCCACTCGCGCCCGACGAGCAGGGTCAGGTCGGGATCCCCGAGGTAGAGGCTCGCCGAGAACAGCGGCTCGATCGCGTCGAGCTGGTCCTGCTCGATCGAGGCGAAGTCGGTGCGGCGCAGGATGACGCCGGCCTCCTCGTTCTTGCCCTGCATGAGCAGCGGCAGGAACAGCGTGCTGGCCTGGTCGATGGGCAGGCGGCGCGCCGAGCGCTCGTCGAGGCCTTGGCCGACGAGGAAGCGCAGGCGGTCGCGCTCGGCCGCGGGACGCGCGGCCTCGTCGAGCAGCTTGCGCACCGAGCCGTACAGCCCCCAGCTCATGCGGCCCTGGCAGAGCGCCTCGAGCAGGCCGTCGTCCTTCGGGAACGCGGCGAGCAACGCGAGGTCGAGCTCGTCCGCCAGCGCCGGGCGACCGTACGCGAACGCGAGCCGCCGCAGGAAGCCGGCGCGCGCGCGCACGCGCGGGTGCTTGTCGAGGTCGTCGCGGCCCTCGGCCTCGCTCGCCTCGCCGCCGGACAGCGCCGTCAGGTCCTCGAGCACGGCCTCGCGTTGCGTCGCGAGCAGCTCCTCGAGCCCCGGCCCCTCGTCCTGCACGACGAGCAGGTTCTTCAGCAGGCGCCCGTAGTACTTGTCGTAGTCGTCGAGGTTGCGCGAGCCGTACCAGGCGAAGAACGAGCCCTGCTTCTGCTCCTTCTCGGACTTCGTGCGCGAGAGCGGCTGGCGCGAGAAGAGCAGCTCGAGAGCCTCGCGGTAGAGCTGCAGCGCGACGCGGTCGCGGCCGTCCTGCTCCTCGAGCTCGCCCACCTTGACCATCAGACCCACGTCGTTGGACTGGGCGATGAGCACGCGCTTGTAGAGGTCGAGCGCCTCGGCGCGGTAGCCCGACTGCTCGAACAGCCCCGCGGCCTGGCGCTGGAAGGTCACGTAGTCGGGCAGGTCGCTCGCGAGCCGGAACGTCTTCTGCGCGTTGGCCGGGTCGCCGGCCTTCAGGAAGGCCTCGCCGAGGTCGAGGTAGACCTGCGGCGGCACCACCTCGGCCAGCCCGATCAGGCGCCGCCCGTAGGCGAGGTGCTTCTGCTCGTCGCCGGACCAGCCGCGGCCGGTGAAGCTCGTGCCGCCGCCCTTCGAGAGGTCCATCAGCTCGCGCAGCACCGCCGGGCGGCGCTCGCCCGAGATCGCCAGCGAGTTCTCGAGCGCGGTCAGCATGCCCTCGCGCTGCTCCACCTGCTCGGCGAGGTCGCTGAGCAGTTGGTACAGGTACATCTTGTCGTGCCGCACCGCGAGGCGCTCGAGCGTGATGCGCCGCGCCCACTGCATGACCGGCGCGGGCGCCTCGACGTTGAGCAGGCCGTCGATGGCGATCGTGAACAGGTCGTCCTTGTCCGCCGTCTCCGCGAGCGTCTGGAACATGCCGACCGCGCGATCGGTCTCGCCGAGCTCCTTCATGAGCTTCGCCATGAGGAGGTAGCTCTCGATGCGCCCGGGGTTCTGCGCGATGCCCTTGCGGTAGGCCTTGATGGCGTCCTCGCGCAGGCCGCCGAGCGCCAGCACGCCGGCCTCGAACTCGGCGCTCTCGCTGTCGCCCTCGAGCTCCTTCATGCGCGCGAGCACGACGCGGGCCTCGTCCGGCTTGCCGCGCTCGAGCTGGCTCATCGCGAGCTGCTGCAGGTAGTCGGGCTCGCCCTCGGGGTCGAGCTCGATCAGCCGCCGCACGACCTTCTCGTAGTTGTAGTAGTCGTTGCAGGCGAGGTAGACGCGGCCCTTCTCCTGCAGCGTGTCGAGCTCGGAGCCGCCCGACTGCTTCATGAACTCGTCGATCACCTCGGCGGCCGAGACCGGATCGCCGACCTTGGTGTACAGCCGCACGAGCAGGCCCGAGTCGCGCTCGTCGGCGGTGCCGGCGACGAGCTTCTGCTCGAGCTCGATGGCGATGTCCGCGAGGCTGCCCAGGCGCGCGGCGACCGTCATCATGCGGTCCTCGGCGTAGCGGCGGCGCGACACCGACTTCAGGCGCAGCCAGATCTCGTGCCAGCGCTGGAGCGCGGTCTCCTCCTCGCCGATCTCCGAGTACAGCCACGCGAGGCGCATCTCGAGGTCCTCGCCCGACTCGTCCGGCCCGCGCGCGGCGCGCACGCTCTCGAGCACGGTCACGGCGCGGTCGAGGCGGCCGAGCTGTTCCCAGGCGTCGGCGAGCTGGTAGCGCTCCGCGGCGCCGGGCGGCGCGAGCGCTTCCATGCGCTCGAGCGCGGCCTCGGCCAGGTCGAGCCGCCCGCGGCTCTTGTGCAGCTCGAACAGGAAGATCAGCGCGGCGAAGGTGCCGTCGTCGTCCGCGATGCACGCCTCGGCGGCCTCGATGGCGAGCTCGTCGAGCCCCAGCCCCATCAGCGACTTGGCGCCCTCGAGCCGCAGGTTCGCGCAGCGCGGATCGCCGAGGAACTCGCGCCACAGCGCCACGGCGCCGGCGCGGTCCCCGCGCTCGAGCAGCGAGCGCGACAGACCCTCGCGCCACTCGAGCTGGCGCGGCTCGGCGGCGACGAGCTCGTGGTACACGTCGTTCATCACCTCCTCGTCGCCCTTCTCGCGGTACATCTCGAGCAGCTCGCGGCGCTGTTCGACGCTGAAGGTGCCCTCGGCCGCGGCCTTGAAGAGCTCGATGGCCTCGTCGAAGCGCCCCCGCTCGCGCAGGAGCTCGATCCACACGCGTCGCGTGTCCTCGTCCAGGTCCGGCGTCGCGGCGAGCTTGTCCACCAGCGCGTCGAGCGAGTCGTCGAGCCGGTGCGCCTCGACGAGCAGCGTCAGCGCGTAGAAGCGGTCGCGGTGCAGCTTGGCGCTGCGCACCGCGTCCCACGCGAACTCCTGCGCCTTCGCGGCGTCCTCGGCGCGCAGCGCCCACTCGGCCACGCGCAGCTCCTGACGGAAACGCTTGTCGTCGGTCGCGTCGACCTCGAACAGCGCGATCGCGTCGGCCGGGCGGTCGAGCAGCGCGAGCACGATCGCGGCGCGGTTGCGCAGCTCCGAACCGCGGCCCTCCTCGAGCGCGAACGCGGCCAGCGCGTCCTTCTGCTCGTCGCCGCGCCCCATCTGCAGCAGCGCCAGCCGCAGCCGCACGCGCGTCTCGGTCTCCTCGTCGAGCCCGAGCTCGAGCAGCCCCTGATAGGCCTCGAGCGCCTGCTCCTCGCGCCCGACGGCGTCGAGCAGGAAGGCCTGGTCGAGGCGCGCGGCGGTGTTGCCCTCCTCCGCGGCGAACGGTTCGACGGCGCGCAGCGCCTCCAGGAGCTGGCCGTCGCGGCGCAGCAGCATCGCGCGCGCCCAGCGCGCCGCACGGCGCCGCGCCTCGGGCTGCGCGAGGTCGGCGTCGAGCGCCGCGAGCTCGTCGAGCAGCGGCTGCACCTCGCCGGTGTCGGCGCAAGCCTGCTGGTAGAGCGCCTCGTAGTCCTCGATGCCCGCGTCGAGCCGCGCCTCGAGCTCGGGCCGCACCGCGACGGCCGGCGCTTCGACCGGCGGTCCCGCGACCTGCGCGGCGAAGGTCGGAGCGGACGGCGCGAGGAGCAGGCCGGCGAGGAGCAGCGTGGTCTTCATGGACGCGTGAAGAAGGCGAGGCCGTCGCGGCGGACGAACAGCTCGACGAGGTAGGCGAGGAGCGCGAGCAGCGCGCACCAGGGCCACAGGCGTTGCAGCGCGACCGGACCGGCGGCGCCCGCGGTGGCGAAGGCCGCGTCGGCGAGGTCGCTGCTCGCGACGCGCGCGCCGCCGGTGGCCGCCGCGAGCGCGGCGAGGTCGAGGCGCAGCGCGGGGTCCTCCTGCAGCTCCGCGAAGCGGTCGGCGTGCGCGGGCGAGACGAGCGCGGTGCGCTGCGCGGCGGGGCCCTCGCCGCCGTGCGCGAGGACACGCACCTCGTCGGCGTTGCGCGCGGCGAAGCGCACCTCGAACACGCCCGGCGCGCGCTCGACGAACGCGAGCTCGCGCGCCGGCGCGTCGTCGGCGCCCAGCAGTTCGGCGCGCGGCTGGGCGTCGCCCGGCGCGCGGCGCTCGGCGCGCAGCACGAGCTCGTCTCCGCCGCGCACCAGCGTGAAGCGGAACGGCTCGCGTTGGTCCGTCGCCGTGCGCTCGCACACGCGCGCGAGCCAGCGGCCGTAGTCGCTCCACTCGCGCCACGGCTCGGTGCCGGGGCCGAGCGGCTCGGTGGTCAGCGCGGTCACGCGGCCGAGGCCGTAGCGCCACGTCGCGAGCACGGGGTGCGCGCCCTCGACGGTCTCGAGCAGCACCTCGGCGCCGTCGCGGCCGCGCGTCTCGACGTAGCCGGCGAGCGCGGGCACGGCCTCGAGCGAGACCTCGCCCCACCAGCCCGCGCCGCCGCGCGCGCGCACCGCGTAGCTGCCCGGCCGGTACGCCGGCAGCTTCGCGCTCGCCGGCTGCTTGAGCAGGATCTCGGGCAGGTTGAAGCGGTTGGGCACGGCGTAGAAGCGGCCCTTGCCCCAGTTCGCCAGCGTGACCAGGAACTCCGAGTGCGCCTCGGGGCCGATCAGCACCGTCGAGACGTTGATGCCGTCGTCGGCCATCGCGCGCAGGAGCGGCTCGAACGCGCCGCTCTCGACGCCGCCGTCGGTGAGCACGAGCACGTGCTTGTAGCGCGTCTGCACGTTCTTCAGGCCGTAGAAGGCCTCCTCGATCGCCGGCAGGATCACCGTGCCGCCGCCCGCGTCGAGGCGGTTCAGCGCGCGCTCGAGCTCGATCGCGTTCGAGGCCGGCTGGATCGGCGCGGCCCAGTGCTTGGCGCCGTAGAACTCGACGATGCCGACCTTGTCGTGCGGCAGCAGGCGCCGGATCGCGAGGCGCGCGACCTCCTTCGCGAGCTGCACGCGGTTGCCGCCCATCGAGCCCGACGTGTCGATGATGACGACGAGCGTCGTCGACGGGTCGCGCTTCTCCTCCTTCTGCACGAACTCGACGGGCAAGAGCTCCTCGAGCGGCGCCTGGTGGTAGCCGCCGGGCCCGAAGGCCGCGGTGCCGCCGCTCGCGACGAGGCCCAGGCCGCCCTCGCGCACCGCGTCGACGAGCGCGCGCTGCGCCGGCTCGCCGAGCGTCTCGCTCGAGAGGTCGTCGACCACGGCGAGGTCGTAGCCCGCGAGCGCGTCCGGCCCGAGCGCCTCGCCCTGCCAGCTCGTGACGTCGAAGCCGCCGCCGAGCAGCGCACCGAGCTCCTCGCCGCCGCGCGCGACGCGCTCGCCGAGGTACAGCAGGCGCAGCGGCTCGTCGACCGCCACGGTCGTGCGCAGCGTGTCGTTGGTCGTCACGCGGTTCGCGCCCTCGCGCACCGTCACGGCGAGCTCGAGCGGCAGGAAGCCGGGCGCCCGCGGCTCGAACTCGAGCACCACGGCCGCGCGGCCGTCGCACGCGACGTCTTCCGCGCGCGCGAGCTCGCCGTCGGGGCCCACGAGCGCGAGGTCGCAGCGCGCGCCCTCGCCGACGAGCTCGACCTGGAAGCGCGCCGTCGCGCCGACGCGCGGGCGCTGCAGCGGCACGAGGCGCACGGGGTACACGTCGCCGCTGAGGTCCTCGAGCGGCGCGACGTGCACCGGCAGCCCGCGCAGCTCGAGCGCGCGACGCGCGCGCGCCCAGTCGCCGTCGGTGGCGAGGCCGTCGCTGACGACCGTCAGCGCGCCGGGCGCGCCCTGCGGCACGAGCGCCGCCGCTGCCGCGAGCGCCGCGCCGAGCGGTGAGCCGCCGGCCGCGTCGTCGACGCGCGTCACCGACGTGAAGGCGCGCGCGGTGGCTCGTCGAGGTCGGGCTCGCTGCCGAACGCGACGAGGTGCACCGGCCCGTCCGCGCCGTGGCGCTGCGCGAGCGCGCGCAGCGTCTCGGTGGACACGCCGCCCGCCGCGCTCGTCGAGCGGTCGAGCACGACCACGCGCACCGGCGGCTCGTCGGCCGCGACGCGCACCGGCCGCGCGAGCGCGAGCACCAGCAGGCCGAGCACCAGCGCGCGCAGCGCGACGAGGCGCCCGTCGCGCGGCCCGCGCGGGAAGAAGGCCAGCGCGGGCAGCGCCAGCAGGAGCAGCAGGTAGCCGGGGTGCAGGAAGACCATCAGGGCATCCGTCCCGTGCGGACCTGCCGCCACTCGAAGACGAGGAGCGCGAGCGCGGCCAACAGCAGCCACGTCACGGGATCGGAGGCGGCGCCGGGCGCGTCGTCGTACGCGTCCTCGGCCGGCGCGCCGGCGAGCACGGCGTCACGCGCGAGCACCGACGCCTCGAGGCGCGCGCCGTCGGCGGTCACGTACGGGCCGCTCCAGGGCAGCACCGCCGCCGCGCCGAGCGGCTCGAGGCGCACGTCGGGGCCCTTGGTGAGCACGCGCGCCGCGATCGGCGTCTCGCCGGCCGCGATCCACGGCACGAGCTCCGCGCGCGCGGCGAGCCAGCGCAGGCTGCCAGCGAGGAAGAGCGGGAAGGCCCGCGAGTCGCGCAGGTCGTACGCGGGACCGAGCAGCTCCTCCCACACGCCGACCTCGCGCGCGTCGCCGGGCTCGACGGCGAGCTCGATCGCGGCCGCGCTCTCCTCGGCCAGCGCCGTCGTGTCGATCTGGTCGAGCGCGAGCGCGCCCATCGCCTGGCGCAGCACTTCCTCGGCGTCGTCGTCCCCGGCGTAGCGCACGCGGAAGGCGGGCGCAGCGTCGCGCGTGGTGACGACGAGCGCGGGCAGGCCGGCGCCGAGCGCGTCGTCCGCGCGGCGCACGACGACCTCGGCGCCCTCCTCCACCAGGCGCAGCGCCGGGTCGCTCGCGAGCGCCTCGCCCAGCAGCGGCGCGAGGCCCGGCGCGAGCGCGACGCGCAACGGCTCGCGGTCGGGCAGCACCAGCGCGGCCGACGCCACGAAGGCCGGGCTCGACCCGAGCGGGAGCTGCGCGCGCAGCGTGCCGCCGCGCGCGGGCAGATCGCGCACGACGAACTGTGCGAGGCCGGGCCCGAGGGCGCGACGCGTGAGCGCTTGCGCGACCGGCGCGCCGTCCACGGCGAGGTTCGGCGCGGGCGGTTCGACGCCGTCGGCGGCGACCTCGACCAGCACGTCGACGCGGTCCCACGCGCCGGAGCGCGCCTCCGCGATGCCGAGCGCGGTGACGCCCGTGCTCGGCGCGGCCGCGGCGGTCGGCGCGTAGGCGACGCGCCGCACCTCGAAGCTCGCCGGCAGGAGCGCGAGGCGCTCGGCGTCGAGCGGCGCGGCGGACAGCACCAGCGCGGTGGTCGGCCGCGCGTCGCTGCGCGCGGCGGCCTCGAGCACGCGCAGCACGGAGGGCGGCGCGGCCTCGGGCAGGAGCGCCTCGTCGTCCGCGAGCTGCGCCAGGCGCTCGTCGAGCAGCAGCGCCTCCTCGCCCGGCGCGAGCAACGTGGCCGGGTAGGCGCCGCACAGCACGACCTCGCGCGCGTCGCGCGGCACCTCGTCGAGCAGCTCGCGCAGACGCGCGAGCGCGCCCTCGACGTGACCGTCGCGCGACATCGCCGCGGAGGCGTCGAGCGCGAAGAGGTAGCGGTGCGCACCGGCGCCGCGGCGCTCGGGCGCGCCGACCGCGCTCCACAGGAGCGCCGCGATCGCGAGCACCAGCGCGTAGGCCCACGGGTGGCGGAAGCGCTGCACCAGCACGCGAGCGCGGGCTTCGTGCACGGCCTCGTGCCAGAACAGCGTGGTGGCCACGTCCACCTCGCGGTGGCGCACGCGCAGGCGCTGCAGCAGGTACAGCACGCCCGCGAGCGCGACGAGGCCGGCCGCGAAGCCGAGCGGTGAGAAGAGGGAGAAGCTCACGTCGGGCGGATCAGACGGAATAGTGGCCGGTCTCGAACAGCGTGGCGAGTTGCGGCACGACGGGCGCGTCGACGTCGAGGCGCACGAGGCCCGCGCCGCGGCGGCGCGCGAAGTCGGTCAGCGTGGTCTCGAAGCGGTCGTACGCGCGCCGGTAGCTCTCGAGCACCTGGGGCGTGACGGAGACGTCCTCCACCGCGCCGGTCTCGCAGTCGCGCAAGCGCAGGTCGCCGCTCAGCGCGGGCTCGCGGTCGCCCGGCTTGACGAGCTGCACGAGCAGCAGGCGGTGACGCACCTGCTTGAGCGCGGCGACGACCGCGTCGATGCCCGCCGGGTCGAAGAAGTCGGAGACGATCACGCACAGCCCCTGGCGCATGCGCATGCCGCCCAGGCGCCGCAGCGAGCGCGCGAGGTCGGTCGCGCCGCCGGGCTCGAGCTCGGCCAGGCGCCGCGCGTACGTCATCACGCGCCCCTTGCCCGACTGCGGCCGCACCCACACCGAGAGGTCCTCGGCGAACGGGAAGACGCCCACGGTGTCGTGCTGTCCGAGGCTCACCGCCGCGAGCGCGAGGCACGCGCGCAGGCCCGCGCGCACGCGCGGCGGCTGCTCGAGCCACGCCGAGCGCGAGACGTCGGGCAAGAGGTACAGCGGCAGGTCCTCGACCTCCTCGAACAGGCGCAGGAAGACGCGGCCGAGGCGGCGGTAGATGTTCCAGTCCACCGCGCGCAGGTCGTCGCCGGCCGAGTACGGGCGGTAGTCGCGGAACTCGATGCCGTGGCCGAGGTCGCGGCTCTTCTGCTCGGCGAAGCGCCCCCCCGCCGGCACGCGCGTGGCGACCAGCTTGAGGTGCTTCAGCGACTCCAGGAAGTCGGCGTCGAAGAGGTCTTCGAACGGGATGGCCATGCGCGCGTCAGGCGCCGTGCGGCGCCGGCACCGCCGCGAGCACGGCGTCCACGACCCGGTCGGGCGTCACGCCGTCCGATTGCCCCTGGAAGTTGATCATCACGCGGTGGCGCAGCACGTCGTGCGCGGCGGCGCGCACGTCGTCGCACGCGACGGCGAAGCGGCCGGCGAGCAACGCCTTGACCTTGCCGACGAGCAGCAGCGCCTGCACGCCGCGCGGCGAGGCGCCGAGCGAGACGTTCTCGTTCACGAGCGCCGGCGCGTACTCCGAGCCGGGCTGCGTGCCGATCACGAGGCGGATGGCGTAGCTCTTCGCCTCCTCCGGCACGGGCACGCCGCGCACGACCTTGCGCAGCCCGATCACGTCGGCGCCGCTCGAGACGTGCTTCAGCTCGACCGTCTCGCCGCTCGTGGTGCGGTCGACGATCTCGGCGTAGTCGCGCTCGCTCGGGTAGCCGACGAGCAGCTTCATCAGGAAGCGGTCGAGCTGCGCCTCGGGCAGCGGGTACGTGCCCTCCTGCTCGACCGGGTTCTGCGTCGCCATCACGCAGTACGGCTCGTCGAGCTTGATCGTGCGGCGCCCGACGGTGATCTGGCGCTCCTGCATCGCCTCGAGCAGCGCGGACTGCGTCTTGGGCGTGGCGCGGTTGATCTCGTCGGCGAGCACGAGGTTCGCCACCAGCGGGCCCTCCTGGAACTGCAGCTCGTGGCCGCCGCCCTCGGTCTCCACGAGCAACTGCGTGCCCTGGATGTCCGCCGGCATCATGTCGGGCGTGAACTGGATGCGCGAGAACGCGAGGTGCACGGCCTCGCCGAGCGAGCGCACGAGCATCGTCTTGCCGAGCCCGGGCACGCCCTCGAGCAGCACGTGGCCGCCGGCGAACAGCGCGGTCAGGACGCCCTCCACGACCTCGTCCTGGCCCACCATCATGCGGCCGACCTCGGCGCGGATGGCTTCGTACGTCTGTTTGAAGCGCTCGGCCTGCTCGCGCGCGGCCTGGGCGTCCGGGGCTTCTGCGTGTCCCGTCATCGTTCTCGCTCTCGATTGCGGAGGGTCAGGAAGTACTCGCGGACCAGCGTCCGCATCCAGGGGGTGAGCTCGCGCTCCTGCAGGTAGCCGCTGCGCTCCTCGCGCGGGCGGCGGGCGGTCGCGTCGACCGTCTCCACCGCCTCGGGCTTGGGCTCGATGCGCTCCTGCGTGATCTTCGTCTTGCCCGGGTTGGGCTGGCCCTTCACCCGGTCGGGGATGGGCACGCCGAGCACCAGCGACGCGGTGCCGCGCGACTTCTTGGCCTCGGAGGGACCGCCGCGGCCGTTGGCGTCGGGGTTCGGCTGGTTGCCGAAGCCGATGCGCAGGTCGCGGCTGACCGGCGGCTTGCGGTCGCGCAGGTTCGGCTGCATGCCGCCGCGCGACTCCTGGTCCTCCTCCTCGTCCTCGGTGGTCTCGTCGTCCTCGATCTCCTGGTCGTCGTCGGTGGTGACCTGGTCCTTGCTGGACCACTTGGAGACGGCCGGGTTCTTGTTCGAGCCCTTCGACGAGCCCTTGCCGGCGGTGGAACCCGAGTTCTCCTCGGCGTCCTTCTGCTCGGCAGGTTGCAGCTCGGCCGGCGGCTTGGGCTTCTTCGCGCTCGGCGGCTGCGGCTTCTTCTCGGCGGCCTCGGACTGCTGCGACTGGTTCGAGGGCATGCCGCGCGACTCGCTGGCGCCGCTCGAGCCCTGCGCGTCGGACGAGCGCCCTTCCCCGGTCTTGCCCTCGGACTCCTTGGTCTGATCGGAGAGCTCGCCCGCGTCGTCGCGGCGCGCGTCGGCGCGCTCGGTCGCGCTCTGCGCCTCGCCGCGCGGCGGTGCGGTGCGCTCCTCGGCGCGCGGTTCGGCCGGCGGCGTGGTGCGCTCCTCCTCCTCGCGCACGTCGAGCACCGCGACGTCGTTGCCGCCGCGCGACGCGACGGCGCCGCGTTCGTGCTCGAGGCGCTGGCGCTCGCCGATCCACGTGGCGAGCACGAGCAGCAGCGCGCTCGCGGCGGCGATCCACGCCTCGCGGCGGCCCGGGCTCCAGCGCTCACCGGCCAGGCGCAGCGCGGCGTGGCGCGCGGCCGGCGCGACGGCGGCGGCGTCCTCGAGCGCGGCCTCCATGAAGGGCGTCGGCGCCGCGACGCCGAGGAACTCGTCGGCGGTCAGCAGGCGGTCGGCGAGCCCCAGCTCGTGGTCGAGCGCCGCGAGCGCGTCCTTGCGCTCGACGCGCGCGAGACCGCCCGAGAGCCAGGCGAAGGCGACGGTGCACAGCGGCACGACGAGCGTCGCCGGCACGGCCCACCACCCCGAGAGGCTGCCCAGGCTGCTGCCCGACAGCGCGATCACGAGTCGCAGCACGAGCCACGCGGCCGGCACGACGAGCAGGAACGGCACGGCCTGCTCGAGCCCGCGCACGAGCGCGCGGCGACGGCGCGCGCGGCGCAGGCCGCCCTGAGCCTCGCGGCACAGCTCGTCGAGCTCGCGCCGCAGCACGCGGCGCCGCGGCGTCTCGGCGCCGCTCACGGGCGACCCTCCTCGAGCGCGGCGAGGTTCTCGGGCTCGGCCAGCGCGGCCTGCAGCACGCGGCCGCTGCGCGCGTCGCGCAGGTGCGCCACGAAGCGCACCTGCAGCGGATCGATGTCGAGCGACAGCTTGCGCACGATGCCCTCGGTCTCGGCGCACAGCTCGTCGAGGTACGCCTCGTTCTCGGCGCGCACGTCGGCCAGGGAGCGCTCGAACGGGATGCGCATCTCGCCGTCGACGGGCTCCCAGTCGATGCCCTCGACGTCGCCGAGCAGCGGCCCGCGCGCCAGCATGCGGTGCACGACGACCTCGGTGGTGCCGGGGAACAGCACGCCCTTCTCGGCGAGCACGACCTGCACCAGCGTCTTCTTGCGCGCTTCGCCGCGCACGACGAGCTCGCCCTTCACGACGCCGTCCTCGACGCGGCCGTGCAGCTCCATCTCGAAGTCCGACGGCTCGCGCAGGCGGTCCATCACGTGCTTGCGCACGTCGTTGTAGATCTTCTCGGCGTCGGACCACTTGCCCGCGCCGTCGGCCTGGCGCACGCCGTCGATCGAGTGCACGTAGGGGCCGGGGACGTTGAGCTCCGCGGCGGTGTACGTGCCGAGCTCGTCGATCAGCGGGTCGAGCTGCTCGTAGGGCAGGTGGTAGGAGAGGAAGGCCACCTTGCCGGTCGAGAAGTGCGCCTGCAGGCCCTCGTTCGCCAGCGCGCCGCCGATCGCGCCGCGCGAGCCGTCGCCGACGAAGGCGTTGGTGAAGAACTCGACGAGCACGACGCGATTGCCGGAGTTCTCGGGCGTGGCCTCGAACTTCGTGGCCGAGCCGAAATTGCGCACCTTGCCGGCGATCATGCGCTCGATCACGTCGACCGAGTAGCGCTCGTCCTCGGGCATGTGCGGCGCGACGCGCGCGAGGCCCTCGACGGCCTGCGGGCCGGAGTCGGCCTTGATCGCGGCCTGCAGGTAGCGCGAGAAGGCGCGCGTCCAGCGACCTTGCTGCTCGTAGAAGCGGCCGAGGTTGAGGTTGACCATGCCGTCCTCGGGCAGGCCGAAGGCCGCGGCGAGCAGGTGGCGCCAGGCCTCTTGCTCGTTGCCGAGCTCGAGCTGCACCTCGCCGAGGCGCGCGTGGATCTGGTGCACGGCGTCGGGGTAGCGGTCGTCGCGCGCGCCGGCGAGGCCGACCTCGCCGGTCAGGATCACGTGCTCGGGCAGCCCGAACGCGCTGCACACCTTCATCTGCGCGAGCGCCGACGTGGCGCGCAGGTCCTCGGGGCAGGCGTGGTCGACGGCCTCGATGGCGGGGCGCAGCTCCTCGGCCGGCGTGCCGTCGATCAGCCCGAGCGTCACGAGCAGGCGCGCGGCCTCGAGCGCGAGGCGGTGGCCGGCGTGCGCGGCGAGGAAGTCGCGCAGGCCCTGCGCGTCCTCGTCGACCATCGCGCGGAAGTACTCCTGGTCGCCCTCCGGCAGCTCGGCCGGGCGCATCTGCTGCAGGTAGGCGCAGCGGTTGACGCGGTCCACCTCGACGCGGAAGCACTCCAGGAGGTTCAGGCCGGTCGCGCCCAGCGCGCCGTCGGGGTGCGAGTAGTTGAGCTCGCTCGGGCGCAGCGCGACGAACTGCGTGAGGTCGTGTCCGGCCAGCGTGACGGGCCCGATGTCGCCGGCCGGCGCGCCGAGGTCGTCGGCGAGGAAGCCGTCGACGCGCGTGTCGAACGTGCTCGTGCCGAGCACCATCGCGCCCGCGCGGCCGCCGTCGTAGGTGACGGGCAGGAACACGATGTCGTTGACCTCGGTGATCGGCACGCGCTGGAAGCCCTCGGGCGCGGCGGGCGCCTGCTCCTCGCGCGCGCGCGCCGGCTGCAGCTCGACGAAGCCCGCGTCGAGGTCGAGCACGACGTAGTAGTCCTTCAGGAGCTTGGCGCCGATCGTGCCGACGACCGACACCTCCCCCAGCGCGATCGAGTTCCAGCGCGTGAACTCGTTCAGGTACTGGTCGTCGCCGATCTCGCGCCGCTCGACCTCGAGGTCGAGGCCGGGCAGGTGCACGGTGATCGGGAAGGAGCGGCCGTCCTCCGTCTCGGACTTCAGGCCCGCCGCGGCCTGGTTGTGCAGCTCGAGCCCGCACGTCGCCTCGTAGTCGAGGAACAGGTTGACCGGCAGGCGGCGGAAGCGCGTCGACACGTCGCAGCGCAGCACGAGCCGACCGTCGACGACGTTGACGGGGATGCGACCCGCTTGCGCGCTCGCCGGCGCGGCGGCGGCCAGCGCCACGAGCGCGGCCAGCGCGGCGCGCGGTCGGACGAAGGAGAGCAGGGACGGCATCGGGGGGCGGGGCGTGCGGAGAGGGCCAGAAGGACGACAGCTCGCCGGAGGGAGGCCGGCGAGCTATCGATGCGGGACGCGCGGGTTACTGCCGAAGGGCGCGCGCGCGGCGCGCGGGAACGCGGCGCTCCTTCGGCGCGAGGCTCACGGACGCGAGGCGCCTTCGACCTCGCCGAAGGCCCAGTTGTCGGCGGTCATGGTGACTTCGATCTCGACGTCGGCCGGCACACTCACGGTGACCGGAGCGAAGCCGATGCCTCAGCAGTTGCCGGGGAACTTCGCGTTCACCAGCACCTCCCCGGTTCGCTTGTCCTTGACCACGAAGTTCGGCGACGAGCCGAGCGGCATGAAGTCGGTGTAGAGCTCGCCGGCGCGGCCGTAGTAGCGGATGTCGCGCGGGCCGATCTGGACCTTGTCGCCGGAGCGCGCGTACTCGAACTCGGCCTTCACCGGGCCGCCCCACGCGCACGTGACCGTGGCGCCGGCCTCGACGTGCAGCGGCTGCATGCGACCGGTGTGCAGGTCGGCCTTGTTGTTGCCGAGCGCCACCTTGCCGGAGTGCACCGTGTAGTCGCCCGCGGGCAGCGCGAGCGCGCCGTCGGCGCGCGAGACCTCGAAGGAGAGCTGCCCGTCGGCGCTGCGCAGCACGACCGAGCGCATGCGCGCCTTGGTCGCGAGCTGCGAGGCCAGGTCGAGCGTACCGACCGCGCCGTCGTAGGGCACCGCGTCGACGCGCTTGCCGTCCGCGCTGACGTCGATCGAGTAGAGCTTCCCGTCGACGCTCACGACGCGCGACAGGAAGCTGGCCGCCTTGCCGCGGCCGACGATCATCGCGTCCGCGCCGTAGTCGTCGTAGCGGCCGTTGTTGTTCTGGTCGATGAGCTGCAGGCGCTCGCCGGCGAGCTCGCCGACCATCGCGCCCGACGTGGCGTACGACCACGTGCCTTCGCTCGACAGGCGCACCGCGTAGCCGATCTCGGCGCCGGCGGCGTCCTTGCCGCGGAAGACGACGAGCCCGGTCTGGCCCTTCTCGAGCGGCTCGACCTTGGCGTCGCACTCGCCGTCGCCGTCGCGGTCGACGCGCAGGACCGTGCCCTCCAGCTCGACCTTGAAGCGCTCCCCGCCGGCGTGCGGGCAGACGATGCCCTCGCCGACCTTGGCGAAGCGCTCCTCGGGCAGGAGGATGTCCCACTGCTGGTAGGGACGGAAGGCGAGCTCGACGGTGGCGGGCAGGGGTTGCGCTTCCGCGCCCCCCAGCCCGGCCAGCAGGGCGGGTAGGAGAGAGATCATCACGACGACAACTCGGGCTTGGGTCCGGGGCTGGTCGGGGTCCGACGCACCATTCTTATGCGCGTAGATCGATTCCGCCCGGCTTTCTTCCGCAGAAGGCGCGCGCTGGGACGCCGCCGGCGTCCCGCGCGGGGGTCGGTCGGGGGGCCGCGCGCGACGCGCCGGGGCGACCGCGACCGCCCCCCGGTTCCCCCGCCGGCGCGGCGCGCCGGGCGGACCGCGCCTGCCGCGCGCCGGTTCGCGGACCTCGTAGTGCGCTTCGCCGCGCCCTCGAGCGCTATCGCTCACCCCTCGGGCGCCCCGAACGAGCCCTGAGCCCTTTCCGCACGCTCGGCCCGGATCTTGCCTCCAGCGCGCGTTCCCAGCCGCTCCGGCCCCCGGCGACGGGTCGCTGAGGGGGGAGCGCCCGTGCGCGGCGCCCCCGCCTCCCGTCGACACCCGGGGGAACCGGCGCCCCGGCGCGTCCGCGCCGCGGAGGAGATCCCATGAAGCTCGTCGTCCCGCTCGTCCTCGGTCTCGCGCTCGCCGCCGGCCTGCTGCCCCCCACCACCGCCATGCAGGGCACCTACCGCGGGCCGGGGGACCACGTGCCGTGGAACCACGCGCGGGCCTCGTCGGGGTCCACCCCCGCGCCACAGGAGCCCGCAGCGCCGCCCGACGAGCCCCGGCGCCGCCCGGCCGACCTCGACGCGCCCGCGGTCGAGGCGGCCGCGCCCGACCTGCCCACGCCGCCGGGCCCGGTCGACCCCACGCGCTGGAGCTGGTGGTGGGCCTTCAACCGCGACGGCTACCTCGACCTGCGGCGTCACGTGCTCGACGCCCGCACGCTGCTGGGCACCGACGACTTCCTGCTGGGCGCGGGCCAGGTGCGCCCGGCGCGCTCGCTCGCGCCCGACGAGGAGGTCCGCCGCCGCGTGATCGGGCCGGCGCTGCGGCAGGCGCTCGAGCAGGGTCCGGCCGCGGTGCGCGCCGAGGCGCTGCTCGCGCTGGCCAAGCTCCACCCCGCGTACGCGCCGTCCGACGTGCCGCTCGCGGAGCAGCTCGCGAGTCACCTCGCCGCGGGCAACCGCCGCGAGGCCGAGGCGGCCGTCGTCGCGCTCGGCTGGCTCGCGCCGCCGACGGGCTGGAGCTGCTGCTGGCCCTCGCGCGCGACGACGAGGCCGGCCGCGCGCTGGTCGAACGCGCCGACGTGCTCGCGCGCACGCGCGCGCTGGCCGTGCTGGCCCTGAGCTGCGCGGCGGCGAGCTGGGCGGCGAGTACGAGCGGCTGCGCGTCGTGCGCGAGCTCCAGGCGCTCCTGGCCGAGCCGCCCGGTGCCGCGCCCGACCTGCACGTCGCCTGCGTGACGGCGCTCGGGCTCGTGCCGCTGCGCGAGCTCCCCGGCCTGCCCTACGAGGCGCACCGGCCCGGGCGGCTCGTGTCCGACCGCAAGAAGCAGGTGGCCCTGCTCCTCGACGTGCTGGCCGATCCCGGCCGCGACGCGCTGGTCCGCGCGCACGTGCCGCGCGCGCTCGCGCTGCTCGGCGAGGACGCCAGCCGCGGCCTGCGCGACCTCGTCAAGCAGGCCCTGCTGGAGGAGCTCGAGCGCGGCGGCTGGCGCGGCAACGCCTCGACCCGGGATCGTCGAGGCCCTGGGCGCGCTGGGCGACGCGGACGCCGGCGGCGTGGACGCGGACGTGCGCGCGGCTGCGCGAGCGCGTCCGGCGCGGAGCGCTCGAGCAGCGCGGGCCGGCGCTGGTCGCGCTGGGCCTCGCGTCGAGCCGGCTGGGCGAGGGCGAGACGTACTGCGGCGCTGCCGGAGACGCGAAGCGAGCTCGTGCAGCAGGCCCTGCACGGCCGGCCGCGGCTGCGCCCCTGGGCGGCGCTGGCGCTGGGCGTGCAGAGCTGGCACGCGCGCGCACCGGCGCGGCGCTCGACGACGCGGTGGTGAGCGCGCTGCTCGAGGGCGACGCCGCGACGCGCGACCCGCTGACAGCGGCGCGTGGAGCGTCGCCTCGGGCTGTGCGGCGATCGACGCGCGCTGCCGACGCTGCGCGCGCACCTCGAGGCGGGCGCCGACGACGGCGCGCGCGGACACGCCGCGGTCGCGCTCGGCCTCCTGGGCGTGCGCGACGCCGACGCGGACCTGGCGCGCGCGCTGCGCGAGGCTCCCCACCGGCCCGAGTTGCTCGGGGACGCCGCCGTCGGCCTCGCGCTGCTCGGGCGCAAGGACGTGAGCGCGCTGCTCGACGAGCTGATCGACGACCGCGCCGCCGCGTCCGTGCAGAGCGCGTGCCTGACCTCGCTCGGCGAGGTCGGCGACGGGCGCGCGGTGGACGCGCTGCTCGAGCTGCTCCAGGACGAGGCGCGCCCCGACCTGACGCGCGCGCGCGCCGCCGCCGCGCTGGGGCGCCTGTGCGAACCCGCCGGGCAGCCCTGGACCGCGGCCTTCCTGCGGCACGCCAACTACCTCGCGCTGACCGACACCTTGCTGGGCGAGCACGGCACGGGGCTGCTCGGCCTGCGCTGAGGTCCGCGCGCGGGCGGGCGCTGTAGGTTCGGCGGGGCGGCTCGCCCTGAGAGTCCGCCCCGCGGCGCGCCGCGGGAGGAGCTCCCATGAAGCCGTCCCTGGCCCTCGCCCTGCTCGCGGCCGCCCTCGTCGGCCGGAGCGCGCCGGCCGCCCGCACGGCGGCGGCTACACCCGCACACCCGCCGAAGCCGACCGCGCCAGCGGCCTGGCGGTGCCCGCGCCGGGCCCCGGCGCGCCGGCCGCGCCGAGAGCCCGGCCCCGGGCCCGCGACCGCAGGGCCGCGCACCCCGCGCCCAGCGCGCCGAGCGCAGGCGGCGGCGCGACGCCGCAGAGCGCGCCGACGACGCCGGCGACCGCCGCCCTGCCCGACCTGTCGGAGTGGAGCTGGTGGTGGACCTTCAACCGCGACGCCTACCTCGACCTGCGGCCGAAGGTCGTCGCGCCGCACTCGCTCACCGGCGACAACGACTTCTACCTCGGCCGCGGACAGACCACGACGGCGCACGACCTCGCGCCCGACGCGCACACCAAGCGCACGCTCGTCGGCCCCGCGTTGCGGCGCGCGATCGAGACCGGCACCTGGCGCGTGCGCAGCGATGCGATGCTCGCGCTCGCGAAGCTGCACCTCGACGACGCGGCGGAGGCCACCTCGTCGCTCGCGCTGATCGCGGCGCACCTCGACGCGGCCAACCAGAAGGAGATCGAGTCGGCGGTCGTCGCCCTCGGCCTGCTCGGCGACGGCGCGGCGCTCGCGCCCCTGGCGGCCGTCGCGCGCGACTCGACCGAGGGGCGCGAGCTCGTCGGTCGTGCGAGCGTGCCCGAGCGCACGCGCGCGCTCGCGACGCTCGCGCTCGGCGTGCTGGGCCACCAGCTCGAGGGCGAGTACGAGCGACTCACGCTCGTGCGCCACCTGCAGGCGCTGCTCGCCGAGACGAGCGACGCCTCGCCGGAGCTGCCCGTGGCGTGCGTCACGGCGCTGGGGCTCGTGCCGCTCGCCGAGCGGCCGGGCGGCGCGCTCGAGCCCTCGCTCGAGCACGCCCTCACGGACCGCGGCCGCCAGCTCGGGCTGCTGCTGGCGCTGTTGGCCGACGAGGAGCGCTCGTTCCACGTGCGCGCCCACGTGCCGAAGGCGCTGGCGGGGCTCGCCGCCGACGCGAGCCCGGTGCTGCGCGAGCAGGTCGAGCTGGCGCTCCTGGCCGAGCTCGCGCGCCGCGGGCGCTCGGAGCGCGTGGTGAGCTACGGCGTCGTCGAGGCCCTCGGGGCGCTGGGCGATGCCGACGCGGGCGGCGTCGACGCGCGCGTCCGCGCGGCGCTGCGCGACGCGGTGGCCGACGGCAACAACGAGCAGCGCGGGCTCGCGCTGGTCGCCCTGGCGCTCGTGTCGAGCCGGCCCGGGCAGAGCGACGCGCCGCTCGCCGCGCTCGCGGACGAGCGCGCCTACTTGCTCACGCAGCTCGCGCGCGGCAAGAGCCGGCTGCGGCCGTGGGCGGCGCTCGCGCTCGGCCTGCAGAGCTGGCACGCGGCCGAGGCCGGCGCGGCGCCCGACGCGGCCGTCGGCGCCGCGCTCGTCGCGAGCTTCGACGAGGTGCGCGCACTGCGCGACGGCGGCGCGTGGAGCCTCGCGCTGGGCCTGTGCCGCGACGCGCGCGGCGTGCCGCCGTTGCTCGCGCGCCTCGAGCGCTCGGCCGACGACGACGCGCGCGGGTACGCCGCGGTGGGCCTGGGCCTGGCCGGCGCGCGCGACGCGCTGCCGGCGCTGCAGCGCACGCTCGCCGCATCGCGCGTGCGCCCCGCGCTCCTGCGCAGCACGGCGATCGCGATGGTGCTCCTGGGCGACAAGTCGGTCGGCAGCACGCTGCACGACTTCGTGCAGGACGAGGCCACGGCGTCGGTCAAGACGAACTGCATCGCCGCACTCGGGCTCGTCGGCGACAAGCGCGCGGTCGATCCGCTGGTCACGTGGATGGAGGACGAGGCGCAGCTCGACGTGACGCGCGCCTTCTGCGCGATCGCGCTGGGCGTGACGTGCGAGGACGAGAGCCTGCCGTGGACGGCGTGGCTCATGGCGCACGTGAACTACTTCGCGCTGACCGAGACGCTGCTGACGGACCAGGGCACCGGCATCCTCAACCTGCGCTGACCGACCTCAGCGCTGCTCGGACATCAGCAGCCAGCCGCGCGGGTCGATCTCGATGAACACCGCGTCGGTGACGTCGAGCGCGCCCTCCCCGCCGTCCATCGCCACGCGGTGCGTCTCGCCGTCGACCTCGACCTCGACGGGCATGGGGAAGTCGAGCGGCTCGGGGCACATCCACGCGAGCCGCAGCGTGTCGCCGTCGAGTTCGCTGACCAGGCGCGGCAGCCAGGGGCGGCGCAGGTAGACCTCGAAGAACCAGTCGAGCTCGCGCCCGCTCTCGCGCTCGCAGATCGCGAGGACCTCGTCCGTGTCGGTGAAGCGGCAGGCGCTGCCGTCCGTGGTCGCCTCGAGCGCCGGGTCGGGGTAGGCGATGCGGCGCTGCGTGCGGAAGAAGACCTCGTCGCCCAGGAGGTAGCGCAGCGTGTGCAGCACCCACGCGCCCTTGTTGTAGATGTCCGCGCCGGTGGCCCCGAAGTAGATGTCGGGCGAGCTCATCGGCTCGCGCGGCGCGACCGGCCCGCGGTTGAGCAGCCCCATGCGCAGCTCGGCCATGCGCAGGCGATAGGCCTCGGGGCCGTTGAGGTGCTCGGTGTAGAGCGCCTGCGCGTAGGTGGCGAAGCCCTCGTGGATCCAGAAATCCTTCCAGTTGCGGCAGGTGACGAGGTTGGCCCACCACTCGTGGCTCATCTCGTGGTGCAGCAGGAAGTCGAAGCCCTGGTCCTCGCCCCACGGGTTGCCGTGGTACTCGTTGCCGTAGGCGATGATCGTCTGGTGTTCCATGCCGAGGTGCGGCGTCTCGACGAGGCCGCACTTGTCCGCGCGGAACGGGTAGGGCCCGTAGGTCTCCTCGAACCAGCGCAGTTGGCGCAGCAGGTCCTCGAAGAGCACGCGGCCCTGCTCGAGGTGCTCGGGCAGCACCCAGTACGTCACGGGGAACGTGTCGCCGGCGGTCGAGGTGTACTCGCGCGAGAGCGCCTCGTACGGCGCGATGTTGAGCGCGATCCCGTACGCGTTGATCGGCGTGGAGACCTCCCACGTGAAGGTGTTCTTGCCGTCGTGCTCGGCGATCGCGACGAGCTTGCCGTTGCTCGCGCACACCAGCCCCGAGGGCACGGTGACGCGGATGCCCGCGCTGTCGGGCTCGTCGTCGGGCTGGTCCTTGCACGGCCACCACAGGTCGGCACCTTGCATCTGGTTGGACGTCGCGATCCACGGCGCGCCCGAGGGGGTCTGCGACCACTGGAAGCCGCCGTCCCAGGGCGGGTTCGGCGCGACGCGCGGGCGTCCCGCGTAGCGCACCTCGAGCCGCAGCACGTCGCCGACGAAGAGCAGCGCGTCCATCGAGCCCACGTCGAGCGGCACGCGCAGCTCGCCGTCGGCCTGCGTGAACGGCAGCGCCTGGCGCACGAAGTCGTCGCCGAAGGGCACGAGGCGCACGACCTCCGCGACCACGAGGCGCGGGTCGAGGTCGAGCACCACCGCCTGCGTCGGCGCGGTCATGCGCGCGGTGACGAGCACCGTGCCGCGGATCGCGCGCTCCTCGGGCAGCACCTCGACGTCGAGGTCGTAGCGCAGCACGTCGTAGCAGGTCTGCTCGGCTGGCGCGGGGCGCCCGGAGACGAGCGGTGCGTGGTCCTGGGGCGTCGCGGCGCACGCGGCGAGGAGGGCGAGGAAGAGCGTCGACATGGTCGTGGGGCGCGCAGAAGGCGGGTGGAGGTGCCAGTAGACCCCCGCCGCGCGCGGCGTTCCAACATCTGAGGCGGCCCCGATCCGGGCGCGAAAGTTTTTCCCGGCGGCGCGCGATAGGTGCGGCGTCTCCGGGGACCCCGGGGCCCCACTGCGCATGCACCCTCACAAGCTCAGCACCCTTCGCACCGACGCGCCGCCCCAGGGCGCCGAGGAGTCCGCACCGACGCTCGTCCGACGCGACCTCGCGCCGCTGTCGCTGCGGCCGGCCGCTCCGCCCGTCACGAGCGACGCCTGCTTGGCCTGCAAGTCGGTCTACAACTACCCGCTCGCGCGTTGGGAAGACATGCCGCTGTCCGTGCTGGGCTTGCCGCGCTCGACGGAGGAGGCGCGCAACATGCGCGGGTTCGTGCTCGACGTGCGTCAGTGCGCCTCGTGCGGCCACGTCTTCCACACGGACTTCCACTACGACCACATCCCCTACCGCAACGGCTCGAACCTCGTCTACAACGACGGCGCCGCCTGGAAGGCCTATCAGGACGAGCTGGCCGAGGAGTGGATCTCGAGCTACGGCCTGAGCGGCAAGCGCATCGTCGAGATCGGCTGCGGCGAGGGCCGCTTCCTGCAGCGCATGCAGCGCGCGGGCAACCACTGCATCGGCTTCGAGCCCGGCTCGGACGCGGCGCGCGCCGCGGCCGCTGGCATCGAGTGCTACCCCGAGTACTTCCAGGGCTCGCGCCTGTTCGACCTGCGCGCCGACGCGATCATCTGCCGCCACGTGCTCGAGCACCTGGCCGACCCGCTCGACTTCCTCGAGGACATCTCGATCGCCTGCAGCGCGGCCGGCATCGCGCCGCTGTTCCTCGCCGAGGTGCCGTGCATCGAGAAGGCGCTCGAGCAGAACCGCATCAACGACTTCCTCTACGAGCACGTCTCGAACTTCACGTGCAGCTCGTTCTGCACGCTGTTCGAGCGCGCCGGCTTCCGCGTGCTCGACCTGCGGACGCGCTTCCAGGAGGAGGTCGTGACCATCGCCGCGCGGCCGCGCCTGTCGCACACGCAGCGCGAGGTCCATGCCCGCGCGCAGCGCTTCCGCCTCGAGGTCGAGGAGAAGATCGCGCGCACGCGGCGCACGCTCGAGGCCTGGCGCACGGCCGGCATGCGCGTCGCGCTGTGGGGCGCGACCGGCAAGGGCGCCGCGCTGATGAACATGGTCGGCATCACGCCCGACCTGTGCGACCTGGTGATCGACAGCGACGTGCGCAAGGTCGGCGGCTTCGTGCCCGGCACGGGCCAGCTCATCCAGGGGCCGCAGGCGCTCCTCGACGAGCCCGCCGACCGCATCCTGATCTGCACGAACTGGCGCGCGCGCGACATCGAGCGCGAGATCCGCCAGGTGCACGGCATGGACGCCGAGTTGTTCGTCGTGCACGACCACGGCGTCGTGCACCTGGTCGACGACCTGGTGCTGTGACCGCGACGGCCGCGCCCGACGCGCGCGAGCTCGTGCGGCGCCTGCGCGAGGCCGTCGCGCAGGGCGACGACGCCGGCGTGGCGCACCACCTGCGGGTGTTGTTCGAGTTCGACCCGGCCTTGATGCTGGAGCGACTCGACGAGCCGCGCCGCGCCGAACGCCACGCGCGCCACGAGGCGCTCGACGACGTGCTGCGCGGCTACGTGCTCGCCGACGACCGCGACGGCGAGCTGTGGCGCACGCTGATGCTGCCGGCGCCGCTGGGCGCGCTGGCGCTGCCGCTGTGGCTCTCGAACGCGCGCTGGATGCGCGCCGCCGGGTCGACGCGCGTGGACGCGCAGCTCGAGCCGGGCGACCCGGCGCGCCTCGCCGACCTGCCCCTCGAGCTCCGCGCCAAGGCGCTCGGGCGCTACCTCGTCGTCAACGACGGCGCGCGGCCCATCGACGCGCGCGCCTGGCTCGCGGCGGTCGGCCCCGAGCTGCAGCCCGCGCTCGTGTGCTGGCTGCTGTCGGTCTACGCGCAGAGCCCCGATCGCCTCACCGGCGCGGGCCTGGCGCCGCACCAACGTCGCGCCCTCGAGGACGTCGCGGACTGGCTGCGCGGCGCGGGCCGCCCGCTCGCCACGAGCGTGCTCGAGCTCGAGACCGCGAACGACGTCGCCTACGCCACGGACGCGAACGTGCGCGAGCTCGTCGCGCGCGTCGTCGGAGGGAACCTCACGGAACTCTTCGTGGGCGCCGGCGCGGCGAACGTCGCCGAGCCGCTCGACCTCGAGGTGCTCCCGCGCTGCGGCCGCGTCGTGATCGCGCCGAACTGGCGGCCGAGCCACGTGGTGCACCGCTGCCTCGCGCCGTTGCTCGAAGGCCAGCGCACGCGCGGCGCGGCGGCGCTGCTCGTCCACGAGCCCGGCAAGCGCCCCGCGTCCCCGCCCGCGAGCGACTGGAACACGGTCGAGCTCGAGCTCGCCGGCGCGCAGCACTACCTGATCGAGCTCGGTGCGATCGGCGACGCCCTCGCCGCGCGCGACCTCGAGCTCGTGTACTACCCCGAGGTCGCGCCCTCGCACGCCGGCGCCTGGCTCGCGATGCGGCGGCTCGCGCGCGTGCAGGCCGCGGGCTACGGCTTCCCGGTCACGACCGGCCTCGAGACGATCGACTACTACGTCGGAGGGCGCGAGGTCGAAGGGCCCGACGCGCAGCGCCACTACGTCGAGCAGCTCGTGCTGCTGCCGGGCCTCGGCGTCAGCACGACCACGCCGCCCGCGCCGCGCACGTCCTTCGCCGAGCGCGCGGACGGACCGCCGCGCCTCGCGAGCGCCGCGGGGCTGCGCAAGCTCAACGCGCCGCTCCTGCGCGCGTGGGACGAGGTGCTCGCCGGCGCGCCCGGCGCGAACCTCGACCTCTACCCGGCCTTCTCCGCCGACGCCGTGAACAGCTACGGGCCGCGGTTGGCGCCGCACCTGCGCCGCGGCGGCGCGACGCTGCACGGCAAGCTCGAGCGGCAGGACCTCGTCGACCGCCTCGCGCAGAGCGACCTCTACCTCGACTCGTTCCCCTTCGGCGGCTTCAACACGCTGGTGGAGGTCCTCGCGAGCGGCTGCCCGTTCGTGACGCTCGAGGGCGACCACGCGCGCAACCGCTTCGGCGCCGCGCTGCTGCGGCGCGTCGGCCTGCCCGAGTTCCTGATCGCGCGCGACTGGCGCGCGTACGTGGCCGCGGCGCGGCGCGTGCTCGGCGACGCCGGGCTGCGCGCCGAGTTGCGCGCGCGCCTCGCGGACCGCGACGCGGTGCTCGCGGCGCTGCGCGACCCGGACGCGGCGGCGCACTTCGACGCCGCGGTCGAGCGGATGCTCGCGCGCGGCCCGCGCCGCGGTTCGGCGGAGCGCCCGCTCCTGATCTGAGCCGGCCGCGTCCGCGCGCCTGCGCGCCCGACGCGGGCCGAGTTGCCCGCCCGGACGGCCGCGGCTATCGTTCTCGGGGCATGGCCCAGACCCTCCACCCCGGGACCCCGCGCGAGGTCGCGATCCCCGCGCTGCTCGAGCAGCACGGCGGCAAGATCCTGGCCCTCGGGCGGCAGTTCTGCTCGAACGCCGAGGAGGCCGAGGACGTGCTGCAGGAGACCTTCCTGCAGGCCTGGCGCAAGTGGGACCAGTTCGAGGGCCGCTCGAGCCCGGGCACCTGGCTCTACACGATCGCCTCGCGCGTCTGCCAGCGCATGCACCGCAAGCGCTCGGGCGAGCCCGACCGCCTGGAGCCGCTCGACGGCGGCGACCTGTTCAGCGAAGCGCGCATCCCGGTCGTGCCCGAGGAGGACGACCCGCTGATGGAGCAGATCCGGCGCGAGGGACGCGAGAAGGTCGAGGAGGCCATCGCGAGCCTGCCCGAGTCGTTCCGCATGCCGCTCGTGTTGCGCGAGATCGTGGGCTTCTCGCTGGCCGAGATCGGCGCGATCCTCGACCTGAAGGAGGCCACGGTGAAGACGCGCCTGCACCGCGCGCGCATGCGCGTGCGCGACGCGGTGGCGGAGAGCCTGCCGGTGGCGGAGGTGGCGCCGGCCTCGTACGACCGCGAGGTCTGCCTCGACCTCCTGCAGTCCAAGCAGGAGCACATCGACCGCGGGCTCGACTTCGAGTTCCCCAAGGGCGTGGTCTGCGAGCGCTGCGCCAAGGTGTTCGAGACGCTCGACCTCGCGAGCGACACGTGCGCGTCGCTGGCCGCCGGCGAGCTGCCCAGCGAGGTGCGCGAGGCCCTGCTCGAGCGGTTGCGGCAGGACTAGCTGTTCCCCGGCGCGGGCGCGGCGAGCTCCACTCCAGGGCGACGCCCGCGGGCCTCGACGGCTCCGCCGACCCGCCCGCGTGCTCGACCGCCGCATCGAGGCGGTGGCAGCCACGCCGGCCTCCGAAGCCCGTCCGGCGCAGGCGCTGGACCGCCCGCGGGCACGCCGGCGGTCAGCGGCACGAGAACTTCCTCCCGCGCGGGCTTGACGCGCCGCCCGCTAGCAAGTAAACACTTACTTGCTTCACCTCCTGACGCCGGAGGAGCGCCCTTTCGCCTCGAGATGAGCCCCCAAGCCACCCGCAAGCCGACGCACGTCCGCCGCCGCGAGATCGCGGAGGCGGCGCTGCGGCGGATCGGCGCCAAGGGTTCGCCGGCCCTGACGGCGGCCAGCCTCGCGGAAGACGTGGGGCTCAGCTCCGGGGCGCTCTTCCGGCACTTCACCAGCATGGACGAGATCCTCGTCGCGGCCGTCGAGTACGCGGTCGAGCGCATCGAGGCCACGCTGCCCGACCCGGCCCTCCCGCCGCTCGCGCGACTGCGCGCGCTGGCCGGCGAGCGCGTGCGCGTGGTGCGCGAGCACCCCGGCCTCGCCTGGCTGCTGCTCAGCGACCAGGTCTGGCTCGTCGTGCCCGAGGCCGGCGTCGCGCGCCTGCGGCAGCTCGTGCGCCGCTCGCGCGAGCTGATCCTCGGCGCCTTCACGGAGGCCCGCGCCGCCGGCGCGCTGCGCGCCGACGTCCCGCTCGAAGCGCTGCTCCCCGTCTTCACCGGCACCGTGCACGGCCTGATCGCTTCGGGCGGCGTGCACCGCGGCGCCGGCACGCCCCCGCCTGCGCAGGACCCCGACGCGGTCCTCGACACTCTCTTCAAGCTCCTCGAGTCCCCCACCCCGTCATGAGCATCACCGCCGACACCACGGTCGCCACCGTCGCGACCGAGCACCCCCTCGCCACGCGCGTCTTCGCGCGCCACGGCATCGACTTCTGCTGCGGCGGCGGCCAACCGCTGGCCGAGGCCTGCGGCGCGAAGGGCCTGGACGTCCGAACCGTGCTGGCCGAACTCGACGCCGAGCTCGCGGCGAGCCCCGCCGAGGAAGTGCGCTGGGACGAGGCCCCGATCGACGCGCTGATCGACCACATCCTCGCCGACTACCACCGCCCGCTCGACACCGAGCTGCCGCGCATCGAGGAGATGATGCGCAAGGTCCACCGCGTCCACCGCGACAAGGACCCCGAGCGCTTCGACGAGCTGCTGCGCGCGGTGCTCGAGGCCAAGGCCGACCTGGAGGGCCACCTGCCGAAGGAGGAGCAGATCCTCTTCCCGATGATCCGCGCCGGACAGGGCGGCGTCGCCATGGGGCCGATGCACGTCATGGAGCTCGAGCACGACGCGCTGGGCGGCACGCTGCGCAAGCTGCGCGCGCTCACGAACGACTACACGCCGCCCGCCGAGGCGTGCAACACCTGGCGCGCGCTGTGGGCCGCGCTCGCCGACCTCGAGCGCGCGACGCACGAGCACATCCACCTCGAGAACAACATCCTGCACGTCCGCGCGCGACGGCAGTGACGGTCCCGCGTCGACGACGACGCGGTCGTTCGGCTACTCGTCGACGCGGCCGGGCGCGCGCACCTCGCACGGGTCGCCCTCGCGCTCGGTGAGCGCGTCGCCGAGCCGAGCGCGCTGCGCCTCGACGAGCTCGAGCAGGCGGGCGAGCACCTCCGGGTGCTCGTCCTTCACGTCCCGCGTTTCGCCGACGTCGGCCTCGAGGTCGAACAGGGAGAGGCCGATCGTCACGCCGTAGTCGTACGGCCCGGGGCGACCGCCGTGCCCCGGCGCGCGCCCCTGCATCGTGCGGTAGCCGTGCGGCAGGTGCAGCTTCCAGCGGCCCGCGCGCAGGCCCTCGAGGTGGTTCTGGTGGTAGTAGAACCACAGCGCCTCGTGCGGCGAGCGCGCGCCCTCCTCGCCGGCGAGCAACGGCCAGATGTCGAGGCCGTCGATCGGGTGCGCCGGCAGCTCGGCGCCGAGGAGCCGCGCCACGGTGGGCAGCACGTCGATCGTCATCGCGGGCTCGCGGCACACGCGGCCGGCCGGCACGTGCCCGGGCCAGCGCGCGAGGAACGGCACGCGCACGCCGCCGTCGAACGTGGTGCCCTTGCCCTCGCGCAGCGGCCCGGCGCTGCCCGCGTGATCGCCGTAGGAGAGCCAAGGCCCGTTGTCGGACGCGAACAGCACCAGCGTGTCGTCGGCGAGGTCGTGGCGGTCGAGCGCCGCGAGCACCTCGCCGACGCTCCAGTCGATCTCCTCGAGCACGTCGCCGAACAGCCCGCGCGGCGTGCGCCCGGCGAAGGCCGGCGAGACGTGCAGCGGCACGTGCGGCATCGGGTGGGCGACGTAGAGGAAGAAGCGCTCCTCGGCGTGCCGGTCGATGAAGTCGACCGCGCGGCGCGTGAGCTCGCCGGTGAGCCGGCGCTGGTCGCCGTTCAACGCGACGACGCGCTCGCCCTCGATCGTCGGCAGGTCGCGCCAGGGTTTGGGCCCGTCGGGGTGGAAGGGCCACATGTCGTTCGAGTACGGCAGGCCGTAGTACTCGTCGAAGCCGTGGCGCGTGGGCAGGAAGCGCGGCTGGTGGCCGAGGTGCCACTTGCCGAACGCCGCGGTCGCGTAGCCCACCGACCGGCACAGCTCGCCGAGCGTGAGCTCGCCGTCCGCGATGCCGACCTGCGACGAGGGCCCGAGCGCGCCGTGGATGCCGATGCGGTTGGCGTAGCACCCCGTGAGCAGCGACGCGCGCGAGGCCGAGCACACCGGCTGCGAGACGTAGAAGTCGGTGAAGCGCGCGCCCTCGGCCGCCAGGCGGTCGATGTTCGGCGTCACGTACCCCTCGGCGCCCTGCACGCCGATGTCGCCCCAACCCAGGTCGTCGATGAAGAACACGACGAGGTTCGGGCGCGGCGGCGCGGCGGCCTCCTGGGCCAGGGCGGGCGCGAGCGAGAGCGCGAGCGCCGCGGCGCCGGCGAGGAGCGAGGGAGTCATCGCCGCAGTGTACGCAGCGCGCCACACCTACGAAGAGGCGGGCGCGCGCCGCGGGGGGCGGGCCCCCCCCCCGGGGGGATATCAGTGCCCAGAGGTGAGCTCCGGTGGGCCCCGGGGGGGGGGGGGCGGGGGGGGGTTGGGTGGGGGGGGGGGGGGGGGCCAGAACTGGTAGTAGCGCGTGTCGCCGGCGGCGACGCCGCCGATGGCGGAGACGTTGACGGTGCTGTTGACCGCGCCGCTGCCGTTCGCGCTCGCGATCTGCAGGCGCACGACCGAGCCGCCCGCGCAGCGCAGGCCGTCGCCGAAGGTGTTGCCGAGGCCGGCGTTGACCGCGTTCACGCCCTGGAAGAACAGGCCGGGTTGGCCGGGCGTCGCGCCGGTCACGTTCAGCACGAGGTTCCCTTGGGCGATGCTGCTGCTGCCGGAGACGGCCAGGTTCGCGCCGTTGGCGTTCGAGCCGTTCGCGCAGCCGTTGCCCGCGGCGCCGGGGTTGCCGCAGGGCGAGGTCGTGCCGCTGCCGTCGCAGAAGCAGAACGGCGTGCCGACGGTCGCGCCCGTGAGCGTGATGTTGTCGAACGTGTAGTCGGCCGCGCCGAAGTTGTTGCCGCCCCACGGGGCGCCGTTCGCGAAGGCGACGTAGGAGACGTTCTGGACCAGCACGTTCCAGGCGGCGTCGAGGTCACCGATGAACGAGTTGTTGATCGTGTTCAGCGTCCAGCCCGCGGGCAGCGTCGCCGACTGGGTGTCGAGCGCCCACGTGCAGTGGTTCCACGCGTTGGCCGGGAGTTGGCCCGGGCCGAAGCCGAGGTAGGCGTAGGCGAAGTCGTACTTCCAGCAGAGGACGTCGTCGGTGATCTCCGGCGTGCCCATGTCGCTGCCGATCATCGCCACGAACACGCTGCCGAACGGCGACGACGCGGTCGGGTTGAACATCATGTCGCAGGTGATGCCGTCGACGCCCTTGGCGCGCAGGTCGCCGCTGAAGGCCGCGCTGCTCGGGCTGTTGAGGAACCAGGGGCCGATCTGCTCGGTGACGTTGGCGAAGAAGAGCCCGTTGCCGGGGTTGCCGGGGACGACCGTGCCGGTGGTGGCCGTGATGGGGAAGCCGTTGAAGGTCCCGTTGAAGTCGATCTGCCAGGAGTCGGGGTTGCCGGTCTCGAAGTCCTCGACGATCTGCGCTTGGGCGGCGCCGGCGAGGAGCAGCAGCGAAGCGAACCCGAGGGTGGTCTTGCGGAGGTTCATGGTCGTGGGTCGCGAGGAGGAGGTCCGGCGCGCGGGCCGGAGCAGGGTTTCGGGGGGTGCGGAGGGAGAGACTCCGACCTCCGCGAGCCTACCCGGGCCCGCCAGCCCCGCAAGATTCCCTGGGGAAAATCTTGGAAAACCCCGTGGGCAAGTCGCGCAGCCGCTTCCCCCAGCCTAGGATGGCGTTAGGCCTCTTCATTCCGCATCCTCCGCAGCGCCCCCGCCCCCGATGACCCGCCTGACGCCCTTGGCCCCGGATCACGACGTCTCCAGCTTCCCGGTCGACTTCGAACGCGCGATGCAAGGCCTGCGCGGTGCGCTGACCGAGCTGCTGGCCGCCCTCGGCGAGGACCCGCGCCTGCCGCAGGAGATCTCGCGCCGCTACGGGATCAACAAGAACCTGGCCTGGAAGGTCTGCAAGATCATCAACTCGACCGACGCCTACTCGTCGGCCCAGCACGTGCCCGGCCTGGGCGGCGTGAAGATCCTGCTGCGCGCGCTCGAGAAGGGCGGCGCGCCGGCCGAGGAGCTCGAGGCGGTCGAGGCCGCCATGTCGCGCTTCGAGCGCATGGTGCAGGTGCACGTCGGCGACCGCGCCAACCTCGACCTGTACGTCGCGTCGGTGCAGCCCGGCGGCGTGCACTCGCCGCAGCTCGAGGCCAACCGACGCATGGCCTACCTCGGCAACAGCGCGACGTGGGGCGTGCAGGCGCGGCTCGGCTTCACGCTGCGCCTCGTCGCCCCCAACGCGCAGGAGCCGGAGCGCGCCGACCTCGCGTCGGTGGGCGGGCTGCTCGGCTTCCGGCGCCTGCGCCCGACCGCGAGCTGGGCCGTCCTGCGCATGCAGACGCTCAGCGAGAACCTCGAGATCCGCAACACGCGCCACCTCCCGATCGATCCCGGCGTGGCCGAGGACGAGCCGCCGCTCGTGCGCGAGTTCTGCTCGGACCCGCTGCCGAGCACGCGCTCGCTGCAGGAGGCGGACACGACGACGCTGGAGCTGTGCGAGGGTCCGGTCGGCAACACGGCCGCGCTCGACGTGGTCTTCGGGACCATCGACCGCGCGCTGGTGCCGGTGTCCGGCGACGGCGACCTGTCGGTGGGCGAGCACTACTGCCGCCTGGAGACGCCGGCCGAGACGGTGCAGTTCGACCTGCTCGTGCACCGCGACCTGCCGTTCCCGCTGCCGCCCAAGCTGTGCACGTACTCGCTGCTGCAGGGCAAGACGCTCTTCCCGCTGTCGGAGAACCGCCGCTTCCACCTGCCGGGGACGAGCGACGTGCAGGAGCTGGGCGGCTCGCCGCCGGTCGTCGCGTCACCCCTGGTGCCGCGCTACGGCCGGCTGGTGGACCTCGCGTGCGAGCGCCTGGGCCACCGCCTGGCCGACTTCCGCGGCTTCCGCATGACGCTGACCTACCCGCCGATCCCGGCGGTGTTCGTCATGCACCACGAGCTGGGCGCGCCCCGGCCCCGTTGAGGCCGGGGGCGCCGCGCGCGCTCACTTGCCGGCGTTGTGGCCGCGCAGGTGCTCGAGGTCCTCGGCGCTGAAGTAGGTGCCGCTGAACTCGTCGCACAGCCGGCGCAGCTCGGCCACGTGCTCGACGTCGGTGGTCTGCTTGCACTTCATCGCCGAGACGGTCAGGCGGTGCATGAGCTCGAGCTGGTGGTGGTACTTCGCCAGCGCGGCCTCGTCGGCGTCCGCCTTCGGCGTCTTGATGCGCTGCGCGAGCCAGTACGCGGCGACCTGGTCCTGGATCGCCTGCGCGTGCTCGTCCTTGGTCAGGATCCAGCGCACGCGCTGGTTCTCGCTGGGCGCCTGCTCCTGGTCCATCGCGTTGAGGGTGACCATGCCCTTCTCGATCGTCGCGGTGTCCTCGAGCAGCATCTGGATGCGCAGCGTGTCGCCGTAGATGCCGCACGGGACCTGGCAGTGGAAGGGCGCGGCGGGAGCCGAGGTGCTCACGGGCGCGGCGAAGAGAGGCGTCAGGGCGAGGAGCGAGAGGAGGAGGTGCTTCATGGCTCGAGGGGTCGGGGTCTCGGGACGGTCGCGTCGTGCGCGAACGGCCGAGATGCTAACCGCTCGCGCCAGTGGACGACCGCGGGACTCGCGAGTCGCGCTGCGGACTCCAGGCTCTCTTCACACGCGGCGGAAACGAACGCGCGCGGACGGTCGCAACCGTCCGCGCGCGTAAGTGCGTGGAGCGAACCGCGACGGGCTCGCTCCGTGGCGCGCTCAGGCGCTCAGTTCGCCCAGGTGACCTCGAAGCCGTTGGTGAGGTTGAACGACGCGCCGCAGGGCGAGTTCGCCGGGTTGCGGTACCAGTACTGGTAGCGCTTCACGTCACCGGCGCCGAGGCCGGCGCTGATGCTGCCCGTCGTGCTCGCGACGCCGCTGCCGTTCGAGGGCACGACGCCGAGGCGGACGATGTTGCCGCCCGCGCAGCGCAGGCCGTCGCCGAACAGGATGCCCGCGCCGCCGTTCACCGCGTTGTCCGCGCGGAAGAACAGCCCCGGCTGGTTCGGCTGCAGGCCGTTCGCGGTGAGCACGACCGTGTCGTTCGACACGCTCGGGTTGCCGCTGCCGTCCAGGCTCGCGCCGCCGGTCGTGACGCCGTTGCCGCACCCCGCGAAGCCGTTCGAGCCGTCGCTGTCGTTGCCGCAGGGGCAGCTCACGCCCTGGCAGTACTGCGTGCCGGCGCTCGGCGGCCCGCCGCCCGCGTCGCCCCAGAGCTCGAGGTGGAAGCTCGAGTAGAGCCCGCCCGACAGGTAGCCGCCGTAGAAGCCGCAGCCCAGCGGCGCGCCGGCGAAGTCGACCTCGAAGGTGTCGCCGGTGCCGATGCCCGTGCCCTCGGTCGTGCCGTTGGTCGCCCAGGTCGTGCCGTCGCCGTAGCTGCAGCCCGCGCCGCCGGCGCCGCCCAGCAGCAGGCCGAGCGGGTCGCCCGCGATCACGGGGCCCTGGTTCACGCCCGAGGCGGGCGGCGTGACGATCTCGAACGACCACCCGAAGTTGTCGAGCGAGGCGCTGCCGTCGAAGGTCCCGTCGCAGTCCGCGTTCAGGTTGAAGGCGGCGCTCGCGGCGGCGAGGTCGAGCGTCACGAACCAGCAACCGAGCGAGCCCGTGCCGCCGACGCCGGGCAGTCCGGAGATGCCGAGCGCCGCGTCGGGCACGAGCACCGTGGCGTCGGAGCACGCCGCGTAGCAGTTGAAGAACGCCAGGTTCACGTCGATGGTCGGCTCGCCCGTGCAGTAGCCGATGTCGATGCCGTCGACGAGGTAGCTCGTGTTCGTGCCCGTCAGCGAGAGCGCGGTCGTCGGCGAGCTCGGGCTCGGCAGCCGGCCGGAGTCGACGAAGGTCTCTCCGGCGTTCTGCGTGCCGTACGAGCCGATGAAGCACGTGTTGTCGTAGAGCGTGTCCGCGCCGAGCAGCGCGATGGGCGACGCGTGGCGGGTCCAGGTCCCGGTGGCGACGTGATAGATGCCCGCGTGCTTGATCCCGGGCGCCGGGGCGATGCGTTGTCCGAAGTCCTGCTGTGCAGTGGCGAGCGGCGCCGACGCGACGCAGAGGAGGAGCGTGAGGGATGTCGGTTTCATGGTTCCTGCCTTGGAACGGTGGGAAACGGGGAATGGCCGTGGGGATCGTCCTGCTCACGAGGCACGGCGCGCGCCGCGGACTCCCCGACGGAGCACGCGGCGCAAGGACTAGGCCCCCACTCTACCTGCGGTTGCCCAAGCCTCCGCGGAATCGGCCTCGGCCACGCGTTGCTTACTCCGTAAGCGCATGGTGCTCGTTGTGTGAGGGCGCCGCCGCGCGACGGCGTCGGGCTCCCTTGAACTCTCGTTCGGGACTCGGGAACCTGGAGGTCCGCGCCAGCCTCTCACCTCGCCCGGACCCCCCCGCACCGATCCCTTGCTCGACATGTACCGCCCCCTGACGCTCCTCTCCCTGCTCTTCCTCGCCACCACCGCCGGCGCGCAACACCAGGTCAGCGGCCGCCTCGACGACCGCGCCGTGCCCGGCACGTTGCCGCTCGAGGAGATCCGCGCCATGCTGGCCGACGCCGCGGCGACGAAGCCCTACGAGTTCCCGACGCTGCCCGGCCTGCCCGAGGACCTCGCGAGCTTCGTGCCCGCGGACAACCCGATGACCAACGCGAAGGTCGAGCTCGGCCGCCAGCTCTACTTCGACAAGCGCCTCTCGCGCGACGGCACCGTGTCGTGCGCGACGTGCCACGACCCTGCGCGCGGCTGGACGGACACCTCGCCGGTCTCCACCGGCATCGCCGCTCAGAAGGGCGGTCGCTCGGCCCCCACCGTCACGAACCGCCTCTTCGGCAAGACGCAGTTCTGGGATGGCCGCGCCGCCAGCCTCGAGGAGCAGGCGCTCGGCCCCATCGCCAACCCGGTCGAGATGGGCTTCACCCACGACGAAGCCATCGAACGCCTGAACCAGGTGAAGGGCTACGTCGTCCAGTTCGCGGCCGTCTTCGGCACGCCCGTCACGGCCGACGGCATCGCGAAGGCCATCGCCGCGTTCGAGCGCACGATCCTCTCGGGCGGCAACAAGAACGACTACTACGAGGCCGCCGAGCGCTGGTTCGACTGGGATGAAGCCAGCGAGGACGATGCGGAGGTGCGGGCGCTCGCGAACAGGGCGCTCGACCTCGAAGCGCAGCACCGCATGAGCCCGTCGGCCGAGCGCGGCCGCGCGCTGTTCTTCGGCAAGGCCAGCTGCTCGGCGTGCCACGTGGGCGCCGACCTCACGGACGAGATGTTCCACAACATCGGCGTCCAGCCCGACGATCCGGGCCGCTCGGCGGTCACCGGCGACGCCGCGCACACGGGCGCCTTCAAGACGCCCTCACTGCGCAACATCGCGTTGACGGCGCCGTACATGCACGACGGCTCGCTGAAGACGCTGGTCGAGGTCGTCGAGCACTACAACAAGGGCGGCACGCCCAACGACCACCTCTCCGAGAAGATCTTCCCCCTGAAGCTGACGCCGCAGGAAGTGCAGGACGTCGCGCGCTTCATGGAGGAAGCGCTGACGGGCCCGGTCACCGAGGTCGAGGTCCCGCGCCTGCCGTGAGGCCGGCAGGTCGCGCCGAGCGCGGCCCGCGTGACGAGAGAGCGAGCCGCTCGGCAGACGCCGGGCGGCTCGCTTCCTCTTCACTCACGAACTCACTCCGTCGGGGCGCGCGCGTCGCGCGCACCCTGCACTCACTTCGCTCGCGCGGCGCGCAGCTCCTGCGCCAGCGTCCTGATCTCGGTCAGGTCCTGCACCATCTCGTTCCAGCCGTACCACAGCGCGTAGTCGGGGTTGCTGTGGAAGACGCCCTGGAAGGCCCGCATGCGGTGCTTCAGGTGCATCGTGAACAGGCGGTTCTCGATGGGCGTCGGCGAGTCGTGGAAGGTCAACAGGTCGGGGAACGCGTAGGCGTACGTGTCCGGCTTCGCCAGCACGCCGTCCTGGTAGAGCGCCGCCACGACGCGGATCGCCTCGGCCATCAGATGGTCGATCTCACGGACCATGTCGTCGCCCGAGCCGAGCTGCTGCGTGGCGAAGGACTCCGAGTGGCACTGCTTGCAGACGGCCACCATCTCCGCGCGCCGCGCGTCGAACTCCTCCGCGCTGAGGCGCGCCACTTGCGCGCCGGCGACGACGTCGAGCCGCGCGGTGGGCTGGCCCTCGGGGTCGAGCACGCCGAGCCCCTGCAGGATCGTCACGCGATCGGCCCACCACTCCGGCGCCTCGCCGGGGTACGGCGCGAGCCCGTCGGTGCGCACGCCGAGGAAGCCCCAGGCCGTGTGGACCTCGTGGCTGCCCTCGGGCATGTGACACGTCTGGCAGGTCGGCGCCTGCGCCTCGCGCGGCAGGACGCGCTGACGCTTGAGCACGTGGCGCACGCCGTGCTTGGAGGTCTGCCACATCTCCCACTGCGGGTGGTCGAAGCCCATGTGGCACGTCGCGCAGGCCTCGGGCTCGCGCGCCTCTTCGATCGAGAACGTGTGCCGCGTGTGGCAGGCGTCGCACGACGCGTAGCCGTAGCCCGAGCCCTCGCTCTTGAGGCGCCGGATCTCCTCGGTCGACTTCAGGCCGATCTTGTGGCACGCGCCGCAGCCCTTCATCCCGTCGATGAGCGCCATCGGCTTGTAGTGCGTCGTCGGCATCGCCTTCATCGCGGCCCACGCGAAGGCGTGCTTGCCGCGCGCGAACTCCTGGTAGCGATCCTCGTGGCAGTTCTTGCACGTCGCGGCCGTCACCGTCAGCACGCGCTCCACGTCGAGCTCGGAGGTGTGCTCGTCGCCGTGGCAGTCCGCGCAGCCCACGTCCTTCTGGGCGTGCAGGCTCGTGCTCCAGTCCTGGACGATCCCGGGCGTGAGGCCCGCGTGGCAGTCGACGCACGCGTCGACGTCGTCCTGCGTCGTCTCCTGTTCCGTCGCCACCGCCTCGGGCGCGGCCGCCTCGACGGGCTTGGCGCCACCCGCGGCCGTCCACGCCGCGACCAGCGGTGTCCATCCGATCAACGCGATCCCCAACGCCACTCGTCCGTGCATCCTCGTCTCCAGGCTCGGTGCCTCCGAGGCGGCCCACGCCGCGCTTCGGTGTGCGCAAGAGCTTGGCGAGCGCGCGCACGCGGCGCCGTACGGCAGGGTGCGTAACGCCCACGGGCCCGCTACGGACCCGGAGCCTCGACGCTGAAGCCTCGCGCGCCGCTCCACGGCGTCAGCGGCGCCTGGTACTCCGGCGTCGGCAAGTGTCGCGGGTGGTGCGCGGCGCTCCACGCGACCTGCCCCAGCCCCGTCAGGTTCTCCTCGAGCGGCCACGGCCCGCGCTCGAACGCGGCCGCGGAGTAGTAGAACCCGCCGAGGCCGATCGAGTGCACGAGCACGCGCTCGAACGCCTGCGCGAGCGGCCGCGTCAGCACGTCGAGGCCGGCGCAGGCGGGGTCGAGCACCTCGTGGTTGACGGTCGGCGGCGCGATGCCACGCCGCAGCGTCAGACACGCGGACGTGCACTGGAAGGCCGACGAGGCGGCGCCGTGCTGGCCGAGCATCGACTTGATCGAGTGCACCGGCACGGCGCCCGGGCCGAACACCTCGGTCAGGGCGCGCGCCTCGAGCGCGTCGTACAGCACCGACGCCGAGCCGTTCGCGTTGACGAGGTCGACCTCGCCGGGCGACCAGCCTGCGTCGTCGAGCGCGCCGCGCAACGCGCGCGCGGCCGTGCCGTGCTCGAGGTCGGGCGCGTCGTGCGAGTAGCGCCGCCCGCCGCCGGCCGAGGCCATGTGGTAGCCGGCGACGCGCGCGTACAGGCGGGCGCCGCGCGCGCGGGCCGCGTCCTCGCGCTCGATCACGAGCGCACCCGCGCCCTCGCCGATGACGTTCCCGTCGCGCGCCGCGTCCCAGGGCCGCGAGGCGCGCGCGGGCTCGTCGTTGTAGCGTGTGGCGAGCGAACCCGAGGCGTTCAGCGCCGCCAGGATCTCGGGCACGACCTCGCAGTCCACGCCCACGACGAGCACCGCGTCGGCCGCGCCGGCCTGGATCGTGCGCAGCGCCTGCCCGACCGCGTCGACGCCGGAGTTGCAGCCGGTGCTCAAGGTCGTCGCGACGCCGCGCAGGTCGAAGAACGAGGTCAACACGCACGCCGCGCTGTGATGGATGCTGGTGAACGCCGCCGCGGGCGCGAGCTCGCCTCCCGCGGCCCAGCGCCCGGCCTGCTCGGCCACGTGGGCGAAGTTGCCGGCGCCCGTGCCGACCACGAGCGCCATGCGCTCGCCGGAGACGGAGCTCAGGTCGAGCTCCGCGTCGTGCAACGCCAGCACCGCGGCGGCGAGCGCGAGCTGCACCGGCCGCGGCGCCCAACGCTCGATCACGCGTCCGCCTTCCACGAAGTCGCCCATGCGGAAGCCCTTCACCTCGGCCGCGATGCGCGCCGGCGAGCGCGACGCGTCGCACAGCGTGATGGGCCCGAAGCCCGGGCGTCCCTCGAGCAGCGCCTGGTAGAACGCGTTGCGCCCGAGACCGACGGCGCTGACCGGCCCCAAGCCGGTCACCACGGCGCGCGGCGGGTCGTCGTGCGTCGCGGAGTCGCGGCGTGGGAAGAGCGCCATCGCGCCGGCTCAGCCGCGCGTGGCCCGCAGCGCCGTGAGCAGCACCGCGACGAGCAACAGCCCCGCGCCGATCGGCACCAGGACGACGCCCTTGCCCGGATCGCCGCCGTAGACCACCCAGCCGCCGAGCAGGAAGCCCGCCGGCAGGAGCACGCCCGACGCCGTGAGGCAGTGCGACGCGAGCCGCGACGGCGGCTTCGGCAGCGCGGTCGCGCTGTACGCGAAGGCGAGGTGCAGCACGCCGATCAGCGCACCGTGCGAGTGCCCGAGCGTCAGCATCAGCCGGCGCGTCTCGCTGCGCACGTTGAGGTACCAGTCGACCTTCAGGCCGTGCATGGCCTCGAGGCCGATGCCCAGCGCGAGGAAGACCAGCACCGACCACCAACCCCAGCGCAGGTGCTTGCGCGCCAGGGCCTCCGCCCCAGCGGCGTCGACCGACGCCGCGCCCTCGTCCTTCTTCGCCATGCTGCTACTCGTTCAGGGTCACGGAGGTGTTGTCGCGCTGACCGAGGTGTCGGTCGTACTCGGGGAGGTCGAGCTCGCCGGTGGCGGAGATCAACGTCGCGGCGCGCGCCGGACGCTCCGCGCCGTGCTGCGCCCAGGCTGCGTAGGCCGGCATCGTGCGCGGCTGGAGCTGGTCGGACGGCAGCATGAAGTCGTAGTCGATCGCGTGCGCCTCGGGCTGCTTCTGGAAGGAGCGCGCGGCGATGTAGCGCGTCGCGTGGTACGGGTCGCGCATGAGCGTGAGCAGGTACGGCGTCATCCAGTCCGTGCCCGACGTCGCGCGCGCCGCGTCCCACCCGAAGCTCCACGCCATCAGCACGCGCTGCCCCGAGTTGCCGCGCAGCGTCCACAGCACGGACGCGGCGACGGTGCGCTGGTCGGGCGTGAGCTGGGGCGGCTCGATGCCGTACCACTCGTCGAGGTGCTGCGCGGTCCACAGCAGCGTCTCGTCGAGGTGGCACTGGTTGCAGGCGTTGGGGCGGCCGTAGGCCACGCTCTCGCGCGCGCTCGGGCTGCACACCTCGTGCGTGCGGATGCCCTTCAGGAGCCCGTAGGTCACGTAGGGCATGTGGCAGTTGAGACACTCGCTGCCGCTCGAGCCGAGCGGGTGGTGCGTGTGCTGCGCCCGCACGTCGTCGTCGAGGTACTCCTCGTGACACTGCGTGCAGGCGCGGTCGCCGTCCATGCCCGGCTTGAGCATGTCGTTGGCCCACTCCGCGAAGGGCCGCGGATCGTCGGCCTGCATGTGCAGCTGGTGGCAGGACAGACAGCTCATCTCGCCGTCGGTGTAGCAGGGCGCGCGGTGCATGCCCGAGAACTCGCGCCCGGACACGCGCACCATGCCGTCCTTCCAGAACTTGTCGTCGCCCTCGGTGTAGAGGCTGCGCGTCGCGAACAGGTCCTCACCGGGGCGGTAGGTGTAGCCCTGCTGCTTCCACTTGTAGTACTCGTCGTTGTCGAGGAAGCCCGCGGTGCTGTGGCACTGCGCGCAGGCCATGCTCGAGCGCACGTGGTCGAGGCGCTCGGGGTTCACGATGGTCGCGTCGCCGCCCTCGTCGGCGTGCAGGTCGTAGCGCCGGCGCGGGTCGCGGTTGGCGGCGACGTGCTCGGTGCCCGGACCGTGGCAGGCCTCGCACGCGATGCCGAGCTCGACGGCGTGCGTGTCCATCACCGTGTCGTCCTCCGAGATGCGCGGCGAGGCGTGCGTCGAGTGGCAGCGGTTGCAGACGCGGTTCCAGCGCGCGTTCTCGCCCTCCTGGACGCTCGTCGGCGGCGAGATGCAGCAGCCGTCGAGCGGCGCCCAGCGCTGCTCGTCCGGGTCGAGACGGTACATGACCGGCAGCAGCGAGAGCTTGCGCCCGCCCATCGAGGTCCAGAAGAACTGTTCCTCGTGCGAGCCCGTCGTCATCACGACGCGGCGCTCGATGCGCGGCACGTCGACGACGTCGGCCGGCGCGGCCGGGTCGTTCATGGTGACCCACACCTCTTCGCCGCGCGCCTCGAGCTCGAAGTCCTGTCCGCGCGCGTGCACGCGCACCCCGCCCGCGAGCGGCCCGGCCACGGTCGCGACCGTCGCCGGTTGCGTCATGGTGCGGTGGTACGAGCCGTACCACGAGTCGTACTCGCCCGGGTGGCAGGCGCGGCAGGCGTTCGAGGAGACGTAGTCCTGGCTGTTCACCTCGATCGGCCGGTCGAGCACGGGCGCGGGGTCCTGGGTGCGACTCGCGGCCCAGGTCAGCGCGGCGCCACCGACGAGCCAGAGGCCCAGGACGGCGGCGCGGCGCGTCAGCGCGCGCCCGCGCGTGAAGTGCAGCACCAGCGGCAGCGTGCCGACGCACAGCACGAGCAGGAAGACGACGATCTCGAACATGCCCCCCCCGGGGTTCGGACGGCGAAGCGGGCCCGCCCCCCGGCAGGCCCCGCGCGATCCTACAGCCCGTGCCGCGAAACGGGGAGCGGGTGGGCCCGACAGGCCGCGGCGGGCCCCGAGAACGGAGGCCGGCGAGGCTCGTGCGAGCCTCGCCGGCGCTGGGGCGCCCTGTCGGCGCCGCACGGCTTCGACGTCGGTCAGCTCAGACGTCGCTCGGTCGCGCCGATGTAGACCTGGCGCGGCCGGCCGATGCGGAACTCGGGCGAGTTGCGCATCTCGAGCCACTGAGCGATCCAGCCGGGCAGGCGGCCGAGGGCGAACATCACGGTGAACATGGGCACGGGGATGCCGATGGCCTTGTAGATGACGCCCGAGTAGAAGTCGACGTTCGGGTACAGCTTGCGGCTGATGAAGTAGTCGTCCTCGAGCGTGATGGACTCGAGCTCCATGGCGATGTCGAGGAGCTGCGAGTTGCCGCCCATGCGCGACAGCACGTCCTGGCAGGCTTGCTTGAGGATCTTCGCCCGCGGGTCGTAGGACTTGTACACGCGGTGGCCGAAGCCCATCAGGCGCGTGGTGTCGTCCTTGCTCTTGGCCTTCTCGAGGAACTCCTTGGCGCTGCCGCCGCCGGCCGCGATGTCCTCGAGCATCTCGATCACCTTCTGGTTCGCGCCGCCGTGCAGCGGGCCCCACAGGGCCAGCACGCCGGCTGCGATCGAGGCGAACAGGTGGGCCTGCGACGAGCCGACCAGGCGCACGGTGGAGGTGGAGCAGTTCTGCTCGTGGTCCGCGTGCAGGATCAGCAGCAGGTCGAGGGCGCGCGCCACGACGGGGTCGACCTCGTACTCCTCACAGGGCGTCGCGAACATCATGTGAAGGAAGTTCGACGCGTAGCCCAGGTCGTTGCGCGGGTAGATCGTCGGCTGGCCGATCGAGTGCTTGTACGCGTAGGCGGCCATCGTCGGCATCTTCGCGATCAGGCGCACGATGCCCTGGCGGATCTGCTTCTCGCTGCGCGGCTCCTCGTAGAAGGTCGACAGCGCGCCGAGCGCCGAGGCGAGCGTCGGCATCGGGTGCGCGTCCTTGGGGAACGCGGCGAAGAGGCGCTTGAAGTCCTCGTGCAGCATCGAGTGCCGCGTGATGTCTTCGTCGAAGGCCTCGAGCTCCTCCGTGCTGGGCAGCTCGCCGAACAGCAGCAGCCAGGCGACTTCGAGGAAGGAGCTGTGCTCGGCGAGGTCTTCGATCGGGTACCCGCGGTAGCGCAGGATCCCCTTCTCGCCGTCGATGAAGGTGATCGCGCTGCTGCACGAGCCGGTGTTCACGAAGCCCGGGTCCAGGGTGATCAACCCCGTGTCGCGCCGCAGCTTCCCGATGTCGATGGCCACTTCTCCTTCGCTGCCCTCGAGGACAGGCAAGGCAAAGGTCTGGTCGCGGTACGTGAGTTGGGCTTGTTCGCGCTCGGTCATGAGTGTCATGTCTCGACGGGGATTGGGGGAGCACCATGGCTCCGTTGGTTCCTGCGCACGCGACTATTATGCTCGCCGTGCGATTCCGGCGCGAGCCCCGCGGGGCCGCGCGACCGACCGTTCGTGCGCTCCGTCGCACACGCCGCGGCCGACGTTCGATCTTGGTGATGAGTCCCTACGCCCTTGTCCTGACCGCCTGGCTCGCCTGCGCCGCGAGCTGCATCGCGCCGCCGCGCGCGAGCCGCGAGCCGTCGCTCCCCTACGCGCCCCTCGGCACGCTCACCGACATGACGCCCGGCCAGACCAACGTGCAGGGCTTGGTCGGCGCCAGCTTCCACGCGCAAGCCGATCGCTCGGGCGGCCCGGTGCCGCCGGCCGATCCGCAGCCCGAGGAGTTCGAGCAGATGCCGACGCTCGGCGGCGTGTTCCAGACCGCGTTGTGGGATGGAACGCTCGACGCCGGACTCGAGGTCGGCGGAACGCTCAGCTTCCGCAGCGGCGACGGCTACGTGTTCGCCAGCGGCAGCGGCGGCGGCGTCGTCGCGGTCGACATCGACCTGTCGTTGCTCGACGTCTTCGGCGGACCCTTCGTGAGCCTGCCCCTCGGTGACGAGGTGCGCGCCTACGCCGCCGCCGGGCCGCTGCTCCAGTTCGTGAGCTGGCAGCAGTCCGGCCCCGGCGTCGAGCAGAACGGCTCGGGCTTCGGGACGGGGCTCTACGCCCGCAGCGGCCTCGAACTCGAGGTCCACGACAACCTCCTGGTGGGTCTTTGCGTGCGCTGGTACGGGTCGCACTCGACGCTCAGTGACTCGCTGGGGCACCTGGACCTGAGCGGCACCCAGGTGCTCGTCTCGTTCACCGCCGGCCTCTGAGGCTTGGTGGCGGCGCTCCACCCGGCTCGCGCGGGGCGGAGCGCCGGTGGACGCGCTCAGAAGGAGACGCGGAAGCCGAGCAGCAGGGAGTCCGTGGAGAGCGTGTTCTCCACTTCGCTGCCGGGCACGGGCCCCATCGTGGGGTGCCCCATCTGGCCGGAGATCGAGTTCTCGAACCCGTGCCGGTAGGCGAGGTCGATGCAGCTGTCCTCGTGGAAGCAGAAGCTCGCGCCGAACGCGAGGTGGTGCTGGATCACCGCCGGGGCGGCGACGTTGAAGGTCGAGTTCGCGTCGGGGATCGGGTTCTCGTTGTACGAGTAGCCCCCGCGCAGGTGCCAACGGTCGGTCAGCTCGTACTGCGCGCCGAGCGCCAGGACGAGGATGCTGTCCCAGCCGAAGCCCGCCACCGAGAAGTCGGGGTTGAACGTCGCAGGGTCGAAGCCGTCCGTGTTCCCGTAGTCGATGTACCGCGCGTCCGCGGCGAACTTCCAGCGCTCGAGGCCCTCGTAGCCGACGCCGACCGAGGCGATGGCGGGGAAGTCCATGTCGAGCGAGATCGCGCGCCGGTTGCCCAGCTCGTCGGTCGAGTTGTAGCGGAAGTCCTCGAACTGCTGGTTCGACTTGTAGGACAGGCCGAAGTTCCAGCCCTTGTCGCCCTGGTAGTAGAGGCCGACCTGGGCGCCGTACCCCCAGGCCTTGGCCGCGGAGCGCGCGTCGGGGTAGCTCGGGTTGCCGTCGTTGTTCGCGTCGTCGGGCGGCGCGAAGCAGCCCGGGGTCACGGCGAGCTGCGCCTGGTTGATCGTCGGCGCGAAGCCGAAGGACCAGTGGTCGTCGAAGCGGTAGGCGATCGTCGGCGAGAGCTGCAGCATCTGGAACTGCGAGTACACCGTGCCGAAGCCGTTGGGCGGCGGCATGAGGATCGGGTTCGAGCCCGAGGCCTCGTAGTCGACGCCGAAGCCGCTGATGCCGAAGGCGCCCATGCCGACCGACCACTTGCTGTCGGGCAGGTGCACGACCATGCCGAAGCTCGGAATGCCCGAGTCGCCCGCGTCACTGGGCGTCGACCCCTCGACGGCGCCGTTGCCGACGGAGGAGCGCACCCTGGTGTCGGGCATGAGCAGCTCGAAGCCGAACTCGAACGTGTTGCGCTCGAGGCCGGTGATCGCGGCGGGGTTCCACTGCAGCGCGCCCGAGGGGTCGATCGGCAAGGCCGTCGATGCGCCCGCCATCCCTTGGTTGACCGGGCCGACGCCGTTGAGCACGTGGCCCATCTGGGCCCAGGACGAGCCGCTCACCGTGAGCGCGGCGGCGGCGGGGAGGACGAGACGTAGAGATGGAGGAAGACCTCGCATGTTGACTCCTTGCGCGCGCTGCGAACGCGGAGCAGAGCGGCGCTCAACCGCCCGCCGCCGCGCGCGAGCGCGGCTCGTGGTTCACTTGGGGGGACGTGGACAGGCCCACCGCGCCATGGGGACGCCGCCACGTCGTTCTCGGGCGGGGTCGCACCAACTGCGGGGCGCGGAGCGGCCGAATTGTCGAATAGACGGGTCGCGGACCGGCCGGGGCCGGCGAGCCGAGCTCAGGAGCAACCCGTGGACTTCTTCTTCTGGCGCTGGGGCGGCGCCTTGGTCGGCGCCGCGCTCGGCGCGGGGGCCGCGCCGCCGAACGGACTCTCGCCGCTGACGAGGATGCGGTAGGCCGCCGCGCGCGAGTCGCGCGCCGCGGGCGCGAGCACCTGCGCCGCGAACGCCTGCGCGCCGCCGGCCAACGTGGACGCCTCGTAGCCGCCGCGCAGCAGCGCCGCGGCGACCTCGGCCGCGAGGCCCGCGTCGTGATCGTCGACCACGACGAAGCGGCGCTCCTTCGAGAAGGCCGGGCGCTGGCGCAGGTCGAGCAGGCTCGCCGGCGTCATCGGCAGCGCGCCGAGCAGCGCGGGCTGGGCGCCGGACTCGCGCAGGTCGAGCACCGTGAAGTCGACGCGCCCCTCGACGATCCAGGCCGCCAGCTCGAGCGGCTGCAGCTCGGGGACGTTCTGGGCGTTGCCTTCCGCCGTCATGGCGCGCGCTTCGCCCGGGCCGGCGATCTGGAACGCCATGCCGAGCAAGCCCGCGCACGCGACGGCCGAGCCGACGCGCGCGATCCAGGGCCGCAGCGCGGCGAGGCTCTTGCCGCGCTCGAAGTACTCGACGGCCGAGAAGGCACCGATCGCAATCAAGGCCACGCCCAGCACGACCACGCCCGCGGGCACGCCGAGCCAGGACTGCAGCGTCGGCTCGCCCATGTAGTTCGACTCGTAGAAGCCGCCCCACAGCGAGAAGCCCTCCTCGAACACGCCGATGCCGAGGATCACGCCGACCATCACGACGAGCGCGTCGAGCTTGCCGCTGACCATGCCGACGACCGACGTCCCGGGGCAGTAGCCCGCCGTGACGAAGCCGATGCCGAGCAACAGGCCGCCGACGACCTGCGGGACGAGGTAGGTCGACTTGAACGCGATCTGGTCCATCGCCACCCAGCCGAGGCCGGCGCAGCCGTAGAGCCCGACCATGGCCGTCACGATGGCCGTGAACATGACCTTCAGCACGCGCCAGTCGCGGCCGTAGAAGATGCCGGCCAGCACCTTGCTGCTGCCGAAGCCGCCCTGCTCGAGGAAGGCGCCGAAGCCGATGCCGACGAGCAGCGAGACGAGCAGGCTCGTGTCGAGCCCGAGCTGGTGGAACGCGTTGAGCGGGAAGTTCATCGCCACTGCCTCCTCACGAACCAGGCGAACCCGAAACCGCCGGCGAAGACCGACATCATGAAGGCCCAGCTCCCCAGCGAGAGCAGCGCGCCGCCGGAGAGCGCCTGGCCGCTCGTGCAGCCGCGCCCCATGCGCGCCGCGAAACCCATGATCACGCCGCCGACGAGCGCCAGCGTCAGTCGCAGCCAGAGGCTCGTCGTCGGGCCGCGCTCGACCATCGGTCGCGTCGCGACGCGACGGTTCGACAGCGCCGAGAGGAAGCCGCCGATCGCGACGCCGACCAGCGCGAACACGAGGCCGTCCTTCAGAACGGGCACCTCGGAGACGACCAGGCCGCGCGCGTGCTCGAGGTGCTCGATGTGCTCGGGTGCGATGCGGTCGACGACGAGCGCGCCCATGCGCCCGAAGCCGCCCGAGGCCCCCAAGCCCTTGCCGAGCACGAGGAACGAGAACAGCAGCACGAGCCCCAACCCGAGGCCGGCGAGGTAGGGAGAGAGGTAGGGCTTGGCGCCGGGCAGCGGCGCGATGCCGACTTGACGGGGGGAGTTCATGTCTCAGTACCCGAGGTGTTGTCCGGCGTAGACCAGCACGAAGCGCAGCGACAGCCCGCCCACCAGGACCAAGGCGGGGGCCACCAACGTCTGGCGCCAACGACCGCGCAGCGCCATGACCTCGAGGAGGATCGGCACGGCCAGACCGACGGCCACGACGAGCGTCCAGAAGGCGGCGGCGTAAGGGCCGCCGAGCACGAGGCCGGAGCTGGCGCGCGCCGCCTCACCGCCCGTGAGGAGCCCGAGCAGCCACAGACCGAGCAGCACGACCTCGCCGAGCATCAGCCACAGGTCGAGGCGCAGCAGCGTGTGGCGCTCGCCGGAGTCGCGCGTGAGCAGCGCACCCAGCGCGGCGCCCGTCGAGAGCCCGCTGACGAGGAAGAGCGGACCGAGCAGCCCCGTGTTCCACAGCGGCCGCGCGGCGAAGCCGGAGAGCAGGATGCCCGTGTAGATGCCGAGCGCGACGCCGAGCAACGCGTTGGCCGCCGCCAGCCCGCGGGCGTGGCGATCGGCGAGGCGCTCCAGCGCGCCGACGAAGGGCAGCCCGCGCACGAACGTCGCGAGCGGCCAGCCGCTCTTCACGTAGGCGGAGAGCCCCGCGAGCCCGCCGGTCGCGAACACGACGAGCAGGATCCAGGAGCCCCACGACATCGGCGAGCTGAGCTGGAAGGTGGTGTAGAAGCGGAAGACGTGCAGCTTGTACTCCAGGTCCAGGAACAGCGCGCCCAGCCCCACGGCGAGCAGCGGCACGCCGAGCACGGGGAACACGCGCGCCGCCGCGGGCAGCTCGCGCTCGCGCCGCGTCAGCACGGTGTACGCGTTCAGCACCAAGAGGCCCGCGACGAGGCCGCCCAGGAACAGGTAGACCGGCACTTCCCAGCCCCAGATGTGGAGCGCGGGGTCGATGTGCGGGTTGGCGCGCGTCGTCGAGAGCTCCGCGTAGTCTTGGACTTGCATCGTCGCCTCCTACTGCAAGAGGAAGAACCGCGGCCGCGTGCCGCCGTCGAGCTTCTGTTGCTTCGCGTGGCGCGAGCGCACCGCGCGCGAGATCTCGGAGCTCGGGTCGTCGAGGTCCCCCACGAGGATCGCGGAGGTCGGACAGATCGCCTCGCAAGCCGTGCGCTCGCCGCGCTCGAGGCGGTGGAGGCACAGCGTGCACTTGTCGATGTAACCGTCGGGGTGCACGTAGCGCGCGTCGTACGGGCAGGAGGCCACGCAGGCCTTGCAGCCCGTGCAGCGCTCCTTGTGCACCTGCGTCGTGCCGGTGCGCGGCTCGACGTGGCTCGCGCCCGTCGGACACGAGCTCACGCACGGCGGGTTGTCGCAGTGCTGGCAGCAGTCCGACCACACCTCGGCGGTGAGCTCGGGGAAGCGGCCGCGCACGACCTCGCTGACCCAGCGGCGCGTGTGGCCCTCGGGCACGCCGTTCTCGTCGGCGCAGGCGAGCACGCAGGCGCTGCAGCCGACGCAGCGGACCTGGTCCACCGTCATCCCGAAGCGCCGCTCGACTCTCGGTGCCATCTCAGCCCTCCACCGCTTCCAGCGTGACGAAGTTGACGTTCATGCCCGTCCCGCCCATCAGCGGATCTACCTCGTAGCGCGTGACGAGCGCCGCGTCGTTGGCGCCCACGCCGAACGCGCGCCGCAGGTGCTTCGACGTGTGGCCGAAGCCGTGCACCATGTAGACGCAGTCGTGGCGGATGCGCTCGGTGGCCTTGACCTTGATCGGGCCCGTCGTGGCGCCGTCCTGGTTGGTGACCATCACGGGCTGTCCGTTGCGCAGACCGAGGTCCTGCGCGACGGAGCGGTTGATCCACAGCTCGTTCTCGGGGAACTGCTGCAGGAGGCGCGCATTGTTCGTCGTGCGCCCGAACGTGTGCACGGGCGCGCGGCCGAAGAGCAGGCGGAACTCGCCGGGGCCGGGCTGCGCGGGGCGCCGGTGCACGGGCACGGGGTCGAAGCCCATGTCCGCGAGCTGCTGCGACCAGAGCTCGATCTTGCCGGACGGCGTGCCCCACTCGTACGCCTCACCGGGCGCGAAGTAGAGCGGCGCGGGTTCGGTGCGCAGCGCGCCCTCCGCGAAGAGCGTCGCGACCTGCGCCTCGTCGTAGCCGGTCGCGCGCATGCGCTCTTCGATCAGCTCGCGCGGGTCCTCCCACGGGAAGTACGCGTCGACGCCGAGGCGCTTCGCGAGCTCCTTCGCCATCCACCAGCCGGGCTTCGAGTCGCCCAGCGGCTCCACGACGGGTTGCCGCAGCGCGATGAAGGGCTCGCGGTGGAAGGGCGCGATCAGGTCGTCGTAGCGCTCGAGGTAGGTGCACTCGGGCAGCACGACGTCGGCCCAGCCGCAGATCTCGGCCGGCAGGATGTCGATGGCGACCATGAAGTCGAGCTTCTGGATCGCCTCGTAGGTCTTGCGCGCGTCGGGCAAGACGTTCGGCAGGTTGGAGCCGTAGACCAGCCACGCGTGGATCGGATACGGCTCGCCCGTGAGCGTCGCGTCGCGCAGTCCGCTGGCGACGTTCTCGTTGGCGAACACGTACTGGCCCTCCTTGCGGTCGGCCGCCGGTGCCTCCGGGTGCGCGGCCGGCTCGCCCGGGAAGCCCTTCAGCTCGGACTTGCTCGTCAGGTAGAAGCCGCCGAGCGCGCCCCAGTTGCCCAGCAGCGCGTTGACGATCGCGATCGCGCGGCTGCGCTGCGAGTCGTCGCCGTACCAGGTGACGTGGCGGCCGGGGTGGACCAGCGCCGAGGGCGCGGCCTGCGCCAGCTCGCGCGCCGTCGCGCGCAGCACGTCGGGGCGGATGCCCGTCTCGACGAAGACCGCCTCGGGCGTGTAGCGCGCGACCTCGGCCGCGAGCTGGTCGAACCCCGTCGCGTGCTGCTCGACGAACGCGCGGTCGTACCAGCCCTCCTGGATCAGCAGGTTCGCCCAGCCGAGCAGCAGCGCCATGTCCGTGCCCGGGCGGATCGGCAGCCACCAGGCCGACTTGCCTGCGGCCGTCGAGAAGCGCGGGTCGACGGTGATGACGCGCATGCCCTTCGACAGGCCCTCGGCGAAGTCCTGCACCTGCGTGTTGTGCATGTTCTCGCCGAGGTGCGAGCCGATCAGCGCCACGCACTTCGCGTTGGCGAGGTCGAGCGGCTCGGGGCTCCCGAGGCCTTCGCCGAAGGTCAGCTCGAAGCCGGCCTCACGCGGCCCGCGGCACTGCGCGTAGCTGGGCGCGGCGATGTTGGCCGAGCCGAGCGCCTTGACCAGCGTCTTGAAGAAGCTGCCGCCGGCGCCGTGGTACAGCATCGCGATCGCCTGCGGACCGTGCGTCTCGATGACGCCGCGCAGACCTTCGGCGACGCGGTCGAGCGCCTCCTCCCAGGTCGCCTCGCGGAAGCGGTCCTCACCGCGTTCGCCCTCGCGGATCAGCGGGACGCGCAGGCGGTCGGGGTCGTAGAGGTTGCCCAGCGCGCCGGTGCCGCGCGGGCAGAGTCGGCCACGACTCAGCGGGTGAGCCGGATTGCCCTCGATCTTGGTGGCGACACCGTCCTGCTTGTGGACGCGGATGCCGCACTTCCAGAAGCACATCTCGCAGACGCTCGCGACCACTTCGTCGCCGGGAGCGTCGAAGCCCGGCTCACCGAAGCGCGCGCGCATCGCGGCGGGGACCGTCCCCGCCAGGGCCGCGCCGAGGCCCGCCGTGCCCGAGATCTCGAGGAACCGCCTCCGACTGAGTGTGGCTGGGATCACTCATCTTCCTCCAGCGTGCTCGTGTCCATCAGCGAGACGCGCTCGGCGACTTCGCGCTCGAGCGACTGGGAGACCAGCTCGCAGGCCGAGCCGATCGTCTCGCGCGCCAGGCTGACGTAGACGTACTTGCCCGAGCGCCGTGTCTTGACCAGGCCGGCGGCGGTCATCTTCGCGAGGTGCTGCGAGAAGGCCGCGCGGGAGATGCCCGCCAGGTTGGCCAGCTCCGAGCTGCCGACCTCGCCCCCGTACTTGTGCAGGTGGTGCAGCAGGAAGAGGCGGATGGGGTGGCCCATCGTCTTGCAGATGTGGGCCTGCATCTCGAGAAGGCGCTTGCGGCGCGAGGAGACGCCCTTCGGGCTCGTGAGACTCTCGGCGGGGTTGCGAGCCTCGCGAACGCCGGCGTCACGTTCTGAGTTCTTCATGTGTGCAATTGTCGACCTGTGCGTCCCGTAGTCGCCTCGGCAGGGGGCGTAGCGCGGTGGGTAGGACTGCGCAGGGCGCTCCCGAGCAGGGGGCAGAGGCCCGCAGGGGCCGAGATCGGCCGCCGCCGTTGCCACCCGCGGACGCTCCGCCTAGGGTCCGGGGGTGCCCTCGCTCCAAGCCGACCCCCTGCAGGGCGCGCTCCGGGAGGTCCGCGCCCGCACGCAGGAGCTGGCCGCGTCCCTGAGCGCCGAGGACCAGCAGGTCCAGGCCTTCCCCGAGGCCAGCCCGACCAAGTGGCACCTGGGCCACACGACGTGGTTCCTCGACCGCTTCGTGCTGCGCGAGCACGCGCCCGCGGGGCAGGTGATGCCCGAGGCCTGGGACGAGCTCTTCAACAGCTACTACGAGGGCGTGGGCAAGCGCTTCGAGCGCGCGCGCCGCGGCTGTCTCTCGCGCCCGGCGCTCGACGAGGTGCTCGCGTGGCGCGCCGCGGTCACCGAGCGCGTCGACGCCCTGCTGCCGGGCGCCGAGCCGCGCGCACGCGAGCTCGTCGAGCTCGGGCTGCACCACGAGATGCAGCACCAGGAGCTGCTGCTCACCGACGTGCTCGCGAACTTCTCGGTGCACCCCGCCGCGCCGGCGTGGCGCGCGACGCCGCCCGACGCGCCGCGCGAGACGCTCGAGGCGCCGCGCTGGATCGCGTTCGAGGGCGGCCTCGTCCACAGCGGCGCCGAGGGCGACGGCTTCTGCTTCGACAACGAGCTCCCGCGCCACCCGGTGTGGCTCGCGCCCTTCGAGCTGCGCGACACCTTGCTCACCAACGGCGAGGCGCTCGCCTTCCTGGAGAGCGGCGGCTACGACGACCATCGCCCCTGGCTCGCCGACGGCATCGCGTGGGTGCGCGCGGAGGGCGTGCGCGCGCCGGCCTACTGGCGCGAGGAGAACGGCGCGTGGTTCACGCACACGCTCTACGGGCTGCGGCCGCTCGACCTCGACGCGCCGGCGACGCACCTCTCCGCGTACGAGGCCGACGCGATCGCGACGTGGCTCGGCGCGCGCCTGCCCACCGAGCACGAGTGGGAGCACGCCGCCGCGCCGAGCGACCCGGCGACGCTCGGCCGCTGGCACGCGCACGGGCCGCTCTGGCCGCGCCACGGCGAGCGCGCCGCGAACGGCCTGCGCGGTCTGTGGGGCGAGGTGTGGCAGTGGACGCGCAGCGCGTACCTCCCCTACCCCGGCTACCGCCCGGCCGCCGGCGCGGTCGGCGAGTACAACGGCAAGTTCATGGACGGGCAGTGGGTGCTGCGCGGCGGCTCCTGCGCCACGCCGCCCGGGCACGTGCGCGCGTCCTACCGCAACTTCTTCTACCCGGCGCAGCGCTGGCAGTTCACGGGCGTGCGCCTCGCGCGCGACCCGCGTTGAGCGCGCGCCCGCGCGCCGCCGCGCGCGCGACGAAAGACCCTCGGTCGCCCGTCCCAGCGCGGGGGCCACGACGCAAGGCACCGACGTGACCACCACCCGAGATCGCACCCGCTGCAGCGACGAGTTGCGCGACGTCCTCACCGGCCTGCGGGCCGACCCACCGCGCCTCGCGCCGCGTTGGTTCTACGACGACCTGGGCTCGGCGTTGTACGAGGCCATCACGCGCCTGCCGGAGTACTACCCGACGCGCGCCGAGCTCGAGCTGCTGCGCGTGCACGGCGCCGAGATCGCGGCGCGCCTGCCGCGCGGAGCCCGGCTCGTCGAGCTGGGGTCGGGGAGCGCCGAGAAGGCCTCGCTGCTGCTCGCGCCGATGGCGGCGCCCGAGTCGTACCGCCCGGTCGACGTCTCCGCCGCGGCGCTCGCCGAGACGGTGCGCGCCGCGCGCGCGCGCTTCCCCGCGCTCGACGTGCGCCCGCACCGCGCGAGCTTCGCGGACGCGCGCGCGTTCGGCGCGCTGCTCGACGAGCTGGCGGGCGACGCGCCGCTCGTGCTGTACTTCTCCGGCAGCACGCTGGGAAACTTCGAGCGCGCCGCCGCGGCCGCGTGGATGCGCGAGCTCGCGCAGCACGTGCCCGCCGGCACGCGCTTCCTGCTCGGCCTCGACCTCGTGAAGGCCGAGCGCCGGCTCGTCGACGCCTACGACGACGGCACGGGCGTGACCGCGGCCTTCAACCGCAACGCGCTCGCGCACCTCAACCGCCGCTTCGGCGCGGACTTCGCGCCCGCGCGCTGGCGCCACGAGGCGGTCTGGAACGCCGAACGCCAGCGCATCGAGATGTGGCTGCGCACCGACGCGCCGCAGGTCGTGCACGTCGGGGACGAGCGACTCGTCTTCGACGCCGGCGACGGCATCCACACCGAGAGCTCGCACAAGTGGACGCGCGCCGCGGTCGAGCGCCTGATCGAGGGCTCGCCCTGGCGACTCGACGGGTGGTGGACCGACCCGCGCGGCGACTTCGCCGAGGCGCTGCTGGTGCGCTGAGCCGAGCTTCCGCGGGAACGACGAGGACCCCGGCGAGGCGCGCTCGCCGGGGTCCTCGTCGCGCGGGCGCCGCGGAGCTCAGGGCCCGACGCGCTCGAAGGTGACCTGCGCGACCTCGCCGTTCCAGTCGAAGTCCTCGGGCGCGAGGTTGCCCTGACCGTGGATGCCCTCGTGGATGCGCACGTAGCCCTCGGCGGGCGCCGCGTCGTGCACGTGGTTGCCGCACGGCGGACCGGGCACGAACGCGCAGTCCTCGCTGTTGCGCTCGCTGCCCGCGTCGTACGCGCGCGCGAGGTGCGTGCTCTTCATCTGCGGCGCCGGGACGTCGCGCAACGCGAAGAAGCCGTCGTTGGTCGAGACGAGCATGCCCGCGACGCTGAAGTACGGGTGGTCGCTGTCGGTCAGCACCGTCGTGGTCATCGACTGACCGGGCATCAGCGCCGCGCCCGAGTCACCGACCCAGCGCACGCCGTTCAGCATCGTGAGCTCGGCCTCGACGAGCGACGGGTCGCCCTCCTCGGCCAGGTGCGCGAGGCCCGGCGACGCCGGCGCGCCGAGCTCGAACAGCCGCGCGCTCGAGTCGTGCGCGACGATCAGCGTGGGCGCGAAGATCTGGCCCTTGGTGACGTTCGTGACCGTCACGCGGTAGCGGTGGTTGACGGCGGGCGCGGCGGGGCGCGCCGTGCCGGCGCTCCAGAGCGTGGCGAGGGCGGCGCAGGCGGCGGTGGAGAGGACGAGAGTGCGACGGACGTTCATGGTGGCCTCCGAGAGAGGGTTGCGTGAGTGAAGGCCCCAGCGGGCCGCAGGCCATCCTCCGCGTCCGCGCGCGGCCGTTCCTCACGCGGAGGTCACGCCGCGCTGGAGTTTCCGTCACGCTCCGCGCCGCCGAGCACGAAGTGGAACGTGCAGCCCGCGCCCTCCTCGCTGCGCACGGCCACCGCGCTGTCGTGCAGCTCGAGCACGCGCCGCGTGATCGCGAGCCCGAGCCCGGTGCCCGGCGCCAGGTCGCGCCCGCGGCCGCGGAAGCGGCTCTCGAAGACGTGCGGCAGCTCGGCCGCCGGGATGCCCGGACCGTCGTCCTGCACCGACCAGCGCACGCCGCCGCGCGCGCGCGCGAGCTGCACGCGCACCTCGCCGCCCGTGGGCGTGAACTTCAGCGCGTTGTCGAGCAGGTTGGAGAGCGCGCGCTCCATCAAGCCGAGGTCGGCGACCACCTCGGGCAGCTCGCGCGGCATGCGGCACACGAGCCGCACGCCGCGCCGCGTGGCGCGCGGCCGCAGCCCTTGCAGCACGTCCTGCGTCAGCTCGCCGAGGTTGAAGCTCTCGGGCCGCGGCCGCACGTCGCCGGCCTCGAGCCGCGCGAGCTCGAAGAGCTGCGACACGAGCCGCGCGAGGTGCTGGCTACGACGCCGCGCGACGTGCAGGTACTGCGCGCGCGCCGCGGGCTCGAGCCCCTCGCCCTCCTCGAGCAGCTCGAGGTAACCCTGCAGCGACGCGAGCGGCGTGCGCAGGTCGTGCGAGACGCTCGCGACGAACTCGCGGCGCTCCTCGTCGGCGCGCTCGAGGCGCTGCACCTGCTCGTGGATGCGCTTCGCCATGCGCTCGTAGGTGCGCGCGAGGTCGCCCAGCTCGTCGTCGCGCTCGCGCAGGCTCGGCGGCAAGCTCGTGCGCTCGGCGCCGATCGCCGCGTGCAGCTCGCGCAGCGGCCGCGTGAGGCGCCGCGCGAAGAACACGCCCGCGGCGAGGCCGACGAGCAGCAGGCCCGCGCCCGCGGCGGCGATCACGGTCCGCTCGCGCACGCCGCGCAGCGGCCCCGCGGTCGCGCGCCACGCCTCCCCGCCGATCACGACGTAGACGTAGCCGCGCCGCGCTCCGCCCTCCTCGAGCGGCCAGACGCTGATCGGCGAGCGCGTGCCCGGCGCGCGCGGGTCGTCGCCGAGCTCGCCGGCGGCCTCACCGCGCAGCGCGGCCGCGACCGGCGCGAGGTCGACGTGACTCATGCGCACGTGCCCCTCGGGCGCGTCGTAGGCGAGGATCGCGCCGGCGTCGTCGAGCAGGTACACCTCGAGCGCGGGGTTCACCGACATCACGTGCATCAGCATCGCGCCCAGCTCGTCGCGGTCGACGCCTTCCGCGCCGAGCGGCACGGAGTGCTCGGCCAGGTGCCGCGCGACGTCGCGGTTGAGCTGCTGGCGCAGCTCGCGGTCGTACGTCGCGCTGCTCCACAGCCACACGAGCACGAGCGCGCCGACGACGAGCGCCATCAGCCCGCCGAAGGCCAGCGAGAGCCGCGCGTGCAGCTCCCAGCCGCGGCGCGTCACGCCTGCGCCCCCAGGCGATACCCGACGCCCCAGACCGTCTCGACGAGGTCGCGCGGCGCGCCGGCGGCGACGAGCTTCTTGCGCAGGCGGTTGATGTGGGAGTTGACCGTGTGCTCGTAGCCGGCGAAGGCGGTGCCCCACAGCTCCGTCAGCAGGTCGCCGCGCGTGAAGACCTCGCCAGTGCGGCGCGCGAAGAGCTCGAGCAGCTCGAACTCGCGCGCGGTCAGGTCCAGCTCGACGCCGTCCCAGCGCGCTCGGTGCCGCGCGACGTCGACCTCGAGCGCGCCCACCTCGACGCGCTCCGCTTCGCTCGCCGCGCCGTCCGCGAGCACGCTCACGCGGCGCAGGTGCGCGCGCACCCGCGCGACGAGCTCGCGATACCCGACCGGCTTGGTCAGGTAGTCGTCGGCGCCCAGCTCGAGCCCCAGCACGCGGTCCGACTCCTCACCGCGCGCGGTGAGCAGCAGGATCGGCACGCGCGGCGCCGCGCGGCGCAGCCGCCGGCACACCTCCAGCCCGTCGAGGTCGGGCAGGCCGATGTCGAGCAGCACGAGGTCCGCGCCGGCCGCGAAGGCCGCGAGCCCGGCCTCGCCGTCGCCGGCCACGGTGACCTCGTACCCGCCGCCCGACAGGTGCAGGCGCGCGAGGTGCGCGATGTCGGGGTCGTCTTCGACGATCAGGACGCGCTCGCTCATGGCCGCGCGCTACGGCGACCGTCGCGGGGCGTGACCGCGCGCGGCGCGAGAGATCGACGCGGCGGCGCGCCTCACACAGCCGTTACGGCGGCGCGGCGGCGCAGGACTACTCGGCCACCTCCGCGGGCGCGGGCTCGGGCCGCGTGACGGGCACGCGCACGACGAGGCTCGTCGCGTCCTGGCAGCCGGCGGCCCGACAGGCCTGGAAGCTCACCGTCGCCTCGACGACGCCGCCGTCGCGCTGCAGGCGCACGCGCTGCGCGTACTGCGCTTGACCGCGGATCACGGTGGTCTGGGCCTGACCGGCGAGCGGCTCGCTCGCGGGCGCCTGCAGCGCGCCGAGCGCCTCGACCTCCGCGGGGAGGGTGAGCGTCACCTCGGTCGCGGGGTGGGCGCTGCGCGGCGGCACGCTCGCGAAGACGTACCAACCGCCGCGCACGTGCAGGCGCAGCGTCAGCGTGCCCTCGATCGGCACGCTCGGGTCGGTCGACGCGCCCGGGTCGGGCTCGAACGTGCCCTCGGGGCTGACGGGGCCCGAGCGCGTGCGCGCGAACTCCAGCAGTCCGGTGGCCTGCTCGACGGTGAGCCCGGCGGGGCGGCGGTCGAGCTCGTCGCGGGCGAAGGCCTCCCACTCGAGCTCGGGGTCGTCGTCGGTCATGTCGACCCAGTCGTCGCGGATCGTGTTCAGGTAGTCGTACTGGACGCGCGCCGCGCCGGCCGCGTTCATGATGTCGGGCAGGCTCGCGAGCGTCGCCGGGTACTCGAACTCGAAGTGCGGACGAAGCGCGCCGCTGAGCTCGCGAAGGCCGGCCTGGAACTGCTCGATCTGCTCGACGAGCGCCCGCTCCAGTCCGGCGAGCTTCTCGCTGATCGTGCCGCTGTAGGCCTCGATCTTGGTGAGCACCTCCTTCATCTTGGCCTGCGACTCCGCGATCTGCTTCTCCTCCTCGAGGCCCTGCAGGTAGCCGAGCAGCATGTCCAGGCCGAAGCAGACCACCACGATGACGATCGAGACGACCAAGCCCACGACGGTCGTGCGCGAGGCTACCACCACGGCGGTCTCGGCCTCCTCGACCACGGCGGCGCTCCGGGCCACGGCGATCGCTTCGCCGGTGGATGCGGCAGCTCCCGCCTCGGTCGCAGCAGCCGCGAGCTCCTCGACCTCCGCCGCTGCCGCCGCCGCCATCTCGTCGCCCTCCGCGGTGATGCCGCTGAGCGCGGGCATCTCGATCGCGGCCTCGGCGCCCATCTCCGCGATCCCGGCCTCGAGCCCCTCGCCGATCTCGGCCCCGGCCTGGCCCGCCTCCTCGACGCCGCCTCCCTGCAGCTTCGGTCCGAGGCGGCCCTTGATGAGCTTGTACGAGTTCCACAGCACCTTGCCGACACTGCCCACGCCCACCGCGGCCAACGTGATCTGGAACGCCTCGATGGTGCCGTGCAGCTTCGGCTCCACCGGCGGCAGCGCGCGTTGCTCGCGCAGGAACTCGCGGTAGTCGGTGTCCGACAGCCGCGACGCCGCGAGCGTCAGGAGCAGCCAGTGGTTCGTGAAGAGCAGGACCTGGAAGTCGCGCAACCGCTCGTGGTAGAGACCACCGTTGAGCTCGATGTCGTCGCGGACGCGCAGGTAGCGCGCGTACGACTGCTGAAGCACTCCGTACTTCTCGCTCAGGTGGCAGAAGACATCATCCCACGGAATCGCGCTCATCTCTCTCCTTGCGAGTCGGACTCGGGTCGCGTGCGAATCGATACCCGACGTTGACTCTGTTGGTCGAAGCCTGCACTGTCAAGCGCTCAGACCGCGCGACGACTCGCGTCGAGAGTGTTCGTCCGCGCGCGCGGCGCCGATCGCACGACAGCGGACGCGGCGCTCCGCGACGGTCCTCAGCAACGCGCGCGCGGCCGAGTGAAGATCTCGCGGTCGATCGCTTCGCTCGCGCGCCCGAGTTCCCCTACCGCCGTGGAAGCCCCCGCCTTCGAGCTCCGAAGCGGCTCCGCGGCCCACCGACGAAGAGAGTCCGACACGTGAGCAAAGCAGGCCGATCCATCTCCAAGTCCGTGAAGTCCATCATCCAGCCCGTGGACCCGGGCGGGCTGTTGAAGGCGAAGCTGGAGGTGCGGGCTCAGGAGCTCAAGCGCGATTGCCTGCGGCTGCAGCAGCGCGCGCTCGAGGGCCGCGCGTACCTCGACAAGGAGTACGAGACGCTACGCGCGATGACGGCCCTCGGCGCGTCCCTCGCGCTCTCGCGCGTCTCGCCGGACGTGTCGGACGAGCAGTTCGAGAAGGAGTTCGGCCCAGATCACCCGAAGGTCGACGTCCCCGCGGCGAAGCGCCTGCCCGCGGCCGTGGAGGCCCAGATCACGGAGGCGACGGGCAGCGAGGGCACGGTACAGCTGCTCTACGACGGGCCCGCGTTGAAGCGCATCCAGGGTGAGAACGTCGCCAGCCTGATCGGGAAGGTCGTCGCGCAGCTCAGCGCCGCCGGCATCGGCCTGTTCGAGAAGCCCTCGATGGACGTCGACAACGTCCTCGACAAGGCGATGCAGGGCCTCGACAACTTCACGGCCTTCCTCGAGGGCCTGCTGCTCGGCGCCGCGGGCGACGTGCTGGACGCGATGCTCCTGCAGACGAAGGTGCTGCCCGCGCTGGAGCAGGCGCATGAGTCGTGCCAGAAGCTCGACCAGGACGTGCAGAACGCGCGCTCCGAGGTTCGCGGCGCCACGTCGGAGACCGAGACGCTGTTCCTCGAGGTCATGCCGGCGCTCGACGCGATCGTCCCGCTGGGCGAGGACTGGCACCGGCGCCCCGGCAGCGACGCGGGTGAGTTCCTGGCGCTCATCGGCCGGGCGCAGCAGAAGTACGGCTACCTGCAGCGCGCGCGTCACGACTGGAACAACCTGCACGCCAACCGCCCCGAGCTCACCTGGGCGGAGTTCGCGGGCAGCGAGGTCTCGCGCCGCGACCACAACGAGCTCACGGCCGAGCAGGCGCGCGGGCTGCTCGAGTTCCTCGGGAAGCGCCTCGGCCTGGCCTGAGCGCGCCGACGCGCGTCAGCGCGGCCCGTCCGCGCCGAGCTCCGTGCGGCTGATCCACGCCTGCACGGGCGGCGAGAAGCCGACGTGCGCGAGGAACCTCGCGAAGCGCGGCGTGCCGCCGTGCGGGAGCGTGGTGTACGTGTACGCCGAGCGATATCCGAGCGCGGGCAGCCGCGCCCGCAGGTGCGCGGCGACCACCGCGAGGTGCCGCGCGGCGGCAGGGCTCCAGCGCGCGACCTCGAGGTGCACCTCGACCTCGTCGCGATCCTGCAGCCCCAGCACGAGGAAGCCGTAGGCGCGCCCGCTCGCGCCGGCGAGTCGTAGCACGGCGTGGTCGGCCGCCGCGGCCCAGACCGCGACGTCGGCCGGACACTCCGCCGCGTGCGCGCGCGCGACGCCGGCGACGCCCGCCAGCTCACGCTCCAGCGCGCGCACGGCGTCGGTCTTGTCGGGCGCCTCCACCCGCGCATGCTAGCCCGGGCTCTTCAGGGACGCGTGCGCCGGGCACGGCAACTCGGTTCCCGGCGGTGCTTCGCAGCTCCTGTCGACGCGAGCGACGCCGGACGGGTCGTCGAGGACGCCGGGAGCCGCGACGGGGCGCCAGGAGCCGAAAGACCGGCAAGGCCGGGCGCTTGCGAAGTCCGGCGTGCGCGTTCGGGCATCCATCGGGCAAGCCGCCCGCCGCGGACCCGGTCGATGGCACGCGCGGGTCGGACGTTCGCCGGTGCGCGCCGAGCCCGTACCATGAGCGCGCCATGCTCCTCGCCGCGCTCGCCCTCTGCGCCTTCGCCCAGGACGCCCCCGCGCCGCGCGTGGTGATCGAGCGCATGCCGGCCGCGGGCCTGGGGCTCGAGCCGGGCGTCGCGCGGCGCGACCCGAGCGAGGTGCTGCGCGTCGGCGACGTGCACGTCGTCTTCTACACGCACGTCACCGCCGACGCGCTGCACTACCCGCGCAGCTACGCCGGCACGATCTGGTACGCGACGTCGACCGACGAAGGCCACACGTGGACCGAGCGCGGCGAGGTGCTGGGCTACGGGCCGGCGGGCGCGTGGGACGAGCTCGGCGCGTTCCAGCCGAGCGCGCTGCTCGAGGCCGACGGGACGATCCTGCTGGTGCACGCCGGCATCGGGCGGCCCTTCAACTACCGCTTCGAGGCCTCGCGCAAGACGAACCCGACGTACATCGGCGCGGCGCGCGTGTGGCTCGACGAGCACGGCGTGCTCACGCGCTACACGCGCCTCGGCGACGAGCCGCTGCTCGGGCCGACCGAGCGCACCGACCGCGGCTTCGACTCGCTGCAGGTCGACGACCCCTGCATCCTGCTGCGCGACGGGCTCTACAGCCTCTACTACCGCGCGCGCACCTTCCCCGAGGACGCCGACCAGAGCGCGACCGGGCTCGCGCTCGCCGAGGCGCCGACCGGGCCCTACCGCCGGCTCGCGTCGCGCGCGCCCGCGCTCGCCTTCGCGCAGGAGACGTTCGTGTGGCCGTTCCGTGAGGGCGTGCTCTCGCTCGTCACGCACGCCGAGCGCGGGCTCTACTGGGCCGTCGACGGCCGGCACTTCGCGCGCGTCGTCGAGCGCGTCGAGGGCAGCCTGAACGAGCCGGCGCTCGCCGCCGCCGAAGCGCCCGCGCGCAAGCGCTGGGGCCTGCACGTCGCGCGCCACGCGCCCGACCCCTACCTCGAGCGCTTCGAGCTCGAGCTCGTCGGTGACGTGCCGCCGCCGCCGCTCACGATGCGCCCGGTGCCCTCGCAGGCCGCCGGCGCCGAGGGCCACGGCTGGCTCGACGGCGGCACGTGGCTGGACCAGCACGACGACCTGCTCGCCATCGCCCGGCGCCGCCCGGCCGACGTGCTGCTCGTCGGCGACTCGATCACGCAGGGCTGGGGCGGCCTCGGCCGCCGCGTGCGCGCGCCCGGCGCGGCGGCCTTCGAGCGCTGGTTCGGTCACCTCGACGCGGCGAACTACGGCATCAGCGGCGATCGCACGCAGCACGTGCTCTGGCGCCTCGAGGAGGGCGAGCTCGCCCGCGCGCGCGCCCGCCTCGTCGTGCTGCTCGTCGGCACGAACAACGTCGGCCGCGACACGCCGCGCGACATCGCCGCCGGCGTCGACGCGCTCCTGCGCCAGCTCCGCCGCGCGCTGCCGCAGGGCGAGGTGCTGCTGCTCGGCCTGCTGCCGCGCGCCGACGCCGTGGACGAGGTGCGCGCCGTGAACGCGCTGCTCGCCGACTTCGCCGAGCTCCCGCGCGTGACCTGGCTCGACCTCGCGGAGCGCTTCGCCGACGCAGACGGCGCGCCGCGGCCGGAGCTCTACGACGCCGACCTCCTGCACCTCTCGCCCGCCGGCTACGACGCGCTCGGCGAGGCGCTCAGCCCCTACGTGCGCCTGCTCACGAAGCGGCCGTCGCAGCGTTGACGGACGGGCCGAAGCCCGACCGCAGCGCCCGCCCGCACGCCCACAAGGTCAGCACCGTGTGCCAGCACACCGAGCCGCGCGCGAGCAGCTCGTTGCCGACGGAGGTGCCGACGAGGCCCTTGACCGTCAGCGTGCCGGTGGCGAAGACGAGCAGCAGCAGCGCGAGCTGCACGCGGTCGCGGCGCACGCAGGCCCAGTGCACGACCGCGTAGAGCATCGGCAGCGTCAGCACGCAGAAGTGCGCCTTCGAGCTCATCGGCGAGAGCAGCACCATGCCGCACGCGACGAGGCCGGCCTCGCCCAGGCGGCGGAAGGCGCGCTCGGCCGGCGCGTCGGCGCGGGCGAGCGAGGGGCGCGCGCACCACAGCACGTAGGCGAACACCGCCGCCTGCCCGGCGAGCGTCAGCGCCTTGCGCCCCGCCTCGCCCGGGTCGAGCACGCTCACGTCCCAGAGCTTCGCCGAAGCCTGCGCCTCGGCCACCGGCGTGAACAGGCGGAAGAGCGTGCCGGCGAGGTTCTGGTTGAGGACGTTCCACGCCGCCCAGGCGCCCTCGGCTTCGGCCGTGCCGCCGGCCTCGATGCCCGCAACGAAGGTGCGGTACCACGCCATCACCCACGAGCCGCCGTCGGCGCGCGGCAATACGAGGTCGGGCAGCCACACGAGGAAGGCCGCCGACAGCACGACGCCCGCGGCCGCGGCGAAGCGCCGCTGCCAGACGAAGACCGGCGCGAAGAGCAGCGGCGTCGCCTTGAGCGAGGCGCCGACGCCCGCGGCGGCGCCGGACAGCGCGTCACGCCCGCGCGCGCCGAACCAGGCCGTCGCCGTCACCGCGAGGAACACGAGCATGTCGTGGCTCTGGTTCTCGAACACCGCCGCGACGTGGCGCCCGGCGAGCGCGAAGGTCGCCACCCACAGCCAGCGCGTGCGCCGCTCGGGCGTGCCGCGCGCGGCGAGGAAGCGCGCGAGCAGGTCGCGCAGCATCAGCACGACGAGCGCGAGCGCGGTTGCGTTGACGCCGAACCACACGTCGCGCCGCAGACCCTCGGGTACCGCCAGGAACGGCAGGAAGGGCAGCGCGAACGACGGCGGGTAGGTGAAGGGCTTGGCGTCGTCGGGGCGGTAGATCTCCGCGCCCTGCGCCATGCGCTCGGCCCCGAGCACGTAGACGTCGAGCTCGCTGACCGGCTTGCGGTGCGTCTGCACGAGCCCGACGACGAACAGGGCCGCGAGGACGAGGCCCAGGACGAGGCGTCGCCGCAGCGTCGGCGTCATCCGCGGAAGCGCATCAGCGGCACCAGCCGCAGGGCCTCGCGCGCGATCGCCGAGCTCATCTTGCTCACGCCGGCCTCGCGGTCGCAGAAGCGGATCGGCAGCTCGACCACGCGCGCGCCGGCGCGCTTGGAGCGCCAGGTCATCTCGATCTGGAACGAGTAGCCGCTCGCCGCGATCGTGTCGAAGTCGATGCGGCGCAGGAGCTCGGCCGAGTAGCAGCGGAAGCCCGCCGTCCAGTCGTGCACGTCCCAGCCGAGGAAGAAGCGCGTGTAGAGGTTCGCGCAGGTCGAGAGGGTGCGGCGCGAGGCCGTCCAGCCCTCGGTGCCGCCGCCGGGCACGTAGCGCGCGCCGATGACGAGGTCCGCGTCCTGGCCGGCCCACGCGAGGCGCGGCAGGTCCCAGGGCGCGTGGCTGAAGTCGCAGTCGATCTCGAACAGCCGGTCGTAGCCGCGCTCGAGGCCCCACGCGAAGCCGGCGAGGTACGCGCGGCCCAGGCCCTGCTTCTGCGTGCGGTGCAGCACGTGCACCTCGGGGTGATCGGCGGCGAGCCCGTCGGCGAGCGCGCCCGTGCCGTCGGGCGAGCCGTCGTCCACGACGAGCACGTCGCAGGCGAGGTGCGCCCGGATGGCGCGCACCATCGGCGCGAGGTTCTCGCGCTCGTTGTAGGTCGGCAGCACGACGAGCAGGCGCTGGTCGAGCGCGAGCGGCAGCGGCCGCGCGATGGTGTCCTCGCCGCGGAAGGCGGCCACGGCCTCGAGCGTGCGCTCGTACTCGCCCGCGCGCGCGCCGACCACGGTGCGGCTGTCGCGACCGGCGCGGACGGCGCGCTCGCAGCCCTCGAACGTCGCGACGAGGCGCGAGACGCCGTCGGCCGAGCGCACCTCGCGCTGCAGGGTCGGGTCGTCCTCGAAGCCGCCGCGGCGGCGGGCGGCTCCGGGCGCGGACAGGGTCCGCGTGGTGCGGGTCGAGAGCTCGTCGGTCATGGGCGCGGGGGGCGGGCGCCCAGGGTAGCAGCCGCGGTCGGAGCGGACCACCGCGGCGGCGCCCCGCACGCCGCGCGGGTGCCCGGGCGTCGCCTCGCCCGCGTCAGTTGTTCACGCCGTCCTTGAAGCCGGCCTGGTTCGGCGCGTGGTCCCACACGTCCGGCCAGCCGTCGTCGTCGCTGTCCTTGCGCAGCGCGAGGTCCTGGCCGTAGGCGGCGTTCGTGTTCATGCCGCAGTTCGACAGCACGGTCACGCCGTCGCCGTTCACGATCGGGCCCTGGATCGCCAGCGGCACCTGGAACAGCCACTCCGCGTTGAAGCGCTCCACGCCCGTGTCCGCGCCGGCCACGACGAAGTGGTTGGCGATCGCGCCGTCGCCGTCGACGTCCGCGGGCAGGCTCTCGATGTCGTAGAGCTGCAAGCGGCCGAGGAAGTCGAGCAGCGCCGCGCGCTCGGCGGGCGAGGCGGCGAGCCAGGCGGCCTTCGACGCGGCGCCCTCGCCCTCGTGGCGCAGGATCGCGTCCTCGAGCGTCAGGCTGCGGCCGTCGTGGCCCCAGGGGAAGCCGGCGGCCACGCCCCACAGCGGCGCCGTGCGCCACAGGCGGTTCGTCGTGCCGCCGAAGTCGACCTCCTCGAAGCCCGCGCCCATGTCGTGGTGCTTGAAGTCGCTGAACACGCCGCGCGCGTGGAAGCGCCCGCGCAGGGGCAGGAGGTCGCTGCCGCCGACGGTGTGCAGGCGCACGAGCGTGCCCTCGAGCCGGCCGCTCGCCGCGTTCCAGCGCACGTCGAGGTCGAACACGCGCCGGTCGCCGGCGAAGGTCGCGTCGGCCGGGCGCAGCGTCCAGTCGGGCACGTGGCACTCGGCGCAGCCCATGGCCGCCATCAGCCCGACGCCGTCGCGGTACTGCGCGTTCGTGCCCGCGAACGCCGGCCGCGGCGCGTTGAGCATGAAGAACTCGGCGAGGTCGAGGTCGCCCTCGCTGATCTCGGTCAGGTAACCGTCGCCGTCGGGGTCGTCGGTGCTGAAGCCGAGCACGTCGACCGCGTTGCCGGCGTCGGGCGCGCGGTGCGTCGCGGGGAACTGCACGGCGCCGCTGAGCGTCGGCAGGCTCACGCCGTCGCCATCAGGGTCGGCCAGCGTCGAGGGATCGTGCGCCTGTAGGCCGCCGTGCGTGGCCCACGGGTCCCACAGGAACGCGCGGTTGGTCGGGTTGAGCGCCGCGCGGCCGGCGCCCTGGCCCCAGCCCCACACGATCATCGCGAAGACGTAGCCGTGCGTCGTCGTGCCGTCCACCGCGGTCGCGCCCGGCACGACCTGCCCGGCCGCGTCGACGTACCAGACGCGGAAGATGTTGTTGAGGCCGGGCTTGCCGGTCGCGCCGCCGTCGAGGCGTAGCGTGCCGTAGTCGACCGCGCCGAAGGGGCCGGCGCCGGCGCTGACCACCGCGTGCTGCGGCGCGGCTTGCGCTTCCGCGGCGCTGATCCAGCCGTCCTGGTTCGCGTCCGCGCTCGCCAGCAGCTCGGCGCGCACCTGCAGCGCGATCATCTCCACCACGCCGGCGCCGTAGTAGTGCGGCGCCTGACGGCCGAAGCCCGAGTCCTTCGAGAAGTTCGTGCCGCCGCCGGGGTTGCCCTGCGGCAAGTTGTGGCAGCCCGAGCACGAGACGTGGTTGTTCGCCGTGATCTTGGCCGTCACGCCGTCGGGCATCGGCCCCGCGAGGCCGGCGATGCTCGAGAACACGCCGTCGCGCGTGCGGAACTCGCGGAAGTTCAGGTTGCGGCCGAGCTGGTAGGCGAGGAAGGGGTCGCGCCGGATCAGGTTCGCCGTGCCGCCGAGCAGCGTCGGGTCGCTGGTGTGCACCGCGCGCACGCGCTTGTTCTTGATCGAGCGCCCCGAGACGTCGGCGGCGGGGCCGGTGCCGGGCACCGTGTCGCGCTCCGCGTACTGGGCTCGGGCGGTGGCGGTCAGCAGGCAGAGCGCCGCGGCGAGCGCCGTGGCAGGGCGTACGAGGGTCATGACAGCGGGAGATAGCGAGGCGCCGGGGCGGCCGGGGAGTCCTCGACTCTAACCGCCCGCCCCGATCCCGCCAGGTGCCGCGACCCGATCGCGAGCGCTACTCGCGCTCGGGCGGCGGGCGCCGGCCGAAGAGCCGGTCGCGGGGCAGGTCGTCCTCGCCCAGCGCTTCGACCGCGTCCCGCACCAGGGCCAGCTTGCCGCCCTCGAGCACCGCCCGCACGTTCACGAGCAGGGCCGTGAAGGACTCCGTGCCGGTGAGGTCGCCCTTCAGGAGCTCGAGCCAGGCCGGGTCGCGGGTCAGCGCGATGGCCGCGAGGGCCGCCTCGCGCACCTGCCCCTCGCCGCTCGTGACGAGCTCGGTCAGGAAGGCGTGCACCTCCTCGTCGGGCGTCAGCATCCCGAGCGCGAGGATCGCGTTGCGCTGCCACAGGGGCTGGCGCTTGTCGCCCGCCTGCTTGAGCAGCGTCTTGCGCGCCTTGGCGTCGTCGCGCGCCACCGCGCCGAGCGCGCGGTAGAGGTCCTTCTTGATCTTGGCGTCCTTCTCCTTGGAGAGCGCGGCGCGGACCTCCTTGAGCGACTCGGGCGCGGCGAGCTCCTCGATCGCCACGACGGCCTGCGCGCGCAGCGCGGGCTCGCCGGCCGAGAGCACCTCGGCGACGACCTCCCAGTAGCTCGGCGGCGAGGACGTCGCGATCCAACGCAGCAGCTCGATGCGTCGGTCCTTGCCCGGCTCGCTGCCGTCGCCCGCCGGGCCGCCGCCGCCGCGACCTCCGCCGCCGCGCCCGCCGCCGGCCGCCGCGCGCAGGATGCCGACCATGTAGTTGCACGCCTCGGGCTCGTCGGCCTGCGCCAGGCGCCGCAGCGCCTTCTGGTGCTCGTCGCCGCGCAGGCCGCGCTTGAGCTTGTCGAGCAGCTCGAGCGCCTCGGCGCGCGTCGGCGGCGGCAGGCCCGCGCCGGTCTCCTCGCCGGTCTGCGCGACGCCGCCCATCACGAGGCGCTTGGGCGCGCGCGCGTCGCTGGGCAGGTGCCAGGCGAAGTCGGGGTCGACCGTGCGCAGCGCGGTGACGAAGCACCACTCGAGCTCGGCCTCGCTGACGTCGTAGGGCACGGAGAGGAGCACCTCGCCGCTGGGCGCGAGCCACACGTGCTGCGGCGCGATGACGAAGCCGTCGGCGTCGGGCGCGAGCACCTTGCCGCGCACGTCGACGTCCACGCGCCGGTGCTGGTCGCACCCGATCGTGCCGAAGCGCGGACAGGTCGAGCCCGACTTGGCGTGGTCGAAGTTCGACGCGACGAGGTTGACCGTGGACTGCGCCAGCTCGCGGATGCGCTTGTCCTGGTAGGTCTTCTCGGCGAGGCGGTCGTTGGCGCGCTCGCCGTCCATGTTGACGGCGATGAAGACCACGCGGCCCTCGTCCTTGGCGAGTTGGAGCGCCTGCTCGTACTCGGCCTGCCACTCGATGCCGGCGCCGCCGGCGAGCATCGGGGCCACTGCCAGGCCTCCGATCGCGATCCAGAGCTTCATGTCGTCCTCCAGGAGCGGTGGGCGAGCCGACCGCGCGGCCGACTCGCCCACTCAGTGGAACCTCTCCTCAACCGCGGGGCCACGCTCGACCGGGAAGGTCGTCGACGGCCCCGCCACACGTCGGGCTAGTTGCCCTGACCGCCGGCGTTACCGCCGTTGCCGCCGTTGCCGCCACGACCTCCGCCGCCGGTGTTGCCCCCGCGGCCGCCACGGCCGCCGCCGCCGGGCCCGCCGAAGCCACCGAAGCCGCCGAAGCGGTCGTCGTTGAGCTTCTCGTAGTCCTCGAGCTGCAAGGGCGTGAGGATCGTAGACAGCGAGGTGCGCGTCTGGTCGCGCAGGTCGGTCATCGCCGTGCGAATCGCGCCGCGGTCCATGCCGCCGCCGCCGTCGCGCATGGTGTTGAAGAGCTCGTTGCGCTTGGTGCTCTCGACGAGCAGCACCTCGCGCATCGACTTCATCTGCACCTGGTCGAGGCCGAGCTGGCCCTGCAGCTCCGTGAGGCGCTCGTCGATGCGGGTGATCTCACGGTCCTCGCGCTCGCGGTCGCGCTCGGCCGACTCCTCCTCGCGGATCTGGTCCATCGCCAGGCGCACCGAGGTGCGCAGCGTCGTGGACTGCGCGGACTGCGGGTCCTTGAGCGCGGCGGCGAGCTCGGCGATGTCGGCCTGGAGCTGGGCCAGGTCTTCGCCGCCCTCGCTCGCGACCGCTTCGCGCGCGCTGCCGCCGCGCCGCTCGAGCGCGGCGAGGCGCATGGCGAGCTCCTCGTTCTTGCGGCCGAGGGAGGCGAGCTGCTCCTGCAGCCCGCCCTGCTCGTCCTCGCCGAGGGGCGTCAGGCCCTGCGCGGCGTTGGAGCCGGTGTGCCCGCCGCCGGTCGCCGGCGAGACGGTGTGCAGGACGAAGGCCCCGGCCGCGCCGGCGACGGCGGCGACGAGGACGTTGATGAGGATGGCGTTCTTCATGACTGGCTTCTCGGAAGTGCTCGGGCGCGGCGGACTACTCTTCGTCCGCCGGCGCCTGCGAGAGGTCGACGCTGTAGGTGTAGGTGCCCTCCTGGGCGTTGTGGATGACCATCGAGCTCTCGCCGCGGTTCATCTCGCGGGTGCTCTCGGTCGAGAGCTTGGCCTCGAGCTCGAAGTGCACGGGCCGGCCCGCGCTCGGGTCGACGTAGAGCGTGCCCTCGACCTCGACGTCGAAGCTGTTCTCGAAGACGGGCGCGAGCGCGAAGCTCGACGCGCGGTCGCCGCCGCCGCGACGGCCGCGGCCGCCGCCGAAGCCGCCCTCGGGCTCGGGCATGCTGCCGGAGCCGTCGCCGGCGATCTTCACGACCAGGCAAGCGACGCCGTCGTGCTCCTCGGTGCCTTCGGCCAGCGTGGCCTCGAGGTCCCAGGTGCCTTCCTTCAGGTAGCCGCCGAGGCCGCCGCCGCGTCGCCCGCGCATGCCGCGCATGCCGCGCATGCCGCCGCGACCGCCGCGGCCTTCCCCGCGGCCGGCGCCGCCGTCGTCCTCGCGCTGCGGGGGCGGGAAGAAGGCGCCTTCCTGGTCGAGCATCAGCGCGCGCGCGAGCGCTTCGCCGTCGATGTCCCACTTGCCGCCGGGCTCGACGTCCTCCGCGGGCAGCAGCGCGTCGAGCGCGAGCTCGAGGTGGTGGCCCTTCAGCACCGCGTCGTCGTCGGGCTCGCTGCCGTCGACGACTTCCGCGACGACCTCACCATCGTCGAGCGTGAGGTCGAGCGTGACCTCGTGCAGCGGGCTCTCCGCCTCCATCTCCATGTCCTCGTCGCCGCGGCTCATCACCGTCTTGGCCGCGACGGTCTTGAACTCGCGGGTGACGTGCACGGGCGCGCCGTCCTTCGTCTCGTGGACGGTGTCCTTCATGACGATGTGGCGGGACTCCTCGTGCCCGCCACCGCCGCCGAAGGGCGAGTCCACCGGCTCGCCGTCGCGCTCCATGGAGAAGTCGGTGGTCTCCATGTGGAACGAGCTGGTCACGTCGACGAGCAAGGACTGGTCCTTCTGGTACTTCGTCGAGAGGTCGGTGCCGCCGAGCAGGGCGGCCGCGGCGAGGCTGGCGAGGATGGCGTGCTTCATGCGCGAGTGGCGGGTGTGAGGGGGCGCCCGGCAGGGAGCCCCGGACGTCGCCATTCTGGCCTCTTCGAGCTTCCGCGGCAGCTCCCGCGGCCGATTGGAGAGAGCGGCGCCAGCGGTGTTGGGAGCGGAGGCGCGCCGCCCCGGAAGCGGGAGCGGCCTCAGCCGAGGTGCGCGCGCACCGTGCTCATGCGCGAGCGCGAGACCGGCAGCCACAGCCCGTTGGCGAGTTGGACCCGCCCGACGCCGCCCGACTGGCGCTCGAGCGTGCGCACCTGATCGAGCGCGACGATCGCGGAGCGGTGGGTCCGCAGGAAGCGCGCGGGGTCGAGCGTCTGCTCGAGCTTGCCCATCGACTCGCGCATGAGGAAGTCGCCGCGCCGGGTGTGCAGCATGACGTACTGGTCCTGCGCCTCGACCCACACGAGGTCGGCGGTGTCGATCAGGTCGACGCGGCCCTCGCGGTGGATCGACAGGCGCGTGGTCGCCGGCTCCCTGCGCGCGGTCGCGGCCTGGCGCTCGGTCAGGGTCTCGAGCAGGTCGCTCAAGCGCTCGCGCAGCGTCGCGCCGTTCTCGCGGCTCGCGCGCTCCTTCGCGCGGCCGAGCGCGGTCGCGAAGCGCTCGTCGTCGAAGGGCTTGAGCAGGTAGTCGACCGCGTGCACGTCGAAGGCGTGCACCGCGTAGTGGTCGTAGGCCGTCGCGAAGACGACCACCGGCGGCTCGTCGTCCTCGAGCTCCTCCACCACCTCGAGGCCGGACAGGCCGGGCATCTCGATGTCGAGGATCAGGATGTCGGGGCGCTCGCGGCGCACGGCGGCCACCGCTTCGACGCCGTTCTTGCACTCGGCGACGACCTCGACGCCGGGGTCGCGCTCGAGCAGCGTGCGCACGGTGGCGCGGCCGAGGGGCTCGTCGTCGGCGAAGACGACGCGCAGCTTGCGAGCGGGCTCACTCATCGGCGTGACGGCGCGGGAGGGGCGTGACGTGATAGGGCAGGCGCACGCTCACCCGAGCGCCGCCCTCGGGCGGGTTCGTCGCGTCGAAGCGCTGCGCGGCCCCGTAGAGCGCGCGCAGCCGTCCGCGCGTGTTCTCGAGGCCGATCGCGCGGCGCCCGGACGGGGCGGTGGCGCCGCTCAACACGTCGGGCGGGAACCCCTCGCCGTCGTCGCGCACCACGAGCTCGAGCTCGCCGCCGACGCGGCGCGCTTCGACGTGCACGGTGCCGCCGTCGAGCCGCGGCGCGACGCCGTACTTCACGGCGTTCTCGACCAGCGGGAGCAGCAGCAGCGTCGGGATCAGCGCGTCGCCGAGCCCGGGCTCGACCTCGACCTCCACGCGCAGGCGGTCGCCGAAGCGAATGCCCTCGATCTCGAGGTAGCGCCGCGCGATGGCGAGCTCGTCCTCGAGCTTCAGCTCGGCGTCGCCGTCGAGGTCGAGCGTCGAGCGCAGGAGCTCCCCGAGCGCGGACAGCGTCGTCAGCGCCTCGCGCGCCTGCCCGGCGCGGATCAGGCCGCCGACCGAGTGCAGCGAGTTGAACAGGAAGTGCGGCTGGAGCTGACCGCGCAGCGCCTCGAGGTGGGCCGCGGCGAGCTCCCCGCGCAGCTCGCTCGCGCGCAGCTCGAGCTCCGCGGCCACGCGCTCCTCGCGCCGCAGCCGCAGGAAGGCCGCGAGCCCGCCGCCGAGGCCGAGCATGGCCCAGAACAGCAGCGCGTTCTGGATCCAGCGCAGGCGCCAGTGGACGTAGTCGAGGTCGGGCCCTTCGAACACCACGCGCAGCGCGCCCCAGCGCCGGGCGCCGGCACGGTCGGCGGCGCGTTGGCGGGCGCGACGCGCTTCGAGGTCGTCGGGCGGCGGACCGTCGAGCGGCCCGGGCGGCGGGAGCTGCCCCTCGGGCCCGAACTCGGGCGGCTGGAAGCGGTCGGGCCGCCGACGGCGCGCTTCCTCACGCCACGCCTCGCGCTCCGCCTCGGTCGGCCGGTGCACGAGGTAGTCGAGGTAGAGGAAGCCGTACGACGCGCCCAGCGAGATCGGCACCATCACCGCGAAGAACAACGCCCACGAGCGCGTGCGCCGCAGCACCCACTCGGACGCGACGGTCAGCGGCCAGAGCAGGAGGAACCAGGCGCCCCAGATGGCGAGCTGCTCGAAGTAGATCTCGACGAGGTCGACGTCGCGGCCGCGCAGGTCAGCCGACTCGAGGTGCGGGGCGGTGGTGACGAGGCTCACCAGCGCCGCGAGGGCGACGGTGAGCAGCGCTCGGCCGCGCCAGCTCGTGAGCAGGCGCTCGAGCCCCGTCCCGCGCGCCTCGCTCATGCGCCGCTGGTCACCGGTAGGCCGGCGCCGGCCCAGGCGACGTAGCCGCCGCGCAGGTCGACGAGCTCGGTCCAGCCCGCGCGTTCGAGCAGGCTGGCCGCGATGAGGGAGCGATAGCCGCTCTGGCACTGCAGCACGACGCGCTGGTCGGTCGGCACCTCGTGCGAGCGGCGCGCGAACTCGGTCAGCGGGATGTTGGGCGCCTCGCCGATGTGACCGGCGCGGTACTCCGCGGGCTGCCGCACGTCGATCACGAGCGGACGCGCCTCGCCGGCGAACTCGCCGCGCAGCCCCGCCACGTCGACGCGCTCGGTCGAGGCCAGGAGCTCGTCGTGACCGCGCAGCGCGTCGAGGCCGCCGTCGAGGTAGCCGACGACGTTGTCGTAGCCGATGCGCCCCAGGCGCACGACCGCCTCGCGCTCCTCGCCGGGCTCGGCGATGACGACGACGGCCTCGTGCGGGTCGAGCAGGCAGCCGGCCCAGTGCGCGTACTTGCCGCGCAGGCCGATGAAGACCGAGCCGGCCATGTGGCACGCCGCGTAGGCGTCGCCCGAGCGCACGTCGAGCACTTGCGCGCCCGCGTTGGCGTGGTGCACGACCGTGGCGACGTCGAGCGGGACGAGCGCCTTGCGCAGGGTGTGGTCGAGCACGCTGCGCTCGCGCTTGTTGAGCTCGGCGCTGTGCGGGAAGTACTTGGGCACACCGCCGCGCGGCACGCACAGCATCTCGATGAACTCGTCGCGGGTCATCGTCTTGAGCGCGTAGTTCGTCTCGAGCTGCTCGCCGATGGTGGAGCTGGTGGCGTTGGAGATCGCGCGCCCGCAGGCCGACCCGGCGCCGTGACCGGGGTAGACCACCGTCGCGGGCGGCAGCTTCATCAGCTTCTGGTGCAGCGTGTCGTACATCAGGCTCGCCAGCTCCTCCTCGGGCATGCCGCCGGAGGCGCACAGGTCGGGCCGGCCGACGTCGCCGATGAAGAGCGTGTCGCCGGTCAGCACCGCCGCGGGGTCGGTGCTCAGCGTGCCCATGTCGTAGACCAGGATCGAGATGCCCTCGGGCGTGTGCCCGGGCGTCTCCATCGCGACCAGGCGCACGTCGCCGAGCTCGATGCGGTCGCCCTCCTTCAGCCGCGTGAACTCGTACTCGGCTTCGGCGCGCGCCCCCAGGTAGATCGTCGCGCCGGTGCGCTCGCGCAGCTCCAGGTGCCCGGCCAGGAAGTCGGCGTGGAAGTGCGTCAGGATGACGTGCTTGATCACGACGCCCAGGCGCTCGGCGGTCTCGAGGTACTCCTCGATGTCCCGCCGCGGATCCACCACGACGGCCTCGCCGCAGCGCGGGTCCGTGATGAAGTACGAGGCCTGGGAGAGGCAGTCGACGTAGTGCTGTTCGAGGATCATGCGTGGGCCCGCAGCCCGCGGGCAGGGTAGTGCAGGGGCGGCCGCCGGGCTGGGAGGGGCGGGCCGTCGTGTTGTCGGTGGTGGCGTCGGTGGAGCGCGCGGTTCAGCGCCCCGTGCCCTGACGCAGGGTGTGGTAGCGGCCGGCCTCGAAGGGGCCGAAGGTCTCGCGCTCGCCGGTCGGCCAGGTGACGTGCACCTCCTCGACGCTCTGCGCCGGACCGAGGCCGTAGTGCACGCGCGTGTCGTTGGCCGAGCAGAACGAGTAGCAGGGGTCGCAGCGGCGGAACTGCGAGCGGCCGCCGGCGACGACCTCGACGGTCGCGCCGAGCGCGTCCGATCCGTGCGGCCCGACGACGCGGAAGCCGATCCAGCCGCCGCGGCGCTCGCCGACGTTCTCGAGCAGCTTCACCGGGGCGGCCCAGTCCATGTAGACCAGGTCGACGTCGCCGTCGTCGTCGATGTCCCCGAAGGCGGCGGCGCGGCTCGTGCCGAGCAACTTCTTCGCCGTCGGCCCGCGCGTGTCCTCGCGGAACTTGCCGTCGCCCAGGCCGAAGTAGAGCTGGTTCGGCTCGGCGTAGGGGTCCTGCTCCGACAGGTGCGGCGGCGTGAGCCCCACGCGACCGTTCGCGATGTAGAGGTCGAGCTCGCCGTCGAGGTCGAAGTCGTGGAAGCCCATGCCGAAGCCCGTGTAGAGCAGGCTCGTCACGCCCAGGCCGGTCGCGGCGGTGCGGTCGGTGAAGACGCCCTTCTTGTTGAGGTAGAAGGTGTTCGTCTCGTTGTGCATGTGCGTCATGAAGAGGTCGACGTCGCCGTCGTTCTCCACGTCCACCGCCTGCACGCCCATGCCCGCCTCCGCGGTGCCGTTGACGTTCAGCGCGCAGCCGAGCAGCAGGGCGCGATCGGTGAAGCCGCCCTTCTGATCGTTGAGCCACAGCAGGTTCGCCATCCCGTCGTTGGTGACGTAGAAGTCGATCCAGCCGTCGAGGTTGAAGTCGGCCGCCGCGACGCCCCAGCCCACGCCGGTGCCCTTGCTGATGCCGGACGACTCGGTCACGTCGGTGAACGTGCCGTCGCCCTCGTTGCGGTACAGCGTGTCGACGGACGGCGCGTTGTAGTTGCCCGGCGAGCAGTAGTCCTGCACGCCGTAGTTCGTCTCGCACTTCATCTCGACGATCGGCGACCAGTTCACGTTGTTGACCGCGAACAGGTCGAGGTCGCCGTCGCGGTCGTAGTCGAAGAAGCCGCACGAGACCGTCCACTTGTCGAGCCCCACGCCGGCCTGCGCGGTCACGTCGGTGAAGGTGCCGTCGCCGTCGTTGCGGTAGAGCACGTTCGCGTAGAGGTTCGCGACGTACAGGTCGAGGTCCCCGTCGTTGTCGTAGTCCCCCACCGCGACGCCGTGGCCGTAGCCCGTGTCGCCCACGCCGGCCTCGGCCGTGACGTCGGTGAAGTGCCCGCCGTCGTTGCGGTAGAGCACGTTGCCTTCGGTGACGACTTCACCCGCCTTGCAGTCGCCGGCCTGCACGCAGTACAGGTCCAGGTCGCCGTCGCCGTCGTAGTCGAACAGCGCCAGCGCGCCGGAGGCGAGCTCGGGGAACCAGAAGCGCTGCTCGTGCGCGTAGACGTGCGTGAAGTCGACGCCCCACTTCGCGGCGGCCTCGACGAACGTCGGCGGCGACTGCGCGGCGGGCGCCGCAGGCGCGTTGCCGGGCGCGCGCGAGCTCGGGCTCGTCGGCGCGGGCGCGTCGCCCCCGCCGCAGCCGAGCAGGCCCTGCGCCGCCAGCGCGGCGGCCACCCAGATCCCTCGCGTCCTCGTCATCGCGTCCTTCACGGCTACTCCAGGCCCAGCAGGCGGCCGAGCTCCTTCACGCCCGCCTGGGCGGGCTGCAACTGCTTCGCGCGGCGGTAGGCGTCGACGGCCTCCGCGCGGCGGCCGAGCGCGTGGCACGCGCTCCCCAGGCGCACGAGCCCGGGCACGCTGTCGGGCTGCAGCCGCAGACCGGCGTTCAGCAGCTCGATGCCCTCGTCCGTGCGGCCGAGCGCCACCGCGCAGTCCCCCGCCTCGAGCGGGTAGCGTGGATCGCCCGTGTCGAGCGCCATGGCCTTCTTGAGGTCCGTGAACGCCTCGGCGATGCGGTCGAAGGCCATGTAGGCGTGCGCGCGCATGTAGTACGTCGCCGAGACGTTCGGCGCGGCCTTCACGCACTGCTCGCTGTGGCGCAGCCCGTCCACCTTGCGGCCCAGCGCGAGCTCGGCCGTCGCGAGGTTGATCAGCACCGCGAAGTCGTTCGCGTCGAGCTCCGCCGCGCGCGTGAGCACGCGCACCGCGTCCTCGGGGCGGTTCGTGTGGATGTACGCCACGCCGAGGTTCACGAGCGCGATGCGATCGTCGGGGTGACCGACGAGCACCTCCTCGAGGATCGGCACGGCCGCCGCGGGCCGGTTGGCATCGACCAGGTCGATCGCGTCCTGCACGCGCGCGCCGAAGCCGCGCCGCGAGGCCTGCATCTGCACGGACAGCGAGTCGCCCAGGTAGCGCGCCTCCGAGTCGGCGCCGAGGGCCAGCTCGCGCTCGGCCTCCTCGAGCCGCCCGAGGCCGCGGTAGGCGATGCCGAGCGCGTAGTGCGCGCGCTTGTAGCTCGGTTCGAGCTTCACCGCCTGCTCAGCCGCCGCGACGGCCTCGCTCTCGCGCTCGAGGTTGTTCAGCGCCTCGGCCTGGCCCACGAAGGCGCTGGGGGCGTTGGGCTGGCGGCGGGCGACCTCGGCGAAGGCCGCGAGCGCGCGCTCGTCCTCCGCCCGCTCCAGGTAGAGCATGCCCAGCCGGAAGCGCGCGGCGTCCTGCGCCGGGTCGAGCTGCACCACGCGCTCGAAGGTCGCCACGGCCGCGTCGATGTCGCCGCGTTCGGCCAGGGCGTGGGCCTTGTGCGACAGCCACACTGGCCGCTCGGCGTCGAAGTGCAGGGCTTGGTCCCAGGCGCGCTCGGCCTCGACCCACAGCCCGTTGGCCTCGTAGGCGAGCGCGAGCTGCACGCGCAGCTCCGCGTCGAGGGGCGCGCCGTCGACCGCGTCGGCGCGGGTGGCGGCCAGCGCGCGCACGTCGGCGTCCAGCTCCGGGCCGCCGACGAGGCGCACGGCCGGGCCGGGGCTGGTGGGCCCGCCGCCGCAGGCCGCGAGCAGCGTCAGGGCCAGGGCCAGGGCCGGCCGCGAGCGGCGCGGGACGAAGGAGGTGGGGATCGGCATCGACGGGGCGCGGGGAGGGGCGGACGGGGTGGGCATTCTAAGCGCACCGGTGCCTCCGATCCCTGCTGTCGGCCTCAAGAGGCCGCCGCCCGCAGCCGAAAGGGACCTGACCCGGCCCTGCTTCAGGCTGCCTCGTCGCGCCCTCGATGAGCGATCCTCCCGAGCCCCTCGTCAGCTCCCCGCCCCCCGGAGCCCCGCACCGCCCGCCCCACCTGCACGAGGAGGGCGGCGCCGTGCCGTGGACCGGCCTCTCGATCCTGGTGGTCGTGGCCGGGCTGATCCTGTTCATGGCGCTGCCGCAGCGGCCGCTCTCGCCGCAACGTCTGCTCGAGCTGCGCGCCGAGCTGTACGCCGAGCGCGCGCTCGACCAGCTTGCGCTGGCGATCCAGGACTACCGCCACGATCACGGCGCCTGGCCCGGTGCGCGCCCGACGGCGGAGCGCGGCCTCGCCCCGGCCGTCTACGAAGGCGTCTGGTTCGAGCGCCAGCTGCGTCTGGCCTCCGACGACCTCGGGCGCGTCGCCCCGGCGACCTCGAGCGCCTACCCGCACGGGCCCTACCTGCCCGGCGGCGTCCCGCTCAACCCGCTCACCGGCCTGCGCACCGTGCGGCTGCTGGAGGAATGCGAGAGCTTCGACGCGATCCGCGACGGCATCTACGGTTGGCTGTACGACCCGCGCAGCGGCGAGCTTCGCGCGCATCGCCTCCCTATCCTGAGGAAGCATGCGACGCTCCACTGATCGATCCCGCGCGGGCTTCTCCTTGCTGGAGCTGGCCGTCGCCCTGGCGCTCATCACCGTGGCCTCGGTGCTGGCGATCCCCGCGTACTACGCGCAGCCCTCGGTGACGCTCGACAACGCGAGCCGGCTCCTGGCGCGCGACCTGCGCTACGCGCAGAACGAGGCCGCGCTGCGCGGACAGGGCACGCAGGTGCACTTCGACCTCTTCGGCCAGGGCTACGCGCTCGAGTGCGGCGAGGCCTGCCCGCTGCCCAACCCGGTCGGCGGCGGCGACCTCGTGCGCATGTACCCGCGCGACGCGATCTTCGAGGGCGTGCACATCACGCGCATCGAGGGCCCGCCGCAGTCGGTGGTGAGCTACGACCGCCACGGCCTCGCCGAGCACGAAGCACACATCGAGCTGCGCTACGAGGACGAGGTGCGCGTGCTGCACCTCGAGAAGGACACGGGCCTGATGCGCATCGAGGGCCTGCACTCGCACTGGACGGACGACGGCCAGTAGCGCCGCCCGCCCGCGCGGACCCTCAGAGCGTCAGCCGCCGCGGCGGCTGACCGCCGTCGAGGAAGCGGATGGCCTCGTGGACCATGCGCGACACGTCGCGCTCGCGCAGCGGTGACGCCGCGAGCCGGGTGAAGGCGAGCACCGGCGACGGATCGCCGCCGAGGGCCTCGCGCTCGGCGAACGCCGCCAGGCACGTCTTCAGGCCGTGCGCCACCACGATGGGCAGGATCAACGCGTCGGCGTAGAGCCAGTCCATGAAGGCGTCGCGCAGCGCCGCGGGCGCGCCGCCGTCCGCCAGGTAGCGCCGCGCGAGCGCGACGGCCTCCTCGGCGCGCCGGCCGGCGACCGCGGCGGTGACGTCGGCCACGCTCGCGGCGCCGACGGCCGGCTCGCGCGGGCGTTCGGGGGCGTCGAGCGGCGCCGTGCGCTGCACGAAGTGCGCGGCGAAGAAGAGGTGCCGCAAGAGCCGCGGGTGGTCGCAGCGCTCGAGCGCCTCGCGGATCGCGTGGGCGTACGTCAGCGCGTGCGTCAGGTCGAGCCAGCCGTCCTGCAGGTCGTCGCGCAGCTCGAGCGGCGCGTCGAAGCGCAGCATGCGCTCGGCCGCGCAGCGCGCGAGCTCGTCCAGCACGGCGCGCGGCGCGGCGCCGGCGTCGAGCGCGGCCGCCACGGCCTCACGCGCCTGGTGCTTGCCGCCGTCGAGCACCGCCGCGCGCAGGCCGGCCGCGTCGGGCACGGGCCCCGCGTTCGCGCGCCAGTCGCCCAGGCGCTCCTCGCGCGGCGCGAGGAACTCCTCGACGTGCAGCATCGGCGGCAGCGTGTCCTCGCGCGTCGAGTTGACGATGCGGAAGAGCAGCGCCGGCAGCAGGAACTCAGCGTAGTCGAAGCCTACGCGCTCGATCAGGTCGAAGCCCTTCGTGACGTAGATCAGCGCGTGGCCGAAGCCGAGGAAGTGGTCGCTCGTGAGCCGCAGGAACCACGGCTCGACGACCTCGCGCCCCCAACCCGCGGCGAGGGCGCCGCGCAGCAGCGCCTCGGCGCGCGCGGCGTCCTCGCCCTCGACCGCGGCGCGCAGCTCCGCGAAGGTCGCCTCCGCGTCACCCGGCGGCGCGACCGGCTCGGCGAGCGCGCGCAGCGGCCGCAAGCGGTTGGGGTCGGCGGCGAGCTCCAGCGCCTGCATCACGGGCAGCGCCTGCTCGAGCCCCTCGAAGCGCTCCAGCTCGCCGAGCATGTCGGCCGCGACGGCGAGCGCGTGCGTCGCGCCCCACTCCGCGCGCTCGGCGTCGAAGCGCGCCGCGGCGAGCAGCAACATCTCGGCCGGCACGCGCGCCTGCAAGAGCCGCACGGCGTCGCGCGTCACGCGCGCCATCTGGCCGCGCAGGAGTCCCTCGCGCAGGCTTGCGAAGGTCGCCGGCACGTCGATCGCGCGCGCGGCGGCGCGCAGCCGCACCTCGACCACGCCGCCCTGCACGCGCGTCGCGTAGACGGTCACCGCCTCGTCGCCCTTCAGGCACGCGCCGTCCTCGAGGCGGAACTTGAAGTTGTGCCACGCGCACGTGAGCACGCAGTCCTTCACGTAGCCCTGCACGAGCGGATAGCCCTCGTGCGGACACAGGTTGTCGACCGCGTGGTAGCGCTCGGGCTCGGCGTGGAAGACGACGATCTGATAGCGCCGGCCTTCGTGCTCGCCCTTGACCACCTCGGCCGCGCCGAGCTCGAAGCCCTCCACGGGCCGAACGGGGATCCAGGTCTCTCGCATGACGTCACGTCCTCGGGGGTGAGTGTACGCCCCCGCTGCGCGCGCACCGCGCCGACCTTTCGAGCGCGCCGATCACTCCCGCTGATGGCGTCCATCAGCGCGGAGCGGCGCACGGCTCAGTGCGGCGCCTCGAGGAACTCGACCTCGCCGGTCTCGAGCGAGTACTCCGCGCCGACGACGAGCAGCGCGCCCGACTCGACCTTCGCGCCGAGGATCTCCGAGTCGGCGAGCAGGCTGGCGACCGAGGCGCGCACGTTCGCGCGGATGGCGCGGTCGACGATGTCGGGCGACGTGAGGTCGCGGCCGGCGCCGAGGATCGGGCGCACCGCGGCGCGGATGCGGTCGACGACCGGGCGCAGGTTGGGCGAGAGCGACTCGTCGGGCTTCTCGATCTCGGCGAGCGTGGCGCCGATCGCGCCGCAGTCGGCGTGGCCGAGCACGACGACGAGCGGCGAGCCGAGCTTCTCGACCGCGAACTCGACGCTGCCGATCTGCGAGGGCGCGGCGATGTTGCCGGCCACGCGCACGACGAACAGGTCGCCGAGGCCCTGGTCGAAGATCAGCTCGGCGGGCGCGCGCGAGTCGGAGCAGCCCAGGATCACCGCGAAGGGCGCCTGGCCGCCGACGAGCTCCTCGCGTCGCCGCGGACCGCAGCGGTCCTCGTGGTCGAGCTCGCCGCGCACGTAGCGCGCGTTGCCCTCGCGCAGGAGCTCGAGCGCCTGCAGGCCGGTCACGTTGCGGCGCGGGCGGTTAGGCATGCGCCACCTCCCGCGCGTCGAGCACGTCGGCGTGCAGCGCGTCCCACAGCGCGAGGCGCGCCTCGATCGCCGCGCGCGCCGCGGCCTCGGCCTCGCGCCAGCGCCGCTCGTCGTCACCGCACAACCGCGCGACGAGGTCGTGCGAGGCCGGGCCGTGCTGCTCGTCGTCGCACTCGATGTGGCGCTCGAGGTAGAAGCGGAAGGTGCTCCAGCGCTCGGGCGCCTGCTCGGCGAGCTGGTCGACGAGCCGCCGGAACATGTTCGGGATGACGAGCTCGCGTCCGTGCGCGAAGCCGGCGGCGACCTGGTGCGGCGCGCCGTTCACGGCCAGCTCGAGCGTCGCGCGCACGAAGGCCGCGACCCCGGCCGGCAGCCCGGGTGCGGCGAGCGCGTCGCGCCAGTCCGCGCCGCCCCCGAGCGCGGCGAGGAAGCCCTCGATCGGCGCCGTGTCCGCGCCGCCCTCGCGCATGCCCTGCACGTACAGCTCGTAGTGCGAGAGGTGCCCGCCGCCCGGCGCGAGGTCCGACTCCTCGTCGAGCACGATCTCGTTCACGAGGCGCCGCGCCTCGGGGTCGCCCTGCGGACGCCAGGGCAGCTCGACGCAGGTCAGGCTGCGCTGCAGGCTCTTCAGCAGGCTCTGGAAGTCCCACACGCAGAAGACGTGCGCGCGCAGGAACGTGCGCAGCGCCGCCTCGTCGGTGAGCGCTCCGTAGAGCGGGTGCGCCATCAGGCGCGCTTGCAGGTCGCGGGTGTCGAGGGCGCGGGGAGCAGTCGTCATGGCGAGGGGGGGTCCGGGTCGCGCGGGGCGCGCGAGAGGGTAGCGCGCTCGGCGCGCGGCTCCAACCGCGTCAGCGCACGCCCGACTGGCGGTCGTAGCGCCGGCGCAGCATCGCGGTCCCGCGCGCGAGCCCCAGCGCCTCGTAGAAGGGCACGAGACCGGGATCACAGGAGAGATCGGTCATGTAGAGGTCCTCGCACGCGGCGAGGATGCGCTCGACGAGCGCGCGGCCGATGCCGCGGCCGCGCCACTCCGGCAGCACCTCGAGCAGCGGCACGTAGGCGCTGAGCACGCCGTCGGACAGCGCGTTCACGAAGCCCACGACGCGCCCGCTCGCCTCGTCGACGGCGAGCACGACGTGCGCGCTGCCGCGCAGCAGCGCGAGGTGCGTCACCGGGCTCGGCGGGTCGGGCCAGCCCTCGAAGAAGCCGGCGAGCTGCTCGGGCGCGACGCCGGCGAGGCTGTCGGTGAAGCGCACGCTCACGCGTCCTCCGCGGCGGGGTCGGGCGCGCGCCGCTCGCGCTTGGTGGCGTGGTAGAAGCGCACGAACAGCGAGCGCCGCGCCGCGCGCGCGTGCGGGAAGGTGCCCAGCGCCTCGACGTAGCGCTTCGCCGCGTGGCTCCAGTGCAGCTCCTCGTCGACGGCGCGCCGCGCGTCGGCCTCGAGCGCGGCGAGGCGCGCGCGGTCGCGCGCGAGCTCGACGAACAGGCGCGCGAGCCGCGCGACCTCGTCCGCGCCCGCCGGCACGCGCAGCACGCACGCTGGCAGGTGCGCGAGCTCGGGCAGGTCGCTCGTCACGGCCGCGCGGCCGAGCGAGAGCGCCTGGCACAGCCCGCCGGAGGTGCCGCCGGCCGAGGGCCCGCGCAGGTTCACGCACAGGTCGGCGGCGTGCAGCTCGTCCCAGGCCGCGCGCTCCGCGAGCCAGCCGGTGACGTGCACCGCGTCGCCGAGGCCGAGCTCGCGCACGAGCGCCTCGTGGTCGACCTCGCGCGGCCGCGCCTCACCGGCGCAGACGAGCACGAGCTCCGGCACCTCGCGCCGCGCGAGCGCCAGCGCGCGCAGCACGACGTCGACGCGCTTGTGCGCCTGCAGCGCGCCGAGGCTCGCGATCACGAAGGCGTCGCGCCGCTCGGCCGGCCGCGCCGCGCGGCGATCGTCCGCGCGCCACCGCCGCTCGCAGCCGTGGTGCACGCGCGCGATCGGCGTGGGCGCGTTGCGCGAGGCGAGGATGCGCTCGCCCATCCAGTCGGAGTGCACGAGGAAGGCGTCGCCGTAGCGCACGACGCCGCGGTTGAGCGGCAGGTCGAAGCGCGCACGCGACAGCCCCGCGTCGGTCGGCGCGGCTTCGCGGTCGAGCGCGCGCCACGCGCCGTCGGGCCCGCGCAGCTCGATGCGCCGCGCGAACACGCCCAGCGCCCGCGCGTCGCCGTGAGCGCGCTGCTCGGGCGTGGCGCGCGGCGCGCGCACCACGAGCTCGAGCGGCGCGGCGGAGGCGAGCGCGAGCTCGAGCTCCTCGTCGCCCCGCGCTGCGCGCGAGCCGCGCCGCGCCCTGGCGCAGCTCGAAGCCCGCACCTGCGCAGCCGCCCAGCGCGAGGCGCAGGTGCGTCGCGCCGCCAGGCAGCAGCGTGGCGCGCGGCGCGCTCCAGCGGCCGCCCGCCTCGGGCGCGTGCCAGCCCGCGCCGAGCCCCGCTCCGCGCGCGCGCGGGCGACGCCCCGCCGCGGCGCGCGGCGCGCCACGTGCGCGCCTCCTCGGGCCCGCCCAGCATCAACGCGCGCCGCAGGCCGAGCAGGCCGCCGCGTTCGAGCTCGGGGTGGGCGGCGAGCGCCAGGTCGAAGAGCACCCAGTCGTGCAACGCGACCGTGCCGCCCAGCGCGCGCACCATCGGCAGCATGAAGGCGTGCTGCCGCTCGTTGCCGAGCTGGTAGAGGATCTGGTCGTGCTCGCGCGGCTTGAGCGCGTCGACCGGCAGCGTGCGCTCGCCGCCCGGCTCCTCGCCCTCGAGGCCGACGTCGACGAAGAGCTGCACCTCGGCCTCTTCGCGCAGCCAGGGCAGCAGGTGACGCGTGTAGTCGCCGATCCCCGACCGCGCACCCGCCGGCGTGGTGACGAGGGCGATCTTCACCGGGTCGCTACGCGGTCAGGACCTCGACGCCGTGCTCGGTGATGAGCATGGAGTGCTCGGTCTGCGCGACCATCACGCCCTCGTCCTCGACGAGCGGCGGGAAGCGCATCAGCGAGCCCTGCTTGGCGAGCTTGGACAGCGCGGTCTCCACGAGCTCCTCGTCGAGGTGCGTGAAGTAGCGCCGCGCGATCGGCAGCCCGCGCCAGCCCTCGATGGCCTTCAGCACGTCGCGGTCGAGCCCCTTCGCGCTCTTGGGCGGCGCGACCATCATGAAGACCTCCGACTTGCCGCGCTCCTTGATGTAGCCGCGGCCGGTGGAGGCGAAGGGCTCGATCGCGATGACCTGGCCCGCGCGCAGCTTGCCGCCGCCGCGCTCGGCGTAGTTGGGGATCTGCGGCGGCGTGTGCACCTTCCAGCGGTTCACGCCGTGGCCGGTGAGGTTGCGCACGGGCTCGAAGCCCGCGGCGGTGATCGTGCGCTCGATGGCGGCGCCGATCTCGCCCACCGCGACGCCCGGGCCGGCGGTGGCGATGGCCGCCTTGAGCGCGTCGGCCGAGGCCTGGATCAGCTTGCCCCAGCGCCCGTCGCTCGAGAGGTCGATCGTCGTCGCCGTGTCGGCCACCCAGCCGTCGACGTGCACGCCGAAGTCGACCTTCACGCAGTCGCCCTCCGCGTACATCGTCGCGTCGTCGGGCGGCGAGCAGTAGTGCGCCGCGATGTGGTTGCGGCTGGTCTGCGCGGGGAAGGCCGGCTCGGCGCCGCGCTCGCGCATCATGGCCTCGACCGTCTCGAGCACGTGGGCCAGGCGCACGCCGGGGCGCACGTGTTCGCGCGCCCACTCTCGGCACTCCGCGGCGATTCTGCCCGCCTGGCGCCACTTCTGGAGGGCGTCCTCGTCGATGAGTTGCTGCATGGGGGCGAAGAGTCTAGCCGACGGACGTAGGGCGGGGTCGATGTCGATGCCCCGGAAGCTCCGCGCGCCCGCGCTCCTGGCCCTCGCCGCGCTCGCCGGCTGCCGCACGGAGGTGCAGCAGCAGCACCCCGCCAGCGTGACGGCCCCCGACCCCGCGCTCGCCCGCCCCAGCGCCGCCTGGGAGCTGGTCCACGACGGCCGCGTGGTGGGCGTGGTGGTCGAGTTCGTCGAGGGCGCCACGGGCCGCCGGTTCTTCAGCGTGCGCAACGCCGCGCAGCAGGAGCTGGGGATGGTCGACCAGGACGCCCGCGCCTGGCGCTACCGCCCGCACGAGGAGGAGGCCGAGTGGCTGGGCACCGGGACGGTGCTCGAGGGGGCCGCTCGGATCCTGTCGCTGGAGGGCGCCGCGGAGGCCTACGAGGTACCGCTGGACACCCTCACGCGCGAGGCGCACACGCCGCCGCACCGCTGACCCCGGCGCCGTCTCAGGACTGGAAGCTCCGCTCTCCGGCCCAGATCCCGGACTCGCCCGCGGGACGCGCTCAAGGCGGCGCGCGCGACGGGCCTAGTCGGCCTTCCCGCAGCGACTTACGGCGGCTCGCCCGGATCGGGCACCTGCGCGGAATCGGGCCGCGGTCAAGTGCTCCCGAAGTGCCTCCCCCGGGCTCGTGCGAACTCTCGGACGCGCCCTGGTGGCGGCGCGGAATGCCTCAATCCGGGTCTGGACGAGGTTCGACAAGGGGGTGTCGCCGAGCACCCCTTCCACGCGATCGGCGCTCCCGTCCCCCCCAGCACGAGCCCCAGTGTTTCGGACATGATCAAGCTTGAAGCAGGCGAGCGCATCGGCGCCTACCGCGTCATCGAGTTCCTCGCTCGCGGCGGGTTCGCCCTCGTCTACCTGGCCGAGGACTCCACCGGTGAGAAGGTCGCCCTCAAGGTCGGCGACGTCGCCGGCGGCGGCCGCTACGTCACGCGCTTCCTCGAGATCACCAACCAGCGCCGGCCCGAGGGCATCAGCCCCGACGAGACGCCGGCCGAGGCGATCTTCTTCCGCCAGGACGGTGTGCGCATCGACTTCCTCGACGTGCACGAGATCGACGACCTGATCCGGGGCGAGGGCGACCTGCTCTGCGGGGCCAAGAGCCCCAACCTCGTCAAGGTGCGCGAGGTCTTCGAGCACGACGGCCGCCCGATCGTCGCCATGGAGTACACGCGCGGCAAGACGCTGCGCGAGAAGGTGCGCGCCCTCGAGGGCATCCGCCTCAACTGGTTCCTGACCATCGTGCGCTCGCTGCAGCGCCTCAAGAAGAACGGTCAGCTCGAGTACCACGGCGACCTCAAGCCCGAGAACATCCTGATCAAGCCCTCCGGCTCGGTCGTCATGATCGACCCGGCCATGCGCATCGACGAGCGCGGCGTGATCACGACGACGCCGCACTACAACCCGCTGCTCCTGCGTGAGTCGAAGGCCGACGTCATGGCCATCGGCATCATGCTCTACGAGATCTTGACCGGCGTGCTCCCGTTCGACGACGTCCCGTGGACGTTCGCGGGCCGCGAGCAGGGCGGCGAGGTCGAGCGCCTGTCGCTGAGCTACTTCCTCAGCTACCCGCCGCCGAAGGAGCTGAACCCGAACACGCCCGACGCGCTGGCGAACATCGTCTACCGCTGCCTGATCCAGCAGGACTACGGCCTCGAGGAGCTCGAGAAGGACCTCGTGGACTTCCTGCGCAAGGAGTAGCGCGCGCCACGGTTCATGGCGAGCGAGGGCTCGGCGGGTCGTGGACCGCCGGGCCCTCGCTCTTTCGTCGCGGCGCCGCGTATCCTGCGCCGCGTGCGCGAGCGCCTCCGACTCGACGCGGGCCAGGGCCTGCTCTTCGTCTGCAGCGGCAACATGGTGCGCTCGGCGTTCGCGGAGCTCTACGCGCGCCACCTCGGCCTCGCGGCGCCGGTGCGCTCCGCCGCGACGACCTACGCGAACCCGAGCCTGCACCCGCGCACGCGCGCCGCGCTGCTCGCCCGCGGCGTCGCACCCGAGCAGTTCGCGGGCTTCCGACCGACGCGGCTCGCGGCCCTCGACCCGCCGCCCGGCGCGGGCGAGCTCGTGCTCGGCATGACGCGCGAGCACCTCGCGGACGCGCGCGCGCAGGGCGCGCCGGGACCCGGCCTGCTGCTCACCGAGGCCGCCGGCCTCGCGGGCGAGATCGGCGACCCGTACTTCGACGGCGGCTGGGACGAGGTCTTCGCGACGCTCGCGCGCTGCGTCGAGGCGCTGCAGCGCGCGCTCGCCGAGTAGCACGGATTCAGCGCCAGCGCACCGTCGCGGTCACCGGCAGGTGGTCCGAGGGCCAGCGCGCGCCGAAGCGCGTGCGGTCGATGCCGGCGGCGAGCACGTCGGCCGCGCCGCGCACGAGCACGTGGTCGATCTTCTCCGCGCCCGGCGCCTCGCCGAAGCCCGTGAAGGTGCCGACGTCGGCTTCGTCGGGGTGCAGCGCGCGGAAGGTGTCGACGAAGCCGGCGGCGTGGAGCGCGCTGAGCGGCGCGCTCGCCTCGCCGGCGTTGAAGTCCCCCACCAGCAGCACGCGCTCGCCCGCCAGCCGCTCGGCGACGAGCTCCGCGCTGCGTCGGCGCGCCTCCGCGCCGCGGTGGTCGAGGTGCGCGTTCGCGAGCACGAAGACGACGTCCGTCGCGCGGTCGCGCAGGCGCACCCAGGTGCACACGCGCGGCAGCGCGGCGTCCCAGCCGCGGCTCGCGACCGCGTCGGGCGTCTCCGACAGCCAGAACGTCCCGCGCTCGAGCGCCTCGAAGCGCGCGCGCCGCCACAGCACCGTGCAGGCCTCGTCGTCGGTGCCCGGCCCCATGCGGCTCGGCCCGTAGGCCTCGAGCTCGGGCAGCTCGGCGGCGAGGAAGGCCGCCTGGAACGGCAGCGCCTCCTGCAGGCCGACGAGGTCGGGATCCTGCGCGCGCAACGTCGCCACCACCTTCCCGGAGCGCAGCTCCCAGCGGTCGAGGCCGTCGTTCGCCGTGCCGTAGCGGATGTTGAAGGTCACGACGCGCAGGTCGTCGCGCGTGGCGCTCGACGACGCCCCGTCGCGCGGCGGGTGCACGCACGCGACGAGGCCGGCGAGCGCGCAAAGGAGCCACGGGACCGCGGGAGTGCGGCGCTGCGCGGGAGACGACGGCGAAGGCATCGAAGCGGCGGCGGGGCGCTCGGCCCCGCGCACACGGTGTACCCGCACAGGGCGGGGCGTACCAGCCCCGCTCGCACCGACCGGTGCGCGACGTCTCCTCGGCGCGCCCCGGCTCGCGTAAGCTCGGCGCGATCTCCCCGCACGGCCCCGCCATGGACGACACCTTGAACCTGCTCTGCGAGCGCGCCTGGGACGCGCTCGGCACCGGCGGAGACGTCGCGCGGGAGCTCGCGGACGCGCGGGAGCGCTTGGAGGCCCTCGAGGGCGCGACGCAGGATCTGGAGGCGTGGCGCTACCAGCTGCTGTGCGCGGCCGAGCTGCTCGCCGGCGAACGACCCGAGCGCGGCGCCGTGCGCGTGGAGGAGCTCGCGCCTCCGCCGGACGCGCGGCCGGTCGATCGCGCGCGCTGGCTGCTGCTGCGCGGCCGGGCAGCGGCGCGGCGCGGCGCGAACGGCGCGGCGGCGACGGCGTGGCTCGGCGAAGCGCTCGAGCTCCTCGGTGCGGCCGGCCGCGGGCGCGCGAGCGAGGCCGCGCACGCCCAGGTCGCGCTGGGCTACCTCGCGTACGGACGCCGCGCGTGGGAGGAAGCCGGCGGCCACTTCGCGCGCGCGGCCGAGCTCGCGCGCGCGCAGGGCAACGCGCACGGCGAGTCGATCGCCGAGATGAACCTCGGCAACGTCTACTACTGCCTGGGCGACTACGAGGAGTGCCTCGGCGCGTACAAGCGCAGTCAGGAGCTGCGCCTCGTGCAGCCGTCGCCGCTGCACGAAGCGCTCACGCTCGTGAACATCGCGTCGGTGCACGGCTACCTCGAGGAGCACGACACCGCGCTGGAGTTCCTCGAGCGCTCGCTGCGGCTGCAGGACGAGGTCGGGGCGTCGCCGCACCGCGTGTACACGCTGCTCGTGCGCGCGGAGGCCGAGCTGAAGTCGGGGCGCGCGTCGGCCGCGCGCGCGTCGGTCGAGCTGGCCGAGCGCGCGCTCGACGGGGACGACCCGGTGGCGCGCGCGATGCTCGCGGCCTCGCGCGCCGAGCTGCAGCTCGACTCCGGCGAGGTCCTCGCCGCGCTCGCCGGCTTCCGCGCGGCGGCCGCCGCGCTCGGCGACGTCGGCGCGCGCGAGTACGCTCACGGCGCGTCGTTCGGCGCCGCGCGCTGCCTCGTCGCCGCGGGCCGCGCGGACGAAGCCGTCGCCGAGCTGCGGCGCCTGCTCGCGGCCGAGGGCGACAAGCTCGGCGACGCCGCGCTCGCCACCGGACGACGCGCGCTCATCGACGCGCTCGAGGCCGCGGGCGACTTCGAGGGCGCGCTCGAGGAGCAGGAGCGCCTGTTCGCGATGGAGGACGCGTGGCGCTCGGCCGGGACGCGCGTGCGCTTGATGCGCCTCTCGGCGCGGCTGCGCGCGCAACGCTCGGGTACCGAGCACGAGGAGGAGTGCACGGCGCTCGAAGCCGTGCAGCACCTCCTGCGACGCGAGCAACGTCGACTCGAGCGGCACCACCAGGCGGTGCGCCGGCTGCGCGAAGCCGGCGATCGCGCGCGCTTGCAGTCCGCGCAGCGCGAGCTCACCGCGCGCGTCGTGCACGATCTGCACAACCTCCTGACCGTGGTCGAGGGCAACGCCGAGCTGGTCGCGCACTTCGGGCGCGACGAACGCGTGCGTGACGCCGCCGGACGCATCCGCGGCGCCGTCGACGCGTGCACGAGCCTCACGAGCGCGCTGCTCGCGCACGGCCGACAGCACCCGCTCGAGCTCGCGCCCTTCGACGCGCAGGCCCTGGTCGCGGACCTCGCGGCGAGCCTGCGTCCGCTGGCCAGCGAGCGCGGCGTCGAGCTGTGCACGAACGGCGCGCTGCTCGAGCGGCGCGCGCTCGGCGATCCGGTGCAGGTCACGCGCATCCTCACCAACCTCGCGACGAACGCGCTCGAGGCGATGCCGCACGGCGGCAAGTTGACGCTGCGCGCCGAGCCGGCGCACCTGCAGCCCGGCGCGCGCGGCGTCGGCGGCGCGCTGCCGGCCGGACCGCTCGCGTGCCTCGTCGTCGAGGACACCGGCGTCGGCATCCCCGAGGCGGCGCAGGAGCATATCTTCGAGCTCTTCGTGACGAGCAAGGGCGAGGGTAACAGCGGCCTGGGGTTGCCGTCGGTGCTCGGTCTCGCCCAGCAGATGGGCGGCGGCGTGCGGCTCGAGAGCCGCGCGGGCGAGGGCACGCGCGTCCGCGTCTACCTGCGGCTCGCCGACTGAGCTGCGGCGCGCGGCGCTCAGAGCTCGTCGACGCTCTCCTCGGTGCGTCCGGGTTCGAGCTCGAGCTCGAGCGTCAGCTCGTCGCCCATGCCGAAGAACACGCGCAGCGTCGCGCTCATCGGCGGCAGGCCGTCGAGCTCGAGCACGCCCTCTTCGAAGTCGCCCGCGGCGTGCAGGCTCTGGTGCAGCAGCCCGAGCACGGCGCCTTCGCGCATCTCCCCGGTGAGGTCGTAGCTGCCGGCGAGCGGCGCGCTGCCCGGCCGCCCCGTGAACGTCACGACGAGCTCGCAGCCGGGCCGCAGCGGCAGCTCGAGCTCGCGCGTCGGCGCGAGTCCGCCGCTGCGGTCGAGGAACGAGGCCTCGCGCAGCGTGCGCTGCCACAGCCCGCCGCCGGTGGCGAGCTCGTACCGCCCGTGGACCGGCGGCGCCTCGAAGGCGAAGGCGCCGTCGGCGTCGCTCGCGGTCTCGGCGACCTTCGCGCGCTCGCCGGTGACGTCGACCGTCCAGAGCTCGACGACGTGACCGCCGAGGCCCTCGGCGCGGCGCGCGTCGTCCCACTCGCCGCGCTCCACCAACCGCCCCGCGAGCGGGCCGCCGGGTTGCTCGCCGACCGTCGCGTGGAGGGCGAGGTCGGTGCCGGCGAGGTGCTGCATCACGAACGCCGGCACGACGATGACGAGCAGCACGAGAAGCAGGAAGCCCGCCCTTCGCAGGGGGCGGGCTTCGCTCGGGTGGGCGTCGGGCTCGGCGCTCACGAGGACTCCTCAGGCGGCGCTCAGCTCGTCTGGCGCGCGGCCTCGATGCGCTGCCGGGCCAGGCGCTCGGCAGCTTCGCTGGTCGGGATGTTCTCGTTGCGCGCGATCTCGAAGACGAGCTTGAGGTTGTCGTAGATGCGCGCGATGCGGCGGCGCGCCTCGTTCTCGTCGTAGCCGCCGGGCAGCAGCTCGACGCCGACGTTGATGATGCCGCCGGCGTTGAGGACGTAGTCGGGCGCGTACAGGATCCCGCGGTCCTTCAGCGCCTGCGCGTGGCGCGGCTCGAGCAGCTGGTTGTTCGCGCAGCCGGCGATGGCGCGGCACTTCAGCTTCGGGATCGTGTCGTCGTTCAGGCCCGCGCCGCGCGCGCAGGGCGCGTAGATGTCGCAGGTCACGTCGAGGTGCGCCTCGTCGTCGACGGCGTCGAAGCCGTACTCCTTGCACAGCTCCTCGACGCGGGCGTCGTTGATGTCGCAGATGGTGACCTTCGCGCCGGCTTCCTTGAGCATCACGGCGAGCGCGCCGCCCACGGCGCCGACGCCCTGGATCAGCACGTGCTTGCCGCTGAGGTCGGTCGTGCCGTCGAGCTCCTCGACGACCGCGCGCAGGCCGATCAGGCAGCCTTCGGCGGTGTAGGGGCTCGGGTTGCCCGAGCTGCCCTCGGCGCGCGCGAGGCCCGTGACCCACTTCGTCTCCTTGTGGACGATGTCGAGGTCGGGGATGCCGATGTTCATGTCCTCGGCGGTGATGTAGCGGCCGCCCAGGCTGTCGACGAAGCGCCCCATCGCGCGGAAGAGCTTCTCGCTCTTCATGGTCTTCGGATCGCCGAGGATCACCGACTTGCCGCCGCCCAGACCGGTCTCCGCGACGGCCGACTTGTACGTCATGCCCTTCGACAGACGCAGCACGTCGAACAGGGCTTCGTCCTCCGAGGCGTAGGGCCACATGCGCATCCCGCCGAGGGCCGGGCCCAAGGTCGTGTCGTGGATCGCGATGAGCGCGTGCAGGCCGGACTCGGGATCCTGGCAACGCACGACCTTCTCGTAGCCGTCTACTTGGATCTCGGTGATTTCCATGTGGCAGAGCGGGGGGGCTTGCGGTGGGCGGAGGCGCGCTCTCGCGGAGCGCGCGCGCGAAGGGCGAACAGGATACCCGCGTCCCCGATCCTGGTCGAGGGAGCGCGGTGCGGAGGAGTGCGTAGCGAGCCGGGAACGGGTCGGGAGGCCTGCGGGAGGCCTGCGACGCCCTCCTTACTCGGTGGATTTCTTGGCCGCCTTCTTGGCCGTCTTCTTCTTCGTGACCTTCTTGGCGGCCTTCTTCGCGGCCTTCTTGCGCGCGGCCTTCTTCTTGCGCCGCACCTTGCCGGAGGCCTCGCGCGCGCGGATCAGCTCGAGCGCTTCCTCGAGCGTCACCTTCTCCGGCTCGGCGTTCTTGGGCAGCGAGGCGTTGATCGAACCGTCGGAGACGTACAGGCCGTAGGGACCGTTCATCACGCGCACGGGTTGTTCGCTCGTCGGGTCGACGCCGAGCTCGCGCACCATCTGCGACGAGCGGCGACGGCCGCGCGTCGGCGCCTCGGCGAGCTTGGCCAACGCCTCCTCGAGGGTGATCTCGAAGATCTGCTCGGGGCGCTCGAGGCTGCGCGCGTCGATGCCGCGCTTCACGTACGGTCCGTAGCGCCCGTAGTCGGCGAGCACCGGCTGGCCCTCGGCGTCCTCGCCGATCGTGCGCGGCAGGCGCAGGAGGCGCAGCGCCTCGTCGAGGCTCGTCGTCTCCATCTCCATGCCCGGCAGGAGCGACTTCATCTTGGGCTCGTCGTCGTTCTCGCCGAGCTGCACGTAGGGACCGTAGCGGCCGGTCTTGACGTACACGCGGCGGCCGGTCTCCTCGTCCACGCCGAGCTCGATCGGCCCGGTGCCGCGCGCGAGGATCTCGGCAGCGCGCGCGAGGTCGAGCTCGTCGGGCGCGACGCCCTCCGGCACGGTCGCGCGCTCGTCACCGCGCTCGAGGTAGGGGCCGTAGCGGCCGACGCGGACGTTGACGTCGCGCCCCTCCTCGTCCTTGCCGAGCGGCAGCGTGCACACGTCGCGCGCGTCGATGTCGCTCTGGATCAAGCCGCGCAGACCGGCGTCGCTGCCGTCGCCGAAGTAGAACGCGCGCAGGTACGGCAGCGCGTCCATCTCGCCCAGCGCGATGCGGTCGAGGTCGTCCTCCATGCGCGCGGTGAACGCGATGTCGACGAGGTCGGCGAAGTACTGCTCCATCAGCTTCACGACCGCGAAGGCCACGAAGGTCGGGACCAGCGCGCTACCCTGCTTCACCACGTACTGGCGGTGCAGGATCGTGTCGATGATGGTGGCGTACGTGCTCGGGCGGCCGACGCCGCGCGCCTCGAGCTCCTTCACCAGCGACGCCTCGGTGTAGCGCGCGGGCGGCTGCGTGGTGTGGCTCTTCGGCTCGAGCTTGGCGAGGGTCATCGGATCGCCCTCCTTCACGCTCGGCAGCACCAGCTCCTTGTCGGCCAGCTCCGCGTCCGGGTCGTCGGCGCCCTCGACGTAGGCGCGCAGGTAGCCCGGGAAGTCGATCGTCTTGCCCGAGGCCTGGAACACGGCGCGGCCGTCCGTGATGCGCAGCGTCATGCGGTGGCCCTGCGCGTCCTTCATCTGGCAAGCCATCGTGCGCTTCCAGATCAGCTCGTAGAGCTTGAGCTCGCGGTCGCCGAGCTGCCCGCGCAGGTCCTCGGGGCGCTTGAAGTCCGACGCGGGGCGGATGGCCTCGTGGGCCTCCTGCGCGTTCTTGACCTTCGTGCGGTAGATGCGCGGCTCCGCGGGGAGGAACTCCTTGCCGTACAGGCGCTCGATCTGCTCGCGCGAGGCCTGGATGGCCTGCTCGCTGAGCGTGGTCGAGTCGGTCCGCATGTAGGTGATGAGGCCGCTCTCGTACAGCCGCTGCGCCGCCTGCATGGTGGCGCGCGCGGAGAGCCGCAGCTTGCGGTTGGCCTCTTGCTGCAGCGTCGACGTGGTGAACGGCGGCGCCGGGCGGTCGGTGTAGGGCTTGCTCTCGACGCGCTCGACGCTCCAGTCCGAGCGCTGCAGTTCGTCGAACAGCGTGGCCGCCATGGCCTCGTCGACGAGCACCACGTCGTCGCTCGCGCGCAGCTCGCCGGTGGTGCTGTCGAAGTCCTTGCCGCGCGCGACGCGCTTGCCGTCGAGCGTGTGCAGCACGGTCGTGAAGGGCGCGCCCGTCGCGGCCTTGAAGTCCGCGCTGAGGTCCCAGAAGGTGCTCTTCACGAAGCGCTGCCGCTCGCGCTCGCGCTCGACGATCAGGCGCACGGTGACCGACTGCACGCGCCCGGCCGACAGCTTGGGCGCGACCTTGCGCCAGAGGATCGGCGAGATCTCGTAGCCGTACAGGCGGTCGAGGATGCGACGCGTCTCCTGCGCCTTGACCATGCGCTCGTCGAGCTCGCGCGGGTTCTCCAGCGCCTCCTGGATGGCGGTCTTGGTGATCTCGTGGAAGACCAGGCGCTTCTTCGGCACCTGCGGCTTGAGCACCTCGAGCAGGTGCCAGGAGATCGACTCGCCCTCGCGGTCCTCATCGGTCGCCAGGTAGACGACGTCGACGTCCTCGAGCAGCTTCTTCAGGCGCTGCACCTGCTTCTTCTTCTCCGCCGGGATGACGTAGATCGGCTCGAACTCGCTCTCGACGTTGATGCCGAGGCGGGCCCAGGGCTCCTTCTTCACGGCCGCCGGGATCTCCTTCGCGGAGGTCGGCAGGTCGCGGATGTGGCCGATCGAGGCTTCGACCTTGAAGCCCTTGGGGAGGAAGTTGGAGATGGTCCTGGCCTTGGTCGGCGATTCGACGATCACCAGGGCCTTCTCGTTGGCGGAAACCATGCGCGGGGAGGTGCTGCCCTTGGGGCGAGGGGCGCGGCGGGAGAGCTGCGCTCGGGGGTCGAGCGGGCGCCATAGAAGGGGGGTGCCGCTCAGGAGTCAAGGCCGGCGTCTCCGCGCTGCGCCGCGCGACGGCCCCCGGGAGGACCTCGTCATGGCGCCGCAAACCGCTACGGAAGAACGACTTAGGAGCCCGCTAGCGCTCGCCCGTCTCGGGTTGCGCGGCGCGCGCAGGAGCCAGCCGAACCTCGATCCGGCCCTCGGCGCTGACGCGCGCGGCGTGCACGCGCAGGCAGTCGTCGAGCCCGTCGGTGCTCGCGCCGGTGCGCGCGTCGAAGTGCCAGCCGTGCCAGGGACAGGTCACCTCACCGCGCGTCAGCACGCCGCAGCCGAGGCTCGCGCCGGCGTGCGGGCAGGTGTCCTCGACGGCCACCACGCGACCCTCGTGCAGGAACAGCGCGACCGGCTCGCCGCCGAGCGTGACCGTGGTGCCGCCGCCGTCGTCGGGGAGGTCGGCGAGCGGCAACGCATCGTGCCAGGGCTGCGCGGGCTCTTGGTCGCTCATGCGTCGCAGTCTACGCGGCGCCGAGCACCACGCGTAGCGCGCGCGCCGTGTCTAATGAGCGACCGCGCCGACGCATGGAGACCCCCCGAGAGCACGACGACCGCGAGGCGCCCTTCGACTGGCGCGCCGGCGCACCGGTGGCCTTCGTGACGTTGTGGTGCAGCGGCGAGGACCCCGGTCTCGACGTGCTCGTGCGCGCGCAGGCGTTGCGGCCGCGGCGGGACGGCGCGGGGTGGGAGCGCCTCGACCTCGCGTGCGAGCTCGGCGCGGACGCACCGCGCGAGCGGCTCGAGCGCGCGTTCGGCGCGCTGCCCGAGGCGCAGGGCAGCGCCGAGGATTGCTGGCGCGACGTCGCCGCGTTCGTCGCCGGACACGTCGTCGTCAGCCCCGAGCGCGAGGAGTTCGAGCGCTGGGCCGCGCACCTCGGCGGTGACTTCGCGGCCGTCCCGGCCGGGCTCGGTCTGTGCGACGCGGCGGCGCTGTTCTTCCCCGGGCGCCTCGCGCAGCGCGGCGCGGCGCTGGTGGCGGACCTCGTCGACGGCGAGCGCGCCTCCCCCGCCGCGGTCGGCCCCGCGGACGTGCAGGCCGCGCTGGCCGAGCTCGTCGCGCGGCTCGCGCGCCTCGACGACGAGCGGTTCGGCGTCGTGGTCGGGCTGTGGCTCGCGGCCTGGCGCGCGCTGCTCGAGAGCGACCGCGAGGCCGCGGCGCTGCTCGAGCGCCTGCTGCAGCTCCTGTACGCGCCGCGGCGCTGGTCGCCGGCCGCGCCCGAGCTCGGCGAGCGCGCCGAGCGCGCGGCCCTCCCGCTCGAGCAGGTCGGCTTCGCGCTCGACGACCTCGACCCGCGCTGGGTCGAGCAGGCCGACGCCTTCAGCGCCGTCGCGCCGCTGCCGCCCGACCTCGAGCAGCCGCTGCCCTTCACGCCCGAGGACCGCGCCGCGCTCGACGCGATCTTCCGCGAGCACCTGCCGGCCTCGTTCGAGGCCGAGCGCGCAGCCGACGCGGGCTCGAGCTACCGCGCGAGTCAGCACGAGGTCGCGCGCGAGGTCGCCGACACCCTCGGCGCGCCGGTGCGCGGCGACACGCGCCTGCTGCTCGTGCACGCGCCGACCGGCACCGGCAAGACGCTCGCCTACCTCGTGCCGGCGCTCCTGTGGGCGCGGCGCCACGAGGTGCGCGTCGGCATCGCGACGTACACGCGCGCGCTGCAGGAGCAGGCCATGGATCGCGAGGTGCCGCGCGCGCTGGCGGCGCTGCGCCGCGCCGGCGCGCCGGCGGGCTTCCGCATCACGATGCTGAAGGGCCGCGAGAACTACCTCTGCTGGCGCGCGCTCAAGCTGCACGTGCCCGAGCCGGGCACCAGCGGCGAGGAGCTGCTCGCCTACGCGCAGCTCGTGACGTTCGCGCTGACCGACGGCGAGGGCGACCTCGACCGCCTGCCGCGCCGCCCGCCGGTGACGACGAGCTTCGAGCGCGCGCACCGCGCGGCTCAGACGGACCTCCTGCGGCAGGTGCGCGCGCAGACCTCCTGCTGCCGCGCGCGCGACGACCGCCACACCTGCGCGGCCGAGGGCGCGCGCCGGCGCGCCGAGCGCAGCCACCTGGTGCTGACGAACCACTCCTTCGCGCTGGCGCGGCAGGACTTCTTCCAGCACGTCGTCTTCGACGAGTGCGAGCACCTGCACGACCAGGCGCACGCCGCGTGGAGCCACTCGCTCGACCTCTCCGGCGCGGGCGCGTGGATCGAGCGCCTCGAGACCGGCGCGGGACGCCGCGGCCTGCTGCGCCGCCTCGACCGGCGGCTCGTGCCGGGCACCAAGAGCTCCGAGGCGCTCGCGCTCCTGCGCCAGAAGCGCGAGGAGCTCGCAGCCGCGCACACCGAGCTCACGCGTCAGGTCGAGGCGTTCGTGCGCTGGCGCGCGGAGGCGCTGCGCGAGCGCAGCGAGGTCGACGAGCACTCGCTGCTGCGCGAGTACGCCGAGCGCGAGGTCGGCGCGCCGCTCGTCACGGCGCGCCGGCGCTTCCACGGCGCGGGCGTCGCGCTCGAGCAGCGCCTGGCCGAGCTCGGCGAGCGCCTCGAGGAGGTCGCCGAGCGGCGCTTCGCGCGGCTGCGGCGCGCGCTGGAGCTCGCGCGCACCGAGCTCGGCGAGCTGCTCGAGGACGTCGCGGCGTGGATGCCGATCGAGGAGGGCCAGCCGGCCTTCAAGCCGCGCACCTTCCACGACGTCGAGGACGCCGCGCGCGGCCGCGTCGAGCTCGCCGCGCGCGTGCTGCTGCCCAACGAGTACCTCGGCCGCTTCTACTACCCGCGCCTGGCGAGCGCGTGCTTCCTGTCGGCGACGACCTGGCTGCGCGGCGGCTTCGAGGCGGCGAAGGCCTACACCGGCCTCGATCGCGCCGTCGAGCCCGGGCCCGACGAGGAGCGCCTGCCCTGCGAGCTGCGCACCTTCCGCGCGCCCGAGGTCTTCGACTACTCGCGCGTGCTCGTCGCCGTGCCGCGCGACGCGCCGTCGGTGTCGCTCGACAAGGAGGCCTTCCTCGGCTACGTGCGCGACTTCGTCGCCCAGCTCGGCGAGCGCACCGGCGGCCGCATCCTGGTGCTGTTCACCAACGCCGAGGACGTCAAGCGCGTCGGCGCGCGCCTCGAGGGCTGGTTCCGCGCGCGGCGCGTGCCGTTCTGGTACCAGAACATGGAAGGGCGCGCGAAGGAGGAGCTGTCGGAGCTGTTCCGCCGCCGGCGCGACTCGATCCTGCTCGGCGTCGACACGTTCTGGTACGGCGCCGACTTCCCGGGCGACACGCTCGAGTACCTGGTGATCGTGCGACTGCCCTACGGCGTGCCCGACCGCTACCACCACGCGCAGTGCGCGGTGCTCGGCACCGCGGAGCAGCGCCGCCAGATCTACCTGCCGCGCGCGCTCGCGAAGTTCCGCCAGGGCTTCGGCCGCCTGATGCGGCGCGTGAGCGACCGCGGCTGCGTGTTCCTGCTCGACCACCGCGTGCTCGACCCGCGCCACCGGCTGTTCCTGAACGAGCTGCCGCTCGCGGGGATCGGGCACGACGAGCCCGGCCTCGCGCGGCTCGTGCGGGGCGACACCGCGCTGTGCCTCGACGAAGCGATGGTGCACATGGGGCTCGCGAAGCGCCCCGCGCCGCTGGCGGTCGAGCGCGTCACGGAGCGCGTCATCGAGCGCTTCGAGCCCGAGCACGACGCCGCGCCCGACGCGGCCGGCGAGATCGGACTCGACGACCTGCCGTTCTGAAGGCGGCGTGAGCGCGCGGTGAGCGCCGCGCGCAGGGTTGCTGCGCGCAGCGTGACTTCACGCGATCGCCGCGGACTCGCCGCCGGGGACGCACCGACCGTGCGCGGAGTCGTCACGCAGCGGCCGCATCCTCCGGGCGTCGGCGAGCGCTCGCGCGGTCCTGAAACGGGGCCCGCGACGCGCGCCGCACCTCGAGCGCGCACCGCGCGCGCACCACCCCCCCGGAGACACGACCTCCCTCATTCCATTCCATGCGACTCACCACGACCCTCACCGCTTCCGCGGGCGCGCTGCTGCTCGCCCCGCTCGCGCTCGCCGGCTCCGTGACCAGCGAGGCCCCCATGCTCGACACCACCGGCGCGGCCACGAACCAGGGCTGGACCGCCACGCCGATCTTCACCATCGGCGAGACGTCGGGCGCCTACCAGCCGGTCGGCATCCTCGACGGCATCGGCGCCTTCAAGAAGGGCGCGAACCGCGCCAAGGTGCTCGTGAACCACGAGCTCGGCGAGAACGTCGGCTACGCCTACACGCTGCACAACGGCACGCAGCTCACCGGCGCGCGCGTCAGCGTCTTCGACGTGTCGCGCACCATCGACGGCCAGGGCAACCCGCAGCTCACGCTCCACAGCGTCGAGCCGGCCTTCACGCGCATCTACGACCGCGCGTACCAGGCGGTCACCGACCCCGCGCAGGTCAACGAGGACGGCGCCGGCATCGACGGCTTCGCGCGCTTCTGCTCGGCGCAGGGCGTCGCCGCCGGCACCTACGGCTTCGAGGACGACATCTTCTTCACCGGCGAGGAGTCCAGCGAGCCCTTCCACCCGCACGGCGGCACGGTCTGGGCGCTCGAGGTCGGCCGCAAGACGATGTGGGCCGCCCCGGCCGTCGGCCGCGGCGCGTGGGAGAACATGACGCCGCTCGAGACCGGCGACCCGAACACGGTCGCGCTGCTGCTCGGCGACGACACCGCCGGCGCGCCGCTGTACCTGTACGTCGGCGAGAAGAACGGCCTCGGCAGCAACCGCTTCCTCGACCGCAACGGCCTGCTCAAGGGCAAGCTCTACGGCTGGAAGGCGAACAACGGCGACCTGTCGCCCGAGCAGTTCAACACGATGAACAGCTTCCGCAGCGGCCAGTTCGTCGAGCTGACCGTGCAGAACGTCGCGATGGCCGGTCAGCCGGGCTACGACGCGCAGGGCTACGCGGACAGCAACACGCTGCGCGCCGAGGCCGCGACGCTGGGCTGCTTCGCCTTCTCGCGACCCGAGGACCTCGCCACCAACCCGCTGGACGGCACGCAGGCCGCCTTCAACTCGACCGGCCGCGGCAGCCTGTTCCCCTCGGACAACTGGGGCACGATCTACGCGCTCGACGTCGACTTCAGCGACCTCTCGTGCGACATCGTGATCCTGCACGACGCCGACTTCCTGCCGGTGTCGGACGCCGGCATCCGTAGCCCCGACAACATCGACTGGGCGGACAACGGCAAGCTCTACGTGCAGGAGGACCGCTCGACGAGCCCCGGCTCGCTGTTCGGCGGCACGACCGGCATCGAGGCCTCGGTGTGGGAGCTCGACCCGATCCTGCGCCGCGCCAAGCGCATCGCCACGATCGACCGCACGATCGTCGCGCCGGCCGGCACGACCGACTCGGGCGTCGCGGAGATCGGCCACTGGGAGAGCTCGGGCGTGCTCGACGTGACCGCGCTGTTCGAGACGCTGCCGGGTGAGCGCCTGCTGCTCGCCACCGTGCAGGCGCACGGCATCTCCGACGGTCCGATCGCGGCGGGCAACCTGGCCGAGGGCGGCCAGCTGCTGCTGCTGTCGAAGATCGGCGACTGAGCCGCGGCGCGCTCCGGCGCGCAGCCACCGCGCGGGGGCGGCGCGAGCTACGGCTCGCGCCGCCCCCGCCGCGTTCCCGCGCGTCTGGCGCGGTCGATTCATGGAGCCGCGAAGTACCGCCAGGGGCCGAGAGGCCGGCGACGCCGGCCGGTTGCGAAGGCTGGCGGGCGCGTTCGGGAATCGTCCGGGCTAGCCGCCCGCCGCCTCGAGCGCGGTCAGGTACAGGCGCAGGTCGAGCTCGAGCTGGTGGTAGTCCGGCTCCATGTGCTCGCACAGCCGGTAGAAGTCGCGGTCGTGCTCGGCGTGCCGCGTGTGCGCCAGCTCGTGCACGACGATCGCGCGCAGGAAGGCCGCCGGCGCGTCCTTGAACACGCTCGCGACGCGCAGCTCGCGCTTCTTGACGAGCTTGGCGCCGTGAGCGCGCGTCGCGGTGACGTGCAGGCCGAGCGCGTTGTGCACGACGTGCAGCTTGTCGTCGTAGAGCACCTTCCCCAGCGGCGGCGCGGTGCGCATCCAGCGCGCCTTCAGCTCCTGCGCGTAGGCGAAGAGCGCCTTGTTGGAGCGCACGTCGTGGCGCTCGGGGTAGCGCGCGGCGAGGCGCGGTCCGAGCTCGCCGCTCGCGAGCAGCTCGGCCGCGCGCGCGACGAGTTGCGGCGGGTAGCCGGCGAGGTAGGGCAGCTCGTGCATCGCCGCAGAGCGTACGCGCCGCGGCGGCGCACGGCGCGAGGTCGTCCGCCGAACGCATGCCGCGGCGGCCCGTGCCCCGCGCCGCGGGACTTCCCGCGCGGGCTGCTATGCTGCGCCGCATGACGACGTCCCCGACGCCCCGCAAGCCGCTGACCTGGACCGAGGTCCGCGTGCTCGTGCCCGCCGGCTGGCAGGAGCTGGTCGCCGAGGTCATCACCCTCGGCCCCTGCACGAGCGCCGCCTTCGGCCGGCCCAACCTCGGCGTCGACGAGGCGCCGGAGGGCTTCGACTGGGTGCGCACCTTCCTGCCCTCGCACGCCGACGACGAGGCTGCGCGCGCGCAGCTCCGCGCGGCCATCGCGGGGCTCGCCGAGGCCACCGGCTGCGACGAGCTCGCCGGCCTCGAGCCGACGTTCAAGCCGCTGCCGCCCGAGGACTACGCCACGTCGTGGAAGAAGAGCTGGAAGCCCTTCCGCGTCGGGCCGCTGTGCCTGCTGCCGCCGTGGGACGCGCGCGAGGTGCGCGCGGGCGAGCGGCGCTTCACGATCGAGCCCGGCGGCTCGTTCGGCTCCGGCCGGCACGCGACGACGCGCACGTGCCTGCGCGTGCTGACGCGCCGCATCCGCGGCGGCGAGCGCGTGCTCGACGCCGGCTCGGGCAGCGGCATCCTCTCGGTCGCGGCCGCGCTGCTCGGCGCGCGCGCGGCGCTCGGCTTCGACGTGGACCCCAACAGCGAGGTCGCGGGCGCGCTGCTGGCGCAGGACAACGACGTCACCGCGCGCTGCACCTTCCGCACCGGCGGCTTCGAGAGCCTCGCGCCCGACGAGCGCGACTACGACGTCGTGCTCGCGAACATCTACTCGGACGTGATCCAGGAGCACGCTGCGGACCTGCGCGAGCGGCTCTCGCCGACGGGCTGGTTCGCGTTCAGCGGCTGTCCCGCGCACCACGAGGCCGCGACGCTCGCGGCGATCGAGGCCGCCGGTCTCGCGCTCGACGAGCACCTCGTGCGCGGCCGCTGGCACACCTTCGTCGGGCGTCGCGCCCGCTGAACGCGCCGCGCGCTCAGGGAACGAGCGGGCGCGCGTGCAGCTCGTCCCAGACCGCGAGCGCGGGCTTCGGCGTGAAGTCGGACGTGCACAGCCCGATGCTCGTGAACAGCGGCAGGTTGGCGGGCTGCGGCTGCGGCCACTGCGTGAGATCGGGGTCGGCGAACAGGAGCTGCAGCCACGCGAAGGCGTCGACGCCGTCGAGCAGCGCCGCCTGGACGCGCAGGTAGTCGGCCTGCCGCGCCGGCGTCGAGCTGACGGTCCCGACCGACGCGCTGGTCCAGCCGCCCTCGGCGACGAAGCTCGGCAGGCCGGCCTCGTCGACGAGACGCGCGTAGTAGTCGCTCGGCAGGTCGGCGGGCGTGGCGTGGACGAAGTACGGGTACGACGACAGCCCCAGGGCCTCGGCGAACGGGAAGTCGCACACGTCCTGCGCGATGCCGAGGTACGGCTCGCTGGTGAACAGCCCCCACGCGGTCTCGACCTGCACGCTCACGAACAGCGTCGGCGGCGTCGCGCGCGTCCCGACGTCCTGGGCGATCGCGTTGGCGGTGGTGACGACGGCGTCGTAGAGGGTCGGCGGCGCGACGCGCCGGATCAGGTTGGTCTCGGCCGCGCAGCCGAGGTACTCCGGCTGCAGGAGGTCGACGACGGCCAGGGCGTAGGCGCGCGCCGCGTCCCGCACCTCGGGCTCCGCCAGGCTGCGGCCCAGGTCGCGCAACTGCGGCGCTTCCTCGCTCCGCGACAGCCCGTCGGTCAGGTCGATCATGAAGAACAGGCCGACGCCGCGCTGCCGCATGTAGTCGACGAGGCCGACCTTCTCGTCCTGGACGATCTGCTCGGGCGGCGTGCCCGCGAGGAGCTCGGTCCACGGCAGCTCCTCGTGGATCACGGCGAACTCGGCGCGCTGGCTCCACAGGTCGACACCTTGCAGGACGGCGGGTGTCGTCAGCACGGGCGGCGTCGGCGCGAAGCCCATGGCCCACGTGCGCGTCGTCGCCGGCGGCGGCGACTCCTCGCCGGCCGCGCACGCCGCGGCGAGGGCGCAGAGGAGGACGGCCGAGGAGCGCCGGACGAGGCCCATGTCGGCGCAGGATAGGCGATCCCGCCGAGCAGACCAATCGCGTCGCGTGGGCGAGCGCGTATCCTGCGCGGCGTGAACGTCCTCTTCCTGTCCCAGCGGGTCCCCTACCCGCCCAACCGCGGCGACAAGATCACGACCTGGCGGCTCGTCGAGCGCCTGCGGCGCGCGCACGAGGTGCGCGTCGTGGCCTTCGCGCACGACCCCGCGGACGAGAAGGCCGCGCGCGACCTCGAGGCGATGGGCATCCCCGTCGCCGCGGTGCCCTACGACGACCGCTGGAAGAAGCTGACGTCGCTGCCGCTGCTGCTGACGTCGACGCCGCTCACGCTGGGCGTGTACGGCTCGCGCGAGCTGCAACGCGAGGTCGACGCGCTCTCGGGGTGGGCCGACATGGCCTACGCCTACTCGTCGTCCATGGGCGCGTTCCTCGAGCGCCACGCGCACCTGCCGCGCGTGATGCACCTCGGCGAGCTCGACTCCGACAAGTGGCGGCAGTACTCCGAGCGCACCGGCTGGCCGATGAGCTGGGTCTACCGCCGCGAGTGGCGCACGCTGCTCGAGTTCGAGCGCCGCATCGCGCACGCCTTCACCGAGAACGTGCTCTGCACGCCGCTCGAGCAGCGCATCTTCCAGGAGCAGATCCCCGGCGCGTCGTCGGTGGTGCTGCGCAACGGCGTCGACCTCGAGGCCTTCGCGCCCGCGCCCGAGCTGGCCGAGCCAGACCACCTCGTGTTCACCGGGGTGATGAACTACTACCCCAACGTCGACGGGTGCGTGTGGTTCGTGGACGAGGTGCTGCCGCTCGTGCGCGAGCGCCATCCGGCCGCGCGCTTCACGATCATCGGCGCGCACCCCTCGCCGGAGGTGAAGGCGCTCGAGAAGGTCGCGGGCGTACGCGTGACCGGCTTCGTCGACAGCGTGACCGAGTGGGTGCACAAGGGCGCCGTCGCCGTCGCGCCGCTGCGCATCGCGCGCGGTATCCAGAACAAGGTGCTCGAGGCGATGGCGTGCGGGCTGCCCGTCGTGGGCACGACCTCCGCCACGCAGGGCGTCGAGGGCGCCCCCGGCCGCGACTACCTCGTCGCGGACGACGCGCGGCTCTTCGCCGACCACGTCTGCGCGCTGCTGGGCGACCCCGCGCGCGCCCGCGCCCTGGGCGGCGCCGCGCGCGCGTTCGTCGAGCAGAACTACACTTGGGAGACCGTCTTCCGCCCCCTCGACGACATCGTGGCCAAGTGCGCCGCGACCCGCCCCTCCGCCGACCGAACATGAGCCACGAACGCATCGCCTCGACCTTCGACGAGTGGGCCCACAGCGGCCGCGGCGAGAACATGGAGTACGGCCACGGCGACGTGGTCGCGCAGGTGCTCGACGAGCTGAGCATCCGCGCCGGCTTCCAGGTGCTCGACCTGGGCTGCGGCGTCGGCTGGGCCACGCGCCTGCTCGCGCAGGCCGCACCCGGCGTGCAGGCCATCGGCGTCGACGTCTCGCCGGCCATGGTCGCGGAGGCCGAGAAGCTCTCCTCGCTGCGCATCCGCGCGCGCTACGAGGTCGGCCGCTTCGAGGCGCTCGACTTCAACGACGGCAAGTTCGACCTCGTCTTCTCGATGGAGGCGATCTACTACTCGCCCGACCTCGCCAAGGCGCTCTCCGAGGTCCACCGCGTGCTCAAGCCCGGCGGCCGCGCCGAGATCGTGCTCGACTGCTACCAGGGCCGCCCCTCGACCGAGCACTGGTCCGAGGCCGTCGGCCTGCACCTGCACGTGCTCTCCGAGGCCGATTGGGAGGCCGCCTTCAAGACCGCCGGCTTCACCTCCGTCGAGCTGCGCCACGTCCTCGATCGCCGCGGCGCCGGCGACGCCTCCGACTTCGAGCCCGGCCGCTGTTTCCACGACTTCGCCAGCTACGCGGCGTACCACGACGCGGGCAGCCTGTGGATCCGGGCGGTGAAGTAGCGCGGCGCGGCGCGTAGCGCCAGCTGCCGCGAAAAGTGCCGAATGCGAGCGCCACGAAGGGACCCGCGATCACCAGCACTCGTCAAGCTACGAGGGCGTACCCACGCCGTGGTTGCTGGAACTCGCTCGCCGGGTCGATCGTCACACTCACGACCGCCAGGAGCCCCGTGAGACAGGCGAGTCCGCCGTTCAAGGTCCGGCGACGTCCGAGCATCTTGGATGAGTCGGCCCGGACGACTTGCGATGAGGAACAGTGTCCACGCAATGTGGCCGCCAATACCCCGGAGACGTAGGACGTGCGCGGAGCTCTCGGGGGTCGGCCTCGGCGTTCACGATCCATGAAGTTTGCGGGCAGATGTTCTGAGGGGACTTCCCCGGAGTTCTGTTGGATGCCTCAGAGTCTGCGACGCCGCGACTTCGAGTCCACTGTGCCTCGTAGTTGCAGAGTGCTGCGTGACGCTTCGCGACGCGGACACCCAGCGATTCGAGCGAACAGGCACCCTAGCTGCAGCGCTTGGCACTGACCACGATGTGGTGGGAGCTAGCCGCCAGACCCAATACACAAGCTGACTACGGATGGGGTCGCGGCGTCTGCTATCAACGATTTCGGGGACCTCTCGTAGAGAGTTCGACACGACTCATGATGCATTACGTATGCTCCGAGCTGAACCGCCCGCACCGCTCGACCCACCCATAACCCAGGCTCGCCAAATGCCCTGCATCTACGTCCTGCCCAGAAACATCGAGACTCATTCTGTCCTGGTCGGATTTCTCGTCCTGGACGCCCGCAGGTGCGGGGTCTCGATCTACAAGATGGAGAAGGGCCACGAACGGGAGCCCATACTCGTCGAGGACATGGCGCGCGAGATCACTGGCTTCATGGACCATGAGCCGGGCGCCACGGTGTACGAGGGGGACACGGTCGGAGTGGTCCTCGCCCCACCCTTTTTCCCCCCTGCGTAGCGGGGCGTCGCCGCGGCACGCGCAGTAGCGCCGCCTCGAGCCCACCTGAACGGTTAGCGTACGTCGTCACTGAGCCCCTGCTCCCCGGCCTGGAGATCTCGCGCAAGTCGCACACCTGCCGTCATGTTCGAGCCGTTGGGAACGTCTTCCTGACGGAATGCGCTACGGCAGTAATAGGGCCGCAAGTAGAAGCTACCGCCGCGAAACAGGTAGGTCCACGTGGCCGGCATCGACTCTGCGCCCTGCAGGTCTTCCTCCGACCACGGGGGCTCCGGGCCAGACAGGTCGAACGCCCGCTCGCAACACCATTCCCTGACGTTGCCTTGCATGTCGAACAGCCCCCAGGGGTTCGGAAGGAAGGAGCCGACGGGAGCGTGGTATCGAAAGGGATCCCCCCATGGCGCTCGCGTATTGGGCGCACCCACGGCCCAGTTGCGAGAGTCTCGGAGGTTCTCGAATCCACGGGCGCCGAGCTCGGAGTCTCCCCAGTAGTAGGCTGTGAGCGTCCCGGCCCGGCTGGCGTACTCCGACTCGGCGTCAGAGGGCAGCCTTGCTGAGTACCGCCGGGCCACTTCGCTCGCCTGGAGGTGGTCGATATTCTCCACTGGGTGGGCGAGCGTGAAGCACGAGTCGCGCTCCGGCTTCCAGACGGACGGGTTGTCGCCCATGACGCGCAGGAATTGCCCTTGAGTCAGCTCGTACTTGGACAGCAAGAACGGCCGTACGCCCACGTCGCGTACGAGCTCGTTGTCGTAGTGCCCTCTCTCTTCGGGTAGCGACCCCTTCATGAACCTTCCACCAGGGAGGAGCACAAAGACGATCCCCGTATCGGGCGCCACCAACCATTCGCCGTTGGAGGTCCAGTCTCCGCGAGGCTTCGGCCGCGATCCGCTCGGGACATGCCAGAACTCCAGGAGGCCGCTCTGCGGGTTGATCCCCAGAGGGACGAGATCCTCACACGGCTCCAGCGTCAAGCCCTCGTAGACCGCGGTGCGCTGCAGTTCGAAGAGCGCTCGCTCCCATTCCGAGCCCATCGGGGCCGAGCGCGGCTCGGGAAGAGCCTCCGCGACCGACAGCATCCTCTTCGCTCGACCGAGTGGCTCCACGAGCAAGTTGCGGACGAGGCCTGCTTCCTCCAGGGCACTGCGCTCCAGGAGCGGCAGGCTCGATGCCGCTTCGGCAGCTGGCATCGGCGTCTGCAGGTGCTGCTCAACGCTGTCGATCCAGGCGCGCATGTTCGGCACCGTACGTCGGCTCACCGGGTAGATCCTGGGCTCCGCGTTCAGCAGCGACCGGCCTTCGATCGACAAGAAGCGCCGGTCACTTGTCGTGCGCGCGAGGCGTTCCTTGGCGGCAACGTCGCTCAGTCTCCAGACGAATAGCAGCGTGCTCGCGACCAGCACCGCGGCCGCCACCCCCACCGCCGTCGCGACCGCGCGGTGGCGGCGGATCGAGAGCTTCAGCGTGTGCCAGAGCCCGGGGGCGTGCGCGGCGACGGGGCGGTGGTCGAGGTAGGCGAGCAGGTCCCGCGCCAGCTCGCCCGCGTCGGCGTAGCGCGCGGCGGTGTCGCGCGACATGGCCTTCTCGGCGACGGCGACGAGCTCGGGCGGCGCGTCGGACGCCAGCTCGCGCAAGGGGCGCGGCGGGCCGGCGAGGACGCGCGTGAGCACGGCGCGGCCGCCCGTGGACTGGCCCGGCTCGAGGTACGGCGCGTGGCCCGCGAGCATGTGGTAGAGCATCGCGCCGATCGAGTAGACGTCGGCGCGCTCGGTCAGCGTCGAGAGCTCGCCGCGCGCCTGCTCGGGCGCCATGTACGCCGGGGTGCCGAGCACGTCGCCGTCCACCGTGACGAGCGGCGAGTCGTCCTCGCGATCGCGCGCGCGGTGCGTCGAGATGCTCACGCTCTCGGGCTCCGCGTCGCGCAGGCGCAGGTCGGGCTGGTGCTTGCGCCCGGCGACGCTCGCCAGACCCCAGTCCATGACGTACGTCTCGCCGAAGCGCCCGACCATGACGTTGCCGGGTTTGAGGTCGCGGTGCAGCACGCCCTTCGCGTGCGCGTAGGCCACCGCCTCGCAGACCTTCAGGAAGACGCCGAGCGTGCGCGCGAGCGTCCACTCCGCGCTGCCCTCGCGCAACGCCCGGAAGACCTTGGTCAGCTCCTGCCCGCGCACGAGCGGCATCGTGAAGAAGGGTCGGCCCTCGGCGTCGAGACCCAGCTCGTGCACGGGCGGCACGCCGGGGTGGCCGAGCTGGCCGGTGATCTGCGCCTCTTCGAGGAAGCGGTGCAGGCTGCGCGTACCGTGCGGCGTCGGGGCGCGGCCCATGCCCGGTGTCAGCTCGGGGTTGAGCCGCTTCATCGCCAGGTGACGGCGCAAGTCCTCCTCCCACACGCGCACGACCGTGCCCTGCCCGCCGCGCGCGATCTCGCCCTCGAGGCGGTACCGCGAGAAGCTGCGCAGGCGACGGCGGAGGCTGGTGCGCAGCTCGTCGGTCACGTCGCCGCCGACCTCGGGTTCGGGTGCGCGCGACAGGTCGTCGAGGAAGCCGGCGACGCGCAGCCACCCCGCGCGCAGCTCGCGCAGGGGTTCGGCCGCGCCCGGGTGGCGCGCGCACAGGGCCGCGAAGGCCTCCTCGTCCGCGGCGTCCGCCTCGAGCACGAAGCCCAGGAACACGCTCTCCGCATCCACGCTGGCCTCTCCCCGGCCGAGCTCCTCGTCGCTCATCCTCTCTCCTCCGTCCGCTCCCCCGCGGGCCCGCGCGTCGGGCCGGGCCGAGGGTAGCACCCCAGGCCGGATCGCGCCGAAGCTCTGCCGCGAGCGCTTCCGCGCGACGCCTGCGCGGCCCCGACCCCGCGATCGGGCGCCCGCCGCCCCGTGTGTCCCCCACACGCGGCGCGGCTATGCGTGGCCCCGAACTTGCGTGCCCGCGAGTTCCCTCACGCTCGGGGTTCGGCGCAGCGCGCCGGGGAGATGCCCATGACGACGTCCCGCTCGGCGGCCGCGGCCGCCCTCACCGCCTTCCTCCTGCTCGCGACCCAGGACGCCTCGTGGGGCGGCGGCTCGCACGCGCCCGTCCCGCCCCCGCCGCCGTGGGACGGCCCGGGCGACACGGTGCCGGCCGGCGGCGGCGGCGGCGCGCCGAGCGGGCCGAGCACGCCCGCGCCCGCCGAGCCCGGCGCGCCCTCGCGCCCCGGCCCCAGCTCGTCAGGGGCGGCCGGCCGGACCCGCCGCGCCGAGCTCGGGCCCCAGGCGCCCGCCGCGCCCTCGACGCCCGCCGGCGTCGAGCTGCCCGACCTCTCCGAGTGGACGTGGTGGTGGAACTTCAACCGCGACCCCTACCTCGACCTGAAGCGGCAGGTGCAGGTCGGCGAGACGACCACGAGCAGCGACGACTTCTACCTCGGCCACGGCCAGAGCGCGCGTCGCTCCGACGCGCTGCCCGACGCCGAGGCGCGCCGCACGCTCATCGGCCCCGCGCTGCTCGCCTCGATCGACGCGGGCTCGTACCACCTGCAGGGCGACGCGCTGCTCGCCCTCGCCAAGCTCTACCCCGACTTCGCGCCCGACTCGGGCAGCACGCGCGAGCTGCTCGTCGCGTACCTGCGCGACGCGAGCCAGCAGAAGGCCGAGGCCGCCATCGCCGCGCTCGGCGTGTTGGGCGACCCGGCCGCCGCGCAGGACCTGCTCGACCTCGCCGCCGACAACGCGCGCGGACGCGAGCTCGTCGGCCGCCGCAGCGTCGCGGGACACTCGCGCCCGGTCGCGGCGTTCGCGCTGGGCGTGCTCGGCGCGCAACTCGACAGCGAGTGGGATCGGCTGCGCATCGTGAACGGCCTGCAGGCGCTGCTGCGCGAGCCGATGGGCGCCGCGCCCGACCTGCACGTTGCGTGCGTCACGGCGCTCGGGCTGGTGCCGCTCGCCGCGCCGGGCGAGCTGCGGCCGCTGGACGGCGACGGCGGCGCGGACCCGCTCGTCGACCGCGCGCGCCAGGTGCGCTTCCTCGTCTCGCTCCTGCTCGACGAGGACCGCCACGTCGCCGTGCGCGCGCACGCGCCCAAGGCCATCGCCTCGCTCGCGCGCACCGGCTCGCGCGAGCTCGCCGACGCGGCGAAGCGCGCGCTGCTGGACGAGCTCGCGCACCGCGGCCGCTCCGAGCGCCACGTGAGCTTCGGCCTCGTCGAGGCGCTGGGCATGCTCGGCGACGGCGACGACGACGCGATCGACCGCGACGTGCGCGCCGCGCTGCAACGCTCGGTCGACGACGGCAACAACAGCCAGAGCGGGCTGTCGCTGGTCGCGCTCGCGCTCGCGTCGAGCCGCCGCGGCCAGGGCGAAGCGCCGCTCGCCGGGCTGCCGGCGACGCGCAAGTACCTGCTCGGCAAGCTCGCGCGCGGCAAGAGCCGGCAGCGTCCGTGGGCCGCGCTCGCGCTCGGCCTGCAGGAGTACCACGCGCTGCGCGCCGGCGAGGCGGCGAGCGAGGCCGTGCGCTCGGCGCTGCTCGCCACGAACGAGGACGTGCGCGCGCCGCTCGACTCGGGCGCGTGGAGCCTCGCGCTCGGACTGTGCGGCGACGAGCGCGCGGTCGACGCGCTGGTGGGCCGCCTCGAGCGCTCGGCCGACGACGAGGCGCGCGGGTACGCCGCCATCGGTCTCGGCCTGCTCGGCTCGACCGAAGCGGTGCCCGCGCTGCAACGCGTGCTCGAGACCTCGCGCCACCGCGACGTGCCGCTGCGCAAGGCCGCGACCGCGCTCGTGCTGCTCGGCCGCCGCGACGTGGTCGACGAGCTGCTCGAGATCGTCGCCGAGGAGAAGACCGCCAATGCGAAGGGCACCGGCATCGCGGTGCTGGGCCTGGTGGGCGACCGGCGCATCGTCGCGCCGCTCGTCGCGGTGCTCGCGGACGAGCACCAGCTCGACATCACGCGCGCCTACGCGGCGACGGCGCTGGGGCTGTGCTGCGAGCGCGAGCCGCTGCCGTGGACCGCGAGCATCGCGAACCACGTGAACTACCTCGCCAACACGGAGACGATGCTCTCGGCGGACGGGCAGGGCATCCTGAACCTGCGTTAGGCGGGAGCGCGCGGCCCGGGCCGACTCGACCTCAGTCGAGGAAGCCCGGGTCGAACGGCCGGACGTCGAGCTCGACCTCGCCCGAGGGCTGCAGCAGCACCCGCAGCGTGTCGCCGCCGGTGAACTCGTAACGGTCGGTGACGCACCACGTGCGGCGCTCGTCGCCCCAGAACCCCTCGAGTTCGAGCGGGCCGGCCTCGCTCGACCACGCCTCGTCCCCCCGCGGGTACCGGAGCTCCACCGCGCCCGCCGCGGGCACGAAGCCGCAGTCGGCCTCGAGCACACCCGCGAAGCGGGCCGCAGCGAGCGGCGCCGACGTCGCGTTCCGCACGATGACGACCACGGGCGCGGCGCGCTGCTGGCGAGCCGCGTCGATCTCGAGCACCCACGAGATGACGAGACCGCAGGCGACGAAGCAGGCCACCGTGACCCCGAGGACGCTCGCGATCCGGCCCGCGACGTTCGCGCGCAGCTCGCGCGGCACGCGGCGCTCTTGCGACGCGTCGGCGAGCACGAGCGCGACGGCGACACCGACCAGCCCCACGCCGACGAAGAGGTCGACCGCGCCCGCGGCCTCCAGCTCGCGCCACCCGGTCGCCCACCAGGTGAAGAAGATCGCCAGGCCGGTGACGAGCGGCAGCAGCGCGAGGGAGAGCGCCACGCGAAAGAGCCGCGGGCTACGGCGCTGCCCGAGCGGCGACGTGCGCGGCTCCTGGGTCGGCGAGTCGACGCTCATCGGCTACGGCGCGAAGGTCGCCTCGAGCCCGTTCGAGAGGTTGAAGCCGCTCTGCGCCGCGGGGATGTCGCGGTACCAGAACTGATAGCGCCAGGTGGAGCCGGGCACGACCTGTCCCGCCGCGAAGGGCGGATGCACGAGGTCGACGCTCCAGCTCGCGTTGCCGCTCGCGCCGGTCGACGCGACGCCCAGGCGGAAGGTCGCGCCGCCGACGCAACGGAAGCCATCGCCGAAGGGCACCTCGATCGCGCTCGTGCCGTAGTAGAAGAGGCCGAAGTGGTTCGGCGGGCAGCCGCGCACGTGCAGCGCGAGCTCGTTCGCCGCGACCGACAGCGAGCCGGTGTGCGCGAGCTCCGCGCCCGCGCCGGCCGAGTTCGGCGCCGCCGTGCAGTAGCGCTTCGTCAGCACCGACGCGCCCGAGATCACCACCGCGTAGCCCGGCCGCGTCTGTCCGAGGTCGTCCTGGCAGGCGCCGAAGACGAACTCCGGCAGCCCGTCGCCGTCGAGGTCGCCGAGCACGTCCACCGCGACGCCGAACTGGTCGTCGGGCGCCGCGCCGTGGAACGCGCTCACGACCGCGCCGTCGCGGCCCGAGACGAGCAGCGCGTAGCCCGGCTCGCCGCTCAGGCCCAGGCCGATGCTGACGCCCTGCGGCGCGCCGACGAGCAGGTCGTCGTGACCGTCGCCGGTCACGTCGCCCACGCCGCGCACGCTGTAGCCGAGCTGGTCGCCCGACGTCGCGCCGTGCAGCTCGAGGAGCACCGAGCCGTCGAGGCCCGAGTAGACGCGCGCGTAGCCGCCGCCGGTGTACGCGCCGTAGTAGGTCGACTGGATCGCGCCCACGACGACGTCCGCGTAGCCGTCGGCGTTCACGTCGCCGGCGCCGTCGACGACGTGCCCGAGCTGGTCGTTCGCCGCGTCGCCGTGCCAGGTGTACAGCAGCGCGCCGTCGCTGCCCGACCAGACCTGCGCCATGCCCGAGAGCACGCCGGCCTGCTCGTCGTACGGCGCGCCGCAGACGATGTCCTCGACGCCGTCGCCGTTCACGTCCCCCGCCGCGGAGGCGGACCAGCCGTAGCCCGAGTTCAGGCTCACGCCGTCGAAGACGTAGAGCTGCGCGTGCGTCGCCCCCGAGTACACCCGCACGCTGCCGCCGTTGAAGATCAGGTTGTCGTCCTTGTACAGCCCGGTCATGTAGTCGCGCACGCCGTCGCCGTCGAGGTCCGCGATGCCCGCCACCGACACGCCCATGCGGTCGCCGTTGGTCTCGCCGTCCTTCTGGTGCAGCAGCGTGCCGTCCGCGCCCGAGAAGATGCGCAGCATGCCGACGTTGTGGTCGACGTTGTCGTCCTTGTAGGCGCCCACCGCGAGCTCGGGGTACCCGTCTCCGTTCAGGTCGCCGAGCCCCGTCAGCGCGAACCCGAAGTGATCGTCCGGCCCATCGATCCAGTTCGTGCCGTCGCCGAGGAAGGTGAACAGCACCGCGCCGGTCGCGCCCGAGTACACGCGCGCGTAGCCGGGGTTCGGCGAGTGGCCGTCGTCCTGGTTCTGGTGCGCGCCGACCAGGAAGTCGGGCACGCCGTCGAGGTTCACGTCCCCCGCCGGCGCGACCGCGTAGCCGAACCAGTCGCCGGCGGCGTCGCCGCTCACTTGCAGCAGCGGCGTTAGCTGGGCCGCGCGGGCGGTTGCGGGCGCCAGGAGCGCGAGGAGCAAGGAGGCGGGGCGCAGCATGGCTCCATCCTAGGCCGCGCCCCGCGCGGCTCACCAGCCCTCCGATGCGGGCTTCTCGCGCGGACGGAGCCCGGAACGAGAGCGGGGCGGCCCGCCTCGTCGGCGCGCCGCCCCGCTGGGTCGGGAGGAGCCGCGTTCAGCTCATCACGAGCAGGCACTTGCGCACGAACTGCTCGATCGTCTCGGGCATCAGGCCGAAGAAGATCGTCAGCACGCTGAGCGCCGTCAGCAGGCCGGCGAAGAGCGGCTGGCGGTTGACGGTGCCCGCGCCGGCGTCCTTGAGGAACAGGGCCTTCGCGATGCGGAAGTAGTAGAACAGGCTCACGACGCTGTTCAGCGCGGCCACGCCGACCAGCCAGTAGAGGCCCACGTCGAGGCCCTCCTTGAACAGGAGGTACTTGCCGTAGAAGCCCACGGTCGGCGGGAGGCCAGTGAGGCTGACCAGGAAGGCCACCATCGCGATCGACACGAGCGGCGCCTTCCAGCCGTAGCCCTCGAGGTCCTCGATGCGGTCCGAGCCGACGCAGCCCTCGAAGTAGAGCACCACGCCGAAGGCGCCGAGGTTCATGAAGTAGTAGGCCGCGAGGTAGTACATGGCCGCCTCGAAGCCCGCGCCGGTCATGGCCGCGACGCCGATCAGGATGTAGCCGGCGTGCGCGATCGACGAGTAGGCCAGGAGGCGCTTGAGGCTCGTCTGCCGCATGGCGGCCAGGTTGCCGAGCGTCATCGTGAGCGCCGCGAGGATCGCCAGGAGCTGGCCGACCTGCGCGCCGTACTGGGCGACGATCTCCTGGACGTTCGGGCCCAGGAAGAGCACGGCGAGGAAGCGCAGCAGCGCGGCGACGCCGGCGGCCTTGGAGGCCACGGCCAGGAAGGTCGTGACGGGCGTCGGCGCGCCCTCGTAGACGTCGGGCGTCCAGAAGTGGAAGGGCACCACCGACATCTTGTAGGCGAAGCCCGCCAGCACCATGACCATCGCCAGCGCGACCGGCACCGGGTTGGCGCCGAGCTGCTGCACCAGGCCCACCGGCATGCCTTCGCCGCCGGCGCTGGCCATCACGGCGAGGTCCAGCGTGCCGGTCAGGCCGTAGAGCAGCGAGATGCCGTAGAGCATCACGCCCGCCGAGAGGCCGCCGAACACGACGTACTTCATGGCCGCCTCGGCCGACTTGCGCTCGCCCTTGTGGAAGCCGGCGAGCGAGTAGCTCGCCAGCGACAGCAGCTCGAGGCCCAGCATGAGCAGCAGCAAGTGGTTGGTGCTGACCATGAAGAAGATGCCGATCGCCGCGCCGAGCAGCAGGAAGTAGTACTCCCCGATGTTGTGCTTGCGCTCGCGTCGGTCGGCCAGGACGAAGCTCGTCACCACCATCAGCGCTGCGACGGTGAAGAGCTTGAAGTACACGCCGAAGCTGTCGACCACGACCATGCCGAAGGCGGTCGTGGGCTCGCTCCCCACGCGCAGGACGAGGATCATCCCCACCAGGGCCAGCACGGCCATGGTGAAGTAGCCGACGAGCTTGGAGTCGCGGCCCCGCATGAGCAGGTCCAGGACCAGCGCGCCGAGGGCCCCGGCCGTGAGCACGAGCTCCGGCAGGATGGCCTTCATGCCGTCGAGGTAGGCGTCCACGAGGTTGCGCTCCTGGGCCTAGAGGCCGACGGACAGCAGGGAGACGAGGTGCTGGATCGAGGGCTCCATCACGTCGAGGATGATGTGCGGGAAGACCCCGAAGAGCAGGCACAGGAACAGCAGCGGGGCCATGCAGAAGACCTCGCGCGCGGTCATGTCCGGGTAGTCCTTGTACTTCTCGTTCAGCGTGCCGAGGAAGACGCGCTGGATGGCCCACAGCAGGAAGGCCGCGGTGATGACGATGCCGATCACCGAGAAGAGCACGAGGCCCTGGAAGCGCGTGTCGCCGGCCTGGAAGGCGCCGACCAGCGTCAGCGCCTCCGCGATGAAGCCCGACATCGAAGGCAGGCCCAGCGCGGCGAAGAAGCAGAAGGTGGTCAGGCCCCAGTAGACGGGCATGGGCTGCGCCAGGCCGCCGAAGCCGTTCAGGTCGCGGTGGTGAGCGCGGTCGTAGATCACGCCCACCACCATGAACATCGCGGCCGAGCTGGTGCCGTGCGCGAACATCTGCATCGCGGCGCCGTCGGTGCCCCAGATCGTCAGCGCGCCGGTGCCGAGCAGCACGTAGCCCATGTGGGACACGGAGCTGTAGGCCACCATGCGCTTGAAGTCGGTCTGGCCGAGCGCGACGAACGAGCCGTAGACGATGCTCACCGCGCCGAGGATGCCGAGCGCGTAGGCGTTCTGCTGGAAGGCCAGCGGCACGATCGGGAAGCAGGCCCGCATCAGGCCGTAGCCGCCGAGCTTCAGCAGGATGCCGGCCAGGATGACCGAGATCGGCGTCGGCGCCTGCACGTGCGCGTCGGGCAGCCAGGTGTGGAACGGGAACACCGGGATCTTGATCGCGAAGCCGACGAACAGGAACCAGAAGACCCAGGTGTGGTAGTCGAGGCCGACGAAGGACGAGCCCTGGATGCCTCCCGCCTGCGCCAGGCTCACGAGCTCGGGTAGCGAGAAGGTGCCGGTGTTGAGCCGCAGCGAGATGATCGCGATCAGCATCAGCACCGAGCCGGCCAGCGTGTAGAGGAAGAACTTGATGGCCGCGTACTCGCGCCGCGGACCGCCCCAGATGCCGATCAGGAAGTACATCGGCAGGAGCATGACCTCCCAGAACACGTAGAAGAGGAAGTAGTCGAGCGAGACGAACACGCCGACGATGCCGACCTCGAGCAGGAGCAGCAGGGCGTAGTAGGCCTTCTCCGACTTCTTGATGCCGAAGGAGGCCGGCACGCCCAGGAACAGCAGGATCGTCGTCAGCCACACGAGCGGCAGGCTGATCCCGTCGATGCCGATCGAGTAGTACGCCTTGATGCCGGTGATCCACGGGACGTGCTCCGTGAACGCGTAGCTACCGTCCGCGACCGCGCTCGGATCGAAGTCCAGGTAGAGCTTGGTCGCCAGCAGCAGCGGGATGCCGGTCGCGACGAGCGCCACGCCCTTGATCAGGCCGACCGCTTGCTTGGGCAGGCAGATGATGACTGCCATGCCGATCAGCGGGATGAAGGTGATCCAGGAGAGAAGGTGTTCCATCGGGAGCTGGAGCGGGTGCCGAGGGGGTGCGCGGGAGTCAGGAGAGGATCAGCCAGGCGGCGGCCAGGAGCCCACCCGCGACGGCGAAGGAGACGTACTGCTGGATGCGGCCGGTCTGCAGCAGGCGCAGCGCCGACCCGAAGGCGTTGGACACGGCGCCGACGGCGTTCACCAGGCCGTCGACGACCGTCTTGTCGAACCACGCGGCGACGAAGCCGACGCCCTTGTTGATGCGGCCGACCAGCAGCACCAGGCCGTCGATGATCGTCTCGTCGAACCACTTCAGGCCGGCGGCGACCAGCACCGCGCCCTTGATGAAGGAGACCTGGACGAACTCGTCGATGTAGTACTTGTTGGCGACGGTCGTGTAGACCTCGCCCAGCGCGTTGGTGACGCGCGCCGGATCCAGCTTCTTGAGCAGGTAGATCCAGGTCGAGAGCGCGATGCCGAGCAGCGCGACGGCCGACGAGATGCCCATGGCCCAGACGTGCGCCGAGTGCGCTACGTGCCCGTGCGGGTCCATGGTCGCGACGCCGCCGTAGGTGTTCTGCAGGTGGACGCCGCCGTACATCTTCGACAGGTCGGCGAGGTTGTGCTCGTTCACCACGAGCTTCTCCCACCAGGTGCCGTGCGCGCCGAGCAGGTCGCCGTTCAGCCAGAAGTGACCGCTGAAGATGCCGAGCAGGGCCAGGCCCATGAGCGACACGGTCATCGGCCACGGCGACTCGTGGGCGTGGTCGTGCACGTGGTGGTCGCGCGGCTCGCCGAAGAACGTCATGTAGATCAGGCGGAACATGTAGAACGCCGTGATCGCGGCGGCGGCCGGCAGGGCGAACGAGGCCCAGGCCGCGGCGCCGCTGAACTCGTGCCCCAGCGAGAGGAACGAGGCCATGACGATCTTGTCCTTCGAGTAGAAGCCCGAGAACAGCGGGATGCCCGAGATCGCCAGCGTGCAGATCAGCATGCAGGCGAAGGTGATCGGCATCTTCTTGCGCAGGCCGCCCATCTTGCGCATGTCCTGCTCGTGGTGGCAGCCGTGGATCACCGAGCCCGCGGACAGGAACAGGCAGGCCTTGAAGAACGCGTGCGTGACCATGTGCCACAGGCCGGCCACGAGGCCGATGCCGCCGGTGCCGATCGCCGCGACCATGAAGCCGAGCTGACTGATCGTCGAGTAGGCGAGCACGCCCTTGATGTCGAAGACCGTCATGCCGATCGTCGCGGCGAAGATCGCCGTGAAGGCGCCCACCGCCGTGACGACGGCGAGGACGTCGGGCGACATCAGCGGGTACAGGCGCCCGAGCAGGAACACGCCGGCCGCGACCATCGTCGCGGCGTGGATCATCGCGGAGACGGGCGTCGGGCCCTCCATCGCGTCCGGCAGCCAGATGTGCAGCGGGAACTGGGCCGACTTGCCGACCGTGCCGCCGAACAGGAACAGGCCGGCGACGGTGTGCCAGCTCTGCCAGCCGTGGGTCGCGACGTCCCCCGTCACCCGCGCCCAGAGCTCGGTGAAGCCGAAGCTCTGGTAGTGGTAGTAGAACATCATGAACCCGATGAAGAGGCAGCAGTCCCCGATGCGAGTCGTGAGGAAGGCCTTCTTGCACGCAGCCGCCGCGTGGTTGATGCGGTGGCTGTGCGGGTCCTGGGAGAGGTGCCCGATGAGCAGGTAGCTCATCAGACCCATGATCTCCCAGAAGACGAACAGGAAGAGGATGTTGTCGCTCAGCACCAGGCCGAGCATCGCGACCGTGAACAGGCTGATGTTCGCGAAGAAGATGTGGTAGCGGCGATCGCCCTGCATGTACCCGCTCGAGAACAGGTGCACGAAGAACGAGACCACGCCGACCACGGCGAGCATCGCGGCGCCCAGGCCGTCGTAGAGGATGCCGACGGTGAGGTTCAGCGCCGGCGTCGGCAGGCCGCCCTCGCTGCTGCGGAACAGCCAGCTCCACGTCATCCCCGCTTCGGAGGAGTGGTGGAAGAAGCCGCGGACGGCCTCGTGCTCGCCGTGCTCGTCGCCGTGACCGCCCCCGCCGTAGGCGTGGTGCAGCGCCTTCGCGAACATGTACAGCGTGAGGCACATGGTCACGAACATGCCGCCGGTCAGCAGCCAGTCGCCCTTCCGGGGCAGGAAGCGCCCGAAGAAGATCTGGATGACGTACCCGCAGAGCGGGATCAGCGGGACCGCGAGCAGGAGCTTGAAGTCCGTCTCGGGGTGGAAGGTGAGGTCCATGAAGGGGGGTTCCTCGCTTACTCCCGCAGGAGGTCGACTTCGCCGGGTTTCGTCGAGTTGAACAGGTGGTAGACGTTCAGCACGATCGCGAGCGCGACCGCGGCCTCCGCCGCCGCGAGGATGATCACGAAGATCGCGAACATCCGCCCGTCCAGGCCGTCACCGTTGAAGCGGTTGAAGGCCACGAAGTTGATGTTGGCCGCGTTCAGGATCATCTCGATCCCGAACAGCACGTACAGGATGTTGCGCCGCGCCACGATGGCGACCACGCCGAGCGCGAAGAGCGCCGCGGAGACGGCGACGTAGGCTCCGAGTCCCATCAGGCGTTCTCCTGGCTCTCGCCGAAGTCGGACATCTTCCGGCGGGCGATGTAGACGGCCGCCACGAGCGCGACGGTGAGCACCACCGCGGCCAGCTCGAAGGCGACGACGTACTGGTCGGGGGCGATGAAGCCGACGCCGATCTGGTCGACCGACGTCTTCGGCTCGGGGAGCTGGTCGGCCGGCAGGGCGGCCCACTCGACGGTCGCGGACACCTTGGCCGCCACCCAGGCGACCGCGATGCCCATCAGGCCCAGACCGCCGAAGACGCGCGGGAGCTTGCGCTCCTCGAGGTCCGGCGGGCTGAGCATCACGCCGAAGAGCAGGAGCGCCAGGATGCCGCCCACGTAGATCAGCACCTGCGCCATGCCGACGAAGTCGGCGCCGAGCAGCACGTACAGGCCGGCCGCGCCGCCGAAGGTGGCCATCAGCGCGAAGGCGCTGCGCACCACGGAGCGCTCCCAGATGCACATCAGCGAGCCGCCGAGCGTGAGCGCGGCGAAGAAGCCGAAGGCCAGGCCCTCGGCGCCGGCGCTCGACATGCCCCAGCCGAGCATGCCCAGCAGGAACACGGTGAGCAGCGCGTAGAAGGGCTTCTGCAGGTCAGGCATCGTCGCCCTCCTTCGCGTCGGCGCCCTTGGCGGCCTTCGCGGCATCCTTGGCGGCCTTCTTGGCCTCCGCTTCCTTCATGCGGATGCGGGCCTCGCGGCTCATGCCCTTGTACGAGAGCAGGTCGTGCTTGAGCTCGCTGCGGTCGTCGGTGACGAACGCGAACTCCGTGCCCATGTGGATGCAGTCCTTCGGGCAGGGGTAGACGCAGAGCTCGCAGAACATGCACTTCTGGTAGTCCACCGAGAAGGAGACCCACTCGAGCTCCTTGCCGTGGCGGATCGCGTCCATCTCGATGCAGTCGATCGGGCACGCGCGCGCGCAGGCGAGGCAGTTGATGCACTTCTCCTGCTCGAGGTAGTGGATGCCCCGGTAGCGGTCCGGGATCGGCATCCGCTCGTCGGGGTACTGGATCGTGATCGGCTTCTGCAGCAGGTACCGACCGGTGATCTTCATCCCGGCCAGCGTGGTGTAGAAGCCGTCCCAGACGTTCTTGATCCACTCGCGGGCCGAGATCGGCTCGCGCATAGTCGCTTGGTCGCTCATGCGAAGATCCAGGCCTTGCCTGCCTCCCACAGCGCGGCGCCCAGCGCGCACAGCAGCGCGAGCGGCGTGAGGTACTTGTAGCCCATGGTCATGACCTGGTCGATGCGGACGCGCGGCAGGGTCCAGCGCACCCACATCATCACGAGTACGCCGAACATCGACTTGGCGATCAGCGTCGTCGCGGCGATCAGGTTGCAGAGGATCGGGTGCCACTCGGCCTGGCGCGCGACGTGCAGCACCGGGCTCTCGAAGCCGCCGAGGAAGAACACCGCGGCCATCAGCGACATCAGGTACATCGCGGCGTACTCCTCCATGAAGAAGAACGACCAGCGGATGCCCGAGTACTCGGTGAGGAAGCCCGCGACGAGCTCGGACTCGGCCTCGGGGAGGTCGAACGGCGCGCGCTTGGTCTCCGCGAGCGCGGCGACGAAGAACAGGATGCCGGCGGGGATCACGAAGGGGTTCTTGAAGACGAACCAGCCCATGCCCCAGTAGTCCGACTGCGCCGCCGAGGCGTCGAGCAGGTTGAAGGTGCCCGCCACCATCAGCGGCACCATCAGCGACAGCCCGAGCGGGATCTCGTAGGCGACGACCTGCGCGGCCTCTCGCATCGAGCCGTACAGCGACCACTTCGAGTTCGAGGCCCAGCCCGCCATCACCACGCCGATCGTGGTGAGCGAGCTCATGCCGAGGATGAAGAAGGCGCCGAGGTGGATGTCCGCGAAGTAGAAGTCCGGCGCCAGCGGCATCGCGACGAACGCGCCGAAGATCGCGCCGAGCACGAGCGCGGGCGCGAGCATGAACAGTGCCTTGTCGGAGCCGAGCGGGATCATGTCCTCTTTCATGAGGAGCTTGACGCCGTCGGCGATGGACTGGGCCCAGCCGTGCCAGCCACCCGCGTACATCGGGCCGTAGCGGCACTGGATGTGACCGGAGACCTTGCGCTCGAGCCACACCGACACCATCGCGAGCAGCGAGATCACCGTGATGACGATGACGACGCTGATGAGCGCGGTGATGAGCGGCAGCGACCACCCGGGCAGGGCCGCGGGCGCGTGCTCGCGCAACAGGTCGAGGGTCAGGTTGCCGCCTTGCGCCGGCGCTTCCGCGACGAGCGCGGCCCCTGTGACGATCGGGTTCAGCATGGGATCAGCGGTCCGTTTCTCCGATCACGACGTCCGTCGAGCCGATGATGGCCACGGCGTCGCCCAGCAGGGTGCCGGGCATGATGTCCTCGAGGATGGCCAGGTTGCAGAACGACGGGCCGCGCACGCGGCAGCGCACGGCGACCTTGCCGCCGTCGGACACCGCGTAGTGGCCGAGCTCGCCGCGCGGGTTCTCGATGCCGACGTAGGCCTCGCCCTCCGGCACCTTGAGCGTCTTGGCGATGTCGCCCAGGACCGGTCCCTCCTCGATGTTCGCGAGGCACCAGCGCACGATGCCGACCGACTGCATCATCTCGGCGACGCGCACGTAGATGCGGTCCCAGCAGTCACCGAGCGTGCCCTTCTCGCCGCGGCCGACGACGACCTTCCACGCGCCGGCGTCGTGCGCCTCGCCGTAGAGCATGTAGGGCAGGTCGCGGCGCAGGTCGAAGTCGACGCCCGAACCGCGCAGCATCGGGCCAGTGAGGCCGAAGTCGAGCGCTTGCTCCTTCGTGATGACGCCGATGTCGGCGGTGCGCTTCACGAAGATGTGGTTGACCATCAGGAGGTCGTAGTACTCCTGCCACTTCTCCTCGAACACGTCGCAGAAGTGCGCGACCTCCTCGAGCCACCCGGGCGGCACGTCGTTGAACAGGCCGCCGATGCGCAGGTAGGAGTAGGTCAGGCGCGCGCCGCAGGCCTTCTCGAAGATCTGCAGCAGCCACTCGCGCTCGCGGAACGCGTACAGGAAGGGCGTGAACGCGCCGAGGTCCAGGCCGTACGTGCCGAACGCGACGAGCGCCGAGGCGATGCGGTTCAGCTCCGCGCAGATCGTGCGGATCATCTCCGCGCGGCGCGGGATCTCGACGCCCAACAGCTTCTCGACCGCCATCGAGTAGCCGAGGTTGTTGTTCATCGACGACAGGTAGTCGTAGCGGTCGGTGTACGGCAGGTACTGCAGCCACTCGACGTTCTCGCCGATCTTCTCCGCGCAGCGGTGCAGGAAGCCCAGGTGCGGCTGGGCCGCCGTGACCATCTCCCCGTCCGTGCGGATGAGGATCTTCATCACGCCGTGCGTCGCGGGGTGCTGGGGGCCCATGTTGACCTCGAGGTCCCCCGTGCGGACGTCCATCATGTACTCCCGCTCGCCGCCGGGCAGTTGCCGGGGCTCGGGGTGGAAGGTGATGGACGGCTTGTGCTCGGTCGCCATGCGATTGCTCTTCGTGCTGTGCGCTTGCGGAGCGGCGGACTACTGGCAGGAGATGCCGCGGTACTCGGTCGGGAACACGTAGTCCTTGCGCAGCGGGTACCCCTCCCAGTCGTCGGGCAGGAGGATGTTGCGCGGGTCGGGGTGGCCGACGAACTCGATGCCGAACATCTCGGCGCACTCGCGCTCGTGCCACTGCGCGGCGCGGTACACGCCGGTCGCGCTGGGGATGCGCGCGCTGGCCTTCGGCACCAGCGCCTTGATCGCGAGGCGGTGACGGTGCTGCACCGAGAGGAGCTGCACGATGACCCAGAACTCCTCGGCGTCCTTGGCCGGGTCGGCGGCGGTCAGGTCGGCGAGGATCTCGAACGCGAGGCGCTCGTCGTCGCGGCAGACGCGCAGGAAGCTCGCGAGCTGCGCGGCCTCGACCACCACGTAGGCGTCGCCGCTGCGGCCCTTGTCCTTCTTGTCCTCGGGGTTGGGCAGGCGCGGCTCGTCCGCGCGGACCAGGCCGGGCGCCTCGATGGCGCGCAGGTGGTCGTGGATGCCTTGGAAGTCCATGGAGCCTCTCAGGCGATCTGCGCCGGCTTGCGGATGACCGAGGTGTTGCGGATCTTCTTCTGCAGCGCCATCAGGCCCTCGAGCAGCGCCTCGGGCCGCGGCGGGCAGCCGGCGATGTAGATGTCGACGGGCACCACGCGGTCGACGCCCTTCACGACCGTGTAGCCGTACTTGTAGTAGGGACCGCCGCCGGTGGCGCAGGCGCCCATGGCGATCACGTACTTCGGGAACGGCATCTGGTCGTAGAGCCGCTTGACGCGCTCGGCCATCTTGAAGTTGACCGTGCCCGCCACGATCATCAGGTCCGCCTGACGCGGCGTCGCGCGGAACGCGCCGGCGCCGAAGCGGTCGATGTCGTGGTGCGCGGCGCCGACGGCCATCATCTCGATGGCGCAGCAAGCCAGGCCGAAGGTCATCGGCCAGATGCTGTTGAGCTTGGCCCAGTTCAGCAGCCAGTCGACCTTGGTCGTGAGGAGGTTCTCCTCGAACGCGTTCTCGAGCAGTGCCATTGTGCTTCTTCCGTGCGAGGGCCTCAGGCCGCTTCGGTGTCCTCGTCGTCGCCCTTCGGCGCGGCCTCCGCCGCGGCCGTCGCGAGCTCCTCGACGCGCAGGCCCACGCGGCCCGCGGCGCCGGGCGTCTCGCCCTCGAAGCTCTTGGACTCGTAGGCGAGCACCCAGTCGAGGTCGCCCTTGGCCCAGACGTACCAGAGGCCCAGGAACAGGATCGCGATGAAGAGCAGGCCCTCCACCACGGCGAACATCCCCACGCCGCTGCCGGCCGCCGCGCCGGTGTCCCGCATCGCGTCGCCCAGGACGATGGCCCAGGGGAACAGGAACGCGATCTCGACCGCGAAGATCACGTAGACCAGCGCGACCGTGTAGTAGCGGATGTCGAACTTGATCCAGGTGTCGCCGATCGTCTCCTCGCCGCACTCGTAGATCTCGAGACCCTCGGTGAACTTGCGCTTGGGGCGGATGATCGACCCGATGAGCACGTTCGCGAACACGAACACGAACCCCACCGATGCGAACAGCAGGACGTTGAGGTAGTCGAAGTACATGCGCTGGGTTCGCGACGCCTGGCGGGGCGCCGGGGGGAGGCGGGGCGGCGGAGGCGCGCGACGACCTGGGGAGGGTGCCGTCGACGCCGGCGGACCCCCTGCGGGAGGCGCGCCGGGGGCCCAGGACGTGGTTTGGAGACGCCGGCCGGGCCGGCTCCGGGGGGGTCCGGGCGAGGCATTCCGCCCGAATTTTGGCGGAGAGTCTATGGAGAGGCCTCGAAAGGTGTCAAGCGAAGCGGGGCGAGACGCTGGCGATGACGCGGCTTTCGCGTGGACGGCGGGCTCCGCAGACGCGCCGCGACGCGCGCGCTCCGGCGCCGCGTCGCGTCCACACACGCGGCGTGGGCGAGCGCGCGCTCGATCGAGCTCGCCGCGATGCGACGCGGCCGCGCGAGTCCTCGCGCCGCGCGCGTGACCGAGCCCGGCCCGCGGCGGTCGTCGGATCCGGGGCTGCCGGCCGCTGGTCGCCCCCGCGCCGCGGCCCGGACGCGCCCGGCGGCCCCCCTGCGCGTCGCGCCCCATCGGGGCAGGCAACTGGGGCATGAATTCCCCATGAAGCCCCGCACGGCTCGACAGAGAGGCCGACCCCACTCCCCGATCCGAGCGACCCAGGACCTACGGACCTACATGGAAGATGCCCTCCACTTGCTCCGCTTCTGCGTCGAGGAACACCCCCTGCGCTCGGCCCTCGGGCTGATTCTCGTGGTCTACGGACTCTCAGGTCGCCCGAGTCTGCGTACTCCTGCGCAGCGGCACTCCGAGGCGGGGGCTACCCAGCTCCAGCAGACTCCACTATTATAGTCGGCCTCGGGTCCCCGCTCCCGCGCTCCTGGAACGATTGCCACCAAAGCACTTATGGTCGTCCTGAATCCCGACTCCATCATCACCGGCCCGTCCCGCTCGCCGCGCTGGGGACAGGCGCTCACCATCGACCTGGGCGGACTCGACTCGACGCTCGCCATCAGTCGGGAGAACCGCCTGCCGCGCGCCGCCGTCGTGGTGACGCTCGCCGCGCAGGAGCTCATGCGGCTCTCGAAGGCCGGTGAGAAAGTCGAGAACATCTTGGTCGTCGGATCTGAAGTCGACCCGACGATGCACCCCGGCTTCCGCGAGATCTCCGAGAACCTGCGCTCGTTGCGCGACAAGTGGTTCCCGCGCGCCAAGCTCAACCTGCTGACGGACTTCTCGGTCGTCGACGACGCCGAGGTGCGCGTCGCGATGGGCTTCTACAACAACCCGGTGGTGCGCCTCGAGTACGGCACGGTGAAGACCTTCAAGGCGCTCACCGGGCGCAAGACGAGTCACCTCGGCGAGATCGTGCACCAGCTCGCCTCGCTCGAGCGCGTGATCGTGCAGGCCAACTTCGTGCGCGGCTCGGTCGACAACTCCACCGACAGCGAGGTCCGCGGCTGGATCAAGCGCCTGCGCGACGTGCGCCCCGAGGAGGTGCAGATCACCAGCCCGCCGCCGCGCGCGCGCAAGGGCCAGCCGCAGGGCATCTCCAAGCAGCGCATGCAGGAGATCGTCGAGCAGGTGACCGAGGAGGTCGGCGCCACCGTGATCCTGCTCGACCCCGAGGACCGGGTGGCCTGACCCCCGCGCCTCGTCGTCCAGCGCCCGGCGCTCCGCACCCGCGGGGCGCCGGGCGCGCTCGTTCCCGGGGGAGCGCGCACGGCGCCGCGCCGCACGCCGCGACCCTCGCGTTCCCGGCCGGACCGGGCTGGCATCGCCCGGCGGTGGGCGCGTAGCCTCTCGCGCAGCCCTCCACGCCGCCCATGCCGCCCTCCGCCCCCGTCGCGCGCTTCGAGCGCGTCAGCAAGGCCTTCGACGGCCACGCCGCGCTGTCCGAGCTCGAGCTCGACGTGCTCCCGGGCGAGGTGCTGGGCCTGCTCGGCCCCAACGGCGCCGGCAAGACGACGGCGCTGCGCCTGCTCTGCGGGCTGCTGCGCCCCGACGCCGGCCGCGTCGAGGTCTGCGGCCGCGGCGTCGACGACGACCCGCTCGAGGCGCGCCGGCACATGGCCTTCGTGCCCGACGGCGCGCCGCTCTACGCCAACCTGAGCCCGCGCCAGCACCTCGCGCTGGTCGGTCGCCTGCACGACCTCGGCGAGGACGCGATCGCAGCGCGCGGCGCGCACCTACTCGCGGCGCTCGAGCTGGACGAACGCGCCGACGACCCGGTCGGCCAGTTCTCGCGCGGCATGCGCCAGAAGGCGGCGCTCGCCTGCGCCCTGCTCGCCGAGCCGCGCCTGCTGGTGCTCGACGAGCCGCTCTCGGGCCTCGACGCGCCCACCACCGCGGTCTTCAAGGAGGTCCTGCGCGAGTGGGCCGCGCGCGGCGGCGCGGTGCTCTACACCTCGCACCTGCTCGACGTGGTCGAGCGCGTCTGCGACCGCATGGCGATCCTCGACCGCGGCCGCCTGGCGGGCCTGGGCACGCTGGAGGAGCTGCGGCGGCGCGCGGGCACCGAGGGCACGCTCGAGGAGGTCTTCGCCCGCGTCGCCCAGGCCCACGACCCGGGCGAGCGCGCGCGCGCGCTGCTCGGCGGCCTGACGCCCGGCGGGGCCTGAGCAACTGGACCGCCCGCCGGCGCAGCCCAGGAGGCGCGGGCGAAGCGGTCGCTGCGGAACGCCTGCGACGAGCTCCTAGCGCGGGATCTCGACCGGCCGCATGTCGTCGTCGACGGCGACCATCGTCACGTACGCCTCGGTGACGTTGACGTCCGCGCCGCTGCCGAAGCGCTTGCGGGCCCACACGTCGACACGCACGCGGATCGAGGTGCGCCCGATGCGCTCGGTCGAGGTGTAGAGCGACACGAGGTCACCCACGTTGACCGGCTCGCGGAACTCGATCGAGTCCATGGCGACGGTGACGACGCGCTTGGGCCAGTGGCGCTGCGCCTCGATCGCGGCCGCGAGGTCGATCTCGGAGAGGATCACGCCCCCGAAGATGGTGCCGACGGCGTTGGTGTCGCGCGGCATCATCACGCGGCGGATGGAGGGGCAGCCTTCGGGCGGGTGGGCGGAGTCGGCGCTCATGGGGTCGGGTCGTCGAGCCACTGAGTGGCGTGGTCGTGGACGAGCGCCTGGAGCTCCTGCGTCCGGCGCGCGAAGAAGTGGTCGGCCCCGGCGATCTCGGCGCGCGCGAGGTCCGCGTCGAGCTCGGGGAAGGCGGCTTCGAGGTCCGCCAGCGTCCCGAACTCGTCGCGGCCCGCCTGTACGACGAGCCCTGGCGTGCGCAGGACGCGAATCGCCTCGCAATCGAAGACGAGTACGGGCAGGGCGACGAGCACCACCCGGCGCACGCGCGCGTCGCGACTCGCCAGCGAAGCCACGGTGCGCGCGCCGAAGGAGAAGCCCCCCGCCCACAGCGGCAGGCCCGGGTAGCGCCGCTCGAGCTCGTCGAGCGCGGCGATCACGTCGTCCTCCTCGCCGCCGGGGCCGACGCCGCCGTGGTACGCGCCCTCGCTGGCGCCGACGCCGCGGAAGTTGAAGCGCAACGCCGCGACGCCGGCCTCCTGCAAGGCGCGCGCGATGCGGAACACGACCGTCGTGTCGAGCGTGCCGCCGCGCTGCGGGTGCGGGTGGCACACGACGCACGCGGCGCGCGGCGCGCCGTCGGGCTCCCAGAGCTTGGCCTGGAGCCGCCCCGCGGGGCCCGGAACGAACAGCTCCATGGCGCGGGATCCTACCCGCTGCGCGCGCGCGTCGCCCGTGCGCGGCCGTCGACCTGGAGCGCGCGGCGCCGCCCGCACGGGTGCGCGAGCGGCGCCGTCGTGGAGGGAGCGCGGGTCCGCGCGGGCGGCTCAGGGGATCCAGTCGACGGACAGGCCGTTCGACAGGTTGAACGCGCTGCCGCAGGCCGAGCCGGCCGGGTCGCGGTACCACCACTGGTAGACGCGCGTCTGCCCGGCGGAGACGGCGCCCTGCGTCGCGACGGAGACGCTGCTCTGCGCGGTGCCGATCGCGTCCGCCGCGGCGATCTGCAGGCGCACGACCGTGCCGCCGGCGCAGCGCAGGCCGTCGCCGAAGGCCACGCCGAGGCCGCCCGCGACCGCGCTCGTGCCCTGGAAGAACAGGCCGGGCTGCCCGGGCGTCGAATCGTCCGCGCGCAGCACCAGGTCGTCGAGGCCCACGCTGCGCGAGCCCGTGGCCGAGAGCAGCGCGCCCGCCGCGACGCTGCCGCCGCAGCCGTGGCCCGCCGCGCCGGAGTTGCCGCACGGGCAGGGCGCGCCCGAGCCGTCGCCGAAGCAGTACGGCGTGCCGATGCCCGTCGCGAGCGTGTCGAAGAGGTACGCGGCGCCCGACTGGTTGCCGAGGTCGTCGTCGTGGTACGCGCCGACCGTGACGATGCCGTTCTCGATCGCGACGGCCGAGCCGAACAGGTCGTTCGCCGCCGAGTCCGAGCCGAGCAGCTTCGCCGTCTGCGCGAAGGTGCCCGCGTCGAACAGGTACGCGGAGCCGGCCGAGAAGGCCTGGTCGTTGTCGCCCTCGGCGCCGATCGCGACCACGCCGCCCTGCAGCGCGATCGCGTAGCCGAAGTGGTCGCGCGTGGCGCCGTCCGCGGCCAGGAGCTTCGCGAGCTGCACGCCGCTGGCGGCGTCGAACAGGTACGCGGAGCCCGAGTGGTCGCCGAAGTCGTTGTTGGCCCACGCGCCCACCGCCACGACGCCGGCGTCGAGCGCGAGCGCGCTGCCGAAGAAGTCGAAGGTCGCCGCGTCGCTGGCGTGCAGCTTGGCGAGCTGCGCGCCGGTCACGGCATCGAACAGGTACACGGAGCCCGAGCTCGGGCCGTTGTCGTCGTCGCCCTGCGCGCCGATCGCGACCACGCCGCCGTCGAGGTCGACCGCGCACCCGAAGATGTCGTCGGCCGCGCCGTCGCTCGGCACGATCTTCAGCAACTGCGCGCCGGTCACGGCGTCGAACAGGTACACCGCGCCGGAGTCCTGGCCCTTGTCGTCGTCGCGCTTGGCGCCGACGGCGAGGAGCGTGCCGTCGATCGCGACCGCACAGCCGAACTCGTCGCCGGCCGCGCCGTCGTTCGCGTGGAGCTTGAGGAGCTGCGCGCCGGTCAGCGCGTCGAAGACGTACGCCGAGCCCGACTCGCCGCCGAGGTCGTCGTCGTGCCAGGCGCCGGCGACGACGCGCCCGCCGGCGAGGGCCACCGAGACCCCGAGCTCGTCGAGGTCCTGCGGGTCGTTCGCGACGAGCTTGTGGAGCTGCGCGCCGCTGGCGGCGTCGTACAGGTAGACGGCGCCGGTGTCGCCGCCGACGACGTTGCTGCGGCGCGAGCCCACCGCGACCACGCCGCCGTCCATGGCGGTGGCGAAGCCGAACTCGTCGCCGGCGGCGCCGTCGGAGGCCAGCAGCTTGTGGGTCTCGAAGAGCTGCGCCGGAGCGGGCGCGGCGAGGGCGCCGCAGGCGAGGAGCGCGAGCGCGGCGGAGCGACGGAGCGAGGAAGAGGGGGACAGCGCGATGGAGCGGGACATGAGTGGACTCGTCTCGGGAGGAGCGGGGTGGGGACGGGCGCCGCTGCCGGCGGCGTCGCGTCGACGTCGGGGGAGGCGCGCGAAGGAGCGCCACGCGGGCGGCAGGTCGGCCGCCGCTGCGAGCGAGCGCGGGCAAGTTCCAGACCAACAGCTCAGAAAGGGCGCCGCGGCCCGTGGCGGCGGGCGGGTGTCCAGAGATTGGACCGCGCGTCGATACCTCGGACGAGGTGGGTGCGGCGCGGAAAGGGCTGGCGCGCGCTCGCGAGCTCGGGTGTCCTGGGCGCGAGGAAGGAGGAACCCCGATGACCGCCGACACCGCACCGACGCTCCCCGACTGGGTCCGCCAGGGCTGGAACGACCACGCCGACGACGCCGAGGGCGTCATGGGCCGCTTCGACGAGGCCCTCGCGCTCGTGCGCGAGCCCGCCCACGCGCCGCAGCTCGCCGCGCTCGTCGTCCACGTCGCGGCCAACCACCTCGGGCGTCCCGCCGAGGGCGACGCGTTGCTGCTGCGCCTCGCCGAGCTCCCGTGCTGCGCCGAGGCGCCGGCCCGCCCCGCGCTGCTGCGTTCGCGCGCGGTGCTCGCGCTCTGCCGCGGCGACGACGAGGCCGCGCGGGCGCTGGAGGAGGCGGCGCACGCGGAGACGCCGCTGCCACGCGCTTCGACGAGCCTGCGCGTGCGCGCGATCGCGGCCGGCGCGCTGGCGGACCGCGACGAGCTCGAGCGCGGCGCGGCGCTCTTCGCCGAGGCCGTGCGCCTCGCGGAGTACGGTCCGACGTCGCAGGACCCCGCGGCGGGCGCGCTCGCCATGACGGCCAACAACCTCGCGTGCCTGCTCGAGGAGCGCGCCGGCCGCACCGCCGCCGAGGACGCGCTGCTCGCCGAGGCCGCGCAGGTCGCGCGCACGTGGTGGGAGGTCGCCGGCTCGTGGGAGCAGGTCCGGATCGCCGAGTACCGCCTCGCGATGACGTGGCTCGCGCTCGACGACGCCGAGCGCGCCACGCGGCACGCGCGCCTCGCGCTCGAGCTGTGCGACGCGAACGACGCCGCCGACGATGCGCGCTTCTTCCCCTACGCGGCGCTCGCGCGCGCGCGGCACCGCGCGGGCGACGCGACCGGGGCGCGCGACGCGCGCGACGCGGCCGAGCGCGCGCTCGCCGCGGCCGACGAGGACTCGCGCGCGTGGATGGCGCCGACGCTCGCCCAGCTCGACGCGCTGCTCGGCTGAGCGCGCGGGACGACGGAGACTTGCCGGGCGCCGCGCGGTAGGCTCGCGCCCGATGCTTCGCCGGATCTCGGCCCTCCTCGCGGCGCGCCTGCGCGCACAGCTCGGCGGCGAGCTCGTGCCGTTCGCGGCGCTCCTGTCGCAGGGCGCGCTCGTCGCCGCGCTGTGCCTGATGGTGCGCGCCGACCTGGGACCGTTCGGCTACGCGCTGTTCGTGCTCGCCGCCGCGGCGGCGCTGCTCGCGCTGACGCTGCTGGGCGAGTTCGGCGCGCTGCTCGGCGCGGACCCGGCCGCCGAGTGGGTGCGCACGCTGCCCGCGCGCGACTGGGAGCGCCGCGCGGCGCACGTCGCGGCCGTGCTGGTGCTGCTGACCGCGCTGACCGTCGGCCTCGCGCTGCCCGCGGCGGTGTTCGCGCCCGCGAGCGTGGACCTCGGCGGTCGCCTGTTGCTCGTGGCCGCCGCGCTCGGCCAGGCGCTCGCGCTCGGCGCCGCGCTGCTCGTCACGCAGGCGCTGCTCGGCGAGCGCGCGCAGGGCGCGCTGCTGCTCGCGCAGATCGGCCTCGTCGTGCTCGGCGCGACCGGGCTCCTGCGCGCGCCGAGCCTCGCGCCGCTGCTCGCCGATCTCGAGAGCGGCCGCGCGGCGTGGCCGGCGTGGACCCCCTGGTTCGTCCCGGCCTGGTACGCCGGCGCCGCCGCCCCCGCGCCGCCCGGCGCGACGTTGCCGCCGTCGTGGGTGCTCGTGCTCGGCACGTTGGCCGCGCTCGCGCTGCTCGTGCTGCTGCCGCCCGCGGCCGCGAAGGGCGGCCGGCGCGCGCGCACGTGGATGGCGCTCCTGCTCGCGCCGGCGCGCGTGCTCGCGCGCAAGGTGTGGGTGCAGCGCCGCGAGCGCGCGAGCTTCGAGCTCGTCTACGACGCGCTGCCGCTCGAGCGCGAGTTCGTGCTGCGCACGTACCCGATGGTCGGCTTGCCGCTCGCGTTCCTGGTGGCGGGCACGCGCGGTGAGGGCGGCGAGGGCCTGCTCGACCTGCTCGCGCTCCTGCTCTTCACGCCGGCGGTCTACCTGCCGGTGCTGCTCGCGCACGTGCCGGTGACGTCGAGCCCCGGCGCGCGCTGGCTGCTCGAGAGCGCGCCCACCGCGCCCGACGACGTCGCCGGCGGCGCGATCAAGGCGCTCGCCGTGCGCTTCCTCCTGCCGCTCTACCTCGCGCTGGGCGCGCTCGCGTGGTTCCTGGCCGACGCGGGCTTCGCGCTGCGCCTCGCGCTGCCGGGCGGGCTGCTCTCCCTGCTGGCGCTGCGCGTGCTCTACCCGCGCTGCGTCGTCGGCGCGCCGCTGTCCGTCGCGCCCGAGGACGTCGAGGTGCACCACGACTGGACCGGCCTGCTGCTCGGCCTCGCGCTGCTCCTGACCGTCGCCGCGCTCGTCACGCGGCGCTACGTCGACACGCCGGCGGAGACCGCGGGGCTGGTGCTCGCGCTCGTCGCGCTCGAAGCCGGACTCAGCCGTCGGTCCACGCGCGCCCAGCGAGGTACTCCCGCAGGTCCGCAGGCAGCGGGCTGATGACCTCGACCGGCGCGCCGGTCAGCGACGAGGTGAACACCAGCCGGTGGTGGTGCAGCGCGTGGCGCGGCAGCTCGAGCCGCTCGAGGTCCTCGCGCGTCAGCGCACCGTCGGCGTGGCGACGGAAGTAGTCCTCGTCCTCGCCGTAGAGCTTGTCGCCGACGATCGGCAGGCCGATCGACTGGAGGTGCACGCGGATCTGGTGCTGGCGGCCGGTGTGCAGACGGCAGCGCACGAGCGTCACGTCGCCGTGGCGGCGCACGACGCTCCAGTCCGTGCGGCAGGGCAGGCCGTCGACGGCGACGGTCATCTTGAGTCGCACGGCGCTCATGCGCGCGGGGCCGATCGGCGCGTCGATCGTGCCGGCGTCCGCGTCGGGCACGCCGCGCACGATCGCGAGGTACTCCTTCTCCACGACGCGCTCTTCGAACTGCTGAGCGAGGAAGGGGTGCGCGGCGGGGTCCTTCGCCACCAGCACGATGCCGCTCGTCTCGCGGTCGAGGCGGTGGCACAGGCGCGGCGCGAGCCCGCGCTCGAGGTGCGTCTCACGACAGCGCGCGTGCACGCGCTGGATCAGGGTGTCGCTGAAGTGGCGCCCGCTGGGGTGCACGGGCAACCCGGGCGGCTTGTCGACGGCGAGCGCGTGCTCGTCCTCGTAGAGCACGTCGATCTCGTCGCTGGTCGCCTCGGGCACGGGCAGGCGCAGCTCGGGCGGGATCATCACGACGACGCGCGTGCCGTGGCGCAGGCGCCGGCCGGGGCGCTTCTCGACCGCGAGCTCGCCGAGGCCCTCCGGGTGGTCGGGCGTGACGAGGTCGACGAGCACGTAGCCGTCGCGCACGAGCGCCTGGATCGAGGTGCGCGAGCGCCAGGTCAGGTGCTTGCCGAGGAACGCGTCGAGGCGCAGGTTCACGTCGTCCACGCGCTGCCCGAGCGCGCTCGCGCTGACGCGCAGCTCCACGCGGTCGGGAGAGACGTTGAGGTCGCGTTCCTTCTCGAAGAGGCTCATCGTCGCGCGGCGCCGGCGAGCGCCCGGACCCTCATCGTACGCGCTCGGCGCGGGCGCCGCCCGAACGCGAAGAGCCCCCGCCGGAGCGGAGGCTCTCACCGGTGCTTCGCGCCCTCACGCGAAGCGGACCCCGAAACCGGCGCTCAGCTCACTCGCTGAGGGCCGACTCGCTCGAGCGCTCTTGCGACTCGCCCTGCGGGGCGCGACGCACGGCGCGACGGGCGCGGCGCGAGCGGTTGGGGCGGGCGTTGCGACCGCGGAAGTTCGGGTCGTTGCGGCGGGCGGCCTTCAGCACGGTGCGCAGGCGCTCGCGACGCTCACGGCGACGCTTGTCCGAGCGCTTCTCGTGCCAGGTGTGCTGCTTGAAGAGGCGGAAGATCCCGCTGTAGTTGCACTGGCGCTTGAAGCGGCGCAGCGCGGACTCGAGGGACTCGTTGGGGCGGACCTGGACCTTGATCAAAGCTCTGTTCTCTTGGGGCGGCCGATGCGGCTCGTGGACGTCGGTTCGGGGCTCCCCGCTCACGGAGCGAGCGGGGCCGTTACCTCTTGCGAGGGCGCGAGGGGTCGCCGCGGGCACGAGTCCCGGGGCGGCGCGAAACGGGGCAAGAGGATAGCCGCGCAGCCCGAGGCCGGGAAGAGCCGGCTGGAATTCACCCGGGGCGGCTGCGAGGATGCGCCCGTGACCGGATCCCAGGCAGGCGCCGCGGGCGATCGCTCGGCGGCCGACGATCCGGCGGGCGGGAGCACCCTGCAGGGCACCGTCGAGCGCGTCACGTACAGCGACGACCGGACGCTCTACTCCGTCCTAAGGATCGCCCCCGAAGAGGGTTACGACGTGCCCGCGGGCGAGGCGCCGTTCCGCCCCAAGCGCTGCACCGCGGTCGGGCGGGTGGCCGACCCGGCCCCCGGGCTGCGCGTGCGCCTCGTCGGGCGCTGGGAGCAGCACCGCGACCACGGGCCGCAGTTCGCCTTCGACGCGCTGGAGGTGCTGCCGCCGGCCGACAGCGCCGGCGTGGTGAAGTACCTGGCCTCGAAGACCTTCCACGGCATCGGCGAGACGCTCGCCGCGCGCATCGTCGAGAAGCTCGGCGCGCGCACGCTCGAGGCCATCCGCGACGACCCGGCGTGCCTCGAGGGCATCCGCGGGCTGCGGCCCGAGGTCGCGGCCGAGCTCGCCGAGCGCGTGGCGCTGGAGCTGGGCGCGCACCAGGCGCACGCCTTCCTGCGCGGCCTCGACCTCGGCCCGTGGCAGGCCGCCGCGATCGTGCAGAAGCTCGGCGTGCACGCCGAGGACCTCGTGCGCCGCGACCCGTACCGGCTCGCCGGGGAGGTGCGCGGCATCGGCTTCGGCACCGCCGACCGCGTCGCGATGGCGCTGGGCCTGGAACGCGACGATCCGCGACGCGCGCGCGCCGGGCTGCTGCACGCGCTGCGCGAGGCGTCGGACGAAGGGCACACGCTGCTCCCGCGCGCGCGCCTCGTCGCGGCGGCGAGCGCGCTGCTCGGCGAGGCCATCGCGCCCGCCGCGCTGGCGGAGGCGCTCGACGCGCTCGAAGGACAGCGCGAGGTCGTCGTCGAGCCCGGCGCGGCGCGCGACGAGGACCGCGTGTACCTGCCGCAGCTCGCGCACTGCGAGGGCATGCTCGCGCGGCACCTCGCCGAGCTGCTGCGCGCCGGCCCGACGCGACCGCTCGCGACCCCGGAGGACCTCGCGCGCGCCGAGGCGCGCAGCGGCCTGACGCTGCACCCCGATCAACGCGGCGCGGTGCTGGGCCTGCTCGCGTCGCCGCTCGGCCTGCTGACCGGCGGCCCGGGCGTCGGCAAGACGACCATCGTGCGGCTGATCGTGCAGCTCGCCGAGGCGGCCGGCGCGGAGGTCGCGCTCGCCTCCCCCACCGGCCGCGCGGCGAAGCGGCTCGCGGAGGCGACCGGCCGCGAGGCGATGACGGTGCACCGCCTGCTGGGCTTCAACCCCAGCGAGGAAGGCCGCTTCGAGCACGACCGCGAGAACCCGCTCGACGTGGACCTGCTCGTCGTGGACGAGATCTCGATGCTCGACGTCACGCTCGCGCACCACCTGCTGAAGGCCGTGCGCGTGACGACGCGGCTCGTGCTCGTCGGCGACCCGAACCAGTTGCCCTCGGTCGGCCCGGGCAACGTGCTCGCCGACCTGCTCGCGTCGGGCGTCGTGCCGACGTTCCGGCTGCAGCGCATCTTCCGCCAGGAGCAGGGCAGCCGCATCGTCGAGAACGCGCACCGCCTGCTCGAGGGTCAGATGCCCGTGCTGCCCGAGCGCGGCGACACGCGCAGCGACTTCTACTTCTTCCCGGTCGACGAGGGTCCCGACGCCGCCGCCGCGCGCCTGCTCGAGGTCGTCACCGAGCGCATCGGCAAGACGTTCGGCTACGACTGGACGCGCGACGTGCAGGTCATCGCGCCGATGTACCGCGGCCCGTGCGGCGTCGACGCGCTCAACGAGGCGCTGCGCGAGGCGCAGGGCAGCGGTGGGCTCGAGATCTCGCGCGGGGCGCGCACCTGGCGCACCGGCGACCGCGTGATCCACACGCGCAACGACTACGAGCGCGAGGTCTTCAACGGCGACATGGGCCGCATCGTGCGCGTCGACGCGCAGAGCGGCGTCGTCGTCGCCTTCCCCGAGCGCGAGGTGAGCTACACGCTGGCGGAGCTCTCCGACCTGCAGCCGGCCTTCGCGATCACCGTACACCGCTCGCAGGGCGGCGAGTTCCCGGTCGTCGTCGTGCCGCTGGTGACGCAGCACGCGGTGATGCTCCAGCGCAACCTGCTGTACACGGCGATCACGCGGGCCCGCGAACTCGTGGTGCTGGTCGGCTCGCGGCGCGCGCTGCAGCTGGCCGTCGACAACACCGACCAGAGCCGCCGCGAGAGCGGCCTCGACGAGCGCCTGCGCGCGGCGCTCGAGCCGTACGACGAGGAGGCCTGAGCCGCGCACCCGCGCCGCACGTAGACGACCGGGGCCCGCGGCGAACCGCGGGCCCCGGCCTTCTTGGCGTACGGATCTCGACCTCTTGCGAGGGCACGATGGGCACCCGCGCCGGAGGATCGAGGCTGTTCGTATCGACGAACGAGCCCCTTCTAGAGGCTCGAAACGCGCGGAACAAGCGCTTTCCGCGCGGAATCCGCGGGGTTCGGCGCGCGGCGCGACGCGCAGCAGACCCCCGAGAACGGCCTCCAGGGCCCGAATGGCGCCCGACCTCGCGCCGCTACGCCCCGCCGGATCCGCGCGGCGGGGCCTTCTTGAAGTAGCGCCGCTGCGCCAGCGAAGGCGGCATGCACGTCATCTCGTCGCGCGCCGCGGGGTCGTCGTGCGCGTAGCGGTAGCCCTCGCCGTAGCCGGCCTCCTGCATCAGCGTCGTCGACGCGTTGCGCAGGTGCAGCGGCACGGGCTCCGCCGCGGTGCGGCGCACGTCCTCCTCGGCGCGGCCGAGGGCCACGTAGAGCGCGTTCGACTTGGGCGCGCGCGCCAGGTAGATCGCGGCCTGCACGAGCGCCAGCTTGCCCTCGGGATAGCCCAGGCGGTGGAAGGCGTCGGCCGCGTCGAGCGCCGCGCGCAACGCGAACGGATCGGCCAGCCCCACGTCCTCGCTGGCCATGCGCACGAGGCGCCGCGCGATGTACCCGCCGTCCTCGCCGGCCTCCATCATGCGCGTGATCCAGTAGAGCGTCGCGTTCTCGTCCGAGTTGCGGATGCTCTTGTGCAGCGCCGAGATCAGGTTGTAGTGCTCCTCGCCGCTCTTGTCGTAGTGCAGCACCTTGCGCTGCAGCGCCTCGGCGACGAGCGCAGGCTCGAGCGCGCCGCCCTCGGGCAGCAGCGCCGCCGCGGTCTCGAGCGCGGTCAGCGCGCGCCGCGCGTCGCCGTCGCAGGCGTGCGCGATGAGCTTCAGCACCTCGTCCCCGGCCTCGAACGCGCGCCCCAGCCCGCGCTCCGCGTCCTCGAGCGCGCGCCGCAGGAGCGTCACGAGCTGGTCGACGCCGAGCGGCTCGAGGATCAGCGTCCGCACGCGCGACAGCAGCGCCGAGTTGACCTCGAACGAGGGGTTCTCGGTCGTCGCGCCGATCAAGAGGATGTCGCCGCGCTCGACGTACGGCAGGAAGGCGTCCTGCTGCGCCTTGTTGAAGCGGTGGATCTCGTCGACGAACAGCAGCGTGCGCCCGCCGTGCTTGGCGCGCCGCGCCTCGGCCTCGGCCATCACGACGCGGATCTCCTTCACGCCCGAGAGCACCGCCGAGAACGGCACGAAGCGCAGGCCGCTGCGCGCGGCGACGAGGCGCGCGAGCGTCGTCTTGCCGGTGCCCGGAGGCCCCCACAGGATCAAGCTCTGCGTCAGCTCGTGCTCGAGCAGCTTCGCGAGCACCTTGCCCGGTCCGAGCAGTTGCTCCTGCCCGACGTACTCGTCGAGCGTGCGCGGGCGCATGCGGTCGGCGAGCGGCGCGCCGGCCTGCACCTCGGCGAGCGGCGCGTGGACCTCGCTCGCGTCGCCGAACAGGTCACCGCTCACGCGCCGCCTCCCGCCGCGAAGAGCAGCAGCGACGCGGCCACGGTGACGTTGAGCGACTCGACGTCGCCGTGCATGGGGATCGTGACGTGCTCGAAGCGCGCCGTCACGTCGGGCAGCTCGCTGGTCTCGCCGCTGACCCACAGCGCGATCGGCCCGGACCAGTCGAAGCGATCCCAGCGCGCGCCGCCGCGCGTCGCCGCGCACACCTGGCGGTAGCCGCGCGCCGCGAGCGTGTCGGCGAGCGCAGCGGCCTCCGCCGCGGCGTGCACCGGCAGGCGCAGCAGGCTGCCCATCGAACCGCGCAGCGCCTTCGGGCCGAAAGGTCGCGCGCCACCCGCGAGGCACACCAGCGCACCGGCGCCGGCGGCCTCGGCCGAGCGCGCCAGCGCCCCGAGGTTGCCCGGGTCCTGCACGCCGGCGACGACGAGCACGAGGCGCGCGCCGCGCGGGTTCAGCGCGTCGAGCGTGCGCGTCTGCGGCGGGCGCGCGAGGGCGAGCACGCCGGGCGAGCTCTCCAGGGCGCTGGCGCGCGCGAGCAACTCGTCCGCGACGACGCGCAGCGGCGCGGCGAGATCGCCGAGCTCCGCGGCGCGCGACTCGGCCACGAGCGCGACCTCGAGCTCCACGCCCGCGCGCAGGGCGTCGCGCACCAGCCGCTCGCCCTCGAGCACGACGACGTCGCGCTCGCGCCCCGCCAGCGCCGCGCCGACGCGCTTGAGCAGCGCGTTCGTGCGCGAACGGATGACGGCGTCCTCGGTCATGCCGCTGGTTATACCCGCTGCCGCGGCCCTCCGCGCGGCGCCGCGGAAGTCTCGAGTCCCCCGACGCGACGCGGCGCGCGCCGGGGTACAACGCCCCCCATGAGCGACCTGGTCGAGGGGCGCGTCGTCAGGGTCGACGCCAAGGTCTGTCACGTCGAGCTCGGTGACGAGGTGCTGCTCGCCGCGCCGCGCGGCGCGCTGTTCGAGGGGCTCGCGGGCGTCAAGAACCCCATCGCGGTCGGCGATCAGGTGCGCCTCGACCCGCGCTCCGACCCGCTCGCGCTGGTCGAGGTGCTGCCGCGCCGCAACTGGCTCTCGCGCGTCGCCTCCTCGCACGACCCGCGCGAGCAGGTGCTCGCCGCGAACGTCGACCAGCTGCTCGTGTTCGCGTCGGTCGCGCACCCCAAGTTCTCGAGCAACCGCACCGACCGCATCCTCGCCGCGTGTCAGTGGCACGGCATCCCGGCGGTGCTGGTGTTGAACAAGATCGACCTCGACAAGAAGGGCCTGACGGCCGAGCTGCGCGCGACCTACGAGTCGGTGCCCGTGCCGATCCTCGAGACGTGCGCGGTCGACGGGCGCGGCCTCGACGAGCTGAAGGAGCTGCTGCGGGACAAGGTGACGGTGCTGTACGGCCCCTCGGGCGCGGGCAAGTCGACGACGCTCAACGCGATCCAGCCCGGCCTCGGCCTCAAGGTCGGCAAGATCAGCCGCCACTGGGAGCAAGGCCGCCACACGACCACGCACTCGCGGCTGATCCCGCTCGAGCAAGGCGGCTGGGTGATCGACACGCCGGGCATCCGCGTGTTCCGGCTGCACGGCGTGAAGAAGGACCAGATCCGCGACCTGTTCCCCGAATTCGTGCGCGTGCAGGGGCGCTGCAAGTACCCCAACTGCACGCACGATCACGAGCCCGAGTGCGCGGTGCTCGACGCGCTCGAGGAGGGCGCGATCGCGAACACCCGCTACATGAGCTACCTCGAGATGCTGGTGGAGGCCGCGCCCGACGACTTCGCCTACGACGACGAGGAGGACGAGGAGGATGACGCGCTCGAGTGAGCTCGTCGCGTGGAGCGCCGCGCTCCTCCTGGCGGCGTGCGCGCGGCCGGCCGAGCCCGCAGCGCCGGCTCCTGCGGCGCGCAGCCTCGTGCTCGTCGTCGTCGACACGCTGCGCCGCGACCGCCTGGGCGCGTACGGCGACGCACGCGGCTTGACGCCGCGCCTGGACGCGCTCGCCGCGGAGAGCCTCGTGTTCACGGACGCGACGGCGCCGTCCTCGTGGACGAAGCCCTCGGTCGCCTCGCTGTTCACCGGCCTGTACCCCGCGCGCCACGGCGCACTCGGCAGCCGAGACCAGCGCCCCGCGTTGCAGGCGTTGCGCCCCGAGTTGTGGTCCTTCGCCGAGGAGCTGCAGCGCACCGGGCTGCGCACGGCCGCCTTCGTCAACAACCCGCACCTCGACGCCACATGGGGCTTCGGCCGCGGCTTCGACGAGTTCGTGCAACCCGCCGGCGGCGCGCACGACCTGCTCGCCGCCGCAGCGCGCTGGGTCGAGGCGAGCCGCGAGCCCTACTTCGTCTACGTGCACCTGATCGAGCCGCACGCGCCCTACGAGCCGCCGCCCGATCTGCTCGCGCGCTTCGCCACCGCGGCGCCGGGCGTGGCGTCGCCCTTCACGAGCCTCGGCGACCCGATCGAGGTCGTGCTGTGGAGCCGCGCCTACGCGCGCTGGCAGCGCCGCGCCGACGGCGCGCCGTTCGACTTCGACGAGGCGCGCTTGCGGCCCGACCTGCTGAAGGACGAGCAACTCGCGGCGCTGCGCGCGCTCGACTCCTCGATCACGCGCGAGACGCTGCTCGCGCACCTCGACCTCGATCAGCGCGGCTTCGACGACCCCGAGCTGGTGCGCCGCCGCGAGCACCTCGCGAGTCGCTACGACGCCGAGGTCGCCTGGGTCGACCGCGAGGTCGGCGCGTTCGTGCAGCGCCTCGGCGCGGGCGGTCACCTGCGGGACGCGGCGCTGGTCGTCACGGCGGACCACGGCGAGGCGTTCCTCGAGCACGGCCTGTGGGGCCACCAGGGCGACCTGCACGCCGAGCAGGTCGACGTGCCGCTCCTGCTGCACGTGCGCGTCGACGGCGCGCCGCTGCGCGGCGAGGTCCACGGCGCGCTGAGCCTCGTCGACCTCGCGCCGACGCTCGCCGAGCTGCTCGGACGGCGTGCGCCGCAGGGGCTCGACGGACGCTCGCTGTGGCCGGCGCTCGCCGCGGGCGCGCGCGCGCTGCCCGAGCGCGCCGTGTTCGCCGATCTCCTGGTGCAGGACCGCGCCCACGCCGCGCTGCGCCGCGGCGACCTCAAGCTCGTGCTGACGCTGGACGACCGCACGCGCGAGCTGCGCGCGTACGACGTGGCACGCGATCCGCGCGAGCTCGCGCCGCTCGACGTCGACGACCCCGCGCTGGCGCCGCTGCGTGCGGAGCTCGAGGCCCACCTGGCCGAGCGCGCGCGCCAGCTCGCGACGCTCGCGACCGCGGACGGCGCGCCGGCGGCGCCCGCGCACGACAAGGCGCTCGGCCGCCAGCTCGACGCGCTCGGCTACTGAACGCGGCGCGCCGCGATCACGGGCAGAAGGTCACCGCGAGCGCGTCGCTCAGGTTGAAGTGCGCGCCGATCCCCGGATCGCGGTACCAGTACTGGAAGTCGTGCGTCGAGCCCGGCACGAGCACGCCGCCGGTCTGCGGCGCCGTGACGTCGAGCCAGCGCCCGACGTAGCCGTGGCCCTCGGCGATCGCGACGCCGAAGCGTCGCACCGCCCCGCCCACGCAGCGCACGCCGTTGCCGAAGGGCGCCGCGATCTGGTTCGGGCCGAAGTAGAACAGCCCGGGCTGCCCGGGCACGCCGCCCGACACGCGCAGGAAGAAGTCGTTCCCCGACACGCTCGTCGTGCCGCTGAAGTCGAGCTGCGCGGCGACGCCGGTCGAGTTCGGCAGCGCGGTGCAGTAGCGCGCGACGGCCAGGCACTGCGGCGTGGCGAGCCGCAGCACGCGCGTGCGCCCCGCCGTGTTGCCGGCCGCGTCGTTGAAGGGCGCGACGGTGAGCACCTCGCACGACCCGTCCGCGTCGACGTGCGCGCCGCCGTCGACCCAGGTGCCCTGCTCGTCGCCGAGCGCCTCGCCGTAGACCTTGAAGATCACGCTCCCGTCGAGGCCCGAGAAGACCGTCGCGCTGCCCTGGTTGCCCAGGCCCCACTGGTCGCGGCTCTGCCCCACGACGATGTCGTCGCGGCCGTCGCCGTCGACGTCGCCCGCCCCGGCGACGCTCACGCCGAAGCGCTGCGTGCCCGGCAGCGGTCGCAGGCGGCGAAGGAGCGCGCCGGTCGCGCCCGAGCGCACGTCGACCGCGCCCTGGCCCGTTCCCGCGACCGCGGGCTCGTCGCGGATGCCGATCACGACGTCCGGCACGCCGTCGCCGTCCGCGTCGCCCGCGCCGTCGCACGACACGCCGAACCAGTACAGCGGCGAGCCCGGGGGGAACACGAGCAGCGGCGCGCCGTTCGCGCCCGACAGCACGCGCACGTAGCCCGCCGCGTTGCCCTGGTCCACGTCGAGCGCGCTCGCGACCACGTCGGCCTTGCCGTCGCCGTTCACGTCGCCGAGCTCGTTCACGCAGTGACCGAAGCCGCTGCCCGTCGTGCCGAAGCGCTGCCAGAGCAGGCTGCCATCTGCGCCCGAGTAGGCGTACACGGCGCCCGCCCCGTCGTTCGGCGCGTTGTCGGCGCCGACCGCGCCCACCACGAAGTCCGGCACGCCGTCGGCGTTCAGGTCGCCGGCGCCGCTGACCGACGCGCCGAACCAGTCGGAGGAGGCGCTGCCGCCGACGGTGAAGCGCACCGCGCCCGTCGCGCCGTCGTACACGCGCGCCACGCCGACCGAGCCTTGACCGCTCCAGGCCGCGCGCGGCGCGCTCACGACGAACTCCTGTCGGCCGTCGCCGTCGAGGTCGCCCACGCCGTCGAACGCGTAGCCGAGGTAGTCGCCCGTCCCGCCCGTCAGCGTGTAGAGCAGCGCACCGTCGACGCCCGCGTACACGCGCGCGACGCCGCCGTTCTGCGCGGCGCCGTCATCGGTGGGCACGCCGACGATCCAGTCGCCGAGGCCGTCGCCGTCGACGTCTCCGGCGAAGGCCGCGCGCGTGTCGGCCCCGGAGAACGGCGCGCCGTCGACGACGTAGAGCGAGGTCTGGGCGCCGCCGAGCGCGGCGAGGAGCGAGCAGGCGAGCGGGACGTAGCGAGCGTTCGGGAGCATGCGAGCACCTGGGAAGGAAGGAGCGAGACGGACCGGTCCCATGCTAGCAGCTCGTCGGAGACGTGCTTCGGCGTCCGGGGGACGGCCTCTGCTGCGGTCGCAGGGCCGCCGTTCGGGCGCCTTCGCCGCCGCACGGCGCTCGAACGCGACGCCGGCGTGCGGCGGTCGCCCGCGCGGGAAGTCCGCATCGGCGAGCTCGACGCGCCGCAGCGCCGGCGCCGCGGCCCAGCGCAGGTGCCGCGCGGCTCAGGCGCCCAACACGGCCGCGCTCTCCTCGCCCGCGCGCACCTCGACCGTCGCGCCGTCGCCCTCGTCGCCGTCCTGGAGCGACACGCGCCACGTGCCCGCCGCGAGGTCGCGCAGCACCGTCGCGCCGTCGCGCGGGAAGCCCATCGCGCGCCGCGGCGGACCGTCGGGGCCGCCGATGCGCCGCGCGTAGACGGGCTGGAACGGCTGCGTCTCGCCGCGCACTTCGACGCGCACGCTGCCGCCGCGGTGCAGCACGAGGTCGCAGCCCTTCTGCTCCTCGTCCGCGCCGAGCTCGAACGGCTCGGAGCGGCCGACGACGTAGCCCGACGCGCGACCTTCGACGACGAGCGCTTCGCCGGCCGTCACGCCCAGGATCTCGTAGCGACCGTCGAACTCGCTGCGCGCGCCGTCGGGGTCGCCTGCGCCGAAGAAGGACATCGCCATGAAGGCCTGCTCGAGCTCGTCCCCCGCGGCCTCGAGCACCTTCACGCGGCGCACCGTCAGGCTCGCGCCGGCCACCGCGTCGCCGCGCTCGTCGACGACGCGGCCGCGCACGAGCGAGCGCGGCAGCACGACGTCGGCGGTGTTCGCGCCTTCGTGCAGCTCGACGGGCTGGAGCACCGCCGGCGCGCCGGGACCGTGCTTCACGCGCAGGCGGTGACGCCCGGTGGGCAGGTCGCGCAAGCGGTACCGCCCTTGCGCGTCGGTCGTGGCCACCGAGGCCTCGTCGTTGCCGAAGCGACGCATGCGCTGGCGCATCTCGGCCTCGATGCCGTCGGCTTCGTTGCCGTCCTCGCCCTCGAGCAGCGTCACCTGCGCGCCGGCTACCGGGCCGCCGCGCGCGGTCACGAGCCCGGTGAGCGTCGCGAGCGCGGGCAACTCGAGCACGAGCGCCTGCTCGCCGCCCGCGGTGACGACGACGTCCTGCCAGCGCGAGTCCTCGGAGTCCTCGCCGCGCATCTGGATCACCATGCCGCCGCCGCGGCGGCCTGCCGGGCGCTGCGCCATCGCGTCGTACTTGCCCGCCGGCAGGTCGCGCGCGTGCACCTCGCCGCGTGCATCCGCCTCGTACGAGGTGCGCTGACCGTCGGGGCCGCGCAGCGTCACGCGCGCCTTCGAGACCGGTTGGTCGTTCTCGTCGACGACGCGCACCTCGAGCGCGCCGCCGTCCACGAGGCGCACGAGCTCCTCGCGCCCGGTGTCGCGCGGCATGGGCACGTCCTCGAGCTCGAACGGCGCGAAGCCGCGCTTGCGCACCGAGAGCGTCGCGGTCTCGCTCGAGCAGGCGGGCAGCTCGCACACGCCGTCGCCGTTCGTGCGGCCATTGGCGCCCTCGCTGGAGAGCGAGAAGAACGGGATGGCGTCCTCGCCGGCGTCCGGCTTCAGCACGACGCGCGCGTTGCGCACGGGCTTGCCGCTCGCCGCCTCGACGACGCGCACGCGCAGCGGCGGCGCCGGCTCGAGCGGCAGGAGGCCCAGGTCGACCGTGTCGTGCGCGCCGATCTCGATGTCCTCGCGGCGCAGTTCGAGGTACCCGTCGACGATGATCGCGAGCTCGAGGGAGCCGTTCTCGGTCGGCGGCCGCAGCTCGGCCAGCACGACGTCCGGCGACTCGAAGTCGACGCGCTTCTGGGCGTCGGGCATGCCGCCCTCGCCCTTGCTCTGCCAGCGGTAGCGCACGAAGCCCGCGGACAGGCCCTTGTTCGTGCGCGCGTCGACGACGCGGAACTGGAGCCGCGCGCCGGGGTCCCAGGTCAACTCGACGTCGCGCGCGCCCGAGTCGACGACGACGGCGTCGCTGCACGCGGTGCGGCCGAAGATGCCGTTGCGCAGCCCGGCCTCGATGCGAAAGCGCTTGCCGACGGGCAAGCCCTCGAAGCGGAAGGTGCCGTCCTCGGCGACGTTGGCGGAGTTGCCGGCGCCGAACGTCGAGGCGAAGAAGGTCGCCACCGGCGCGGCGTCGTCGCCGGCGTCGGTGTACTGCACCGAGATGTCGCCGCGGCCCTGCGGGAAGCCGAGGATGCGGCCCTCGATCCCCGCGGCCGGCTCGAGCCGCAGCGCGAGCGTGAGCAGCTCGCCGCCCGGCGTGGGCGTCGTGCCCGAGAAGCGACCGGTCGGGTGCGCGTCGTGCTCCACCACGAGCGTGTAGTGTCCGTCGCGCTCGTGCGCGAGCTCGAAGCGACCCTCCTCATCGGTGCGCGTCTCGTCCTGGTCCGCGCCGCCGAACGCGCGCGCCATGCGCCGCATGCCTTCGAAGCCGTCGGGCTCGTCGAAGTCGGTGCGGTAGACCACCGCGTCGGCGACGGGCTCGCCGGCGGCCGAGAGCACCTGGCCGCCGAGCACGACGCCGCGATCGAGCACGAAGCTGCCGAGGTCGACGTCGCCGCTGCGCTCCTCGAGCGGCCGCACCTCGCTCGCGCGCAGGTAGCCGCGCGCGACGAGCTCGACCTTCGCGTCGCCGCGGTACACCAGGCCGCGCGGCACGCGGAACGTGCCGCCGCCGTCGGTGACCGCCGTCTCGGCGAGCCGCTGCGCGACGAAGCCGAGCACGCCCGCGGCCTGCCCCACGCCGTCGACGCTGACGGAGACGGTCGCGTCGGGGACGGGCAAGCCGTCGGAGCCGACCACGCGGCCGTAGAGCCAGGGTCCCTGCGGCGCGGCCGGCGGCGCGGCGGCGGTCGCGGCCGCGGGCGCCTTCGCCTTGGGCTTGGCCGCCGCCTCGCGACGGGTCGCCGGCGTCGCCTCGTCGCGCGCGGCGTTCGCGAGCTCGCCGGTTCCGGCCGCAGCGTCCTGCGCCTCGACCTCACCCGGCAGCAGCGCGCCGCGCTCCTCGGCGTGCGTTCCACCGCCGCGCAGCGCGAAGAAGACCGCACCGCCGGCGACGGCGAGCAAGAGCACGAGCAGGGCGAGGCGAGGGCGGGTCATGGGCAGCTCCGGCTGGGGGTGCGCCTCCTACGACACCTGCTCGGGGAGATTCTCGGAAGGCCCTCAGCCCAGGACGACGGCGAGCTTGTAGACCCAGCACGCGGCCATCACGCCCAGGAGCACCCGGAGCCAGGGCTTCTTCAGGCGCCCGAAGGCGGCGTAGAGGTCGCCGCCCCGCAGGTGCACCGCGAGCCCCCACAGCGCGGCCAGCGGCCACAGCACCGTGGTCACCAGGCCGAAGGGCTGCACGCGCAACGCCTCCAGCGGCTCGCCGTGCACGACGTGCGTGACGCTGGTCGTCACGCCGCAGCCCGGACAGGGCACGCCGGTCCACTGCATCAGCCGGCAAGGCGGCAAGCCGAGCTGCTCGTGCGTGCCGTAGCCCGCCGCGGCGGGCGAGGCGAAGAAGTGCAGCGCGACCATGCCCGCGACCCCGGCCCAGAGGAGCGCGAGGATCACGTAGTGGCTCGAGTCGCGCGCGGGCGCGCTCTCGTCGAGCGCGGCGGAATCGTCGGCGGAGGCGTCGCTCACGCCGGGAGTGTAGCGCCGCTGCGCCGCGGGCGGGGCGCGAGCGCGGCGCGGGCGCTCAGTTGAAGTCGTAGATGTACGACAGGCGCGCCTTGTTCAGGATCACGTAGCCGAGGTTGTTCAGCAGCTTGAGGTCCTGATCGCCGCGGTCCTTGAAGCCGCGGATCGAGGGCTTGCGCAGCACGAAGAAGCGGCGCGAGACGCGGTCGTCGGCCTCGTAGGCGCCGGGGCGCACGAAGCCCGCGACCTCGATGTTCAGGTTGCCGGTGTAGAAGACGCGCACGCGGTGCAGGTCCGAGTCGTCGGTGAGCTGCTTCAGGTGCCGATCGCCGGCCTCGTCGAGCAGCTCGTGGGCCAGCAGGATCTCGTCGACGTTGACGTGCAGGAGCGGCGTCTGGATGCGCTCGCAGGTCTTGAGGTCCACCAGCGTCGCGTCGCGCACCCTCAGGAAGAACTTGCGGTGCTCGTCGAGGATCTGACTCAGCCGGGTGTACTTGTTCTCGACGTTGCCTTTGATCAGGAAGGCGTCGGTCAAGAGGAGGTCCGAGACGATGGTCAGCATGGGCCGAGGATCAGCGGGTGCCGGGTCGGGTCTGGAGGCGAGTGAGTGTCGGCCGCAGCGCGCCGGCGAGGTAGAAGGATCCCAGGACGAGCACCCAGCCACCGTTGGCCTGCGCGTCGAGGAGCGCCTCCTCGAGCGCCTCCCGGGGGTCGTCCCACGCCTCGGGGTCGTGGCCGACCTCGTGCGCCAGCTCCGCCAGCTCCTGGTCGGAGTACAGACGACCCTCGGAGAGGGTGGTGCACAGGCACCTATCGACCCGACCCAGGAGGGCCTTGAGAATGGCGCGGGCGTCCTTCTCTCGACCTAGGGCGAGGACCAGCTTGGGCTTGGGGCCGAGCTCGGGGGTGCGCTCGCAGCGCGCCAGCAGGGCGTCGACGCTGGAGGCCACGTGGGCGCCGTCGAGCAGCACCTGGACCTCGCCGACCTGGAAGCGCTCCTCGCGCGCGGGGAGGCGCGCGCCGCGGACCGCCTCGGCGTCGAGGTGCGAGCGCCAGAGTGGAGCGCCGTCCTGGTCCACCACTCCACAACGCCCGAGCTCGTTCAGCACGGTGCCCGCCAGGGCCAGGTTGCGCTCGTCGAAGCTCCCACTCTGCCGCACGGGCACCAGCCGGGCCCCGCGCTCGGCGCACAGCCGCTCGAGCACGGCGTAGGCCTCGTCGGGCGCGCCCGCGGCGTCGCGCGGCGGCACGCCCGTGACGAGCACGCCGCCCTCGCTCACCACCGGGCCCTTCTCGCCGGCGATGGCAGCTCGAGTGGTACCCAAGGTGGCCGTATGTTCCAGGTCGACGTTCGTCACCACGGCCACCGGCGCCTCGACCGCGCGGGTCGAGTCCAGGCGCCCGCCGATGCCGACCTCGACCACGGCCCAGTCCACTTCCGCGAGCGCGAAGTGCAGGAAGGCGGCCGCCGTCATGCAGTCGAACCAGGTCGAGGCGCTCGCCGGACTCCCGGTGGTGACGGCGGCGGCGCGCGCCTCGAGCACCTCCTCCAGGGCCGTTGCCAGGTCGTCGTCCGCCACTTGGCGCCCGTCGACCACCACGCGCTCGGTCACGCGCTCGACGTGCGGCGAGGTGTAGAGCCCGGTCGAGAGCCCCGCCCGCCGCAGCCCGGCCGCCACCAGGCTGGCCACCGAGCCCTTGCCCTTGGTGCCGGTGACGAGCACGCCGCTCCAGGCCTGCTGCGGATCGCCCAGGCGCGCCAGCAGGTCGCGCACCGGCTCGAGGGTGCGATCCCAGCCGCCGCGGTCGCGGCGCTCCCAGTTGACGAGCTCGTCGAGACGGCCCAGGGCCCGCGCCAAGCGCGGGGAGGGCTGGTGAGGGACGGTTTCCTGGCCCATTGGCTCTCCGACTGGCGCCCCCGGCGCCGAAAGAGGGACGACCCCGGCCGCGCCCTTCGGTGAACCTCGCCCCGTTCGGGTCGAAGCTCGCCGCGGCTCGCGGCGCCACGTCCGAGTTGTCCCACTCGCCATGGCCGATCTCCAGCACCGAGTTCGACTCTTCCTCTACCGCTTCGACGCCCGCGGCCCGAGCTACCTGCTCCTGCGCCGCTCCGAGGGCGTCAACCCGACCTGGGGCCCCGTCGACGGGCCGATCCAGTTCCACGAGCAGATCGAGACCGCGATCCACCGCGAGGTCTGCCAGGACGTGGGCCTGCCCGCGCCGCGCCAGGTGGTCGACCTGCAGATGCCCCAGCACTGGCTCCTGGGCGACGAGGAGGTCATCGAGTGGTCGTACGGCGTGCAAGTGCCGGCGGTGGACGACCGCCTGGTGCTCGAGCCGCGCTGGTCGGAGGGTCGCTGGGCGCAGTTCTCCCAGGCCTACGCGCAGCTCTGCCTGGAGCTCGACCGCGCCGCGGTGACGCGCCTGCACACCTGGATCACGGCCGCCTGAGCGGCCGCGGGCTCAGACGAACGGCACGGGCTCGAAGGGCTCGCCGAGCACCGCGGTCGGGTCGGCGCCCAGCCAGCGCAGCGCCGCGGCGTAGCAGCGCCGGAAGTCGACGGCGTAGCGCAGGTCGCCGCCGTCGAGGTCGGTCAGCGAGGGGTACGCGCCGTAGAGCCCGCCCTGCACGGGCGCGCCGGCGGCCAGCACCAGGCCGGCCTTGCCGTGGTCCGTGCCGCCCGAGCCGTTCTCGCGCACGCGGCGGCCGAACTCGCTGAAGACGAGCACCAACGTGTGCGCGCCGATCGAGCGCCCGCGCAGGTCGGCCAAGAACGCGCCGAGCGCGCCGTCCAGCGTGCGCATGAGCTCGTCGTGCCGCCCGCGCTGGCTGGAGTGCGTGTCGAAGCCGCCGAAGTCGACGCTCACGACGCGCGTGCCGAGGCCCGCGTCGAGCAGCGCGGCGGCGGTGCGCAGCGCGCGGCCCTCGCGCGTCGCGGGGTACTCGACGTCCGTGCGGTAGCCTGCGGCGGCGTGGCGGATGCGCCGCGAGGACGCCTGCGCGTCGCGCTGCACGCGGCGCAAGCGCTCGAGCACCGAGCCGCCCCCGCGCGCCGGCTCGTCGGCGCCCGGGTCGAGCTCCTGCCCGTCGCCGAGCCACTGGTAGGTCTCGGGCACCTCGAAGGCCACCGGCGGGTGGTGCGCCGAGTGCAGCGCGTAGGGCACGTCCTTGCCGAGGTGCACCACCAGCTCGGGCGGCGCGTCCTGCGGCCAGCGCGCGTCGCAGAGCTTGCCGATCCACCCGTCGCCGGCCACGCGGCCGTCGGGGTGCGCGGCGTGCCAGACCTCGAGCGACTTGAAGTGCGAGCGGTTGGGACCGGGATAGCCGACGCCCTGCACGAGCGCGAGCTCGCCCGCGTCGTAGCGCGCGGCGAGCCGCGTGAGCGCGGGGTGCAGGCCGCGGTACTCGTCGAGGCGGTGCAGCGACTCGGCGGCGATGCGCGTCGCGTCGCGCGCCGCGTGGTACGCGTCGTCGCCGTACGGCACGAGCGTCGAGAGGCCGTCGTTGCCGCCCGAGAGCTGCACGAGCACGAGGTGGCGCTGCGACTCGTCGCGCCGCGCGGCGAGCGCGCCGGGCGCGAGGCAGAGGCCGGCGGTGAAGCCCAGGCCGCCGGCGAGGAAGGCGCGGCGGTCGAGGCGGAGCGGTCGCGGAGTGGTCGGCATGGTCGTCGTTCAGTCGAGCTGGGCCTCGGGGAGCGAGAGCACGAGGTGCGCGAGGCGGCGCAGCAGCGGCTCGGCGAGCGCGGGCTGCGCGAGCAGCTCACCCTCCGCCACGCCCAGCGCTGCGCGCTCGGCGGCCAGGCGCCGCGTCAGCGCCGCGCGCGTCTCGTCGGGCGCGGCGATGGCGAGCAGCTCGTCGAGCAACGCGCCCGCGAGCTCGGCGTCGCGCGTGAGCCCGCGCCGCGCGAAGCGCCAGGTCAGGTTGAGGCGCGGCGCGTAGTCCTTGCCGAGCGCGCGCTTCAACGCGCGCAGTTCGCCGGGCAGCCGCGCGTCGCCCTCGGCAGCCTCCTCCCTGCCGTCCATGGCCTGCATGGCGTCCATGTCGTCCGTGGCGTCCATCGAGTCCATCGCCTCCATCCCGCCGTAGTCGGGGTCGGCCGGCGCGGGCGCGACCGGCGCCACGCGCGCGGCGTCCTCGTCGAGCACGCCCAGCATCAACCCCGCCGCGTTCCCGCGGCCGATCAGCGACGCCGTGGTGATCCAGCTCTCGCCGCCCTCCCAGCCCTTCACGTTCGGCGGTTGGAAGAGCGTCTGGCCGAGCTCGCTCGCGGCGCGATAGACGAACTCGGGGCTGACCTCGAGCCCGAGGCGACGCTCGCTCGAGACGAGGAAGTCGACCGGGCCCAGCACGCGCGCGCCGACCACCTCGTCGCGGTAGAAGCGTGGATCGTCCAACAGCTTGCGCAGGAAGGGCCGCAGCGCGTAGTCCGCCTCGCGCAGGCAGGCCGCGTACTCGTCGAGGCGCGCCGCGTCGGGTCGCGCGCCCTCGAACGACTCGAGCAGGCGCCCGGCGACCCAGCGCGCGCACGCGTCCTGCTCGAGCAGGATCGCCACGACGTCCTCGGCGTCGAAGCGCCCCGTGCGGCCGAGGATCGTCTTCTCGCCGTCGTCGTGCTGCTTGCGGTTGAGCTCGAAGCCGCCGTCGCGCCCGGCCTGGTGCCCGGTCAACGCGCGCGCCACCTCCTGCACGTCGCGCTCCGTGTAGTTCCCCTCGCCGAGGCTGAACAGCTCGAGCAGCTCGCGCGCCAGGTTCTCGTTCGGCTTGCCCTTCTTGTTCTTCGTGTTGTCGAGGTAGTACAGCATCGCCGGGTCGTGGACGATGCCGGCAAGCAGCTCCGCGTAGCTCTCGAGCGCGTGGTCGCGCAGGAGCTGGTGCTGCTGGATCACCTCGAACGTGCGGCGCAGGTCCTTGCTGCTGGTCGTGAAGAAGCCGTGCCAGAACAGCGTCATGCGGTCGCGCAGCGGGTCCTCGCCGCGGCGCATGCGCTCGAGCCACCAGTGCGTGTACGCCGCGAGCTGGCCCTTGTCGCGCTCGCGCACCTGGCGGCGCACTTCGCGCTGCTCGGCCGGGCTGCGGCCGTCGAGCCCGCCGAAGTCGGCCACGCCGACCGTCGCGAAGAAGGGCGGCTCGACCTCGCGGCCGCCCAGGAGCAAGCGCTCGATCGTCGCCGCGCGACCGAGCGCCACGGCGGCGTCGAGCTCGGCCGGCGTCGCGCCGAAGGCGGCGCGGTTCAGCAGGTGGCGCGCCTCGCGCGCGGTCCACGCGTCGGGCGCGGGCGCGGCCTCCTGGGCGAAGGACGGCGCGCCGAGGCACAGCGAGAGGGCGAGGACGCCTTGGACGAACGAGAGCATGACGCTGGCGGAGGGGGCCGGGAGGCGCGAGGAGCCGGCGCGGCCGACTCCTCGTGGCTGCGGACAACAGCGCCCGGCCGGCGAGGTTTCGGCGGCGGTCCCGACGCGCGCCGCGCTCCCTGGACGCTATCGGCCGCCGCGACGTATCTTCTGCGCTCCGTCCCCCAGACCCTCCGCCACCGCCATGAAGCCGCGCCTCCTCGCCCTCGCCCTGCTGTCCCTCACGGCCGCCTGCGCCACCACCCCGAAAGCCCCCGCGCTCCCCGTCGGCACGCACATCGGCGAGGAGATGACCCCCGGCCCGATCACGCGCTTCGCCGTCATCGACGCCACGCCGGCCGAGTTCATCGGCAAGACGCTGCTCGTCGAAGCCGACGTGAAGGCGGTCTGCGCGAAGGCCGGCTGCTGGATGCAGGTCGAGGACGACGGCGCGACGTCGCTCGTGCGCTGGGAGAGCGGCTGCGGCGGCGCGTACAAGTTCCCGATGGAGTCCGTCGGCCACCACGTCGTGATCCAGGGCACCTTCTACTCGAAGGAGCTCACGCCCGAGCAGCGCGCGCACATGGAGGAGGAGGCCGGCAAGCCCCTCGAGCTGCGCCCCGACGCCTACGAGTTCAACGCCTCGGCGGTGCTCGTCCTGGAGGACGAGTAGGCCGTGACCGAGGGCGCGCAGGCGCCGCGCGACCTGCGGCGCCTGCTCGCCCGGCTGCGCGCGGCCGGTGAGCTCGTCGAAGTCGACGCACCGGTCTCGAGCGAGCTCGAGATCGCGGAGATCCACCGCCGCGTGATCGCGGCGGGGGGCCCCGCGCTCCTGTTCCGCGACGTCGAGGGCAAGGACTTCCCCCTCGTCACCAACCTGTTCGGCACCGCGCGGCGCGTCGACCTCGCCTTCGGCGCGCGCGCCGGCGAGGTGATCGCCGAGGTCGCGAGGCTCCCCGAGGAGCTGCTGCCGCCCACGCTCGGCAAGCTGTGGGAGCGCCGCAGCCTCTTCACCTCGCTCGCGAAGGTCGGCCTGCGCCGCAACGCCGCGGGCGCGGTGACCGAGGCGCGCATGAGCACGCCCGACCTGACGCGCCTGCCCGCGCTCGAGACGTGGGCGCGCGACGGCGGGCCCTTCCTCACGCTGCCGCTCGTCTACACCGAGCACCCCGTGACCGGCGGCAGCAACCTGGGCATGTACCGCGCGCAGGTCTTCGACGCGCGCACGTGCGGCGCGCACATCCAGATCCACCGCGGCGGCGGCTTCCACCACGCCGTGGCCGAGGCCGCCGGGCGCGACCTGCCGGTGAACCTCCTGCTGGGCGGCCCGCCCGCGCTGATCCTCTCCGCCATCGCGCCGCTGCCGGAGAACGTGCCGGAGCTCCTGCTCACGTCGCTGATGCTCGGCACGCGCCTCGACCTCGCGCGCAACCCGGCCGGGCCGCTGCCGCTCGTCGCCGAGGCCGAGTTCGCGCTCGTCGGCCGCATCCCCGCCGGCGTGCGGCGCCCCGAGGGGCCCTTCGGCGACCACTACGGCTACTACTCCGAGGTGCACGACTTCCCCGTGCTCGAGGTCGACGCCGTCTTCCACCGCAAGGACGCGATCCTGCCCGCGACCGTGGTCGGCAAGCCGCGCCAGGAGGACTTCTTCCTCGGCGACTACCTGCAGGAGCTGCTCTCGCCGCTCTTCCCGCTGGTCATGCCGGCGGTGCGCGACCTGTGGAGCTACGGCGAGACGGGCTACCACTCGCTCTCGGCCGCCGTCGTCGCGGAGCGCTACAAGCGCGAGGCGATGGTCAGCGCGTTCCGCATCCTCGGCGAGGGCCAGCTCTCGCTGACGAAGTTCCTGCTGGTCGTCGACGCGCCGCTCGACCTCAAGGACTTCCGCGCCGTGCTCACGCACGTGCTCGAGCGCGCCGACTTCGCCACCGACCTGTTCCTGCTGCCGAACCTGTCGATGGACACGCTCGACTACGCCGGCCCGCGGCTCAACGAGGGCAGCAAGGGCGTGCTGCTCGGGCTCGGCCCCAAGCGCCGCGACTTGCCGCGCGAGTTCCACGGCACGCCGTGCGCCGCCGCGCGCGACGTGCGCGTGTTCGCGCCGGGGTGCCTGGTCGTCGAGGGCCCGTCGTACGCCGAGGACCCCGGCGCGCGCGAGGTGCTCGTGCGCGACCCGGCCTTCGCCGACTGGCCGCTCCTCGTGCTGACCGACGACGCGCAGCGCGCCGCGCGCTCGGCGATCAACTTCCTGTGGACCACGTTCACGCGCTTCGACCCCGCCGGCGACCTCGTCGCGGCCGACACGCGGCTCGTGCACCACCACGCCGCGCTCGAACCGCCGCTGCTCATCGACGCGCGCATGAAGCCGGGCTACCCCGCCGAGCTCTCCTGCGACCCGGACACGGCGGCGCGCGTCGATCGCCGCTGGAGCGAGTACTTCCCGCGCGGCGGCGTCGAGATGGGAGACAGCGAGCGCGGACACCTCGACTGAGGGCCCAGGCGCTATCCTCTCCGCTGCCATGGCGGACACCCCCCCTCGCGAAGACCTCTCCGCGCTGCGCATCGATCGCGGCGGCTCGCGCCGGCGGCGCAAGCGCCTCGTGCCGCGCCTCGTGCTGCTCGCGGCGGTCCTGGCCCTCGTGTGGCTGTTCCAGCGCCCGCTGCGCGAGCTCTACGACCGCCTGCTCCTGCCCGAGGTCGAGGTCTCGGCGCTCGTGCAGACGAGCGCGTCGTCGGCCTCGGGCGCGCGCGGCGCGGCGGCGAACGGCTACGTCGTGGCGCGCACGCGCGCGGCGCTGTCGTCGGAGCAACCCGGACGCATCGTCGCGATGAACGTGGTCGAGGGCGCGCGCGTCGCGAAGGGCGACGTCGTCGCGCGCCTCGACGCGACCGAGCAGCAGGCGGCGGTCGACGCGGCGCAGGCCGAGGTCGGCGTGGCCGAGGCGACGCTGGCGCGTGCCGCGGCCGAGCTGGAGAGCGCGCGCGCCGACCAGGCGCAGGCCGAGAGCGGCGTGCCGTCGGCCGAGGCCGCGCTCGAGGCCGCGGGCGCCGACGTCGCCTTCGCCGAGCTCGAGCGCCTGCGCATCGAGGCGCTGGTGACGAGCGGCGACGCCGAGGCACGCCAGGGCGACCAGGTGGTGCACGACCTCGCGCGCGCGCAAGCCGTGCAGCGCGGCGCCGAGGCCGACCTCGCCACCGCGCGCGCCGCCGCCGAGACGGCCGCGAAGCGCGTCACCGGCGCCGAGCGCGCGCAGGCCGAGGCGGCGGCGCGCGTCGAGAGCGCGCGCGCCCAGGTGGCCCGCGCCGCAGCCGCGCTCGAGAAGACCTACGTGCGCGCGCCGTTCGACGGCGTGATCGTGCTGAAGGAGGCCGAGGTCGGCGAGGTCGTCTCGCCCAACTCGCAAGGCGGGTCCACCGCGCGCGGCTCGGTCGCGACGATGGTCGACTTCGCCAGCCTCGAAGTTCAGGCCGAGGTGCCGGAGACGACGCTCGCGGCCGTGCGCCAGGACGGGCCCGCGCGCATCTACCTCGACGCGTACCCGAGCGAGCCCTACGCCGCGCGCATCGATCGCATCTGGCCGACGGCCGACCGCACCAAGGCCACCGTCGAGGTGCGCGTCGCCTTCGACGCGCCCGACGACCGCCTGCGGCCGGACATGGGCGTGCGCGTCGTGTTCCTGGACGAGGAGCCCGCCGAACCGGTCGCGGAGGAGCAGCCGGCGCTGCTCGTGCCGGTCGCGGCCGTCGTCAAGGACGGCGAGCAGCGCGGCGTGTTCGTGCTCGAGCGCGACCGCGTACGCTGGCAGCTCGTCTCGCTCGGCGAGACGCGCGGCACGCGCAGCGTCGTGACCGCCGGCCTCACCGGCGACGAGCTCGTCGTCGTCTCGCCCGATCCCTCGCTCACCGACGGCGCGCGCGTGCGCGTCAAGCCCTGAAGCGCCCACGGCGCCCCCGCTCCATGTCGAACGGCATCCAGATCCACGGCCTGACGAAGGCCTACGAGCGCGGCGGTCAGCGACTCGTCGTGCTCGACGAGCTCGAGCTCGAGATCGCGCCCGGCGAACGCGCCGCGCTGATGGGCCCCTCGGGCTCGGGCAAGTCGACGCTGCTCAACCTGATCGGCGGCCTCGACCGCGCGGACGCGGGCCAGCTCGTCGTGGCCGGCGAGCGCGTCGACCAGCTCGACGGCGCGGAGCTCGCCGCGTGGCGCGCCGAGACGATCGGCTTCGTGTTCCAGGGCTTCAACCTGATCCCGGTGCTGACCGCGCTCGAGAACGTGATGCTGCCGCTCCTGCTGACGCCGCTGTCGCGCAAGCTGCGGCGTGAGCACGCGCTGCGCGCGCTCGACCTCGTCGGGCTCACCGACCGCAAGAGCCACCGCCCCTCCGAGCTCTCCGGCGGTCAGGAGCAGCGCGTCGCCATCGCGCGCGCCATCGTGACCGACCCGCAGGTGATCCTCGCCGACGAGCCCACCGGCGACCTCGACCGGGCCTCCGCCGACGCGGTGCTCGCCCTGCTCGTCAAGCTCAACGAGGAGCTGCACAAGACCGTGCTGATGGTCACGCACGACCCGCTGGCCGCCGAGAGCGCGCGGCGCATCGTGCACATGGACAAGGGACAACTGGCGCGCGAGGAAGCGCGGAGCTGAGCCGTGCCGCTGCGTCTCGTCGCCAAGAACCTGTTCGCGCACCGGTTGCGCGCGCTGCTCACCATCGCGTCCTTCGCGGTGGCGATCTTCCTGCTGTGCGTGCTGCGCGCGCTGGTGGTGAGCCTCGACGCCGGCGTGCGCAACGCCACGTCGAACCGCCTGGTCGTGCAGTCCGCCGTGAGCCTGTTCGTCAGCCTGCCCGAGAGCTACCTCGGCAAGCTGCACCAGGTCGACGGCGTCGAGGAGGTCGCGCGCGTGCAGTGGTTCGGCGGCTTCTACCAGGAGCCCGGCAACTTCTTCGGGCAGTTCGGCGTCGACCCGGACCAGTTCCTGCGCATCTTCCCGGAGATCCGCCTCGTGCCCGACTCGCCGGCGGACGCGCTCGAGCGCTTCCACAGCGAGCGCCGCGCGTGCCTCGTCGGCCGCAAGACGGCCGAGAAGTTCGGCTTCAAGGTCGGCGACACGATCCCGATCATCGGCACGATCTTCCAGCGCACCGACGGCGAGCCCTGGGAGTTCGAGGTGGTCGGCATCTACGAGCTCGAGTCGATGGTCTGGGACGAGACGACGCTCTTCTTCCCCTTCGAGTACCTGTCGGAGACGCTCGACGCCGGCGCCGCGACGGGCCCCAAGGGCTCGGGCATCTTCTACCTGCAGCTCGACGGCAGCATCCCGCCGGTCTCGGTCGCGGCGGCCACGGACGCGCTCTTCGAGAACGGTCCGCAGCGCGTGCAGACCACCAGCGAGGCCGAGTTCAACGCCCAGTTCGTCTCGATGATCGGCAACGTGCCGTTCTTCGTGACGACGATCGGCGGCGGCGTGCTGGCCGCGATCGTGCTGGCCGTGCTGAACACGATGCTGCTCTCGGGCCGCGAGCAGACGCACACGATCGGCGTGTTGAAGGCGCTCGGCTTCAGCGACGGCACCGTCTTCGGCGTGATGCTCGGGCAGGCCATGCTGCTGACGCTAGTCGGCGGCGGCGCCGGCATCGCGCTCGCGATCGCCAGCGGCCCGGGCTTCCAGGCCTTCCTGGGGACCATGTTCCCGGGCTACGAGATCACCGACGGGATCCTGGGGCAGGCCGCGCTGCTGTCCGTCGCGGTCGGCCTCGCTGCGGGGCTCCTGCCCGCTTGGCGCGCGCGCTCGATGCAGGCCGTCGAGGCGCTTCGGAGGGTGCACTGATGGCGCGGCTCGTCCCCCTGTCCTACAACCTGCGCAGCCTGTTCGTGCGCAAGAGCGCGACGCTGCTGACGGTCGTCTCGGTCGGTGCGACCGTGGCGGTGATCGCCGGCGTGCTCAGCCTGCAGCAGGGCTTCGTGACGCTCTTCGCGGAGGGCGGCCGCCAGGACCTCGTGCTCTTCCTGCGCCCGGGCTCGGTCTCCGAGGGCAACAGCGGCTTCGCCAAGGAGCGCGCCGACACGCTCATCAAGGAGACGCCCGAGATCGCCGAGGACGCCCAGGGGCGCCCGCTCGCGTCGGCCGAGACGTACCTCGCCGTGCGGCTCTTCAAGACGACCGGCGGCGAGACGAACGTCGCCATCCGCGGCGTGCAGCCGATGACGTTCGAGCTGCGGCGCGACGACCTGCGCTACCTCGAGGGGCGCGAGCTGCGGCCGGGCACCGACGAGGTCATCGTCGGCGCGAACCTCGTCGACCGCATCCGCGGCTGCCAGGTCGGCGCGACGGTCCAGCTCAACACGGTGCCGTTCACGGTCGTCGGCGTGTTCGACGACGACGGGCCCTACGCCTCCGAGATCTGGGGCGACCTCGACCGCATGGTCGACGCCCTCGAGCGGCCCGTCTACAACCGCGTGATCGCCAAGCTGCGTGACGGCGTGGACCTCGCTGCCTTCAAGCTCGCGCGCGAGGACAACGAGCGCGTCCCGGCGACCGTCATGACCGAGCGCGAGTACCTCGCCTCGCAGAAGGGCGCCATGGGCGTCGTGCTCGCGGCCCTGGCCTCGTTCCTGGGGCTCATCATGGGCCTCGCCGCGATCTTCACGACGACGACCACCATGCTGGCGGCGCTCGCCTCGCGCACGCACGAGATCGGCATCCTCGGCTCGCTGGGCTTCCGCCCCTTCGCGATCTTCCTCGCCTTCATGACCGAGTCGCTGCTGCTCGGCATCCTCGGCGGGCTCGCCGGCTGGGTGATGACGCTGCCGCTGAACGGCATCGAGACGGGCACGATGAACTTCCAGACGTTCACCGAGGTGGCCTTCGCCTTCCGCGTGACGCCGGTGGTGCTCGGCATCTCGATCGTCTTCGCGATCGGCCTCGGCCTCGTCGGCGGGGCGCTGCCGGCGTGGCGCGCGGCGCGCATGCGCCCCGTGGACGCGCTGCGCGACTAGCCCGTCGAAGACGTGCTTCGGAGGCCAGGACGCCGGCATCCGCTTCGGTCTGGCGTCCAGAGACGCAGGCGAAGCGGTGGATTCGGCGAGGCTCTCAGGCGCGGCACCGTGGCGGGGACGTCGTCCTCGCGCCGGAGGACGACCTCGACGAGCTGCTAGGCCTCGACGAGCTGCTAGGCGCGGCTCACCACGGGTCGCCCAGGCCGGCGCGCAGCGCTTCGATGCGCGTCCACAGCGCCTCGTCGGGCGCGAAGTCGAGGCGCGCCATCGAGCACAGCGTCTCGGAGAGGTCCTCGGCGCGCGGGCGCGAGTTCGGGTTGCGGGCGCCTTCGTCGAGCGCGCGGCGGTAGACGGCGAGCGCCTTCGCGCGGTCACCGAGGCGCGCGTAGACCTCGGCCACGGGCCGCACGGTCTCGGCGCGCCAGATGTCGGTCAGCGCCGGGAGCGCCTCGTCGAACAGCGCCAGCGCGTTGTCCGCCTCGCGGCGCGCGCGCTCGAGGTCGCCCGCGTCGAGGCGCGCGGCGGCGAGGCGGCCGAGCAGCGGGATGCGGTGGCGCGGCAGCCAGGCGCCGGCCTCGAGGAGCGTCTGTCCCTCGTCGAGCAGGTGCAGCGCGTGCGCCGCGTCGTCGTGCTCGACGGCGTGCTCGGCGAGCTGCATCAGCGAGTCGATGCGCAGGTCCGCGGGCATCTTCGCCGCGATCCAGGAGTCGCGCACGCGTTGCTCGCAGAGCCCGCGCCGCTCCTCGTCGCCGTAGAAGCGCCCGTGGAACTCGACGAAGAGCTCGAGCGAGGCGCGGGCGGTCGAGAACTCGCCGCGCGCGAGGATCTCGTCCTGGTCGTGCACGATGTCGTCGAAGCGCTCCGAGGGCACCATGCGCGCGCTCATCACGGCAGCCGGACCGTACTCCTTCGGGTCGAGGTCGGTCAGGAAGCCGTAGGCGCGCTGCGGCTCGCCCAGCGCGAGGAACGCGCAGGCGAGGTGGGAGCGCACGCGGTCGCGGCGCCACTGCTGCTCGTTCGCGACGTCGGGTCGCGCGAGCACGGCCTCGGCCTGCTCGATGGCGGCGCGGGCGCGCTCGCCTTCACCGCGCTCGGCGAACCAGGTCGCGGCCTTGGCGTAGCCCAACCCGCGGCGCCAGTTGTCGATGTGCTCGGCGTACTCGAGCGCCAGCGCGGGCTCGTCGATCGCCAGGCAGGTGTCGACGACGAGCTCTTGCGCCGCGGCGCGGTTCTTCGCGTGCAGCTCGCGCGGGAACGCGTCGACGCTGTCGAGCGCCAGGCTCAGGAGCCGCGCGCGGTTCGCGCTGAGCGGCGCTTCGCTCCCGGCGAGCTCGTCCCGGGGCGGCGCGTCCGCGCCGGCCTGAGCGAGGGCGGGCAGGAGCAGCGAAGCGGAGGCGAGCAGGACGCAGGAGAGCGACAGGGAGAGGCGCATGGACGTCGTGGCGGCGAAGCGGGTGTACGGTGTGCGGCGGTACGAGTCGTTCCGACTCGAAGGGACCCGGCCGAGATTCGAAGCCAGAGACCCGGCCGGGTCCGCATAGAGGCCGACGTCCCCGCGCAGGGACGCCGGCCCGTCAGCGATTCAGATCGTCGAGCCCTAGAGCTGCCAGTCGACCTCGATGCCGTTCGACAGCGAGAAGAAGTTGCCGCAGGAGCTGACGCCCGGGTTGCGGAACCAGATCTGGTAGCGGCGGGTCAGGCCGGCGCTGACGCTGCCCTTCGTGACGATCGAGATGCCCGAGGTGCTCGAGGTGCCCTGGGCGTTGGAGATGCGGACGCCGAGGCGCAGGACGTTGCCGCCCGCGCAGCGGAGGCCGTCACCGAACACGAGGCCGAGGCCGTTGTTCGTGGCGTTCTGCCCCTGGAAGTACAGGCCGGGCTGGTTCGGCTGCAGGCCCTCGGCGTTGAGCACGAGGTCGTCGGAGCCGACCGAGGCGGAGCCGCTCGTCACGAGCTTGGCGCCGTAGCCGTTCGAGTTGGCGCAGCCGGTGCCGATGGCGCCGTCGTTGCCGCAGGGGCAGGGCGTCGAGGTCGCGCCGTCACCGTAGCAGTAGGACTTGCCGACGGTCGGGTTCATCACGAAGCCGAAGGCGTCGGAGGCGGTCCAGCCGGCGATCCAGGGCTGCACGGTCGGGGCGAACGCACCGCGGTAGGCGGCGGGCGTGAAGAAGCCGTCGGCCGGGGCGGTGCCCACGCTGGTCAGCGCGGCGTTCGCCGGACGCGGGTCGATGCCGGAGACCTGCACCATCGTCTTGCCGCCCTTGGTGACGGGGGCGAAGCGGGTCAGCGCGGTGATCGGCGAGTCGATGTCGGCGAAGCCGGGGATCAGGACGTTGTTGTTGCCGGCGTTGAACACGCCGACGTTGTTGGCCTCGGTGTAGGCGTCGGAGGAGAGGTTGCGGAAGAACACCGAGTCGGTGATCTCCGCCAGCTTGCCGTCGACCTGGGGCGAGGTGCAGTAGTTGAGGATGCCCGGGGCCGGGTCGTTGGCGTGCGCCGGGACGGCGTTCCAATCGGTGGTCCAGGTCTGGGCCCAGCTCAGCGTGCCGTTGAAGCCGTAGCCCTGCGCGCCGTCGCCGTCGACGTTGTCGAAGCGGACGACCTTCTCACCGCAGTCCATGAAGATGCAGTTGCGGTACTGGATGCGAGCGTTGTCACGCCAGGTGGTCGCGCCGTCGCCGTCGGCCGGCTGGCCGATCACGGTGGCGTTGTAGATGCAGGTCGTGGTGACCGGCTGCCAGTCGGAGTCCTCGGCGCCGTCCGTCTCGAAGCAGTTGTCGCCGACGCCCGAACCCTGGGCCGCGTCGGCCGAGTAGCCCTGGACGATCAGGACGAACTGGACCTTGCCGCGGTAGCCCTGGTCGATGTCGAACGAGTCGTCACCGATGTTCCAGATGTTGAAGTACTTCAGGTTGACGCAGCCGCCCCAGATCTCGCAGCCGTCGTCGACGTTGTTCATGATGTCGACGTACGCGATGTCCGTGCCGTTGCCGACGCCGCCCAGCGAGAGGCCGTTGAGCTCGTTGTTGAGGCCGATCACCTTGCCGCCGTAGCGCAGCGAGAGGAAGCTGATCGTGCCGCTGTCGTCGTTGTCGTTGCCGCCGCCGTAGAGGACCTTGGTGTCACCGGGGAAATCGGCGACGAGACCTTCCATCGCGGCCACGTTGCTCGCGCTCGGCGAGGGGGTGTTGCCGACCGTGGCGTCTTCCGAGATGTAGCCGTCACCCATGATGGTGAGGTTGCCCCACTCGTTGACGCCCTCGCGCCAGGTGCCGGTCGTCGGGTCGCCGCCGGTCCAGGTCGCGACGTCGGCCTTCGAGGTCATGATGACCGGGTTGCGCTGCGTGCCGAGCACGTTGATCTGCGCGCCGTTCGCGACGGCGAGCGAGCCGCCGACGCCGGTGTCGCTCGCGATGACCGTGCCCGCCTCGATGGTGAGGGTGGCGCCCGGCATCACGTAGATCTGCTGCTGCAGGTTGTACGTGTTGTTCGCGGTCCAGGTGGTGGACGTCGTGATGTTGCTGTTCACGATGATCTCGGCGGCGTTCGCGCTGCTGACGAGCGCGAGGGCGGCGAGGCTCATCGAGGTGCCCTTGATGAAGCTGTTCACTGGATCGGTCTCCTGAGGGTGGGGTGGTTCTCGAGAGACACCTGGGCTGCTTGCCCGCGGAGTGGTCCTCTCGACGGGCGGAACGATAGGTGCGCGTTGTTGGGATCGGGTGAACGGGCGGTGAAGCGTCGGACCGAAGTCCTTGAAGCCCGGGACGGCGCGCGCGCGGTCGCCACGAACGCGCGCCGCCCCCGGCGCCGAGCGGCGCCGGGGGCGGCGTATGAAGGTCGTGTGAGCGGAGCGTGAAGCTCAGCGCGCGTCGGCGCGCACGAGCTCGTCGCCCGTGCACAGCGCGTCGACGCGTGCGCGTTGCGCCTCGTCGAGCCCGGCCTGGAGCGCCTCGAGCTCCTGCGCCGCGTCGGCGTGCCCGGCGTCCGCGGCGAGGCGCAGCCACGCGCACGCGCGCACGGCGTCCGCCTCGCAGCCGCGTCCCGCGGCGTAGCAGCGTCCCAGCGTGGCCTGTGCCTCGGCGAGACCCTGCCGCGCCGCGCGCTCGCACCACTCGAACGCGCGCGCCTCGTCGGCGTTCACCGCGCGGCCGCGCAGGTACATCAACGCCAGGTCGTACTGCGCCGCGGCGACGCCGCCCTCCGCGGCCTGCTCCATCCAGCACAGCGCTTCGCTCGGCCCGCTGCCGTCCGCGAGCCGCGCCATCGCGAGCTGGAAGCACGCGCTCGCGTGACCGGTCTGCGCCGCGGCCTCGAGCCAGCGCGTGGCGCCGGCGAGGTCGACCTCGCCCGACTGCCCGGTGCGCAAGCGCCAGCCGAGCACGAACTGCGCCTCGACGTGCCCTTGCTCCGCCGCGCGCTCGAGCCACGCGTCGGCCAGGCGCTGGCTCTGCGGCAAGCCGCGGCCGTCGGCGTAGAAGAGCCCGAGGTCGTACTGCGCGTCGGCGAGCCCCGCCTCGGCGGCGCGGCGCATCAGCGACGCGGCGCGCTCCTCGTCGGCGTCGACACCGACACCGTCGCGGTAGACGAGCGCGAGCGCGCGCTGCGCCTTCGCGTCGTCGGCGCGCGCGCCTTGCTTCAGCAGCGTGCGGCCCCGGTCGAGGTCCTGCTCGCCGCCCTCGCCCGCGAGGCACATCAGCCCGAGGTTCGTCTGCGCGCGCGCGAAGCCCTTCTCCGCCGCGACGCCGTACCAGTAGCGCGCCTCGGTGCGGTCGCACGGCACGCCGATGCCGGAGTAGTACAGCAGGCCGAGGTTGTTCTGCGCGGCGGCGTGGCCCTGCTCGGCGGCGAGCGTGTACCAGCGCGCGGCCTGCTCGGGGTCGCGCGCGACGCCCTGGCCGTCCTCGTAGAGCACGCCCATCAGGAACTGCGCCTCGGCGTCGCCCTCGTCGGCGGCCGCGCTCCAGCTCGCGGCGCTCTCGTCGTAGTCCCCGCGCGCGTACGCCTGCCACCCGGCCCGGGTCGGGCTGGCGCAGGAGGAGACGAGGGAGAGGGCGAGGAGCGCGGAGAGCGTGAGGTGCTTGGGAGGGGCCATACCGGCCCCTATCGAGACGCCCCGAAAGGAGCTTGAAGCCATTCGCCACCTTCACAGAGGGCTGGGAAGGGCGCGCAGCTGCGCGCGACGGGCGCGTTCGACGCGCTCAGTCGGCGGGCGCGACGAAGCCCTCGGCGGCGAGCGCGGCGCGCTGCGCGGCGTCGAGCTTCGGCAGCAGCGCGCGCAGCGCCTCGGCGCCGCCGGCGTCCCCCGCCGCGGCGGCGCGCGCGTACCAACGCGCGGCTTCGAGCCCGTCCTGCACCGCGCCGCGGCCGTGCTCGTGCATGCGGCCGAGCCGCGTCTCGGCCGCGGGCAGCCCCTGCTCGGCGGCGACGCGCACCCAGCGCCCGGCCTGCTCGAGGTCGCTCGCGACACCCTCGCCGCGCTGGTACATCAGGCCGAGGTTCAGCGCCGCGGCGGCGAGGCCTTGCTCGGCCGCGCGGCGCGTCCACGCGAACGCTTCGGCGGCGTCCGCGGCGACGCCCTCGCCGCGCAGCAGCTTCAGGCCGAGCTGCGCCTGCGCCTCGGCGAGCCCTTGGTCGGCGGCGGCGCGCAGCCAGCGCACGGCCTCCTCGGGCGCCGCCGGCCCGCCCTCGCCGCGCGCGAGCAGCAGCGCGTAGACGAGCTGCGCCGACGCTTCGCCCGCCTGCGCCGCCGCGCCCAGCCATGTGCGCGCCTCCGCGCGATCGGCCGCGACGCCGCGGCCGTCGAGCAGCGCGAGGCCAAGGTTGTGCTGCGCGCGCGCGTGCCCCTGCGCGGCGGCGAGGCGATACCAGCGCACGGCTTCTCCGGCGTCCCGCGCCACGCCGCGGCCCTGCTCGTACAGCACGCCGAGCGAGTACTGCGCCTCGGCTCGCCCTTGCTCGGCCGCGCGGCGGTACCACGCGGCCGCGCGCTCGTCGTCCTGCGCGACGCCGCGACCGTCGAAGAGCATCGTCGCCACGAGCAACTGCGCGTCGGCGTCGCCCGCGCGCGCGAGCGGCTCGAGCTCGGCGAAGGCCTGCGCCGCGCCGCCCGGCCGCGCGTGGTCGAGGTCAGGCTCGGACGCGCAGGCCGCGGCGCACGCGAGGGCGAGCGCCGCGGCCCAGGTGCGCCACGGGAGCGGGCGCATGCGCGCTCAGCTCCCCTTGGGCACGCGCTGCTCGACCTGCTCGAGGAACTCGCGCAGTTGCTCGCTCGGCGCGAGGGCCTGCGAGCGGCGCAGCAGCGGCAGCGCGCGCTTGTACTCGCCCTGCCGCACGAGCAGTTGACCGTGGCGACGGCTGGCCTCGGCCTCGAAGGCCTCCAGGCTCTCGGCGCGCTCGTAGTAGAAGACCGCGCGCTCGACCTCGTCGTTCCGCTCGGCGTGCTGGCCGAGCAGGATCAGCGCCTCGCCGTCCAGCGGGTCGAGGGCGACGATCTCCTCGAGGATCGCGGCCTCGCGCTCGCCGGCGCCGGCCGCCACGGCCAGGCGCGCGCGCAGCTTGAGCAGGTCCTTGCGCTCGCTGTCGGCGAGCGAATCGCCGCGCAGCTCCTCGACGCGCCCGAGCAGCAGGCTCGCCTCGTCACGCGCGCCGCGCGCCGCGAGCACCTTGGCCGCGCGCAGGGCGCGCACGGTGCTGGCCTGCGGGTCGAGCTCGAGCGCCGCGGCGTAGCGCTCGCACGCCACGTCGTAGAGCGACTCGTTGACGTAGATGTCGCCGAGCGTGTTGAGGCTGGCGGGCGTCGCGCGACCGAGGCGCGCGGCCATCTCGAAGTTCTCGGCCGCCTCGAGCGGGCGCTCGAGGCCGATGAAGGCGTTCGCCTGCAGCAGCCACAGCTCGGGGCTGTCCGGCTTGTCCGCGATCAGGCCCTCGCACAGCGCGGCGGCGTCGGCGTAGCGCGCCTGCTTGAACAGGCTGCGCGCGAGGCCCATCTGCCAGTCGGCCGTCGTCGGGTCGAGCAGCGCCGCCATCCGGTAGGCCGTCTCGGCCGCGAGGTGGTGCTCGAGGTTCGCGTGCGCGTAGCCGAGCAGTCCGTAGGTCACCGCGTCGCCGCCGCCGAGCTCGATCACGTGCGTGAACGCGCGCGCGGCCTCGGCCGAGTCGTTCAGCCGGATGCGGATCAGGCCGAGGTTCTTCCACGCGCGGCGGAACTTCGGGAAGGCGGCCACGGCGTCCTCGTAGGACTGCGCGGCGAGCTCGAGCTCCTCCTCCTGGAAGTAGATGTTGGCGAGCGTGAAGTCGAAGACCGCGCTGCGACCGTCGCCGCGCCCGGCGGCGAGCCGATCGCGCGCCTTGACCACGCGGTCGGCGGCCATGAGCTCGAGGATCTCCTGCAGCTCGTCGCGCTCCTTCAGCGTGACCGGCGGCTCGACCTCGGACGTCGCGAGGTAGCTCAGCGTGAAGTCGCGCTGGAACTCCGGGTCGCGCCAGAGCGCGCTCGGGTCGAAGCCCGCCTCGCGCGCGGTGCCGGTCTGCGCGGGCGCTTGCGCGGGCGCGGGGGACGACGCGGCGGCAGCGGCCTCGGCCTGCGCGCGCGCGGCCTCCGCCTCGGCGGCGGCACGCGCGGCGGCTTCCTCGGCGGCGCGGTCGGCGGCCTCCTGCGCGGCGAGCTCCTCGGCGCTGAGCGGGGACTCCAGCGCCCAGTTGGCCGGGCGCGGCTTTGCGCGCGTCGCGGCGGCCGACGCGGGCGCGGGCGCGGCAGCGGGCTCGGCCGCCGGCGCGACGGTGCCGTTCGCGGCCTTCGTCGGGCGCACGGTCACGGGCGCGGCGGCGTCGTGCTGCAGGCCGCTCTCGCCGGGCACGGCGCACGCGGCGGTCACGAGGAGCAGGAGGGTCGAGAGGGTGGTGAGCTCTTTCATGGTCGTCGGGCTCGCTCGGGAAGACTCAGCTCTTGGGGAAGGAGATGGGCACGCGCATGCGGAAGCGCACGGCCTTGCCCTGGCGCTTGCCCGGCTCGAACTTCCACTGCTTGACGGCGTCGAGCGCCGGTCGGTCGAAGACGGGGTCGGTCGACTGCTGCACCTTCGGGTTCACGACCCGGCCGCGCTCGTCGACGATGAACAGGACGTGGACGGTGCCCGGCGCGCGCTTGCGGACCTTCTCGGTCAGCACCGGGCTGGGCTGGTAGACGACGCGCGGGCGCTGGTCGAGGTCGGAGAGCGAGAACAGCTCGTCCACGCCTTCACCGTTCTCGCCGCCGAGCGTGTTGAGCTTCACGACGAAGTCGCCGCCGAGCAGACCGTCGCCGAGGCCGGGCTCGAGCGCGAGCTCGAGCTGCGAGAGGTCGAGCGGCGCGATGTCCTCGCTGAGCTCCGGCGGCGTCTCCTCCTCGGGCTCCTCGGGTTCGGGCTCTTCCTCCGCGGGCGGCGGCGGCGGCGGCGGGAGGTTCGTCGCGTCGAGGCTGTAGAGCTCGAGGTCCTGGTCCGGTCCGCCGCCGATCGCCTGCATCAGGGGCAGCACGAGGAAGCACGCGACGGTCAGCCCCGACGCGCACACCAGGCCCACCACGCGGCGGACGAAGGACTCGAGCAGCTTGACGATCAGCTTCATGGCGGGCGCGGTGCGCTACTTGCGCGTGGCGACGCTGACCTTGGTGGCGCCGCCGAGCTGGGCCTCGCCGACGAGGCGCACGAGCTGCCCGGAGGGCACGCCCTTGTCGGCCTCGAGGATCACGGGCAGCGGCTCCTTCTGCACGAGCTGGCGCACGAGCTGCTGCACGCCGCCGATGCCGACGTCCTTGCCGCCGTAGACGACCTGGCCGTTGGAGGTCAGCGCGATGAGGATGCTGTTCTTCTCGAGCTGGATCGACGAGGCCGCTTGCGGCTTGTCGACCTCGACGCCCGTCTCCTCCACGAACGTGGTGGTGACGATGAAGAAGATCAGCAGGATGAAGACGCAGTCGATGAGCGGCGACATGTCGATGCCGGTCTCGCCCTCGTCGCTGGAGAGGTCCTCGTGGAAGCGTCCCATGGTTCAGTCCTGGTGGACGGGCTGCAGGTCGGTGGTCGGTGCGGCGGGCGGAGCGGGTTCGCCGGTCTGCTCGAGGCGCGCGCGCAGGCGGCCGGCCACGGCGCGCATCGCCGCCTGGTGGGCGGCGCGCTCCTCGGCGCGGCGCTGCTGGCGGTAGAGGCGCTGCGTGCAGACGCTCTCGAGGTGCGCGAGGAAGGCCTTGTAGGACTCGTAGCGCCGCGAGAGCTGGTACTGGAAGAACAGGCCGGGCAGCGCGACGACGAGCCCGGTCTCGGTCGTGATGAGCGCCTCGGAGATGCCGCCCGCGACCATGCCCATGGTCTGGTCGCCGCCGCCGCCGGTCGCGAGCGCGCTGAACGTCGTCAGCATGCCGGTCACCGTGCCGAGCAGGCCGACGAGCGGCGCCGCGCTGACGCAGACCTTCATCACCTTCAGGTCGCGCTCGAACGGCACCAGGTTCGCGAGGCGGATCTGGTCGAACGCCTCGGCGATGCGCTTCAGCGAGCCGTCGCCTTGCTCGGTGACGCGCGTGATCATCTTGCCGATGCGCCCGCGACGCTCGACCGGGTGGTCGATCCAGCGCCGCCAGACGCGCTCGGGCACGGAGTCGAAGCGCGTCGCGCGCAGGAGCAGCCAGACGTTCATGCCGACCGAGAACATCACCAGCGCGATGACCGCGATGGCGAACATCGCCCAGCCGCCGGCGTTCCAGACCTCGACGGCCTGCTGCCAGACGTCGCGGACGCGCTCGAAGATGGCCTTGTAGTCCATGGCTCGACGTGGCGCGGATCAGGCGCCGGTCTGCGTCTCGGCCGCGATGGGCGTGAGCATCTCGCTGAGGATCGCGTTGACCTGATCGCGCACGAGCGTCGGATCGGGCGCGCCGGCCTGCGGCGCGACCTGCGGCGTCAGGGTCTTGCCGGGACGCATGGGCGTCTTGGCGACCTGGTTGAGCAGCGCCACGGCGGAGGTCTCCATCTGCCCCACGATGCTGCGCGCGCGCCGCGACAGGAACGCGTGCAGGAGCAGCGACGGGATGGCGACGATCAGGCCGAACTTGGTCGTGATGAGCGCCTCGGAGATGCCGTCCGCGAGCGTCTTCACGTCACCCGAGCCGAAGACCATGATCATCTTGAAGGTCTTGATGATGCCGGTCACGGTGCCGAGCAGGCCGAGCAGCGGGGCCGAGGCGGCGCAGATCGCGATGAAGGGCAGGAAGCCCTGCAGCTTGAGGCGCGCCTTGAGCACGACCTCGTACATGACCTCCTCGATCAGCTCGCGCGGCTCGCGCAGGTGCTCGGCGCCCGCGGTGAGCATGCGGCCCACCGGCCCGCGGATGGCCCGCGCGCGGGCCACGGAGAGCTCCTCGTCGCGCTGCGCCACCGCGTCCAGCAGCCCGTCGATCTTCTTCTTCGAGGGCTTGCGGATCATGACCATGCTGAGCCACTTCAGCACCGCGAGCAGCAGCGCCAGGGCGGCCATGCCGAAGATCGGGTACATCACGACACCGCCCTTCTGGATCTCCTCCAGCAGCGTGTCGTTGGTGCCCTCGAGCTTGCGCGCCTTGCCCATCGTCGCGTCGAACGGGATGTCGCCCGCGCCGCTGCGCACGAACTTGGCGACCGCCGCGTTGTCGGCCGGGTCGCTGAAGGGGATCACGGTCGTCTCGGCCGAGTTGAGGCGCTGCTCGGCCGCGCCAGAGACCTCGCCGCCGGGCGTCGCGAAGAAGGCCACCGGGCCGACGAGCACGAACGTGCCCTTGCGCACCGTGCCGCGCTCGTCGAGCGCCTTGCCGGAGAAGCTGGTGCCGCCGAGCGCCTGCTCGATACGGTCGAGCGAGGTGCGCACGAGGTCGAGCTGCGCCGCGTCGATCTCACCGCTGGTGAGCTGCTTGTTCTCGGGCGCGAGCATCGCGGCCTCGAACACGCCGGCGTAGCGCTCGTCCTCGGAGCGGTGCAGGCGCGTGCCGAACTCGCGCGTGTACTCGCTGAGCAGGCCGGTCAAGTAGGCGCTCTGGTCCTCGCGGCGCTTGATCTCGCCTTTGAGGTTGCTGAGGTCGAGCGTGCGCGTGTCGAGCAGGCGCGTGGTCGCCTGGAACTCCTCGCGCACCTTCAGCAGCTCGGCCTGCAGGTCGTTCAGGCGGGCGTTCAGCGGCAGCGTCTCGCCGGCGATCTCCTCGCGCAGCGCGGCCAGCTCGGCCAGGCTCGCGTCGAGGTCCGCGATGACGTCCTGCGACGCGGCCGCGTAGCCGGACTTCGGCGCCGCGCCCGTGTCCTGGGCGCTCGCGAGGGGCAGGAGCAGGAGGCCGAGGGCCCCGATCTGGATCTGACGTCTCATGGTGCTGGAGCTCCGGGCTCAGTCGATGACGATCGGGAGTCGGACGAAGGCGGCCGGCTTCTCCTCGCGGCGCACCTGGACGGCTTGCAGGATCTGCGGCGCGGCGTGGTCGGCCTCGGCCCACATCCAGCCGCTGTCGGCCGGACGCCCGACGGCGGCGGCGGTGCCGTCCGCGTTGACGAAGTAGCCCTGGCCGAGGCCGAGGTAGAGCACCGACACCTCGGCGCTCTTGCCCTCGCCCAGCTCGTGCACCTCGCTCTCCTGCGTGATCTCGGTGTTGAACTTGTTGACCGCGTTCAGGAGGCCGATCACGTTCTGGTAGCGCAGCGAGAGCGTGAGCTTGGTGTCGCTCGGGTCGCTCGGGATCTGCTGGCTGAGCGGCTTGACGCGCTCGCGCAGCGGTTGCGGCAGCTTGGGCAGCAGCGCCAGCGTGCGCGCCTCGAGCCCGGCGACCGCGTCCTCGAGCGTCGCCGCCGCGGCCTTGAGGTCGTCGTTCTGCGCGATCAGCGCAGCGCGCGCGACGTCCGCCTCGGCGATGTCGGCCTCGGCCGCGCCGATGCGGCCGCGCAGCGACTCGATCTCCTCGCTGACCACGCCGATGCGGTCCTGCAGCACCTCGCGGCCGAGCTTCCAGTCCTGGCGCTCCTTGGAGATCACGCGGCGCGTCTCGACCCAGCGCTCCAGCGCGGCGCGCGTGAGGTCGACCTCCTCGGCGTCGCGCAGCGCGCTCAGCCCGGGCGCGCTGAGGAAGGCGCCCGCCGCGAGGACCGCGGCGAACACGAGGAGGGGGCGGCGCGGAGCGCGCGAGCCGAATCGGGAGCTGTACTTCATCTCGGTGTGCGGCGGACCGCGGAGTGGGGTTCAGAAGCTGAGGCGCGCGCCGAGCGAGAGCGAGTAGTCGATGCCCTTGGTGTAGGACGTCTTCAACACGTCGTCGCCGATGTACTCGGAGCGGTACACCTCTTCGATCTTGGGGTTGGTCAGGTTCTTGGCCTGGAGCTTGAGCTCGAGGTACGGACCCAGCGCCTGCGACAGCGTGAAGTTGAGGGTGTCGTACTCCGTCGCGTAGACGCTCGGGATGAAGTTGTCCGTCGCGTCGGCGCCGGCGACGAGCGTGTCGCCTTGGATGGTGTAGAAGAGGCCGAAGCGCGTGCGCGTGGCCTCGAGGTCGTACGTCGCGAACAGGTTGTAGAGGTGCTCGGGCGCACCGGTCATGTCGCGCGTCGACATGGGCGCCTCGATGCCGGGCTCGGAGAACGCGGCGGCCTCGTCCTCGGGCAGCGTCACCTGCGAGTCGAGGAAGGTGGCGTTGAAGCCGACCGTGGTGCCGGCCAGCGCGTCGCGGTACTCGCCGAGGTTCTGGCGCACCTCGAACTCGAAGCCGGAGATGCGGCCCTTCGGGTAGTTCACGGCGGTCGTGAACGAGAAGTCGCGCACTTGCTGCACGTACTCGATCGGCGCGTGGATCTCCTTGTAGAACCAGGAGAGCGACACGAGCCCGCCGGGGTGCGGCGTGAAGTCCGCGCGCAGGTCGTAGTTGCGCAGCGAGCTCATGCCGAGGCGCGGGTTGCCGATGAAGATCGGACCGCCGAGGTACTCCTGCTGCAGGATCGGCGAGAGCTCCTTGAACGTCTGGCGCGCCAGCGTGCGCGCGTAGGACGCGCGCAGCGTCCAGCGCTCGGCCGGGCGGAACTCGAGCCCCAGCGCCGGCAGCGTGCTGTCGGCCGAGAAGTCGGCGTTCGCGGCCGGGTTGACGAGCCCCGTGTTCGGGTCGACCAGCGCGACGGGCGCGTCCTGCGTCAGGTCGTAGAAGACCGCGTCGGCGTCCTCGTTCGGCGCCCCGAGCGGCGTCGAGGGTCGGTTGATCGTCTCGATGTCGGTCGACTCGAGCCGCAGGCCGCCCACCAGGTTGATCGAGTCGTCGAGCGGCAGGTCGACCATGCCGTAGATCGCCGAGATGTCCTGGCGCCCGTCGTAGCTGACGTCGTAGGTCGACGGCGAGATCGGGTGGTCCTCGCTCTCCCAGCTGTCGCTCCACGACTCGGTCCAGTCACCGTCGTGCGTCGGGAAGGTCTCGGAGCCGTTGTTGAACGACTCCTGCCAGAAGTCCCGGTGCACCTCGTCGGAGAACACGCCGGCCTTGAGGTAGCCCTCGCTGTCGGTCCACTGCCGGAAGGGCAGCTTCAGGTTGACCGCGTAGAGGTCGCTGTCCTCGTTGATGGTCTTCCAGATGCGCTGGAGGTTGCCGAAGTTGATGTTCTCGCCGGGCTTGTACTCCTCGTAGTGCGCTACGGACGTGCTCGGCGGCACGAACGGCGGCACACCCGGGTTGAACGACGCGGGCTTCCAGAGCGAGCCGAACTGGCGCTTGTCGGGCTGGTCGAGGTTCGCGAACGACTGCGCGATCGTCCAGTCGAGCACCGGCCGCTGGAAGCGCAGCGTGTCGGTCAGCGCGACCTCCTCGGGGCCGAACTCGTGGCGCCCCTTGAGCTGCAGCGAGCCGGTGGTGCGCTCGGTGTAGTCGAGCGTCTCGAGGCGCAGCCACGGCGCCGCGTCGAGCTGCCCCGGCTGGTTGCCGATGCCCGTCGGGTCGTACGGGTCGTACGTGGACGGGTCGTAACCCTCGCGCTCGAGCACCCAGTCCTTGCCGCGCGTGTCCTCCGCCAGCGTCGCCGTGTCGTCGGCGGTGTGCGTGTAGAGGTAGGTCAGCGAGATCGCGTTGTGGTCGTTCTCGACGCCGATCGTGCCGATCCCGCCCCACTGCACCGACTCGGTCGCCTGCGTGACGTCGAACAGCTTGGTCGTGAACGACTCGCCGAAGCCCTCGTTGTCGATCTCCGGCGTCGTCTGCGGCGTCAGCGGGTCGCCGGGGTTCTTGCGCCACAGCGAGTCGTCGATGCCGTTGTCGTGGAACGAGCTGTCGCGCTCGTAGAACATGCTGGCGAAGCCGCCCATCCGCCAGTCCTCGGTGAGCTGGAACTTGCCGCCGCCGGAGATGGCCCACTTGTAGTCGTCGGGCGCGCCGGTGCGCGTCGTGCCCGCGGCGCCGTCCCAGCTCGAAGGCGGGTTGGTGATCGGCTGGATCGAGCGGCCGCCGCCGTCGCGCCCCCAGGTGTTCACGCCGCCGCCCGAGTAGCTCAGGAAGTCGCTGCCGCTCACCTGCGAGTTGAACCCGTACTGCCCGCTGATCGACAGCGTGGTCGTCTCCGGGATGCTCTTCAGCAGCACGTTCACGGCGCCGCCCGAGGCGTCGCCCTGCTGATCGGGCGTGAAGGTCTTGCTGACCTGCAGGCTCTCGATCACGGCGCTGGGGAACTGGTCGAGCTCGACCGCGCGCTTGTCCTCGTCCGCCGACGGCAGGCGCACGCCGTTGAGCTGCGAGCTGACGTAGCGGTCCGGCAGGCCGCGGATGACCGCCGTCTTGCCGTCCTGCACCGTCGCGCCGGACACGAGCCGCAGCGCGCTCGCCGCGTCGCTGGTGCCCGAGCGGCTCATCAGGTCGGCGCTGATCGAGTCCATCAGCGCGGGGCTCTCGAAGCGCAGTTGCAGGAGCTCGGCCTCGGTGCCGGGCGCGAGCTGCACCGACTCCTCGACGACGAACTCCTCCATGTCGACGAAGTCACCGGCGAGCGCGGCGTCGACCTCCGTCAAGCGGCCTTCGGAGACCACCACGTCCGCGCGCACCTGGCGCACGTAGCCTTCCTTCGAGAAGAGCAGCGTGTAGGTGCCGGGCGGCACCTCGGGCAGCACGTAGTTGCCGAGGTCGCTGCTGGTCGTCGTGAAGGCCGTGCCGACGAGCTCGATCTTCACGCCCGCGAGCGGCACGTCGAAGTCCGCGTCCTGCACGACGCCGCGGACCGAGCCGACTCCGCCCTGAGTGGCGGCGCCGGCCGAGCCGAGGCACAGGAGCACTCCACAGAGAGCCCAAAGGACACGCTTCCACGTCAGCACGGTCGGACCATTCACTTGCTCGGAACGCTGGGGGCCCGCCGTCTTCGGTGAAGTCGATGGGGCGAGGGTGGAGAAGTTAGGGGCGTCGCATGAAGGCTCCGTGAGGACGCGGCCCGCTCGGCGTGAACGCCGCGTGAGGATCCGATGGCCGCGGGCTGGCGCGGCGCGGCGCCGGGCGCTCTGCTGGAGCCCCGCGCCGGTCCATTCGCCGGGCCTATCGAGGCACTCAACAGGAGTGCCGCGCGCGCGCCGCTCGGCGAGACGAGGATGGAGGGACCGCCCGCCCGGGAGACGTCATGGAAGCCCTGTTCGCCTTCTTCGCCCTCGTGTCGATGGTCGCGATCGTGCTCGGCCCGGTGCTCGCGCTGGTCGCGCTGAGCCGCGTGCGCCGGGCCGAGCGCGAGCTCGCCGCGTTGCGCCGCGAGCTCGCGCAGCGCGGCGCGGAGGGCGCGCGCGCCGGCGTCCGCGCCCTCCCCGCGCCCGCGCTGCCCTTCCGGCGCGAGCCGCTCGAGGTCGAGCCGCACGCGCCCCCGCCGGCGCGCGTCGAGCGCCCGCGCCCGCGCCGCGACCGACCGCGCCGCGCGAGCCCGCGCCGCCGCCCACGCTCGCGTCCCTCGCAGCGCTGGAGCCGCCGGCGCCGCCGCGCCGCGCCCCGCGCGCGCCCATCGCCTGGGAGCAGTGGATCGGCGTGCGCGGCGCGGCCGTGCTGGGCGGCCTCGTGCTGGCCCTCGCCGGCCTGTTCCTCTTCCTGCACGCCTTCGAGCGCGGCTGGATCACGCCCGCGATGCGCGTGGGGATCGGCGTCGCGGTTGGCGCCGCCGCGATCGGCGCGGGCGAGCTGTTCCAGCGCCGCGGCTACCGCTTCGCGCCCGCGGCGTCCGCGGCCGGCGGCGTCGTGGTGCTCTACGCGTCCACGTGGGCGGCCTACTCGCTGTACGGCTTCCTCTCGGCGCTCGCGGCGCTGCCGCTGATGGCGCTCGTCACCGCCGGCTGCGCGCTGCTCGCCACGCGCTTCCGCTCGCAGCTCGTCGCGGTGCTCGGCCTGGTGGGCGGCTTCGCCACGCCGCTCCTGCTCTCGGTGGACGCGCAGCACCCGATCGGGCTGTTCGGCTACCTGCTCCTGCTCGACCTCGGTCTGCTCGCGCTCGGGCAGCGCATGCGTTGGCCGCTGCTCGGGCTGCTGGGCATGCTCGGCACGTTCTTCGTCGAGCTCGTCTGGTCGACGCAGCGCCTCGACGCGGAGTTGCTGCCGCTCGCGCTCGGCTCGCTGGCCGCGTTCGCGCTGCTCTTCGCCGCGGCCGGCATGCGCAGCCCCGCCGGCGAGCGACGGCGCTGGCTCGCGAGCCAGGCCGGCGCGCTGCTCCTGCCCTTCGCCTTCGCGACGTACTTCGCCACGCTGGCCGACCTGGGCGAGCGGCTCTGGCCGCTGGGGCTGCTGCTCGCGGTGCTCGCGTGGGCGGCGAGCTGGATCGGCGCGCGCCAGGGCGAAGCGTGGCTCGCCAGCGGCGCCGCGGCCGGTGCGCTGGCCGTGACGGGCACGTGGCTCGTGTCGAACGAGTTCGGCGCCGCGCGCCCGTGGGAGACCGCGCTCACGACCGTCGGGCTGACGGCGGTGTTCCTCCTCGCCGAGCGCGTCTTCGGTCGCAGCCGCGAGGCGGGCACGCGCTGGGCCGCGCCGCTCGCGCCGGTGGTCGTCGCGGTGGGCTTCGGGATCACGACCTGGGGCCGCGCGCTGTTCGGCGGCGCGGCGGAGCCCTGGCCGCTGCTCGTCGCCGCGCTCGGCCAGGCCGCGGCGCTGCACGTCGTCGGCGCGCGGCCGCGCGCGCAGGCGGGCGCTGCGGCTCGTCGGCGCGGCGCTCGCCGGGCTGGCCTTCGTGGCGCACCTGCACCACGCGCCCGCGCCCGATGCTTCGCTGCTCCCGTCGCTGCTGCCGGCGCTCCTGGGCCTCGCGGCGTTCGGCGCGGCGGCCTGGACCACGCGCGGCGAGGACGAGGCGAACGCGCGCTGGAGCTGGCACGCCGCCGCGCTCGCGGCCGCGCTCGTGCTCGTGTTCGGGCCGGAGTACGCCCCGTCCAGCGAGCCCTATCTATGGGAGGCGTGGCTCGTGACCCTCGGCGTCACGGCGCTCGTGCTGCTGCCCGCGGCCCGCCGCGCGAACGGCGCGTGGTACGCGCTGGCGCTGGCGGCGTACGGCCTGCGCCGCGCGCACTGGCTGTCGCTGCTCCTGTGGGACCCGCAGCGCGCGCCGCTCGCCGGCGGGCTGTGGCTGCTCGAGGTCGCCGCGCTGGGCGCCTTCGCCGCGCTGCCGCTCGCGCTGCGCCGCGGCCTGGGCGCGCGCGCCACGACGGCGGCGGGCCTCGCGGTCTTCCTGTTCCTCTCCTACGGGCTGCACGGGCGCCTGCTCGACGCGCACTTCGACGGCGACCACGTCTGGCAGGCGCCGGCCGCGCTCGGCCTCCTGGCGCTGGGCCTCGGGCTCGTCGGACGCCTGCGCCTCGGCCGCGGCGCGCGCGACGGCTGGGCGCGCGCGCAGCTCGCCGTCGCGGCGTTCTGGCTCGCCCTCGCGCTGACGCGCGGCCTCGCGCCCGACCACCACGAGGCCGTCGCGACGCTCGCGCTCGCCGGCGCCGGGCTGGTCGCCCTGTGGCGCTGGCTGCCCGCGCTGTGGCTGAAGCTCGCCGCGCTGGCGCTCACCGCGTTCTCGGTCGCGACCCTCGGCCTCGAGCTCGGCCGCGCGTTCGGCGGCGACGACGTCTTCGAAGGCGGCGCCTGGCTCGCGTGGAACTGGACGAGCTACGCGACGGCGCTGCCTGCGCTCGCGGCGCTCGTCGGCGCGGTCGCCTGGTCGCGCCACGAGCGCGCGCACCTCGTGAACGGCGAGGTGCAACTGCTGCGCGGCCGGCGCGCGTGGGCCGCGACCGTCGCGGGCCTCGCCACCGCCGGCCTCGTCTTCCTGTGGCTCAACCTGCAGGTCTACGTCTGGTTCGAGCCCGGCGCGTGGCTGCGGCTCGACGAGCCCTACGGCCAGGCGCGCGACCTGACGCTCTCGATCGTCTGGGTGCTCTACGCGCTCGGGCTGCTCGCCATCGGCATGGCGCGTCGCGCCGGCGGCCTGCGCCAGGTCAGCCTCGCGTTCCTGCTGCTGACGCTGGTGAAGGTCTTCCTGCGCGACCTCGGCGACCTCGAGGGGCTCTACCGCGTCGGCTCGCTGTTCGGGCTCGCGCTGTCGCTGCTGCTCGTCTCGCTGCTCTACCAGCGCTTCGTGTTCCCCAGGCGCTCACGCACTGGCGAAGCCGTAGAAGGCGGGGTTGCGTAGCGGCGGCGCGAGGTCCGCGGGCACCTGCAAGGTGCGGATGGCCCACAGGTCGCGCAGGATGCGGTAGCGCAGCGCCGTCTCGTCGAGGTAGTCGACGCCGGCGCTGCCGCCCGTGCCCGTGCGCTTGCCGATGACGCGCTCGACCATGCGCGCGTGGCGCTGGCGGAACATCACGAAGAGCTGCTCGAGCTCGACCAGCCCGTCGAGCACCTCGCGCGGCCACGCGAGCAGCGGCAGGTCGCGGTACGTCTCGATGAACAGCATCGCGGCGCGCACGCGGCGGCGCTTGCGCCCGGCCTCGTCCTCGCCCGGCGCGAAGAACTCGGCCACCGAGTCCTTCTCCCGCGCGTAGCGCTCGCGCAGCTTGGCGCGGTCGTGCTCCTTGTCGGCGAGCAGCAGCGCGCGCTCGAGCGTGCGGTCGACCGCGCTCGAGTGCGCCTCGAGGTACGTCGAGAGGAACTCGTCCAGCCGCGCCGCCGCCTCGGGCGCGTCGGGCCCCACGCCGTCGATCGGCGTGCGGTAGAGCCAGTCGTCGAGCGCCTCCTTCAGCGTCGGCCCGTCCGCGAGCGCGCGCTGCACGCGCTGCAGCGCCGGCGACGGCGAGCCGTCCGCCGCGCGCAACGCCTCGAGGTAGTCGAGGTCCAGGCCGTAGCCGATGCGGTCCCCCGCCTCGAGCCCGAACACGATCTCGACCTCGCGCAGCTGCGCGCTCTGGAAGCCGCTGGCCGGCATCAGCTTGTCGCGGAACGCGAGGTACTCGCGCGTCGACAGCGTCTCCATGACCGTGAAGTGGTCGCACGCCCGGCGCAGGATCGTCGTCACGCGGTGCACGCTCGCCACGGCGCCGGCGAGCTCCTGCTCCTCCACCTTCGGCGCCCGGAACAGGTCGCGCGCCGCCCGCAGCTCGCGCAGGATCAGCTTGAACCACAGCTCGAACACCTGGTGCACCGTGATGAACAGCACCTCGTCGTTCGTGAGCTCGGCCTCGTCCGCGGACAGCCCGCGCTGCAGCGAGAGGAGCTCCTCGACCCGGATGTAGTCCCAGTAGGTGGTCGGCTTGGCGGTTCCCATGGCGGCAGCGTAGCGCCGCGCACGGGGCGCCTCCACTCGCTCGGAACAGGCATTGGAGTCGAGCGCTCGCGCGCGCTACGGTCGCGCCATGAAGTCGCTCCCGCTCGCCGCGCTCGCCTGCCTGCTCGTGCTCCCCGACGCGCGCCCCGTCGTGGCGCCGCTCCCGGCCGCCTACCACAGCGCACCGCCGCCCGCGGCCCGCCTCCCGGTCGCGCTCGAGGAGATGGAGGGCGCCGACCTCGTGTTCATGGAGGACGGCGAGCTCTTCCCGCCCTTCCTGCGCTGGCGCATCGCCGAGCGCAACGGCTGGGGCGGCTGGGGCGAGGGCGAGCCGGTGGTCGAGGGCGCGGCCGGCCGCGTGACGCGCTGGACGATCCCGCGCGCGGGTCGCGGGCCGCTGCACCTCCTCGTCAGCCGCGAGGAGCCGGACGCGGGCATCTCGCGCCTCGCGCTGTGGCTCTTCGACCCCGGCACCGGCGCACTGAGCAAGGAGCCGACGGTGCTCTCGAACCGCTTCCTCGGCGAGGAGGGCCTGCACCCGCGGCTCGCCGACCTCGACCGCGACGGCGCGCAGGAGCTCGTCGTCCACCAGGTCAGCCACAACGGCACGGTCGAGAACACCGACTTCGCCGTGTTCCTCGAGCTCACCGAGGAGATGGGTCTGCGCGAGGTGCTGCGCGTGCCGCTGCGCGCGCTCGACTTCTACTCGATGAACGAGTCCGGCTGTCACCGCGGCCGCCTGCTGCACACCGACCTCGACGGCCGCCCGGCGCTCGCGTTCGAGGACTGGACCTACAACCCGCGCTACGGCATCCCGCCGCAGATCACGAGCACGGTGTACTACGAGCGCCCGGACCCCGCGGGGCCGTGGACGCTCGTGGAGGCCGCGCGCGTGCGCTGACCGCTCTCGGGACGCGACGGCCCGGAGTCGGGCGCGCGGAGTCGCGGCCCGCGCCGCCGCTCGGACCGCGCCCGCCGCTACACTCCCCGCCATGACCAGCGCCCCCGCCGCCGCGACGACTGCGGTCCCCAGCCTCGCGGAGGTCGAGGCCCTGCTCCGTCGGCCCCTGCTCGAGCTCGTGCACGACGCCGCGCGCGTGCACCGCGAGCACCACGACCCGCGCAAGGTGCAGTGCTCGCAGCTCCTGTCGGTGAAGACCGGCGGCTGCCCCGAGGACTGCGGCTACTGCTCGCAGAGCGCGCACTCGCAGACGGCCACGCCGCGCGAGGCGCTGCTCGCGGTCGAGACCACGCTCGCCGCCGCGCGGCGCGCCAAGGAGGGCGGCGCCGACCGCTTCTGCATGGGCGCGGCCTGGCGCGAGGTGCGCGACGGCGCCGAGTTCGACGCGGTGCTCGCGATGATCCGCGGCGTGAAGGCGCTCGGGCTCGAGGCCTGCGTGACGCTCGGCATGCTCGACGACCGCCAGGCGGCGCGCCTCGCCGAGGCCGGGCTCGACTACTACAACCACAACCTCGACACCGGCCGCAGCCACTACGCCGAGGTCACCTCGACGCGCACGTACGACGACCGCCTGCGCACGCTCGCCACCGTGCGCGACGCGGGCATCCACGTCTGCTCGGGCGGCATCCTGGGCCTGGGCGAGTCGCTCGCCGCGCGCGCCGAGCTCCTGCACGAGCTCGCCGCGCTCGACCCGCAGCCCGAGAGCGTGCCGATCAACGCGCTCGTGCCGGTCGCGGGCACGCCGATGGGCGAGCTGCCGCCGGTCGACTGGAGCGAGGTCGTCGCCGCCGTCGCCGTCGCGCGCCTGCTGATGCCGCGCGCGGTGATCCGCCTGAGCGCGGGGCGCAAGGAGCTGCACGAGGCCGCGCAGGCGCTGTGCTTCCTCGCCGGCGCCAACTCGATCTTCGTCGGCGCCGAGCTGCTCACGACGCCCAACCCCGAGCCCGCGAGCGACGCGGCGCTGTTCGCGAAGCTCGGGCTCGAGCCGGTCGGGCGCGCGTAGCGCCATGAGCCTGGAGCGCGAGCTCGAAGCGCGCCTCGCCGCGCTCGAGGAGCAGGGCCTCGCCCGCGAGCTCGTGCTCGCGCGCGAAGGGCTCGCGGACTTCACGAGCAACGACTACCTCGGCCTCGCGCGGCACCCCGCGGTCGCCGCGGCGGCGAGCGACGCCGCGCTGCGCTTCGGCGCCGGCGCGCGCGCCAGCCAGCTGCTCGGCGGCGGCTCGCCGCTCGAGCGCGAGGCCGAGCGCGCGCTGGCCGACTGGCTCGGCGTCGAGGACGCGCTGCTGTTCGCCAGCGGCAGCCTCGCGAACCACGGCGCGCTCGCGCGCGCTCGTCGAGCCAGGCGACGCGCTCGTGTGCGACGAGCTCGTGCACGCGTCGCTGATCGACGCGGCGCGGCTCACGCGCGCGCGGCGCCTCGTGCACCGCCACGTCGACCTCGACGACGTCGCGCGGCGCCTCGCCGAGGTGCGCGGCGCGCGGCGGCGCGCTTCGTCGTGACCGAGGGCGTCTTCTCGATGGACGGCGACCTCGCGCCGCTGGTCGAGCTCGCGCGGCTGTGCGCGCGCGCACGACGCGTGGCTCGTCGTCGACGAGGCGCACGCAGTCGGCGTCGTCAGGCCCGCCGGCGCCGGCGCGTGGGCCGCGCGCGCGCGGCCGGCGCGGACGCCGCGCGCCTCGCCGCGCTCGTCGTGCCGTGCGGCAAGGCGCTCGGCGCGCAGGGCGGCTTCGTCGCCGGCTCGCGCGCGCTGCGCCGGCTGTGCGTCGCGCGTTCGCGCAGCCTGCTCTTCGGCACGGGCCTCGCGCCCGCGGCGCGCCGGCGGCGCGCTCACCGCGTCGATCCCGCTCGCGCGCGCGCGCAGAAGCCGAGCGCGCGCACCTGCGCGAGCTCGCCGCGCACCTCGCGCGCACGACCGGGCTCCCCGCGCCGCCGGCCGCCATCGCGCCGCTCGTCGTCGGAGAGAACGACGCCGCGCTCGCCGCCGCCGCGCGCCTCGCCGAGGCGGGCTTCGACGTGCGCGCCGTGCGCCCGCCGACGGTGCCGCGCGGGACGGCGCGCCTGCGGCTCGTGCTGCACGCGACGAACACGGCCGACGAGCTCGACGCGCTCGCGCGCCGCTTGCCCGTCCCCATTGCCGCGGCACCAGCCGCGCCCGTCCGTCGCCCGCTTGTCGTCGTCGGCACCGACACCGACGTCGGCAAGACCGTCGCCTCCGCGCTGCTCGTGCGCGCCGCGGCGCGCTGCGGTCCGGTGACGTACTGGAAGCCCGTGCAGACCGGTGACGACAGCGACACGGACACGGTGCGCGCGCTCGCCGGCGGCACCGCCGCGCGCTTCCTCGCGCCGGAGCACGGGTACCCGCTGCCGGCGTCGCCGCACGAGGCTGCCGCCGACGCCGGCGCGACGATCGACGTCGACGCGCTCGAGGCGACCTTCGCGGCGCACGCGCGCGCGACGGACGGCGCGCTGCTCGTCGAGCTCGCCGGCGGGCTGCTGGTGCCCTACGACGACACGCGCACGCAGGCCGACTCGCTCGCGCGGCTGCGACCGCGGCTCGTGCTGGTCGCGCGCTCGGGCCTCGGCACGCTGAACCACACGCTGCTCACGCTCGAGGCGCTGCGCGCGCGGCGGCTCGAGCCCGAGGCGTTGCTGCTCGTCGGCGACGAACACCCCTCGAACCGCGAGACGCTGCGCCGCATGGGCGGCGTCGCGCACGTGTACGAGGTGCCGCGCTTCGCCCCGCTCGACGCGGCCGCGCTCGACGCCTGGCTGGACGAGCACGACCTCGCGGGGCTCTTCGACGCATGAGCGCGCGCGACGACCTCGCCGCGCGCGACGCGCGGGTGTGCTGGCACCCCTACACGCAGCACGGCCTCGAGGCGGCGCCGCTCGCGGTGCGCGCGGCGCAGGGCGCGGTGCTGACGCTGCACGACGGCCGCGAGATCCTCGACGCGATCTCGTCGTGGTGGGCGACGCTGCACGGCCACGCGCACCCCGCGCTCGTCGAGGCCATGGCGAGCCAGGCGCGCGAGCTCGACCACGTGCTCTTCGCGGGCGCGACGCACGAGCCCGCGGTGCGCCTCGCCGAGGAGCTCGTCGCCGCCGCGCCCGCGGGCCTGACGCGCGTCTTCTACTCCGACAACGGCTCCACCGCCGTCGAGGTCGCGCTGAAGATGGCGCGCCAGGCGTGGGTGCAGCGCGGCGAGCCCGCGCGGCGCGTCTTCGTCGCGCTCGAGGGCGCGTACCACGGCGACACCTTCGGCGCGATGAGCGTCGGCGACCCCGACCCGTTCTTCCTGCCGTACGCGCCGCTGCTCTTCGAGGTGCGGCGCGTGCCGGCGGACGGTGCGGCGCTACGCGCTGTGTTCGAGGAGCTCGGCGAGCGCTGCGCGGGCTTCGTCGGCGAGCCGCTCGTGCAGGGCGCGGCCGGCATGCGCATGCACGGCCCCGAGTTCCTGCGCGAGGTGCGCGCGCTGTGCGACGCGTTCGGCACGTACTGGATCGCCGACGAGGTCATGACCGGCTTCGGCCGCACGGGCACGCTCTTCGCCTGCGAGCAGGCCGGCGTCGCGCCCGACCTGCTGTGCCTCGCCAAGGGCCTCACCGGCGGGACGTTCCCGCTCGCGGCGACGCTCGCCACCGAGGCGCTCTACGAGGCCTTCCTGTCGAGCGAGCGCGGCCGCGCGTTCTTCCACGGGCACACGTTCACGGCCCACCCGGTCGGCTGCCGCGTCGGGCTCGCCTCGCTCGCGCTGTGCCGCGCGGACGACACACCGGCGCGGCTCGCGCGCCTCGGCGAGCGCATCGAGCGCGAGCTGCGCGGCGCGCTCGGCGACACGCCGGTGCGCGACCTGCGCCGCACGGGCGGCATCGTCGCCTTCGACCTCGCGCCGCGGCCGGGCGAGGCGCCCGGCTACCTCTCGACCCTGCAGCCCGAGCTGCGCCGCCTCGCGCTCGAGCACGGCGTGCTGCTGCGCCCGCTCGGCGACGTGCTCTACGCGCTGCCGCCGGCGTGCACGAGCGACGCGCAGGCCGCGCGCATCGCGGCGGTGCTGGCCGAGCTGGCGCGCTACCGCGGCGTGTCGGCCTGAGCCGTGACGGCGCGATCGGCGGCGGCCAGCGCTTCGAGGCGCGCCACCTCGCGGCGCACGAACTCCTCGGCCTTGCCGGGCGGCATGCCCGCGCGGCGCGCCTCGACGAGCGCTTCCTCGAGCGGCACGCCGAGCTGCACCACGCGGTAGATCGCGAGGTAGGTCGCGCTGCGCCCGCCCGTGCCGCAGAACATCAGCGTCGGCGGCAGCGCGTCGCCGTCGAGCGCCTGCAGCACGAGGTCGACCGACGCGTCGGTGAGCAGGCCCTCGGCCTCGAGCCCGGCGCTCGCGTACTCGAGGCCCAGCAGGCGGCACTCCGAGGCGATGTCGCACGTGCGCGGCTCGCTGGGCACCGACAGGTCGACGACCTTCTCGATGCCGCGCCGCTGCGCGAGCTCGAGGTCCTCGGCCGTCGGCATGCCGCCGATCCAGATCGGCCCGGCGGCGGAGACGTTGTTCATCGTGCCGAAGTCGGCGGGCACGACCGGCGGGTAGGCCGCCGGGGCGCGGCCGCCGGAGCTCGTGCGGCACGCGGCGAGCGGGAGGAGCGCGATGAGGGCGGCCGCGAGAGCCGCGCGCGAGCGTCGGGGGGAGCGCATGGACGTCGGAGGAGCCGGGCGAGGCGCCGAGGATACGGGCTCGCCCGCGAATGTTGGCTCAGGAGTGCTGCGTAGGCGCGCGCAGGGCGCCGACGGCCCACGCGAGCCACCCGACGATGAAGAGCACGCCGCCGAGCGGCGTGATCGGTCCCAGGATCGCGCCGGGGCCGCCCAGCGCGAGGCCGTAGATCGAGCCCGAGAAGCAGAGGCTGCCCAGGAGGAAGCACCACCCCACCAGCTTCCCGGCCGGTCGGCGCGCGGCGTCGAGGCCGAACACGACGAGCGCGAGCGCGTGCAGGCCCTGGTAGTGCGCGGCGGTGCGCCACAGGTCGAGGCCGTCGACGCCGAGCGTGTCCTTCAGGCCGTGCGCGCCCAGCGCGCCGAGGGCGACGGTGATGGCGCCCGAGACGGCGCCGGCTGCGATCCAGTTCATGCTGCGAGGGAAGGGTCGGGGGCCGACCAGCATAGCGCGTGCGGTTCAGGGCTGCCGGAGCGTGAAGCGCGCGGGCGCGTCGGGCATGTCCACGTCCTGTTCGAGCAGCACGCGCGCGCCGCGCCGCACCCGCAGGGGCCAGCGCCCGGCCGGCAGGTTCAGCACGGCCGGCGACGCCGCTCCGGGCGCGACGTGCGCGCCGGCGAGCCGCTGCTCGCGCCCCGACTCGGCCGTGAAGACCGCCTCGACGACGGTCGTGCCGGCGACCGCGAGCAGCTGCGGGTCGAGCGCGACCTCGGCGGGGTGCAGCCCGGGCACGGCGACGCGTTCGGTCGTCAGCGAGCCCTGCGCGCGGAACGTCCCGGTCGAGCGCTGCCAGTACGCCGGCACGGGCGTGAGCAGCGCGACGTAGTCGTCGCCGGTGCGCAGCCCCGCGATCGTGACGACCCCGCGCTCGTCGAGCTCGAGCAGGTACAGCCGGTGCGACAGCAACTCGTCGTCGGGCGCGAGGTGCAGCAGCTGGCAGAGCACGCGCCCGGGCAGCGCGCCGCCGCCGTGCGTCGCGAGCGTCAGCTCGAGGCGCGAGCTCGCGCCGGCGACGGTGCCGAGGCGCAACTGGACGTCGCTCGCGCCGGCCGGCACGTCCACCGCGCGCGCGAGGCCGTCGCCGCCGAGCACGACGCTCGGCGCGATGGAGGCGTCGAGCCCGGCCAGCGGCCCGTTGCGCTCGGGGGACTGGCCGAGGAGCACGCGCTGAACGGCCGCGAGCGTGTACGTCGCGCCGGGCCGCGCGCCGCGCAGCTCGAACTCGCCGGACGGGCCGGTGACGACGGCGAGCGCCCCGAAGCGCTCGGACGGCGACACGCCGCGCTCCAGCGCGACGCCGCGGCGCACCAGGTCGGCGTAGGCGGTGACCGCCGCGCCCGCGACAGGCTGACCGAACGCGTCCACCACGGCGCCCGAGATCGTGAGGCCCGCGCCGACGACGAGCTCGACCTCGACGGTGCTCGCGCTGGCGCCGAGGTCGAGCACGCGCACGTCGCTCGTCACGCGGTGCTTCGCGCCCGCGAGCAGGTGCAACGCGCCGGCGTGCTGTACGGCGACCCAGAACGAGCCATCGTCGCGCAGCTCGCCCCAGTCGCCGTCGAGGTCGATCTCCTCGGCGCCGTCGGGGTCCCCGTCGGGCGCGTCGAACCACGCGCGCACCCAGGCGCCCGCGATCGGCGCGCGCTGCTCGTCGACGACGCGACCGCGCACCTCGTGCACGACGCGCTCGCGCGAACGGCGCGGCGTCGTCGCCACGCGTGCGGGCTCGCGCGCGTCACCGACCGGAGCGGAGGCCGCCGGCGCGGACGCGGGCGCGAGCTCGCCGCCGTCGCGCGCGACCTCGTGCGACGCCGCCTGCGGCTCGAGGCCCGCCGCGCCGCGCGGCCGCGGCTCGCGCGCGACGTAGAACGCGGCGAGGCCCACGAGCACGAGGGCGCCGAGCCCCCACGCCGCGCGCTTCACTGCCCCACACCTCCCGACTCGGGTACCTCGAGCTCGAAGGACGCGTCGCCTTCCGGCATCGTGATCGGCAGATCGAGCAGCTTCGTCGGCGCGACGCGCACATCGAGCTCGCGGCTGGTCAGGCGCGCGCGGTACTCGCCGGCGGGCAGGCGCATCTGGAACGCGGGCACGAGCCCGACGAACGTCTGGCTCTGCACGGTGCGCTGGCGCCCCTGCGCGTCGAAGCGCACCACGGCGAAGTCGAAGCCGCGCGACACGCGCTGCGCCGGGTCGTGCACGCGGAAGTTCACCGGGTAGGTCAACGGCAGCTCGACGTCGACGCGGTTCTCGCCGGCCACGGCCACGAAGGGCTCGGGCGCGGCGACGAAGCCGCCGGTGCTCTCCTGCAGCACGAGCTCGTAGCGCCGCCCGACGACGAGGTCCTCGATCACGAACGGCTCGGTCCCCGGCATAACGTCGCGGACTTCGTAGTACGCGCCGCCGCTCGGGTCGAGCGCGCGCAGGTTCCAGAACAGGCGCCCGGGCAGCACGCTGTTCGGCTCGACCGCGAGGTGCACCGCGAGCGTCGCGCCGCCCGCGCGCGGCGGCGCGAGCACGAGCGTCACGAGGCGCGGCCCGGCCGGCACGTTGGGGACCTCCGCGCTCCACAGGTACGAGCCGAACCCGTACGTGCTCGGATCGCCGGGTTGGGGGCGCTGGTTCATGCGCCGCGAGGCGCGCAGCACGAACAACACGTCGGCGCTGTAGAGCGGCGTGAGGCGGAACTCCCCGCGGCCGTCGGTCTTCGTGGCGAGGTCGCCGAAGCGCTCGGTCGCGGACATGCCCCAGGGCAGCTCGAGCCCGGCCGCGGCGAGGTCGACGAAGGCGCGCACGTCGGCGCTCGGCACCGGCTTGCCGTCGCCGTCGACGACGGTGCCGACGAGCTCGCGTCGCTCGGTCAGCCGCAGCTCGACCTCCGCGCGCGGCGCCTTGGGGTTCACCGCGACGTGCGCGAGCGCGCTGGCGCCGTGCTCGGGCGCGCCGGCCCACAGCACGTAGTCGCCCTGGTGCGGCACGCGCAGCAGGAAGGTGCCGTCGGCCGCGACGCGCGTCACGCGCTCGGCGGGCACGTAGTCGGCCACGAAGTACGCGGGGTCCTCGACCTCGCGCAGGTGCACGTCGGCGTCGGCGCAGCGCGCGCCGTCGGGCGCGAACACCGCGCCGCTCACGAAGAGCTTGCCCGCGCGCGTCGCGTCGGGGATCTCGATGCGCTCCGCGGCGTCGCCGGTCGCGGCGCCGTCGCGCGCTCCGCCGCCGCGCTGGGCGAGCTCGCCGGCGGCGGTCGACGACCCGTCGCCGGCTCGCCCGGGCTCGAGGCCCGCGCGTTCGTCCGTGTCGCCGTCGCCGCCGCCGAAGCGCAAGGCCAGCACGAGCAACGCGGCGAGCGCGACGAAGACCAGCGCGAGGCGAGCGGGCGTGGACATGGGCGGACTGTAGCAGCGCGGCGCCCGGGCCGCATCGACCCGGGCGCCGCGCGTGGCGGGGGCCCCTCCCCTACTTCATCTGCTGTTGCAGCTCGCCGCGGATCAGCTCCTCGATGCGGGCTTCCAGCTCGTGGTTCTGGCGGTCGAGCTCGGCGATCACCGCGTCGTTCTGGGCCTGGCGCCGCTGGTCCTGGCGCTGCATCAGCTCCTCGTACTGCGCGCGCAGGATGTGGTTGCGGCGGATCGAGTCGATGCACAGCGTCAGCGTGTCGCGCGCGGGCAGGCCGCGCAGGACGAGCTCGCGGCTCTTCTGCATCATCGCGACGAGCTCGTCGAAGTCCGGGTCGGCCATCTGCGGCGCGAGCGCGGCGGCCACGCCGATCAGCTCGTCGAGCGAGTCGCCGCGGGCGTGCACGCTGCGACGCAGGAGCTCGGCGAACTGCGCGACGATCGTGGCGCGCTTGTAGCCGAGGTCGGCGGCCTCCCAGGCGGTCAGCGCGTCGATCGACACCGGGAAGCTGCGCTCGGTGGCGCTGTCCTCGCGCGGGTCGCGGCCGGCGCCCGTCGGCGCTTTCCAGCGCAGGCGCACCTCGGCCAGCGGCCGCTCCGCCGGCGCGCCGGTGAGCTCGAGCTCGTAGAGCGCCGTCACCTGGTGCCCCGCGCCGACCTCACCCGCGTCCACCGCGTCGTTGCGGAAGTCGGCGTCGGCGATGGCGCGGTTCTCGTAGCCGAGCAGGCGGTAGCGCGCGACCTGCGCCGGGTCGAACTCGACCTGGATCTTCACGTCGCGGGCGATGGGCTCGAAGGCGCCGGTGAAGTTCTCCACCAGCGCGCGGCGCGCCTCGATCGCGCTGTCGATGTAGTTGCACATCCCGTCGCCCTTGTCGGCGAGCTGCTCGAGGAACGCGTCGTTGTGGTTGTTCATGCCCACGCCGACGGTGTTGAGGTAGATGCCGGCCTCGCGGCGCGCGCGCACGTCCTCGCCGATGCGGCCCTGGTCGGTCTGGCCGATGTTGGCCACGCCGTCGGAGAGCAGCACCACGCGGTTGTTGGCGAGCGTCGAGAGCGCGCTGGCGGCGACCTCGTAGCCGAGCTTCAGGCCGGCCTCGGCGTTCGTGCCGCCGTCGGGCTGGAGCCCGTAGATGGCGGCCTCGATCACGCCGCGCGACGCGGCCGAGGTCATCGGCAGCACGAGGCGCGCCTCGTTGCTGAAGGCGATGATCGAGAGCGAGTCCTTGGCGTCCATCTCGCCGACGAGCAGGCGCAGCGCGTGCTTGACGAGCTCGAGGCGCTGACCCTCCTTCATCGAGCCGGAGACATCGACGACGAAGGTCAGCGTGAGCGGCTTGCGCTCCTCGCGCGAGACCTCGCGGCCGCGCACCACCACGCGCAGCATCGAGCGCGCGTTGCCGGTGGCCTCGTCGTTGCCGAAGCGGCTCGAGGTCAGGTCGGTGTGGACCGCGAAGACGTCCTCGGTCGGCGCCGCGACGTCGGGCTCGAAGTAGTTGACGAACTCCTCGGTGCGGATCTGCGCCTTCTCGGGCAGCAGGCCCTCGGCCAGGTAGCGCCGCGCCAGCGCGTAGCTCGCCGTGTCGACGTCCACCGCGAAGGTCGACTGCGCGTCGAGGCGCGTCAACTCGAAGGGGTTGTCGCCCCAGTAGCGGAAGAACATGTCGCGCGGGCGCTCGTTCGGGCGCCGGCGGCAGTCGTCGAGGATCACGCGCACGCGGTGCTTGCACACCTCGTCGACCTCGGCCGGCGTGAGCTGACGGCGACCGAGGTCGATGCCGTACAGATCGTCGTCGCGGCTCTCGTAGCGGAGCTGCACCTCGAGCTGCTCCGCGTCGAGCGCGATCGTCTCCGTGGTGGTCGGCACGGGCTCGCGCTGCGGCGCGGCGGTGCTCGGCGAGGCCGGGCGCAGCCCGGGCGTCGCGACCGGGCCGGGCGCGCCGGCGGCACCAGGCGTCGCAGGACCGGCGGGGCCGGGCGAGGAGGGTCCCCCGCCGCCGCCGCCCGACGTCGGGCCGTTCGGGACCTTCTTGCTGCGCGTCACGAGCAGCTTCGCCGCGAGCGCCTCGTCCTTGGCCTCGATCACGGGCCGCGCCTCGGCGCCGTGGCCGAGGAAGAAGTCGTCGCTTCCGGTGGCGGTCGTGCCGCTTCCACCGTCCGCGGGCGGCAAGGCGATGGACCCCTCGAGGCCGGCAGCTCCAAGCGTGAAGACGTCGAATCCGGGGGGCGCGAGGTCGCCGGGGCCGCGGAACGTGCCGCCGCCCGCGGCGCGACGACCTGCGGCGAGCGCGCCGTCGGTCGGCTGCGCCGACGGATCGGGCGCGCTGGTGAGGTAGTGCACCTCGCCGCGCGCGCGCAGGTCGGCGCCCTGGCTCTCGTCGAAGACGTAGCCCGAGCTCGGCGCGCCTTCCGCGGAGCCTTCCCCGAGGGTGAACACCCCGCCGCCGCCGCCGTAGCCGAGGCCGCGCAGCGCCTCGGCCTGCCCGAGCGAAGGCGCGCTCTGGCCGGGCGCGTCCTGCAAGCTCAGTCGCGCGATCTTGGCGTCCTGGGGATCCTTCAGGCGGTTCTCGCTCCTTCCCAGATCGACGTCGACGCGCCCGCCCGCGAGCAGGCCCGCATCCGTCGCGACCGCCTGGTCCAGCGCCTCGGCCGGCGCCTTGTCCTGGTTCGCCGAGAAGCGCGCGAGCTCCTTCTCGTGCGGCAGGCCCAGCTCGGCCTCGCTGTCGGGGGCGAGGGGGCTCTTGCGCGCGCCGCCCGCGGCAGCCTCCTTCGACAGCGCCTTCGACTGGCGCATGCGCGCGTTCTCGGCGCGGTCGCGCTCGAGGCTGGCGAGCTCGGTGCCGCCGTGCGCGGGCGGGTCCTGCATCAGCGCGCGGCCGGCGAGCACGCCCGCGGCGAGCGCGGCGAAGCCCGCCGCCATGCGCATGGGCGTCGTCGCGTACCACGGGAGCGGCCGCGGTGCGGGGCGCGCGGCGCTCTCGAGGCCGTCGAGGACCTCGGGCGCGAGCGCGGCGCCGCCGGCGCAGGCGCTCTGCACCAGGCCGATGGTGGCCGCGAGCGCGTCGCGCTGGGCGCGCAGCTCGGCGTTCGTCGCCAGCGCGGCCTCGACGCGCGCTACCGCGTCGCCTTCACACTCGCCCAGGACGTAGGCACACAGCTCCTCGTGGGAGACGTCGTTCGTTTCGTGCTGCTTCATGTTCGTTACCTCCGCGCTCCCTCAGGCCATCCCGATGCCACTGCCGCGTCCGCCGCGCGCGGGCTCCGCCGCGAGCAGCGGCGCGAGGTTGCCGCTGAGCGTCTTCAGCCCCTCGGAGATCAGCCACCCGACGGTGCCGATCTTCTTGCCGGTGATCTCGGCGATCTCGCGGTAGCTGCGCTCGGAGAGCAGCCGCAGCACGAGCACCTCGCGCTGGTCGACGGGGAGCTTCGAGAGCTCCTGCTCGACGACGACGCGCGTCTCGGCGGCCTCGACGAGGTGCAAGCCGCCGCCGGTCGCCTCGCGACTCGCGACGTCTTCCTCGCGGTGCCTCCTGCGCTTCTCGGATCGGATGATGTCCATACAGGCGTTCCTCGTGACCTTGTGCAGCCAGGGCGAGAGTCGGGCCGGCTGACCGTCGGGACCCTCGTCGGGGAGCTCCAGGCGCTCGCGCGCCAGCTTCAGGAAGACCTCCTGCACCACGTCCTCGTAGGGACTCCCGACGCCGAGCAGACCTCGGGCGTGGCGTAGCAGCGGGTCCTGGTAGCGCTTCACCAGGTCGGTGAAGGCGCCGGACTCGCCCGCTCGCCAGGCGGCGAGCAACTCGGCATCGGTGCGTTCCGTCATGGAGGGCGGGAGCGTTCGGTCGTGCGGGGGGAACGTCGTCTCGCGCGAGGCTCTTGGGGCAAACCCCGGAATCTCGCGACGCAGAACGTAGCCGCCCGCGACCGGCGCGCCACAGCCCGCACGCTCCACCGACGAACCGAAGCGGGGCCTACCAACGGAAGCAGGGCCCACGAACGAAAGGAGGGCGGAGCCGCGCGGCTCCGCCCTCCAGGCGCCTCGGGGGCGCCGCGGCGAGCTGGGCTCCCGCACCTGCAGCGGGAGCCGTCCATCAGGACTCAACTAGGGAGTGTGGCGGTCGCGCGCTCGTCGTAGGCGGGCGCCTCCAGGCCGAAGTGCTCGTAGAGCGCGGCGCGGTAGGCGGCGTCCCGCACGCGGTGTCCTTCCGCGTCGGAAGGCGCGGGGGCCCGCAGGACTTCGGAGCGTTCGACGCGCAGCTTCAGCTCGACGCGCAGGGCGGGGGCGGAGGCGCTCGGCGGCACGGTCGCGTCGCGCAGCTCGCAGGCCCCCCAGGGGATCACGAGAGAGGTGGGCAGGCGCGTCCCCGGCGCGTCCTCCTGCACGCGCTCGGGCGTCACGCGCAGGAAGGCGACCGCGGGCGTCGCGGCGTGGAGCACGACTTCGTTCGTCGTGCCGACCGGGAGGTCCTTCGCGCGCAGGCGCAGCGCGGCCAGCTCGCTCGCGAGCACGAGGCGCCGCGTGGTCGGCAGCTCGGCGGACGTGTCGGCGGGCACGGGCTTGCCGTGCGGACTCTCGGCCTCGAGCAACGCCAGGTCGAAGATCGGCGCGCGCTCGAGCTCGGCGCGCGTCATCGCGAGCACCCAGCGGCCGGCGGCGGCGTCCCAGGTCAGCCGCTGCACGGGCACGACGCGTCCGCTGCCGCCCACGAGCAGCTCGGCGCGCGTGAGCGCACCCGTCTCGCGGTCGAGCACGAAGTCGTGCAACGCACCGACGCTCGTCGCGGCGTCCTCGCGCAGCACGACGTTCGCGCCGCGCACGTCGTCGAGGGACAGGGAGGCGGAGCGCGCCTCGGCCGCCGGCGTGGGACGCTCGGGGGTGGCGGCGGGCGCCGGGCGCGGGCCCTCGACCTGCGCGCCCCACGCGGGCGCGGCGGCCAACAGGAGCCCGAGGGCGACGGTCTCGATCGGGATTCGATTCTTGGGCATAGCGGTCCTCATCTCTGGGTCTCGGAGTGCAGGACGCGTCGGGTCGCGTCCGGGACTCCAGTCCCGCGGGGACCGCCTGGCGTTAACCGCCCGGCCCGATTCAGCGCATGCCCGTCCCGGCGTCGGGATCGCTCTCGGGCGGCGCGGGCGCGGGGATCGCCTCGACGGGTGCGGCCTCGTCGCGCTCGGACGTGCGCGCGCGCGGCGTGGCGGGCGTCGTGCGACGCGCCGCGATCGGCGCGACGTCGCCGGGAGCCTCTTGCGGCGCCGCCGCGTCGGCGGCAGGCGCGCGCCAGCGCTCGGCCGCGAACCACAAGCCGCCCAGCGCGAGCAGCACGCCCGCGCGGCCCGCGGCGCGCCGCGCGACGCCTGCGCCGCAGCGCGCGCCGATCGAAGCGCCGCGACTCGAGCGCGAGGGCGAGGCGCGCCTCGAAGGCCGCCTCCGCGTCGCGCTCGGCGGCGGGGTCGAGGCGGGGTGCGCTCATGCCTCGGCCTCCGCGCCCAGGGCGTCGCGCAGGCGGCGCATGCCGCGGTGCAGGTTCACGCGCACGGAGCCCGGCGTGAGGCCGGTGCGCGCCGCGATCTCCTCGGCGTCGAGCCCGGCCAGCAGGCGCAGCAGCAACGGCTCGGCGTAGCAGCTCGGCAGCTCGCGCACGCGCGCCAGCACCTCGTCGGCGGTGAGCCGCTGCTCGCGGCCGTCGTCGTGCGCCGGCTCCTGCACGTCGTCGAGCGAGACGGCGCCGCGCGCGCCGAGGCGGTTCAGGCGGTCGCGCCCGAGGTTGCGCGCGATGGCGCAGGCCCACTGCGGGAAGCGCTCGACCTCGCGCAGCGTGCGCGCGCGCCGCCAGGCGTGCACCGCGGTCTCCTGCACGAGGTCGTCCACGTCGTGCGGCGGCACGAGCGCGCTGAGCACCGCGTGCACGGCGGCCGCGTGGCGCAGCCAGAGCAGGTCGAACGCGAGGCGGCTGCCGCACTGCGCGAGGCGCACCAGCACGACGTCGCGGCTCCAGCGCGCGCGCGCGGGTTCGCGCGGCGCCTCGTGCGCCGCCTCGCCCGCGTCCACGTGGGCCTCACCCAGCGACCACTCCATGAAGAGATCCTCCAAGCACTCCCTCCTTGCGGCTCTTCGCCGTCTCCACGCATAGCGCGCGGCGGCACGGCGCGCGAGCCCCGCGGCCGACACGACGTCGCGCGAACGGCTCGAACCCCGCGCGGAACAAGGAGATGCCGCCGCCGAGAAACGCCCGGAGCGCGGCGGAGGCGCGCGAAAGCGCGAGGGCACGCCGCGCGGTCGCGGCGTGCCCTCGCACGCGCTCGGCGCGCGGAGCGCTCAGTCGCCGCCCTGACCGATCAGGAGCTTCACCAGCTCGTCGACGTCGATCACGCTGGGGATCGAGGGGTCGTTCGAGTTGAGGGTGACGCTGTCGAAGCGCAGGTTCTCGGCCGCGTCGCGCGCCTGCAGGATGCGGCCGCCGAGCGAATCGAGCGCCTCGTTGCGCAGCTCGTCGCGCAGGGCCTCGGCTTGTGCGATGGCCAGCTTGCCCTCGGCGACCTGGGTCTCGTAGAACGCGTCGGCCCGCGGACGGACCTGGTTGTCGTAGATGCGCGCCTCGGCCAAGGTGCCGGCCACGACGACCTCGTTCTCGGACTGCGCCTCCTGGAGGCGCTTGTTCCACTCGGCGCGCGCCTCCTTCTCCATCGCTTCGGTCTCCTTCTCGATGGTGCCGGTGATCTTGAGCGCGTCCTCGACGTTGCGCTTGGACTTCGCGAGCTCCGCGAGCTGTTGCGTGAGCTGCTTCGCCTGGAGCTTCTGCTCGTAGGAGTCGAGGAAGCGCACGGCGCGGATGAGCAGCGTCTCGGGCTTGACGTGGAAGACGGCCAGCTCGCGCTCGAGGATCGGGAAGGCCTGCCCGGCGAGCTCGAGGCGGATGTCGGTGTCGACGAAGTCCTCGGGCACGAGCTTGGCCAGCTCCTCGCGCAGCACGCCGCGCACGGTCGAGGCGACGCGCTCCTTGTAGTTCATCTTGTAGCCGTCGGCGACGATCAGGTGACCGGAGCCGGGCACGATGCGGTAGGTCACCGTGACGTCGACGCTGACCGGGTTGTTGTCGCTCGTGCGGATCTCGAGCGGCGGCTCTTCCTGCGAGTTCGCGTGCTGGCGCGAGTAGCCGCTCTGCCCGCTGGACTCCGAGAAGGTCAGGAAGTGCGTCCGGCGATCGAGCAGGTGCCACTTGTGGATGCCGGTGATGCCCCAGTGGAAGCCCGGCTCGAAGTCCTCGGCGAGCACGCCCGAGGAACCCCACATCGACTGGCGCACGCCGATCTGTCCGGGCTCGATGCGTTCGAACAGCGACGCCATCACGACCATACCGAGCAGGAGCAGGCCGACGAGGCCGGCGAGGAGCTTGAGCGGTCTCATCGGTTGCCTCCTTGCAGCGCCGCGGCCGAGTCGCGTTGTTCGTCGTTCGCGGCGTTCAAGTGCTCGAGTCGCTTGGGTGATGGATCGCGGTTGTAGGGCACGAGCGTGAAGCGGATCGACGCGAGCTTCGCGATGAGCGCCTCGCGCACGACGACCGAGCCCTTCTTCTCGAGCGCCTCGGCGCGCGCGCGGATGCCCTCGGCCTCCTTGGTGTACTTGGCCGTGAGGCCCTCGGCCTCGGCGACGTGGCGGTCGCGCTCGGCTTGGCCCTCGGCCTCGCGCTGGACCTTGTAGCGGTCGGCGCCCTTCTTGACGAAGATCGCCTCCTTCTCGGCCTCCTTGCGCTCCTTCACGAGCTCGCCCTGGAGCTCTTGCCTCTCGATCTCCTTCTCCTTCTCGACCTGCGCCAGGTGCTGCGCACGCTCCTGGATGAGCTGCTTCTCGAGCTCCCGCAGGCGCTCGACGTCCTGGTCGGCGACCTTGCGGTCCTCGATGGCCTTCTCGTACTGCGGGTCGAAGCGCGGCTTGGGCGTGATGATCTGGATCACCTGCAGACCGTGCGGCTGGAGGTACTGGTTGATGCGCTGCTGGCTGCGCTCCCGCGCCGCCTGGTAGCTCGAAGGGTCGGCCACCTCGACCGCGGAGAAGCGCCCGAACTCGTCGCGCAACACCGAGCGCGCGTAGGCGCGGATCCAGTCGCGCTTGAAGCCGTCGCCGAGGCCCGAGTCGTCGATGATCTCCGCCGCGGCGCTCGGCAGGACCACGTACTGGATCTCGAGCGACTCGAACCAGAAGTTCGAGCCGTCGCTCGCGCGCACGGTCAGGAAGGGCGCGTGGTTGTCGCCGCGCAGCTCTCTGCCCTCCATGAGGTACTTCTGCGGCGTCTTGTCGAGCTTGAAGATCGCCTGCAGGAACGGGATGTACAGCTTGATGCCGGGCGTGTTGATGACCTCGCGCTCGCCCGTCACGTAGTTGAGCTTCACCGCCACCTCGCTGTCGTCGACGTCGACGAAGCCGAGGTTGCCCGACAGCCCCGCGCCCGCGCCGAAGACCAGCACGAGCCCGATGAGCACGAGCCCGACCAGGGCCTTGAGCGTGGAGTCCTTGCGCTTGCCGCCGCCGCCGCCGAAGGTCGGGCGCGGTCGGCGCGCGCGGCCGCCGCCGTCCTCGTCGGACGGGTTCACGTCTTCCATGTCGATCGTCTTCATCTGCTTCTCCTCGTGGCGCGGCGGTCCTGGATTGTCCTCGCGCGAGTCTCGGCGCATCCTAGCCGCCGTCGTGCTCCGCCCTACGTCGCGCGACGCCGGTATTCACGACCGATCGCCAACGTTCCAGGCCGACCCGGCCGACCTCGCGATGACCGACCGCTTCGATCCCGACGCCGCGGCGCAGCCCGGCAGCGGCCTCTTCGGCCTCCCCCACGACCCCGTCGCCGCGGGCGTGCGCCTGCTTGGCGTGCCCTTCGACGCGACGACGTCGTACCGCAAGGGCACCGCGCTCGGCCCCGCGGCGATCCTCGCGGCGAGTCACCAGGTCGACCTCTACGATCCGTGGCAGACGACGTGGCCCGGCGCCGACGGCCGGCCGTGGCGCGCCGGTCTGAGCCTCGAGATCGACGACGAGATCGCGCGCTGGAACGCCGAAGCCTCGCCGCTCGCGCAGGCGATCATCGACCGCGGCGGCGAGCTGGGCGGCGACGCGCAGCTGGCGCGCGGGCTCGCGCGCGTCGACGAGCTCGGCGAACGCGTCAACCAGCGCGTGCTCGAGTGGACCGGCGACGTGCTCGACGAGGGCCGGCTGCCCGGCATCGTCGGCGGCGACCACGCCTCGCCCTTCGGCGCGATCCAGGCCGCCGCGCTGCGCAAGCCCGGCCTCGGCGTGCTGCACTTCGACGCGCACGCCGACCTGCGCGACGCGTACGAGGGCTTCCGCTGGTCGCACGCGTCGATCTTCCACAACGTGCTCGAGCACCTGCCGGCGGTGGCGCGCGTGCTGTCGGTCGGCCTGCGCGACGTCGGCGAGCGCGAGGCCGCGCGGCTCGCGGACCCGGCCAGCCGCGTGCGCGCCGTCTACGACCACGAGTGGGCCGCCTGGCGCGCCCGCGGCGCCGACCTCGCGGCGCGCGCGCGCGAACTCGTCGCCGAGCTGCCCGACGCGGTCTGGATCAGCTTCGACATCGACGGCCTCGAGCCCGGCCTGTGCCCGAACACCGGCACGCCCGTGCCCGGGGGGCTGCGCTGGGAGGAGGCCATGCTGTGGCTCGACGCGCTGGCGCACTCGAACAAGCGCGTCGTCGGCTTCGACCTGTGCGAGGTCTCGCCGGGCGAGGGCGCCGACCCCGAGGTGGACTCGTGGGACGCGATGGTCGGCGCGCGGCTGCTCTACCGGCTGGCCGGGCTGGCGCTCGCGCGTCGCGGTTGAGCGTCGCGGGCTGAAACGGCGCGGCGGCGCTTCCCAACAGGTACGCGCGGCCGAGCTCCCGGCCGTCGCGACCCCCGAGAGCCCACTCAGCGCCATGACCGCCGCCGACACCGCCGACTTCTCCGACCGCCCGTGGATGCACCCCGACACCGACCCCGTCGGTGAGGAGCCCAAGGCGCACGCGCTGGACGAGCGCAAGCTCTGGCGCGCCGCCTGCCACGGCCTCCCGGTGCTCTCCTACGTCGTCCCCGGCTTCGGCGTGGCGGCGTTGATCCCGCTGCTCATCTGGCGCACGAAGGCCCGCCGCGAGGGTGACGAGGAGCTGATCCAGGAGGCGGTCGAGGCGCTCAACTTCCAGGTCAACGTCGTGGTGCTCGCGTTCCTGCTCACGGCGACGGTGATCGGGCTGCCGCTGATGGTGCTGCTGCTGGTCTTCGCGGGCATCCTCGGCCTCGCCGCGGCGCTGCGCGTCTACCGCGGCCAGGAGCACCGCTACCGCTGGATCCTGCGGCCGATCACGGTCGACTGAGCGCGTCGAGGAGCTCCGCGAAGCTCGCGGGCGGCTCCGCCTCGAAGCGCACGCGGCGCGCGCCGCCGGGCTCGTCGAACTCGAGCGCGGCGGCGTGCAGCATGTGGTGCCAGACGCCGCGCACCGGCTCGCTGCCGCGCGGCGGGCGGTAGAGCTTGTCGCCGACGATGCTGTGGCCCGCGGCGGCGAGGTGCACGCGCAGTTGGTGGCGGCGGCCGGTCTCGGGGTGGCAGACGACGAGCGCGTGGCGCTCGAGCCGCCGCACGACCTCGAAGCGCGTGAAGGCCGGCTTGCCGTCGCGGTCGGGCCGCTGGCGGTCGAGGTCGCCGGGCACGGGGCCCAGCGCGAGGTCGACCGCGAACTCGTCGTCCTCGGGCACGTCGTGGACCAGCGCGAGGTAGCGCTTCGTCACGCGCCGCTCGCGGAACTGCGCGCGCAGCTCGCGCATCGCGTCGCGGGTGCGCGCGAGCACCATCACGCCGCTCGTCTCGCGGTCGAGGCGGTGCACGATGCCCGGCCGCGCGTCGCCCTCCACGCTGGGCAGCCGGCCGTAGCGCTCGACCGCGAGGTCGGCCACCGTGCCGCCGTGCTGCTTCTCCGTCGCGTGCACGAGCATGCCCGGCGGTTTGTCGACCACGGCGTAGCCGGCCTCCTCGGCCAGCCACGCGAGCGGCGCGGAGCGGTCGTAGGGCGAGGGCGGCGGCGCGACGCGCAGGCTGAGGCGCTCGCCGCCGCGCACGCGCACGTTCGTGCGGTAGACCTTCGCGCCGTCGAGCTTGACCTTGCCGCCGCGCGCGAGGCGCTGGAGCTGCGCGCCCGTGAAGCCCTCGAACAGCCGCGCGAGCACGCGATCGAGCCGCTGGCCGGCCAGCGCACGCGGGACCTCCGCCCGCAGGAGCCCCGGGTCGTCCGCGCTCACGCCCCGCCGCCGGAGACCACCAACACGACCGTGTACGCGAGCCAGCCGAGGAACAGCAGGCCGCCCTTCACGCGGCGCATGCGGCCGCGGCGGATCATCGGCAGCAGCACGACGGCGAGGCTGAAGCCCATCACCACCGCGAAGTCCTGCCCGAGCGCGATGTGGATGCTCTGCTCGCCGGCGGGGTCGGCCGCGCCGCCGAAGGGGTGGATCAGGCCGACCACGCCGACGACGCCGAGCACGTTGAAGACGTTGCTGCCCACCACGTTGCCGATCGAGATGTCGGCGTGGCCCTTGAGCGCGCCGGACACGCCGGCGGCGAGCTCGGGCAGCGACGTGCCGACGGCGACGACGGTCAGGCCGATCACGTGCTCGGAGAGTCCGGCGCGCACCGCGAGCCCGGTCGCGCCGATCATCACGGCCTTCGCGGCCAGGCTGATCGCGGTGATGCCGAGCAGCACGGCGAGGCCCGGGCGGCGCTCGAAGAAGCTCTCGCGCGGCACCTCGGCGCGCGGCGCGCCGATCGAGGACTGCCGCGCCTCCCACAGGAGCTGCACGTTGTAGATCGACAGCGCGCCGAGCAGGACCAGCGCGTCCACGCGCGTCACGTCGCCGTCGAGCGCGACGCCCCAGAAGACGAGCACCGAGGCCACCAGCCAGAACGCCTCGCGCCAGCCCAGCCGCGCGCGCAGCACGTCGGGCAGCACCAGCGTCGAGAGCCCCAGCACGAGGCCGATGTTGGCGACGTTGCTGCCGAGCACGTTGCCGATCGTGATGCCGGTCTGGCCCTGGTAGGCGGCGAGCCCCGAGACGACCACCTCGGGCGCGGAGGTGCCCCACGCGACCACGGTGAGGCCGACGACGAGCGGCCGGATGCCCAGCGCCTGCGCGATGGTCGAGGACCCGCTCACCAGCCAGTCCGAGCCCTTCGCGAGGAAGGTGAAGCCCACCACGAGGGCCGCGATCTCCAGGGCGAGCTGCATGGGGCGCGGATCATAGCGCCGCGCGCGAGGCCTCCCGGGCGGCCGCGAGGGAATCCGGGAGCCCGCGCGGCCGCGATCTCCGAGGACGGACGTGCCGGCCGAGCCGATGGGCTAAGATCGCGCGGATGCGAGCCCCGCTGATCGCGATCAACGGCTGCCTGGCCGACGGGCCCGACCCGAAGCTCGAGCTGCGCACGCGCTACGCGCGCGCCGTGCTGGACGCGGGCGGCCTGCCCGTCGTGCTGGCGCCGGTGGGCGGGGACGCCGAGCTGCGCGCCGTGCTCGAGCGCGTCGACGGGCTGCTGCTCGGCGGCGGCGACGACTTCGACATGGCGCGCCTCGGCCGCGGCCCCACGCACCCCAGCGCGACGCTGACGCCGGCCGCCAAGCAGGACTGGGACTTCCGCCTCGCCGCGGCGGCGCTCGAGCTCGGCCTGCCCGTGCTCGGCATCTGCTACGGCATGCAGTTGCTCGGGCTGGCCGAGGGCGCGCACCTCCTGCAGCACCTGCCCGAGGACCGCCCCGGCGCGCAGGAGCACCGCGGCGACACGCTCCACCCGGTGCGGATCGCCGCGGGCACGAAACTGGCCGGATTGACCGGTGTAGAGGCCCTGGACGTGGTCTCGAGGCATCACCAGGCCCTCGCCGACGCCCCGCTCCCCTGGCGCGTGTGCGCGCGGGACGAGCAAGGGCTGGTCGAGGCGATCGAGCGCGAGGGGCACCCCTTCGCCGTCGGCTGCCAGTGGCACCCCGAGCTCTCCGACGTCCGCTCTCCCCACGCAGCGCTCTTCCGCGGACTCGTCGCCGCCGCGCGCGAACGCGCGCAGGCCCCCGTACCTCGCTAGCCACCCCGCAGAATGAAGCCTCCGACGCCCCCCAGGGACCCCGCGAACCAAGCCCTCTTCCACAAGAGCGAGCGCAACCGGCTCATCTTCATGAGCGTGCTGCTCGTCGGCGTGCTCATCGCCTTCGTCACCGCGCTGACGCAGCAGGGCAAGCACCAGCGCGATCAGGACGAGCGCGCGCGCGGTCTGATCGCGCAGCACGAGCCCGAGTTCACCGAGACGGTCGTCGTGCCGCCCTTCGAGGCGGCCGCGCAGGTCGCGCCGAAGATCCAGGACTCGCGCCCCGACGACTGGGTGCTCCTGCCCTCCGAGGTGCTGCAGCCGTACGTCGACTACACGCGCGGCATGAGCGACGTGCAGTTCCAGGCGATGGAGCTGCAGGAGCTGACGCCCGAGCTGCACGCCGCGCTGCTGGCCGACCCGGGCGCGTTCCGCGCCGAGCCCTTCCGCGTGCGCGGCTTCCTGGGCGACATCAAGTCGGTCGAGCAGGCCGACGGCACCCTCGAGTACCGCGGCTGGCTGACGTCCGAGCACGGCGACGTCTCGCACTTCGTCGTCACGTCGCTGCCCGACGAGGCCGAGCTCGACGGCTACATGCGCGTCGACGGCCTGTTCCTCAAGCTGTACCGCGGCAAGGGCCAGCTCGACGAGTGGGCCGAGGGCCCGCTGTTCGTCGGCTCGCGCGCGGTGCGCTCGTACCCGCCGAGCGAGCCCTACGACCGCGACGTGCTCGCGGCGCGGCTCGACAAGGTCACCGACGACACCGCGCAGCAGGCGTCGGGCCTCGATGGCGCGGTCTTCAACGCGCAGTGGCTGCTCATGGGCTACGCGCTCGACGAGGCCTCGAAGGAGATCGACTGGGACGCGGTGCCCGAGCTCGGCAACGCGGAGATGGTGACGATGATCAAGAACGGCGCCGCCGACCGCGGCCAGCCGTTCCGCATCCCCGTCAGCAAGAACATGGGCTCGTGGACCGAGGACCCCGGCGAGAACCCGCTGCGCCTCGACCACGTGACGACGGGCTGGATCGGCAACTGGACCTGGTCCAACCAGGCGGGCGTGATCCAGTACGTCATGCCGGCCTACCGCCCCGACCTGCAGACCGCCGAGCTCGTCAGCGGGAAGGGCTTCTTCCTCAAGAACTTCAACTACGAGCCGCGCGACGGCGGGACGCGCCAGGCGCCGTACTTCGTGCTCACCGAGCTCGAGGCCTTCGTGCCGGTGGAGAGCAACACCGCGCGGCACCTGATGTGGTTCGTGGGCGGCCTCACCGTGCTGCTCCTGATCCTCCTGCCGGTGCTGCTGCGTCGCGATCGGCGCCGCTCGGAGGAGCTGCAGCGCGACCTCGTGCGCCGCAAGCAGGAGCGCCGCCGGCGGCTGGCGACGCAGGGCGTCGGCACGCCTCCGCAGGGCTGAGCTCGCGGCCATGCCCAGCACGCTGCGCGTCGACACCGAGCCCTCGTACGAGGTGCGCGTCGGCGCGGGCGTGCTGAGCGAGGCCGCGGCGCTCGTCGCGGACCGCGGCGCGGTCGCCGTGCTCGTCGACGAGCGCGTCGCGCCGCTGCACCTCGCGCGGCTCGGCGCGTTGGCCGACGCTGCGGTGGTGCGCGTGCGCGCCGGCGAGGCGGCCAAGACCTTCGCCGAGCTCGAGCGCGTGCTCGACGCGCTGGTCGCCGCGGGCCTCGACCGCCGCGGCGCCGTGCTGGCGCTGGGCGGCGGCGCGACGTGCGACCTGGCCGGTCTCGCGGCGGCGCTGTACATGCGCGGCGTCGACTGCTTCTACGCGCCGACCACGCTGCTGGCGCAGGTCGACGCCTCGGTGGGCGGCAAGACCGCGGTGAACCTCGCCGCGGGCAAGAACCTCGCGGGCACCTTCCACCAGCCGCGCGGCGTGCTGGCCGACGTCGAGACGCTGGCGACCCTGCCGGCCGAGGAGCTGCGCTCGGGGCTCGGCGAGGTGCTGAAGAGCGCGCTGCTCGCCGGCGAGGCGGACCTCGCGGCGCTCGAGCGCGACGCGGCGGCGCTCGCGCGCGGCGATGCGGCCGCGCTGGAGGCGGCGGTCGTGCGCGCGGTCGCCCAGAAGGCGCGCGTCGTCGCCGCCGACCCGCGCGAGGCGGGCGCGCGCAAGCAGCTCAACCTCGGCCACACCTGGGCCCACGCCGTCGAGCGCCTGGTCGGCTTCGGCCGGGTGCCCCACGGGCTGGCGGTGGCCGCGGGGCTGGGCGAGGCGCTCACGACGGCCGCGGCGCTGGGCGTGCTCGCGGACCCCCGGCTGGTCGCGCGGGCGCGGGCCCTGGCCGGGGCCCTGGGCCTGCCGGCCGACCTCGCCGAGCTCGAGGCCGAGCGCGGCCTCCGCCTGCCGCGAGCCGAGCTGCACGCGGCCATGGCGACCGACAAGAAGAACGTCGGCCGCGACGTGCGCCTGGTGCTCCTGCGCCGCGCCGGCGAGCCCGTCTGGGACGTCCCGGCGACGTTCTAGGCGTCGGTCCGAGACGGGCTTCCGAGGCCGCCGCGGCGGTGCCGATCGACGTCTCGGACCGGCTGCCAGGGCCCGCCAGGGCCGTCGTGAGGCCCCTGGCCCACTTGAGGGCTAGCCCCGCACCCCGATTGGGGCGTGCTGGAAAATCGCGTCGCGAAAGGGATTCCGCATTGCGGTCAAGGTCCCGTTCTCGGGAACCCGAAGAGACGCCGGACTCCCCGAGCCCGGTCCCGGGCACGGGCTACCCCGACCCCTCGCCTCCCGTGAACGCCTCCCGGATCGACTCCCTGGCGCGCCCCCTCGGCGCGCTCCCGCGCCCTCGCCGCGCGGCCCGCGCGCGCGCCGGCCGCCGGGGACTCACGTTGATCGAGCTCGCCATCTCGATGGTCATCCTGACCGTCTGCTGCGGGATGCTCACGAGCACGATCACGGGGACCATGCACAACAACCGCCTCAAGAACGAGCAGCAGCTCGCGGTCGAGGCGGCGCGCGGCGTCATCGAGGACATGCACAAGACGGACTTCTACGACGTCTTCTGGAAGTTCAACGACGACCCCGCGGACGACCTGAACGGCGAGGGCACCGCGCCCGGCGCGCACTTCGCGGTCCCGGGCCTGAGGCCGCGCGCCGACGACGAGGACGGCTTCGTCGGCGAGATCCTGATGCCGGTCAAGCAGCGGCCGCTGCGCGAGGACGTCGTCGACGAGGACCTCGGCCTGCCGCGCGACCTGAACGGCGACCTGCGCATCGACGACGCCGACCACGCGCAGGACTACATCATCCTCCCCGTCATCGTCCGCCTGCGCTGGCGCGGGGCGGGCGGCGACTGCGAGTTCAAGCTCTGCACGATGCTCGCGGACATCAGGAAGGTCGAGTGAGACCCCGACGCGCGCACCCCAGGCGCCGCGGCGCCAGCATGCTGGAGGCGATCATCGCGCTCGCGGTGACCGCCATCCTGCTCGGCAACATCGCCATGGTGCAGCGCGCCACGGGGGACGCGTACGAGTCGAGCGTGTTCGGCAGCAACCTCCAGGACCAGGCCGACACGACGATGGACCGCATCGCGCTCGCGCTGATGTCCACCGACTTCGAGAGCCTCGACGAGGTCATGGCCGCGCCGGGCTTCGTCTCCGCCATCGACTACGAGGTGGTGGCCGACGTGGAGGACGGCGAGCCGATCGTCGGGACGCCCGAGCGCATCGAGTTCGACCTGGGCAACTCGCGCATCGTGTGGAAGCGCGACCCCGGCGCAGCGGACGAGATGAGCGTGGTCTGGACCAAGCACGTCTCCGACATGTTGGAGGGGGAGCTGCCGGATCCCGGCGACGACAACGGCAACGGCATCGTCGACGAGACCGGCTTGGCCTTCAACGCCGACGAGCGGCAGATCACGGTGCGGCTGACGCTGCGCCGCACGGACAGCCGCGGCACCGAGTACGTGCGGACGACGAGCCGCCGGATCACCTGCAGGAACTGAGGTACACCTTGAACGCGAACTCCCGCTTCCACCGGCGCGCCGCCGCGCGCGCCGACCGCCGCGGCAACCTGCTGCTGGTGTCGATCATCTTCGTGATGGTCATCGCCAGCATGGGCATGGTGATGCTGCAGATGCACCAGTCCTCCTCGCGCAAGCAGGTGCAGGCCACGGACAACAAGCGCGCGCTCTACATCGCCGAGGCCGGCCTGGCCGAGGCTTTCGTCAGCCTGGCGCAGGGCAAGAGCGGCAACATCGGCAGCCCCGAGGTGCCGGCGCTCTACGGCGACGGCGTGTACTGGGTCGAGGCGACCGAGCTCGAGGGCGACGAGGTCGCGCTCGTCAGCACGGGCCTGTGCGGCACGGGGCGCTTCGCTGTCTCGGCCGTCATGGAGCGCCAGCTCGACCCGCTGGCCTCACTGGGCTTCTTCGCCAGCACCGACGTGGTGGTCGGCCAGGGCGCGCAGATCGACGGCTACATGTCGCAGAAGGGCCTGCTCGAGGAGCAGCTCGACGCGGTCCTCGGCCTGGTCACGGGCGGCGGCGCGCGACTGTGTGCCGGCGGCGACATCACCGTCGAAGGCGCACAGGGCAACGGCGTCGGCCTCGCGCTGGTGGACCAGATCCTCGGGACCGGCACGGCCATCTACGGCGACGCGCACCCCGGCCCCAGCGGCGTGCTCTCCCAGGACGGCAACGCGACCATCACCGGCAGCACCACGCCGCTGCTCGAGGTGCCGCAGCTCCCCGGGGTCGAGCCCCCGGAGACCGAGATCGTCACGCCGTGGCGCTTCGGCCCCGGGGGCGGCACGATCCCCGCGGGCAAGTACACCATCGGCTCGGGGACGATCGGCGAGCACGGCAAGCTGAAACTCAAGGGCCCCATGGTGATGGTGATCGACCACCTGCGCATGGAGTCGGGGGCCTCGCTGCAGATCGACTCGTCGGGCGGCCAGGTCGCGCTCTTCGTCCAGGAGTGCCTCGAGCTGATGCCGGGCACGACCTTCGAGAGCACCGATCAGGACCCGACCGGCTTCGTGCTGTTCGCGAACGGCACCGAGTGGGTCGACCGCGACGGCGACTCCGTGCCCGACCCGCCGCTCACGTTCGCGCCGACCGGCGACTTCTACGGCTACGTCTACGCGCCGGGCAGCGACGTCACGATCCCGAGCGACCTGCACTTCATCGGCGGCCTGGCGGCGAACTCGCTGACCGTGGCGCCGGGCGCGCGCCTGACCTTCGACTCGTCGCTGTCGAACACCGAGATCACGGTCGCCTCGCTGCCCAAGCTGATCGCCTGGCGCATCGTCGAGCTGCCGGACGCGGAGATCGTCGACCTGCGCAAGGACCCGATCACGACGCTCAAGCTCAACGGCGTGTCGCCCATCAAGAGCTCCGAAGCGCCGCTCGATAGCCTCTTCAAGATCCGCTACTACGACGCGAGCGGCACGATCTGCGGCTACTCGGGAGTGTACGGCGACTTCGACTGGACGGCCGTCGAGACCGTGATCGGCATGGCTTGGGACGATGGGGAAGTCTACGTCTCACCCGCGCCACTGGTGGGCTCGCGCGTGAAGATCGCCACTACGGATCGCAGCACCAAGTAGCGCCGCCATGTCCCCGGCCCAGCCCCGTCCCGCCTCGCTGCTGCTGCGCGTCTGCGCCGCGGCCGCGGTGGCGGCGTGGCCGCTGGCCCAGGGCGCGCCGCAGCGCCCCGCCGGGGACGCGTCACCGCCCGCGTTCGCCTCCCTCGGCCAGCACATCGAGGACGCCGGCGGCCTGGACCCCGAAGGCCTGCTCGACACGCTGGTCGCCTCGGGGCCGCGCGCGGTCGCCGACTTGCGCGAGCTGCTCTCGGGCGAGGACCCCGACGGCGGCGTCGACTTCTCGCCCGCGCAACGCGAGCTCCTGCGCCGCTCGCTCGAGCGCATCCCCGCCTGGGTGACGGACCACGTCGACCGCTCGACGCAGGCCGGCCCGCGCGACCTCGCGCGGCTCAAGGTCGCCCTCGACGTGCTCGTGAAGGACGAGACCGAGGACGCCTGCGCGCGCACCCTGGCGCTCGCCTCGCCGCGCGATCGCGAGCAGCCGGCGCACGCCGTCGCGCTGCGCGAGGTGCAGGAAGCGCTGCGCGAGCGGCTGCAGCGCGTGCCGCGCGACGCGCGCCGGCTCGAGGAGCTCGTCGACGACGCCGCGCCGCAGCTCGTGCTGCTGATGGTGCGCGCCGCCGGGCAGGCGCCCTCGTCGGACGCCGCCGAGTTCCTCACGAACCGCCTGGAGGAGAGCGAGGGCCTCGACCTCGTGCTGCTGGCCGAGCTCGGCCGCGTGCTCTCGGTCCTGCAGGAGCCCGCCGACCCGATCGTCGAGCAACGCGTCGCGTGGCTGCTCGAGTCCGCCGATCCGGCGATGCGCCGCGAGGCCAGCTTGGCGGCGGGTCGGCTCGAGCTGCGCGAGTCGACCGGGCGGCTGATCGACCTGCTCGAGGACGAGGACGCGAGCGTGCGCGCCAACGCGGCGTGGTCGCTGCAACGCATCACCGCGCGCCGTGACAAGGGCGACGCCGACCGCTGGCGTCGCTGGTACGCGGCCGAGGTCGGCTGGTGGAGCGACGGCGCGCAGCAGGCCTTCACGACCCTGCGCGGCAGCGACCTCAGGCAGGTCGGCGCGGCGCTGCGCGAGCTGGCCGGCCACCGCCTCTACCGCCACCAGATCGCCGAGGTCGTCGTCGGCCTGCTCGTGCGCGAGGAACCCTGGCTGGTGCAGCTCGCCTGCGCCACGCTCGGCTCGCTGCGCTCCGGCCTCGCCGTCGCGCCGCTGCGCGCGCTGCTCGACCACGAGGACGAGGGCGTGCGCAAGGCCGCCGCCGAGGCGCTCGGCAACCTCGAGACCCGCCCCCGTCGGTGAATTCGAGCGTTTCCGAGACACGCGGCTAAGGAGCGGCGCCGCGGGTGGTCGATTCCCCCCCGTCCGGTCCCGCGCCCCCCGCGAGGCCCCAGGAGACCCACGCCATGGCCCAATTCAAACGCCGCAAGAAGCTCATCAAGCCCGGGCTCCAGTTGCAGCTCTCCCTGACCTTCGTCGGGCTGAGCATCCTCGGGCTGATGATGCAGTCGATCCTGTTCATGCGCGAGCTGAGCGAGATCGCGTCCGCCCTGCCCAACGACGGCCTGCGCCTCGGCGGGATGATGAGCGACAGCCTGAGCCGGGTGTTCCTGATCACGTCGTTCGTGTTCGTGCCGCTCGTGCTCATCATCGGCGTGCTGACCACCTTCCGGCTGGCCGGCCCGGTGTTCCGCATGGAGCGCCACCTGCGCGAGCTGCGCGAAGGCAAGTACACGGGCCCTTGCCGCATCCGCAAGGGCGACAAGTTCGGCGAGCTCTGCGACGAGATCAACGCGACCGTCGAGCACCTCGTCGCGCGCCTGCCCGAGGAGGAGCGCGGCAAGCTGGGCGCCGCAGCCGACGGCACGGCGAGCGCAGACCACCAGCCGCGCAGCGCGGCCTGACCCCCCACCTCGTCCCCTCCCATGTCCCTGCGCACCAAGGTCGTCCTGGTCCTGTCCCTCGTGATCGGGCTGTTCGTGACGGGGGACTACTGGGTCCAGAAGGTCTTCGTGCTCGGGCGCTTCGTCGAGCTCGAGGAGGCCCGCGCGCAGACGACGACCGTGCGCGTCAAGAAGGCGCTCGACTGGCAGCTCGAGCTGTTGGCCGCGCGCAGCGAGGACTGGGCGAAGAACGAGGAGACGGCGAGCTTCCTGTCCGGCGCGCTCGAGACGTTCGAGGACGAGCGCATGGGCACCAACCTGCTCGACGCGCAGGACTTCGACCTGATGGCGCTGTGCGGCCCGAAGGGCGACGTGCGCTGGCGCATCGCGCGCGATCCGTACACGCACGGCGAGGCGAACGGGATGGAGCTCGAGCCCGTGCCCGCGCCGGGCCTGGGCAACCTCTCGCAGGAGCTGCTCACGGGCTGGCGCGCCGAGGACCGCGCGCGCGGCCTGCTGCGCCCCATCCGCGGCTACGTCGCCACGCAGATCGGGCCGCTGATGGTCGCCTCGCAGCCGGTCTACGGCGGCGCGGACGGCCGCCGCGTGCTCGGCAAGGTCGTGCTCGGCCGCTTCCTGGCCGGCCGCTTCGCCGACGAGATCAAGGAGCGCACCGAGACGAGCGCGTTCCGCGCCTGGTTCCACGACCCGGCGACCGACGACGCCGAGGTGGCGACCTTCGTCGAGGAGAACGACGGCGAGCCGCTGCTGCGCCCCGAGGACGACCAGTCGCTGCAAGTGCTGCACGTCGTCTCCGCGGAGGCCTCCGAGGCCCCGCTCATCTTCAGCGCCACGGTCGACCGGGACATCTCGAGCTTCGGCCGCGACGCGACGCGCTACGCGTTCCTCTCGATGATCGGCTCGGCCGGCCTGCTGCTGCTCGCGCTGCTCACGGTGCTGCAGAAGACCGTCCTGCGCCCGATCAGCTCGCTGACGCACAACGCCGTGCGCATCGGCCAGGACGACATGAGCGACGTGAAGTTCGAGCTCGACCGCGCCGACGAGATCGGCGTCCTGTCGCGCGAGTTCGACCACATGATGGAGCAGCTCGCGCGATCGCGCGCGGCGCTCGTCGACACGGCGCGCCAGGCCGGCCAATCCGAGATCGCCAGCGGCATCCTGCACAACGTCGGCAACGTGCTGAACAGCGTCAACGTCTCCTCCGGCATCGTCGCCAAGGAGACCGAGGCGATGGCCGTGCGCGACCTCGAGGCGCTCAACGGCATCATCGCCGAGCACGCCGCGGACCTCGGGCGCTTCCTCACCGAGGACCCGCGCGGCGCGCACCTCGCCCCCTTCCTCGACGCGCTCACGAAGCAGTTCGCGCAGTCGCAAGCCGCGATCGCCGAGGAGGTCGCCTCGATGTCGCAGGGCATCGAGCGCATCCGCAGCATGGTCACCTCGCAGCAGGACTACGTGCGGCGCACGCTCGTCGTCGAGCAGGTCGACCTCTCCGAGCTCGTCGATCAGGCGCTCGAGCTGTCCAAGAAGGTGCAGGCCTTCGAGGGCAACCTCGACGTCGACCTCCAGCTCGAACCGCTGCCCAAGGTCGCCGTGGACCGCCACCGCGTGCTCGAGATCCTGGTGAACCTGATCCAGAACTCGCGCCAGGCGATGGCCCACTCGGACCCCGCCTCGCGCCGCCTGACCGTGCGCCTCGAGCGCCTCGACGAGGACCACGTCGCCCTCGAGGTCACCGACACGGGCTGCGGCATCCGCGCCGACCACCTGACGCGCGTGTTCGACCACGGCTTCACGACCAAGTCCACCGGCAACGGCTTCGGTCTGCACACCTCCGCCAACTCCGCCAAGGAGATGGGCGGCTCGCTATCCGCTCGCAGCGACGGACCTGGCTCAGGAGCCACGTTCCGACTCGAGCTCCCGCTGCAGTCGCGCAAGACGACTGTCCCCACCGCATGAGCTCCGCAATCAACCGCCGCGTCCTGGTGATCGATGACAACGAGTCGATCCACGAGGACTTTCGGAAGATCCTCCAGCCCAAGGCCGCGCCTTCGACGGCCCTGGCCGACGCGCGCGCGGCGTTCCTCGGCGGCGGCGGCGCGCCCGCGCCGGCGGCCGCTGCGCAGGAGTCGAGCGCGCCGTTCGAGCTGACCTCCGCGCTGCAGGGCGAGGAGGGCTACCAGCGGCTCTGCGCCGCGTGCGACGTCGGCGAGCCGTTCGCCATGGCGTTCGTCGACATGCGCATGCCGCCCGGTTGGGACGGCGTGCAGACGATCGCCAAGCTGTGGGAGCGCGATCCCGAGCTGCAGGTCGTCGTGTGCACCGCGTACAGCGACTACACCTGGGACGAGACCATCTCGCAGCTCGGTCAGTCGGACCGGCTGCTGATCCTCAAGAAGCCCTTCGACGCGATCGAGATCCAGCAGCTCGCCGCCGCGTTGACCGAGAAGTGGAACACCAAGGCCCACGAGCGCGCGCTGCTCGAGGACGTGCGCCGCGCCGAGGCCGAAGCGCGCGCCTACGCCGCCTCGCTCGAGACGGTCAACCAGACGCTCGTGACCGCCAAGGCCGCGGCCGACATGGCCGCCGACCTCAAGACCGAGTTCCTCGTGCGCCTGACCGACGAGGTGCACCAGCGCCTCGCGGAGGTGCTCGGCAGCGTCGAGCTGCTCGCCACGCCGGACGCGGACGACGCGTCGCGCTCGCAGCTGGAGCAAGTGCTCGACGTCGGCCGCCACCTGCTGCGCACGATCAACGAGATCCTCGACGTCACCACGCTCGAGCGCGGCGAGAGCGAGCTCGACGTCGACGCCTGCAAGCCGCTACCGCTGCTCGAGGACGTGCTGGACGCCGTGCGCCCCGCCGCCGAGGCCAAGGGCTTGCAGCTCGACTGCGAGGTCGTCGGCGAGCTGCCGGAGCGCATCCACACCGACGAGCGCCACCTGCGCCGCCTGCTCGAGACGCTGATCGAGAACGCGGTGCACTACACCGACGCAGGCAGCGTGACCGTGCGTGCCTCGCTCGCGAGCACGTCGAACTGGAAGCGGCCGCACCTGCGCTTCGAGGTCAGCGACACCGGTCAGGGCATCCCGCGCGAGCGCCTCGGTTCGATCTTCGAGCCGACCGCGCGCGCCGGCGACGCGACGGGCTACGGCTTCGGCCTGGCGCTCGCGAAGCGCCTCGCTGCCGTGCTCGGCGGCGACCTCGTCGCGCGCAGCGAGCCCGGTCGGGGCAGCAGCTTCGAGCTCACGGTCGAGGCCCTCAGCCCCGAGCCCTCCGAGCCCACGGAGCTCGCGGCCTGAGCGCCTCGCCTCAGCCCTGCGCCAGGAAGCCCTGGGCCTGCTCGGCCGGGACGGGCGGGCTGATCAGGTAGCCCTGGATCTCGTTGCACTGCAGGACCTGCAGGAACGCGAGCTGCTTCTCGGTCTCGACGCCCTCGGCGATCACCTTCAGGTTCAGGCTGCGCCCCATCAGGATGATCGAGGTCGCGATCGCCGCGTCGTCCGTGTTGCTCGTCACGTCGCGGATGAACGACTGGTCGATCTTCAGCGCGTCGATCGGGAAGCCCTTGAGGTAGCTGAGCGACGAGTAGCCGGTGCCGAAGTCGTCGATCGAGAGGTAGACCCCCGCCTGCTTGATCCGACCGAGCGTGTCGATCGTCTCGCGGATGTCGTGCATGAGCATCGACTCGGTGACCTCGAGCTCGAGGTGCTGCGGCGCGAGGCCGACGCGCTCGAGGACCTCGTGGACCTTGTCGGCGAGGCCCGGCTCGCGGAACTGCAGCGGCGAGAGGTTCACGGCCATGCGGACGGGCGCGAAGCCGGCGTCCTGCCAGGCCTTGTTCTGCTTGCAGGCCGTCTCGAGCACCCACTCGCCGATCGGAACGATCAGCCCGGTCTCCTCGGCCAGCGGGATGAACTGCGCGGGCGAGACCATGCCCAGCTCGGGGTGCTTCCAGCGCACCAGCGCCTCGAAGCCGGTCAGCCGGCGCGTCGCGGCCTCGACCTTGGGCTGGTAGTACAGCACGAGCTCGTCGCGCTCGAGCGCGTGGCGCAGGCTGCGCTCGAGCGTCAGGCGCTCGAACACCCAGCGGTCGGTGCCCTCGCTGTGGAAGCGCAGCGCGCTCGAGCCGACCTCGCGCGCGGTGGACAGCGACGCCGTCGCGGCGCGGCACAGGGCGGCGGCCTCGTTGCCGTCGACCGGGAAGTTCGCCACGCCGATCGGCACGTCGTGCCCGCAGCGCTCGCGCAGCGCGGCCTGGAGCGCGTAGCCCAGGCGGGCCGCGTCCTGCACGCGCGCGAGGCTCGGCACGCACACGAGGTGCACGCCCTCCTCGCGCGTGATCGAGATGGCGCCGCGCGGGTGACTGATCGCGCCGGCGTCCTCGAAGTCGAGCACGGCGCGCGCCAGCACGCGGCCGACGTCCTCGTCGGCGGCGCCGACGGCCAGCACCGCCACGCTCTCGTCACGCGTGGCGGAGCGCTCGATGCCGCGGCGCAGCTCCAGCGCGAAGCGCTCGCCCCCGCAGAGACCTCCGCGGCAGCGGTCGCCGGCGGCCTCGAGCTCGTCCAGCTCGCGCAGCACCTGCACCGTGCGGCGCAGGGCTTGGTTCAGGCGGTGCTCGAGCAGCGCGGGCACGAAGGGCGCCTCGAGGAACTCGTCCGCTCCGGCGGCCAGCGCGCGCGCGATGACGTCGGGGTCGTCGCCGTCGTGCAGCATCAGCGCGGGCACCTGCGCCCACAGCGCGTCGCCGCGCAGCTCGGCCAGGAAGGCCAGGCCGGCCGCGGCGTCGCCGCGCAGGTCGATCAGCACCAGGCCCGGCACGTGGCCCTCCCACGCCGCCGTCGCGGCGGCCTCGGGCGGGGTCGAGGTGACCTCGTACCCGCTCTCCTCCAGGGCGCTCAGGAGACCGGTGAGGCCGCCGTCGGCGTTGCGGGCGACGAGCCAGAGCGCCTCGGCGGCGCGGGTCGGAGGGGCGGTCGGCAGGGCCGGGAGGGGGTCGGGGGGGACCATGCGGCGCTCATCGTCGCGATCTCGGCGCGCGCCCAAGCCCCGCGCGGCGCCCCCGCGCGGCCGCCCGCGGTCGGGGTTCAGCTCTGGGACGCCCGCGCTCGGCGCGGGGTCACGCGTCCGCCGCGGCCTCGGCGAGCACGCGCCGCCCGACCTCCGCGAGGTCGCGGTCGCCGACGTCGCGGCCGTAGGCGAGCAGCAGCGCCCCATAATAGAGGGCGCGGAAGGCCGCGCGCCGGCGCGTGGCGGGGTCCGGGTCGCCGTAGGCCTCCCAGAACGCCGCGCGCGCGCCCGCCGGCAGCAGCGTGAAGGCGATCGACAGGTCGAGCGCCGGGTCGCCCCGGTGCACGTCGCCCCAGTCGAGCACCCCGCCGGGCTCGCCGCGCTCGTCGACGAGCACGTGCCGCGGGTAGAGATCGCCGTGGACGAGCCGCGGCGGGCCGGCCCAGGGCTCGGCGGCGGCCAGCGCGTCGGCCCGCGCGGCGAGGCGCGGCCGGTCCAGGGGCTCGCCGGCCGCCACCAGGGCGTCGAGGTAGCGCTCGAGCTGCCCGCGCCGCAGGGCCAGGTCGGCGCGCCCGATGCGGTCGCCCGGCACCTCCGCGGCGTCGCGCGGGTCGAGCTCCGTCGCGTGCAACCGCCGCAGGAAGGCCCCCAGCGGCCGCGCCGCCCGCGCCCGGGCGGCCTCGTCCAGGGCGCGCGAGCAGGCGCAGCGCCCGGCGAGGCGGGCGTAGCCGGCGAAGGGCGCCGGGTAGCGCGCGCTCGGCTCGGCGACGAAGCGCGGCCGCGGCACCGCGAGCCCCAGGTCGTCCGGGAGCCGCGGCAGCACCGTCAGCTCGGCGCGCAGGCACGCGATCGCCACGGCGCGCCGGGGGAAACGAAACACGTACGTTTCGTTCACGAGCAGCGCCAGGTTGTCCCAACCGACCCCCATGGGGGCGAGGCGCACGGGTGCGAGCGCCGGCCAGGCGGCCTCGACGAGCTCCGCGGCCAGCGCCGCGTCGATCGCGATGTCGGGCTGCCAGGGCGCGTTCATGCGCTCCGCACGGTAGCAGGCGCAACACGCAGCGCGAGGACCCTGGTACGGTGTGGCTCCCCCCCGGAGGTCCACCGCCCTCCGTCCCCCGATGCAGCAGAGATGGCTCGTGCTGGCAGGGTCTTGCTGGCTCACCGCCGCGACCCTCGCCCCGACTCCGTTCCCGACCGCCGTGGTTCCGCCCCAGGACGACGGCGCGGCGCTGTTCGAGCGCGAGGTCAAGCCGCTGCTCGAGGCCAAGTGCTTCGCCTGCCACGGCCCGCACGCCGAGCGCCTGCGCGGCGGCCTGATGATGAGCAGCCACGAGGCGCTCGTGAAGGGCGGCTCGAGCGGTCCCGCGCTCGTGCCCGGCGAGCCGGGGAAGAGCCTGCTCGTCGAGCTCGTGCGCGAGGAGGACCGCGACTACCGCATGCCGCCCGACGAGGCGCTCGCGCCGGCCGAGATCGAGCTGCTCGAGCGCTGGATCACGCTGGGCGCGCCGTGGCCGGGCGGCGAGGCCGTGCTGCGCGACACGCGCGACATCGACCTCGCGGCCGGGCGCGAGTGGTGGTCCTTCCGCCCCGTCGCCGACCCCGCGCCGCCGGCGCTCGCCGCGCCGCAGCTCGCCGGCGCCGTGCGCAACGACCTCGACCGCTTCGTCTTCGCGCGCCTCGAGGCCGCGGGCCTGCGCCCCGCGCCGCCCGCCGACGCGCGCACGCTCGTGCGCCGGCTGTACCACGACCTGCTCGGTCTGCCGCCGACGCCCGACGAGGTGCGGCGCTTCCTCGAGGACCCGCGCCCCGACCGCTACGAGCGCCTGGTCGACGCGCTGCTCGAGCGCCCCGAGTACGGCGAGCGCCAGGGCCGCGCGTGGCTCGACGTGGTGCGCTTCGCGCAGACCAACGGGTACGAGCGCGACGACGAGAAGCCGATGGCCTGGCGCTACCGCGACTGGGTCATCGACGCGTTCAACGCCGACCTGCCCTACGACCGCTTCCTCGAGCTGCAGCTCGCCGGCGACGAGCTCGAGCCGGGCTCGGCCGACGCGCTGGTCGCCACCGGCCTGTACCGCGTCGGTGCGTGGGACAGCGAGCCCGACGACCGCGAGCAGGCCGACCTCGACCAGCAGGACGACGTGCTGCGCACCATCGGCGAGGGCATGCTCGGCCTGACGATCGGGTGCGCGCGCTGCCACGACCACCGCACGGATCCGCTGCGCCAGCAGGACTACTACGCGCTGCAAGCCTTCCTGCGCGGCGTGACGCCGTACCGCCGGCCGAAGTTCGCGCTCGACTCGACGCTGCTGCGTCCGCTCGACGCGACGCCGGCGAAGCTCGCGCGGCGCGAGGAGCTGCGCGGCCGTCACAAGGCGGCGGCGCGCGAGCGCGTGGACGCGTACGTGGCCGACCTGCGCGCGCGCTACCTGCGCGAGGAGGGCCAGAGCGCCGGGACCGCCGAGGCGGCCTTCCGCCCGCTGTCGCGCGAGGAGCGCGTCAGCCTGAGCGACGCCGTCAACGCCGACGAGCGCCTGCAGCTCTACCTGCTCGAGACGACCGCCGCGGAGCTCGAGGACTCGTTCGAGGGCGACCTCGACTGGGCGCTCGCCGTCGGCGAGGCCGGCCCCGAGCCGCCGCCGACGCACGTGCTGCGCCGCGGTCGCGCCGACGCGCCGCTCGGCGAGGTGCAGCCGGCCTTCCCGCCGGTGCTGTGCGCGAGCGACGCCGCCGCGCTGCCGGGCGACATCGCGCCGCGCGCCGACTCGAGCGGCCGACGCAGCGTGCTCGCGGCCTGGATCGCCGACCCGGCGAACCCGCTCACCGCGCGCGTGATGGCGAACCGCGTCTGGCAGGGCCACTTCGGCGTCGGCCTCGTCGACACGCCCAACGACTTCGGCGAGACCGGCGGGCGGCCTTCGCACCCCGAGCTGCTCGACTGGCTCGCGGCGCGCTTCGTCGCCAGCGGCTGGAGCCTGAAGGCGCTGCACCGCCTGATCCTCGACTCGTACACCTACCGCATGTCGAGCGCGGTCGACGACGCGGCGGCCGTGCAGCGCGATCCGCAGAACCGGCTGCTGTGGCGCCAGAACCTGCGCCGCCTCGACGCCGAGTCGCTGCGCGACGCGTGCCTCGCGGTGGCCGGCACGCTGCGGTCCGAACGCGGCGGCCGCGGCTTCTTCCCGCTGCTCTCGCGCGAGGTGCTGGCCGGCGGCTCGAAGCCGGGCCTGGGCTGGGAGCTCGACGGGCCGCGCGAGCGCCACCGCCGCGCCGTGTACACCTTCGTCAAGCGCGGGCAGCTCGACCCGCTGCAGGAGGTCTTCGACCTCGCCGATCCGACGCTGCCGCAGGGCCGCCGCGCGCGCACGACCGTGGCGAGTCAGGCGCTGACGCTGCTCAACAGCGAGCTCGCCGGCGAGTGCGCGCGCGAGCTCGCGCGACGCGTGCTGCGCGAGGCGGACGACGACGAGGACGGCCGACTCGTGCGCCTCGCGCGCCTCGTGTATCAGCGCGATCCGCGCCCGCGCGAGCTCGAGCTGATGCGCGACTTCCTCGCCGCGCAGGCGCGCGGCTTCGCGCTGCAGCCGGCCGCCGTGCGCCTGAGCGCGCGCGTGCCCGACCGCCTCGAGGCGGACTTCCTCGCGCCGCTGCCGGGCGAGGCGCTGCTCGCCGGTCCCGAGCGCGGCTGGGAGTACCTGCGCGGACGCTGGGGCCTGCCCTACAACTACACGCTGCAGTACGACCGCGCGTGCGGTCCGGCCGCGCTGCGCCGCGCGCTCGAGCTGCAGGACGGCGTCGTCGTCGCGCGCCTGCGCCTCGAGCCGGGCGCGCCCTTCGCGAGCCTGCTCCTGCGCGCGCGCCCGGCGGGCGACGAGTTCACCGGTCTGCAGGTGATGCTCGACCGCGAGGCGGGCGTCGCGCGCCTGTACGAGCACCGCGGCGAGGGGACCGAGCCGGACCTCGTGACCGAGACGACCGTCGACCTCGCGGGCGACGCCGAGCGCGTGCTGCGCGTCGAGCTCGACGGCGGGCGCGTGCGCGCGGAGCTCGACGGCGTGTCGCTCTTCGACGCGCACGACGTGCGCCTGCGCGGCCGCGGCCGCATCGGCCTGCGCACGTGGGACGCGGGCTGCGAGCTCACCGACCTGCGCCTGGGCGAAGTGCGCGTCACCGCCGAGCCCGCGGGCGCGCCCGAAGAGCTCGCGCTCGCCGCGCTCGCGCTCACGCTCCTCAACTCCAACGAGTTCCTCTACGTCGACTGATGCCGCGCTTCACCCGTCGCGCCCTGCTGGGCCAAGCCGCCGCGATCGCCGGACTGTCGCTCGTCGAGGGCGCGCGCCTGTGCGCCGCGCCCGCGCTGCCGCTCACGCGCGGCCCCGCGAAGGCCAAGAGCCTGATCCAGCTCTTCATGTTCGGCGGGCCGTCGCAGATGGACCTGTTCGACTACAAGCCGGTGCTGCAGAAGTACTCCGGCAAGACGGTCGAGCTCGAGCGCCGGCGCGGCAAGGTCGAGCCGATGCCGCTGCTCGGCTCGCAGCGCAGCTTCCGCCAGTTCGGCGAGACGGGGCAGTGGTGCTCCGACGCCTTCCAGCACATCCCCCGCCACATGGACAAGCTGGCGGTGCTGAAGAGCCTGCAGACCGACTCGTTCGCGCACGGCTCCGCGCTGCTGCAGTTCAACAGCGGGCAGGTCTTCCAGGGACACCCTGCGCTCGGCGCGTGGCTGTCGTACGGCCTCGGCGGCCGCAACGACGCGCTGCCGAGCTTCGTCGTCATGCACGACCCGCGCGGCGGTCCGATCTCGGGCCCGGCCAACTGGACCAGCGGCTACATGCCGGCGAGCTACCAGGGCACGCTCTTCCGCGCGCAAGGCGACCCGGTGCTGAACCTGGAGGCGAGCCAGGCGAGCTTCCGCGCGGGCTGCACGCGCGAGATGGAGCGCGCGCAGATCGACCTCCTGCACGCGCTCAACGCGAGCCACGCGGAGTCGCGTCACGGCCACGACGAGCTCAGCGCGCGCGACGCGACGTACGACCTCGCCTACCGCATGCAGGAGACCGCGCCCGAGGCGCTCGACCTGTCCGAGGAGGACCCCGAGACGCTCGCGCTCTACGGCTTCGACGACCCGCGCCCCGACCACACGCTCGCGCTCGCGCCGCGCGTGTTCGCACGCCAGTGCCTGATCGCGCGGCGCCTCGTCGAGCGCGGCGTGCGCTGCGTGCAGATCTACCACGGCGGCGGCCACCAGCAGCAGACGTGGGACGCGCACCACGGCGTCGAGGAGAACCTCGCCATCCACTGCCCCGAGGTCGACCGCCCGATCGCCGGCCTGCTCACCGACCTCGAGCGCCGCGGCCTGCTCGACGAGACGGTCGTGCTGTGGGGCGGCGAGTTCGGCCGCCAACCCGTGAGCCAGGGCGCGGGCGACGGCCAGATCGCCGCCGCCGCCGGCCGCGACCACAACCCCAAGGCCAACACCGTCTGGCTGGCGGGCGCGGGCGTGCGCCCCGGCTCGGTGGGCGAGACCGACGAGCTCGGCGCGGAGGCCGTCGTCGACGTGCACCACCTGCGCGACCTGCACGCCACGCTGTTGCACCTGTTCGGCCTCGACCACCGCGAGCTGACGTTCCGCTACGGCGGGCTCGACCGCAAGCTGACCGGCGTGATCGAGGCGAACGTCATCGAGCGCCTGCTGAGCTGAGGGCGCGCGCCGGCGAGGCTCGGGAGGGACCCCGGAAGACCGCGCGGACCGCGCAGGTCCTCCTGGCGCCGCGCAGCGCCCCGTCGCGGCCCGCCGCTCGTGCGAGCGGCGCGCCCTCGCCCCATGGGGACCTCGATGTCCTGCGACTCCCAGAAGTCCGCTCGGCCCCTGCGAGACTCCGCGCGAACCGTATGATCGGGCTGTTCCTCAACTCCCTCTCGCAAGGACACCCATGAGAAACACGCTCGCACTGATTGGCATCGCTTCGCTCGCTTCCCTCACCACCGCGCAGACGACCCTGGAGGGCGACGCCGCCGGCGCTCGGCTCGGTGAACGCTTCGCGGTCCTCCCCGACGTCAACGGGGACTCGATCAACGACCTGATCGCCGGCTTCCCCGACGACGACACTCAGGGCGTCGACGCCGGCCGAGTCCTCGTCCTCTCGGGCGCGGACGGCACGATCCTCCGAACCCACTACGGCGAACATCCCGGGGACCGCTTCGGCGAGGTCGTCGCGCGCGGCGGCCAGCTCGACGGGGACTCGATCGAGGACTACCTCGTCGGCGCGCCCGAGCGGAGCTCGTCCCGGGGCGCGGTCTACGTCTTCGCGGGCGCCGACGGCGGCTTGCTCCGGTTGATGCGCGGCTTCAACCCCGGCGATCGGTTCGGCGCTGCGGCCGCGCGCGCGGGCGACGTCGACGGCGACGGGACGGGCGACGTGATCGTCGGCGCGCCCGGCTACGACTCGCCGGGCTCGGGCTTCGTCGACGCGGGGGTGATCTACGCCCTGTCGGGCGCGACGTGGACGCCGCTGCACACGCTCGAGTCCACGCTCTCGTTCTCGGCCGGCCTGGAGTTCGGCCAGTTCGTGAGCTACCTCGGCGACGTGAACGGTGACGGCCACGACGACCTCTTCGCCGCGGGGCCGAACCTCGACGCGGACACGACGCGCAGCAACTTCGCGATCTTCTCGGGCCTGGACGGCTCGCAGCTCGTCTCGCGCACAGGCTCGGACGACGGCCACGGCTTCTACAACCACGTGGGCAACGGGATCTGCACGCCGGGCGACGTCACGGGCGACGGCATCCCCGACTACGCCACGGGGACCTCCGTCTGGCTGGGCCACGGCTGGGACCTGACGGAGGGCTACCAGGTGAGCGTCTACGACGGCGCGACGCACGTCCTCGTCAACGACTACGGCTTCTACACCTTCTCCGTGAACGACGACATCGAGGCGGGGCTGGTGCACTACGTCGACCCGGTCGCCGTGGGCGACGTCAACGGAGACGGCGTCGGGGACGTCGCTTACCAGAGCCCGGACCAGGAGCTGGTGCGCGTGGTCTCCGGCGCCGACTTCAACATCCTGGCCATCGTCCACGCTCCCGCGGTCGGCGAGGGCTTCGGCGCGAGCATCCAGGGCATCGACGACGTGACCGGCGACGGCCTGCGCGACCTGGCGATCGGCATCCCCGGGCACGACGGGCCCGCGGGCGCGGACGCGGGGCAGATCCTCCTCACGTCCGGCATCACCTGCGTGCCGCCCGACGGGTACTGCACGCCCGAGATCAACTCCTCCGGCAACCGCGCCTACATGGACTGGAGCGGCACGCAAAGCGTCGGCGCCAACGACATGGTCTTGATGGCCACCGGCTGCCCGCCGAACAAGGTGGGGCTGTTCTTCTACGGGCCGAGCCAGGTCGACACGCCGCTCGGCGACGGGAACCTCTGCGTCGGCGCGGGCAGCCTCGGGCTGTTCCGCCTGAGCCCGCTGGCGACGTCGAACGCCGCGGGCGTCGCCATGAAGCCGCTCGACCTGACGACGCTCCCCGCGTCGTCCGGGCTCGGACAGATCCTCCCGGGCAGCACGTGGAACTTCCAGTTCTGGTTCCGCGACCCCGCGGGCGGCCCGGCAGCCTTCAACTTCAGCAACGGGCTCTCGGTCGACTTCTGTCCGTGACCTCGTCGGGCCGGCCGGCGTCGCGCCGACCGGACGAGCTCGACGCGGAGGTCGTCGTCGACGTGCACCACCAGCGCGCCCTGCACGCCACGCTGTTGCGCCTGTTCGGCCTCGACCCCCGCGAGCTGACGTTCCGCCACGGCGGGCTCGACCGTGAGCTCGCCGGCGTCAGCGAGGCCAACGTGATCGAGGGGCTGCTCGGCTGAGGCCACGTCACGCCTGTGACCGCGGCGGGCGGGGTAGGCTAGGGGCAGCTCCGCGGGCGGGCTCGCCCCGCGCTCGCGACCTCGCCATGCTCCGCACCCCCGGCCCCGCGCTCCTCGCCATCTCACTCGCCTGCGTGGCGACCGCGAGCGCGCAGTGCCCGGACGCGCTCCCCATCGACGTGGGGTCGCCGTGCGCGGCCGCCGCAGGCGGCTACGTGATCGTCGCGGGCGGCGCAGGCTCGGCGCAGCTCGACCAGGCCGCGCTCTACGAGCTCGCGAGCGGGACGTGGAGCAGCGCGCCGCTGTCCTTCGACCGCGGCGGCTCCGCCGCGACCGCCGCGGGCGCCCGCGCCTTCGTCGCGGGAGGCGGCTACTCGACCGCGTTCGGCCAGCTCGCCTGCGTGCCGAACGTCGACGTGTTCGACAGCGCGAGCGGCATGTGGTCGGCGGGCTCGCTGTCGGTGGGCCGCGCCTTCCTGGCCGCCACGAGTGTCGGCGGCGTGGCGCTCTTCGGCGGAGGCGTGACCAGCAGCACGCCGCCGTTCCCGCCCTCGGCGGTCGTGGACCTCTACGACACCGGGTCGGGCACCTGGAGCACGGCGAGCCTGTCGAGCCCGCGCGCCTGGCTCGCCGCCACGAGCGCGAGCGGTCGCGCGTACTTCGCCGGCGGGGCCGACACCTCCGGAGGTCCGTACACGCCCTCGGCGGTCGTCGACGTCTACGACGTGTCCACCGGGCTCTGGAGCACGACCGGCCTGAGCCAGCCGCGCTACTTCCTGGCGGCCACATCGCTCGGGTCGCTCGTGCTCTTCGCGGGCGGCTCCACGTGGACCGGCAGCGCCTTCCTCCCGAGCGACGTCGTGGACGTGCTCGACACGACGACGGGGCTCTGGAGCGTCGCGCACCTCTCTGTGCCGCGGCACTCCCTCGCGGCGGCGACCGTCGGCGGGCGCGCCTTCTTCGCCGGCGGCGACGATGGCTCCGGGCCGACCGACGTCGTGGACGTCTTCGACGGCACGAGCTGGTCGACGCTGACGCTGACGAGCGCGCGCCGCAGCCTCGCGGCGGCGAGCGCCGGTGGCGAGGCCCTCCTCGCCGGTGGCGTCGGTCTCGTCGGCGGGGTCGAGACGTCCGTGCGCGACGTCGACCACGTGCTCGCGGGCTTCCCGGTGAGCTACTGCTTCGGCGACGGCGGCGGCACGCCGTGCCCCTGCGGCAACCCCGGCGGCGCGGAGCGCGGCTGCGCCAACTCGACCGGCGCCGGCGCGCGCCTCCTGGGTACGGGCTGCACCTCGCTCGCGAGCGACGGGCTGCGGCTCGCGCTCGACGGCGCGCCGGGCGGCCAGCCCGCGCTGCTCTTCGCAGGTCGGAACGCCGTGAACGGAGGCGCCGGCGCGAGCTTCGGCGACGGCCTGCGCTGCGCCGGCGGCGCCGTGCAGCGCCTCGGCGTGCTGGCGACCGACGCCGGCGGCGCCGCGAGCTGGGGCCCCGGCCTGGGCAGCGCGCACGGCTGGAGCGCCGGCGACACCCTGCGACTGCAGGCCTGGTACCGCGATCCCGCGGGCCCCTGCGGCAGCGCGTTCAACCTCTCGAACGGCGTCGAGCTCGCGCTCGCGCCCTGACTCCCGGCCTCGCGCCGACCTCGACCATGAAGACCCTCCCGCTCCTCCTCGCTTGCGCGCTCGCCGCGCCCGCTGCCGCGCAGTGCAGCGACGCGCTCTCGCTCGCGCGCAACCAGCTGTCGGCGACCGGCGCCGGCGGGTACGCGCTCTTCGCGGGCGGGACCCAGGGGATGTCGGGGTTGACGCTCGTGGACGTGTACGACGTCGCCGCGAACACGTGGTCGGTCACCGAGCTCAGCGCCCCCCGCGGCGGCATCGGCGCGGCGAGCGTCGGCAACGTGGCCGTCTTCGCGGGCGGGGGCTTCTTCACCGCCTTCGGCAGCTACGCGACCCTGGACGTCGTCGACATCTTCGACGTGTCCGCCGGCACGCGGACGACCGCGCAGCTCTCGGTCCGGCGCATGTTCCCGGCGGCCGCCGCTGCCGGCACCAAGATCGTCGTCGCCGGCGGCATCCACGCGGGCGCGCCGCCCTTCTCGATGCACGACACGGTCGACATCTACGACACGGCGACGGGCACCTGGACCGCCGCGCAGCTCTCGCAGGCTCGCTACCTGATGGCCGCGGCCGGCGCCGGTGACTTCGCGCTCTTCGCCGGGGGCCACGACGGCGCGTTGCCCGTCGCGACGGTCGACGTCTACCACGCACCCAGCGGGACCTGGGTGACGTCGGCGCTCAGCCTCCCGCGCATGCAGGCGACGGCGGCGGCGCTCGGCAGTCGCATCTACGTCGCGGGCGGGCTGGTGTGGACCGGCACCGACTTCGTCGCCACCGACGTGGTCGACGTGTACGACACGGCGACGGGCACCTGGAGCGTGACCGCGCTGTCCACCCCGCGACGCCTCGCGGCGGCCACCTCGGTGGGCGGCAAGCTCTACGTCGCCGGCGGCGACGGGCCGGGAGGCCCCAGCGACGTGGTGGACGTCTTCGACGGCGCGACCTGGAGCACCCTGAGGCTCTCGGAGGCGCGCGAGGCCGTCGTCGGCTGCAGCACGCAGGGCACGGCGCTCTTCGCCGGCGGCCTCACGGCCGGCGACGCGCTCACGCCGACGGTCGATCGCTTCAGCGCCGGGGGCCCGAGCTCCTTCTGCTTCGGCGACGGCAGCGGCGCGCAGTGCGCCTGCGGCAACGCCGGGGCGATCGGCGAGGGCTGCGCGAACTCCTCGGGCCGCGGCGCGCGCCTCGACGGCGCCGGCTGCAACGCGGTCTCCGCCGACTCGCTGCGCCTCGACATCGGCGGCCTGCCCGCGGCGCAGCCCGTGCTGCTCTTCGCCGGTCAGAACGCCACGGTCGGCGGCGCCGGCGCGGTGTTCGGCGACGGCCTGCGCTGCGCGGGCGGCGCGGTGCACCGCCTCGGCGTGCACGCGGGCAACGCCGCGGGCACGAGCTCGTGGGGCCCCGGGTTGATCGCCGCGCAGGGCTGGGGCGCGGGCGACACACGCCGCTTCCAGGCGTGGTACCGCGATCCCGCGGGCCCGTGCGGCACCGGCTACAACCTCTCGAACGGCGTCGAGGTCACCTTCGTACCGTAGGAGCGCGGGCGGCGCGTCAGCCCAGGCGCGCGCGCACGAGCGGCGGCGGCGCGTAGGCGTCGCGCACGTCGACCGCGCGGGCGAGGCGCGCGCGCGCGTCGGCGAGGCCGCGGCCGGCGCGGTGGCGGATCGTGCACAGCGGTTGGCCCGCCTCCACCGCGTCGCCGGCGTCGGCGAGCCAGTCGAGTCCCACGCCGTGGTCGAGCGCGTCGGTCATGGCGTGGCGGCCGCCGCCGAGGTCGATGAGCGCGAGGCCGAGCTCGCGCAGGTCCCCGAAGGCGAGGCGGCCCGCGCGCGGGGCGACGAGCTCGTCCCGGTCGAGTTGCGAGGCGTGGTCCTCGGGCTTGCACCACACGCCCGGCGTGCCGCCCTGGCGCGCGACGACGCGCTCGAAGACCGCGAGCGCGCTGCCGTCGTCGAGGCTCGCGGCGATCCTCGCCTCGCCGTCCGCGAGCGTGGGCGCGACGCCCGCGAGGTGCAGCATCTCGCCGCCGAGCGCCAGCACGAGCGCGCGCAGGTCCGGCGGCCCGCCGCCGCGCAGGCAGGCCAGGCTCTCCTGCACCTCGTTCACGTGCCCGACGGCGCGCCCGAGCGGGCGGTCCATCGCCGTGAGCAGCACGCGCGCCGGCACGCCGAGCCCGGCGCAGATCTCGATCATCGTGCGGCCGAGGCGCTCGCCTTCGGCCGGGTCGGCGAGGAACGCGCCGCTGCCGAACTTCACGTCGAGCACGAGGCTCTCGGCGCCCTCGGCGAGCTTCTTCGAGAGGATCGACGACGCGATCAGCGGCAGCGAGGGCACGAGGCCGGTCGCGTCGCGCAGCGCGTAGAGCTTGCGGTCGGCAGGCACGAGGTCGGCCGTCTGCGCGCCGAACGCCACGCCCTCGGCGCGCAACGCGGCCTCGAACTCGCGCTCGTCGAGCGTCGTGCGGAAGCCGGGGATCGACTCGAGCTTGTCGAGCGTGCCGCCGGTGTGACCGAGCCCGCGCCCCGAGATCATCGGCACCGACACGCCGCACGCCGCGACGGCCGGCGCGAGCGGCAGCGAGGCCTTGTCGCCGATGCCGCCGGTGGAGTGCTTGTCCGAGGTCGGCCGCCCCAGGTCCGCGAAGTGCAGCACGCGCCCCGAGCGCATCATCGCCTCGGTCCAGCAGGCGAGCTCGGCCGGCGCCATGCCGTGCACGAAGATCGCCATCAGGAGCGCGGAGGCGTGGTAGTCCTCGATCGTGCCGGCGACGTAGCCCTCGAGGAAGAAGCGCATCTCCGCGGGCGCGAGCGTGCCGCCGTCGCGCTTCTTCGCGATGACGTCGCGCACGTCCATCACGGGAGGAGCTCCGCGAGGAACGAGCTGCCGTGCCCCGTGCCGGTGACGCCGAGCGCCTCGGCCACCGTCGCGCCGACGTCGGCGAAGCTCGCGCGCGTGCCCAGCGCGCGCCCGCGCGTCAGGCCCGGCCCGGTGGCGAGCAGCGGCACGTACTCGCGCGTGTGGTCGGTGGTCGCCGTGTGCGTCGGGTCGTTGCCGTGGTCGGCCGTGAGGAGCACGAGGTCGCCCGGCCGCAGCTCGCGCTCGAAGCGCGCGTAGTCCTCGTCGAACTCCTCGAGCGCGCGGCGGTAGCCGGCGGGGTCGCGCCGGTGGCCGAAGAGCATGTCGAAGTCGACGAGGTTCAGGAACACGAAGCCGCGCTCGAGGCGCGCCGCGACCTCGGTGGTCACGCGCATGCCGTCGCGGTTGCCCTCGGTGTGGTGATCCTCGGTCAGCCCGCGGCCGGCGAAGATGTCGCCGATCTTGCCGACGCCGACCACCGGCAGGCCCGCGCGCTTCACCAGGTCGAGCACCGTGTCGTGCGGCGGCTCGAGCGAGTAGTCGCGGCGGTTGTAGGTGCGGCGGTAGGCGCCGGGCTCGCCGACGAAGGGCCGCGCGATGACGCGCCCGACGCCGTAGGGCAGCAGGATCTCGCGCGCGATCGCGCAGCACTCGTACAGGCGCTCGAGGCCGAAGTGCTGCTCGTGCGCGGCGACCTGGAAGACCGAGTCGGCGCTCGTGTAGACGATCGGCTTGCCGCTGCGCGCGTGCTCCTCGCCGAGCTCGGCGATGATGGTCGTGCCGGACGCGGCGCAGTTGCCGAGCACGCCGGGCACGCCGGCGCGCGCGACGAAGGCGTCGACGATCTCGGCCGGGAAGCCGCCCTCGAAGACCGGGAAGGCGCGCTCGAGCGGGCAGCCCATCATCTCCCAGTGTCCGGTCGAGGTGTCCTTGCCCGGCGAGCGCTCCGCCATGCGGCCGAAGCACGCCTCGGGCGCGGCGGCCGCGGCGAGCGCGTGCACGCCGGGGACGTTGCCGAGGCCCAGCGCGGCGAGGCGCGGCGCGACGAGCCCGCCGGCCGCGGCGGCGAGGTGATCGAGCGTGTGCGCCCCCGCGTCGCCGAACACGCCCGCGTCGGGCAGCGCGCCCACGCCGAGCGAGTCGAGCACGAGGACGAAGACGCGCCGCAGGTCGGCCATGTCGCTGCCTCGGACGGCGCGGCCCTAGCGGCCGATCGCGCCGCGGATCATCTGTTGGATCTCGGCCTCGAAGGTCTCGACCCACTCCTCGCCGAAGTCGCGCTCGAGCAGGTCGCGCTCGGCGAACTCCCAGCGGCCCGTGCGCGGATCGAAGTCGAACTGGTAGTCGTGCTCGCTCCCGTCGGCCTCGGTCACCATGGCCATCACGATGTTGTTGGGGGCGTCGAGCTCCAGGCGGTAATTGGACATCGTCGTCGGAGTTCCTCGGCCCTCGGGGGGAGGGCCTCGCGGGGCAGCGGTGCGGATTCGGGGAGGGCGGAGGGTGCGCGACGTTCGGCGGCTGGGCAGCCCGTCGGCGCGGCCTATGATAGCCACGGCCGCGCGGGGCTGCGCCTCCGCCGGCCGCGCCATGCCGAGAATCGTCCGCCCGCTGCTCGTCCTCTGCCTGCTGCTCGCGAGTTGCACCTCGTGGGAGCGGCGCCAGGAGTTCGAGGGCTGGACGCTCTACGTGCAGTCGGGCGAGCCGGTCGAGGTCGACCTCTACCGCGCGGGCGTGCAGCCGGCCTTCGAGGCCGTCGAAGCGCTGCTCGGGCCGTTCGAGCGCGAGGTGCGCGTCCACGCGCTGCACTCGGGCGTCGACATGCAGAGCGGCAACCGCGGCGTGCTCACCGGCGACGGCGCCGCGGCCGAGGAGATCGAGGGCATCGGCCCCGCGCGCGTGCCCGCCTACCACCTGCGCGGCGACGGCGGCCCGTTCAGCCCGTCGGGCGTCTTCATGACGACGACCGACACCGGCACGGCGGTGCACGAGTTCGTGCACGCCTACTTCGCCGAGCGCGGCGAGCGCCTGCCGCTGTGGTTCGAGGAGGGCTTCGCGATGCTGCTCGGCGACGGCGCGCTGCGCGACGGGCGCTGGCAGCCCGACGGCCTGAGCGCTTGGCCCTGGCGCAAGCTGCGCGAGGAGCCGCTCAGCGACGAGGACCTCGCGCGGCTGCTCGCGGTGCGCGCCGGCGACGACCACTCGGCGCGCGACAACGTGCTGGTGCACTTCCTCGGCTGGACCGTGGTCTTCGACCTCTACCGCGAGTACGGCACGCTCGACTGGCAGCACCTGCTCGAGCACTTCCGCCAGGCGCCCGACCCGGTGGCCGAAGCGCGCCGCCGCATGGAGCACACGCTCGCGGACGCGACGCCGCTCGAGTGGCTCGCGCGCCTGCAGGACCCCTCGCCCGCGGTGCGCCTCGCCGCGGCGCGCGGCACGTGGAAGCTGCACTCGGCCGAGGTGCACGCGCTGCTCGTGCAGGCGATCTTCACCGAGGAGGACCCCGAGGTGCGCGCGTCGCTGGCGGTGAACGCGCTCGCCACGGCGAGCCAGACGCGCCTGCGTCGTCGTCAGGAAGGCCGCATGTGGCGCGCGGTCCTGCCGGTGCTGCGCGACACGCAGCTCCCCGACCCGGACGAGTCCTCGGCGCTGCGCACGCTCTACCGCGCCTATCGCTCGGGCAGCCGCAACTACGACGCGCAGGGCGCGCTCGCGCGGCTGCACCGCTTCTGGGAGGAGTAGCGCCCCCGCGCGCCCGGACGGCCCCGCGCCGCCGTGAGGCGCGAAGTCCGGCCGAATCGCCGCCTAAGCGGACCCCTGGGTCCGTAGGATTCGCGGTCATGCGACCCCTCCCCCGGATCCTCCAAGGCGGCATGGGCGCCGGCGTCTCCGACTGGCGGCTCGCGCGCGCCGTGTCGCGCACCGGCGAGCTGGGCATCGTGGCCGGCACCGCGCTCGACGTCATCCTCGCGCGCCGCCTGCAGCTCGGGGACCCGGGCGGGCACGTGCGCCGCGCGCTCGCGGCCTTCCCCTTCCCCGACGTCGCGCGGCGCCTCGTCGAGCGCTGGTTCGTCGCGGGCGGCAAACCGGCCGACGCGCCCTTCCGCGCCAAGCCGATGCCCTCGGAGGCGCCCTCGCGCGAGCTCGTCGAGCTGACCGTCGCCGCGAACTTCGTCGAGGTCTTCCTCGCGCGCGAAGGCCACGACCACGCGGTCGGCATCAACTACCTCGAGAAGATCCAGGCGCCGACGCTGCCCTCGCTGTACGGCGCGATCCTGGCCGGCGTCGGCTACGTGTGCATGGGCGCGGGCATCCCGCTCGCGATCCCGGGCGCGCTCGACGCGCTCGCGCGCGGCGAGCGCGCGGAGCTGCGCCTCGACGTGGACGGCGGCGAGCCCTTCACGCTCGGCTTCGACCCGCGCGAGCTCGGACCGGTCCCCGCGGGGCTCGCGCGCCCGCGCTTCCTCGCGATCGTCTCGGGCGAGGCGCTGGCGAGCGTGCTGCTGCGCAAGGCGAGCGGGCGCGTGGACGGCTTCGTCGTCGAGCATCACACGGCCGGCGGGCACAACGCGCCGCCGCGCGGCCGCGCCGAGCTCGACGCGCGCGGCGAGCCGGTCTACGGCCCGCGCGACGAGGCGCGGCTCGAGGCCTTCCGCGGCTTCGACCGTCCGTTCTGGCTGGCGGGCTCGCAGGCCGAGCCCGAGCGCCTCGCCGCCGCGCTCGCCGAGGGCGCGGCCGGCATCCAGGTCGGCACCGCCTTCGCCTTCTGCGCCGAGTCGGGGCTCGACGCCGGCTGGAAGCGCGAGGTGCTGCGCCGCAGCCGCGCGGGCACCTTGCGCGTGCGCACCGATCCGGTCGCGTCGCCGACCGGTTTCCCGTTCAAGGTGCTCGAGCTCGAGGGCACGCTCGCCGACGAGCGCGCGGACGCCGCGCCGGGCCGCAAGTGCGACCTCGGCTACCTGCGCCAGGCCTACCGGCGCGCCGACGGCACGCTCGGCTGGCGCTGCCCGGCCGAGGACCCCGAGCACTTCGTCACCAAGGGCGGCGAGCGCGCCGCGACGCCCGGCCGCAAGTGCCTCTGCAACGGCCTGCTCGCCAACGTGGGGCTCGCGCAGGTGCGCGACGGCGTGCGCGAGCGGCCGATCCTGACGGCCGGCGACGACGTCGTGGGCGTGCACCGCTTCCTCGCCGCGGGGCGCGAGACCTACGGCGCCGCCGACGTGATCGCGTACTGCGCGGGCGCGCGCTGAGCGCGCGTCAGGCCGCCGCGCGCCGCGCGGAGGCGTCGGCGTAGATCGGCACGAGGAAGCGCGCCTCGAGGTCGAGGCCCTCGCGCTCGGCGACGAGCTCGAGGTCCCAGAAGCGCGCGGGGTGCGCGGCGAGCGCGGTCGTCGGTGCGTCCGCGGGCAGCGCGAACGCGAAGGCCAGCGCGCCGCGCTCGACGTCGGCGGCGCGCGCCTCGAGCGTGCGCGCGAAGCGCTCCGCGCACACGACGCGCGCGCTGCGCTCGCCGGCGCGGCCGGTGGCCTCGTAGGCCTCCTCGACGCAGCGCAGCGTGAGCCGCAGCGCGTCGAAGCGCGCGAGGTCGGCGTCGGCGCGCACCACGCCGCGCAGCACGTCGCCGGGGTGCACGGGGAAGCGCTCGAGCACGACCTCGACGCGGCCGTGCCGCGCGCGCTGCGCCGCGCGGCGCGCGAGCTCGCCCAGCCCCGCCGCGACCAACACGTCGAACAGCACCACGATCGCGCGCGCCGTCCACGGCGCTTCGTCGCCGAAGACCACCGCGTTCAGGACGGCGAGCAGCGCGAGGCCCGCGCCGCCGCCCGCGAGCGCGCCGAAGGCGAAGGGCCGCTCGCGCGGGACCAGGCGCCGGCCCTCCCACTCGTGGTCGCCGCGCCAGGGCTCGCGCGGGTGCGTCGCGGCGAGGTCGGCGAGTCGGCCGGCCTTCAGCAGCCCGCCGAGGCCGTGCGCGAGCAGCGACGAGCCCGCCAGGCCGAACGCGGCGCCGAGCAGGCCGAGCGTCCACAGCGGCGCGCGCAGGCTCTCGGCCGGCAGCGCGACGAGGCCGAGGCCCGCCGCGCCGAGGAACGCGCCCACGCCCAGGAAGGGCAGCGCGAACAGCGCGGCGCCGCCGCCGTGGATCGTGGTCGCGCTGACGGGCGGGTAGCCCGCGAGGCGCGCGGCGCGCTCGTCGGCCGAGGACATGCCCCCGTATCGGGCGCGCTCGCGCGACGCCTGAAGCCGCCGCGGAGAGCGCGGAGCGCGCGCCGGGACGCGCAGCCGAGGCTGCTATACTCCCCGTTTCGCGGCCCCCCAGCCGAAGCTCCCCACCACCCGCGCACCATGCAGACCCTCGACGCCATGCCCGACTACGCGGCGCTCTCGGCCCACTTCGGTCACTGGAAGAAGACCGGCGACCTGATCGACCAGTGCATCGACCTGATGCTCAACCTGCGGCAGAGCGGTCACCCCGGCGGCTCGCGCTCGAAGGTGCCCTTCCTGGTGGCGACGACGCTGGGCGTCATGCGCTGGGACATCCGCCGGCCCGAGGCGCCCTTCGGCGACCGCTTCGTGCTCGTCGCGGGCCACGCCAACCCGGCGGTGTACGGCATGCTCGCCGTCTACAACGAGGCGCTGCGCATCCGCTACGAGCAGACCGGCGACGAGCGCTACCTCGTGCCGAACGCGGGCGAGCGCCAGCTCACCTGGGAGGACCTGCTGACGCTGCGGCACAACGGCGGATTGCCCGGCCACGCGGAGATGGAGGGCAAGACGCTCTTCTTCAAGTTCAACACCGGCCCGTCGGGCCACGGCGGTCCGGCCGCGCTCGGCGAGGCCGCGGCGCTGATGCACGCCGGTGCGGGCGACGTGCGCGTGTTCGCGATGGAGGGCGAGGGCGGCCACAGCGCGGGCTGCCACCACGAGGTCAAGAACTCGGCCTTCGGCCTGGGCCTCGACAACCTCGTCTACCTGATGGACTGGAACGACCACGGCATCGACGACTTCGCCAACAGCGCGGTCGCGTGCGGCGGTCCCGACGACTGGTTCCGGCCCTACGGCTGGCGCACCGCGGGCACGAGCGAAGGCGAGAGCTACGCGGAGCTGACGAAGGCGCTGCTCGCGGTCGTGCGCGCCGAGGCGACCGAGCGCCGGCCCGGCATGGTCTGGGCCAAGACGCGCAAGGGCCGCGGCTACTACGTCTACGACGCGCCGAGCCACGGCAAGTCGCACGGCCGCAACTCGGAGACGTTCTGGAAGTGCCGCAAGGACTTCCAGGACGCGTACGGCGTGACGTTCGCCGGCTTCGGCGACACGACCGACCCGGGCGAGGACGCGACGCGCGAGCTCACCAAGGGCTGGCTGAAGACGGTGTTCGAGGTGCTGCGCGCGGACCAGGAGCTCGTCGAGTACCTCGCCGACCGGCTGGTCGAGCTGGGCGACGCGGTGCCCGAGCGCGCGGCCGGCTTCAAGGCCGTCACGAAGCGCAACCTCGCCGAGGACCGCTCGTGGCTCGCCGTCGACAAGCTGCCCGCGAGCCTGTTCCTCGCGCCCGGCGCGAAGGCCGCCAACAAGGACGGCTTCAGCAAGTTCGGCGCGTGGGTGAACACGCTGGCGCGCGAGGAGATGGGCCGCCCGCTCGTGCTGGCGTGCTCCGCGGACCTGGCCGACTCGACCTCGATCAGCGGCTTCGCCAAGGACTTCGACGGCAAGCCGGGCTGGGGCTGGTACGACCGCGAGTCGAACCGCGACGGCGCGCTGTTCCCGCAGCAGATCACCGAGTTCACCAACTCCGGCCTCGTCGCCGGCGCGGCGACGGTGAACCTGTCGAGCGACCCCGAGCACCACTACGACGGCTACTGGGGCTCGTGCTCGACCTACGGCTCGTTCTCGTACCTGAAGTACGGGATGTTCCGCCTGTTCAGCCAGCTCGCGCAGGACTGCCCGCTGAAGGTCGGCAAGGTCATCTGGGTCGCGGGCCACTCCGGCCCCGAGACCTGCGAGGACAGCCGCACGCACTTCGGCGTCTTCGCGCCGGGCGTGACGCAGCTCTTCCCCGAGGGCCAGGTCATCAACCTGTACCCGTGGGAGCACAACGAGGTCGCGCCGGCGCTCGCCGCCGCGCTCGCCACCGACGTGCCGATCGTCGCGCTGCACCTGACGCGGCCGGGGCTCTCGATCCCCGACCGCAAGGCGCTGGGCGTGCCGAGCCACCTCGCGGCGGCGAAGGGCGCCTACGTGATCCGCGACTACGACCCGAACCGGCCGAAGCAAGGCACGCTGATCGTGCAGGGCACCAGCACGACCGACACGATCTTCCAGCTCCTGCCGAAGTTCGAGGACGGCAGCCTGCCGAACGTGAAGCTCGTCGCCGCGATCTCGTGGGAGCTGTTCCAGCTCCAGCCGCGCGAGTACCGCGACAAGGTGCTGCCGCGCCACGACTGGCTCGACTCGACCGTGCTCACCAACGGCGCGCGGCGCCTGATGCACGACTGGCTGCCGCACAAGGTGGCCGAGCACTACGCGATGAGCTCCGACTGGGACGACCGCTGGCGCACCGGCGGCAACTACGAGGAGGTCAAGCGCGAGGCGCACATCGACCCCGAGAGCGTCGCCGCAGGCATCCGCAAGTTCGCCGCCGACCGCGAGGAGCGCCTGCGCCTGCTCGGTCACCCGGGCTGAGCCGCGCGCGGCGCCGCCACGAGACCCGGTCGTCCGCGGACGATCGGGTCTCGCGCGTTTCGGACGGAGCGCGCGCGAACGCTATCCTCACGCACGGCGCAGGAACGCCGCGCGCCGCCGCGGCTCGAAGGAGCGTCCCCCCCCGCCCGCGCAGCCCTCATGGAAGCCCTCGACCTGCACCGCCTGCAGTTCGCGTTCACGGTCACGTACCACTACCTGTTCCCCCAGCTCACGATGGGGCTGGCGTTCGTGATCCTGGCGCTGAAGACGCTGGGGTTGCGCCGCCGCGACGAGGCCGCGCTCGCCGCCGCGCGCTTCTGGACGCGCATCTTCGGCATCGCCTTCATCTTCGGCGTCGTCACGGGCATCCCGATGGAGTTCCAGTTCGGCACGAACTGGGCGCGCTTCTCCGCGCAGGCCGGCGAGAGCTTCGCGCAGCTACTGGCGATGGAGGGCGTCTTCGCCTTCTTCCTCGAGAGCTCGTTCCTCTACGCGCTGCTGTACCGCGAGCGCGACCTCGGCCCGCGCGTGCACTGGATCGCGGCGCTGCTGCTGTGGCTCGGCACGTGGGCCAGCGGCTTCTTCATCGTCGCGGTGAACGCGTGGATGCAGCACCCGGTCGGCACGCGCGTCGGCCCGGACGGCGGCTTCGAGCTGGTCTCGCTCTCCGCGCTGTTCACGAACCCGTGGCTGTGGCCGCAATACGCGCACACGATGCTCGGTTCGCTGGTCACGGCGAGCTTCGTCGTCGCCGGCACGGGCGCGTTCTACCTGCTGCGCGGCGAGCACGTCGCGGCCGCGCGGCGCTGCGTGCAGGTGGCGCTGCCGACGGGCCTCGCCGCCGCCGTGCTCGCGGCGTTCCCGACCGGCGACCTGCAGGCGAAGGCGGTGCTCGAGCACCAGCCGGTCACCTTCGCGGCGATGGAAGGCCTGTTCCACAGCGAGGAAGGCGCGGCGCTGACGCTGATCGGCCAGCCCGACATGGAGGCGCTCGACCTCGACAACCCGCTCGAGATCCCCAAGCTGCTGAGCTTCATCACCTACCGGCGCTGGGACGCGGAGGTGCACGGCCTGACCGAGTTCCCGCGCGAGGACTGGCCCGACCACGTGCCGCTGCTGTACTACGCCTATCACATCATGGTGGGCCTCGGGACGATGTTCATCGCCGTGCTCGGGCTCGCGACGCTCGCGCTCGTGCGCGGCACGCTCGAGCGCAGGCCGGCGCTGCTGTGGAGCCTGGTGCTCTTCCTGCCGCTGCCGTTCGTCGCCAACACCGCGGGCTGGATGACCGCCGAGCTCGGCCGCCAGCCGTGGGTCGTGCACGGGCTGCTGCGCACGGCCGACGCGAGCTCCGCCAACGTCTCGGGCGGCAACGTGCTGATGACGCTGCTCGGCTACGCGGGCCTGTACACGCTGCTGTCCGTGCTCGTGGTGTTGCTCGTCGCGCGCGTCGTCGCGCGCGGGCCCGCAGCGGTCGGTGCGAGCGACGGCCATGCGGCGGGAGGTGCCGCGTGAGCGAGCTCTGGTACGTGCTGCTCGTGGCCTCGTTCGGCGTGTACGTGCTGCTCGACGGCTTCGACCTCGGCGCCGGCGCGCTGCACCTGTTCGTCGCACGCGACGGCGCCGAGCGCCACCGCGTGATGCGCGCGGTCGCGCCGGTGTGGGACGGCAACGAGGTCTGGCTGATCGCCGGCGGCGGCACGCTGTTCGCCGCGTTCCCGCGCCTGTTCGCGGCGGGCTTCTCGAGCTTCTACCTGCCGCTGATGGTGGCGCTGTGGCTGCTCGTGCTGCGCGCGCTCGCGATCGAGCTGCAGCACCAGTCGCGCGACGCGATGTGGCTGCGCTTCTGGGACGTGGTCTTCGCGGGCTCGAGCGCGCTGCTGGCGCTCGTCTTCGGCGTCGCGCTCGCCAACGTCGTGCGCGGCGTGCCCTTCGACGGCGGCGAGGTGCGCTTCGTGCCGCTGTGGACCGACTTCCGCCTGCGCGGCGAGGTGGGGCTCTTCGACGCCTACACGCTGCTCGTCGGCCTGACCGCGCTGCTCGTGCTCGCGCAGCACGGCGCCGCGTGGCTCGCGCTGCGCCTCGCGCGCGCGCCGCTGCCGCGCCTCGCCGCGGCGTCGCGCCGCCTCTGGCCGGCGGCTTCGCTGGCGGCGCTGTTCAGCACCGCGGCGACCTTCGCCGTGCGGCCGGGCGTGCTCGACAACTTGCGCGCCGCGCCGGTGCTGTTCGCGTTCCCGCTGCTCAGCCTGGCCGGCGTCGCCGGCACGTTCCCCGCGGCGCGCACCCGTCCGCGCACGCGCTTCCTCGCGTCGGCGGCGCTGCTGCTCGGGCTGCTCGGCTCCGCGGCCGCCTCGCTCTGGCCGCAGGCGTTGCCCTCGTCGTTCGGGTCCGGCGGACTCTCGCTGCACGACGCGGCGGCCGGCCCCGCCGCGCTGCGCACCATGCTGTGGTGGTGGCTGCCCGGCATGGCGCTGGCCGCGGGGTACAGCGCGTGGGTCTATCGCAACTTGCCGGCGGTCGAGGACTGACCGGGGCGGCGCGTCACTGCGCGCGCTCGAAGGCCCGCTTGAGCGCGCGCTCGAGCTTGCCCGCCGTCTCCGAGATCACCTGCTGGAAGTTGTCGCACTTGTGGTCGACGGCGATCGGCTGGCGGCCCTTCGGGCGCGCCTCCATGGTGCAGCTCTTGTCCTGCGCGCCCGACTTGTGGCTGTTCTCGTCCTTGAGGTGCACCTCGACGCGCGTGAGTCGGTCGGCCACGTGAGCGAGGTGCTTCTCGACCTGCTCGATGGCGTACGTCTCGATCGTGTCGCTGGTGGGAGTGCCGTCGAAGTGGACTTGGATGAGCATGGAGCGTTGTCTGCCGCGCAGGCGCGCGGGTGGCGAGGAACGGGTACGGGAGGCTAGTGTAGCGGATGCGCACCGGCGACGAGTAGGCCGGCCGACCCGCCCACACCCTCCCCGGAGACCCGTGTCCGAGAGCCTCGGTTTCGACGTCCACCTCCCCACGAACCACGACGCCGCGATCGAGCGCGTGACCCAGGCCCTCGCGGCGGAGGGCTTCGGCGTGCTGACGCGCATCGACCTTCACGAAGCCTTCGCGAAGAAGCTCGGCGCGGCCTTCCGGCCCTACACCATCCTGGGCGCGTGCAACCCGGCGCTCGCGCACGCCGCCGCGACCGCCGAGCCGCGCGTGGGCCTGCTCCTGCCCTGCAACGTCACCGTCGAGGCCGAAGGCGCGGGCTCGCTCGTGCGGATCGTCGACCCCGACGCGATGCTCGGCGTGGGCGCGCTCGCCGAGAACGCCGAGGTGCAGCGCGTCGCGAAGGACGCCCGCGAGCGCTTGGCGCGCGTCGCGGACGCCCTCGCGAAGTGAGTCAGACGGTGACGCCCAACGCCCGCGCGACGAGCGCGGCGTAGAAGCGCGCACGCACCTCGTCGCCGCCCGCGCACAGCCAGTCGCGCCCGAGCGTCGCCCAGCCCGCGTCGCGCGGGTCGAGCCCGATGTGCTCGACGAAGTGGTCCTCGACGATCACGAACTGGCGGCGCCAGGGCAGCAGGTAGCCGCCGTGCTCGGCGCGGATGCGGCGCGCCTCGTCGAGGTGCGCGCTCCACACGTTCCAGTACGCGGCGCCGCGGCCGGGGTAGAGCAGCTCGCCCCAGTCGTCGACGAGCTCGCCGGCGAGCACGCGCTTCGCCACCGCCCAACCCGTGAAGCCGAGCCGCCGCGCGACGAGCGCCAGCGCGTGCTTGCGCTGCACGGTCTCGGCGAGCGCCGCGCGCTCCACGTCCTGCAAGCCCTCGAGCGCCGCGAACGCGGCCAGGGTCTGGGGGTCTCCGTCACTTGCGAGGCGCTGCAACACGCGCGCGTGTGCCCTCGCGATCTCGATCGCACTCTTCATCGGTGCCTCCGTGGTGTGGGCCGTGTCCGCGCTGTCGGGCCCGAGGTCGATGAGGTGTCGAGAGGTGCGGCGCGCGTGGCGCCGCGAGCGGTCCGCGAGGGACCGGTGCAGGGCGCTGCGGCTTTCGGCGGCCAGGCGCCCCTGCGCGCCTGGACGGGAGAGGATGCACGCGACCCGCCGGACGCGCAAGCTGCGCCGCGCGCGAAAGATCGTCTACGCTCCCGCCATGGACCTCTGCCTCGCCGACAAGACCGTGCTCGTCACCGGCGCCTCGGGCGGCATCGGCCGCGCGATGGCGCGCGCCTTCGCCGCCGAGGGCGCGAACCTCGTGCTCCACGGCCACGGCCGCTTCGCCGAGCTCGAGGCCTGGACCTTCGCGCAGCCGTGGGCCGAGCGCGCGCTCTGCGTGCGCGCCGACGTCAGCGCGCCGGACGAGCAGCGCGAGATGTTCGACGCCGCGCGCGCGCGCTTCGGCCGCGTCGACGTCGCGATCGCCAACGCCGGCGTGTGGCCGCCGGCCGAGCGCGGCCTGCACGAGCTCGACGAGGCGCGTCTGCGCGCCACGCTCGAGACGAACCTGCTCGGCGCCACGTGGACCGCGCGCGAGTTCCTGCGCGCCCTCGCCGCCGACGGCCCGCGCAAGGACGGCCACGGCGCGAGCCTGTGCTTCACCGGCTCCACCGCCGGCCGCTTCGGCGAGCGCGGCCACGTCGACTACGCGATCAGCAAGGCCGGCCTCTACGGGCTCGTGCGCACCCTCAAGAACGAGATCGTGCACCTCGACCCCTACGGCCGCGTGAACATGATCGAGCCCGGCTGGACGGTCACCGAGATGGCCCGCAAGGACCTCGACCAGCCCGGCACGATCGAGCGCGTCGTGCAGACGATGCCCCTGCGCCAGATCGCGCGCGCCGACGAGATCGCCCGCGCCGCCGTCGTCTTCGCGAGCCCCTACGCCTCCCGCCACGTCAGCGGCCAGGTGCTGACCGTCGCCGGCGGCATGGAGGGCCGCGTGCTCTGGCAGCCCGGCGACGTCGACCGCGCCGAGGTCCTGCGCCGGCTCGAGGAGCAGGGCTGAGCTAGTACCGCGCGCGGCGGTAGAGTCCCTCGGGCGGGTGCGTCGTGCGCCCGAAGTCGTGCACGCGGATCACGCACGTCGTCTCCGCGACCTCGATCACGCGCGCCTCTCCGGTCCAGCGCTCGTGCGGCGGCTCGGGGTCGAAGCGCTGCATCTCCATGCCGAGGTAGACGCCGTCGACGCTCCCGCAGTCGATGCGCTGGTAGCGCCACACGTCGACCGTGGCGTCCATCCGGTCGCCGAACACGGAGCAGTCGCACCACAGGAACTCGAGCGTGCGGCCCTCGGGCGCGCCCTCGAACGCAAGGTGGTCCGCCGGAGCGAGGCGCGCCACGTCGCGCGCCTCCCAGACCTCGCCGCCCGGCGGGCGCTCGAACCCACGGCACTCGCCGTCGCACAGGCCGTCGGGCGGCGAGTCCAGCCAGGCCCCCATCAACGCCGGAAGCCCGAACAGCCCCAGGGCGAGGAGCGCGAGCGCGCCGAGGGCGAGCACGGGCCACCACGGCGAAGGCTCCTCCCAGGTCTTCACGGGGCGCTCCGGCTCCATGCGAGGAGCGTAGCCGGCTTCGGGAGCGAGAACCCGAATTCCCCGTCCAGCCGCCGGTGGCGGGCTTCGCCGGAGGGCCTACCCTCGGGGACATGACGACCGCCGCCCTGCCCGACGAGGCCCGCCTGTACCGCGCGGTGCTCGAGCGCGACCCCGAGTTCGAGGGGGTCTTCTGGTTCGCGGTGCGGACCACCGGGATCTTCTGCCGGCCGACGTGCCCGGCGAGGGACCCGCGGCCCGAGAACGTGCGCTACTTCGCGGCGGCGGGCGCGGCGCTGGCGGCGGGGTTCCGACCGTGCAAGCGCTGCAAGCCGCTCGAGCCCGCAGGCGCGCCGCCGGCGTGGCTGGCGGGGCTCTTCGCGGCGCTCGAGCGCGAGCCCGGGCGGCGCTGGAGCGACGCCGACCTCGCGGCGCTGGGGCTCGAGCCGGTCGCGGTGCGGCGCTGGTTCCAGCGCGCGCACGGCGTGACCTTCCACGCCTGGCACCGCGCGCGGCGGCTCGGGCTCGCGCACCGCCGGCTCGACGCGGGCGGCGAGGTGCTCGACAGCGGCCTCGCGGCGGGCTGGGACTCGGCCAGCGGCTTCCGCGACGCCTTCGCCAAGCACTTCGGCACCTCGCCGGCGCGGGCGCGCGGCGCGCGGCTCTCGTTCGTGACGCGGCTCGCGACGCCGCTCGGCGCGATGCTCGCCGCGGCCGACGACGAGGGCGTCGCCCTGCTCGAGTTCACCGACCGGCGCGCGCTCGACGCCCAGCTCGCGGCGCTGCGCGAGCACGTGGGCGGCGCCTTCGCGCCCGGCGAGCACCCGCTGCTGGCCCAGCTCGAGCGCGAGCTCGGCGAGTACTTCACCGGCGCGCGGCGGCGCTTCGAGGTCCCGCTGCGCCTGGCCGGCACACCCTTCCAGGAGGCCGTCTGGCGCGCGCTGGCCGCGGTGCCCTACGGCGAGACGCGCAGCTACGTCGACCTCGCCCGCGCCGTGGGCAAGCCCGGCGCCTCGCGCGCGGTCGGCCGCGCCAACGGCCAGAACCGCCTCGCGATCCTCTTGCCCTGTCACCGCGTCCTGCGCGCCGACGGCGCGCTCTCGGGCTACGCCGGCGGCGTCTGGCGCAAGCGCGCGCTGCTGGAGCTCGAGCGGGCGGCGCTGCGGGCGTGAACCGCGGGCGGCGGGGGTCTATCCTCGCCGCCATGAAGCTCAACCTGCTCTGCACCGCCGCTCTGGCGCTCCTGGCGGCCTGCGTCGCGCCGAAGAAGGAGAAGGACTTCAACGCGCCGCTGCCCGAGGGCTCGGCCGCGTTGCTGCGCGTGATCGACACCGACCAGTGGCCCGACGTGCGCTCGGGGTGGCGGCAGCGCGCGGAGCTCCTCCCGGCGGTCGAGGCCTCGCTGCGCTGGACGAGCGGGCGCAACGCCGAGTCGTTCTTCCCGATCGAGGGCATCACGCACGCGCAGGCGGTGGCGAGCCTCGAGCGCTTCCGCGACCTGCTCGTGGACTCGAAGTCGCCGGCCGAGTTCGAGCAGGCGCTCAAGCGCGAGTTCGCCGCGTACAAGAGCGCGGGCTGGGACGGCCGCGGCGGCGGGGTGCTCTTCACCGGCTACTGCACGCCGATTCTCGAGGGCTCGCTGACGCAGTCGCCGGGCTTCGACCACCCGCTCTACGCGCTGCCCGAGGACCTGGTGAAGGGCGCGCACGGCGAGATCCTCGGCCAGCGCACGGCCGCGGGCGTCGCGCCCTACCCGACGCGCCGCGCCATCGAGGCGAGCGGCGCGCTGCGCGGGCACGGGCTCGAGGTCGTGTGGCTGCGCTCGGCGATGGACGCCTACATCGCGCACGTGAACGGCTCGGCCTTCGTGCGGCTGCCGAACGGCGAGCTCGCGCGCTTCGGCTACGCGGGCACGAACGGGCGCGAGTACACGAGCCTCGCGCGCCAGCTCGTGGCCGCGGGCGAGCTGCCCGAAGGCGGCGCCAACCTGCCCGCGTTACGCGCCTGGGCGCGCACGCACCCCGCCCAGGTCGACGAGTTCCTCGCGATCAACGACCGCTACGTGTTCTTCACGCCGATCGACGGCAACCCGCGCGGCAGCCTCAACCTCGAGGTCACGCCCGAGCACACCGTCGCCACCGACAAGACGCTCTTCCCGCGCGGCGCGGTGACCTTCGTCGACACGCACATCCGCGGCGCGACCTACACCGAGGGGCGCGAGTACCACCAGTTCTTCCTCGACCAGGACACCGGCGGCGCGATCCGCACCGCCGGTCGCGCGGACCTCTACCTCGGCATCGGCGGCGAGGCGGAGGCGCTCTCGGGCGAGATGAAGGCCGAGGGGCAGCTCTACTACTTCTTCCTCGACCTGTGAGCGCCGCCGAAGGACGCGTCGCCGCCGTGTGCCTCGGGCCCGGCGGCGTGCCCAAGCACGAGGTCGAGTCCGCCGAGGTGGGCGCGCTCGGCCTCGCCGGCGACGGCCACCGCTTCCACCTGCACGGCGGGCCCGACCGCGCGGTGTGCCTCTTCTCGCGCGAGCTCGCCGCGCTGCTCGAGGCCGACGGCGTGCGGCCGATCGCGCCGGGCGACTTCGGCGAGAACCTCTGCACCGAGGGCCTCGACCTCGGCGCGCTGCGCATCGGCGATCGGCTGGCGGTCGGCGACGCGCTCGTGCTCGAGATCAGCGACGTGCGCACGCCGTGCAAGACGCTGCGCGGCATCGACGCGCGCTTCCCCGACCTGATGGTGGGCCGCAGCGGCTGGCTGGCGCGCGTGCTGACGCCCGGCACGGTGCGCCGCGGGGACGCGCTGCGGCGGCTGGACGCGGCGCGCTGAGCGGCCCGCGGCGGGCGCCCGCGGCGGTCTTGGAGCGGAACCGGGCGAAGCGTTCCCGGGCGTGAGGGCCAACGCCGCCCTCCTTTCAGGGCCAGGGAAGGGTTGGCCGATACAACCCCCCGGCCGGTCGCGCGGAGCGCCCGGGCCCGATCCGTCCACGTCGCCTGCCGGGGCGCGCTCCTCGGCCTGACACCTCTCAGGAGCCCAGTCCGTTGTCCAGAGTCGAAGAGATCAACAAAGTCGTCCGCGCGCTCCAGATGAGCAGCGCCGAGATCGAGGCCTGCGCTCTCATCTCCGAGGACAGTCTGATGATTGCCAGCGCGCTGCCCCAGCACATCGACGAGGCGGCGGTGTCCGGCATCACCGCCACGCTGCACAGCCTGGGCACGCGCGCCGCCGCCGAGCTCGAGCGCGGCTCGATGGACCAGGTGCTGGTCCACGGCGAGGGCGGCTACGTGATCATGTGCAACGCCGCCGAAGGCACGTTGCTGATGGTCATGACGAACAGCGACGCGAAGCTCGGCCTCGTCTTCCTCGACATGAAGCGAGCCGTGCAGCACATCCAGAAGATCATCTGAGCCGCGAGGAAGAGCCATGACGACCGAGATCGAACTCTTCGACCGAGGCGGCCACCGCAACATCCTGCTGCCCGAGGTGGGCCAGGAAGGCGACCTCTCCGTCCAAGCGAACCAGCACCTGATCATCCACGGCCCCTGCGCGATGATCCTCGACCCGGGCGGCCACAAGGTCTACTCGAAGGTGCTCAAGGAGACGACGTCGCGCCTCGCCGACGCGAAGCTCACGCACATCTTCCTGTCGCACCAGGACCCCGACATCGTCGCGGCCGTCAACGGCTGGCTGATGACGACCGACGCGATCGCCATGGCCTCCGAGCTCTGGCTGCGCTTCATCCCGCACTTCGGCGTCGACAAGTTCGTCGCCTCGCGCCTGACGGGCATCCCGGACGAAGGCCAGATCCTCGACCTCGGCGGCGCGGACCTCTTCATCCTGCCCGCGCACTTCATGCACTCCTGCGGGAACTTCCAGGTCTACGACCCGACCTCGAAGATCCTCTACACCGGCGACCTCGGCGCGTCGGTCGGCATGGACTACCGCGAGGTCACGGACTTCGACGCGCACCTGCCCTTCATGAAGGGCTTCCACCAGCGCTACATCACCAGCAACCAGGTGCTGCGGCTCTGGGCGGAGATGGTGCGCGGGCTCGACATCGAGTGCATCGCGCCGCAGCACGGCGCGCTCTTCCGCGGCAAGGCCATGGTCGAGCGCTTCATCGACTGGTGCGCCAACCTGCAGTGCGGCATCGACCTGATGGGCGAGGCCTTCAAGGTCCCGACCCAGCGGCGCGAGGCCGCTTGACCCGCGCGGCGGCGTCGTGCGCACGGGCCCGGGGGGGCCGCGCGCGGCGCCGCCCGCCCCTCCTTCCGCGGCGGCATGCAGAACGACCATCGGTTTCCTACCGGTGACTACTTGCAGATGGTGTGCATCGGCATGCACTCCGTTCGCCTCGAGGTGTTCATGCCCGATGCGCAGGAGCCGACCGGCGCGCTCTTCGTGCAGCGCGGAGTGCTCTGGAACGCGCGCGACGGGATCGGCGCGGGCGAGGGCGCCGCGCGCAGGCTGCTGCGGCTCGTCGGCGCGACGGCGCTGTGCCGCCCGCTGAGCGAGGACCCCGGACCGCGCAAGATCACCGTGAGCGCGCAGTCGCTGTTGATCGAGGCCGCGGTCGAGCAGGACCACTCGAAGGCGCCGCTCGAGGAGTTCGACGCGGCCGCGCTGGTGGACGCGGTCCCCGCGCCGCTGCCCGCCGAGGAGGCGCCGACGCCCGCGCGCGAGGAGGCGCTGCCCAGCCTGCGCGAGCTGGTGCTCGCCGCGCGCGAACAGGAGCGCGTCGAGGAGCCGCAAGCGCCGTCCCTGCGCGACCTCGTCAAGGGCGGCGCCCGCACCGCGCCGCCGCGCGACGTCGACGCGGTGCCCTCGCTGCGCGACCTCGTGGTCGGCGAGCGCTCCCCCGCACCGCCGCCCGCGCCCGCGCCGCCGCACGATCCGGTCGCGCGCCGCAAGCAGGCGCTGCTCGAGGAGGCCACCGAGGCCGTCCTCTTCAAGGACTACGCCGCCGCCCGCGAGCACCTCGAGCGCGCGCTCGAGCTCGCACCCGACGACGCGCAGGTGCGCGATCGCCTCGAGCAGGTGCGGCAACTGATGGAGCGCAAGGCGCAGTAGGAGACCGCGAATGAGCACGCGCATCGCCATGATCGGAGCCAGCGGCGGCGCGGGTCGCACGACCCTCGCGCTGAACCTCGGCATCGTGCTCGCCCGCTCGGGCCGCAGCGCGGCGATCGTCGACCTCGCGCCGCAGGGCGGCCTCGGCCACGTGCTCGCGCAGAAGGACTGGCAGTTCGACGGCCTCGCCGACTGTCTCGTCGGCGCCACCGACGCCGCCAGCGCGTTGCGCCGCAGCACGGTCGTCCCGGGCTTCGACCTGCTCTTCCGCGGACGCCTCGACCCGCGCGACGAGCCCGAGTTCGAGGCGCGCCTGGCCGCGGACGGCGCGCTCGCGAGCGTGCTCGCGCCGCTCGACGGGCACGACCTGCAGCTGCTCGACACGCCGACCGGACTCGGGGCGCTGACGCGCGCCGCGCTGCGCGCCAGCGACCGCGCGCTCGTCGTGTTCGAGCCGACGCCGCTGGGCCTGCGCAGCGCCATGCGCGCCGCGCGGCTCGTGCGCCAGGTGCACGACGAGGAGAACCCCGAGCTGCGCCTGATCGGCTTCCTGCCGAGCAAGGTCGACCCGCAGGCGCGCCTGCAACGCCGCGTGCTCGAGCACCTGCGCGAGTCGCTGCCCGGCCTGCTGCCGGTCGCGCTGCCGCTCAGCGAAGCCTGCCTCAGCGCGAGCTTCAACGGCTGCCCGTTCGCGCTGCACCCGTCGGCCGACGCGGGCCTGCAGCTCGCGCTCGAGGCCCTCGCGCGCATCCTCGCGCGCGACGAGGTGCTGCCCACCGCGCAGCGTCCCGCCGACCACGCCGCGTCCGCGCACTACACGCGCCTCGCCGCGATGCCGCGCGCCGCGGCGCCGCCCTGGACCGAGGAGGAGCTGCGCGAGGCGCTCGCCCCCACCGAGGGCCTGTTCGGCCCGAGCCACTGGAGCGTGCTGCTGCACATGTGCCTCAAGGTGCCGGGCGCCTCGTACGCGTTCGTGCTCGACTCGAGCGGCCTGGGCGTCGCCAGCGTCGGCGCGCCGCCCGAGGACTCCGACCAGGAGCTCGGCGTGCGGCTGGTCGTCGCGCTCGAGCAGGCCACGCGCATGGGCCACTTCCAGGACGACAGCGCGCGCATCGCGATCGACCTGGGCGACGCGTGGATGACCGCCTTCGGCGCCACGCTCGAGGACGGCGAGGCCTACGCGCTCGGCGTGCTCGGCGACGAACCCGTGCCCAGCCACCTCGGGCGCGACATCGGCCGCGCCTTCCAGGAGGTCCTCGGCCGCCCGTTCGGCAGCGCCGCGCCGCACGCCTCGTAGGCGCCGCGGCGACCTCCCCCCGGATCGCGAGGGCTGGAGTAGAGTGGCGAGCGCGCTCGCCATGACCCTCTCCGAACCCCGTAGGCCGCTCGACGAGCTGCTCGAGCACCAGGACTTCCTGCGCCGCCTGGCCGGCAGCCTGGTGCGCGATCCGGCCGGCGCGGACGACCTGGTGCAGGAGACCTGGCGCGTCGCGCTCGAGAAGCGGCCGCGCGGGCTCGCGTCGCCGCGCGGCTGGCTCGCGCGCGTCATGCGCAACCTGGCCAGCGAGCGCCGCCGCGGTCAACGCCGGCGCGAGGCGCGCGAGCACGACTGGCGCCCCGAGGCGCGCGTGCGGCGGCCCGACGAGCTGCACGAGAACCAGCTGCTGCGCGCGCGGCTCGCGGCGGCGTTCGAGGGCCTGAAGGAGGACGAGCGCGAGCTCGTCGAGCTGCGCTTCGCCGAAGGCCTCGCGCCGCGCGAGATCGCCGCGCGCACGGGCCTGCCCGTGACGCAGGTCTACGATCGGCTGCGCCGCGGCGTGGCGCGCGTGCGCGCGGACCTCGACCGCGAGTACGGCGGCCGCGACGCCTGGTGCGTGGCGCTGCTCGCGCTGTGCGGCCTCGAGCCGCGGCGCGCGGCGGCGAGCACCGCGACGTTCGCGCCGTGGCTCGTGCTGCTCGTCGCGACGGGCGCGCTGCTGGGCGCGTGGCGGCTGTGGCCCGCGGACGAGGTGCGCGCCGGCGCCGACGGGCGCGCGGACGCGGCGCTCGCGCAGGTCGAGCGCGAGGCGCGCGCGCCCGACGGCGCGGGGCGGGACGGCGCGCGCGCGGACCTCGCGGAACTGACGCGAGCTGACGCACGCGACGACGCGGTCTCGCACCGGCGCGATCGAGGTCGCGGTGTCGTGGGAGGCGCCGCGCGAGCGCGCCGGCGAGGTCGAGCTGTACCTCGAGCGCGACGACGCGTTCGCTCCGGACGACCACACGGCGCGCGCGCACACGCTGCGCGACGGCACGGCCCGCTTCGAGGACCTCGCGCCCGGCAAGTGGCGCGTGAGCGCCGCCGTCGGCCGCGCGCGGCGCTTCGAGGTGCGCGCGGGCGAGACGGCGGCGGGCGAGCTCCTGCTCCCGCGCGGTCGGGCGACGACGGTCCGGGTCACGGACGCCCTCGGGCTGCCGGCCGCGGGCGCGCGCGTCGAGGCGAGCTGGCGGGGACGCGACGACGTGTGGCGCGCGCTGGGCGCGACCTGACGCCCGCGGCGCGCTCGCGACGCCGCCGCTCGACGCGCGCTCCTGGGTGCGCGCGCTGGACGCCGCCGGCGACGCCGGCGCGGCGGTCTCTCGCTCGCCCTGCGCGGCCCTGTCACGCTCGAGCTGCCGTCGCAGGCAGTGACGCTGCGGCTCGTCGTGCGCGACGCGGACGGCGCGCCGCTCGCTGGCGCGCGCGCGCCGCGCGGATCGCCGCGCCGGGCACGTGGACCGACGACGCGGGCCTGCTGCGCGCGCCAAGGCGCCGCCGCCGCGCTGGCGCACGAGCGACGCCACGGGCCTCGTGCAGCTCGGCGGCCCGGCCGGAGCGCGCCTCGTGGTCGCGTGCGCGGGCCGCGCGACGTTCGCGCGCGAGCTCGCGCCCGACGAGCACGAGGTCGAGGTCGTGCTGGCTCCCGCCGCCACGCTGACGGGCGTCGTGCGCGACGCGACGGGTGCGCTCGAACCCTTCGCGTGGGTCTGGCTCGCAGGGCCGGCGTGCGCGGACGGCCCGCGCAAGCTGCGCGCCGACGCGCGCGGGCGCTTCGCGTGCGACGGGCTCGCCGCGGGTGCGCTCGAGCTGACGGCGCTCGCGAACGACCCGGACGCGCCCGGCTTCGCGCGCGCGGAGATCACGCTCGCCGAGGGCGAGGCGTTCCCGTGGGAGCCGCGCCTGGGGCCAGCGCCCCGGCTCACCGGTCGCGTGCGCGACGCCCGCGGGCGCCCCGTCGCGAACGCGCCCGTGCGCATCGAGCGCGCCGCGCGCGCCTTCGCGTGCGACGAGGCGGACCTGCTCGGCGAGCGCCAGGGTTCGGTGCGCGTGACGAGCGCGGCGGACGGCAGCTTCGGCGCCTTCGCCTTCCCCGACGAGGCGTACGTGGTGTGCCTGCTCGACGCCGACGATCTCACGCGCGTGCTCGACTGGGACGCGCGGGCGACGGCGGGCGGGCCGCCGGTGGAGCTCGTCGCGGCGCCCGACCGCGGACCGACGACCTTGCTCGTCGGCCGCGCGCTCGACGCCGACGGCCTGCCGGCGCGCGGCGCCGAGGTGCAGCTCGCCGGTCCGCTGCTGCTGCGAACGCTGCGCTGCCCGGTGGACCCGGTCACGGGCGACTTCCTCGTGCCGCCGCTCACCGCCGCGCCGTACCGCGCGCGCCTGTGGCGGGCGGGGCAAGCCCCGCAGGCGCTGGCGGACGGCGCGTGGATCGAGCTCGCGCCGGGGGAAGCGCGCGCGTTCGGCGACGTCGTGCTCGCCCCGCCGGAGTCGGTGCGCGACTGAGCGCCGCGGCGCAGCGACCCTGCGTCGCGACGCGCCGAGCCAGGGCTTCTTCGGCGGGCTCCGGGGCGGCATGCTGGAGGTCGCCCGTCCCGCGCTCCGCCATGTTCGCCGCCGTCGCCCTCCTCGTCATCATCGCCACGAGCTACATCGTGGTCCGCACGGGTGCGGTCGCGCTGATGCTCACGGGCCTCTCGGCCGAGGCGGCGAGCTTCCAGGCGCAGTCGGCCTTCATGGGCGTGGGCTTCACCACGCGCGAGTCCGAGGCGGTCATGGGCCACCCGGTGCGCCGCCGGGTGGTGCGCGCGCTGATGCTGATCGGCTACGCGGCGACCGCGACGGTCTTCGCCAGCGTGATGACCGTGTTCACCACGCAGGAGTACGCCCACCACCACCTCCAGCTCGCGCTCTGGCTGCTCGGCGGCTTGTTGGTGCTGTTCCTGCTCTCGACGCTCGGCGTCGTGCGCAACACGCTGACGCGGCTGCTCGAGTACGCGCTGACGCGCTCGGGCGCCGTGCAGGTGCGCGACTACGAGGAGCTCCTGCGCGTCGACAAGGGCTACTCGGTCTCGCACCTGCCGGTCGCGCGCGGGAGCTGGATGGCCGGCCGCAGCCTGCGCGAGATGCGCCTGAACGACGAGGGCGTCGTGGTGCTGTCGATCTCGCGCCGCACGGGCGTCGTGCTGGCCACGCCGAGCGCCGACACCGTGCTCGAGGGCGGCGACAAGCTCCTCTGCTACGGCCTCGAGAGCGACCTGGAGCGCCTGATGCAGCGCCCGCGCGACTATCGCGGCGAGTCCGAGCACAAGCTCGCCAGCCAGCTCCACCAGGCGCGCCGCACGGCCGAGGAGACCGTCGCGCAGGAGCTGGCCGAAGTGGCCGTGGCCCCCGAGGAGCCGGCTTCCGGCCCTGACGCCGCGCCCCGCGCCGAGTAGGATCTGCGACCCCCCCCGCCGCGAGGAGCCACACGATGTCCGAGTACGAAGTCGACACCTGGGAGATCAACCCCGTCGAAGGCGACGATCAGGTCGAGCTGGTCATCACGTCCACCGACGGCAACCGCTGGGAGTACGGCATCCCCTTCAGCCGCAGCTCCGGCCGCTACACCTTCGAGGAGATCGACGTGATCGCCACGGACTTCGGCGACGAGCTGGCCGAGGAGGTCACGCGCAAGCTCGACGCGCTGATCGAGGAGCTCTGCGGTTAGCGCGCCGCACCCGGGCGAGCGACCGGCGATGGAGCTCCGCGCGCGGGAGCCCGTGATCCTCGCCGCGGACTTCGCTGCGCTCGTGCGCTGGTACCGCGAGGCGCTCGGCTTCCGGGTGACGCGGCTGTTCGAGGACGGCTTCCACTACGGCAACCTCGAGACGCCCTCGGGCGCGAAGCTCGGCGTGGCCTCCGCCGCCGAGATGGGGGTGACGCCGGGCGACCGCCGCGCCAACACGGTCGTGCTGCAGCTCGAGGTGGCGGACGTGCGCGCGTTCCTCGCGCACGTCGAGAGCGCGGGCGGCGCGGTCCTCGGCGGACCCTCGTTCGACGCGAACGGCGCGTTCTGGTTCGGCAGCTTCGCCGACCCCGAGGGCAACCCGTTCTGGGTCGTCGACGAGCGCTGCCCCTGAGCGCGGGCGGCCGTCAGCGCGGCTGGGCCAGCGCCTCGAGCTCCGCGCGGCGCGCGGGGTCGTGCTCGAGCGCCAGGGCGCGCTGCGCGAGCACCTGCGCGCGCTCGTGGTCGCCGTCCTCGGCGCACAGGCGCGCGAGCAGCACGAGCGACGGCAGGTGCGACGGGTCGGTCTCGGCCGCGCGCAGCAGCGCGGCGCGCGCCTCCTCGCGGCGACCGAGCTCGAGCAGCACGACGCCGCGCAGGTGGTGGCCCTCGGTGTGCTGCGGATAGCGGTCGACGAGCTGCGTCAGCCAGCTCAACGCGTACTGCAGCGCGGTGTCGCGCTCGCGGCCGAGCGCGGGCTCCAGCGCCAGGCGCGCGGCGGTGAGCAGCACCTCGGGATCGTCGCACCCCAGCTCGATCGAGCGCGCGTAGTGGCGCAGCGCGACCTCGGGCTCACCGAGGAGCTGCCGCAGGTAGCCGAGCTCCTCGTGCACCTCGGCGTCGGCGAGGCCGAGCGTCACCAACCGCTCGAGCGGCTCGAGGGCGCCGCGCTCGAGGCTCAGCCCCAGGCGCAGTCGCCCGAGCGCCGCGAGCCCTTCGGGGTGGTTCGGGTCGACCGCGACGAGGCGCGCGAAGGCCGCCTCCGCGCCGCGCGGGAAACCGCAACGCTCGAGCAGCGCGCCCTTGGCCGCCAAGAGCGCCTTGTCGTACGGGAACAGCGCGAGCGCCTGATCGAGCAGCCCGCAGGCGCTCTCGGGGTCGCCGGCGTGCTCCATGGCCCGCGCGGTCTCGAGGTAGGTCTCGGCGCGCTTGGGCTCCTCGTCGAGGTGCGCCTGGTACCACAGCTCGGCGGCGCGCGGCCAATCCTCGGCCCGGCTGGCCATCTCGGCCGCGGCGTACGCGTTCGGCGAGCGCTGCGGCTCGCAACTGGCGAGCAGCGCGAGGCAGAGGGCCGGAACGAACGTGCGGGGGGCGGTCACGGGCTCATCATCGGCGGGCCCGCGGGGGCGCTCAAGCACCAACCTCGCGGGCAGCCGCGCTGAACGCGACGCGCGGCGCGGCGTTTTCGTCCCTCCGCCCGCGCCGCCCCGCGCCGGCGGCACTACGCTCACGCCCATGACCGTCGAAGCCCGCACCGCAGCCCTGCGCCAGCGCGTCGCCGACCTCGAGCGCGCGATCGAGGAGGTGTTCCTCGGCCACCACGAGGTGGTGGAGGAGCTCCTGCTCGCGATCCTCGCCGGCGGCCACGCGTTGCTCGAGGGCGCGCCCGGGCTCGGCAAGACCACGCTCGTGCGCACGCTCGCGCGCGTGCTCGGCCTCGACTTCCGGCGCATCCAGTTCACGCCCGACCTGATGCCGCCCGACGTGCTGGGCACGCGCATCCTGGTCGAGGACCCCGGCGGCGGCCGGCGCTTCGAGTTCCAGCGCGGGCCGATCTTCTGCAACGTCGTGCTGGCCGACGAGATCAACCGCGCCACGCCGCGCACGCAGTCGGCGCTGCTCGAGGCGATGGGTGAAGGGCAGGTGACGGTGTTCGGCGAGACGAGCGTGCTCGCGCCGCCGTTCTTCGTGATCGCCACGCAGAACCCCATCGAGATGGAGGGCACCTACCCGCTGCCCGAGGCGCAGCTCGACCGCTTCCTCGTCAAGGTGCTGCTGCCGACGCCGCAGGAGCGCGACCTCGCGCGCATCCTCGACGAGACCACCGGCGCGCCCAAGCCGCCGACCGCGGCCGTGGTCGGCGCCGCCGAGGTGCTCGACATGCAGCGCCTCGTGCGCGAGGTGCCGGCGAGCTCCGACATGGTGCGGCTCGCGGCGCGGCTCGTGCGCGCCACGCACCCCGACGACGAGCGCGCGCCCGAGGTCGTGCGCCGCTACGTGCGCTTCGGCGCGAGCCCGCGCGGCGGCCAGGCGCTGCTGCTGGCGGCCAAGGCGCGCGCGCTGGTGCACGGGCGCCTGCACGTCGCCGCCGAGGACCTCGCCGCGCTGGCGCCGGCCGCGCTGCGCCACCGCCTGATCCTCAACTACGAGGGCGAGGCCGCGCGCGTCACGCCCGACGAGCTGGTCGCCGCCGCGCTCGCCGCGGCGCAGGCGAAGTGAGCGCGCTCTGGGCGCGCGTGGCCGCGCTGCCGCTCGTCGTCGAAGGGTACGAGCTGGTGCCGCTCGCGCTCGAGACGAGCTCGGGCTGGACGCGGCGCAGCACCGAGGTGCACCTCCACGGCGCGGGCCGCTGCGGGCGCGGCGAGGACGTCGTCTACGATGCCGACGCGCAGGCCGCCTTCCAGGCGCGCGGCGCGTACCTCGACCTCGCGGGCGCGTACACGCTCGCGTCGTTCGCCGCCCGCCTCGACGCGCTCGACCTCGCGCCCGATCCCTTCGACCAGGCCGCCTACCGCGACTACCGCCGCTGGGCCTTCGAGAGCGCCGCGCTCGACCTCGCGTTGCGCCAGGCGGACACGGACCTCGCGCGCCTGCTCGGCCGCGCGGCGCGGCCGGTGCGCTTCGCGGTCTCGCTCGGCCTGACCGACTTCGCGCCGCTCGCCGAGCGCCTCGCGCTGCACGCCGACCTGCGCTTCAAGCTCGACGCCGTGCCCGCGTGGGACGCCGAGCTGTGCGCGCGCCTGGCGGCCACGGGCGCCGTGGACGTCGTCGACTTCAAGGGCGCGTACCACGGCACGATCGTCGACACGCCGGCCGATCTCGCGCTGTACGAGCGCGTGCTCGACGCCTTCGGGCCCGCGCTCGTCGTCGAGGATCCGCACGACGCGCCCGCCGTGCAGGCGCTGCTCGCCGAGCGCGACGCGCGCGTGAGCTGGGACGCGCCGGTGCACGCGCTGGCCGACCTCGACGCGCAGCCCATCGCCGCCCGCGCGGTCAACGTGAAGCCCTCGCGCCTGGGCACGCTCGCGCGGCTCTCCGAGCTCTACACCGGCTGCGCGGCGCGCGGCCTCCCCATGTACGGCGGCGGCCAGTTCGAGCTCGGCGTCGGTCGCGAGCAGGTGCAGACGCTCGCCGCGCTCTTCCACCCCGACGGCCCCAACGACGTCGCGCCGCGCGGCTACCACCGGCTCACGAGCGACGAGCCGCGGCCGGCCAGCCCCTTGCCGGTCGCGGCGCTCGCGGGCTTCGGGAGCGACTAGCCCGGTCGCTCGAGGAACGCGCGCGCCGGGCACGGAGACTCGGTTCCCGGCGGTGCTTCGCGGCTCCGGGCGACACGCGCGACCGCGAGCGGGTCGTCGAGGTCGCCGGGCACCGCGACGTGCCGCCAGCAGCCGAGAGACCGGCCACGCCGGCCGGTCGCGAGGCCCCGCGTGCGCGTTCCTGAATGGAAGGGGCCCGCGGAGGGCGTGGTATCCTCTGCGCGCCATGACGCTCACGGTCCACCTGGCCCAGCTCGAGCCCACGCTCGGCAACCTCGACGCGAACCTCGCGCTGCACCTCGCGGAGCTCGAGCGCGCGCGCGAGGACGGGGCGGAGCTGGTGCTGTTCCCCGAGCTCTCGCTGACGGGCTACTTCCTGAAGGACCAGACGCCCGAGGTCGCGCTCGCGCGGGACGCGGCGCCGCTCGAAGCGCTGCGCGAGGCGTCGCGCGGGCGCACGGTGGGCGTCGGCTTCGTCGAGCGCGGGGACGACGGGCGCGTCTACAACGCCTACGCGCTGTTCGAGGACGGCGCGCTGCTGCACGTGCATCGCAAGGTGCACCTCGTCACGTACGGCATGTTCGAGGAGAGCCGCGACCTCGCGGCCGGCGAGCGCTTCGACGTGGCGAGCTCGCGGCTGGGGCGCATCGGCGTGCTCGTCTGCGAGGACATGTGGCACGCCGCCGGCGGCTGGCTCTACTTCCTCGCCGGCGTCGACCTGCTCGTCGTGCCGAGCGCCGGTCCCGCGCGCGGCGTGTCGGCGAGCTACCAGGGGCTCGCGTCGGTGGGCGCCTGGCGCGCGCTGCTGCAGAGCGCCTCGACGCTCTACCAGTGCTGGTCGCTGTACGTGAACCGCGCGGGCGTCGAGGACGGCATCACCTTCGGCGGCGGCACGTGCGTCGTCGACCCGTTCGGGCACGAGGTCGCGCACGTCGACGGCCTCGACGCCGGGCGCGTGGTGCACGCGCTCGACCTCGGCGCCTGCGAGCGCGCGCGACTCGCGGCGCCGCTGCGGCGCGACGAGAAGCCCTGGCTGGTGCAGGCCGCGCTCGCGCGCCTGGACGAGACGCGCTGATGGACCCGCTCGACGTCCAGCCCGAGCTGGTCGAGGCCATCCTCGTGCGCTTCCTGCGCAAGGAGGCCGGCAAGTTCGGCTTCGCGCGCGCGGTGCTGGGGCTCTCCGGCGGCATCGACTCGGCCGTCTCCGCGGCGCTCGCCGCGCGCGCCTTCGGGCCCGACCACGTGCTGGCCGTGATGATGCCCTACCGCACGTCGAACCCCGCTTCCGAGCGCGACGCGCGCGAGGTGGCCGAGCACCTCGGCGTCGCGACGCGCAAGGTCGACATCAGCGCGATGGCCGACGGGTACCTGGGGCCGGCCGAGGTCAGCGACCGCATGCGGCGCGGCAACGTGATGGCGCGCTGCCGCATGATCGTGCTCTACGACCTGTCCGTGGAGTACGGCGGCCTCGTGATCGGCACGAGCAACAAGACCGAGGCGCTGCTCGGCTACTCGACGCAGTTCGGCGACAACGCGAGCGCGCTGAACCCGCTCGGCGACCTGTACAAGCACCAGGTCTACCAGCTCGCGCGGCACCTCGGGCTGCCCGCGAGCGTGCTCGAGAAGGCGCCCAGCGCCGACCTCTTCGAGGGCCAGACCGACGAGGGCGAGCTCGGCTTCACCTACGCGCAGGCCGACCGCCTGCTCTACATGCTGGTCGACGAGCGGCGCTCGCTCGACGAGCTCGTGGCGGCCGGCTTCGAGGCGGAGTTCGTGCGGCGCGTCGCGCGACGCATCGCACAGAACCAGTACAAGCGCGTCCCGCCGATCATCGCCAAGCTCTCGATGCGCTCGATCAACCACGACTTCCGCTACCTGCGGTCGTGGGGGCACTGAGGCGCGCCGTGCCCGTGAGCGCCGCGTGAAGACGCCGCGCGCCGCGCGGCGGTGACTCTCCCTCGGCGGCGCGTTCGCGAGGCGCGCTCGACTCGGTGCTGGAACCGCCGCGCGCGCGAGCTATGTTCGCCTCGCGCCCGCAACGCCCCCACGCCACGCCGCAACTCGCTCGCTCACACCGCTCGCAGGGAGCCGATCCGGGAGGTCCTTCCCCCATGGCCACGCACATCCCCCGCCCTGCATGTCCGAGCCCTCGAACCGCCGCGCCCACGAGCGCCGCGTGCCACTCGCCCCGCTCATCCTGCTAGACCCGACGACCAAGGAGCCCGTCGGCTCCATCCTCGACCTCTCCATGGGAGGCGCCAAGGCGCGCCTGCACGGCTGCACGGGTGGTGGCGCACCCGAGGCGATCTGCATCGACCTGCCGGCGGACTTCGAGGAGGTCACCTACCTCGAGCTCCCCGTGTCCGTGCGTTGGCAGCGCGGGCCGAACGCCGAAGGCGTGAGCGAGTACGGCATCGCGTTCCGCGAGAGCCTGCCGCTCGACCAGATGCTCCTGCTGGGCCGGCTCGTCGACCTGCACACGGTCTGAGCGCGCGTCAGTCGTCGGCCAGGATCGCCCAGCGCTCGTGGTCGCGCCACGCGCCGTCGATCTGCAGGTAGCGCGGCGAGAGGCCTTCGCGGCGGAAGCCGAGCGCGCGCACGAGCGCCAGGGACGCGACGTTCTCGGGGCGGATGTTGGCCTCGAGACGGTGCAGCCCGAGCTCGTCGAAACAGTGGCGCACGACGAGGCCGAGCCCCTCGCGCATGAAGCCCTGCCGCGCGAAGGGCGCGCCGATCCAGTAGCCGAGGTACGCGCTCAGGAAGCAACCGCGCACGATCTCGCTGACGTTCACGAGGCCGACCAGCGCGTCGTCGGCGCGGCGAAAGAGCAGGTAGCGCATGCGGCGCGCCGCGGCGCCGTGCCCGGCCAGGAACAGGTCCCACGCCTGCTCGGTGTAGGGATCCTCGACGGCCGAGGCGGGCTCCCAGGGACGGTGGAAGGCCTCGCTCGCGCGGCGCAGCTCGAAGAAGGCCTCGCGGTCGCCGCGCACGGGGTGGCGCACGCCGACGCTCGCGCCCTGCGCCAGGTAAGACATCAGAGCCACTCGGGAGCCTCGACGCGGCGTGCGTCCTCGGCGTCGCCGGTGTTGAGCGTCGTCGCCGGCTCGAAGAGCAGCACGCTGACGCGCGCGTGCGCCACGGGCTTGTGCTCGACCCCGCGCGGCACGACCAGGAGCTGGCCGGCGCGCAGCACCTCGACGCGATCGCGCAGGTGCATCTCGAGCTCGCCCTCCAGCACGAGGAACAGCTCGTCCTCCGCGTCGTGCTTGTGCCACACGAACTCGCCCTCGAGCTTGGCGAGCTTCACGTGCTGGCCGTTCAGTGCGGCCACGACCTTGGGCGACCAGGTCTCGTCGAAGCGCGCGAGCTTGCGCGCGAGGTCCACCACGTCGCTCACGGCGTGAACGAGACCGCGAGGCCCTGGCTGAGGTTGAAGCCGCCGCCGCACGGGCCGGCAGGGTCGCGGAACCAGCCCTGCAGGTTCCACGCGCTGCCGGCGAGCACCTGGCCCGCGACGCCGAAGTGCCCGGCGGCCCACTGCGCGAGGCCGGGTCCCTGCGCGATCACGCCGGCCGCGTTCGCCGCGTGCGGCGGGAAGCGGAACGTGCCGACGCCGCCCGCGCCGACGACGCGCAGGCCGTCGCCGAAGGGCGCCGCGATCTGCCCCGCGCCCATGTAGACGATGCCGAACTGCCCCGGCGCGACGCCGTGCAGCTCGAGCACGAGGTCGTCGGCCGCCACGCTCGTCGTGCCGCGCGCGCGCAGGCTCGCGCCGCCGCCGGCGCTCGTCGCACAGCCCGCCGTCCCGTCGGCGTTGCCGCACGGCGCGCCCGCGCCGCAGAACCCGTAGGGCACCGCGCCGGCCGGCACGTCGAAGACGTAGACCGAGCCCGCGTTCTCCGCGCCGTCGTCGTCCCAGCGCGAGCCGACCAGCACCGTCGCCCCCTCGATCGAGACGGCGTAGCCGAACTCGTCGCCGGCGCCCGGGTCGGCGGCGGTGAGCTTCGCGGCGAACGTCCACGCGCCGCCGAGCTCCTCGAAGACGTAGGCCGCGCCGCTCGACATGCCGGCGTCGTCGTCGCGCCACGCGCCGCACACCGCGCGGTCGCCGTCGAGCGCCACGGACACGCCGAGGCGGTCGCCGGAGGCCGCGTCGGGCGCCTCGAGCTCGGCCGTCGCGACCCACGCGCCGCCCTGCTTCTCGAACAGCCAGGCCGCGCCCGTGTCGAGCGCCGCGCCGTCGTGACCGTCGGCGCCGACGAGCACGCGCGTGCCTTGCACGTAGACGTCGAGGCCGAAGAGGTCGCCCGCGCCGCCGTCCGGTGCGACGAGCTTGGCGGTCTCGACCCAGGCGACGCCGTCCCACTCGAAGACGTAGGCCGCGCCGGAGTTCTGGTCCGGCGCGTCGGCGTTGAGCGCGCCGGCCACGAGCACGTCGCCGTCGAGCGCCACGTCGCGCCCGAAGGCGTCGCCCGCCGCGCCGTCGGAGGCGGTCAGCTTGGCCGTCTCGACCCAGCTCGCGCCGTTCCACTCGAAGACGTACGCGGAGCCCGAGTTGAAGCCCTTGTCGTCGTCCTGGTACGCGCCGACCACCAGCCGCGTCCCGCTGAGCGCGGTGCCCCAGCCGAAGCGGTCGTCCGCGGCGGCGTCGGAGGCCTTGAGCTTCTGCACCTCGGTCCAGGCGTTCCCGGCGCGGCGGAACAGGTAGGCCGAGCCCGAGTTCGCGAAGAGGTCGTCGTCGCGGTACGAGCCGCACAGCGCCCACTCGCCTTCCAGCGACACCGTGATGCCCAGCATGTCGTCGGCGCCGGCGTCGCTCGCGGTGAGCTTCTGCTCCTGCGTCCAGCTCGTGCCGTCGAAGGCGAAGACGTACGCGGAGCCGTCGAGCGCGCCCGCGTTCGAGTCCCACACCGCGCCGACGAGCGCGCGCGTGCCGTCGAGGTCGGTGGCGAAGCCGAACCAGTCGGACGCGCCGGGGTCGGCGGCGACGAGCTTCTGGGCTTGGAGCTGGGCGCTCGCCGCGGCGGCGAGCAGGGCGAGGGCGCAAGCGGTGCGCGACGCGCGAGCGAGCATGATCACCTCCTTCGGTGGGCCCCCGAGCCTACGCCGCGCGCCCGATTCGCGACAGCGCCCCGCGCGCGAGGACCTATGCTGCCGCCATGCACCCCGGCGACGCGCCCCCCGAGCCGCCGAGCGACGAGCTCGACACCGCGCAGGAGATCCTGGGCGGCTTCCCGCGGCACCTGACGCAGAAGCTGCTCGCGGACGAGGGCGCGGCGCGCGCGCGCGCGCGCGCTCGGCGTGTGGCTGCTCGCGGCGGGGCTGGCGGCGCTCGCGCTCGCGTCGCCGAGCGAGCGGCTCGCCGGGGTCGGTCCCGAGTGGCTCGGCGCGGCGCAGCGCGGCGACACGCCGTGGGCCGCCGCGCCCTGGCTCGCGCTGGTGCGCACGATCGCGGCCGCGCTCGGCCTCGGGCTCGAGCCGGCGGCCTTCGTGACGGGCGCCGTCGCCTACGGCGCGTGCCTGCCGCTGACCTGGCGACTCGGGACGCGCATGGGGCTCGGCGCGGGCGTCGCGCTCGTGGCCGCGCTGATGGTGTTGCTCTCGCCCCTGGGCTGCGACCTGGCCAGGCGGCCCGGCCCGGAGATCCTCGGCCTGCTGGGCGCGTGCGGGCTCTTCGGCGTGGTCGCGCGCAGCGGCGCCGAGCGCTGGGGCGCGCGACGCGTCGGCCTGGCGCTCGCCTGGACCCTGGTCGCGGCCGGCGGCTCGCTCGACGGCGTGGCACTGCTCGCGGCGGCGTGGTGGGCCCGCTGGCGGCCGACGCGCGGCACCGCGGAGGAGGCCGGCGGAGCCTCGGCCTTCCGCGCGGTCGGCGGCGTCGCCCTGGCGCTGCTCCTCGTCGGCCGACCGGGCCTGGGCGAGCCCGGCGGCCTGCCGACCTGGCCGCAGAGCCCTGCGGACCTCGTGACCTGGGCCCTCGGCATGGGGCTGGTGTGGGGCGCGCTCGTGGCGGCGGCCGTCCGGGAGGGACACGAGTCCGAGGCTCCGCTCCCGCGCTGGCTGTGGGTCTGGGCCGCGGCCCCCGCGCTGGTCGGCCTGGTCGTGAGCGCCGCGACCCGCCAGCCACGGCCGCTCGCCCTCGCGCACCTCGTGCCGCTCGCGGCGCTGGGCTGGATGGACGTCTTCGCGCGGCGCGCCGGCGAGCGCCTGGGGAGCTTCCTGGCGGCGGGGCTCCTGGGCGCCTGCGCGCTGACCGCGCTCGGCCTGGGACCGCTGGAGCGCCACGACCCGCTACGCGCGTGGCGCGCCCACGCGCGGCAGGTGCTCGAGCCCGGGGACCTGATCGTCACCGACGCGCCGGAGCACGCCTACCTCGCCACCGTGCGCTGGGGGCTGGAGAGTGTTTCCCTGCAGCGCGGGGACGAGGCGCAGGGGGTGATGCGCGCCGTGGCCGCGCGCGCTGCCGGGCGGCGCGTCGTGCTGGACGTAGCGGGCGGTCGCACGCCCGCGGGGCTGAGCGGGTACCTGCACCTCGACGAGCTCGAGGCGCTCCCGACCGCGACGCCCTGAACGACGCCGGCGGGCGAACGCTACGCCGCCCGGGTGCGGACGGGCGTGCGGCGCAACACCTCGACCAGCTCCGCCAGGCGGATGGGCTTGTCGAGGAAGCCGTCCATGCCGGCCTCGGAGCACTCGCGCAGGTTCGCCTCGAGCACGTCCGCGGACACGGCCACGATGCGCGGGCAGGCGTCGCCGTGCACGCGCACGAGCTCGCGCGTCGCCTCGATGCCGCTCATGCCGGGCATGTGGATGTCCATCAGGACGAGGTCGAACGACTCGGCGGCGCAAGCCTCGACGGCGGCGATGCCGTCCTCGGCGAAGGCCACGCGCACGCCGAGGCGGCGCAACATGCCCTCGGCGACGCGGCGGTTGACCGGGTTGTCCTCCGCGACCAGGACGCTCAGCACCGGGACGTCCTCCGTCTCGAGGACGGCGCGGCTGGCCCCGGCGCAGGGGGCGGCGCAGGGCAGGACCGGCAGGTGAACGGTGAAGGTCGAGCCCGCGCCGAGCGTGCTCTCCACGCTGACCTCGCCGCCCATCAGCTCGACGAGCCGGCGGCTGATGGAGAGGCCCAGGCCGGTGCCGCCGTGCTTGCGCGCGATCGAGCCGTCCTCCTGGCGGAAGCTCTCCCAGACGAGCTCCGTGTCGGCGATGCCGGGCCCCGTGTCGGCGATGTCGAAGCGCAACTCGTGGTCCCCGCGCGCGACGCGCCGCGAGGCCGACACGCGCACCGAGCCCTCGCTCGTGAACTTGATCGCGTTGGAGAGCAGGTTGCCGAGCACCTGCTGCAGGCGGTGGGAGTCGGCGACCGCCCACGTCTCACTACCGAGCTGGACGTCGATGACGAGCTGGAGCCCCTTCTGCGCGGCGCGCTCGCGGTGCAGGTCGCAGACCGCGCGCAGCGTGGCGTCGATGTCGAAGGGCTGCGGGTCGAGCCGCATGTGGCCCGCCTCGACCTTGGAGAGGTCCAGGATGTCGTTGATGACGACGAGCAGGCTCTCGCCGCTGTGCGCGATCAGGTCGACGAGCTCGCGCTGTTCGTCGTCCAGGTCCGTGCCGTCGAGCACCTGCAGCAGCCCGAGGATGCCGTTGAGCGGCGTGCGGATCTCGTGGGACATCGTCGCGAGGAACCCGCTCTTGGCGCGCGCGGCGGCGTGCGCTTCGAGCTCGGCCACCTTCTGCGCCGTGATGTCCGTGTGCGTCCCGGTGAAGCGCAACGGCCGGCCTTGCTCGTCGCGCACGACGACCTTCCCGCGGTCGAGGATGTAGACCCACGAGCCGTCGCGGTGCCGCATGCGGTGGATGTTCTCGTAGAACGCCGTGCGGCCCTCGACGTGGGCGGTGATGTCGGCGAAGCACGCGGCCAGGTCGTCGGGGTGCACGCGCGAGCGCCAGGAGTCGAGCTCGAACGGGATCTCGGCGAGCTCGTAGCCGAGCATCTGGGCCCAGCGCTCGTTGAAGGCGACCTCGTTCGTCTGCGGGTTCCAGTCCCAGACGCCCAGGCGCGTGCCCTCGAGGACCAGCTCGAGCCGCTGCGACTTCTCGATCAGCATGCGCTCGACGTGGCACTCGTCGGTCCGGTCGTGGACGACGGCCAGGTAGGTCGGCGCGGCGCCGTCGGCCGGCTCCCGCACGGCGCGCAGCCACAGGCTGAGCGCGCGTTGCTCGGCGCCGAGGAGCGCCAGGTCGTCGAGTTCGAAGGGCTGGTCGCCCGCCGCGGCCAGCGCGCGGTCGAGGCGCTCGCGGGCCTCGCGCCCGAGGTGCTCGTCCAGGCCCGCGCCGCACAGGCCGAGGCGCGTGCGCGCGGCCCCGTCCACGTCGGCCCACGGCCGCCCGGGCGCCTCGCGCCAGCGCAGCAGCAGACAGGGCCCGGACTCCAGGAGTCGGGCGATCGAATCGAAGGGCTCGGTCACCGCCGCGAGATCGGCGCGGCCGCGAGCGGTGCTTGAGCGCTCGGCCGACTCAGGAGGCCGGAATCGAAGTTCGCCCTCTCAGGGCAGCGCGAGCCGCGCGCGACCTCCGGGTCGGGGGCCCGGCGACGTCCGCGGCGCAGCAACTCCCGCCCGCGCGTCGACACGGCCCCCTCGCTCTGGCAAAATCGCCGAGATTTAGCGGTTCTGCGCCCGGTCAGCGCGAGCCGCCCCCCGCGCCACCTCCAGCCCCACGACCTCGCCCCAGGGTGAGGGTGTATCCGCATGCCGCGTCGAACCGACCTCGAGTCGATCCTGATCATCGGAAGCGGGCCCATCGTCATCGGGCAGGCGTGCGAGTTCGACTACTCCGGCGCGCAGGCGTGCAAGGCGCTGCGCGAGGAGGGCTTCCGGGTGATCCTGGTGAACTCGAACCCGGCGACGATCATGACCGACCCGGGCATGGCCGACGCCACCTACATCGAGCCCATCACGCCCGAGGCCGTCGCCAAGATCATCGCCAAGGAGCGCCCGGACGCGATCCTGCCGACGCTGGGCGGGCAGACCGGTCTGAACACCGGCCTGTCGCTCTACGACCAGGGCATCCTCGACGAGTACGGGGTCGAGATGATCGGCGCCGACGCCCACGTCATCCGCAAGGCCGAGGAGCGCGACCTGTTCCGCGCGGCGATGGAGCGCTGCGGGCTCGAGAACGCGCGCTCGCGCGTGGCGCACACGATCGAGGACGCGCGCCTGGCGCTGAGCGAGATCGGCCTGCCCTGCGTCATCCGCCCCGGCTTCACGATGGGCGGCACCGGCGGCGGCATCGCCTACAACGTCGAGGAGTTCGAGGAGATCGTCGAGCGCGGCCTGGCCGCCTCCCTCAACACCGAGGTCCTGGTCGAGGAGAGCCTCCTCGGCTGGAAGGAGTTCGAGATGGAGGTGATGCGCGACAAGGCCGACAACGTCGTCATCATCTGCTCGATCGAGAACCTCGACCCGATGGGCGTGCACACCGGCGACTCGGTCACGGTCGCGCCCGCGCAGACGCTCACCGACCGCGAGTACCAGGCGCTGCGCAACGCGTCGATCGCGATCATGCGCGAGATCGGCGTCGAGTGCGGCGGCTCGAACTGCCAGTTCGCCATCAACCCGGTGGACGGGCGTATCGTCGTGATCGAGATGAACCCGCGCGTGTCGCGCTCGTCGGCGCTGGCATCGAAGGCGACCGGCTTCCCGATCGCCAAGTTCGCGGCCAAGCTCGCCGTGGGCTACACGCTCGACGAGCTGCAGAACGACATCACGCGCGAGACGCCGGCGTGCTTCGAGCCCACGATCGACTACGTGGTCACGAAGATGCCGCGCTTCGCCTTCGAGAAGTTCCCCGGCGCCGACCCGACGCTCACGACGCAGATGAAGAGCGTGGGCGAGACGATGGCCATCGGCCGCACGTTCAAGGAGTCGCTGCAGAAGGCGCTGCGCGGGCTCGAGACGGGTCGACCCGGGCTGGGCATCGACCCGCGCGATCCGGCCGAGCCGCTGGCGACCGACCGCGAGCGCCTGACGCGCGCGCTGCGCGTGCCGAACGAGATCCGCGTGCTCGCCGTGCGCGCCGCGTTCCGCGCCGGGTGGAGCCTCGAGGAGATCCACGACGCGACCAAGATCGACCCGTGGTTCCTCGAGAACATCCGCGAGCTCGTCGACTTCGAGCAGGAGCTGGGCGGCGCGCTGCTGACCGAGGACCTGCTGCGCCGCGCGAAGCAGCTCGGCTACTCCGACAAGCAGATCGCGCTCGCCGCCGGCACCACGCCCGACGCCGTGTTCGCGCTGCGCGCCGACTTCGGCCTGCACGCGAGCTACAAGCTCGTCGACACGTGCGCCGCGGAGTTCGAGGCGGTCACGCCGTACTACTACTCGACCTGGGAGGACGAGACGGAGTACCGGACCACCGACAAGCGCAAGATCATGATCCTGGGCGGCGGCCCCAACCGCATCGGTCAGGGCATCGAGTTCGACTACTGCTGCGTGCACGCCGCGTTCGCGGCGCAGGAAGTCGGCGCGGCGGCGATCATGGTCAACTCGAACCCGGAGACGGTCTCGACCGACTACGACACCTCGGACGACCTGTTCTTCGAGCCGCTCACGCACGAGGACGTGATGAGCATCGTGCGCGCGGTCGAGCCCGACGGGATCATCGTGCAGTTCGGCGGCCAGACGCCGCTGAACCTCGCCTCGGGCCTGGAGAAGGCCGGCGCGCCGCTGATCGGCACGCCCGTGGCGTCGATCGACCGCGCCGAGGACCGCGAGCAGTTCTCGGCCTTCCTGCAGAAGCTCGGCATCCGCCAGCCCGAGAACGGCCTGGCGACGAACGTCGGCGAGGCCTTCGAGATCGCGCGCAACATCGGCTACCCGGTGCTCGTGCGCCCCAGCTACGTGCTCGGCGGCCGCGCGATGGAGATCGTGTACGACGACACCGACCTCGACACCTACATGCAGAACGCCGTGCAGGCGTCGCCCGACCGTCCGATCCTCGTCGACAAGTTCCTCGAGGACGCCATCGAGGTCGACGTCGACGCGGTCTGCGACGGCAAGCACGTCGTGATCGGCGGCATCATGGAGCACATCGAGGAGGCCGGCATTCACTCGGGCGACTCGACCTGCGTGCTGCCGCCGCACACGCTCGGCGACGAGATCCTCGCCGAGATCCGCAGCGCCACGCGCTCGATGGCGCTCGAGCTGGGCGTGATCGGCCTGATGAACGTGCAGTACGCGATCAAGGACGAGCGGCTCTACGTGATCGAGGTCAACCCGCGCGCCTCGCGCACGGTGCCCTTCGTCTCGAAGGCCATCGGCATCCCGCTCGCCAAGATCGCCGCGAAGGTCATGTGCGGTCAGACGCTGGCCGAGCTCGGCTTCACCGAAGAGGTCGTGCCGCCCTACTTCTGCGTCAAGGCGCCGGTCTTCCCGTTCAACCGCTTCCCGGGCGTCGACATCCTGCTCAGCCCCGAGATGCGCTCGACGGGCGAGGTGATGGGCATCGACAAGCAGCTCGGCTACGCCTTCGTGAAGGCCTACCAGGCCGCGGGCTTGAAGCTGCCGCGCGGCGGGCGCGTGTTCGTCTCGGTGCGCAACCCGCACAAGCGCTCGATCATCGCGGAGGCGCGGGCGCTCGCGAGCCTCGGTTACGAGCTGATCGCGACCGACGGCACCTACCGCACGCTCAAGACCGCCGGCGTGCCCGTCGAGCGCGTGAACAAGGTGCACGAGGGCCGGCCGCACATCGTGGACATGATCAAGAACCGCGACGTCAAGCTGATCCTCAACACGCCCTACGGCAAGCAGCAACGCGTCGACGACTCGAGCATCCGCTCGGCCGCGGTGATGGCCGGCATCCCGTGCATCACGACCATGGCGGGCATCTCGGCCATCGTCAGCGCGCTCACGGCGATGCACGAGGCCGACTACGAGGTCGTGCCGCTGCAGCGGTACCACGAAGCCTGAGCGCGAACGCGCGCGACACGAACGCCGGCGGGCCGGAGCGTCGTCACGCTCCGGCCCGCCGGCATGTGTGGAAGGCTCGGTCCGAGCGTCCGCTCAGCCGCCCGTCGCCGCGTTCGGGCCGGCGCTGCCGCCTTCCTTCACGCGGTTGGTGACCTCGATGTCGAAGGTCCACTCGTCGGCCGGGATCTTGTCGAGGTCCTTGGTGCCGTTGAGCAGGTCGAGGCGGATGTTCGTCACCTTGACCTGGCGCGAGTCGGCTTCGAGGCGGTAGAGGAACTGCGCGATCGTGTAGTGCTCGAACTTGCGCTTGCGGTCGAACGGGCGAATGGTCGTGATCTTGTCGACGATGCCGCCCGTGCCCGGCTTGCTGCGCGAGGTCATGTCCACGTCGCCGACCTGCACGCTGGGGTGGTCGGCGCAGCCGCGGATGTACGACTCGGGGCTGGCCTGGCTGAGCAGCTTGTCGCCCTTCACGTCGCCCATCAGCTTCGTGTTGAGCTTGCTGAGCTCCTCGATCTCGCGGCAGACGTTGGAGATCGCGGTCGGGAACACCGGGCGCAGCTCGTCGAGCTGGCCCTGCAGCTCCATGCCGTTCCAGGCCAGGTAGCCCGAGCCGACGATCGACCCGAGGATGATGACGCGCGCCAGGTTGAGGTTCTTGAGGAAGCTCACGACTTCACCTCCGGGGCCTTGGTGGTGTCGACCGTCACCGAGAGGTTGGGCAGGTAGATGCCGGTCTCGACGCCCTTCACGGTCTCGCTGCCGCTGGGCTTGTCCTCCACGTACCAGGGCTGCTCGCGCAGCCTCGCGTAGAAGGCCTCGTAGTTGCGCGTGGCCTCGGTGGTCGAGTCGGTGTCGGAGTAGAACACCGCGGCGATCGTGACGACGACCTTGTCGTCCTTGCCGGCGCGGCTCTGGTAGACCGAGTCGATCTTGCGCAGCGACACGCGCCCGAAGGTGTTCTTGCCGCCGTCGAAGAGCGTGTCCAGCACGAGCGTCATGGCCTTGAAGGCCGACTGCGGCTGCGTGATCTCGGTGTCCTGGCCGAGCTCCTTCGAGAGCCGCTTCTGCTCCGCGCGCAGCAGGCTGCGGATCTGCACGAGCTGCTCGTAGCGGTTGCGCCCGGGGTCCTTGCGGAAGACCTCGGGGTCGGAGCCGGGCTCGACGCTCGCCGTGTTCTTGATGTAGTCCTCGAGGATCTTGGGCGGGTACGCCAGGCTGCCGGCCTTGCCTTTCTTCGGGTCGCTGATCATGTAGTTGATCGTCGACTTGAGCATGAAGACCAGGTCGCCCTCGAGCGCCTGCCGCTCGTTGCGCAGGAAGATGTTCCAGAAGCCGAGCAACGTCACGAGCAGGAGGCACATCACCGCGAGCGGCAGCTCCAGGCGCTCGAACGCGCCGGTGAACTTCAGCTCCTCGCGGCGCAGGCTGGCCTTCATCGCGCCGCCGCCGAGCTGGCGCAGCGCGGTGCCGTAGGCCACGGCGCACGAGGCGTACTCGCGGTGCACGCGCCCTTCGGTCGTGTCGGCCTGGAAGGTCCCGAAGGACTTCACCGGCACGCCGAGCACGTCGGCGCCGACCAGCCCGCGCAGCTCGAAGCCGCAGACGTAGATGGCCTGGAGCTCGTTCGCGGTGCGCGACGCGGAGACCGTGCGGGCCAGCTCGCGCAGCAGGCGGCTGACGAGCTCGTCCTCGCGCTCGATGGTCAGGAGCCCCGCGCCGGCGGACGTCGAGGGCGCCACCTCGGCGGCGCCTCCGTCCTCGGTGAACTCGTCCTCCGTCTCCTCCGGCAGCTCGGGCAGCTCGCCGCCGAGCGGCGTGTAGGTCAGCGCGCCGACCTGGATCGTGCGCATCTCGCGCACGCGGCCGCCGTCGATCACCGCGACGGCCGTGGACTCCTCGCCCACGTGCACGACGACCTGCGCGTTGTCGATCGCGCAGAAGCCCGCGCCCACGGCGGCGTTCACGATCGCGGTGGCCTCGGTCTCGATCTCGAGCGGCTCGAAGCCGGCCTTCTTGCACAGCGCGAGCGTGCGCGAGATCTCCGCCTTCGGCACGGCGGTGACGAGCAGGCTCGACGACTCGCCGACGACCTCCTGCTGGTAGAAGTCGACGACCACGTCGTCGATGTTGAACTGCGGGAGCTGCGACTCGACCTCGAACTTGAGCACCGACTCGATCGTCGCCGAGTCCTTCATCGGCAGGTTCAGCCGCCGGAAGGCGGCGACCTTGGCGTCGATGGCGACCGAGACGTTCTCGGTGGCGATCTTGTGCGTCTTGATCGCCTGGCGCAGGGCGGCCGCGGCGGTCCCGACGGGATCGTCCGCGTCGAACGGGATCTCGCCGGCCAGGCTGGAGACGACCTTGGGCTTCTTCGGGTTGCCGTCGAGCACGAACAGCTCGAAGCGGCGGGGCCCGATCCTCAGTCCACAAGATTTGGCCATGGGGGCTGTCTAGAGGGTGTCTTGGAAGTCTGCGGAGAGGCTGTCGAAGCGCGCCCGCTGTTCGGGGGGCAGCAGGCGATCGCGCAGGAGGCTGCGGTACTCGAGACCCTTGCGGCGCAGCTCCGGCTCCATCTCCCTGCGGATCTCGGCGGTGTAGCGGTTCTGGATCTCTTCGAGGTCGCGATTGTAGTGATCGAGCAGCCCCGCGAGGAGCCGCTGGCGCTCCGCGTCGAGATCGAAGGCCTCCGCGTAGCGCTGGAGATCGGCCGAGGCGCCCGTGGGCGCCTCGTGGCTGCGAGAGAGCTCGGCCCCGGTCAGCCCCGCCGCGAGTCCGGCGAGGAACGCGACCAGGGCCAGCACGAGGACCCACGCGCGCGGGCCCATCACCGCTGGGCGTCCTCGGCGCCCGGGCGCTGCAGCGCGGGGCGCGCCGCGTCGGCCTCGGCGGCGTTGAGCGCGTCGGCCTCCTCGAGCAGCTCCTCCACGGTGGCGCCCTGCTCGGTGGCGCTCATGCTGCCGCCGTCGGGCAGGCGCACGCTGCGCATCCAGGCCGAGAGCACGAGCAGGAGCACCGCGGCGGCGGCGACGACGCGCAGCAGGAACTGCTGCAGCCCGGGGTCGGCCGCGGCCGTACCCGCGTCCGCGAAGGCCACCAGGCGGCCGCCGCCCGCGACGAGCTCCTCACCCGTGTCGCCGGCGAAGGCGCGCCGGGCCACGCGCTCGGCGAAGCCGGCGGGCACCTCGGCCTCCAGGCTGTCCTCGAAGCCGAACCAGCGCTTCAGCGCCTTCTCGGACGACAGCGCGCGGCGACACGCGCGGCAGTCGAGCAGGTGCTGACGCAGCGCGGCGGCCTGGGCCTCGCTCAACTCGTCGTCGAGGTAGCCCGGGATCAGCGGCAGGCATTCCTTGCAGTTCATCACGGTCCTCCGGTCCTCACTGGGCCCCGAATTCGGGGTAGAGCTTGAGGAGCTTGTCCTTGAAGCGCGCCCGTGCGCGGAAGAGGCGCGACTCGACGGTGCCGATCGAGATCTCGAGCGTGTCGGCGATCTCCTGATAGGCCATCTGGTCGAACTCGCGCATCACGAGCACGGTGCGGAAGATGTCGGGCAGCTCGGCGAGCACGCTCTGGGTGATCTCCGCGAGCTCGCGCGCCTCGAGGTTCGCCATCGGCGCCGGGCAGTCGCGCGCGCCCGCCTCGCCCACCAGCTCGGGGTCCTCGACCGCCTGGACCGGCGAGCGGCCCCGGCGCTTGAGGAAGTCGAGCACGGTGTTCGTCGCGATGCGGTAGATCCAGGTGTAGAAGCTCGAGCGGTGGTCGAACGAGTCGAGCCGCCGATACGCCTTGAGGAAGGTCTCCTGCACGATGTCCTCGAGCTCGACCGCGTTGCGCGTGTAGTGGCGCACGACGGCGAAGAGCCGGCCCTGGTAGCGCTCGACGAGCGTCTGGAAGGCCCGCTGGTCCCCCGCGAGGGTCTGCTGGACCAGGTTGGCGTCTTCGACTCGAGCCGTCTTCATCGTGAGGGTCCCCATGACGGGGCGCAGGGACGCCGGCGGGCTGGGGTTCTTCCCGCGGATTCGGGACCTCGCGGGCGCGCCCCCTGCTCTTCGGCCGGACCCGGCTCGGGTTGGCGCGCAATGTCGCCAAACGGGCACAAGTCCTTACTCGAGCACACCTTCGAAGAGCAGCGCGGCCCCCGCCAGGGCGGCCGGGAGCCCGCCGAGCCTGGCCAGGCAGGTCCAGCCGCGCGGGGGCTTGGAGGGCCCCTCCAGGGCCAGGAGGACCAGCAGCTCTCCGAGGACGTCCAGCACGGCCCTCCCTACGCGATCCCCCGCGAGAGCTTGCGGACGCGACCGAGGAACTCGCTAGGCTGCTGAACGCCCTTCCTCCCCGCCCCGACCCCGCCGGAGATGCCATGAAGACGACCACCGCCCTGCTGCTCCTGACCCTCGGCCTGACCCTCGGCGCCTGCAAGTGCAACGACTGCTGCACGGAGTGCGACGCGGACGAGACCGAGGAGGTCGTGGAACTCGCCGACCTGCCGGCGTCCGTGCGCGAGGCCGCGCTGAAGGCCGTGCCGGGGCTCCAGATCACCGAGGCCGAGGTCGAGGGCGACGGGATCTACTGCGTCCACGGCACGAACGCCGGCGTGTTCACCGAGGTCGAGGTGGACGCGAAGACCGGCCGGGTCCTCGAGGTCGAGACCGGCGCCGACGACGAGGACGGCGACGACGACTGAGCGCCGCACCGCCCCGCCTCAGGGGTGCTGGACCTCGGTCGCCGGCAGGAAGCGCGGGCGCTCCCACGCCCCGAGGTCGATCTGCCGCACGCCGTCCCCGTCGGCGTCGAGGAAGCGCGGGCCGCCGTCGACGTCGCCGCGCACGCCGGCGGGCAGGAGCGCCGCCGAGCCCGCGTCCAGCGCCGGCGAGCGGATCCGCAGCCGCCAGTCGTTGTCGTCCAGCGTCGTCGGGTCGCCGTCGGGCCCGGCCGGGAGCAGGAAGCGCGGATCCGCGCCGCTGCCCACGCCGCCGAGGACGCCCGTCCAGCCCTCGACGATCGAGTGATCGACGAGGTAGCTCGGGTTGCCCAGCGCGGTCCCGACGAGGTGATCGCGCTCGTCGCCGAAGCCGCCGAGCGGGTCGTTACCCCACACGATCGAGTTCCAGAGCTCGACCGTCGTGCCGTGCGCGAAGATCGCCGGCCAGGAGCTGCCCGGACCGGACCCCGGAGCCTGGTTGGCGGCCAGGGTGACGTTCACCAGGCGCACCGGCTGGTTGATCGCGACGAGGCCGCCGTCGTTGCCGTGCATCGCGCAGGAGACGACCACCGTCGCCGGCTGACCGGAGTTCGAGAAGTCCGTCGCGGAGAGCGCGCCGCCGCCGTCGCCGTTGACGCGGTTGCCGACGAACTCGCAGCGCTCCACCCACGCGCTGCCCGTGTCCACGAAGAGCCCGCCGCCGCCGTTGGCGAAGTTGTCGCGGAAGGTGCAGTCGACGACGGTCGGCGTCGAGGTCACGGCGTAGAGCCCGCCGCCGGCCGTCGCGCCGACGATCGCCTCGTTGGCCAGGAACAGGCACGCCTCGACGCGCGTCGCGTTGCCGGCCTGGGCCATGCCGTTGCGCTCGCCGATGGCGAGGCCGGCGCCGGCGCCGCCGACGTTCTCGCGGAAGGTGCAGCGCCGGAACGTCGCCGCGACGGTGCCGCTCACCAGCGCGCCGCCGCCGCCCGAGCCGCCGCGGTTGCGCGAGAACAGGCAGTCCTCGACCAGCGCGGCGCTGTCCCGCAGCGCCAACCCTCCGCCCAGCCACTCGGTGCCGCACAGGTCGAAGGTGCAACCGCGGAGCGTCGGCGCGCCGCCCGTGGCGAGCATCCCGCCGCCGTAGCGATCCGGCCACGGCTCGGCGTACCCGGCGGTGACGACGAAGCCGTCGAGCAGCGTCGCGGCGCCGACGCCCGTCGCGCGCACGACGTGGATCGAGTTCTCGAAGCGGTTGGGCACGTTCTGCGCAGCCTGCGGCGGACCGTCGTTGCCGGCGAGGTCACCGTCGAGCACCGTCGGGTGGGCGCGCGGATCGCGCGCGCCGCCGCCGCTCGGGTAGCCGCCGAGCAGCGCGACGCCGTCGACGAGCTCGAAGGCGAGCGTGCGGTCGAGCGTCCCGCGGTCGGGGCGGTAGCGCCCTTCGGCGACGCGGATCTCGGTGACGCTCGCGTCGAGCCGCGCGGCGTCGAGCGCGTCCTGGAGGTCGGTCAGCGCCGACGCGAAGCTGGCGCCGGTGCCGCCCGGAGGCGCGGCCGCGTCCACGTGGAGCGTGGTCTGCGCGACGGCGGGCGCGCCGAGCAGGAGCAGCGCGAGGGACGACGAGAGCTGGGCAGCGAGGCGCATGGGCGGAGGAGGCGGGTGCGAGGAACTGGGGCGGCGCGTTACGAAGTCCCCGACCCACGAACCGTAACCGGATTCCTCGGGCGAACGGCGCTCGGGTGCGCGCTCTTACACGAAGCCGAGGCGCACCTGCGGCCGTGGCCGGGCTCAGGCGCCGAGGACGAACGTCAGGAGGCCGAGGTCCAGAACCGCGCACGAGGCGAAGAGCGCCCAGGTCCGGCGCTTCGAGAGGCCTTCGGCCCACGCGGGTCGCGACAGGATCGCCAGCTCGAGCAACAGCAGGCACATCGCGCGCGGCCGCTCAGTCCTCGAGGTGCCCGAGCATGTGTCCGAGCTTGTCGCGCTTCGTCTTGAGGTAGCGCTCGTTCTGCGGGTTGGGCGCGATCGAGAGCGGCACCTGGTCGATCACCTCGAGCCCGTAGCCGGCCAGGCCGGCGATCTTCTTGGGGTTGTTGGTGAGCAAGCGCATCTTGCGCACGCCGAGGTAGTGCAGGATCTGCGCGCCCAGGCCGTACTCGCGCAGGTCGGCGGGGAAGCCGAGCTTCTCGTTGGCCTCGACGGTGTCGAGGCCGGCGTCCTGCAGGCGGTAGGCGGCGAGCTTCTTCTCGAGCCCGATGCCGCGGCCCTCCTGCCGCATGTAGACGAGCACGGCGCGCTCCTCCTTGCCGAGCAGCTCGAGCGCACGGTCGAGCTGCGGCCCGCAGTCGCAGCGCAGCGAGTGGAACACGTCGCCGGTCAGGCACTCGGAGTGCACGCGCACGGTCACCGGCTCGTCGCACGCCTTCCACGGTCCGTCGAGCCCCGGACCACCGAGCCCGCGCGAGAGCGCGACGTGCTCCTTGCCGTCGAGCTCCGAGCGGAAGAGGTGCGAGTTGAACGTGCCGAAGGGCGTCGGCAGCGGGACGCTCATCTGCAGCGGCGTCACGAGCCGCTCGTTCTTGCGGCGCCAGGCGATGATCGACTCGATGGTGCAGATCTTCAGGCCGTGCTGAGCGGCGAAGACCTCGAGGTCGGGCATCCGCGCCATCGTGCCGTCGTCCTTCATCACCTCGCAGATCACGCCCGCGGGTCGCGCCCCGCACAGGCGCGCGAGGTCGACGATGCCCTCGGTCTGACCGCCGCGCACGAGCACGCCGCCGCGCCGCGCGCGCAGCGGGAAGACGTGGCCGGGCCGCGCCAGGTCGGCCGGCTGCGCGCCCGGGCGCACCGCGGTACGGATCGTGTGCGCGCGGTCGTGCGCCGAGATGCCGGTCGTCACGCCCTCGGCGGCCTCGATCGACACGGTGAAGCCCGTGCCCATCTTGCTCGTGTTCGTGCTCACCTGCGGCCCGAGCTCCAGCGCGTCGCAGAGGTCCTCGGCGAGCGGCATGCAGATCAACCCGCGGCCCTGCGTGGCCATGAAGTTGATCGCTTCGGGCGTGACGAACTCGGCCAGCATGGCCAGGTCGCCCTCGTTCTCGCGGGAGGGGTCGTCGACGAGGACGACCATCCGCCCGGCGCGCAGGTCGTCGAGGATGTCGGGGATCTCGCTGATCGGCATGGTTCTGAGCTGAGTCGCGGGGGGCCTCCGCGGCGCTTGGAGGCGGGACCGTCAACCCGGCATGATAGTCGAGCCCGCCCCGCCGCGCCGCCGCGCCGGGGGAAAGCCCGCCTCCGACCCCTCCCGCGCCATGACCCGCCTCCGCCTGACGCCGCTCCTCCTCGTCGCCGCCGCTTGCGGCGCCCCGCGTGCCGTCGAGCCCGCGCCCGAGCCCGTGCGGCCGCCCCACGAGGCCGAGCTCGCGCGCACGCTCTCGCGCGTGCTGTGGCTCGAGGACCGTCGCGACGACGGCGGCGGCGAGCTCGAGAGCTTCGCCGCCTCGGACGACCCGGAGGTGCGCCTCGCGGCGGTGCGTGCGTTGGGCCGCTTCCCCTACCCCGAGCACGGCGCGCGCGTGAGCGACGCTCTCGTGCGCGCGCTGCGCGACGAGCGCGTCGAGGTGCGCGCGCTCGCGGCCTTCGGCCTGGGGCTGCGCCTCGACCTCGAGACCTGCGACGCGCTGCTCGGGTCGCTCGAGGACGCCGCGCCCGAAGTGCGCGCGCGCGCCGTCGAGGCCGCGAGCCGCTTCGGCCCCGGACGCATGCACGAGGAGCTGCTGCACCGGCTCTCGGATCCGTCGGTGCTCGTGCGCGCCGAGGTCGCGCTCGCCCCGCACCGCTGGGACGCGCAGGCCCCGCACCGCGAGCTCGTCGACAGCCTGCTGGTCAACGTCGCCATGCGCGCGCCGGCGGCGCTGCGGGCGGCGCGCTTCGGCGTGGACGAGGCCGACCTCGCGACGATCGAGCCCGAGGACCCCGAGGTGATCTGGCGCGCGCTGTTCAGCCTCGCGCGGCGCAAGGCGGAGCGTGGACGCCCCGCCTTCCACCTGTGGATCGCCGCGCCGCAGTCGGTCGAGGCGCGCCTGTTCGCGGCGCAGGGCCTCGCCTCGCTGGCCGCGCGCGACGCGCAGAGCCTCGCGGACCTGCGCGCGGCCCTCGCCGACGAGGACCCGCGCGTGGCCGTCGAGGCGGCGCGCGGGCTCGGCAAGTTCCCCGAGGCGGCCTCGCTCGATCCGCTCGCGCGCGCGGCGCAGCGCGGCTCGGCGCAGGTGCGCGTCGTCGTGGCGGAGGCGCTCGGCTACTTCAAGGAACACCGCGCCAACGCCGACGCGATCCTGCAGCGGCTCGCGGGCGACGAGTCGGCCGGCGTGCGCGCCGAGGCCGTCGTCGCGCGCGCGCGCCTGTTCGGCGAGGAGGTCGCGGCCGACCTCGAGCTGCGCTCGCTCGACCCCGACGCGCGCCTGCGCCGCGCGGTGGCCCGCGCGACCGAGTTCCTCGCGCCGCCCACGGCGCTCGCGATGCTCGACCGCCTCGCGAGCGACGCGGCGCCGATCGTGGCCAACGAGGCCGTCGAGGCCTACGGGCACTTCCTGGCCGAGGGCGGCCGCGCGCGGACGCAACGCCTGCTGAAGAGCCGCGAGGGCGTCGACGCCGGCGTGAAGCTGGCGGCGGTCGCGGCGCTGTCGAACGAGCCGCGCGCCGAGGACCTCGAGGCGCTGCTCGCCGCGTACAGCGGCGCGCAGGGCGACCTCGCCGGCGAGCTGGAGACCGAGGTGCTCGGTGTGGCCGCGCGCGTGAAGGACGATCGCGCGCACGAGCTGCTCCTGCTCGGCGCGCGCTCGCCGCGTCGCTACACGCGCACGGTCGCGCGGGCGCTGTTCCTCGAGCGCTACCCCGGCGAGGTGTTGCCCGCCGCCGGCGACCCGACGCCGCGGCGCGGCGAGGTGCCCCCGGCCCGACCCGACCTCGCCAACCCGCTGGTCGAGGTGCGCACCGAGCGCGGCACGATGGTCTTCGAGCTCCTCGCCGACGAGGCGCCGGTGCACGTGCACAACTTCGTCACGCTCGCGCGCCGGGGCGTCTACGACGGCCTCGACTTCCATCGCGTCGTGCCGGACTTCGTGGTCCAGGGCGGCGATCCGCGCGGCGACGGCAACGGCGGGCGCTCGTGGCGCGGCGAGCCGCTGCGGGCCGAGCTCACGCCGCGCAAGTACGTCGCCGGCTCGCTCGGCATGCCGCGCAACGCCGACCTCGACAGCGGCGGCGGGCAGTTCTTCGTCACCCACCGCCGGACCCCGCACCTCGACGGCCGCTACACGCTCTTCGGGCAGCTCGTGCAGGGCGCGGAGGTGCTGCAGCGCGTCGAGCTGGGCGACCGCATCCTGTCGGTGACGGTGCGCGGCGCGGCCGAGTGAGGCCGTCGTCCCGGGGCGGCCCGGGTTGTGCACGATCCGCCCACGGGAGCGCCCGCGGACGGTGGACAATCGGCGGAGAGAGCCCCTAAGTCCGCTCCAGCGAGCGACTTGGAGTTCTCCACAAGGGGCGGGTGGCGTGTGCACAAGTGCCCCGGCTCCATTCGCCGCGCGCGAGCTGCCGACAGGGGGGGCAGCCCTGCCTCTGCCCGCCCGGGGAGAGGCCTCGTCCCCCTTGCAGCGCACCATGACTCAGCGGCTCCTCGCCTTCGCCCTCCTCGCCGTCTTCGGGAGCATCGGCCTGACCTACGTGGACCACCGCGTGGACTCCCTGGAGCGCTCGGGCAGCGCCACGCCGACGCGCGTCTCGTCGCTCGGCCGCGAGCTGGCGCTGGTCCGCGCCGAGCTCACGCGCTCGCAGGAGCGCCTCGAGCGCTACGAGGCCGACCGCGAGGAAGCGACGGTGCTCGGCGAGCGCCTGGTGGAGGTCGAGGCCGAGCTGCGCTGTGCGCGCGCCGAGCTCGACGCGCAGGCGGAGGACTTCGCCACGCAGCGCCGCGCGCTCGAGGAAGGCCGCGCGCGCCGCGAGCGCCTGCTCACCGAGACGCTCGGCACCCGCTGGCGCGACCTGAGCCGCGACCTCGACGCGCGCTGGGAGAACGTACACCGCACGCTCGAGGCGACGGCCAAGCTCGCGCAGGAGAGCCGCGCCGGCCTCGCCTCGCTCGAGCGCAACATGGGCGAGCCCGCCGACCCGGCCGCCCGCCAGGCCACGCAGTGGGCCGAGCTGATGGGGCCGACGGTGCAGCTCACCGACGAGGCCACCGTGGGCAGCGGCGTGCTGCTCGCGTCCCACCCCCTGCCGGACGGCAGCGGCTGGCGCACGTATCTCCTGACCGCCTGGCACGTCGTGCGCGACATCCTCGACGACCCGGCCGTGCTCGATCAGCCGGTGCCCGTGCACGTCTACCGCGAGGAAGGCGGCTACGCGGCCGAGACGGCGCACCTCGTGATCCACGACGCGAACCTCGACGCGGCGCTGCTCGTGCTCGACAGCACGGCGCGCTTCGACCACGGCGCGCGACTGGCGTCGTGGGACCGGCTCGACACGGTGCGCACGTTCGACGAGGTCTACGCGGTGGGCTGCCCGCTCGGCAACGACCCGATCCCCACGCGCGGCGAGGTGGCCGACGTGCACCACCAGGTCGACGGCCAGCACTACTGGATGATCAGCGCACCGACGTACATCGGCAACTCGGGCGGCGGCATCTACGACGCGCACACGCACGAGCTGCTCGGGCTGTTCTCGAAGATCTACACGCACGGCAACCTGCGGCCGACCATCGTGCCGCACATGGGGCTCGTCACGCCGATCGGCGAGATCTACGCCTGGATGAGCGAGCAGGGGTACGCCAGCCTCGTGCCCTGAGCGCGCGCCCTCGAACGCGATCGGCCCGCCCCGCACCGAGTGCGAGGCGGGCCGCTCTCTTGGAGGCGCTCCGCGCGGTCGCGTTAGAACGAGTAGGCCAACCAGGCCCAGAACTTCTGGGTGTCGGTCCCGAAGTTGTCGGCGTCGTAGTCGGCGAACTTCACGCCCAGCTCGACCTCGCAGGAGAAGGTGTGGACGGCTTGGAGGTCGAGCTCCGTGCCGTAGTCGCCGCCGCCGCCCGTCTCGGGCGAGAACTCGTGGTACACCGCCGTGAGGTTGGTGTCGCCGAGCTTGTAGGCGCCGAGCAGGTAGAGGTCCTCCATGCCGTTGATGGGGTTGTTCAAGCCACCGGCGAGGAACTGGTCGGCCCAGCCCTGGTGGGCGTGCGCGGTGGCGAGCGGCGTCGAGAACTGCTGGTCGCCGCCGGTGCCGCCCTCGAGGACCTCGTAGCCGCCCTTGACGGTGACGCCCTTGAACTTCGCGCCGATCACGCCGTGCATGTAGCCGGCGTCGACCTTGTTCGGGTTGCTGGCGACGTCGTTCTGGTGGGCGAGCTCACCGGTGTACAGCAGGGTCCACTTGTCGAACGCGTGGCTGCCGTCGAGACGCAGGCCGTAGGTGAAGGTGTTGAGCGCCTTCGCGTCGGGCACGTCGAGGTAGTAGCCGTAGGCCGTCAGCTTGCCGACGTCGTCGAAGTCCTTGCTGACGTTCAGCGCGTGGCTGTTGGAGTCGAGGTCGCCGGCGACCGAGGTCGGCCCGAAGATGCGGTTGATGTGGTCGATGTAGGCGTAGACCACGGTGACGCCCTCGAAGTCCGGCTTGACGTAGGAGACCGCGTCGAAGGTCTGCTCCGTCTGGCGCCAGCCGACGTTGCCGATGAAGCGGTCGTTGTCGAGCTTGATGCGCTGGCGGCCGATCTTCAGCGTGCCGTCCCAGAGGTTGTCGTAGCTCGCGTAGAGCTGGTTCACGACGGTGACCTGCGGATCGGCGACGACCGGGCGATCGGTCTGGCCGTTGATCGTGTCGTTGTACTCCTCGAAACCGCCGGGGATCCCGGAGACGTCGGAGAACTCGATCAGGCCCTTCCAGTGCTTGTAGTCGGCCGACTCGTAACCGAGGCGCGTGCGCAGCGTCGAGGCGCGGGCGTCCTTGGTGATGCCGACCTGGTCGACGTTCTCGAAGCGGTAGCGGAAGTTCATCCAGAAGCGCCCCGCCTGGAGCTTCTCCTTGAGCCCCTTCAGGTTGAACTCACCCTCTTCCGCAGGCACGGCCGGCGCGGCGGTCGCCTCGGCGCTCCCGCTCTCGGTGTTGACGGGACCGGCAGCGGCGACGCCGCCGAGGAGGGCGGTGCTCGCGAGCAGCAGGGACCCACGCTGGAACCACTCGCTCGTGGTGGTCTGCATGATGTTCATCGCTCTTCGATGGGGTTGGGGTAGCTCGAGCTCTCGACTCGAAGGGCTCCTCGGGAGGCCAAAGCGAGGAGGGTGCGGCCCCCGCGCGATGCGATCCATGCGAATCAGTACGCAGTTCCGAAGCTCCTGCCGCGAAGAGGGCCTCCGAGGGCCCGTCTCCGAGGGCATCCCGAAACGAGGCGGCGGAGAGCGCGAGCCCTCCGCCGCCGCGCAGGATCGGGGCTGCCCGCCCCCGCGCCGTCCTCACAGGAACAGCGCGTAGGTCACCTTGAGCGTGCCGAGGAGCTGCTGCTCGAGCGGATCGTCGTTGCCGAGCACGATGACCTTGTGCCGCGGCGCGAAGGCGTTCGCGGCGTCAGCCGTGCCGAGCGGAGACTCGATCGCGGACGGCGGCAGCTTCGAGCCGAGGCCCGTCTGCGTGCCGCCCGCGGGCAGCAGGGGCCGACAGGGCAACGGTCCGACGCTCACTTCCGGCGGACCGAGAGTCTGCGGCGGCGCAAGCTCGGCGTGGATCACGGGCCGCTGCGGCGGGTGCGCGACGAGCAGGTGCGTGACGATCTGACCCGAGACCTCGCCGACCTTGCAGCACAGGCCCTTCTCGGTGCGTTGGAAGGCGTGCACGTCGAAGTGACCGTAGCCGCTCGGGCCGACGTAGTAGGTCCCTTGCACGACCGCGATCGGCTCGGGCAGCACCGCGGGGATCGTGCCCGCGGGCGGAGCTTCGCGCAGGTAGCCGTAGACGCCGCCCATGAACTCGCGCACCTCGTACGGGAATCCGCACCAGGGCACGAAGCACGTGAGCTCGGCGTCGAGGGTGTACGCGTGACGACCCTGCTCGTCGAGCAGGACCGCGTTGAAGCGCCCGGCGTAGTCGGGCAGCGGGAAGACGACGCGACCGAAGCCCTCGCCCGTGTGGAACGCGGGCTTGGTCTCGGCGTTCCCGAACGCCGGAGCCGCGGTGAGGGCCGCGCCGACGAGCGCGGCGAGGAAGAGATGTTTGACGCTCAGCATGGCGAGCCTCTCCATCGTCTTGGTCGGAGGACGTCGCACCGGCTCGCGGGGCGCCCTCGGCGCCTTCCGTCGGCTCGTCGGGCGAGGCTCCCCCAGGGTGTCTCTGCCATGCGGGGGACGTCCTGCACACCTCCCGAGCCAGTGAGCCTCCGACGCCCGTATTGTCGCTCCGCGCGTGTGCGCTGGAGGTCTCCGCGGGCGCTTTTCGCGCGCGCGCTGATCCCGAACGGGTCATGCGCACGAGAGCCCAGAGCGCCGCGCCGCGCCACGCAGGAGGCGGCGAGGAGCCCGAGCTCCCCGCCGCCGAGCGCGCGAGATCCTGCCCCGTTCGCGCGCGGGCTCAGTGCAGGATGACGTAGCGCAGCTTGCAGCGGCCGACGCGCACGCTGTCGAGCGGCGCGTCCCCGCCCAGCGCGACGAACGCCTGACCGACGCCGCCGGTCGCGCTCGCGCTCTCCACGCCGAGCTTGTACGGCGTCTCGAGGATGCCGAGGCCGGCGAAGGCGGCGGGCGGCTGCAGCGTGGTGACACCGGGCGTACCGGCCGGGCTCGGCGTCTCGACGCCGAGCTTCCACGGCGTCCCGACCTGCGCGAGCGGGCCGCTGCTCGACGCGCCTTGCGCGCCGCCGCCGGCGAAGGCGGTCGACGCCGCCTTCTTCTTCGCGGTGAGCGCCTGCGCGAGCGCGCTCGTGCTGCCCGAACCGCCGCCCGTCGTGCTGCTGACGCTCGGCTTCGCCACCGCGCCGAGCGCCGCCTGCTTCTTCTTCATCTGCGCGTCGACGATGCTCGCGTCCGGCGGCTGCGCGTACAGCACGGTCGACACGAACTCGCCGGAGAGCGCGCCGACCTTGCGCCACGTGCCTTTCTCGGTGCGCTCGTACGCGTGCAGGTCGAGCACGCCGGTGTCGTCCGCGTCGAGGCGCCAGGTGCCCTCGACGACCGCGAACGGTTGGCCGAGCGCAGCGCCGCCGACCGGCGCCTCGCGCAGGAAGCCGTACACGCCGCCCTGCGCGCCACCGCCGCTCCAGCCGAAGCCGCAGCTGGGCAAGAAGCCGCCGAGGTGCGCGTCGAGCGTGAAGCGCGTCGCGCCCTTCTCGTCGACGAGGCGCGCGTCGAGGCGCCCGGTGCAGTCGGGCATCGGGAAGACCATGGGGCCGTCGCCGAAGCCGTCGAAGAGCTCGGGCTTCGTGCTGCTGCCGGCGGTCGCCGCGGGAGTGAAGAGGGCCGCGCCTGCCAACGCGGCCAGGAAGAAGCGTTGCGTCTTCGACATGGTGATGGACTCCTTCGTTCCGATCGAGGTGGGCGAGCTCGCGCGACGGCGCCGCACGTGCGGTGCACCACTCGCGACGCTGCGGGAGTCTCTGCCGTGCGGACTGCGCGTCCGCGACTCGCCGAGCGTCAGGGCTCGCGTTCCTCCACGTAAGCGCCGGGCGTCACGCGGTCGGAGGAGTTCCTCGCGCCTTTTTCGCTCCGCTCGATACGGAGCGGGGCCCGACGCGCTCGACGTCGGGCCCCGCGCCACGCGCGCGCCGCGCGCGATCAGTGGCGGAAGTGGCGCTCGCCGGTGAAGACCATCGCGGCGCCGCGCGCGTCGCACGCCGCGATCACCTCGTCGTCGCGCACCGAGCCGCCGGGCTGCAGGATCGCGCGCACTCCGGCCTCGATCGCGGTCTCGACGCCGTCGGGGAACGGGAAGAACGCGTCGGAAGCGAGCACGGCGCCGGCGACGTCCTCGCCCGACTTGTGGATCGCGAGCCGCACCGCGTCGACGCGGCTCATCTGACCCGCGCCCACGCCGAGCACGCGCGTGCCCTTGGCGAGCACGATCGCGTTGGACTTGACGTGCTTGGCGATGCGCTCGGCGAAGAGCAGCGCGTGCACGTCCTCCTCGGCGACCTGCGCCTGCGTCTTGCACACGAGCTGCTCGGGCGAGCTCGCGGCGAGGTCACGACCTTGCAGCAGGAAGCCGCCCACGAGCTTCTTCACCTCGAGGTCCGCGGCGCGGCGCGAGTCGGGCCCGAACGCCCCGCAGGCGAGCAGGCGCACGCTCTTGCCCCACTTGGGCTTCTTCGTGAGCAGGTCGAACGCGTCGTCGTCGAAGCTCGGCGCGACGATGGCCTCGACGAAGCGGTTGCCCGAGACGAGGAAGTCCGCGCACGCCAGGTTCACCGGCCGCGTGAAGGCCAGCACGGAGCCGAAGGCCGAGAGCGGGTCGCCCGCCCACGCGGCCTCGAGCGCGGCCTCGATCGTGTCGGCCGCCGCCGCGCCGCACGGGTTGTTGTGCTTGGTGACGGCGACGAACGGGGCGGCGAACTCCTTCGCCAGCGCGTGCGCGGCGTCGAGGTCGACGAGGTTGTTGTACGAGAGCGCCTTGCCGTTGAGCACCTCGGCCGTCGCGACGCTGGGCTCGTCCTCGCCGCTCACGCGGTAGAAGGCCGCGAGCTGGTGCGGGTTCTCGCCGTAGCGCAGCTCGAGCGTCTTCTCTCCGGCCAGCGCGTACGTCGCCGGGAAGGGCGTCGCGCTCTTCCCGTCGGCGACCTCCTGCGCGAACATCCAGCGGCTGATCGCCGCGTCGTAGCGCGCGGTGAGCGCGAAGGCCTTGCAGGCGAGCTCGCGCCGCAAGTCGTCCCCGAGCGCGCCGCCGTGCGCCTCCAGCTCGGCGAGCACGCGGCCGTAGTCGGCCGGATCGGTGACGATGCCGACGTAGCGGTGGTTCTTCGCGGCCGAGCGCACCATCGACGGCCCGCCGATGTCGATCTGCTCGATCGCCTCGGCGCGCGTGACGCCGGCCTTCTTCACGGTGGCCTCGAAGGGGTAGAGGTTCACCACCACGAGGTCGATGCCCTCGATGCCGTGCGCCGTCATGGCGCTCGTGTGCGTGGCCTCCTCGCGCAGCGCCAGGATCCCGCCGTGGACCTTCGGGTGCAGCGTCTTCACGCGCCCGTCCATCATCTCGGGGAAGCCGGTGTACTCGGACACCTCCGTGACGGGGACGCCGCCCCGCTGGAGGGCGGCGTAGGTGCCGCCGGTGGAGAGCAGCTCGATGCCGAGCTGGCTCAGGGCGCGGGCGAAGTTCTCGATGCCGGTCTTGTCGGAGACGCTGACCAGCGCGCGACGGATCTTGTGTTGCATGGGGGCTCCAGCCCACCCGGGCTCGAAGACGGGAGCCGGCGCGATCGCCGGCGGAGGGGGTCCTGGGCCCTCGCGGGGGCCCTCGCAAGCGCGAGAGTGTAGCTCACGCCTCCGCGCTGCCTCGCGCGCGCGGCGCGGAAGTCCGACGCCCGCGCGGCGCGCCGACTATCATGCGCGCATGCGGCGTCTCCACCTCGCGACCCTCTGCCTGCTGCTGCTCCCGCTCGCCGCCTGCGACGACGCGCGGGACGACGCGCCCGCCACCACCGGCGCGGGCACCCTAGCGGGCAAGCCCAACCTCGTGCTCGTCACGGTCGACACGCTGCGCGCCGACCACCTGCACTGCTACGGCCACTGGCGCGAGACCTCGCCCAACGTCGACGCGCTGGCCGACGAGGGCGTGCTGTTCGAGCGCGCCTACTCGGTCATGGGCACGACGCTGCCCTCGCACCTCTCGATCCTCACCGGGCTCTACCCGCACCAGCACGGCTACCTCGCCAACCACGGCGCGATGGGCGGCGGCTTCACCTCCAGCGCCGGCCGCCACACCCTGGCCGAGGCGCTCGCCGCCGAGGGCTACACCACGGCGGCCTTCGTCTCGGGCCCGACCGTCTCGAAGGCGACCGGGCTCGACGCGGGCTTCCAGGTCTTCGACGAGCACCACCACCCCGCGCCCAAGACGCTCGAGGACACCTCGCGCCGCAGCGAGGACACGACCGCGGCCGCCCTGGCCTGGCTGGCGCAGGCGCCGCGGGAGCCCTTCTTCCTGTGGATCCACTACTGGGACCCGCACGAGCCCAACCTCCCGCGCGAGCCCTTCGCGTCGGCCTTCCGGACCGACGAGCGGCTCGAGGCGCTGATCGACGAGCGCGTGATTCGCCCCGAGGTGCTCGCGGAGCGCTTCCCGCCGCGCGAGCTGGCGCGGCTCTTCGCGCCCGAGCTCGCCCCGGCCCTGGACGCCGGCGAGGACGCGACGCTGCCGCCCATCGACCGCGACGCGGTGCGCCGGCTCCTGAACCTGTACGACGGCGACGTGCTGGCGACCGACCACGCCTTCGGGCAGGTCGTCGCGGCTTTGAAGGCGCGCGGACTGTACGAGCGCACCGTGGTGGTCTTCACCGCCGACCACGGCCAGGCCCTCGGCCAGCACGACTGGCTCGAGCACGGCCGCATCCAGGGCGAGGACGTCCACGTGCCGCTCGTGATGCGCTTCCCGGCCGGCGTCCTGGACGGCCCGCGGCGGGTGCTCGACGTGGTGTCGTCGGTGGACCTGCTGCCCACCCTGCTCGCCCGCCTGCCGCAGCTCGCCGTCAGTGACCTGCGCGCGCAGCTCTCCGGCGAGGACGCGCTCGGCCCGGGCGACCTGCGCAACTCGGCCTTCTCGCAGCGCTCGGCGCGCGACCGCGACTGGGAGCCCGGCGAGGACACCGACGGGCCCAAGTTCGCCCTGACCACCCGGGATTGGAAGTACTACTTCCGCCCGGAAGGTACGGACGAGCTCTACGACCTGCGCGTCGACCCGGGCGAGCTGCACGACGTCGCGGACGCCCACGCGGACGTCGTGGAGGCCCTGCGCCGACGCGTGCTCCACGTCCTGGACGAGCGCCGCTACACCCCGGAGGCGGGCGCCGAGGACACCCCGGAGGCGCGCGCGTACCGCGAGATGCTCGACAAGCTGGGCTACACCGGCGGCGCGGAGCGGCACTAGGAGCCTCTCCGCGACCCGCCGGACGCCGCGACGGCGCCGAAGGACGCCTGGTTCGGGCTCCTGGACGCCACGTTGAGGGCACGTTGCCCTCCCGTTGCGTGCAGCCCCCACGGGTCGAGGGCCGGCGCGGCGCGGTCGCCCTCCAGCGCCTGCGCGCGCGCGGTCGATAGCGCCGTGCCCCATGCGCGTCGCCCGCAAGACCTCCCTGCTCACCGGCCTGGCCCTCGCCGCGGCGCTGCTGGGCCTGTCCCGCCTGGGCCGGCCGACGCCGCCGAACGTCGTGCTGGTGGTGATCGACACGCTCCGGGCGGACGCGATCTCCTACGCGCCGGGCAACGCCGAGACGCCGGTGCTCGCGCGCCTGGCCGGCGAGGCGGTGCCGTTCGAGCACGCCTTCGCCCACGCGCCCATGACCCTGCCGGCCCACGCCGCGCTCTTCTCGGGGCGCCTGCCCCACGCGACGGGCGTGGTGAACAACGGCCAGCGCGTGCCGGCCGAGCTGCCGCTGCTCACCGAGCGCTTCGCCGCGCGCGGCTACCGGACGCGCGCCGTGCTCAGCCTCGCCACGCTGTGGCCGGAGGCCCGGGCGGCGGGGCTCGACCGCGGCTTCGAGCGCTACGACCAAGGCGAGCTCGAGGTCTCGCCGGCGAGCGCGACGACCCCGCGCCTCGACGCGGCGCTCGACGGCCTCGACCGGGGCGCGCCCTTCTTCCTCTTCGCGCACCTCGCGGACCCGCACGAGCCGTACTGCGACGGCGGCGCCAGCGGACGCGCGGCGACCGTGCGGCTCGACGGCGCGGAGCTCGCGACGCTCGCCACGTCCGACCTCGGCGTGCACGAGCTCGCGCTCGAGCTGGACGGCGGCCCGCACGCGCTCGAGCTCGTCGGGGACGAGCCGTTCAAGCTGCGCGCCGTCTCGCTCGCGCGGGGCGACGTGGAGCTCGCCTGCGCGTTCCGCGAGGGCGCCCCGCAGACGCCGAGCGAGCGCGTGCGCCTCGCGTTCGACGCGCGCGAGGCGGGCGCGTACCGCCTGCGCCTGTGGCTGAACGACGAGCCCGACCCCGACGAGGTCCGCGCGCGCTACGCCGCCGAGGTGCGCCGCGCCGACGCCGCGCTCGGCGCGCTGCTGGACGGGCTGCGCGCGCGCGGGCTCTACGAGAACACGTTGATCGTCGTCACCGCCGACCACGGCGAAGCGCTCGGCGAGCACGGCACACAAGGCCACGTCCGCACGCTGTACGACGAGCTGCTGCACGTGCCGCTCGTCGTGCGGCTGCCGCGCGGCGAGTTCGACCCGCGGCTCGCCGCGGCGCGCGAGGAGCTCGTGCGGCACGTGGACCTCGCGCCGACGCTCTGCGAGCTGCTCGACCTCGAGCCGCTGCCCGCGCCGGACGGCACGTCGCTGCTGCACCGGGCCGAGCGCACGCTGCTCGCGCAGACGCACCCGCCCGAGGCGCCGCGCGAGCTGTGGGCGCTGCGCGACGCGCGCCACAAGCTCGTCTACGCGCCGGCCGCGGACGCGTTCGAGCTCTACGACCTCGCGCGTGACCCGCTCGAGCTCGCCGACGTGTTCGCCGACGAGGGCGAGCGCTTCGGCGCCTGGCAGCGCGAGCTGCGCGATCTCGCCGCGCGCGGGCTCGCGGGGCCGCTCGTCACGCGCGACGACGCACGCGTTCGCGCGCGCCTCTCGGCGCTCGGCTACTGAGCCTCGCGCTGCCTGCGCGTCCGTGAGAAGATCGGGGCGCCGCGTGCGCCTCGCGCTCGACTCCCCTGCTCGCGGCCCCCGCCGTCCCCAACGGAAGAGAAGAGAGGAGTGCCATGTCCCTGCGTGCCTCGGGCCTTTGCGCCCTGGTTCTGTCGTTCGTCGTCCCGCCGACCGCCGAGCTCGCCTACCGCCCCGACACGAAGGGCGCTTGGGTGTGCACCTTCGAGGAGGCGAACGAGTTCCGCCTCGAGACCATGACGCAGCGTCTCGACGGCAACGAGCTCGACGGGCCCGTGCCCGACATGTCGGGGACGATCACGCGCCGCGTCGTCGTGCGTGACGAGGGCAGCGAAGCGAAGGACGGCCGCATGCTCGTGCGCCGGCGCACGTTCGAGGAGCTCGCGGCCGAGTCCAAGGTGCACCTCGAGGTGCTGGGCCAGTCGCAGGACTTCGCCGTGGAGCTGCAGAGCGAGCTCGAAGGTCACGAGCTCGCGGTCACCTGGGACGCGAAGGCCGAAGCGTACGGGTTCGCCTTCGTCGAGGAGGAGGCGCCGAGCGCCGCGCTGCTGGAGGGGCTCCTCGAGGACCTCGATCTGCGCGCGCTGCTGGCCGAGGACGCCGTCGAGGAAGGCGCCGCGTGGGAGCTCGACCTCGCGGACCAGCGGGCGCTGCTCGCGCCGGGCGGCGCGCTGCACCTCGTGCCCTCGGAGGCGCCGCGCGCCGGCGGCGATGTGCTCGACGCCTACGACATCGTCTCCGTCGCGGCGCTCTCGCTCGCCGACGTCGCGCAGCAGCTCGAGGGCACGCTCCGCGTGCGCTGGAGCGAGACGCGCGAGGACGACGAGCACCACTACGCGGTGCTCACGCTCGAGCTGGACGGCCGCGCTTCCGCCGACCTCTCCGCGCGAGTCGCGGCGATGGCCGAGGCCGCCGAGCTCGAACCGCGCGACGACCTGCGCTTCGACGTCGCGCTGGACCTCGAGGGTCGCGGCGAGCTGCTCTGGGACCTCGGCGCCGGCCACTTCCACACGCTCGAGCTCGAGCTCGAGGGCGTGCAGGAGATCGAGCTCGGCTTCGCGCAGCCCTGGGGCGAGATCGAAGTGGAGGTGGAGACCTCCGGCACGACGAAGCTCGCCGCGCGGGCCGAGCGCGAAGGCTGAGCTCGCGCGGGCTGCTCCCGGATGCAGCACGGCGGCGAGGTCCCGGGACCTCGCCGCCGTGCTGCGTGCGTGGCGCTCGCGCTACTTGGCCGCGCCGCGGGACCGCAGGTACTCCTCGATGAAGTCGTCGAGGTCGCCGTCGAGCACCGCCTGCAGGTTGCCGCGCTCGAGCTTGGTGCGGTGGTCCTTGACCATCTGGTTGGGGTGCATCCAGTAGGTGCGGATCTGGCTGCCGAAGGCGATCTCGCCCTTCGCGCCGTAGAGCGCGGCGAGCTCCTTGTCGCGCTCGGCCTCCTGCATCTGGAGGATCTTCGCCTTGAGGAGCTGCAGCGCCATCGCGCGGTTCTTGTGCTGGCTGCGCTCGTTCTGGCAGCGCACGACGATGCCGGTCGGGATGTGCGTCATGCGCACGGCCGACTCGGTCTTGTTCACGTGCTGGCCGCCGGCGCCGCCCGCGCGCATCGTGTCGACGCGGATGTCCGACTCGGCGATCTCGAGGTCGAGGTCGTCCTCGAGCTCGGGCGTGACGTCCACCGAGGCGAAGGCGGTCTGGCGCCGCGCCTGCGAGTCGAAGGGGCTGATGCGAATGAGCCGGTGCACGCCCGTCTCGGCCTTGAGGCGACCGAAGGCGAAGGGGCCCGCGATGCGCAGCTGCGCCGAGCGGATGCCGGCCTCGGGCTCGCGCGAGAGTTCGAGCTCCTCGACGTCGAAGCCCTGCTTCTCCGCCCAGCGGATGTACATGCGCATCAGGATCTCGGCCCAGTCGCAGGCGTCGACGCCGCCCGCACCGGCCGAGATGGCGATGAACGCGTTGGCCTTGTCCTGCGGACCGCCGAGCATCACGCGGAAGTCGAGCGCCTCGATGCCCTTCTCGATCGTCTCGAGCGCGGCCTGGGCGTCGTCGAGCACGAGCTCCTCGCCCTCGTCGGCCGCCATCTCGCCGAGCAGCTCGAGCTCCTCGAGCGCGCCATCGACCTCGTCGATGGGATCGACCACGCCCTTCGCGGCGCGACGCTCACCCATCATCTTCTGAGCGCGCTCCTGGTCGGTCCAGAAGCCGGGCTCGTTCTCCGCCTGCGCGATCTCCGCTAGCCGTGCTTGTTGCCCGGCGTAGTCAAAGAGACTCCTTCAGCTGCTCGAGCCGGCGAAGGTACGTCTGGGCGTTGTCCTGGATCTCCTTGAGGGTGGCCATGGTGGCGGAGATCCTACCCGCGCCTCACTGGTCCTGCCAGTCGAGCACGCCCGTCTCGGCGATCAGCGCCTCGATCTCGGCCCGCTCGCGCGGCGCGCCGGCCGTCAGGTTCTCGCAACCGTCGTCGGTGATCACCACGACGTCCTCGATGCGCACGCCGATGCCGCTCTCCTCCTCGTAGAGCCCCGGCTCGATGGTGAACGCGACGCCCGGCTCGAGCACCTTGTTCGAGCGCCCCACGTCGTGCACCTCCATCCCGATGTGGTGGCAGGAGGCGTGCCGGATGAGCTTGCCGAAGCCGCGCTCCTTGAGCACGTCGGCGCAAGCGCGCTCGACGTCGGCGATCTTCGCCCCGGGCCGGGCGGCGGCGATGCCGGCCTTCTGCGCGGCCAGCACGGCGTCGTAGATCTCCGCCTGGCGCTCGCTGAAGCGCCCGCCCACCGGCCAGGTGCGGGTGATGTCGACGGTGTAGTGGTCGAACTCGGGCGCGTAGTCGATCAGCACGACCTCGCCGGCGCGCACGCGCCGATTGCTGGCCGAGTAGTGCAGCACGAGCGAGTTCGCGCCGCCGCCCACGATGGCGTGGTAGGCGGGTCCGGTAGCGCCCTCGCGACGGTGCACGAAGCTCATCACGGCCTCGAGCTCCCACTCGCCGAGGTCCGGCCGCGTCGAGCGCATCGCCTCGCGCATCGCTTCGACGCCGGCCCGCGCCGCGCGGCGCATCGCCTCGAGCTCCTCGGGCGTCTTCACGCGCCGCAGCTCGCCGAGCGCCGGCGCGCAGTCGCGCACCTTGACGCCCAGCTCGGCCTCGAGCCGCTCGACGAGGGCCTTCTCGCGGCTCGTGCGGCCGTCGAGCGGGTCACTCTCCTGGCGCCGGTCGAACGGCCCCGCGCGGTCGAAGCACCCGGCCAGGTCCACGTGCGGTTGGAAGCTCGTGTAGAGCGTCGCGCCGCCGGCGGTCAGCTCACGCAGCACGTCGAGCAGCTCGCTCGTCGGCCGCACGTCGTCGAAGCCGGTCAAGGCGCGCACCCACGCGTCCGCGGCGTCCCACTGCTCGCCGTTCCACATCTCGGTCATCTTCGAGACCTCCGGCAGGAACAGCACCTCGCGGCCGCTCGCCTTGTCCATGACGAGCGCCGCGTCGGGGCTCTCGACGCCGGTCAGGTACCAGAACGTCTTGTCCTGGTGGAACGGCGCGTAGTCGCGCGTCTCGGGCAGGCCGCGGAAGACGAAGACGCCCTCCTCGAAGGCGGCGCGCAGCGCGGCGCGGCGACCGGCGTGGAACGCCTTGCCGAGGCCGCACACCATGCCTTCGGGCACCTCGGTCGCCGGTGCGGGCGACGCGACGGACGGCTCGGGAGCAACGACGGCGGAGAGCAACGAGAGCGCGAGGAGCGTGGCGATCATGGCGCTAGGATACGGGAGCCCTCCGTCGCGCGCCCCGCGCCGCCCCTGCCGCGCGCGTTCGAAGCCTGTATCCCTTGGCCGCCGCTCCCCGCCACCGCCGCGCCACGCTGCTGCGCCGTTACAAGCGCTTCCTCGCCGACGTCGAGCTCGACGACGGCGAGGTGCTGACCGTGCACTGTCCCAACCCCGGTCGCATGATCGGCGTGCAGCCGGCCGGCGCCGAGGTCTGCCTGCGCGACAGCCGCGACCCGCGCCGCAAGCTGCGCTGGACGCTCCAGTCCGTCCGCGTCGGCGCGACCTGGGTCAACCTCGACACGCACCTCGCCAACCCCTTCGTCGAGGCGTGCGTCCGGGCGGGTGCGCTGCCGGAGCTCGCGGGCTACGCCTCGCTGCGGCGCGAGGTGCGCTACGGCGCGTCGAGCCGCATCGACCTGCTGCTCGAGGATCCTGCGCGACCGCCGTGCTACGTCGAGGTGAAGTCCACGACGCTGCTCGAGGGCGACACGGCGAAGTTCCCCGATGCGGTGACGGCGCGCGGCCTGAAGCACCTGCGCGAGCTCTCGGCGGTCGCGGCCGAGGGGGCGCGCGCGGTGCTCGTGTTCCTCGTTGGGCGCGACGACGCGGCGCGCTTCGCCCCGGCGGACGCGATCGATCCGGCCTACGGCGCGGGCCTGCGCGCGGCGCTCGACGCCGGCGTCGAGGCGCTCTGCTACGCGGCGCGCGGCGGGCCCGAGGAGCTGGCGCTCGCCGGGCGTCTCGAGCTCGTGCTGCCCCCGTTGGGCGCGGAGGCCGCGCGATGAAGCTCGCGCTCTTCGACCTCGACGGCACGCTGATCCAGGGCGACAGCGAGGTCGGCTGGTGCCGCTTCCTCACCGCGCGCGGCGCCTTCGACATGAGCGGCATCGACGCCTTCATGTCGAGCTACGTCGGCGGCGGCTTCGACGCGGACGCGTTCTACCGCTTCCAGCTCCGGCCCTTGACCGTGCTCTCCGAGGACGAGCTCGAGGCGCTGCGCGACGAGTACCTGCGCGACCACGTGCTGCCGACCGTCTCCCCGGCGCTGCGCGCGCGCCTCGAGGCGCACCGCGAACGCGGACACGTCGCGCTGGCGATCACGGCGGCCCACGACTTCCTCGCGGTGCCGATCTGCGCGCTCTTCCCGCTCGACGGGGAGCTCGCCACGCTCGGCGAGCGCCGCGACGGGCGTCACACCGGTGCGGTGTCCGGCACGCCCTGCTTCGGCGTCGGGAAGATCACGCGCCTCGAGCGCTGGCTGGCCGAGCGCGGCGCGAGCTGGCGCGACGTCGAGGAGAGCTGGTTCTACTCCGACTCGCACAACGACCTGCCGCTGCTCGAGCGCGTCCACCACGCCGTCGCGGTGCGGCCCGACCCGCGCCTGCGCACGGCGGCGCAGGCGGCGGGTTGGGAGGTCGTGGACGCGCCGTGACGCGGCGCCCGCTCAGAGCGCGACGCCGTACTCGTCGCCTTCCTCGAGCGGGTAGCGCGGGCCGCCGGGGCCGCCGATCGACTCCTTCCACGGGTCGGGGCGCATCAGCGGACGCACGATCGCCTGCGAGACGCCGACGGTGACGTGGTAGCGCGCGCCCTGGATGACCGAGCGCCACATCAGGCCGAGCTGCACGAGCACGAGCAGCACCCACACGCGGCCCACGCCGGCGCTCGCGCCGTCTTCGCCGAGGAAGCCGTCGCCGACCCATTGACCGAGCCACGCGAGGCCGAACAGCACCAGCGCTTCGGCCACGAGCAGCACCACCATCGGGCGCAGCGTGAGGAACGGGTGACGCAGCATGGTGAAGAACGTCGTCAGGCCGCCCCACAGCGCCGAGTAGGTGTTCTGCAGCGCCATGCGCGTGCGCGTGTACTCGGCCCAGGTCAACGTCAGCGAGACGCACAGCGCGTAGACGAGGTCCTGCCCCAGGCGCAGCGCGAACGCCGTGCTCTCGGAGTCGAGCTCGTCGAACTTGCCGCGCAGCTTGCCCTCGAGCCCGAACTGGCCCTCGAGGACCCACGCCTGGAACGGCGTGCCGTAGACGACCCAGCCGATCAGCGCCAGCACGCACAGCGTCAGCAGCAGCACGCGGAAGAAGCGCGGGAAGTAGCGCGAGCCGCCGTAGAAGAAGCGGCGCAGCGAGTGGCCGCGCGTGCGCTCGAGGATGACCTGGAGCCAGCCGCCGGCGAAGAACACGCCGAGCAGCATGCTGACGAAGGCCAGCACGGCCGCGATCTGTGCCGTGGCTTCGTTGAGCAGCGCCAGGCCGTCCTTGTGGTCGAGCCGGAACGTCTCGTCGAGGTAGCCGGTCACCTGACCGGGCGCGTAGCGCTGGCCCACGTTGTCGTGGAACCAGTCGTACCACGGCAAGGCCACGATCAAGGAGAGCACGAACAGCGCGAACCAGGTCACCAGCCAGATCGGGAGGCGACCGAGGGCCGAGCTCAGGCTGCGCAGGGAGAGCGCGCCGCGCTCCTCCACTTCTTGCGTGCGGTTCTCGAGGGGGGCGTCCACGTCAACCTCCGATGCTGCCGTACCAGTGCAGCAGGTGGCCGTACTGGGACAGGACGCGCTCCGTCCAGCGCAGCGGGGCCACCTTGTCCCCCTGCGCGTACCACTGGTTGTCCGACATGTTGCCGTCGACGTAGTAGAGGCGCTCGGGGTCCAGGACGACCGCCGTCACCTTGCTCGGGCTCTCGATCTCCACGCGCTTCCACGTGGCGGCGAGCTGTTCCTCGCGCGTCCAGACGCGATCCTCGCTCGTGCCGTCCTCGTAGACGATGCGATAGGCCAGCGGCAAGCAGAGCTCGCCACGGCGTTGCAGCGTGATCTCGACCAGGCGCGGCGTCCCGTCGGGGACGTCCTCGCTCTCCTCGTCCTCCTGCGCCTCGGCGTCCGGCTCCTCGCCCACCGGCTCGGCGGCCGCCACGGCTTCGGGCACCTCACCGCTCTCGGCCGCGACCTCGGCAGCGTCCTTCTCGATGTCCTTGATGGTGCGGAAGCGGCCGTCCTCGACCTGGAACCAGCCCTTCTTGTCGGGCACGCGCTTCTGCGACACGGAGACGCTCCAGTCGATCGTCTTGGTGCTGCGGAAGGCGTCCTGGAAGTACCAAGAGACGTCGACGCCGGCGCCCTCGTTGAAGGCCGCGAAGAAGTCGTCGGGCGTGGGGTGCTGGTAGCGGTAGCTCGCCGCGTAGTGGCGCATGCCGCGCAGGAACGGCCCGTAGCCCACGACGCCGCGCAGCGTGCGCAGCGCGACCGCGGTGCGGTAGTAGCTGTTGGTGCGGTAGCTCGGGCGGTCCTTGTAGAGCCACGCCTCCATGTCGATCGGGTCGACGTCGTCGGAGGCGAGGTAGCCGCGACGGTCGGCCCAACGCGGATCGCTCCACTCGTAGCGCAGCGTGGTCAACGGCTGATCGCGCCACCAGTCGAGGATCCCGCTCGGGCGCAGCGGCTGCACGTGTCCTTCCGCGACGAGGTCGAGCAGCGGGAGGCCCCCGAGCGACTCGAAGTCCCAGGTCCAGTCGGCCGCGCGCAACGCGGAGCCGAGCTTGCCGCCGCCGGGCAGCGCCACCGGGCGCACGCCGGCGATGCGCAGGCCCGAGTACTTGGTGGCGCCGCGCTCGCGCCCGTAGGCGCGGATCAGCACCTCCGAGTCGGTGTAGGAGTTGAAGCCCTCGTCGAGCCAGGACGACTCGAACTCGTTGTTGCCGACCAGGCCGTACCAGAACTGGTGGCCGCACTCGTGCACGGTCACGCTCTCGGGCTGGTAGTCCTCGGGCGTCGTGAAGAGCTCGGTCCCGGCGGTGAACAGCGTCGGATACTCCATGCCGCCGGCGCCCGCGCCGAAGGCCGGGTCGACCACGGTGATGTGCTCGTACGGGTACTCACCGAACCACAGGCCGTAGAAGTACAGCGCGTTGGCGGTGGCCTCGAAGTGGCGGAGCGCCTGGCTGCGGCGCTCGGGGTGGATCAGCACCGTCACGTCGACGTCGCGCAGCGCGAGCGCCGCGTCGGGCCCCAGGACGGCGCGCACGCGCTCGAGCTCGTCGCGGTGCGCGTCGCTCTTCTGCGACCACTCGTCCCACGAGAACTGGAACGTCTCCGTCACGTAGTCGGGGTCGGCCGTCCAGGTGAAGTCGTGCACCACCGGGAGCTTCGCGAACATGTCCGGCCGCGTGCGGTCGGGCAGCGAGGGCGCCTCGAACACGACCTCGACGCGATCGCCGTCCTTCTTGCGCGACGCGACCAGGACGCCCGAGCCGCCGATCTTGCCCTCGTAGCGGTCGGGCAGGTCGAGCGTGACGCGGTAGCTGCCGTAGTCGGAGAAGAACTCCGTGTGGTTGTGGAACTGGTGGCAGTTCCAGCCCTGCGCGCCCTCGAAGACGCCGAGCTTGGGGAACCACTGCGCCATCAGGAGGAAGTCGCCCTTGTAGCCGGTGCGCCACCGCGCGCGCGGCACGAGCGCGGTCCAGGTCACCTCGACCTCCGCCGTGGCGCCGGGCGCGACGGGCTGATCGAGGTGCACGCGGAAGACGGTGCGGTCGTCCTCGGCGAGCACGAGCGGCGTCTCCGCGTCGCGCGGCGCGAAGCCGGTCGCCCCGCCGCTGTCGGGGTGCGCGTACTCGAAGCTGGCCATCACGTCGACGCCGCCGACGCTGACGCTCTTCACGCGCGACCAGCCCCACTCCTCGTCCTTGTGCGCTGGCCCGTCCTCGAGGGCGAAGGTCGTGCGGTTGTTCGAGAAGGCGTTCCAGTACAGGTGGAACCACAGCTCCGAGGTCGGCTGGTCGGTCGCGTTCGTCCAGCGGATCGTCTCGGAGCCCTCGAGGCGCCGGGTCTCGTCGTGGTAGCGCGCCTCGATCTCGTAGTCGACGCGGTTGCCGGCGAAGGGCAGGCCCTCGGCGGCCGCGGGCTCCTGCTGGGCGACGAGCGGGGCGGAGAGCGAGAGCCCCGCCAGAAGGGTGAGGGTGAGCATTCGGGGAGTCATGGTGCGCTCCGGCGGAAGCGGGCCGGCCCAGGGAGAAGCGTCGCGCCGGCCGAGGCGACGTCCGCCGCGGCGGCGGAGCCCGAGCGGCGCGGCCGAATCGGTGGACTCGGCGCGGCGTCCGGGTCCCGCGGCGCAGCGCGCGACGTCGGCGGGGAGACGGCGGAGGAGATCGACGGGCGGCCGGGGCCCGTCATGATGCGACGCGGCCTCGCGCGGGGCAAGAGCCGCGGACGTAAACGATGTACGCACAAGGCCTTGTGGCGAAGGCTGGGGTTTCGGGCGCGGACGCCTCGGGTGGGCCGGCGCGCGTCCGATCCCTGGAGCTGGCGGCGCTCCCGCGCGCCCCCTCTCGACCGCGCCGCAGGAGAAGCCTAAAGTGCCCTTGGACAACGACTTGCGGCCCGTAGGCCGCTCCCGATCGGGGACACCCCGGGCAGCCCGCCCCAATCCCGAAAAAGCCGGGTGGAAAGCGCTAAGCCCCTCCGAGGGGCCGTCGATAACCCGGGTGATGACCTCAGCCGCGAGAGCGGAGGGTACCAGGATGTACGTCGGAAACAGCAATCCGCTCGGCCCCAAGCCGAACGATCCCAAGAAGAGCCACCTCGATCCCGACCTGACGCGGGTCAACCGCGAAGGGATCGAACGCACCTCGAGCGCCGGCCGCGAGCGCATGCGCGAGGTGCAGCGCGAAGAGACCGCCAAGCGCGAGGAGCTGCGTCGCAGCGCCCTGTCGCGCGAGAGCGTCGAACTCTCCAGCGAGAGCCGCCGGCTGGCCGCCGAGGAGCTGCCCGGCCCGGGCGGCGCCCGCGAGAGCGCCGACGCCCGCGCGGAGCGCATCGACGAGCTCAAGCGCGCCTACGCCACGGGCGAGCTCAACACGCCCGAGCGCGCTCGCGAGAGCGCCGGCCGCCTGCTCGGCGGCGAATGACCGCACACGTCTCTCCAAGAAGCCGACCCTGAGCCGCCCGGCCCCGTCACGGGGTCTGGCGGCTCGTCTCGTTCCCGAGGGCTGCGCGCGCGGCGAAGGGCCAGGCCGCCACGAACAGCGCCAGCGTCGCCACCTCCGAGTCGCCCGCGTCGAACTCGAACATCCCGATCACGTGGAAGGCCGCCAGCGCGCCGAGCGACGCCGCGACGGCCAGCCGTAGCTCGGGCGGTCCGCGCTCCCCGGTCGCGCGCAGCGCGCGCACCGACGCCGCGAACCACAGGATCCAGAACGCGAGCCAGGCCGCGAGCCCGAGCGCCCCGCGCTCCGCCAGCAGGTTCACCGCGTTGTTGTGCAGGTGTCCGGGCGTGTCGGGGTAGGGCGACGCGGGGTCGCGGTACTCCGCGAAGCGCGCGCCCACCATGCGCCCGCCGATGCCGAACCACGGCGCGTCGCGCCACATGCGCGCGCCCGTGCGCCACATCTCGAGCCGCTCGTGCACGGTCGCGTCCTGCGAATCGGCGAGCGTGCGCACGCGCTGCTGCGTCGCATCCGGCGCCAGGAAGTAGGCGGCGACGGCCGCCACCGGGAGCAGCCACGCGATCCGCGGCTTGCGCACGAGCACCACCAGCGCGGCCCCGGCCAGCACGGCGAGCCACGCCGCGCGCGTCTGCGTGTAGAGCAGCGCCACCGACATGACGAGCGTGCACGTCAACGCGACCAGGCGCTCGCGCGGGGTGCTCGCGTGCACGAGCCACGCCACCGCGGCGACGGCCGCGAGGGCCTCGACGCCGGAGAAGGTGTAGTAGTGGCTCAGGCTGCCCTGGATGCGCAGCCCGCTCGACTCGAGCAACGCCGGCGCGAGCCCGTACGCAGCGGCCGAGGCCCCGCCGACGACCACGAGGCGCACGGCGCCGAGCATCGCGCGCGGCTCGGCCAGCGCGTTCGCGGCGACGAGGTAGACGAGCAGCGGCAGACCGTCGCTCAGCGCCGTCTTCACCGCCGGCAGCGTGCCCGCGATCACGCCCGAGACGAGCGAGGACGCCAGGAAGGCCACCGCCGGCGCCCACAACGGCGCGCGCACCGGGCGCCCGAGCCCGCGCCGCAGCCCCAGCGCCCAGTTCACGAACGCGAGGCCCGTCGCGATCTGCATCACCGAGATCCAGAAGAACGAGCACAGCACCGCCAAGCCGAGCAGGGCCCGCGTCACCGCGGGCGCCCCGGGCCTCCAGCGCGTGTCGGCGTCGTGCATGGCGCGGATCCTAGCCCGGTCGATTCACGAAGGCGTGCGCCAGGCAAGGCAACTCGGTCCCTGGTGGTGCTGTGCGGATCCTGGCGACGCAGGCGACCCGGCACGGGTCGTCGAGGACGTCAGGATTCGCCACGGACCGCCAGGGGCCGAGAGGCCGGCAGCGCCGGCCGGTCGCGAGGGCTGGCGTGCGCGTTCCTGAAGCGTCCGGGCTAGCGAGGACCCTTCGCCAGCGAGCCCGCTCGCCGCGGCGACTCGCTCGCCGACGTCACCCGGCAAGTCGGGTCGCGGGCGGGTCGCGCTACTCGGCCGAGGCCGGGAGCGTGCGCACGTACTCGAGCAGGGCGTCCGCGAGCACGACGTTGCCGGCGACGTTGAGGTGTCCGCGGCCGTGGAAGAAGAGCCACTCGTCGCGCGCGAGCTCCGAGCGCGCGGGCGCGGCCGCCAGGAAGGCCGGCAGCAGGTCGAGGTAGCGCGCGCCGGTCTCGTCCGCGATCTCGGCCAGGCGCCGGCGCGGCAGATCGACGTCGAGGCGGCCGGCGTACTCGCCGGCGACCGACTCCACGTGGTCCCACTCCTCGCGGTGCACCTGCTGCGAACACGGTAGGTGTGCGAGCGTGAACGTCGCGCCGCGCGCGCGGACCTCGCGCGTCATGGCGAGCACGGCGCGCCGCGTGAGCTCCCACGCCTCGTTGCAGACCTCGTCCGGTCCGGTGACGTAGACGTACTCGCTCGCGCGCAGCGCTTCGCCGTGCCAGGCGTGTCGTTCGTCGAGCCCGACGAGCTCGTCCGAGAGCTGCGAGTCGCCGGCGAGGACCGCGCTCTCCGTCTTCTGCCAGACGTACAGGCGGCTGTGGCGGTCGAGCCAACCGGTGAGGTGCTCGAAGGCCGTCGGGTACGGCAGGCGCACGAGCGAGTCGCCCTCGCCGAGCTCGTAGTACAGGCGCCGGCGATGCGTCAGCCGCTGCGAGTTGTCGCCGAAGTCGTTGCCGACGAAGAACAGGCACAGCACGTGATCGGGCTCGTAGGCGAGCACCTCCGCGCGCAGCGTCGCCAGCTCCTGCAGCGTGCCGGCGCCGGGGATGCCGAAGTTCAGGACCTCCCACGTCGTGCCCGGCGCGGCGTCGTGTTGCAGCTCCGCCTGGAGCAGCGCGGCGGCGGTCTGCGCCTCGGGGAGCTGCAGCGCGGCGATCATCGAGTCCCCCACCAGCGCGATGCGTCGGTGCCCGGGCGGCTTCGCGCGCGGGAGCTCGGCGAAGCGGAAGCCGGCGCTGTTCGTGCGCACGGGGATGCGCGCGCCGGCCTCGAGGTCGTAGGCCGTGCCGTCGAACCCGCGCTGGAAGCGCTGTCCGATCTCGGCGTCGACGCCCAGGAGCGGTTCGCGCGTGTCGGTGAACAGGCGCACCGCGCCCTCGCCCGCGAGGAGCAGCCCCGCGAGCACGCTGAGCGAGAGGAGCGGGCCGCGCCAGCGAGGGCGCCGGGGACCGCGGGTCTGAGGCTGGGTGCGCATACCGCGTCGATCGACGCGGCCGATTCTAGCGAGGCGGCGGGCCGGCGTGTGCCGCGCCGCAACCGGAGCGCGCGCTCTACAACAGTCGTGCGACCTGCCAGGCCGCGAACTGCGCGAAGAGCCGCGGCGACAGCAGGGCGATCTCCCAGCCGTTGCCGCTCTCGTTCGCCATCGCGCCGCTGCCCTCGTAGTAGTCCTGCACGGCCCGCTGTACATCCTGCACCGTGGCGTCGAGGTGCAGGCTCGACGACCACACCGCGGCGCCGGTCTCGGTCGCGACGAGGTCGATCTGCAGCGCGAGTCGCTGCGGCGCGTAGAACTGGTAGTCGGTCACCGTGACGACGAAGACGCCGTCGAGGCGGTAGCGCCGCGCGACCTCGATCACCGCGTCGGGGTGGTAACGGCCGCGCAGGTACGTGGCGCCGACGTCGATCTCCTCGAGATCCTCCGGGTCGAGCGGCACGACCTCGTAGGGCGTGGACGCGCTGAACTCGGTGAACATGGCGGCTTCGAGCACCTCGCGCTGGCCGACGTCGAGCGCGCTGCCGTCGATCGGCAGGAGGCCGACGCGGTGGATGCGGTAGGTGGCGAAGTCGGGCGCGACCTGCGCGCGCGCGAGACACTCGACCTGCTGCGCGGGCGCGGCGCAGCTCGCGGCGAGCGCGAGGCACGCCGCCAGGGTGAAGAGGCGCTTCAAGGCTTCTGCGCGGGGCCGGGGGCCGTCGGGCCGGGTTGCGCGGGCGGCACGGCGCCGGGCGCGGCGCCGCTGTCGTTCTGGTTCAGCGCGACCTCGACGCGCTTCCAGTCGAGCTTGGCCTCGAGCAGGAGCTTCTCGGCCTGCAGCCGGCGCACTTGCGCGGTCGTCAGGCGCGAGGCCAGCTCGAGGTTCTGCTTCTCGAGCTCGGCGATGCGCTCCTCGTACGTGGTGATCTCGGACTGGAGCTGGTCGTTCTTCTGCGTGAGCGTCGCGGACGCGGTCTCGGCCTGGTCGAGCGCTGCGCCGAGCGCGCGCACCTCGAACTCGAGCTCCTCGCGCTCGTTGACCGCGCGCTGGTACTGCTCGAGCAGCGTCCAACGCGTGCCTTCGGGCTCGCTCACCGTCTGGCCGGTGTCCTGCGAGACCGCCACGGTGCCCGTCGGCTGCGTCGACACCGGCGTGCCGTCGCGCGCGTAGAGCTGCGGCTGGCCGCTGGGCTGCGCACCCCACGGGTGAGCGGCGGCGGGCGTCGCCTGGGGCGCGCGCGGCGACATGTCGCTCTCGCTGGCCGGACCCGGGGACTTCACGCGCGGCAGCGCGCAGCTCGTGAGGACGAGGAGGAGGGGCAGCAGCTTCTTCATGGGGTCAAGCAGTGGGGTCGCCTTGGTAGCGGAGCTCGATCACGGTCACTTCGCCGCACGAGCAGGTGAACTCGATCGCGCGCACGTCGGCGCCGTCGCGCAGCAGACGCACGCCCTTCTCGCCCGGCGCGGTGCAGCCGCCGCCCTCGGCGATCACGCGCGGCGCCGCGCCCTTCGCCGGAGCGGCGGACGCGTGGACGTGCACTTGGTCGCGCTTGATGATCGGGTGCGTCATGGTCAGGCGGTGACGTCGAGGCGGTAGCCGACCTCGTCGGCCTCGGGCGGAGTGACGCCGCGCGTGGCGGAGTCCTCGGGCGCGTGCTCGTCCGCGGCCGTTGGCGGCTGCGCGGCTTCGCCGCCGAGCTCGAACCGTCGGTCGTCGCGGCGCTCGCGGCGGCGGCGATCGGCGATCGGCGGCGGCGCGATCGGCGTCAGCGAGAGCGGCGGGATCTTGGGCTCCACGGGGCGGCGCGGCTCAGGCGAGGCCGAGGCGGGTGGAGAGGGACTTGTTCAGCCGGTACAGCGCCCGGCTGTGGATCTGACTGACGCGCGACTCGGTCACGCCCAGGATCTCGCCGATCTCCTTCAGCAGAAGCTCCTCGGCGTAGTAGAGGTTGATGACGGCCTGCTCCTGGTCGCCGAGCTCGAGCACGGCTCGAGCGAGCTGCTCGCGCATCTCCTCGAACTCCAGCGACCCGACCGGGTCGTCGCAGTGCGGGTCGCTGAGCAGCGCGGCGAGCGCGCCCTCGGGCCCGTCGTCGAGCGAGGCCTCGTTCGAGGAGCGCGCCTGCACGAGGATCTGGTCGATCTCGTCGAGCGTGGTGCCGAGCGCCGCGGCGAGCTCCTCGGGCGTCGGCGGCTCGCCGTTATGCTGCTCGAGCTCGCGCACGGTGCGCTCGAGCTCGCGCACGCGCTCGCGGCGGCCGCGCGGCAGGAAGTCCATGCGCCGCAGCTCGTCGAGGATCGCGCCGCGGATCTTGGTGTACGCGTAGGTCGAGAACTTCAGCCCGCGCGACTCGTCCCACGAGTCGGCCGCCGCGATCAGGCCCAGCATGCCGAAGCCGTAGAGGTCGTCGCGGTCGACGCCGCCGGGCAGGTCGAAGGCCATGCGGCCGACGAGGTGGCGGAGCAACGGGATGTGCTCGAGGATGAGCCGGTCGCGCGCGCTCTCGTCGGGCGCCGCGAAGTCGACGTAGTCAGCCACGGCAGACCTCCTGCGCGCCGCTCGAGGCGGTCAGGCGGGCGCGGCGGCGGGTGTCGTGGCGGGGGCTCATGCTGCGGGGGTCTTCGGCTTCTGGGGCGACTTCACGTCCTGGGGCTTGGCGGCCGGCGGCGCGGAGCGCGCGCTGGTCCGGGCGAGGGCCGCCGCGGTCACGCGCGTCACGAGCTGCACGGCCACGAGCGCCAGGGCGCCGCGTCCGCAGGCGGTGGCCAGGGGCACGTCGGCGAACAGCGAGATCAGCGCCACCAGCGCGCCGACCCCCGCCGAGAGGGTGCTCCCGAACGACCGCCAGGCCGAGTCGAGTTGGAAATCGCTTCCGGCGATATCGGACATAGCTGGAGAAAGCCTTAGGCTCCGAGGCCCGCCGGGGCGCTCCCGAGCAGCCTTGAGACTCGCTGAGCCAAGCGCCGCAAGGAATTGCCGTACAAGGAGTTATCGACGCCGTTCGACAGCCCCGGGCGGAGCGGGCGACCCCAGGTCGTGGGCAGCCAGCCGGCGCTGCGCGGGCGACGGCAGAGGAAGCGCTCGCACACGCGGCGCAGGCGCGCGGCGGTGCTCTCGGCCTCCTCCAGCCCGGCCACCTGGTTCAGGACGAGCTCGGGCGTGGGCACCTCGAGGCCCTTCTCGCGGCCCCAGGTGTCGAGCGCCTTGATCAGGCCGTAGGCGTCGGTGAGCGCGGTCGCCGCCGGCGTGGTGACCACGAAGACGTGGTCGGCCACCGCGGCGAACGCCAGCACGTCGTGGCCGATGCCGGCCGCGGTGTCGGCCAGCACGACGTCGTAGTCGGGCGCGAGGCGGCGCAGCGCCTCGAGGATGCGCACGCGGCGCGCGCCGTCGGGCGCGCCCATCGCGGCGTTGCCCGAGCCGGCCGGGAGCACGTGCACGCCGGCGGGGCCGCGCACGATGCAGTCCTCCACCGCGCAGCGCCCGGCGAGCACGTCCTCGAGCGTGCGCGGCGAGTGCACGCCCAGCACGATGTCGAGGTTCGCGAGGCCGAGGTCGAGGTCGACCAGCAGCACGCGCTTGCCGGCGCTGGCGAGCGCGACGCCCAGCTCGGCGGTGACGGTCGTCTTGCCGACGCCGCCCTTGCCGCCGGTGAACAGCACGAAGGGCGCGCCGAGGCCGGGGCGCTCCTGCGCGGGCGCGAGCTCGGTGGTCGTAGCGAGCTTCACGCGAGCCTCCCGAGCAGGAAGAGGTCGGCCACCAGGTCGGGCGTCGCGCGGTGGAAGTCGCGGCCGAGGTCCTGGCCGTCGCTGACGAACGCGAGCGGCAGGCCGGTCTCCATCACGTGCTCGAGCACCGGCCCGGGCTCGCGCGTCTCGTCGAGCTTGGTGATGACGCACCCCGAGAGGCGCAGGTCGCCGTAGGCCTCGGTGACCTCGCGCAGCGCGGCGCGGCTCGTGCTGGCGGGGAAGACGAGGAAGGTGTCGAGGCGCGCGTCGGCGCCCTCGCGGCCGAGCTCGCGTTGTAGCGCGGCGAGCTGCGGCGCGTCGCTCTGCGGACGCCCGGTGGTGTCGAGCAGCACGACGTCGCGGCCGGCGGCGCCCAGCGCCTCGGCGGTGAGCACCTGATCGGGTCGCAGCGCGCGCACCGGCGCGCCGAGCAGCTCGGCGTACGCGCGCGCCTGCTCCACCGCGCCGACGCGCCGCGAGTCGAGCGTCGCGAGGCCGACCAGGCGCTGACCGCGCACGAGGCGCGCGCCGAGCTTGGCCAGGCCGGTGGTCTTGCCGACGCCGGTGTTGCCCACGAAGGCGACGACGCGCGTCACGCCCTGCGACTTGGGCAGGTGCGCGATGCGCAGCTCGCGGCCGATGAAGGCGCCGAAGCCGTCCATCGGGTGCTGGTCGGCGGTCGCGGCGGCGGAGGCGCGCTCGACCATGCGGTCGATCCACTCGGCCGAGCAGCCGCTGCGCGCGAGGCGCTCGCGCACGCCGTCGAACGCGGCCGGGTCCACCGGCGGCGCGAGGGGCTCGGGCTGCTGCGCCGCGACGACCGCGGCGGCACCGCCGGAGCTGCGCTCGGCCACGGCCAGGCTCACGCCGCCGTCGGCCGTGCGCTCGTGCGAGATCACCAGCGCGCCCTCACCGTACTGACGACGCGCGCGCTGCAGGGCGTCCTTCAGGTCGTTGCCTCGAATTCTGTGGATCTGCATCTCAGTCCTCCATCTTCACCACGGCGGCGGTCTCCACCGCGCGCGCGGGGACGACCTCGTTGTAGGAGAGCACCGCGAGCTTCGGCAGCGACGCGCGGACGAGCTCGTTCAGGAAGCGCCGCACGCCCGAGCGGACGAGCAGCACGACGTCGTGTCCGCCTCGCGTCGCCTGGGCGACCGTTTCGCCCACGCGCTCCATGAGGCGTTGCAGGTAGGCCGGGCTGACGGTGCCGGTGTCGACCTCGTTGCCCATACCGACGGCGCTCGCGAGGCGCGCCTCGACGTCGGGGTCGAGCGTCACCGCGTGCAGCGTTCCGTCGGTGCCGCTGTGCTGGTCGCACAGCGCGCGCCCGAGGCGCTGGCGCACGAGCTCGGTCAGCGTCTCGCTGTCCTTGGTGCGGTGGACGTTGTCGGCGAGCACCTCGAGGATGGCGGGCATGTTGCGCACCGGCACGCCCTCGCGCAGCAGGTTGCGCAGCACGCGCTGGATGTCGCCGTAGCCCATGCGCTCGGGGACCAGCTCGTCGACCAGCGTGGGCGACGCCTTCTTGGCCGACTCGACCAGCTCCTTCACGTCGTCGCGCGTCAGCACCTCGGCGATGTCGCGGCGCACGGTCTCCGAGAGGTGCGTGACGAGCACGCTCGTCGGATCGATGACCGTGTAGCCGAGCAGCTCGGCCTCGTCGCGCAGGCTCTCGCTGATCCACCACGCGGGCAGGCCGAACGCGGGGTCGGTGGTCTCCTTGCCACGGATCGGTCCGCTGGCCGTGCCGCCGTCCATGGCGAGGAAGTGACCGGGCTCGAGCGCGCCCGAGGCGACCTCTTCGCCGCCGATGAGCACGCGGTACGCGCCGGGCGCGAGCCGGATGTTGTCCTTGATGCGCACCGGCGGGAGCACGATGCCGTCGTGCGTGGCGAAGCGCCGGCGCAGCTGCGCGATGTGGTCGAGGATGCCGTTGCCGTGCTCGTCCTGCACGAGCGGGATCAGGCGGTACCCGATCTCGAGGCCCACGCGGTCGACCGAGAGCAGGTCCTCGACGCGCTCCTCGCTCGGCGCGCCTTCGCCCTCCTCGCCGGCCGTCGCGGCGACGGTCTCGAGCGGCGCCTCGCCGAGCAGCTCGCGCACGTCCTGCACGCCGCGCGTCGAGCGCCACAGCATCGCGAGGATCGTCGCGAGCACGAAGAACGGCAGGCGCGGCATGCCCGGCAGCAGCCCCAGCACGAACAGCATGCCGGCCGCGATCAAGGTGGCCTTGGGCTTGCCGCCGACCTGCGCCATGAGGCTGTGTCCGAGGCTGTTCTTGCTCGAGTTCTTGGTGACGAGCACGGCCGCCGCCGTCGAGACGAACAGCGCGGGGATCTGGCTCACCAAGCCGTCGCCGATGGTCAGCTTCGAGTAGCGCTCGCCGGCCTCGGCGAGGTTCATGCCGCCCAGCGCGCCGATCGTCACACCGCCGACGAGGTTGAGCGCGGTGATGATGAGGCCCGCGATCGCGTCGCCGCGCACGAACTTCGAGGCGCCGTCCATGGCCCCGTAGAACTCGGCCTCAGTGGCGATCTCGGAGCGCCGACGCTTGGCCTCGGTCGAGTCGATCAGGCCGCTGTTCAGGTCGGCGTCGATCGCCATCTGCTTGCCGGGCATGGCGTCCAGCACGAAGCGCGCGGACACCTCGCTGATGCGCCCCGAGCCCTTCGTGATGACGACGAACTGGATGATGATGAGGATCAGGAACACCACCATCCCCACCGTCAGGTTGCGGCCGGCGACGTACTCGCCGAACGCGGTGATGATGTTGCCCGCCTTGCCGCCGGTCAGGATCAGGCGCGTGGAGGCGACGTTCAGGCCCAGCCGGAAGAGCGTGGCGAACAGCAGGATCGTCGGGAAGGTCGAGACCTCCACCGAGCTGCCCGCGTTCATCGTCACCATCAACAGCAGGAGCGAGATGGTGATGTTCGTGGCGAGCAGCACGTCCAGCACGATCGGCGAGACGGGCGTCACCAGGGTCACCATGAGCCCCAGCACGCCGATGCCCATGATCCAGTCGGCATAGCGCTGGAGCAGGGCGCCGAAGCGCTGCGTGCCGTGGCCTTGTTTCTCGACGTCGCTCATCGTTCCTCAACTACGCGCGCAGCGGCGCGGCGGCTCCCTGCATGCGGTAGACGTAGGCCAGCACGCTCGCGACGGCCTCGAACAGGTCCTCGGGCACCTCGTCGCCGATCTCGCACTTGGCGTGCAGAGCGCGGGCGAGGGGCACGTCCTCGAACTGCATCACGCCGTGCTCGGCGGCGACGCGCTTGATCTCCTGAGCGACGTGGTCGACGCCCTTCGCGACGACGACCGGCGCGCGGCCGGCGGCCTGGTCGCGGTCGTACTTCAGCGCGACGGCGTAGTGCGTGGGGTTGGTGACCACGACCGTCGCCTCGGGCACGTCGGCCATCATCCGGCGGCTGGCCATCTCGCGCTGGATCTGGCGAATGCGCGCCTTGATGTGCGGATCGCCGTCCATGTTCTTGTACTCCTCCTTGACCTCCTGCTTGGTCATGCGGAGCTCTTCCTCGTGCTGCCAGCGCTGGTAGACGAGGTCGATCAGCCCGATCACCGCGATGGCGATCAATCCGCCGACAACCGCGCGCAGCACGATCGCGCCGACGGCCACGAGCACCGGTCCGATGTCGGTCGCGTCCATCGCGGAGATGGCGGCCGCCTTGCCCGAGACGGTCAGCACGATCGTCGTACCGATCACCGCGAGCTTCGCGGTCGCCATCAGCAGGCGCACGACCGACTTCATCGAGAACATGCGCTCGAGGCCCTTGACGGGGTTCAGCTTGCCGAGGTCGGGGCTGACAGCCTTGGGCGCGATGTGGAAGCCGACCTGGCCGAAGCCCACGAGCGCGGTGACGATCAGCAACGGCCCCGCGAGCAGCAGCAGCGCGCGACCGCCCTCCTCGCCGGCGCCCTGGATCAGGTTCGCCGCGCTGCCGGGGGACAGCTCGCGGCCGCCGAGCGCGGCGAGGTCGCCCAGCGAGCTGCGCAGGAGCGCGCCGAGCGTCTCGACGATGGCGCCGCCGAACACGAGGAACACACCGAGCCCCGCGCTCAGGCTGATCGCGGACACGAGCTCGCTCGAGAGGGCCACCTGCCCCTTCTCGCGCGCTTCCTCGCGCCGCCGTGGCGTGGCCTCTTCGGTCCGTTCGCCGCTCTCGCCTTCCTTCGCCATCTCAGCTACCGAGCACGTCGAGGCAGCCCTCGAGGCCGCCCATGAGGTTCTTGAAGAGCACGTCCATCGCGGGCGCGAGCGCCGGCGCGAAGACGAGCATGGCCACGAGCGCGACGCCGATGCGCAGGGTGAAGCCCATCTCGAGCACGTTCACCTGCGGCACGGCGCGGGCCAGGAGGCCGATCAGTACGGAGACGAGCATCAGCAGCACCAGCACCGGTGCGGCGAAGACGATGCCCGCGTTGAACATCTCGACGAACAGCGACTCGACCAGCTCGAGCGCGCCCTTGTCGAGGTGCATGCTGCCGACGGGCGCGCGCTCGAAGGAGGTCGACAGCGCGCGCAGCACCCAGTGGTGGCCGTTGACCGCGAGCAGCCCGAGGAAGAACACGGCCTCGTAGAACTGCGTGATCAGCGGCGTGCGGATACCGGTGCCGGGGTCGACCTGGCTGGCCATGTTGAAGGCCATCTCGGTGCCGACGAGCTCGCCGGCCACGCGCACGGCGAGCATCACCGCCTGCAGCACGAAGGCCAGGAACAGCCCGAGCATCACCTCGCGCAGCGCGAGCAGCGCGTACGCCGCGCCGTCCACGTCCGGGAGCGTCCCGCCGCCCGCGCCGAGGAACACGACGACGGTCACGCCCACGACGAGCGCGATCTTGTAGCCTGCGAAGCCCGTGCCCGTGCCCAGCAGCGGCGTCGCGAGGACGAGCGCGCTGGTACGCACGAGGTACAGGCTGAAGGCGGCGATGAGCGGGACGGAGACGAGCACGCGCGCGGGACTCAGGACAGGCCGAAGGACTGCAGCTGCTCGAGGATGCGGATCGTGTAGTCGCGCATGATCTGCAGCGCCGGCGCGAGCAGCAGCAGCGTCACGAGCATCACCGCGAACATCTTCGGGATGAGGCTCATCGTCTGCTCCTGCACGCTGGTCAGCGCCTGGAACAGGCTCACGCCGAGACCGACGACGAGGCCGATCAGGAGCACGGGCGCGGCCAGGACGAGCGAGGTCATCAGGAGCTCGCGCGCGAGGTCGGTGATCTGGAGGTCGAGCTGGGGCATGGTCAGGAGGTCACGAAGGAGGTCACGACCGACTCGCAGACGAGGTGCCAGCCGTCGACGAGCACGAAGACGAGGATCTTGAACGGCGTCGAGATCATCACGGGCGGCAGCATGAACATGCCCATCGAGAGCAAGATGCTGGACACCACGAGGTCGATGACGAGGAACGGCAGGAAGAGCAGGAAGCCCATCTGGAACGCGGTCTTCAGCTCGCTCAGCACGAACGCCGGCACGACCACGGTCAGCGGCAGGTCGTCGGCTCCGGCGCCTTCCTCGGGCGTGTAGCCGCTCATGTCGGCGAAGAGCTCGAGCTCGCTCTCGCGCGTGTTCGACACGAGGAAGCCGCGCAGCTCGTCCCACGCTTCGCCGGTCGCGCCCTGCGCGGACAGCTCGCCGGCCTCGTACGGCACCCACGCGCGGTCGTACATGCGCTGCGCGACGGGCGCCATCACGAAGCTCGTCAGGAACAGCGCGAGCCCGATCAGCACCGGGTTCGGCGGCAGCTCGTTCACCGACAGCGCGCGGCGCACGAACGAGAGGACGATCACGATGCGCGTGAAGCTCGTGATCGTGATCAGGATCGCCGGCAGCAGCGAGAGAGCGGTGAGCAGCACCGCGATCTCGACGGCCGAGGTCAGGCGTCCGCCCTCCTCGGTCGCACCGGCGCCGGCACCGGCGAGCTCGCGCGCGCTGTCCTGCACGCCGGCGAGCGCGTCACCGAGCTGGACGGCCGCGGCCTCGGGCGCCAGCAGGCCCCCGAGGACGAGCGCGACCAGCCCGAGCTGGATCCAGCGGGCGGTCGTCATCCCAGGACCCCCTCGAGGCGCAGCACCTGCGGCGTGACCGCCGGCTTGGCCTGCGGCGCGGGCTTCGGCGCGGGAGCGGGCGCAGGCGCGGCGGCGACGGGCGTCGCGCGCTCGCGCGCCAGGGCCTGCACGGCGGCGGTCAGGCGCGGCGGCGCGCTCTCGCGCTCGGCGTCGGCGCGGCGGCGGCGGCGGCGGGCGCCTTGCGCACCTTGCGGCGCACGACCTTCTTCTTCGGCTCGCTCGCCGCGGTCGGGGCGGGCGCGGGCGCGGGCGCGGGCGCGCTCCCCAGCGGCTTGGGCATCGCGCGGCGCACGGCCTCGAGCGCCTGCGCGAAGGCGGCGTCGCCGGCCTTCGTCGCGGGGACGCGCGGCTGATCCGCGGTCGTGACCGGGTCGAGCTCCGCGATCGGCGTCACCTCGCTGCCCAGCCCGACCAGGAAGGTGCGGTCGTAGCAGCGCACGACCGCGAGCTTCTGCTTGCCGCCGAGCGGCAGCACGTCGAGCGTCTGCAGCGAGCGCTGCGCCGCGCGCAGCTTCAGCGTGCCGACGAACAGCTTGCGGCAGCCCCACGCGATCAGGCCGGTGACGACGACCAGGATGGCGCAGACGGTGAAGTAGCGGGTGAGGTCCGGGCCGTCGCTGCCGCCGAAGCGGGTCGCGAGGTCGGCGGCGTCGGCGAGGGCCGGCGTGGGGAGGAGGTTCGGCATGGGAGCTGGGGCGCGGGCCGTCGCGGCCGGCGCGTGGCGCCCGGTTTCGCAACGGGCATGCCAAGCCCGAAAGCCCCCCTCACGGCCCGCGGAGGGCCCCTCGCGCGGTGCTCCGCGAGCCCTCGCTGTCGAGTTCCTCGACACCCTGTCGCGGATCTCGGCACCCCCTCCAGCGCTCGGCGGCGCGACCCGAAAGAACTTCCCACGCGACGAGTCGTCGCCGGAAAGGAGCGCCCATGACCCCCGTCCACGCCCCCGCCACCACGCCCCGCGACCTGATCCACGAGGTCAACAACTTCCTGAGCCTCGTCATGACGACGAGCCAGGTGGCCCTCGACCCGAGCATCGGCTACGAGCCCGAGCGCGCGCTGCGCTCGATCCTCGAAGGCGCCGGCGAGCTCACGGCGTTCGTGCGCGCGGCGCGCGCGGAGCTGCTCGGCGAGGCCTGAGGGGGCTCAGCCGGCCAGGTCGCAGGCGCCGCCGGCCGCCGCCGCCGGGGCGCTGTAGCCGCGCAGGCGGTCGCCGCTCGAGCGCGTCGTCGCGAGGTTCGCGGCGAGCTCGTCCTGACGGCGCCGCGCGGCCTGACGCGCGATCGCGTTCAGGCGCAGCAGTCGGTCGAGCGCGACGCGCAACTCGCCCTCGTCCGCGCCCGCGTCGCGCGCGCGTGCGACGACGCTCTCGAGGTCGGCGGTGAGCGCGCCGCAACGCGCCCAGGCCGCGCTGAGGCGCACCGGCTCGAGCTCGGGCTCGTCGAGCAGCGAGAGCAGCTCGCGGAGCGCGCGCTCGCAGGCGTCCAGCTCAGGCGGCGTCATGCTGCGCGGCGAGCTGCGTCTGCGCCCCCTTCCAACCCTGCAGCAGGGTCTCGAGCACTTCGATGACCGGCTGGATCCGCGCGCCCTCGCTCTCGAGGTAGGCGGCCGAGAGCTCGCCCTGCGAGAAGACGTACAGGCGGTCGAGGTTGCCGGCCACGTCCGCGTTCGGCTCGTGGTCGAGCGACGCGCGCAGTTCGCCGAGGATGTCGTCGGCGCGGCGCACGAACTTGCGGTACTCGACGCTGCCCGGCTCGAGCTCCTGCGCGTGCCGGAGGAAGCGGATGGCCCCCTCGTAGAGCATGTTGAGGATCTTGATCGGCGGGGCGTTCTCGAAGGTCGCGGCGCGGTAGGCGGCCGCGGCGTCAGCTGCGTGTCGCATGGGACGAGGGTGGGTCAGTTGTTGTTGTTGTTGAGGCTCGCCAGCGCGCCGGTGAGCGCGTTGCCCTGGGAGTTGAGGCCGCCCATCAGCTCCTCGAGCGCGGAGAAGCGCTGGATGAGCTGCTGCTCGAAGATGTCGAGGTAGCGTTGCTTGGCGTCGATCGAGTCGTTGAGCGTGTCGATCTTCTTGTTGATCGACTCCTCACGCGCGTCGAAGAGCGCCTTGACCGAGGCGCCGCCGGGGCCGGTCAGCGTCCCGAACATCAAGTCGATGGCGCGCGAGAGCTTCTCGGCCAGGCCGCTGTCCGCGGACGTGTCGACGTAGTACCCGGGCGTACCCTGCGCCGCGCCGCCGTTGTCGAAGCCGTCGCTGTCGACGAACAGGTCGGCGAGGGCGTCGATGTTCTCGGAGATCTTCGCGTCGAGCGTCGAGCTGTCGATCAAGAGCGTGCCGTCGTTCTGCGTCTTGATGCCGACGATGCCGAGCGAGGAGTAGCCGAGGGTGTCGCCCTGCACGGCGGAGAGGTTCACGCCGAACAGCGCGGAGGTCAGGCTCGAGCGCACGCTGCGCAGGATCGAGTCGCCGAAGAGCGCGCCGCCGGCGCCGCCGTCCTCGGTGTAGGCGTTCTGCTGGTTCGCGAACTTGATGACCTCGTTGTAGGCGTCGACGAACTTCTGGAGCTGGTCCTTCACCGCCTGGGTGTCGGCCTCGACCGTGAAGCTGATCTCCTGCCCGAGGTCGTCCGAGAGCACCGTGATGTCGATGCCGGGGATGACGCCGTTGAAGTCGTTGTCCGCGCGTTCCACGTGCAACCCGTCGATCAGCGCGACGGCGTTGCTGCCCACCGTGATGTGGTTGGCGCTGATCGTCTGGCCGACGTCGTCCGCGATCACCAGGCCCGCGATCGACGAGCCGATACCCGTGATGCGGCCGTCCTCGCCGGTCGAGTCGGAGCTCAGCACGAGCTGCCAGCTCGGCGAGGCGTCCGTACCGACGTTGACCACCGAGGCGGTGACGTCGTCCCCGGCGAGATCGTTGATGGCGCCGGCGATCTCGTTCAGGCTCGAACCGGTCTGCGTGACGGCGATCGAGTACGACGTGCCGTTGACCGTGAAGTCGACCGACTGTCCGTCGGCGCCGGCGAGGTCCACGTTCGGGTCGGCCACGCCGTCGAACGCCCAGCGGTCGGCCTGCGCGAGCGAGAGCACCTCGAGCGTGTGCGAGCCGGGCTCCGCCTCACCGGTCGAGGTGAACGTCGCCACGTTGTCGACGCTCGGCGTGACCTTGAAGCCGAGGAAGTCGGCCACCGTCTTCATGCCGTCGGCGGCCGACTGCAGCGCTTTCAGGTGGCCCTTGAGCGTCCCGATCAGCTCGAGCTTCTTGTTGGCCGTGGCCTTCTGCTGCTCGAGCTGCTGAATGGGCAGCTTTTCGACGTTCACCAGCGCGCTGATGATGGCCTGCGTGTCGAGGCCGCTGGCGAGTCCTCCGAAGCTGATCATGTTCCTGGCTCCCGTGACGTGGCGTGGATGTGCTGGTCCTCCACGGCGGTTATCGGGCGCACCGGGAGAGCGCGTTAGCGCGGAGCGCGCGAAGGTCGCGCGCCTGGTGCGGACGGAAGCGATGGCGCGGCGACCCGGAAAGATCTTCCGCACTCGGAATGCCGCGACGACGTCGCGACACCTCCGCCCGAACGGGAAAAGGGACCCCACTCGCGCGGGGCCCCTCTTCGTAGAGCTCTACCCGGGGCGCGCAGCGGCGCGCCCCGAGGGGGCGACATCAGCCGAGCAGGCTGAGGGCCAGTTGCGGCTGCGTGTTCGCCTGAGCGAGGACCGACGTGGCGGCCTGCTGCAGGATCGAGTTGCGCGTCAGGTCGGCGGTCTCGTAGGCCACGTCGACGTCACGGATGCGGCTCTCGGCGGCGGAGAGGTTCTCCGACACGTTGAGGATCGAGGTGTAGGCGCTCTGCAGACGGTTCTGGTCGGCACCCAGCGAGCCGCGGGCGGTGTTGATCGAGCCGATCGCGGTGTCGAGCGCGCCGAGCGCGGTCCCGGCCAGCGCGGCCGTGGTGGTCGACAGCGAACCGATCGACAGCGCGGTCGAGTCCGTGTCGGCCAGCGAGACGGCGATGGTCTCGCCGCTGTTGATGCCGACCTGGATGGAGGCCGTCGAGGCCGAACCGTCCAGCAGGCTGATGCCGTTGAACGTCGTGTCGCCGGCGATGCGGTCGATCTCCGAGGTCAGGGCGGTGAACTCGGTGTCGATCGTGGCGCGGTCCTCGGTGCTGAGCGTGCCGTTGGAGGCCTGCACGGCCAGCTCGCGCATGCGGCCGAGGATGTTGCTCACTTCGTTCAGCGCGCCCTCGGCGGTCTGCACGAGCGAGATACCGTCCTGGGCGTTGCGCCCGGCGGCGTTGAAGGAGCGGATCTGCGAACGCATCTTCTCGGAGATGCCCAGACCCGCCGCGTCGTCGGCGGCCGTCGCGATCCGCAGACCGGACGACAGGCGCGCGAAGTTGCCCTGAAGGCGCGACGTAATCCCGGAGAGGTTACGTTGCGACGTCAGCGACGCGATGTTGGTGTTGACTCTGAGTCCCATTGGGTTTCGTTCCTTGGATTGGAATTGATGAAAGGGCACCGCACCCGAACGCCTCGGCTCCTCCTGTGACCTCGAGCCTCGTCCCGCCTCGCTCCGGATAGGCACGTGGAGCGTGGTGGTGCACGAGACTCGGCTCGAGGTCGAGCCGCGCGGATGTGCGTGTTCCGCTCGCGCAGCCCGGTGAAGGGCGCCTCGAGCGGTCGTTCTGGTCGTTTCAAAGAGCTCGAACGCGCGGCACCAAGGGCACGCGGCGCGCAGCGCTCGTCTCGATCACCGAGTTGTCGGGTCTCCTGCCTCCCGAACCGGTCTCTGGCGCTCGCCGGAATGGGAGGGCCGCCATGCGACGACCCTCCCCCTCAGCGATTCGGCGCTAGAGGCCGATCTTCACTAACCTTGGAGCAGCGACAGTGCGATCTGCGGCTGCGTGTTCGCCTGCTGGAGGACCGAGGTCGCGGCCTGCTGCAGGATCGAGTTGCGAGTGAGGTCCGCCGTCTCGTAGGCGACGTCGACGTCGCGGATCCGGCTCTCGGCAGCCGAGAGGTTCTCGCGGCTGTTCATGATCGACGCCACCGCGCTCTGCAGGCGGTTCTGGGAGGCGCCCATGTTGCCTCGGATCGAGTTGACCGAGCCGATGGCGAGGTCGAGCGCGGCGAGCGATGCGGCCGCCGCGGTCGAGTCGGTGGTGTTCACGCTCGAGGAGTCGATGTTCAGGGCGCTCGTTTGGATGTCGGCGGTGTTGACGCCGATGATCTCGCCCGTGTTGATGCCCACCTGGATGTTCACGGTGGTCGCCGAGTTGAGCAGCGGGATGCCGTTGAACTCCGCGGTGTCCGCGATGCGGTCGATCTCCGACTGCAGCGCGACGATCTCGGTGTTGATCGTGTTCTGGTCCGGCGTGCTGAGCGTGCCGTTGGCGGCTTGCACGGCCAGCTCACGCATGCGGCTCAGGATGTTGCTGACTTCGTTCAGCGCGCCCTCGGCGGTCTGCACGAGGGAGATGCCGTCCTGTGCGTTGCGCGTCGCGGCGCCGAGCGAGCGGATCTGCGAACGCATGCGCTCGGAGATCGCCAGGCCGGCGGCGTCGTCGGCAGCCGTCGCGACGCGAAGGCCGGACGACAGGCGGGAGAAGTTGCCCTGCAGGCGCGTGGTGACCTGCGAGAGGTTGCGTTGCGCCGTCAGCGACGCGATGTTGGTGTTGACTCTGAGGCCCATGATCGGCTCCTGTGAGTGCGGTCGGTCTCTAGTAGGGAAATCGCTTTGAGGTGCCTCCGGGAGCGCTGGGCGCTCGCGGTGACGCCCGTGTTCTCGGTGGCCCCCCGGATCACCTGAGTCCGGGCCGCCTGGTTTTTCTCTCCCACCTCCGAGCGAAGGGGCCCGCCGGGCGCGGCCGCGCCTGGCCCGCCAACACGCGAAAACCCGCACCCCGTCCCGCTTTCGAGGCCGTCGAGGGACGCGGACGGAGGTTCGCATCGGGCCCGGCCGAAGTGCAGACTCGGGGGCCGCGCCCCCGCCGCACGCCCATGTCCACCCGCATCCTGGTCGCCGACGACGATCCCAAGGTCCGCGAGGGCCTGGTGGTCCTGTGCGAGTCCCTGGGCCACCGCACCTTCGAGGCCGGCTCGGGGCGCGAGACCCTCGAGACCGCCCGCCGCGTCCTGCCCGACGTGGTGCTGCTCGACATCGAGATGCCCGAGGGCACCGGCCTCGAGATCCTGCCCCACCTCGTGGCCCTCGAGGGCTCGCCCCAGGTGGTGATGGTGACGGGCGTGGGCGGCGTGCGCGCCGCGGTGGAGGCCCTGCGGGCCGGCGCCGTCGACTTCCTGGAGAAGCCGGTGCACCGCGACCTGATCGAGGGGGTGCTCGAGCGCGTCTTCCGCGGCCGGGCCCTCTCGCGCGAGCGCGACGTGCTGCGCGACGAGGTCGCGCGCCTGCGCTCGGGCCCCATCGTGGGCCGCTCGCGCCAGGTCGAGGGGGTCCTGCAGCAGATCGAGCGCGTGGCCTCGACCCCGCGCACCACCGTGCTGGTCACCGGCGAGTCGGGCGTGGGCAAGGAGCTCGTCGCCCGCGCCATCCACGACGCCTCGGCCCGCCGCGAGCGGCCCTTCGTGGCCCTCAACTGCGCGGCGCTCGCCGAGACGCTGCTCGAGGCCGAGCTGTTCGGCTACGTCGGCGGGGCCTTCAGCGGGGCTCACCCCAAAGGGCGCGAGGGCCTGTTCGCCGCGGCCGAGGGCGGCACCCTGTTCCTCGACGAGGTCGGCGAGCTGGCCCCCGAGCTGCAGGCGAAGCTCCTGCGCGTGCTCCAGGAGCGGGTCTACCGCCGGGTCGGCGCCACCGAGGACCGCCCCACCGACGTGCGCATCGTCGCCAGCACGAACCGCGACCTGGGGGCCATGGTGGAGGCCGGCGGCTTCCGCGAAGACCTCTTCTATAGGTTGAACGTCCTGTCGATCGTCGTGCCGCCCCTGCGCGAGCGCCGCGAGGACGTCCCGCTGCTGGCCGAGCACTTCCTGCGCGGCTTCGCCGGCGAGTTCGGCCGCGAGTACGAGGGCTTCACCCCCGAGGCCCTGGCGGCGCTCGCCGCCCACTCCTGGCGCGGCAACGTGCGCGAGCTGCGCAACGCGATCGAGCGGGCCTGCCTGCACGCCGCCGGCGGGCTCGTGACCGCCGAGCACCTCGGCCTGGGGGCCGCCGCCGCGCCGGCTCCGGCCGCCGCCGCGCCGCTCTCGACCGGCGACTACCGCCTGAAGTCGATGGAGGAGGCCCTCATCCGTCGCGCGCTCGAGGCCGCCGAGGGCAACCGCAGCCAGACCGCGCGGCTCCTGGGGGTCAACCGGCAGACCCTCTACAACAAGCTGCGCGCCTACGGCATCGAGTCCTGAGGCGGCCGCGCGCGCCGCGGCGGCGGGCGCGAGCGTGAAGGAAGGGCGCGTTCGGAGCCCGATGTCGAAAAGAACGACACCCGCGGGGGCGCCCTTGGCGGAAAGAAACGCCCCGCCGCGGGTCGACGGGGCCGGGATGCGGAAAAAAGTGCCGGATCGCGGGGCTGCGAGCTAAGGGGATCGCGGCGGCGTGTCGAAAGGCGGGTCTACCTCCGGCGAGTGCCGGAGCACGACCACCAGCCCTCGCCGCCATGACCCCCGAAGCCCCGGACCGCCGCGCGGAGACCCTCGCGGCTCCCGCTCCTCCGACCGTCGCCGCCGACGTGCGCGCGTCGGTCCGCCGCGACATCGCCGCGCCGCTCGCGGTGTTGCGCGCCTCGATGGAGGCCATGGCCGGCCAGCTCACCGCGCAGGACCCGCGCGGCACGGTGCTCGGCGGCGCGCTGCAGCAGCTCGTGCTGCTGGGCCAGAACGTGCAGGCGCTGTGCGACTACGCGATGCCGCCCGAGCTGTTCCCGCAGGCCTGCTCGCTCGAGGAGCTCGTGCGCACGACGCACGCGCAGCTCGAGCCGAACGCGGCCGCGCGCGTGGCCCTCGCCTGCGAAGCCGGGGACTCGCGCGCCGTCGTCGACGGCGTCGTGCTGGCGCGGCGCATCGCGCACCTCGTCGTGACGCACATGGACGAGCTCGACGAAGCGCTGATCCACGCCTCGTGCAGCGGTGGTGCGCCCTGCCTGCACGTCTACGTGCGCAAGCAGAACGGCCGCCGCGACCGCGACGGCGGGGAGCGCGGGCTGGCCCGCCTGCTCGTCGAGCGCGACGCCGCGCGCATGGGCGTGCGCCTCGAGGAACACCCGCGCGGCAACGCCGGCTTCGCCTTCGCCTTCCACCTGCCGACCGCCGCCGAGGCGCGCGCCTGAGCGATGGACATCCTGATCGTCGAGGACGAGCTCGTGATCGCGCACGCCATGGCCAGCGCGCTGGAGGCGCGCGGGCACGCGGTGCGCGTGGCCGACTCGGCGGAGATGGCCCTGGCGCTGCCGCGGCCGCAGGTGCTCATCACCGACCTCCAGCTCGGCGGTCGCTCGGGGCTCGAGCTCCTGGCCGCCTACCGCCGCCAGGGCGTGCAGCCGCGCACGATCTTCGTCACGGGCAACCCCACGCTCGACGCTTGCCGCGAGGCCTTCCGCCTCGGCGCCTGCGAGTTCCTCGCGAAGCCCTTCCGGCTCGAGGAGCTGATCCAGGCCGTCGAGCGTCGACAGGACTCGCCGGCGACGCTGTTCGAGGAGACCTACCCCGCCGAGCCGAAGAGCGTGCGCGTCGCGACGCGCGAGCTCGTCGCCTTCGCGCTGCGCTGCGGCGTCGGCCCGACCTGCCGCGCGCGCCTGGGCACCGCGGTCAGCGAGGTGGTGCAGAACGTCGTCGACCACGCCTACCCGGCCGGCGGCGGCGAGCTGCGCCTCACGGCGACCATCGACGCGCGCGACGTCGTCGTGCACGTGCGCGACGAAGGCGTCGGCTTCTCGACCGAGCTCGTCACGGCGATGCACCTCGACAGCCCGATGCACGACGGGCTCGCGCGCGCCGCCGCGCTCAGCGAGAGCCTCGAGCTGGACAGCCGCCCCGGCGCCGGCGCGAGCGTGACGCTGCACTTCGGCGCGTACCACGTGGACTACGACGAGGCCGACCAGGTCGACCTCAGCGAGCTCGACTACT
>JACKHS010000020.1 GCA_020638875.1 Planctomycetota bacterium
CAGCCCGGACGATGCACGAACGCGCACGCCAGCCTGCGCAACCGGCCGGCGTCGCCGGCCGCTCGGCCCCTGGCGGCACGACTACAACCGCGTCCGCCCTCCTGGCAGCCTGAACACTCGCGCCCCAATCACTCGGATCGCGGGCTTCGGCTGAACAACCTGCCTGGAAACGACAGCTAGCGCGGCGTCGGCGGGCCGGGGAAGACCAGCTCGTGCGGGTGCGGCCGCGGCGCGACGGCCGCCGGGCGCACCGCGACGGGCAGCCAGGCGTCGAGCACGCCTTGCGGCGCGACGACGTGCGCACGCGCGCGGCGCAGCGGCGGGTCGCCGCTGTCGAGCCGCACCGCGCCGGGGATCTCCCAGCGCGCGAGGCGCAGGCCCGCGGCGCGCGCGGCCCCGAGCACCGCGTAGCCCTCGAAGCCCGTCGAGGCGACGAAGGCGATCGACTGTCGCGCCGTGCCCTCGCCCGTGTCGAGCTCGAGCTCCGCGCGCGGTCCGCTCTCGCTCAGCGTCCCGTCCCCGAGGCGCACGCCGCTGCCGGGCTCGGCGCCGCGCGGCGTCACGAAGACGCCGTCGGGCGCGATCCAGGCCGTGCCCTCGAAGCGGTGCAGGAGCTGCAGGCCGATCCACTCGGACTGGCTCGACAGCGTCGGGAAGTAGCGCGCGTCGCCGTCCTCGCCGATGCGGAAGACGAAGCGTTGCTCCGCGCCCGGCGCGAGCGCCTCGGCGGCGGCGTCCGCGGCCTCCCGGGTGGCGGCCGGGCGCAGCTTGCCGTGCTCGTCCAGCGGCAGCAGCCGCCCGCCCGCGATCACGACCCACTCGCCGGCGTGGGCCTCGAACAGCGCCTCGCGCCGGCGCAGGTAGTCCTGCTCGTAGGCGCGCTGGTTCTCCGCGCGGGCGAGCTCGACGCGCTGCGCGTAGCCGAGCGGCGTGCCCGGGGCCTGCGGCGGGTTGCGCAGGGCGCGGCAGAACTCGCAGTCCGCGCCGCCGGGGCCGTCGTCGAAGGGCGGCGCCTGCCCGGGGCTCGCCGGCGGCGGCGTGCTGCCGGGCGAGGCGGGCGGGGCCTGGAGCGCGAGGGGAGCGAGGAGGGCGGCGAGGAGCAGGGCGTGCAGGTGCATGGTCGGTACGGGGTCCGTGGTCGCGACCCCAACGGCACGCCCCGCTCCTCTCTTGGAGGCTACGGGTGTTCGTAGCAGCCCATGTCCACCAGCGGGGGCGTGCCGGTGGCGGCGTCGGGGGCCAGCGCGTCGTCCTTGCGGCGCGGCGTGAGGTCGAGGTCGAGCGGGTTGCGCTCGGCGGTGTTGCCGTCGAGGTCGGCGTCCACCAGGTCGAGCGCGATCAGCGAGTTGAGCCCGGAGTCGTTCACCGGCGCCCCCGCGAGCGGCCGCAGGTCGTTGTCGCCGTAGGTCCCGAGCAGGCCGTCGAGGCCGAGCGGCGCGGCGAACTGCGGGTCGACGGCGAGCACGGCGTTGGTCGAGACGTTCGCGTTGACCAGGTGGAGGCCGGCGACGCCGCCGAACAGGTCCGCGTGGGCCACGGTCAGCGTGGGCGCCGGGTAGGCCGCGTGGCCCTGGCAGGAGAGCTCGCCGCCCGACGTCGCCGCGTCGTCCCACAGGATCGAGTTGAGCACGTACACCTCGCCCGGCCCGAAGTGCGAGACCGCGCCGCCGGTGACGGACGAGTTGGCGTGGAACGTGCAGCCGTTGATCTGCGTCTGTGACACCTGGGGCAGGTACGAGACGGTCGAGTAGAGCGCGCCGCCGCGCACGCCGGCCGTGTTGCCCTGGAACAGGCAGTTGGTGACGTAGGCGATCGAGCCGGTGCTCGACGAGAGGTAGACCGCGCCGCCGCGCTCGAGCGCGGAGCAGCCCTCGAAGCGGCAGTGGCTCAACACGACGGGCATGTCGCGCGCGTCACCGACGACCGCGCCGCCGACGTTCGAGTCGCAGCTCAGGAAGCTGCAGCCGGCGATCTCGACCGACGGCGTCGTGGGGCCGGTCGTCGCCGTGATCGCGCCGCCGAACAGGCCGAAGCCGACCGTGTTGGTGGAGCTGCAGTCGACGAACTCGCAGAGCTCCACGCGCGCGCCGCTCGAGGCGAGCTGGAGCGCGCCGGGGCCCCAGTTCGAGGAGCAGTTCAGGAAGCGGCAGTCGGTGATGCGCGGCGACGTGTACGCGACGTCGATCACGCCGGCGCCGCTCGTGACCAGCGCGTTGCGGAACGTGATGCCCTGGATGCGCGTGGCGCGCGACTGCTCGCCGTTCCAGAGCTTCAGCGCCGGGCCCTGGGAGGCCAGGTCGAAGACGCAGTTCGCCGGCCCGTTCTCCGAGCGCAGCACGAGCTCGCGCGTGCCGAAGTCGACGTCGCGGTTCGCGGCGCCGGTGTAGACGCCGTCGCGCAGCACGATCGTGTCACCGCTGATCGCGGCCGCCATCGCGCTCGTCACGTCGGCGAAGGGCGCGCCCGTGCTGCCGTTGCCGCCCGCGGGTGCGGCCGGGTCCACCCAGATCGTGCTGGGGCCCTCGCAGGCGTCGAGCACGCCGTTGAGGTTCGCGTCGAGCGCGTCGTTCGCGGCGATCTGGCACGCGTCCGGCACGCCGTTGCCGTCGCAGTCGGCCGCGCCGCCGCTCGCCACGTCGCACGCGTCCGGCACGCCGTTGCCGTCGCAGTCCTGCGCGAGGCCGCCCGCGATGTCGCAGTCGTCCGGCACGCCGTTCAGGTCGCAGTCCGCGTCGCACGCGTCGGGCACCAGGTTCGGGCCGCAGTCGGGCACCGTGCCGTCGATGGCCTCGAGCAGGTCGTTGACCGTGCTGCCGTCGCAGTCCGCGCCGCCGGCGCGCGGGAGCGTGAGCACGTGCCGCGGCGCGCCGAGCTCGCGCGTGCCGGCCGGCGAGATCACCTCGAGCTGCACGATGCTGGTCGCGTCGGCGCCGAGCAGCGCCGCGCTCGGCAGCGTGAAGAGCACGGTGGCCGTGCCGCTCGCGGGCAGCACCGTCACGGGCAGGGTGACTCGCGGCGACAGCGCCAGGACGCCGCGCGGCGCGGCGCCGTACGGCGCGAAGTCGAGCTTGTCGCCGAAGTGCGCCCAGACCTTGTCGCCGGGTTCGCCTTCGAGCTGCAGGCGCACCGTGACGTCGTCGGCGCGCACGGCCGAGACGCCCAGGCACCGCGCGGGCCCGAGCCACGTGACGGGCGGCGCGACGCCGGTGTAGGGCTTGCCCGCGACGCCGTCCGGGCCCGCGCCCGGGAGCAAGCTCCGGCCCAGGGCGCCGCCCTGCAGCGCGCAGTCGAACAGGTACGCGCGCTGGTTGCCGAGCAGCGCGAGCCCGTCGCCGCCGTCGCCGCCGCTCGTGACGATGAAGTCCGTCCCGTCGCCGCCGTCGCCGCCGACGAACAGCGCACCCGAAGCGATCACGTCGGCCTGGCTCGCGAGCAGGCCGGGGGCGCCGCTGCCGCCCGCCGTGCCGTTCTGGCCGCCGTCGCCGCCGAGCACCTGCGAGTCGTAGAGCGCGAGGGGCGAGGCCGTCGCGCGCAGGCCCGCGCCGCCGTCGCCGCCGGCAGCGCAGCAGTCGAACGGGTGCTGGCTGCCGTTGCCGCCGACGAGGCTCGAGGCGACGACGAGGACCTGCGCGCACGACTGCACGACGAGCGCGTCCTCGCCCGGCCAGCCCACGACCTGCGGGTCGTCGATGCCGTCGCCGCCGAGCACCGTGCAGCCGTCGAGGCGCACGTGCCCGTCGCACGAGTCGAGCGCGAGCGCCGGCGAGACCGCGGGCAGCTCGTCGACGTTGTCGGGGCCGACGAACACGAGGCCGGAGAGCACGACGCTGCTCGCGGAGGGCACGTGCGCGATGCGCACGGTGCCGTGGACCTGCACGACCTGGCCGGTGGCGGCGTAGAGGTGCACGCCCTTGCCGTCGAGCGTGAAGCCGTCGTACACGCCGCCGGCGAGCAGCAGCACGTCACCGTCGAGCGCCGCGTCCAGCGCGGCTTGCAGGTCGTACGCCGGCGTGGCGCCGGGCGTCGAGAGGTTGTGCACGCCCTCGGCGGTGGCGAGCGCGGCGAAGAGCGAGGACAGGGCGAGAGTGGCGAAGGAACGCAGCACACGCATGACACGTCTCCTGGGAAGCGGGAGGGGCGAATGGTGTGGGGGGGCGACCTCGATGCTAGACCGCGACGTCGCGTTCGTGTCGGCCCGGGTCGGATCCCCGGCGGCGCGGGAGCGCTCCATGGGGACCGGGACGTCCGCAGAGGGCGCGGCCGCGCACGCCCCCTGAACGGCGAAACGCCCCGATCCGCGCGGGATCGGGGCGCCTCGCAGCTCGGGGGAGGGGCTCAGCGCTGGAGCAGCTTCTCGGGCACCGAGACCAGGTGCAGGTCGCGCTGCGGGAAGGGGATCGAGATGCCCTCCTGGTCGAAGCGCTGCTTGATGGTGCGCACGAGGTCGAAGTAGACGGTCCAGTAGTCGCCGGTCTTCGTCCACGGACGCACGATGAAGTCGACCGACGACTCGCCGAGCGTGAGCACCTCGACCTGCGGCGCGGGGTCCTTCAGCACGAGCTCGTGCTTCGTCACCACGTCGAGCAGCACGCGCTTGGTCTTGTCGAGGTCGTCGCCGTAGCCGACACCGATGGTGAGGTCGACGCGCCGCGTCTTCTGCGCGGTGACGTTGCGGATGGTGCCGCCCCAGATCTTCGAGTTCGGCACGATCAGCTTCTGGTTGTCGGGCGTCAGCAGCGTCGTGGAGACGAGCGTCAGGTCCTCGACCTTGCCCGTCTCGCCGGCCGCGGTGATGACGTGGCCGACGTCGAAGGGGCGGTAGAGCAGGATCATGATGCCGGCGGCGAAGTTGCCGAGCGTGTCCTGCAGCGCGAAGCCGACCACGAAGCCGACGACCCCGACGCCGGCGAGCAGCGGGCCGGTGTCGACGCCGACCTGGCCGAGCGCGATCAGCAGGCCGACGACGAAGACGAGCTTCTGCACGATGCCGACGAAGAACTTCTTCAGCAGCTCGCTGACCTTGAGGCGCGAGGCGTTGAGCGTCTTGCTCGTCAGGCTGCCGGCGACGCGCGCCAGGACGCGGAACACGAGCAGGATGACGAGGAAGATCAGCAGGTTGACCGCGTACTTCGGGCCGTTCTTCACGACGAAGTCCTTGCCCTGCGAGACCCACTGCTCGACGAGGCCCTTCGCCGTGTCCAGGTCGAAGTCGTCGGCGAGGCCGGCCGGGTTGTTGCTCGCGATCGCGGCCTTGAGCGCGGTCAGGCGCTCGGGCGTGTCGCCGCTCTGCTCGAGCAGGTCGCGCAGCGCGCGCGCGTCCGCGAGGGCCGCGTCGAGCGCGGTCAGCGCCTCGGCGGTCTTCGTGGCTAGCTCGGCGTCGGCCCTGGCGGCGTCGGAAGCGCTCTTGGCGCTGGACCAGGCGTCGTGCTTCGCGTTCAGGTCGTCGATCACGACCTGCACGTCGTCGGGCGCCTCCGTCGCCTGCTCGGCGGGGGCGGGCTCCTCGCCGCCTTGCGCGGCGGCGGCGCCGCTGACGAACGTCGGCGCGAGCGCGAGGAGCAGCGTGAACAGGAGCGAGGAGAGCCGTCTCGTGGCGGTCTGCATGTCTCTCGGGTGGCTGTGCGCGGGCTTCGGGGGCGGCGCGCGGTTCGCGAAGGGCGAGAAAGCGGGCGAAGAGTGTAGCGCCGACGCAGCGACGCCCGGCGCGACCTCCGTGAGATCGCGCCGGGCGTCGCGTGCGTGGGAGCGCGCAGCGCTCAGAGCTTGGCGCGGATCTTCGCCAGGATCTCGCCCTCGCGCGCCAGCGCGCGCGCCTCCAGCTCGTCCGCGCGACCGACGTACGCGTCACGCGCCGCCGCGTCCTTCAGGTCCTTGCAGTTGATGCGCACGTTGAGGCCCGCGCCGAACACGGCCGTGCGCACGCACAGCGCGCCGACGCCCGCGTCGGAGAGCGAGGACTGCATGCCGCGCTCGACCATCGCGTCGAGCACCTCCAGCGCGGCCACCGCCGTCTCCATCACCGCGAGCGGCACCTCGATCGCTCCGCGCGTCGCGCTCTGGATCGCGGCCGCGCGCGCGGCCTTGTCGGCCTCGCTCGCCTGCGGCAGGCGGAACGCGGCCATGATGGCGTTGAAGGCCTCGGTGTCCTCGTCGACCAGGCGCAGCAGTCGCTCGTGCAGCGCCTTGCCCTTCACGGCCTCGTCGCTGAACTCCTCCCAGCGCTCGTCCCAGCCGGGCTTGTGGCTGGAGAGGTTCGCGACCATCGTGCCGAGCGCGGCGCCCAGCGCGCCGACGGCGGCCGACACCGAGCCGCCGCCGGGGGCGACCGACTCCGAGGCCGTCTCCTGCACGAAGCCCTCGAGCGACAGGTCGACGAGGCGCGTTGGCGCGCCCTTGCGCAGCTTGTACTCGATGATCTTCTCGGCCGGATCGAACGGCGCGAGCTCGTCGAGCCCCATCGACTTGACCGCGATCTTGATCAGTTCGGCGTCGGAGACGCCCAGCGAGCGCTGTTGCTTGCGCAGGAAGTAGCGGCCCGCGTCGAGCATCGCCGCGAGCGGCAGCAGGCCGACGACCTCCGAGCCCGTCACGCGCACGCCGCGGTCGCGCGCGCGCTCGCAGCACTCGTCGAAGGCGACGTGCATCGGCGTCACGGCGATGTTGGTGAGGTTCATGGAGATCTGCGCGACGCCGTACTCCTCGATGTACCAGCCGATGCCCTTGACGCACTTCAGCGAGCCGGGGATCCAGAGCGGCGCGCCGCTCGCGTCGCGCTCGATCTCGCCGGTGATCGGGTTGCCCTTGCGCTTCTGGCGGCCCTTCTCGCGCACGTCGAAGGCGATCGCGTTGGCGCGTCGCGTCGACGTCGTGTTGAGGTTGACGTTGTAGGCGACCAGGAAGTCGCGCGCGCCGACCGCGGTGGCGCCGCTGCGCGCGTTGAAGGTCGCGGGGCCGAAGTCCGGCTTCCAGGCGGGGTCGGCGAGCTTCTCGCGCAGGCCCTCGTACTCGCCCGAGCGCACGCTCGCGAGGTTCTTGCGCCTGGGCTCGCGCGCAGCGCTCTCGTAGCAGTAGATCGTGAGCCCGACCTCCTCGCCGAGCCGTCGCGCGAGCTCGTGCGCGTACGCGGCCGCCTCCTCCATCGTCACGCCGGCGACGGGCACCAGCGGGCACACGTCCATCGCGCCGAAGCGCGGGTGCTCGCCGGAGTGCTTCGACATGTCGATCAGCTCGGCGGCCTTGCGTCCGGCGCGCACCGCGGCCTCGATCACCGGCTCCGGCTCGCCGACGAAGGTGACGACGGTGCGGTTGGTGGCCTTGCCGGGATCGACGTCGAGCAGCTCGACGCCGTCGACGGCCTCGATCTCGGCCGTGATGGCACGGATCAGGTCCATGTCGCGCCCCTCGCTGAAGTTGGGGACGCACTCGATCAAGCGGGTCATGGCGGTGGGGGAGGCTGGGGGTCCGAGCGCGACAAGGTAGTGGATCGCGGCGTCGCCGCGCTGCCCACGGCGGGATTCCTGCGTCGCGCGCGCTGCGTGTGTAGACCGGCCGGAGGTCATGGGGTATCCCTGGACGGTCCCGCCGCCCCCCAGCGCCATGATCCACGCCCAGAGCCTCCTCTGCCTCGCGCTCGCGTTCTCGCCCGGCACGTCCGCCGCGCCGCCGCCCGCGCCGCCGGTCCTCGCCCTCGACGACGTGGAGAAGGCGCGCGCCGCCGCGCGCGACCGCCTGATCGGCAAGCTGGAGGAGCTGGCCGAGTGGTGCACGAAGAACAAGCTCTTCGCGTCGCGCGTCGGCGTGTACGAGTCGCTGCTGTACTTCGATCCCGAGCACGACGGCGCGCACCGCGGCCTCGGCTTCAAGAAGGGCAAGAACGGCGAGTGGCTGCCGCCCAAAAAGACGCGCGAGCCGAAGGACTGGGACAAGGGCGCGCTCGCCGAGTTCCCCGCGCGGCGCGCCGCGTTGGTGACCGAGTACCGCGACGAGATGCTCGCGCTGCTGGCGAGCCTCACCGACGCGAGCGACGCCCAGCGTGAGTCGATCTACGCCGACATCCTCTACGCCGACCCCGACGACGCGACGGTGCGGTCGCTGCGCGGCGAGGTGAAGAAGGACGGCGTGTGGGTGCTCAGCCAGACCACGACGGCCGACACGCGCCGCGCGGCGCTGAGCGCGGTGGTCGTGCAGGCGTTCGAGCAGGCGCCCGTGCCCCAGAAGGGCGAACCCGAGGGCCGCGAGGTCGCCATCGGCGTGCCCTGGACGGCCGTGATGGTGACGCCCGACGTGCGCGTGCTGTGCACCGGCACCGAGGCCGAGGCCGCGCGCATCTCGCGCGCGGTGCACGCCGCGCGGCTCTACTTCAACGCCGCGTTCGGCGTCGAGGCCGAGTACCCGGTCCCGCTGCGCGTGTTCAGCCTGTCGCGGACGAGCGACAAGCTCGCCTTCCTGATGGGGCACCCCGACATCGACGAGGGCCTGCGCAAGTTCCTGATGGACCTCGACGGCTCCGGCATCCCCGGGCACGGCGACCTGGCGCACTGGGGCCCCGACGAGCCGCGACGCCTCGACGGGCTCGTGCGCGAGGCGATCGGCTTCCTCGTCTCGGACAGCTTCGGCATCGGCACGCAGCAAGGCTGGATCAGCGAGGGCTTCGGCCTCTACATGACCAAGCAACTCGTCGGCACGCGGCTGACGTGGTTCGTGCGGCCCAGCGACTACCTCACGCCCGAGGAGGACCAGAAGCTCAAGGCGCGCCTGATGGCGTCGGGCTCGAACTGGATGGCCGAGGCGAAGAAGCTGCTGCCCGTCGGCGAGCACGGCAAGCTGCAGTTCCTGCTCGGCAAGGACGTCAACAAGCTCACGACCATGGACCTCCTGCAGAGCTACGTGCTGGCCGCGTACCTGCTCGAGGCCGAGGCCGAGCGCCTGCCCGGCTTGCTGAAGGCCATCGGCGAGGGCGCGACCTCGCAGCAGGCCTTCCAGGACGTGCTCGGCCTGGACCTCTTCCAACTCGACGAACGCGCGCGCCGTTGGCTCGCCGAACGTCCCTGAGTCGCCCTTCCCCCCCCGCCTGCCATGCTCGCCGCTCTCGCCCTCGCCACCCTCGTGCTCGCGCCCGCCGAGGGCGTGACCGTCCACTGGAAGGGCCGCCCGTACGAGGCGACCGCCCTGCCCGCCGAGCTCGGTCGCGGGCCTGCGGCGGCGCTCGACGCGTGGTCCGCGTGGGCGGCGTCGCACGACTACCGCTTCGACCTGTCGAACGACGGACGCGTGCTGCTCGTCGGTCCGACGCAGAACGGCAAGGTGAAGCGCCAGCTCACGCTGATCGAAGACACGTGCGAGCTCTTCGACGAGCTGTTCCCCGCGCCGGTGCGCGAGGCCGCGCCGAAGGAGGCCGCGCCCGCGAGCGAGCCTGCGCCGCCGCACGCGCCGGACGAGCCCGACGACGGCCCTTCGCCCGGCGAGGCGCCCGGCGGCGTGCCGACGGGCGAGGGCGGCGGCCAGACCGCGAGCAGCTTCAGCTACGAGTGGGGCGCGGGTACCTGGCCCGTGGACACCGAGACCTGCGTGCTGTTCGTGGTCGACGACGAGGAGGACTACGGCAGCCTGCTCGACGCGCTCGCGAAGCAGCAGGAGTACCTGAAGGACTGGGTCCGCACCGCGCGCACCTACACCGGCTTCGTGCTCGAGCAGCCGCTCGCGGCGGCGTACATCGAGAACGCGCGCGGGATGGAGGAGTGGGACGCCGACAACGAGGTCGTGCACCGCGCCGCGCAGCTCCTGATGGTGCGGCGCTTCTCGCAGCTCCCGTACTGGTTCGTGCAGGGCTTCGCGTGGCACCTCGAGTTCGAGCTGCGCAAGGGCATCTACTGCTACCCGTACCGCGCGAGCTTCGTGTGGGCCACCGAGCACACCGGCTGGGACGCGGTGCTCAAGACGCGCTACAAGGAGCGCAAGGACGAACCGCTGCGCCTGGAGGACTTCACGCGCTGGCGTCGCGGCGCCTACGTCGAGGAGCCGGCCAAGGTCTGCTTCGGGCTGGCGCGCTTCCTCGCGCGCTACCACGCGACCGAGCTCACGCCCTTCGCGGAGGAGTTGCGTCTGTTCCGCGACGCGCACAACCGCGTCGACCACGGCGACGGGACCTGGGAGCGCGTCGTGAACTACGAAGTGCCCGAGGACGAGCTGCTGCGCATGCTGCAGGCGCACTTCGGCGACGACGTGCTGCTGCAGGCGGCCGAGTTCTTCCGCAAGGGCAAGAGCTACCGCCCGCCGAAGCGCTGAGGGCCCGCGCCGGCGTGCGGCGCGAGCCCTCGCAGGAGCGGTGGAACGCGGACGTCAGAAGGCGTCGACCTGGATGACGTCCTCGCGCGCGGCGGCCGCGGCGCGCCAGCAGTCGGCCTCGGCCTCGCTCAGGTGCCCGGCGGCGAGGGCGGCCTCGACCTGCGCGGCCTCGCGCGCGCGCTCGAGCTTGCCCTCGCGCACGAGGTCCTTGAGCTTGGCGCGCACGGGTTGCGCCGCGAGCACCTTCGTCAGCGCGTCCTCGAGCGCGCCCAGACCGGGCTCGGTCGCGGGCGGCACGAAGATGCCGGTGGTGAGCGCCTCGCGCGCCGGGTCGCCGTCCAGCAGGGCGCGCGCCGCCTTCGCGCGCTGGCGGTCGCTGGGGCCGTGGAAGCGCCACAGCGGCGGGAACAGCTTCCAGCGCAGGACGCGCGCGACGAAGCGCGCCGGCAGGTTGTCGAGCAGGCCGAGCAGCGCGGTCTCGACCTCGTGCAAGGCCGTCTCCGCGGCCCACTCGAAGAGCGCGCGATCGCGGTCCGGCTGCCCGGCGTCGACGAAGCGCTTGAGCGTCGCCGTGCCCAGGTAGAGCCACGCGAGGCCGTCGGCCAGGCGCCCGGTGAGCATCTCCTTGCGCTTGAGCGCGCCGCCCAGCGTCATCATCGAGATCTCGGCGCAGACCGCGTACGCGGCGCTGAGGCGCGTGAAGTGCTGGAAGTAGCGCTCGGCCGGACCTTCGAGCGGCGTGGGGGCGATGACCGCGTGCGTCCAACCGAGGACCGACGCGCGCGTGAACACGCCGAAGAAGTGCGCGATGTGCCCGAAGAAGGCCGCGTCGAAGCGCTTCACGTCGCGCGCGGCCAGCGACTCGATCTCCTCGAGCGCGTACGGGTGACAGCGCACGGCGCCCTGCCCGAAGATGATCATCGAGCGCGTCAGCGTGTTGGCGCCCTCGACGGTGATCGCGACCGGCAGCGCCTGGTAGGCGCGGGCGAGCACGTTGCGCGGGCCGCGCGAAATGCCCGCGCCGCCGACGACGTCCATGCCGTTGTTCACGACGGTGCGCATGCCCTCGGTGAGGTAGGCCTTGCAGATGGCGGTGATGACCGCCGGCTTCTGGCCCGAGTCGATGGAGGCCGCCGTCAGCCGGCGGGCGCCGTCCATCAGGTACGTCATGCCGCCGATGATCGCGAGGTGCTCCTCGACGCCCTCGAAGCGACCGATGGGCAGGCCGAACTGCTCGCGGATCGACGCGTAGGCGCCGGTCGTGCGCGCCGTGAGCTGCGCCGCGCCGCACGACTGCGCCGGCAGCGAGACGCCGCGCCCGGCCGCGAGGCAGTCCATCAGCATGCGCCAGCCCTTCCCGGCGTTCGCCGGGCCGCCGATGATGAATTCGAGCGGCACGAACACGTCGTGGCCCTGCGTCGGGCCGTTGATGAACGGCACGCCCAGCGGGTCGTGGCGCTTGTCGGCCACCACGCCGGGCGTCTCGCGCGGGATGAGCGCGCACGTGATGCCGAGCTCTTCCTTGTCGCCGAGCAGGCCGTCGGGGTCGCGCAGCTTGAAGGCCAGGCCGAGCACCGTGGCGGCCTTGTTCAGCGTGATGTAGCGCTTGTTCCAGTTGAGCCGCATGCCGAGCACTTCGCGGCCTTCCCACGTGCCGCGGCAGACGACGCCGTGCGAGGTCATCGAGCCCGCGTCGCTGCCGGCACCCGGCTCGGTCAGCGCGAAGCACGGCACCTCCGCGCCGCTCGCCAGGCGCGGCAGGTAGTGCTGCTTCTGCGCCTCGGTGCCGTAGTGCAGCAGGAGCTCCGCCGGCCCGAGCGAGTTCGGCACCATGACGGTCACCGCCGCGGTGACCGAGCGCGACGAGACCTTCGCGACGACCGCGCTGTTGGCCCGCGCGGAGAAACCCTTGCCGCCGTAGCTCTCCGGGATGATGAGGCCGAGGAAGCCCTCGCGCTTGAGGAAGTCCCACACCTCCGTCGGCAGGTCGTCGGAGTGGAGCACCTGCCAGTCGTCGAGCATGCGGCAGAGCTCCTCGCAGGGGCCGTCGAGGAACGCCTGCTCGCGCGCGTCGAGCTCGGGCACGGGCTGATTCAGGAGCTTCGACCAGTCGGGCCGCCCGGCGAACAGCTCGGCGTCCCACCACACCGTGCCGGCCTCGAGGGCCTCGCGCTCGGTGGCGCTCATCGTCGGGAAGAGCGGCGCGAGCATGGGCATCAGGCGCCGCGACAGCAGCGCGCGCCGCACGGGCGCCCAGGCCAGCGTCCCCGCGAGCGCGAGGAAGAGCACCGTGCACAGCCACCAGCCGAACGTGCCGCCCTCGCCCAGCACGCGCCACAGGAGCAGCCCGACGGCGAGCGGCAGCAGCCACGCGAGCTTGCCGCGCCCGAGGTACAGGAGCCAGACGGAGAGGGCGATCAGCAGGACGACGAGGAGCGTGTTCATCGGAGTGCGTGCGAGGACTTCGCGAGGGAGCGGCCGGGCCCACCGCACTTGTGACACGCCCTGCTCCCGTGTTCAAGGACGGGTGCCGTCGCGCCGCCTTCGCGGTGCGCCAGAGCCCGTATCGGCCTGTGAACGGCGCGACTCGCCGCCGAAATGGAGCCGGCGCCGCCCTCCCGCGAAGGGAGGACGGCGCCGGTGATCGTGGCCCGCTCGCTCAGGAGCGGACCCTGTGGACTACCACTGGATGGTGTAGCCGTTCGACAGGTTGAAGACGTTGCCGCAGGGGCCGCCCGCGCCGCCGTTGGGGTCGCGGTACCAGAGCTGGTAGTGCTTCAGGTCGCCCGCCAGGACGCCGCCCTTCACCGAGACGGTGATGCCGGTCGTGCTGCTGTTACCCGAGCCGTCCGCGGCGCGCACGCCGAGGCGGATCACGTTCTGGCCGGCGCAGCGGATGCCGTCACCGAAGACCACGCCCAGGCCGCCGTTGATGGCGTTGTTGCCCTGGAAGTAGAGGCCCGGCTGGTTCGGGACGAGGCCCGAGCCGTTGAGCACGACGGTGTCGCTGCCGAGCAGCGCGGTGCCGGAGCCGCCGAGGACGGCGCCGCCGGTGCCGGTGCTGTTCTGGCAGCCCGCGCCAGCGTTGCCCTCGTTACCGCAGGGAGCGCTGCCCGGAGCGTCGCAGAAGCAGAACGCGGTGCCCGGCTCGGCCGGACCGGCGATCGAGATGTTGAACGACGCCGGGCCGCCGGTGATGGCCGCCGAGAAGGTGCCGATCTGGAGCGTGTAGCTCTGGCCGGCGACGACGTTGAAGTTGATCTCCGACTGGAGGCCGCAGGTGTCGTCGTTGCAGTCGAGCGAGGTGCCGTCGATCGGGCAACCGACGCCCGGCCACGCGGCGATCTCGGTGTCGTAGCTCGCGAGGCCGCAGGTCGAGACCGTGCAGGGACCCGTGGCGTCAGCCGTCCACGTGTACCAGAGGTCCTTGTTGATGGCGGCGCAAGCCTCGTTCTGACCCTGCGTACCGGTCGTCGCGGTCGTCGAGTCGTAGTTGAAGGTGCCCTGACCGGCGATCACGACGGGCAGCGAGCAGTCGTCGCCCGCCTGGGGCACGAACTGGTTGATGTCGAAGGTGCCCGTACCCGTCGAGCCGCCCGGGAAGCTGCCGAGCTGGATCATGTAGGTCGAGCCGTTCGTCGCCGAGAAGCTGATCGAGGACTGCAGGCCGCAGGAGTCGTCGTTGCAGGCGATCGAGGAACCGGCGGTCGGGCAGCCGCTACCGGGGTAGGCCACGAGCTTCGTGTCCGTGGTCGCGCCGTTGCAGGTCGAGACCTGCGCGGTGCCGGTGAATGTCGAGGTCCAGGCGTACCAGACGTCGAGGTCGACGCCGCTCTGGCCGAAGAAGTAGCAGATCGACTCGGTCTGGCCTTGGGCGCCCGTGGTGGCGCCGATCTGGTTGAAGGCGAACGTGCCGGTGCCGGAGATCGCCGTCGGGGCCGCGCAGTCGTCGTTGGTGACCGGCGGGATGATGAGGATGTCCAGGGTGCCCGCGCCGCCGGCGGCGCCCGGGTCGGTGCCGAGCTGGACCGTGTAGGTCGTGCCGTTGGTCACCGGCATGATGAGCTGGCAGTTCGTGTCACAGGCCAGCGCGGTGCCCGCGGTCGGGCAGCCGGCGCCCGGGTAGACCGCCGTCTTCGTGTTGACGCCGGAGGCGCAGGTGCTCAGGGTCGCCGTGCCGGTGGCGTCGGCGGTCCAGGTGAACCACACGTCCTTGTCGACCGCGCTCGTGCCCGCGTTGTAGCAGAGGGCTTCGGTCTGACCTTGCACACCGGCCGAGGCCAGCGTGTTGTCGAACGCGAACGAGCCTTGACCGGCGATCACCGTCGCGGCCGAGCAGTCGTCGTTCGCCGGGGGCTGCGAGATCAGCACGTTCATCATGCCCGTGCCCGAAGTCGCGGCCGAGAAGGTGCCGAGCTGCACCATGTAGGCGGTGCCGTTCGTCACCGCGAAGGTGATCTGCGACTGCAGACCGCACGCGTCGTCGTTGCACGCGAGGGCCGAGCCGGCCGTCGGGCAAGCGCCGCCCGGGTAGGACGCGAGGCGCGTGTCGATCGTCGCACCGCAGGTGTCGATGGTCGCGACGCCGGTGGCATCGGCGGTCCAGCTGAACCACACGTCGTTGTTCATCGCGCTCGTGCCGAACGCGTAGCACAGCGACTCGGTTTGACCTTCGACGCCCGTCGTGGCGAGGGTGTTGTCGAAGAGGAACGAGCCCTGGCCGGCCAGGGCGTCGGGAGTAGTGCAGGAGTCGCTGCCAGTCTGGGCGCTGGCGAGAGTCATCGCGGAACCCGCGAGGACGGCGACGAGGGTCTTGGTCAGATTCATGGTCAATGCAGTCGATCCGCTTTCGATGCGGCGAGGAAGGGGCTTTGCGACGCAGGACGACAGAGGGCACGCACGTGGGACGCGCGTCTCGGGAGAGACCCTGCCTGCGACCGTCTCAACATACACGACGTCGGTGCATCGCAGTGAATTTCCCGTGGCCGCGCGGATCCTCGATCTGCGTGCCCCGAGTTCCCTAGAACTCGATTTTCTCTCGAGCGGCTGCAGAGGGCCCACGCAGGCGTCCGAGCCGCCCCGCGCTCGCGCGACTCCGCTCGCGGCCCGTGGAGCTCGCCGGAACGGAGCCGGCGCCGCCCTCCCTCGAAGGGAGGACGGCGCCGGTGATCGCGGCCCGCTCCCTCAGGAGCGGACCCTGTGGGCTACCACTGGATCGAGTAGCCGTTCGACAGGTTGAAGACGTTGCCGCAGGGGCCGCCCGCGCCGCCGTTGGGGTCGCGGTACCACACCTGGTAGTGCTTCAGGTCGCCAGCGGTGACGCCGCCCTTCACCGAGACGGTGATGCCGGTCGTGCTGCTCTCGCCCGAGGCGTTCGCGACGCGGACGCCGAGACGGATCACGTTCTGACCCGCGCAACGGATGCCGTCACCGAAGATCACGCCCAGGCCGCCGTTGATGGCGTTGTTGCCCTGGAAGTAGAGGCCCGGCTGGTTCGGGACGAGGCCCGAGGCGCTGAGCAGGACGGTGTCGCTGCCGACGAGCGCGATGCCGGAGCCGCCGAGGACGGCGCCGCCGGTGCCCGTGCTGTTCTGGCAGCCGGCGCCAGCGTTGCCCTCGTTACCGCAGGGAGCGCTGCCGATCGTGTCGCAGAAGCAGAACGCGCTGCCCGGCTCGGCCGGACCCGCGATCGAGATGTCCATGCTCGTCGGGCCGGTCACGGTGAAGTCCGAGAACGTGCCCATCTGGAGCGTGTAGGTCGTGCCGGAGACCACGTTGAAGGTGATCTCGGACTGCAGACCGCAGGTGTCGTCGTTACAGGCGAGCGCCGAGCCGGGGACCGGGCAACCGGTGCCCGGGTAGGCGGCGATCTTCGAGTCGTAGGCCGTCGTGGCGCACAGCGAGACCGTGGCCGGACCCGTGGCGTTGGCGGTCCAGGAGAACCAGACGTCCTTGAAGACGCCCGAGCTGCCGAACGCGTAGCAGAGCGACTCGGACTGACCCTCGACGCCGGTGGTGGCGTAGGTCGGGTCGAAGGGGAAGTTGCCCTGACCGGCGATCACGTCGGGCGAGGCGCACTGGTCGTTGGTCAGCGGCGGGACGATCTGGATGTCCATCAGGCCCGTGCCGCCGGTGGCGCCGGGGAACGTGCCGACCTGCAGGGTGTAGGTCGTGCCGTTCGTGACGTTGGCGAGGACCTGGGTCTGCAGACCGCAGGCGTCGTCGTTACAGGCGAGGGCCGAGCCGGCGGTCGGGCAACCCGTGCCGGGGTACACGGCGATCTTCGTGTCGACGATCGAGGTGCAGGTGCCGATGATCGCGAGGCCGGTGGCGTCCGCGGTCCAGCTGAACCACACGTCGTTGTCGACGGTCGTCGAGCCGAAGAAGTAGCAGAGGCCTTCGGACTGACCTTCGATGCCGGTGATGGCGCCGACCTGGCTGAACGGGAAGCTGCCTTGACCGGCGATGGCCGTCGGCGAGGCGCAGCTGTCGTTCGGGGCGGGCGGGTTGATGACGATGTCCATCGTGCCCGTGCCGCCGACGGCGCCCGGGAAGGTACCGACCTGGAGCATGTAGCTCGTGCCGTTGGTCACGGCGAAGGACATCGAGGACTGCAGACCACAGGAGTCGTCGTTGCAGGCGAGGGCCGAGCCGGCCGTCGGGCAGCCGCCGCCCGGGTAGGCCGCGACCTTGGTGTCGACCGTCTGGTTGCAGGTGCTCAGCGTGGCGATACCCGTGGCGTCAGCGGTCCAGGAGAACCACACGTCGTTGTCGACGACGCTCGAGCCGAACGCGTAGCACAGGAACTCGGTCTGACCTTCGAGGCCGGTCGTCGCGCCGATCTGGCTGAACGGGAAGCTGCCCTGGCCGGCGATCGCCGACGGGGACGCGCAGTCGTCGTTCACCGCGGGCGGGACGATGACGATGTCCATGTTGCCCGTGCCGCCGGTGGCGCCCGGGAACGTGCCGACCTGGAGCATGTAGCTCGTGCCGTTGGTCACCGCGAAGGTGATCTGCGACTGGAAGCCGATCGTGCCGCAGGCGTCGTCGTTGCAGGCGAGCGCCGTGCCGGCCGTCGGGCAACCGCCGCCCGGGTAGGCGCCGATCTTGGTGTCGGTCGGGCTGGTGCAGGTCGAGACGACGGCGACGCCGGTGGCGTCAGCGGTCCACGTGTACCACACGTCGTTGTCGACGGTGGTCGAACCCCACTCGTAGCAGACGGCCTCGGTCTGACCCTCGATACCGGTGGTCGCGCCGAGGTTGTTGAAGAAGAACGAGCCCTGGCCGGCGATCGCGTTCGGCGCCGAGCAGTCGTCGTTCGTGACGGGCGGGAGGATGATGATGTCCATCATGCCCGTGCCGCCGGTGGCGCCGGGGAACGTGCCGACCTGCAGGGTGTAGGTCGTGCCGTTGGTCACCGGGAAGCCCATCGACGACTGCAGGCCGCAGGAGTCGTCGTTGCAGGCGAGCGCCGTGCCCGCGGTCGGGCAGGTGCTGCCCGGGTAGGCCGCGAGCTTCGTGTCGACGATGGTCGTGCAGGTGCTGATCTGCGCCGTGCCGGTGGCGTCGGCCGTCCAGGCGAACCACACGTCGCTGTCGACGGTCGTGGAGGCGAAGAAGTAGCAGAGGGCTTCGGTCTGGCCCTCGATGCCGGTAGTGGCCAGGGTCTGGTCGAACAGGAACGAGCCCTGGCCGGCGATCGGATCCGGGGTCGTACACCCGTCCGTGCCGGTCTGGGCAGTGGCCACGGTCATCGCCGAGGTGACGAGGAGCGCGCCGAAGGTCTTGGTGAGGTTCATGTGGAAGAGAGAGACTCTTCGGAGTCTGCTGAGAGGTTCGGAGAAGAGGTCAGCCCGGAGGTGGCCAGCTACGACGCCCCCCCGCGCAAGACGGGGGGGGAGGGGGGCGCGAGCCTCGGAAAGGCCGCCACCGGCTCGTTAGAGAGTACCCCAGAATCCGGTGCTGCGAAGGGGGCTCGGGGCACACGTAAGGCTTCTTTTCGAAGCCTTCCTGTTCCGTCGAAATGGTGCTTTTTTGGCCGTCAGGGGCGTTTTCGGCCCGCCAGGGCCCGCGCGAGCCCGGGCGCCGCGCGCGCACCTACCACTGCACGGCGTAGCCGTTCGAGAGGTTGAAGTGCTGGCCGCAGGGGCTGCCCGCCGGGTCGCGGTACCAGAGCTGGTAGCGGCGCAGGTCGCCGCTCGCGAGGCCGCCCAGCACCGACACCGGCGCGCTCAGCGCGGCCGTGCTCGAGGTGCCCGCCGCGTCGGCCGCGACCACGCCCAGGCGCCGCACGTCGCCGCCCGCGCAGCGCAGCCCGTCGCCGAAGGGGGCCCCCAGGCCGCCGCCGACGGCGTTCTGGCCCTGGAACCAGAGCCCGGGCTGGCCCGGCGGCAGGCCCTCCGCCGACAGCACCAGCGTGTCCGCGCCCACCACGGCCGCGCCGGAGCCCCACACGCGCGCGCCCAGCGGCGCGCTGCCGTTGGCGCAGCCGCGCAGCGGGCCGCCGGGGTTGCTGCAGGGCGCAGCGCCGCCGTCGCAGCCGCAGTACGCGCTGCCCGGCTCGCTCGGCGCCGCGAGGGTCACGGTCAGCGTGCCCGCGCCGCCGGCGGCGCCGGGGAAGCTCCCGAGCTGCACCAGGTAGCTCGCGCCCGCGCTGACGGCGAGCTCGACCTCGGCCTGCACGCCGCCGCACGCGAGCGCGTCGTCGTCGCACGCGAGCGCCGTGCCCGCCGCCGGGCAGCCGCCGCCGGGGTACACCGCGAGCTTCGTGTCGAGCCCGCTGCCGCACGTCGAGAGCCGCGCGGTGCCCGTGGCGTCCGCGGTCCACGCGAACCACACGTCGTGGTCGAAGGCGCTCGTGCCGAAGGCCAGGCACGTCGCTTCGCTCTGCCCCTCGGCGCCGGCGGTGGCGACGGTCGTGTCGAAGGGGAACGCGCCCTGTCCGGCCAGCGGCGCGGGCGTCGCGCACTCGTCGGCCGCGAGCGGCGGCCAGACCTCGAGCTGCAGCACGCCCGCGCCACCCGGCGCGCCGGGGTAGGTGCCGACCTGCAGCATGCAGGGCACGCCGGCCGTCGCGGGGAAGCTGACGCTCGACTGGAAGCCGCACGCGTCGTCGTTGCACGCGAGTGCGCTGCCGTTCGTCGGGCACAGCGCGCCCGGGTAGGCCGCGAGCTTCGTGTCCACCGTCGCGCCGCAGGTGCGCGCGACCGCGGTGCCGCTCGCGCTCGGCACCCAGCGGAACCACACGTCGCGCTGGACCGCGCTCGAGCCGAACACGTAGCACAGCGCCTCGCCCTGGCCTTCGAGGCCGGTGCTCGCGCCCGCGTTGTCGAACAGGAAGCCGCCCTGGCCGACGATCGTCACCGGCGCCGCGCAGTCGTCGCCTTGCGCCGCGGGCGTGATCACGAGCTCGAGCGTGCCCGCGCCGCCGGGCGCGCCGGGGAAGGTGCCGATCTGCAGCGCGTAGCTGGTGTTCGCGGTCACGGGGAAGGCGAGGAGCGACTGCAGGCCGCACGCGTCGTCGTTGCACGCGAGCGCGCTGCCCGCCGACGGACAGGCCGAGCCCGGGTACGCGGCGATCTTCGTGTCGACGAGGCTCGCGCACGTCGACAGCGTCGCCGTGCCGGTCGTGTCGGCCACCCACGTGAACCACACGTCGTGATCGACGGCGCTCGAGCCGAGCAGGTAGCACGGCGACTCGCTCTGGCCCTGCGCGCCCGCGCTCGCCGCGCTCGAGTCGAAGGCGAACGCGCCCTGGCCGAGCAGCAGGTCGGGGCTCGCGCAGTCGTTCGAGCCGGTCTGGGCGGCCGCGGGCACGGCGAGGAGCACGAGCAGGGCGGGGAGGCGGCGCATGGGCCCTGGACTCTACCGCGATCCGCCCGGCGCGGGGCCGCGATCGGCGCGCGAGGCCGCCGGGAACGGAGCGAGCCGCGCCGCCCGGAGGGGCGACGCGGCTCGTGAAGTCGTCCGGTCCTAGGCGGACCGGCTCAACGGCCTACCACTGGATCGAGTAGCCGTTCGACAGGTTGAAGACGTTGCCGCAGGGGCCGCCCGCGCCGCCGTTCGGGTCACGGAACCAGAGCTGGTAGTGACGCAGGTCGCCGGCGGTGACGCCACCGGCGGTCGAGACGGTGATGCCGGTCGTCGAGCTGTTGCCCGAGCCGTCCGCGACGCGGATGCCGAGGCGGATCACGTTCTGGCCGGCGCAGCGGATGCCGTCACCGAAGACCACGCCGAGGCCGCCGTTGATGGCGTTCTCGCCCTGGAAGTACAGGCCGGGCTGGTTCGGGACGAGGCCCGAGCCGCTCAGCACGACGGTGTCGCTGCCGACGACCGCGGAGCCCGAACCGGCGAGGTTCGCGCCGTTCGCGTTCGCGCTGTTGGCGCAGCCGTTGCCGGCGGCGCCGTTGTTGCCGCAGGGAGCCGCGGTGCCGGTGCCGTCGCAGAAGCAGAACGCGCTGCCCGGCTCGGCCGGACCGGCGATCGAGATGTCGAACGTGCTCGGACCGCCGGTGGCGGCGGCCGAGAAGGTGCCGATCTGCAGGGTGTAGGTCGTGCCGGCGACGACGTTGAAGATCATCTCCGACTGCAGGCCGCACGAGTCGTCGTTGCAGGCCAGCGAGCTACCCGCGACGGGGCAGCCGGTGCCGGGGTAGGCAGCGATCTTCGTGTCGGTCGTGTTGCCGCAGGTCGAGACGGTCGCCGGGCCGGTGGCGTCGGCGGTCCAGGAGTACCAGACGTCCTTGTTCACCGCGGAGGTGCCGAAGGCGTAGCAGATCGTCTCGGTCTGACCCTCGAGGCCCGTGGTGGCGAGCGTCGAGTCGTAGGCGAAGGTGCCCTGGCCGGCGATGACGTCGGGCGTGCTGCAGTCGTCGTTCGCCGGGGCGACCGGCGGGACGTAGTTGGCGATCGCGAACGAGCCCGTGCCGCCCGTGCCGCCCGGGAAGGTGCCGACCTGCAGCATGTAGGTCGAGCCGTTCGTCACGGGGAACTGCAGCTCGCTCTGGAGGCCGCAGGTGTCGTCGTTGCAGACGATGGACGAGCCGGCCGTCGGGCAGCTGCTGCCCGCGTAGGCGGCGAGCTTGGTGTCGACGGCGGTCAGCAGGCAGGTCTGGACCTGCGCGGTGCCGGTGAAGTCCGAGGTCCAGGCGTACCACACGTCGTGGTCGACGGTCGAGCTACCGAAGAAGTAGCAGGAGGCCTCGGTCTGGCCTTCGAGGCCGATCGTGGCGCCGCCGTTGGAGAACGGGAAGGTGCCCTGGCCGGCGATGGCGGTCGGCGCGGCGCAGTCGTCGTTCGACGGCGCGGTGGCGATGCTGATGGCCATGCTGCCCGTGCCGGCGGTGGCGCCGGGGAAGGTGCCGACCTGTAGGGTGTAGGTCGTGCCGTTGGTCACCGCGAACTGGATCTGGCTCTGCAGACCGCAGGTGTCGTCGTTGCAGTCCAGCGAGGAGCCGGCCGTCGGGCAGGTGGCGCCCGGGTAGGCGGCGATCTTCGTGTCGACGGCCGTCAGGGTGCAGGTCTCGACGGTGGCGGTGCCGGTCGCGTCGGCGGTCCAGGCGAACCAGACGTCGCTGTCGATCGCGCTGCTGCCGAACGCGAGGCAGATCGCCTCGGTCTGACCCTCGATGCCGGTGGTGGCGAGGGTCTGGTCGAAGCCGAAGGTGCCCTGGCCGGCGATGGCGTCGGGCGTCGTGCAGGCGTCCGCACCGGTCTGGGCGGTGGCGACCGTCATCGCCGAGGTGGCGAGGAGGACGGCGCAAGTCGTGCTGAGTCTCATGGGTGGCTGAATGATGTCTCTTCCGGGGAAGTGCAGAGTTGGGGGTGGAAACGAACTCGAGTTCGCTCGCGCGGGTCGCTGGGCGGCGCCTCCCCCCGGAGGCACACCGCGGCTCGGGAGCCCGGGCGAGCGCGAGCATGATAGCGCCTGAAGGTCCGGTTCGCACAAGGTCGTATCACCCGCGCGGGAGCCAGGGGCGCCTGGAGGCCTCTGCGGGCCTCTGCGGGCCTCTGCGGGGGCCGCGGCGCCGCGAGAGCGCGGTGCAACCGATGCCAGACCCCCGCAACGAAGCGAGCCGCGCCCCCCTCGCGGGAGACGCGGCTCGGTGAGTCGTCCGGTCCTAGGACCGGCTCAACGACCTACCACTGGATCTCGTAGCCGTTGGTGGTGTTGAAGAAGTTGCCGCACGGACCGGCCGCGTCGCGGTACCAGCCCTGGTAGTAGCGCAGGTCACCCGCGGTGACGCCGCCCTTCACGGACACGGTCACGCCCATCGAGGCGGTGTCGACCGAGCCACCGACGGCCTGCATGGTGCCCATGCGGACCATCGTGCCGCCGGCGCACTTGATGCCGTCGCCGAAGACCGCTTCGTTGTTGTTGTCGCCCTGGAAGATCAGGCAGAAGGCGGTGCTCGGCAGGCCCGTCGCGGTCAGGACGACCGTGTCGGAACCGACGACCGCGTCGCCCGCGCCGTCCAGGTTGGCACCCGCGGCGTTGGCGCTGTTGCCACAGCCGTTGCCCGCGGCGCCGGCGTTACCGCACGGAGCGGTCACGGAAGCCGTGCCGTCGCAGAAGCAGTAGGCCGTGCCCGGGGGCGCCGGGTTGATGGAGATGTCGAAGCTCGCGGCGCTGACCGTGGTGGTCTCCGAGAAGGTGCCGATCTGCAGGGTGTAGGTCGTGCCCGCGACGACCGGGAAGGTCATCGAGGACTGCAGGCTGCAGGAGTCGTCGTTGCAGGCGATGGCCGGGGCCGCCGGGCAGCCGCCGCCGTCGTACGCCGCGATCTTCGTGTCGAAGCTCGCGTTGCAGGTCGACACGGTGGCGTCACCGGTCACGTCCGCGGTCCAGGCGAACCAGGCATCCTTGTGGATGGCCGACTGGCCGAAGAAGAAGCAGGTCGGCTCGCTCTGGCCTTCGAGACCCGTCGTGTTCGCCGAGAGGTCGAGGGCGAAGCTGCCCTGGCCGGCGATGGCGTCGGGCGTCGAGCAGTGGTCGTTCGTGCCGGTGAAGGTCTTGATCGACAGGTTGCCCGTGCCGAAGGCCGTCGCCGAGAACGTGCCGAGCTGGATCATGTAGCTCGTGCCCGCGGTGACCGCGAGCGAGAGCTCGGACTGGAGACTGCAGGAGTCGTCGTTGCAGGCGAGGCTCGAGCCGTCGACCGGGCAGCCGCCGCCCGGGTAGGCCGCGATCTTGGTGTCCAGCGAGGTCTGGCCGCAGACGCCGATCACCGCGGTGCCCGAGGCGGGCGCGGTCCAGCTGAACCAGATGTCGTTGTTGATGCCGCTGTTGCCGAAGAACAGGCAGTTGGCCTCGATCTGACCCTCGGTACCGGTGGTGCAGAGGTTGTTGTCGAAGGCGAACAGGCCGTCACCCGCGATCACGGTCGGCGTGGCGCAGTCGTCCTGGGCCGGAGCCGAGGGCGGGACGATCGAGATGTCCAGGTTGCCCGTGCCGCCGGCGGAGCCGGGGAACGTGCCGAGCTGGATCATGTAGCTCGTGCCGGCGGTCACGGCCAGCGAGACGCTCGACTGGAGCGAGCAGCTGTCGTCGTTGCAGGCGAGGCTCGAGCCGGCGCTGGGGCAGCCGCCGCCGGGGTACACGGCCATCTTGGTGTCGACGCCCGTCTGAGCGCAGGTCTGGATCGTCGCGGTGCCGGTGATGTCGGCCGTCCACGAGTACCACAGGTCGTTGTCGATGGCGCTGCTGCCGAAGAACAGGCAGTTGGCCTCGGTCTGACCCTCGAGGCCGGTCGTGGCCGCCGAGTTGTCGAACGCGAACAGGCCCTGGCCGGCGATGGACGGCGCGGTGGCGCAGTCGTTCGGGTCCGGGGGAGCGACGATGCTGATGTTCATCGTGCCCGTGCCGTGCGCGGAGGCCGAGAACGTGCCGAGCTGGATCATGTAGCTCGTGCCGGCGGTCACCGGGAACGTGAGCTCGGACTGCAGGCTGCAGGAGTCGTCGTTGCAGGCCAGCGACGTGCCGTCGGCGGGGCAGCCACCACCGGGCCAGGTGGCGAGTTTGGTGTCGAGCGTGTTGCCGCAGAGCGACACGGTGGCGTCACCGGTGATGTCGGCGGTCCAGTCGAACCAGATGTCGTTGTTGATGCCGCTGTTGCCGAAGAACAGGCAGATCGCTTCGACCTGACCCTGCGTGCCGGTAGTGGCCGTCAGGTTGTCGAAGGCGAAGCCGCCCTGACCGGCGATCAGCGTCGCGGTCGAGCAGTCGTCCGAGCCTTGCGCGGCCGCGACGGTGAACGCCGAGGTCGCCACGAAGGCAACGAAGAGGGAGGTGGCTTTCATAGGAATCGGTCTCTTCCGTGGTGAAGATGGGGTGGAACTACAACGTTGTGTTCCTCCACGCCGCTCGTCACCGCGACTCTCCCCCCCAAGGGAATGGTCACGACGAAGATCGGGTGCAGCGTGAAAGAGCGGGTGGGGCGAGTCGGGGCTCGCTCCGACCGGACCGCGTGCGCGGCCCGGTGTGCGTGATCGGTTCGGGCGTCTCTCCGGGCCTGCCCGAGCGCCCGTCGGCGGCCGAGTGGGCCGGCGCCGGATGGGCCACCCTAAGGTCAGGCCCGGAATCTGGAAAGGGCGGGATCCCGAGTCCTGGATCCCGCCCTCTCCGCGTCAGTTGCAACTCGTGGCAGTGACTACCACTGGATGCTGTAGCCGTTCGTCAGGTTGAAGAACGAACCGCAGGGGCTGCCGGCGGGGTCGCGGTACCAGAGCTGGTAGTGGCGCAGGTCGCCCGGGAGGACGCCGCCGACCGCGGAGACCGTGATGCCGGTCGTGTCGCTGTTGCCGGAGGCGTCGGCCGCGCGGACGCCGAGGCGCACCACGTTCTGGCCGGCGCAGCGGATGCCGTCCCCGAAGACCACGCCGAGGCCGCCGTTGATGGCGTTGTCGCCCTGGAAGTAGAGGCCGGGCTGGTTCGGGGCCAGGTTCGAGCCCGAGAGCACGACCGTGTCGCTACCGACGAGGGCCGTGCCCGCGCCGCCGAGGTGACCGCCCGCCGCGAAGGCGCCGTTGGCGCAGCCGTTGCCCGCCGCACCGGGGTTGCCGCAGGGCGCCGCGGCGCCGCTGCCGTCGCAGAAGCAGAAGGCCGTGCCCGGCTCGGCCGGACCGACGATCGAGACGTCGAAGCTGGCCGGACCCGCGACGGTGTTCGCGGAGAAGGTGCCGATCTGCAGCATGTAGGTGGTGCCGCTCACGACGTTGAAGACGATCTCCGACTGCAGGCCGCAGGTGTCGTCGTTGCAGGCCAGCGCCGAGCCCGGCGTCGGGCAGGTGTTGCCGGGGTAGGCGGCGATCTTCGTGTCGAAGGTCGCGCCGGCGCAGGTCGAGACGGTGGCCGGGCCGGTGGCGTCGGCCGTCCAGGCGAACCACAGGTCCTTGTTCACGTTGGACGTGCTGTACGCGTAGCAGAGCGACTCGGTCTGGCCCTCGAGGCCCGTCGTGCCGAGCGAGCCGTCGTAGGCGAAGCTGCCCTGGCCGGCGATCGCGGACGGCGTCGCGCAGGAGTCGCTGCCGCTGCCGCTGCCGCCCGTGATGATCGAGATCGTGAGCGCGCTCGTGCCGCCCGCGGCGCCCGGGAAGTTGCCGGCCTGGAGCATGTAGGCCGTGCCGTTGGTGACCGGGAAGGTCATCAGCGACTGCAGGCCGCACGAGTCGTCGTTGCAGGCGAGCGCGGTGCCGGCCGTCGGACAGCCGCCGCCCGGGTAGGCGGCCAGCTTGGTGTCCGTGCCCGAGTTGTTGCAGGTCTGGACGGTCGCGTTGCCGGTGGCGTCGGCGGTCCAGGAGAACCACACGTCGTTGTCGATGGCCGAGTTGCCGAAGAAGTAGCAGAGGCCTTCGAGCTGACCTTCGAGGCCGGTGGTCGCCAGCGACGTGTCGTAGGGGAAGGTGCCCTGGCCGGCGATGGCCGTCGCGGTGCTGCAGGAGTCGGACTGGGCGGCGGCGGTGGTCATGGTGACGCCGGCCACGGCGACGGCAGCGAAGAGAGAGGTGATCTTCATGTCGGGATCTCTGGAGGATCGACGGGTGCGGAGGATTGAGAAGGAGGGAGGCGGACGCGCGGAGAGACAGGGGCTCCCTGCGACCGTCGAAGCCTACCCCGACCCCGTGGCGGCGCCCGGAATTAGGAATCCGCAAATTGCACGGGGCGGCTCCGCCGGGGCGCCGGAGCGGAGGCCCAAGCGCCGCTCCGCCAGGGGGTTGCGACGCCGGGGCGAGGGCCGGGCGCGCGCCGGCCCGGCTCCGCCGGGTGCCGCAACGGGGGCGGTCCCGGGGCCGGGCCGCGCTCAGAGCCCGAACTGCGCGTGCACCCAGCGCGGCCGGCTGTAGTCCCAGTTGGCCTCCGCCATGGCGGCCACGAAGACTGGGAAGCAGCGCTCCATGGCCTGCTGGTACTCCGGCGCGAGGCCCAGGCGCCGGCAGTACGCGTCGAGGAGCTCGCGCTCGCGCGGCCGCGGCCCGTGCGGGTCGAGCAGCAGCGCCCAGGCCCGGCGCATGTCCGGCACGCGCGCCTGCTTGTACTCGTGCACGAGGAACTGGAGCAGGTCGTGGTAGGGCACGTCGGCGTCGACCGAGGAGCCCCAGTCGAGCAGGCCGAGCACGCGCCCCGCCGCGTCGACCTGCACGTGCTTGCTGCGCAGGTCCATGTGCGCGAGCACGCGCGGCACGGCGAGCCCGAGCACGCGCTCGCGCGTCTCGTCGCGCATCCGCCGCAGCGCGCGCTCGGTCTCCGCGCGGCCGCAGAAGCGCGCGACGAGGTCGAAGCGCGCGCCGAAGTCGCGCTCGTACGCGGCCTCGTCGAGGACGCGCGGCGGCGCGACGACCAGCCCCGCGAGGTGCTCGACCAGGTCGGCGAGCGTGCGCTCGACCTTGGCGACGTCGCCCGAGAGCTGCGGCGCGGTCAGGCCGCCGAGGCGCCGCTCGACCGACAGCGAGAGCCCCTCGACGACGCCGCGGAAGAGCGGCTGCGGCACGGGCAGCGTCGCGGTCGGCGACCACAGGCGCTCGAGCACCGCGTGGTGGCGCGCGATCTGCGCCTCCTGCTGCGGACTGAGCGGCACGTGCAGGCACCAGCGGCCGGCGGGCGCGTCGTCCGGCGCGTCGGGCACGCGCGTGAACACGACGGCGGTGTTGCCGCGCGTCGCGACGAGCTCGTCGACGACGGGCCGCGGCTCGCCGAGGCGTTCGGCCAGCGCGGCCAGCGCGCGCTCGACGCGCGGCGGCGTCGCGGCGACCGCGGGGCGCGCGGAGACGAGCGCGAAGCTCGGCGTGAGCAGCGGGAAGAGCCCCGCGCCGTAGGCCGCCATCTTGAGCTGGTTGCGCCGCTCCATCGGCCCGATGTGCAGGTTCGGCCCGTCGCCGCCGAGGCCGACGACGTGCGTGAAGTCGAGCGAGTGGGGGTAGAGCGCCAGCGCGCGCTCGGGCGCCGCGCCGACGCGCGCCAGCGCCTTGCGGTGACCGGCGAGCGCGTGCTCGCCGCGCGCGCCGCGCGCCACGTCGACGACGTACTGCACGGGCGAGGGCACCGCGAACTCGCCGCGCGCGCCGAGCGAGCGCTTGTAGCCCAGGCGGTTGTCGGCGACGAGCACGAGCTCGCCGCGCGTGACGCGCCACAGCTCGCCGAGGTCGTGCGCGACGCCGCGCCGCGCGCTGGGCGGGCCGTCCTCCTGCAGCACGAGGTCGAAGGCGCCGTCCTCGAAGGGCAGCCGCGCGCCGGCCGCGCCGGGCACGAGCTCGGGCTCGACGCCGACGAGGTCGCGGCAGCGCGCGGCCTCGAACTCGAGCCGCTCGCGCGACGCGTCGTGCAGCACGAGCTCGAAGCCGGCGGCTGCCAACGCGTGCGCCGTGCCCGAGAACGCGTTGCCGACGAGCAGCGCGCGCCCGCCGCCCGCGCGCAGCAGCGGGTGCCACGCCGCGCGGCCCTCGCGCATGAGCAGCATCAGCCGCGCCGCGCGGTCCTCGGGCAGCGCGAGCAGCAGCGCCTCGACCGCGGCCTTGAACGTCGCGCCGCCGCGCATGGCGGCGAGGAACGCGTCGAGCTCGCCGGGAAGCAGCGGGACGGGGGCCGCGCTCATGCCGGCAAGAGCGGCGGGAGGAAGAACGCGACCAGGCACAGCAGCCCGGCGACGCCGAGCGCGCGCGCGCGGCGGTCGGCCGTGAGCCGCCAGGCGTGGCGCCCCGTGCCCATCCAGGCGGCCGAGATCAGGAGGCGCTCGCCGACCGCGCCGACCACCGGCAGCGCGAGGTGGAGTCCGAGGGCGACGGCGAACACGGCCGCGTGGATCGAGTCCGCACGTCGCAGGTGCCCGTGCCGCGGCCGCAGCGCCCCCGGCAGCGTGGCGAGCCGCGCGCCGAACACGAGCGCCCACAGCCACCCGAGCGGCGCGAGCCCCCACGCCAGCGCGCCCAGCATCCAGCTCGCCGACAGCGTCGCGCCCAGCTCCCAGCCCCTGCCGTAGCCCGGCCACCCGGGCGGCAGCCACGCGAGCACGACGCGTCCGACCGCGAGTTGCACGAGGGTCTCCAGCAGCACGCGCGTAGCCTAGCCCGGACCTTGCGTGAACGCGCGCACCGGACCGAGCAACCGGCCGGCGTGGCAGGCCTCTCGGCGCCCGACTTCCGCGACGACTCGTTCGGTGTCGCCTGCGACGCCGGGAGGCGCGAGGCACCGCCCGGCGCCGTGTCCGGTACACGCCTTCCTGAAGGGTCCGGCCCGGCTATCCTCCCCGACCCATGCGCGCCGCCGTCCACCAGTTCGACGTCACCTGCGACGCGGCCGCGAACCTCGCCGCCGCCGAGCGCGGGTTGCGCGCGGCCGCCGACGCCGGCGCGCGGCTCGTCGTGCTGCCGGAGATGTGGCCGACCTCGTTCCCGCCCGAGGGCGGCACGCCCGCGCGGCTCGACGAGACCGACGCGGCGTGGGAGCGCGTACGCGAGCTGTCGCGCGAGCTCGAGCTCGTCGTGGCCGGCAGCGGCTTCGGCCGCACGGGCGACCTGCCGAGCAACCGCATGCTCGTCGTCGACCGCGGCGAGGTCGCCAGCGCGTACGACAAGGTGCACCTCTTCTCGCCGACCGCCGAGGGCGCGACGTTCGCGGCGGGCGCGACGCCGCCGCCGGTGACCGCGACGTCCGTCGGCCGCGTGTGCGCCGTCGTCTGCTACGACCTGCGCTTCGCCGGGCTGCTCGACGCGCCCTGGCGCGCGGGCTTCGACCACCTGCTCGTCAGCGCGCAGTGGCCCGTGCCGCGCATCGCGCACTGGCGCGCGCTCGTCGTCGCGCGCGCCGTCGAACGCCAGTGCTTCGTCGTCGCGTCGAACCGCACCGGCTTCGCCGAGGTCGGCCGCCGGCGCCTGCCGCTCGAGTTCCCGGGCGCGTCGCTCGTCGTCTCGCCGCACGGCGCGGTGCTGGCCGACGCGGGCGCGGCCGAGGCGACCGCGTGGGCCGACCTCGACCTCGGCGAGGCGCGCGCCTACCGCACGCGCATCCCGCTGCACAAGGACGAGCGCCCTGACGTCTACGGTCGTTGAGCGCCCGCGCCTACTTCTTCAGCGCCGTGACGAAGTGCGCGATGTCGAGGTCGCTGCCGACGAGCGCGAGGATCTCGCCCTTGAGCAGCGGCTTCTTCGGGTCGGGGATCGGGTCGAAGCGGTAGCCGCTCTCCATCTTCGGGTCGGGCCGCTTGATGCCCACGACGTTGAGGCGGTAGCGCTTGCGCAGCTCGAGGTCGAGCAGCGAGCGGCCGACCGCGCCCGGCGGCGCCTCGGCCTCCGCGAGGCTGAAGCCGTCGGCGAGCTCGAAGTACTCGGTCACGTCCGGCGCGAGCAGGCCCTGCACGACGCGCCGCGCGGCGGCCTCCTCGGGGTTGAGCACCTCGGTGGCGCCCACCTCGCGCAGGATCTCCGCGTGCGTCGTCGTCACCGCGCGCGCGACGATGCGCGGGACGCCCAGGCGCGCCGCGTGCACGACGGCGAGCACCTGCGCCTCGAAGTTGCGGCCGATGGCGGCGAGGAAGACGTCCGCCTCGCCGACGTCGTGGGCCTCGAGCGCGGCGCGGTTCGACGCGTCGCAGCACACCGCGAGGCTGACATCGTCCTTGATGGACTCGACGAAGTGCATCTCGCGGTCGATGGCGATGACCTCCGCGCCGCTGCGCGCGAGCGCGACCGCGGCGGCGTACCCGAACTCTCCGAGACCGACGACGACACTCTTCATGGGCGCAAGGGCTGCAGGGGGAGAGCGCGCGCGGCTCAGCCGACGACGAGCTCCTCCTCGGGGTACTGGTAGTTCTCGCCGGAGCGGCGGGAGCGGAAGACGGACAGGATCAACGCCAGCGGGCCGACGCGGCCCATGAACATCGCCACGCACAGCACCACGCGGCCGGCGCCGCCGAACTGCGTCGTGACGCCGGTCGAGAGGCCGACCGTGGAGAGCGCCGAGACCACCTCGAAGATCCTGTCGCGGAAGGCGACGTGCGGGTCGGTGATCGACAGCACGAACACGAAGGTACCGGCGGCGGCGACGTAGAGCACGAACACGCTCAGGGCGCCGCGCACGAGCACGCGCGAGAGGCTGCGGCCGGCCACCTCGACGCCCGGGCGCCCGGTCGCCATCGCGCGCAGCGCGACGAGCAGCACGGCGAAGGTCACCGTCTTGATGCCGCCGCCCGTGGACAGCGGGCCCGCGCCGATCGCCATCAGGCCGATGACGAGCACCAGCGTCGCGTCGGTCAGGTCCTCGAAGGGCACGGTGTTGAAGCCGGCCGTGCGCGGCGTGACCGCCTGGAACGCGGAGGCCAGTGCCGCCTCGCCCGGCGGGCGGCCGGCCAGCACGCCGTGCCGCTCCAGCGCCCAGAACCCGACGAAGCCGACGAGCAGCAGGCCGCCGGTCATCCACAGCGAGAGCCGCGTCTGCAGCGACAGGCGCTTGTGGGCCTTGCCCTGGTGCAGGCGCTGGAAGAAGCGGAAGCGCCGGAAGAAAGGCGCGCGCGTGATGCGGTGCAGCACCAGCTCGCGCGTCACCGGCATCCCCAGGCCGCCGAGCACGATCAGCACCATCAGGACGAGGTTCACGCCGACCGCGTCGTCGAGCTGCACCAGGCTGTCGCCCTGCAGCGAGAAGCCCGCGTTGCAGAAGGCGGACACGGCGTGGAAGACGCACCAGTAGCCGCGCCACAGCCCCGGGCCGCTGCCCGCCGGCAGCGAGAAGTACAGGAGCAGCGCGCCGACGCCCTCGACCAGCAGCATCCACAGCACCACGTGCCAGACGAAGCGCCGCGCCTCGCGCAGGGTCGAGCTGTTGGTCAGGTCGCGCAGCGCCACGGTCTGCGGGACGCTGAAGCTCTTCGTGGCGAGCACCGAGCCGAAGGCGACGAATGTGATGATGCCCAGGCCCCCGACCTGGAACAGGAACAGGATCACCACCTGCCCGAGCAGCGAGAACTCGGCGCCCGTGTCGCGCACCGCGAGGCCCGTCACGCACGACGCGCTCGTGGACGTGAAGAGCGCGTCGAGGAAGGTGATCGGCGCGGCGCCCTCGGCGCGGCTGCCCGGCAGCAGCAGCAGGAGCGTGCCCAGCGTGATGAGCAGCGCGAACGAGCCCATGAAGAGGTACTCGGCCGGCACTTTCGACGAGAGGTAGCGCTCCTGCGCCTGCAGCGCGCGCAGCACCAGCGTCAGCAGCAGGAAGACCTGCACCAGCGCGAGCAACAGCTTCGCCACCGAGCGCACGTGCACCATGCCGAGCAGCTCGGCCAGGTTCTCCTCCGTGCCCAGCAGCGCCAGGGCCGCGAGGCTCAGACCGAACAGGCCCAGCAGCGCGAACTCGTGCCAGCGCGTGCGCAGCACGGCGCGCCGCTCGCCGCCGTGCGCCATCACGAGCCGCAGCGCCAGGTCGACGCCGAACAGCGCCGCGAGGCCCCAGTCCAGCACCTCGATCAGCTCGATGCTGCGCTCGTCGAGCCGGAAGCCGTACTCGAGCACGAGCGTGGTCAGCGCGGCCAGCGCGACCAGCACCATCACGACGCGCGGCAGGCCGAGGCGGCGCTCGCCTTCGGGGGGGGCGGTGGACCTCACGCCGTCACGCTCCCGTCTGCGCGTTCAGCTCGCGCCGGTAGTGGTCGAACAGCGAGGACTTGCTGACGAGGCCCACGAAGCGCCCCTGGCGCGTCACGGGCAGCACCCAGACGCGGTCGCGCTCGAAGATCTCCATCGCCTCGCTCAGCGTCGTGTCCGCGTCCACCGGCTGCGGCGTCGGGCTCATGATCATGCCGACCAGCGTGACGTGCACGAGCTCGGGGTCGAGCAGCACTTCGCGCGTCGCGGCGACGTCGACCATGCCGGCGTACTGCTCCGAGCCGGCGCGCAGCACGGGGAAGTTGTTGCGGCGCGAGAGCTTGAGCACGCGCAGGAAGCCCTCCAGCGGCATGTCCTCCGACACCGGCGTGACCTCGGCGTCGAGCACGTCGCGCACGCGGATGTCGGTCAGGATGCGCTGGTCGGTGCCGGGTCGCAGCAGTTCACCGCGGCGCGCCAGCTCCCAGTTGTAGATCGAGTAGCGGTCGAAGCGGCGCGCGACGAGCAGCGCCAGCACCGAGACCGTCATCAGCGGCAGGATCACGTCGTAGCCGCGCGTGACCTCGAGCACCAGGAAGATGCCCGTCAGCGGCGCCTGCATGACGCCCGCGACGAGGCCCGCCATGCCGACCAGCGCGTAGCTGCCGGGGTGCGCGAACTGCTCGCCGGGGAAGGCCGCGCGCAGGCCGCGCGCGAACGTGTCGCCGAGCAGCGAGCCGAGCACGAGCGACGGCGCGAAGATGCCGCCGGGCGTGCCCGAACCGAGCGTCAGGCTCGAGGCCAGCAGCTTGCCGAACAGCAGCACCACGCACAGACCCAGGCTGAGCTCGAGCTGGTCGTCGATCGCCGCGCTCGCCACGTCGTAGCCCTCGCCGATCGCGTCGGGCGAGACGAGGCCGATGCCGCCCACCACCAGGCCCAGCAGCACCACCGGCACGAGGCGGTTCTTCGACAGGCGGTCGGAGAGCCCGTGCACGAGGTGCGTCGACTTCACGAACAGCACCGACACGAGCCCGGCCAGGAGCCCGAGCACCGCGCACAGCGCCAGGTCGCGCGGACCCATCTCGAAGGGCGCGTGCAGGAACGACGCGCGGTCGCCGAGCAGCAGCCGCGACAGCTCGGTGCCGGCCACCGAGGCGATCGCGAGCGGGACGATCGTGTGCGCGCTCCACTCGGCGAGCACGACCTCGATCGCGAAGATCATGCCCGTCATCGGCGCGTTGAAGATGCCCGAGATGCCGCCCGCGACGCCTGCCGCGAGCAGCACCGAGCGGCGCCGTTCGTCCACGCCGAACCAGCCGCCCAGCGTCGAGCCGATGGCCGCGCCGGTGTAGACCGTGGGACCTTCGAGGCCGGCCGACGCGCCCGACGCGACGTTGACGAGGCTGCCCAGCCAGCGCGAGAACATCGCGCGCTTGCGCATGCCGCCGCCGCCGCGGCAGACCGCGCGGATGACCTCCGGCACGCCGTGGCCGGCCGGCTCGCGGAACACGCGCGCGACGATCAGCACGCCGAGCAGACCGCCCAGCGCCGGCAGCAGCAGCGCGACGGCGCCGTGGCGGTAGGGCGCCAGGCCGTGGAAGGCCAGGTGCACGAGGCGCCGCAGCAACACCGCCGCCGCGCCGCTCGCCAGGCCGACGACCAGCGCCATGACGAGCAGCCGGCCCCAGTGCTCCTCGGGCTGCCCCAGCACCTGCAGGCGGCGCACGAGCGCGCCGCTCGGCAGGAAGGAACGCTTGTCCTCGGCGGCCATCGCGGCTCAGGCGTCCTTGTGGATGGCGCGCAGGTGCTGCGCCAGCTCCGACTTCGAGGGGCGCTCCAGCAGGAACTCGTCGAAGCCCGGCTCGCGCAACGCGTAGGCGATGCGCGACAGCAGTTGCAGGTGCACCGCCGTGCTCGGCGAGAGCACGAGGAAGGCGGTGTGCACCGGCAGGCGATCGATCGCGGCCCAGTCCACCGGCGGGTCGAGGAACACCACGCTCAGGCGCGCCGCCTCGACCACGTCGGGCCGCGGCTGCCGCGGGTGGGGGATCGCGACGCCGTGGCCCAGCGCCGTCGCGGCCAGGCGCTCGCGCTCGAGCACGGCCTCGAGCAGCGTCGCGTGCGCGGCCGGCGCCAGCGCGCGCGCGCGCACGCGCCCTCGATCACCGCGCCTGCGTCGGCCGCGCCCTCGACGCGCGTCACCGCGCCGCGCTCGACGGCCTCGGCCAGCAGGTTCTCGGGCGCCGCGCCCGGCCCGCCCGCGCGCGCCGTCGGGCACATGCCGCGCCGCCGCGACCAGGCCACGAGCACGTCGCGGTCGAAGCGGCTGCCGCGCAGGCCCGCTTCGGCCATCAGCCCCTGCCGGATCCAACGATCCAGCGTGGGCCGGCTCACGCCCAGGTACTCGGCGGCTTCGTCCAGCTTCATGGCGGGGGGTCCTGAAGCCGGGAGTGTAGCGTCTCGATCCCTCCGCCTCGCCGCGCATCGACACAACGCTGTCGCGGAGGCTCGCCGCGACCGCCGCCTCCCCCTCTCCGCCCCCGACGGGCCACCCGTCGACGCGGTGCTGCGGAGGCCGCCGCCCCGGCGCCGATTGACTTCCTGGACCGGCTCCTAGGGCGCCAGCGCGACGGAGGTCGCGTTCGTCAGGTTGAAGCCCGATCCGCAAGGCGAGCCGTGCGGGTCGCGGTACCAGGCCTGGACGTGCACGCTCTGACCGGCGCTCCAGCCGTGACCGCCGAGCAGGCCCGGCCTCCACAGCGCCCGGCCGGCGGCGTCGCTCGTGCGCACGCCGAGGCGCACCACGGCGCCGCCCACGCAGCGCAGGCCGTCGCCGAACAGGAGCCCGGCGCCGCCGTTCAGCGTCGCGGTGCCCGCGAACAGCAGCGCGGGCTGGTTCGGGGGCAGCGGTCCGGCGTCGAACAGCAGGCCGTCGTTCGTCAGGCTCGCGCGCCCGAAGCCGCCCAGCCGGCCGCCGACGCCGCCCGAGTGCGCGCAGCCCTGACCGGGAGCGCCGAGGTTCGCGCACGGACAGATCGAGCCCGTGCCGTCGCCGTAGCAGAAGGTCGGCGTGCCCGCGTCGCGCTGGACGCAGAGGTAGTTGCGCAGGCCGGCCGTGGACGCGAGCGGGAACGAGCTCAGCCAGGTGCCGTCCTTCGCGTAGCGGTGCACGGCCACGTCGTTCTCGCCGACGACCGACAGCGTGTCGTCGCGGTGCAGCGCGATGCCGTAGAGCCGGCCCAGCGCTTGCGTCGCGAAGCTCGACAGCGGCGCGCCCTGCGCGTCGAGGTGCACGACCAGCGCGTTGAAGCGGTCGGTGACCCACAGCGTGCCGTCCGCGTCGACGACGAGGTCGCCCGGCGAGAAGCCCAGCGACACGATCTGCAGCAGGTTGCCCTGTCCGTCGAAGCGGTGCAGCCGCCCGGGCGACGTGAACAGGTCGATGTCGGCCACCCAGACCTCGTCCTGCGGCGTGACGAACAGGCCCGTCGGGTGGATCATCTGGTTGTCGAACAGGTGGCCCAGCCACGTCCCGTCGGGCGCGTACAGGTCGACGTCGCCGCTCTGGTCGGCGGCGACGAGCGTTCCGTCCGACAGGCGGTCGAGGTCGCCCGGCGCGCCCGCGCCCTGGGTGCTGCTGAACGAGCCGACCTCGGTCCCGCTCGCGTCGAAGAAGTGCACCTCGGTGGGATAGCGGCTGAGCGTCGCGACCAGACCCGCGTCGGTCACGGTCGCGCCGCTGAAGTCGCTCCCGGGGCCGTGGTCGACGAGCAGGGTGCCGTGGGCGTCGTACTGCTCGATCGCGGCGACGCCGACGTCGAAGCGCGGGACGAGCAGGTCGCCGTCCGCCACTTGGGCCGAGAGCGGGGCGACGAGCGTGGCGAGTGCGAGGCTCGCGAGGGTGCGGAGCATGGGACTCTCCTGCGCCGGTCGTGCGAGTGCGCGAGCCCTCCCCGCGCGCGACGCCGGCACCTGGTCATGCTAGGTCGCCATGCCACGCGCGGCGCCGCGTTCCCGCGCTTCCGCGCTGCGCCCTGAAACGACCGAAGGGACCCCGGAGTCGCCTCCGAAGCCCCTCGGCCTCTCTTTGGGTGCTCCTCACGGAGCGGTGCTCTCTTCGAACAGGTCCCGACGGCCGGCGCTCACACCGGCGGAAGCGGCTTCCTGCGCAGCTTCGGCGGCTTGTCGCCCTTGGGCTCGTCGGAAGGCGTCACCACGGGCACGTGGCAGGCCGCGGCGGGCTGCGCCTCGTCGGCGGTGACGCTGTGCCACTGGGGCGGCAGGTGGCTCCCACGGGGAGCGACCGTCGAGAAGGACGCGCCTCCTTCCTCGCGGGCCACGGCGTGGCCACAGTCGAGGACCCACAGTTCGGCGCTCTCGAGCGCCATGGGGTCGAGGTCCAGGCTGCCGGAGGTGAGCCACCCCTGGCCGAGAGGACGTGCGACCTCGAGCTCCAGCCCGTGGAGGGTTCCGCGCGGGAAGTCCTCGTCGTACCGGCCCCCGGCGGGCAGCCAGTGCAGGGCTTGGAAGCGGCCGTCCTCGCTCGTCGCGACGAGCAGGAGCGGCGCCTCGAAGGTGTTCACGAGCGTGATGTGCGTCGCCTCGACGCTGACACCGAGCGCGGCGCGCTCGGGGGCTTGGACGTCCACGCCGGGACCGGCGGTCAGGGCGAGGGTCGTGAGGAGGGCGGCGCTGATCATGTCTCTGGCTCCTTCGAGGTCCGGCCGCAGCTGCGGCTCGGTGCGCCACGTATCGGAAGAGACCTCCCGCCGCTTGAGGCCCGCTGCGAGGAAGCGAAAGAAGTTCCACATCCGGGCCGCGGTGGCGCAGCGCGGCGCCTCCGGCTGCGCTTCGACGAGCGCGCCCGGATCGCCGCGCGACGACCCGGGCGCTGGGAGGGGGGTGGCGCTCCCGCACGCGGGCTCAGGGCAGGTAGCCGTCGGAGAGCGTGCGCAGGAAGGCTACGAGCGCGGCCTCCTCGCCGGCGTCGAGCCCGAGGTCGCCCAGCTCGTCGGTGTTCACCGTCTCGGCGACCTCGGCCGGCGGCCAGCCCGCGCCGGGCAGGTCGCGCGTGTTGTAGAAGTGCACGACGTCCGCGAGGCTCTTGAAGTACCCGTTGTGCCCGAAGGCCTTGACGAAGCCCGCCTCTGGCCGGCGGTCGACGTTACGCAGCGTCGGCACCCTGTGCTTGCCGAGCTCGGGGCCGTACACCGCCGGCGGGTAGCCTGCGAACTCGAGGAAGCCGCCCAGCCCCCGGTCGACCCACTGCTGCCCCGCAGGGTTGTAGCTCGGCCCCATGCGGTAGAACGGGTTCTCGGGGTTCCGCGGGACGCCGAGGTTGTCGTACGTGAAGTCGGTGAACAGCGGCGGCTCGCCGTTCGGTCCGGGCGCGGCCGGGTGGCACGCGCTACACAAGGCACGGCCGACGAAGAGGCGCCGGCCGAGCTCTTCCTGCGGGGTCAGCGCTGCCAGGCCCTGCAGCCAGGCGTCGTACTTCGACGTGAACGGGTTGAGCTCGGGCGAGCGTTCGTACGCGGCGAGCGAGCGCCCGATGCGCTCGTAGGCGAGCTGCGCGTCGCTCATCCAGTCGAGCGCGCCGGGACCCCAGACTTCCTCGAAGAGTGCGGCGTAGGGTGCCTGTGTGACCTTCTGCACGACGGCGGTCTTGTTCGAGACGTTCTGCTCGAGCGGGTTGAGGAAGGGCGCGAGCGCCTGCTCGGCGAGCGGATCGCCGAGCCGCCACCCGCTGGCGCGTCCGTTCCAGAACACGCCGCCGATCCAAACGTCGTCAGCGGCGTCGTGGTGCAGCACCGGACTGAAGCCGGCGTATCCCGCGGTGGGCGGCTTGCGGTTGCCGAAGCGCCGCGGCGCTGCGCCCGGGAACACCGCGCCGTGCGCGTTGATCTCCGGGCTGGGGCTCGTGAAGCCGGTCGTCGGGTCGTGGCAGGTCGCACACGACTGCCCCAGCGGCTGGGACAGTCCGGCGTCGAAGAAGAGTTCCTTGCCTAGCGCTTCGAGCGGCGTGAGTGTGCCTTGCGCCGAGGCCAGGGCGCCGAGCGCGAGGACCGCGCCGAGCGCCGACGTCCGCGCGCGGCGGCGTTGCGAGAGATTCATGGGGGTCGCCTCCGTTAGGGTTCGGGTGTGGGGAGGCGGTCGCGACGTCAGCGCGCCTCGGGTCACGGTGGCGCAACGTCCGCGCGCGAAGCGTCGTCGATGTGAGTGAACGCGGAGCGCGCGGCGCGTGGGGCTCGTGCGTGCGTCGCATGCAGAGTGCGTCGCGAGCCTGGCGCGGCGTACAGGGAGCGCGCGCGCCGACGAGCGCGAGCCCGTCCGCGACGCTGCTAGTCGCGGCCCAGCGCCTGGAAGGCCGCCCAGTCGGCGGCCGGCGCGCCGGCGGCGGCGAGCTCGCGGCGCGCTTTGCCGCGCGGCGGCGGCGGGGGCCGCGCCCGCCTCGAGCGCGGCGTGGTAGCGCGGCGTGAAGGCGCGCGCCGCGGCGTCCGTCACCGGCCACAGCGTCACGAGCAGGTTGGGCGCGCCGCCGTCGAGCAGCGCGCGCGCGACGCCCTGCCGACCGCGCGCGTCGACGTAGCGTCCGCCGCCCGTGTCGCAGGCCGACAGCACCACGAGCGGCGCGCGCACGTAGACCTCGGCCAGGCGATCGGCGCACACCGCCTCGTCGTAGGAGGCGAGCAGGCCGACGGCTGCGTAGCGCCGCGCCTCGCAGCGCTCGGCGCCGACGAGGTGCGTCGCGACGTGCACCGCGCGGTCGCTCGCGAGCGCCGCGCACAGCGCCGCGCCGTCGAAAGCCGGGCCCTCGCGCATGAGCGGCGCGTCGAGTTGTGCGGCGACCTCCGCGAGCTCCTCGTGCGCGGCGGGCAGCAGCGTCGCGCCGTCGCGCGACAGCGGGTCGCCGGCGAGGATCCAGCGCGCGCCGCCGCTCCAGCGCGGGCCCGGGTCGCGCGTGGGCAGCACCGGCAGCGCGAGCGCTTCGGCGCGCTCGTCGAGCGCGCGGCCGTCCCACGCGAGCGCCGCGAACGGCAGCGCTTCGACCGCGCCGTGCGCGACGCACAGCAGGCGTCCGCCCGGCGCCGCGTCGAGGCGCGCGCGCAGCTCCTCCGGCAGGAGCGTCGTCGCCAGCTCCTCGAACAGCCGCGCGGCGCGCGCCTCGTCGCCGTCGAGCAGCGCCTGGCGCGCGCGGCGCACGGCGCGCGTCACGTCCTGGCGCGAGCGCTCGACCTCGAGCGCCTGCGCGCGCCCGCCCGGGCCGAGCCACACGGCGAGCCCGCGGTCGGCGCCGAAGATCCACGTGACGAGCCCGTGCTCGTAGCGCGCGGCCCAGCGCTCGAGGTCGAGGCTGCGCGCGCCCTCGCGCCACGCCTCGGACTGCGCAGCCTCGATCACCAGCGCCGCCTCGTGCACCTCGCCCAGCGCCGCGAGCGCGCGCGCCTCGAGCGCCGCGCCGTGCAGGCCGAGCCACTCGCCGAAGACCGACGCGCCGCCCTCGAGCACGCGCTGCTCCTCGAGCCGCAGCTCCCACGAGCGCGCCAGGGCGCGCGCGCGGCGCAAGCTATCGAGCGCCTCGGCCGACTCGCCCAGCGCGAGGTACGCCTCGCCGCGCAGACCCAGCACGCTCTGCGCGAGGCGCGGCGCGCAGCGCGCGAGGTCGACGTCGGCGAGCTCGGCCAGCGCGACGCGCGGCGTGCCCTCGAGCAGCGCCAGGTGCGCGCGCGCCGCGTGCAGCTCGTCGCCGCCCTCGAGCCGCTCGAGCAGCGCGCGCGCGCCGAGCGCGTCGCCCTCGCGCAGGCGACAGGCAGCGAGGGAGTGCGTCCAGCTCGCGCGCGCGTCCGGGTCGTCGGGCCGCACGCGCAGCAGGAACTCGGCCGCGCGCTGCGGCTCGTCGGCCTGCAGCAGGCGCTCGGCGTGCTCGCGCGCGAGCGGCCAGCACGTCGCCGCGTCGCGGAAGCTCGCCAGCTCGGCCAGGAGGTCCTGCACCTCCCACGCGTCGCCGCGGCGGCGCGCGAGGCGCACCAGCCCGAGCAGCGCGGCCTCGCGGTAGTCGTCGACGCGCGTGCGCTCGGCGAGCTCGAGCAGCTCGGCGAAGCGCGCCTCGGCCTCGGCGTCCTCGAGCTGGACGTAGGCGAGCCGCGCGAGCACGTCGAGCGGCTCGAGCTGCGGCGTGCCCATGCCGGCGCGCTCGAACACCGCCAGCGCGGCGCGCGCATCGCGCTCGGCGGCGGCCGCGAGGTCCTCGCGCTCGAGCTCGTCCATGCCGGCTTCCAGCGCGCGCAGCTCGATCGTCGCGGCGAGCGCGAGCCCGCGCCCGGCCGGCACGAAGTCGGGCGCCGCCGTCACGCGCGCGACGAACGCGCGCAGGCGCGCGAGGTGCCCGTCGCGTTCGCGCGGCCACGTCGCGGGATCGGCCTCTTGCACGGCCCGCCACAGCTCGACGAAGGCCTCGTAGTCCGCGAGGCCCTGCGCGCGCTCGGCGGCGCTCAGCCCGGCGTAGTAGTCGACGACGCGCAGCGCGTCGTCGCGGCCGTGCGCGCTCGCGAGCCGCTGCGCCGCCGCGCGCAGCTCACCGAGCGCGTCGTCCGCGCCGCGCCGCACCTCGGCGAGCCGCTCGACGAAGCGCGCGTAGTCGGTCGCGTAGTCCGGGCTCGCGGGCGCCGTCGCGTCGCTCGGCGCCTGCGCCGCGACGCCGCGCGCCGCCGGCGAGGTGCGCAGCGCCCCGATCGCGAGGACGAGCCCCGCGCCCAGCACGGCGAGACGCAGGCCGGGGCCCTTCACAGGCCCTCAGCGGCCGGGCGGACGGAGGTAGGCCTCCTTCTCCGGTCCGTCGGGCAGCCGCTGCGCCAGCGCGCGCGCGTCCGTCCGATAGCCGGCCTCGTGCAGCGCGGCGATGCGCGCGACGAGCGCGCGCGTGCCGGCCGGCGCGTCCGCGGCGCCGAAGGCGGCGTCCGCGCGCACCTCGAAGTCGAGGGCGCCCAGCTCGCGCTCCAGCCCGTCGACCGTCGCCCAGGCGCGCCACGTGTAGCGGCCCGCCGCGAGCGGCTCGGAGGCGAGCGTCGGCGTCGCGCCGAGCAGCGTCGCCACGAGCTGGCCGGGCGCGAAGGCGTCGGCGCCCTGCAGGTAGAGCTCGACGCGGTACTGGCTCGCGCCGGGCACCTCGGCCAGCTCGAAGAGGGGGGCGGCGCTCCCGTTCGCGGCGGCCAGGACCGGACCGCGCGGGAACAGGAGGGCCGCGCTCTCGGCTCCACGCAGGAGCTCCGGGCGGGGCAGCCCCGAGAGGGAGGAGTCGGACCACATGCGCGGAGCGACGAAGACGCCGACGAGCAGCGCCGCCGCCGCAGCGAGGGGGAACCAGCGGGCGAACCAGGGCGAGATCACCTCCGGCGCGGTCGAGGAGGTCGGCGAGGGTCCGAGGACCCTCCCATCGTGCCGACCGGACTCGTCCTCGTCCGGCTCGAGCTCGTCGGGGCGCAGGCTCGTCCATTCCAGCGGGAGCGGGGGGGCGCTCTCCAGGCTGGCGACGAGGCCGGCGCAGACGACGCAGCGCTCGAGGTGAGCGGTCACCTCGGGGTCGCGCGGCGCGCCGTGCGCACCGGGACCGCGGCCGTGCTCGTAGAGGACCTCGGCGGGGGGGCAGGGACCCGCCGGTGCCGTGTCGAGGGCGGCTCCGCGGGAGAGCCAGCCTTCGGAGGCCCGCAGGAGGCGCAAGCGCAGACCGTGCTCGGGGTGGGCGTCCAGCCGCGCGAGCGACCGTGCGTCCAGCTCGTCCCAGTGGGCGAGCGCTTCCTCGAGCTCGGCCGCGGTGGCCGTGCTCGGGTCCTCGAGGGTCCTGATCTGTCGCGTGTCCATCTCCGTCGCGGTTTCCGTCGTCGAGGTCGGGAGCGGGTCAGTTCATCGCACTTTTTTGGAGCAGACCCTCGGCGTCCGCGAGCCGCTCCAGCGAGAGGTCGTTGAGGATCACCTTGCGCAGCGCGGTCGACGCGCGCTTGAGGCGATACTTGCACTGCTCGTGGCTGATGCCGAGGGCCGCGGAGATGTCCACCAGCGTACGGCCCTGCACGAAGCGCAGGTCGAGCAGGCTGCGGTCCTCGCTCTCGAGCTGCACCAGCGCCTGGCGCACCAGCGTACCGACCTCGGCCTCGCCGGCCACCTCGCCGGGGCCGGGCGCCGGGTCCGGCCGGTCCGGCACGCCCTCGTCGCCGGCGGCCACCTGCGTCTGGCGCCGCCCCTGGTTCTTGCGCAGCAGGTCGACGCAGCGGCACCACGCCACGCGGTACAGCCACGTGCCCAGCGAGCCCTTGGTCGGGTCGAAGCGGTCGGCGTCCAGGCGCTCCAGCGCGTACAGCACGAGCTCCTGGTACAGGTCGTCGCGCGCCGCCGGCTCCTGCTCGAAGTGGCCGATGCAGTGATAGAGGAGAGACCGGTAGCGCTCGAGGAAGGTCGCCACCACCTCTTCGTCCCGGGCCCTCAGCCCCCGCACCAGCTCGAGCTCGTTCATGGCGCGCCGTGAGGCGCTAGCCCTGGAGTACGGCTTTCGGAGAGGCGGTTCAAGCGTGCGGACGGGCGAGGATGGCGCCGTTCGGGGCTGCGCGCGGGATCGGCCCGGGGGCGAGCATGCGCTGGCTCACTCGGGGACGGGGAGGGCGCGTTCCATCCAGACCTCGTTCCCCCAATGGTCATTCACCTCCGGGACCACCCACGTCGGGTCGTAGCCCTTCGCTTCGATCGAGACCTCCTCGACGGGGCCCTCGGCGCGCAGCTCGAGCTCGCCGGAGCTCGTCGACGTGCCGAGGACCGCGCCGCCGGGAGCCCTGGCCACCGCCCCGCCGATCGGACGTCCGCTGCGCTCGTCGACGACGACGAAGGTCGCCGAGAATCCGGGGACGAGGCGGACGCGGACGCTGGGCTCCTCCGTCGCGAGCAGGGCCTGCGAAAGCGGACCGTCCGCCCACGCGTAGCCGTGCTGCTCGACGACCCAGCGGTACTCCACGTCGTCGAGGACGTCGAGGGAGACCGCGCCGCCCCCGTGCCAGTTCGTGGCCACGAGCTTCCAGCGGTCCTCGCCCGGACCGCGCGCCGCCACGAACACGCAGGGGTCCTCCAGGCCCGGACCCCCCTCCTCGGCCTCGACGTCGAAGGTCAGCTCGACGCGCCGGGGCGCGCGCCGTCGACGGAGCACGACGTCGGCGACGGGCAGGCGCTCGAAGGCGAGCGCGGGGCACGCGGTCTCCGAGCGCGGCGCGACGAACAACTCGCCGCCGCCGCTGGGCAGCTCGCCCCAGAGCTCGAAGCGCCCCTCCTCGTCGGTGCCGCCCGTACGGTTCGAGCCGTCGTGCGCTTGTAGCACGATCACCTGGTCGGCCAGCGGCTCACCGCGTTCGTCCAGGACGACGCCGCTCGCGAGCCGTCGCGGGAGCGCGTTCCTGGCCACCTCGAGCTCCAGCGTGCGCACCTCGCCGGCCGCCAGCGTCACGCGCCCCGCTGCCACCGCCCAATACGACTCGTAGTCGAGCACGCGAAGGCGCACCGGCGTGTCGAAGGGCAGCCGCGCGCGGAAGGGCGAGTCGCCGCAGGTCGGTCTGGACGACGCCGGGTTCGACGACAGGGCGTAGCCAGACCAGCGGCCGACTTCGCTGCGGATCTCGACCCTGAGCGGCGGGAGCTCGAGTCCGTCCTCACCGCGCACGAGCACGACGAGCTCCGCCGGCGGCCCCAGCGGGAGCGTGATGCGCTTCAGCCCCGGGCCCAGCGCGACGGAAGCGCACGGGCTCACCGGCACACCCTTGCGCGTCGCGACGAGGAAGGCCTCGGGCGCGGCCGCGTCGTCGTCGCACGCGACGGCGACGTACGCACCCGGGACGCCGCGCAGGAGCGGCGGGTCCAGCATGTCTTCGGGCTCGAGCAGCCAGGCGGGCTCGTCCACGTCGACCTCGAGGCGCACGGGCTCGCTCGCCTCGAGCACGGCGTCGACGTCGCCCACGTAGGCCACCTGCAGCACGGCCCAGGGCACCCGCGCCTCGACCTCCACCACGCCCGACTCGTGATCGACGTCGGGGTAGCCGGACGTCAGGACGGGCTGAAGCACGCCGCCGCGCAGCGGCTCGGCCGACGGGGCGACGCTGATCCAGCGCTCGCGCGCCGGGAGCGAGATCGAGACCTCGCCGCGCGCGTCCGTGCGGACCTCGTGCGTCACGCCCGAGGCCTCGTACTCGAAGTGCGCGTTCGGGATGCCCTCGCGGGTGACCTCGTCGACGAGGCGCAGCACGAAGGGCTCGGTCGCGTCGCGGTTCGGCGCGCTCGCGGCCGGGCTCGGTGCCGGCGCTCGATCGGTCGTCGCCTGGCGCGCTGTGGCCTCCGCCGCCGTGGAATCCGTCACCGAGGCGCGCGGCGCCTCCGACGCCCGTTCGCTGCTTGCCGCGTCCGTCTCCGCGTCCGGCTGCAACGCTCCCAGCGGTTCACGCGAGCGCGTCACCCACGCCGCGAGCGCGAGCACGCCCATGCCGAGGAGCACGCCGAGCCAGCCGGGAACGCGCTTGCCCATCTCGCGCAGTATCCGGCCGGCGCGAGCCGGTCACCAGGCTTCGCGCTCGCTCAGGCCCCCAGCGCGTCGAGCCGCGCGCCCATCTCGCGGCGCAGGTCTTGGAGTACGGCTCTCGGAGAGGCGGTTCAAGCGCGCGTCGGCGGCCGTGGGCGTGCTTCTCGCTCGTAGTGGAGCCGGGCGCCGCTCCCGCCTAGTACCGGACGCTCCAGCACCATCCCGCGTCGACGCCGACGACGGTGTGGTGGTGGCCCGACGCGCCCTCGCTCTTCGCGTCGTAGGCCTGGTCGCTCCGGTACTCGAGCACGCCGTAGGGCGCGCTCAGGCCGAGGGCCAGGTAGGTGTCGAACGAGAGCGTCCACGGGTCCCCGGGGGCGTAGCGCGACTCGAGCCCGTACCACGCCGGCCGCACGCCCGGGAGCGCGTCGAGGTACTCCGGCACCAGGGCTTCCAGCGTCGCGGGCAGCGCGCCGTGGTCGCGGCGGTACGCCTCCACGGCGTCGACGACCGGCGCGACCTCGGGGACCACGTCGCGCAGCCCGGCCTCCGCCGGGAACGCCGCCCACGGGATCACCGGGCGTGCCGCGGCGAGCCCCGCGGCGCTCCCGAGCAGGAGCGCGAGGACCTGCACGCGCCGACCTGGCCGCCAGCGGAAGAGCAGGAGCCCCGGGACGAGGACCACGGGCCAGAGCAGCACCTCTGCGGTCCACAGCAGCCGGCTCACGTCGGCGAGGCGCAGCGAGCGCAGGAGCGTGGACACCCACGCGGGTAGCGCGGTCGACGCCAGCGCGGCGACGAGCACCAGGGCCGCGCAGCGCGCGTTCGAGATCGGTCGCCTCGCCCCGGGATCGTTCGCCGTCATCGCTCACGCCCGTCGTCGACCTACGGCGACGTAGTCCGCGTCGTCCTGGAAGCTCGCGCCGCCCGCGATCCGCCGCGACAGGCCGGCGCGGGCGTCGCCGCGCAGGACCTCGAGCTCGGTCGCGTGCTTCACCGCGGCGCCGGGCGCCGCGGTGCCCGCGTGGCCCTCGCGCACCGCCAGCTCGAGACAGAGCACCGCGAGCACGGCCGGCACCTTGTCGAGGCGCATCGTCGGCTTGCCGTGCTCGAGGGCGATCAGGAACGCCGGGCCGACGCCCGCGAGGAGGCACACGTCCTCCTGCGTCAGGCCGAGCAGGCGGCGCCGCTCGCGGGCGGCGGTGCCGAGACGTTGGGTGGGCGTGTCCATGGCTTGTTCTCTGCTCGATCGAGTAGATTTCGTTGGAACGGGAGTCACGGGGGCGGGCACGGGCCCATTTTCTATGCGATCGAACAGGTCGCCGCGCGCAGGCCGCCCACCCACCACGCGGCAGCGGCCCTCGCACTCTGCCCACCTCCGACGACCGCTCCGCGGACGTTATGGTGTCCTCGCTCGGCCCATGAAGTTCCAGGACTACTACGAGGTCCTCGGCGTCGCGCGCGACGCCAGCCCCGAGGAGATCAAGAAGGCCTACCGTAAGCTGGCCCTGAAGTGGCACCCCGATCGCCACCAGGGCGCGGGGGAGGAGGAGGCCGAGGCGCGCTTCAAGCGCATCAGCGAGGCGCACGAGGTGCTCTCGGACCCCGACAAGCGCGCGCGCTACGACAGGTTCGGCGAGCACTGGGAGCACGGCCAGGACTTCACGCCGCCGCCCGGCGAGCAGCGCTTCACGCGCGAGGAGTTCGAGCGGGCCTTCGGCGGCGCGGGCGGCTTCTCGGAGTTCTTCGAGAGCATGTTCGGCGACCAGACGAGCCGCGAGTTCGGCGGGCGGGCGCGTCAGCACGCGCGCTACCGCCACCGCGGCAGCGACGTGCGCGCCGAGCTGCCGCTGACGCTGGGCCAGGTGCTCGCCGGCGGCAAGAGCGCCTTCGAGGTGCCCGTCGTGCGCGCGTGCGATCTGTGCGGCGGCGTGGGCTTCAGCGGTCAGCACGTCTGCCCGGCGTGCGGCGGCGTCGGCCACGTGCGCGAGGCGCGTCGCGTCGAGCTCAAGATCCCCGAGAAGGCGCGCGACGGCCTGGTGCTGCGCCTCGCGGGGCTCGGCGAGCCGGGCGTCGAGGGCGGCGAGGCCGGCGACCTGCTGCTGACGCTGCGGCTCGTGTCGGACGACGCGTGGCGCCTCGACGGCGCGGACGTCGAGGCCGACCTCGCCGTGGCGCCGTGGGAAGCGTGGTTCGGCGCCGAGGTCGAGGTGCGCACGCCGCGCGCCGTGGCGACCGCGAAGGTGCCGCCGCGCTCGAAGGCCGGCGCGCGCCTGCGCCTGCGCGGCCAGGGCCTCGACGACGGCAAGGGCGGCAGCGGCGAATTCTACCTCGTGCTGCGGCTGGCGCTGCCCGACGAGCTCGGGCCGCGGCAGGTCGAGCTGCTCGACGAGCTGCGCAAGAGCGCCCCGCCGCCGGTGCGCGGCGGCGCGCGCCGCGACGGAGGTGCGCGATGAAGGAGCGTGTGACGCTGCACGGCGAGGGTTACCTGACGATCGAGGCGATCGCCGAGTGCTTCCACGTCGACGTCGCCGTGGTGCGCGAGAGCTACGAGCTGGGCCTGTTCGGCGAGGTCGCCGAGAGCGAGGGGCGCGTCGTGCTCCACGTGCGCGAGCTCGAGCGCGTCGCGACGATCGTGCGCTGGCACGTGCACCTGGGCGTCGAGCTCACGAGCGTGGCGCTGCTGCTCGACTGAACCGCGTCGGCTCGCGTCCCCGCGGCGCGGCGGCGGGCGAGTCGCTCGACGCAGGTGCGCGCCTTCGGCGCAGCGTCCGATGCGTCGGCGACTCCACGCGCCATGGCCGCGGCGGCGGCCGCCGCAACGCGCTCTCGACGGGCGCCACCGAGTTCGTCCGAGACGTACCGCGCCTGCCGACCTGCGCTCCGGCGCGGCGACCTGGGACGCGGACGAATCGCCGGACTCGTCGAGGCTCCCGGCCGCCGCGCCGCACTGGAGGACGTCGCGACGACCCCGGAGGACGTCGCGGACGCGCACCTAGCCCGGACGATTCACGAACGCGCACGCCAGCCTGCGCAACCGGCCGGCGCTGCCGGCCTCTCGGCCCCTGGCGGCATGTCGCGGCTCCTGGCTTCCTCGACGACCCGTTCAGGGTCGCCTGCGTCGCCAGGATCCGCGAAGCACCACCAGGGACCGAGTTGCTGTGCCTGGCGCACGCCTTCGTGAATCGACCGGGCTAGCGCTTCTTGCCCGCGACCGCCTTGGCCTTGGATGTCGCGGTCTTGGCCGCGCCGCGCGTGCCGGACGCCTTGCGCGGCGGGCTCGCGGCGCGCTCGGGCGCGGCGGGGCGCTCGACGGGCAGGCCGATGCCGCGGTGACTCCAGCCGAGGATGCGGCCGATGCTGCCGAGCTCCTCGGCGACGAGCTCGAGCACGTCGTCGGCGCTCAGGATGCCGACCAGCTTGCCCTGCGCGTCCACGACGGGCAGCCGTCGCACGCCGAAGCCGCGCATGCGGGTCAGCGCGTCCTCGATGGGCAGGTCCTCCGGCGCGGTGCGCGGGTGCGCGGTCATCACCTCCGCCACGGTCACTTGGGCGGGGTCGTGGCCCTCCGCCACGAGGCGCAGGGCGAGATCGCGGTCGGTCAGGATGCCGATCGGGCGCTGCTGGCCGTCGACGACGACCAAGGTGCCCACGTTCTCCTGCTTCATGCGACGCGCGGCGTCCCGGGCGCGCTCGTGGGCGTCGGCCAGGTGCGTCACGCGGGAGCAGATCCTTCCGATGGTCATGGCACGGTCCTCCGATGTCGTGGGAAAGGCGCAGCGGCGTGCCTGGCCTCATCCTCGCTCGCGCCGCGCTGCGCCGCATGGGCAGCTCTGCGTACCGGCCGCGCCGCGGACGGGGCACACTCGGATCCGTGCGGCGTCAGGCGGCGGGGGCGCGCTCGGGGCCGAGCGCGACGAGCAGCGGCAGCGCGAGCGCCGTGAGCAGCGCGCCGGCTGCGAACGCGGGGCCGTAGCCCCAGCGGTCGACCCAGCCTCCGACCAGGTGCGTCGACCAGACGTAGCAGAGGTTCACGCCGGCCATGTAGGTGCAGAACTGCAGCGCCGCGACCGCGCGGCTCGTGCGCGCCATCAGCAGGCCGTAGAGGCTCGCGGTGGCCGCGCCGGCGGCGAAGTAGACCGCGCCGAGCGCGAGCCACGTCGCGAGCGTCACGCGCTCCGCAGCCGGCGTCCACGCGCTCAGGGCGACCAGCAGCACGCACAGCGCCGCGGCGGCCTGCGTCAGCGCGACGGCGCGCCGGCGCTCGACGAGGTCGGAGAGGCGTCCGCCGACCAGCGCGCCGAGCGCCATCAGGCCGACGGCGGGGAGCAGGAAGAAGCGGCCGACCTGCGCCTCGCTCGCGCCGCGGTCGAGTAGCAGCGGGCCGGCCAGCGAGGCCAGGCCCTCGAAGCCCGCGCCGACGGTGCTCGCGAGCAGGAAGCCCCACCACAGCTCGCGCCGGCGCAGGAGCGCGCGGGTCGCGTCGGCGTAGTGCCGCAGTCGCTCGCGCGCGCGCCCGGCGGGCGGGACCTCGCGCACCCACAGCCAGGCGAGCAGTCCGGGCAGCAGCACCGCGCCGATCAGCGCGCCCAGCACCGCGCGCTCGCCCCAGCGCGCGGCGAGCAGCACGGCGCCGCCGCCGAACAGCGAGCGGCCGGCGAGCATGCCGACCTGCATCCAGCCGTTGATCGAACCGCGCGCGTGGGCCGGGACGGTGCGCACCGCCAGCGTGTCGATCGCGGCGTCCTGCGTGGCCGCGGCGAGCGCGTGCAGCATGAGCGCCGCGAGGAGCGCGCCGCGCTGCGCCGCGAAGTCGATCCAGAACAGCGGGACGAGCGTCAGCGCCATCAGCGCCTGGGTGACCAGGATCCAGCCGCGCAGACCGAAGCGTCGCCCGCTGAGCAGGTCGACCAGCGGCGCCCAGAGGAACTTCAGCGCCCACGGCCAGGCGACCCAGGCCATCGCGCGCGCGATGTCGCCCGGTGCGCAGCCCGCGCCGCGCATCCAGACGGGCAGCGCCCACCAGATGAAGCCGATCGGGCCGCCCTCGGCCAAGTAGAGCGCCGCGAAGGTCAGCCGCGGGTGGCGCGCGGTCGAGGCGTCGGCGTCAGCGCCCGGCTCCATCGCGGCCCGCGTCTTCCGGCCCCGCGGAGCGCGGAGCGTCGGCGCCGCGCTCGCCGCGCTCGGCGCGCTGCGGGTTCAGCCACTCGATGACGGCCGCCCAGCCGAGGCTCTCGCGGTCGCCCTGGAAGTAGCCGCTCACGACGGCCAGGACGCGGAAGCCCTGGGAGAGCTGGAAGGACAGCGTCGGGTCGTTGAGGCGGCCGGCGACGACCTCGGCCACGTACGCCTCGGCCGTCATCACGTCGGCGTAGCGGTGGTAGCCGCGCAGGCGCGAGCCGGCGAGCACGCGCTTGAGCCCGATCTGCTTGGCGAGGCCGAAGCGGCCGCGCTGGTAGAGGCGCTTGCCGATGCCCTGGCCCTGGAAGCCGGGCCGCACCATGACGTCGGCGGCGAAGAGCGTCTCGCCGCACACCGGGTCGTGGTTGGTGTAGAGACCGCCGCTGGTGAAGGTCGACCAGTCCTCGTCGGCGTCGTAGCGCGACCAGTCGATGACCAGGCTCGAGCACATGCCGAGCACCTGCCCCGACTCCTTGTCGACGGCCACCATCTGCCCCTGCGGGAAGAGCTCGAGGTGCTGGCGGAGCTGATCGTCGTTCCAGGGCGTGATCTCGGGGTAGATCAGGCGCGCGATCTCCTGGATGCCCGCGAAGTCGTCCTCCTGCGTGTTGCGGATCACGATCGTCGGGCGGGTGCGGCGCGGCGGCGCCTTCTCGGGCGCGGTCGAGGCCACGGCGGGCAGGAGCTGCACCACCTCGGTGCGCCCGGCGATGCTGGCGGCGTCGCGGCTGTCCTTGAGCGGCAGGACCGTGCCGCGCGTGCGGCTCGCGCGCAGCACGCCCAGGTTCAGCTCGCCGATGACCATCGACTCCTGGTTCGGCACGCCCTCGGCCAGGATGCCGTCGCGCGCGAACGGGAAGTCGCTGGGCGTGAGGATCGAGGCCTGGCCGTAGTTGAGCGAGACCGCGGGGACCATCGGCAGCGAGCCCACCGTGGCCGCCTGGATGACGAACATCTGGTTCTCGATGGCCCGCGCCTGCGCGCAGTAGCGCACGCGCAGGAAGCCCTGCCGGTCGTCCGTGTAGCTGGGGACGATCAGGATCAGCGCGCCCTGGTGGGCGGCCGCGCGGGCGACCTCGGGGAACTCGGCGTCGTAGCAGATCGCGATCGCCAGGCGGCCGAACTCGGTCTCGAAGATGCGCAGGTGCTTGCCGGGCGTGACCTTCCAGACCTCCTTCTCGAAGCGCGTCATGTGCAGCTTGGCCTGGGAGGCGTAGCTGCCGTCGGGGGCGAAGAGGAAGGCCTCGTTCGTGATGCGTTCGCCCGGACCCGGCGCGCGGACCGGGATCGAGCCGGCCATGACGTAGAGCCCGCTCTCGCGCGTCAGCTCGGTCATCATCTCGAGGAAGGCCGGCGTGCGGTCCGCCAGCGTGCGGACCTGCTCGACCATCGGGCGCTCGACGTCGCCGAGCGTCAGGAGCTGGACCGTGAAGTACTCCGGGAAGACGAGCAGGCGGCACTCGTAGTCGGCGGCCGTGCGGACCAGGGCGCGGACCTGGTCGCGGAACTCCGCGAACGAGTGGATCGGCCGGACGTAGTACTGGAGTGTCGCGACGCGGAGGCGGTTCATCCCTTCGGGCGACCCCGATCGACCCGGGGTTGGGGGGGGCTCCTGGGACGATTCGCGCGGGCCCTCGAAAAAAGGGACAAAGCCGCACACGAATCGCGAGCGGATCCTAACGTCTCGCCCCGCTCGCCGACTCCTTCGAGTCGGAGGAGTTCTACCTCACAGTACCGCCGGCGACGGCGGCCAGAGATGGACGAGAGTTGTTCGGAGGACTTGCTCCTCCGTCGCGCCGGGTCGAAAGGGCTCGGCGTCTTCGCGGCCCGGAGCTTCGCGCCGGGCGAACACGTGCTCACGTTCGGCGGTGAACGGCTCCCGCACGGGGAGATCGCCGACTTCACCCACACCATCCAGGTGGACGAGGAGCACTTCCTCGGACCTTCGGGCGGCGTGGACGACTACGTGAACCACTCGTGCGAGCCGACCTGTCAGGTGCGGGCGGTGCGCGGCGGTCTCGAGCTCGTGGCGCGCCGTGTCCTCGAAGCCGGGGACGAGGTGACGTTCGACTACTCGACCTGCCTCGTGCTCGAGCCGCCGATGAGTCACTGCTCGTGCGGGTCCGCCGACTGCCGCCGCCGCGTGGTGTCGTTCTGGGAGCTCGCGCCGGGCTGGCGCCGTCGCTACCTGCTGCAGGGCGCGGTCCCCGGCTTCGTCGTGCGCAGCCGCGCCGTCCTGCGGCCCGCCGCGCGGCGCGCGGAGGAGCGGGCGACGCGGCGGGTGCAGCGCGCGCAGCGGCGCGGCTGAGCGGCGCCGCGCCGCGCCGCGCTCTGCGAGGGTCCCGCTTCGTGCGGGTGCGCGGCTTCGTTTCCGCGGCCCGGGTCCCTAGAATCGACCGCATGAACCTGTCCATGCGCGAGACGCTGGCCTTCGTGCTCGCCGGCGGGGAGGGGCGGCGCCTGTTCCCGCTGACCGAGGAGCGCAGCAAGCCCGCGGTCTACTTCGGCGGTCGCTACCGCCTGATCGACCTGGTGCTCTCGAACCTCGTCAACAGCGACGTGCGGCGCATCAAGGTGCTGACGCAGTACAAGGCCACCTCGTTGCTGCAGCACATCTCGCGCGCGTGGGGCATGTCGTCGGGTCTGCTCGATCAGTACATCGACCCCGTGCCCGCGGCGATGAACCTGGGCAAGGAGTGGTACCGCGGCACCGCGGACGCGATCTACCAGAACCTCGACCTCCTGCGCTACACGCGCCCGCACGACGTGCTCGTGTTCGGCTCGGACCACGTCTACAAGATGGACGTGAGCCAGATGGTCGGCTTCCACCAGGAGAGCGGCGCGGACCTGACGGTCGCGACGTTGCCGGTGCCGCGCGCGGAGGCGCGCGCGTTCGGCTGCTTGAAGGTCGACGAGATCGGGCGCGTGGTCGCCTTCGTCGAGAAGCCCGCCGACCCGCCCGAGATCCCCGGCCGCCCGGGGTGGACGCTGGTCTCGATGGGCAACTACGTCTTCCGCACCGAGGCGCTGCTGAGCGAGCTGCGGCGCTGCGCGTCGCTCGACGGCTCGAGCCACGACTTCGGCAAGGACATCCTCGCCAGCGCGCACGAGCGCCTGGGCGTGTTCGCCTACGACTTCATGACGAACGTCGTGCCCGGCGAGAGCGTGGAGTCGCGCGGCTACTGGCGCGACGTCGGCACGCTCGACTCGTACTTCGAGGCCAGCATGGACCTCGTGTCGGTCACGCCCCGCTTCAGCCTCTACAACGCCGAGTGGCCCGTGCGCGGCCTGCCGCGCTCGAGCGGCCCGGCCAAGTTCGTGTTCAGCGACGATCAGCACGGGCGCATGGGCGCCGCCTTCGACTCCATCGTCGGCGCGGGCACGATCCTCTCCGGCGGGCGCATGCAGCACACCGTGTGCTTCAACGACGTGCGGCTGAACAGCTTCAGCACGGTGCGCGACGCCGTGCTGTTCCCGCGCGTCACCGTCGGCCGCCGCGCGCGCCTGCGCAACTGCATCATCGACAAGGGCGTGCACATCCCCGAGGACGAGGTCATCGGCGAGGACCTCGATCGCGACCGCGAGCGCTTCACCGTCAGCGAGGGCGGCGTGGTGGCCGTGTCGCGCCGCGACTTCGACCAGCTCGACGAGTTCGACATCAACCTCTGAGGCCCCGGTGCGCATCCTCTTCCTCAGCGCGGAGCTCGCGCCGCTGGCCCAGAGCGGCGGCCTCGGGGACGCGGCCGGCGGCCTGGCGCGGGCGCTCGCGGCGCGCGGCCACGAGCTCGTCTGCGCGCTGCCGGCGTATCGCGCGGCGCTCGCGCACTCGCAGTGCCCCGCGCTCGCCGAGGCCGGCGCGGTCGAGCTCGCGCTCCCCGAGCGCACGCTGCGCGGCCGCTGGCTGAAGGGCGCGCTGCGCCTGGGCGCCGAGCGCCTCGACCTGCGCCTGCTCGACCTGCCGGAGCTGTACGACCGCGACGGACTCTACGGCGACGCCGACGGCCCCTACGTCGACGAGGCGCTGCGCTTCGCGAGCTTCGCGCGCGCCGGCGCCGCGCTGGCGGTCGAGCTCGGCGTCGACGTGCTCGTCGCGCACGACTGGCACGCGGGCCTCGCGCCGTGCGTCCTGCGCGAAGTGCACGGCGACGCCGCGCGCGGCATCGCGGCGGTGCAGGTCGTGCACAACGGCGCGTACCAGGGGCGTTACCCGGCGAGCGCGCTGGCGGTCACGGGCCTGGGCCTCGAGCACTTCCACATGCACGGCCTCGAGTTCTACGGCGACCTCTGCATGTTGAAGGGCGGCCTGGTGTGGGCCGACCGCGTCGTCGCCGTGTCGCCGACCTACGCGCGCGAGCTGCGCACGCCCGGGTTCGGCGCGGGGCTCGAGGGCCTCTACGTCTGGCGCGGCGACGCGCTCGACGGCATCGCCAACGGCATCGACACGGAGCGCTTCGACCCGGCGCGCGACGCCGCGCTGCCGCACGCCTTCGACGCGCGCCGGCCGGCGGGCAAGCAGGTCTGCCGCGACGCGCTGGTGGCCGAGTTCGGCCTCGCCGCCCCGGTCGCGGGCCGACTCGTCTGCGCCATCGGCCGCTTCGCGTGGCAGAAGGGCTGGGACGTGCTGGCCGAGGCCGTCGAGCCGCTCGTGGCGACCGGCGCGAGCCTCGTGCTGCTCGGCAGCGGCGACGCCGCGATCGCGGAGCGCCTGGACGAGCTCGCGCGGCAGCACGCCCGCCGCGTGGGGCTGTTCGTCGGCTGGGACGAAAGGCTGTCGCGCCGCGTCTACGCCGGCGCCGACGTCGTGCTCGTGCCGTCGCGCTACGAGCCGTGCGGTCTGGTGCAACTGCTCGCGCAGCGCTACGGCGCGTTGCCGGTCGCGCACGCTGTCGGCGGGCTCGTCGACACGATCGACGACGGGCGCACCGGCGTGCTCTTCGACGCGCTGGAGCCCGACGCGCTCGTCGCGGCCTGCGCGCGCGCGGCGCGGCTGTTCGAGGAGCGCGGCGCCGCGGCGCTGCGCGCGGACCTGTTGGCCCTCGACGTGTCGTGGCGCGTGCCCGCCGCGCGCTGGGAGGAGCTCTTGCGCGAGACCGTGGAGGCGCGCCGCGTCGCGAGCTGACCTGGACATGGAGACCCTGGAACGAGGCCGCGCGCTGGGCGCGCTGCGCGAGGGCGCGTCGACCTGCTTCCGCGTGGCGGCGGACGGCGCGACGAGCGTGGAGCTGTGCCTGTTCGACGACGCCGCGGCCGAGCGCGAAGCGCGCCGCGTGCCGATGGCGCGCGCGGCCGACGGCGCCTGGGAGGCGCGCGTCGCGTGCGGCGCCGGGCAGCTCTACGGCTACCGCGCCGACGGCCCCTGGGACCCCGCGCGCGGACAGCTCTACAACCCGCACAAGCTCCTGGCCGACCCGTGCGCGCGCGCCTTCCAGCGCACCGGCCGCTTCGACGCCGCGCTGTACGCGCGCACGGCCGAGGCGCCGGGCGTGCGCGACGAGCGCGACAGCGCGCCGTTCGCGCCGCGCGCCGTCGTCGTCGACACCGAGTTCGACTGGCGCGGCGACGTGCGCCCGCGGACGCCGTGGGCGCGCACCGTGATCTACGAGGCGCACGTGAAGGGCCTCACGCAGCGTCACCCCGACGTGCCGGAGCAGGACCGCGGGCGCTACCTCGGCCTGACCGCGCCGGCCGTGCTCGCGCACCTGAGCGAGCTCGGCGTGACCGCCGTCGAACTCCTGCCCGTCCACCAGCACGCGCTCGACGAACACCTCGCGCGCGTGGGCCTCGTCAACTACTGGGGCTACTCGACGCTCGGCTTCTGCGCGCCCGACGCGCGCTTCGCGAGCGGCGCGACCGGCGAGCAGGTGCGCGAGTTCCAGGAGATGGTGCGCCGCCTGCACGCGGCGGGCTTCGAGGTGATCCTCGACGTCGTCTACAACCACACGTGCGAGGGCACGCCCGAGGGGCCGACGTACGGGCTGCGCGGGCTCGACAACCTCGGCTACTACCGCACGGTGCCGGGGCGGCCCGACTGCTACGAGGACGTCACCGGCACGGGCAACACGCTCGACACGCGCGGCGGCCAGGGGCTCGAGCTCGTGATGGAGAGCCTGCGCTTCTGGGTGCGCGAGATGCACGTCGACGGCTTCCGCTTCGACCTCGCGCCGGCGCTCGCGCGCGACCCGCACCTCCCGAACCCCGACGCGCGCTTCTTCCAGGCGCTGCGCGCCGACCCGCTGTTCGACGACGTCAAGCTGATCGCCGAGGCGTGGGACGTGGGGCACGAGGGCTATCAGGTCGGCGGCTTCCCGGCCGAGTGGGCCGACTGGAACGGGCGCTACCGCGACCTCGTGCGCGGCTTCTGGGGGCGCGGCGGCGCGCGCGTGGCGGACCTCGCGCGCAGCCTGTCCGGCACGCGCTCGCTGTTCCAGCACAAGCGCCAGCGCGCGCACGGCGGCGTTCACTACGTGACCTGCCACGACGACTTCACGCTCGCCGACCTCGTCAGCTACGAGCGCAAGCACAACGAGGCCAACGGCGAGCAGAACCGCGACGGCCACGACGACCCGCGCTCGTGCAACTGGGGCGTGGAGGGGCCGACCGACGACCCCGCGGTGCTGCGCCTGCGCGAGCGCGCGCGCCGCAACCTGTTCGCGACGGTGGCGCTGTCGATGGGCGTCCCGATGCTCTCGCACGGCGACGAGCTCGGGCGCACGCAGGGCGGCAACAACAACGCGTACTGCCACGACGACGAGCGCGTGTGGGTCGACTGGAGCGCGCTCGACGACCCGCGTCAGGCGGCGTTCCTCGAGTTCGCGCGCGCGGCGCTCGCGCTGCGGGCCGGCAACGCGATCTTCCGCCGCGCGGCCTTCCTCACCGGGCGCGTCGACGCCGAGGGGCGCAAGGACGTCGTCTGGCTGCACGCGGAGGGACGCGAGCTGACGCTGTCGGACTGGGAGGCCGGGCACGAGCACGCGCTCGGCGTGCTGCTGCCGGCCGCCGCGCTCGAGACGGACGAGCCGGAGGCGACCGTGCTCCTGCTCGCCAACGGCAGCGACGCCGACGTGCGCTTCCGTCTGCCGCGCCGCCGCGGCGGCCAGCGCTGGCGCTGCGCGTTGCACACGGCCGAGGAGCCGCCGGCCGACCTCGACGGCAAGTACGTCGACCTGGCGCCGCACGCGCTCGTCGTGCTCGAGCTCGAGGGCCGCGATGGCTGAGCGCACCGCCGCCCGCCGCGCGCTCGCGCAGGAGGCGCAGCGCCTCGCGCGCGGCCTGCACCACGATCCACACGGCGTGCTGGGCGCGCACCCCGGCGACGGCGGCGTCGTCGTGCGCGCGTTCCACCCCGACGCGCGCACCGTCGAGCTGCTGCGCGCGGGCGCGGCGCCGCTCGCGATGACGCCCTGCGGCTCCGGTCTGTTCGAGGCGCGCGTCGCCGGCGCGCGCCTGCCGCTGGAGTATCGCCTGCGCTTCGGCTTCGCCGGCGGCGGCGCGTGGGAGCGCGACGATCCCTATCGCTTCACGCCGGTCCCCGGCGAGCTCGACCTGCACCTGGTCAACGAGGGCAAGCACTTCGAGCTGTGGCACGTGCTCGGCGCGCGCGAGCTCGAGCACCAGGGCGCGCGCGGCGTGGCCTTCGCGGTCTGGGCGCCGAACGCCGCGGGCGTGAGCGTGGTGGGGGACTTCTGCGGCTGGGACGAGCGCCTGCTGCCGCTGCGCAGCCTCGGCGCGAGCGGCGTGTGGGAGCTCTTCGTGCCCGGGCTCGCGTCGGGCGCGCGCTACAAGCTCGTCGTGCGCGACCGCGCCGGCCGCGCGCACTGGAAGGCCGACCCGCTCGCGCGCTACGCCGAGTCCGCGCCGGGTACGGCCTCGCGCGTGTTCACTTCGACCTTCGCGTGGAGCGACGCGGCGTGGCTGCGCGCGCGCGCCGCCGCCGACCCCGCGCGCGCGCCGCTCGCGGTCTACGAGGTGCACCTCGGCTCGTGGACGCGCGGGTGGCGCAACGAGCGCCCGAGCTACCGCGAGCTCGCGCCGCGCCTCGTCGCGCACGCGAAGGGCCTGGGCTTCACGCACCTCGAGCTGCTGCCGGTGGCCGAGCACCCCTTCGAGGGCTCCTGGGGCTACCAGGTCTCGGGCTACTACGCGCCGTGCGCGCGCTTCGGCGACCCCGACGACCTGCGCGCGCTCGTCGACGCGTGTCACGCCGAAGGGCTCGGCGTGATCCTCGACTGGGTGCCGGCGCACTTCCCGCGCGACGAGTTCGCGCTCGCGCGCTTCGACGGCACGCCGCTCTACGAGCACGCCGACCCGCGCCGCGGCGAGCACCCCGACTGGGGCACGCTGATCTTCGACTACGGCCGCAACGAGGTGCGCAACTTCCTCGTCGCCAACGCGCTCTACTGGCTCGAGGAGTTCCACGTCGACGGGCTGCGCGTCGACGCGGTCGCCTCGATGCTCTACCTCGACTACTCGCGCCCCGAGGGCCAGTGGAGCCCGAACGCGTACGGCGGCCGCGAGAACCTCGACGCGGTGGCGTTCCTGCGCGAGTTGAACCACCTCGTCGCCGAGCGCCACCCCGGCGCGCTGATGATCGCCGAGGAGTCGACCGCGTGGCCGGGCGTGACGCGTTCGGTGCACGACGGCGGCCTGGGCTTCACGTTCAAGTGGAACATGGGCTGGATGCACGACACGCTGCGCTTCTTCGCGCGCGACCCCGTGCACCGCGGCTTCCACCTCGACGAGCTGACCTTCGCGATGCTCTACGAGTACAGCGAGCGCTACCTGATGCCGCTCAGCCACGACGAGGTCGTGCACGGCAAGGGCGCGCTGCTCGCCAAGCTCCCGGGCGACGACTGGCAGCGCCTCGCGACGCTGCGGCTGCTCTACGCGTACCAGTGGCTGCGGCCGGGCAAGAAGCTGCTGTTCATGGGCAGCGAGCTCGCGCCCGAGCGCGAGTGGGACCACGACCGCGGGCTCGAGTGGCACCTGCGCGACGACCCGCGCCGCGCCGGCGTGGAGAGCTTCGTGGCCGAACTCGGCCGCCTCTACCGCGACACGCCCGCGCTCTGGGCGCGCGACCACGAGCCCGGCGGCTTCCGCTGGATCACGTGCGACGACCGCGCGGCGCTCGTGATCGCGTTCGAGCGCTGGGACGACGCGCGTCCGGTGGTCGTCGCGCTGAACCTCACGCCGGTGCCGCGCGAGGGCTACCGCCTGGGCGTGCCGCTCGCCGGCGCGTGGCGCGTGCTGCTCGCGAGCGACGACGAGCGCTTCGGCGGCAGCGGCTACGCGGCCGCGCCCGAGCTCGCGAGCGAGCCGCAGCCCTGGCACGACCGCGCGCAGTCGGTGGTCGTGACGCTCCCGCCGCTGGCGGCGGTGGTGTTGGGGCCGGTGGCCGGCTAGCAGTCCGTCCGGGGAGCGCGCGGGAGGCCGGATTGGAGGGCGCCGAGACGGGACGGTCGATGTCCCGGACAGGCTGCTAGCCGGCCGTCCAGAACGTGAGGAACAAGAGGAAGAACAAGAGGGCGACCAGCACGGGGGCGTTGACGAGCCAGAGGACCGCGTAGGTCACGGTGTCGTGCGTCGTGGACCAGGACCGTATGGGACGCCGCGGACCGGCGGCGCGGTGCGCGAGCTCCGTTCGGACGAAGCCGATTGCGCTCAACACGGTCAGGGTCGGGCACAGGAAGCACACCAGCAGGGTGGCGACCGTCCGCATCCCCTCGCCGAGGCGGGCTTCGCACAACATCGTCCAGATCGCCCAGGCGCTGGGCACCTCGAGCAGCAGGCAAGCGCGGAGCAGGGGCCCGGGCCCGGTGCGGCCGAGGGGGTGCGTCGATTCGCACGGGGGCGAGGGCTGCGGCGGGTTGGGCATCGCGCGTGCGCGGGTGGCACGAGACGAGAGCCGAACGCCGGCGAGGCCGCCGCACAGCGCGCGAGCCTCGCCGCGGAGATCGCGGCTGCCGCTCCGCCCCTCGCGGGGTGGAGCGCGCCGGCCGCCGGCGCGGACTCTCGCCGCCCTCGGCTCTGGACGCGGCCCCGATCGTGCCGATGATGTCGCCTCCCATGTCCGACAGCATGTCCCACCCGCACGAGCCGCTCGGCGCCAGCCTGCGCCGTCACCTGCGCCACCCCGACGCGGCGCACACGCCCACCGATCTCTACCACGCGCTCGTGCGCGCGCTGCGGGAGCCGCTCCTGCGCGCGCATCACGCGACCGAGGAGCGCTACCGCGCCGAGGGGCGCAAGCGCGTGCACTACCTGTCGGCGGAGTTCCTCGTCGGACGGCTGCTGCGCGACACGCTGCAGAACCTCGGGCTGTACGAGGAGGCGCGCGCGGCGGTCGCCGAGTGCGGCGGTTCGCTCGCGGACGTGCTCGAGGCCGAGCGCGACCCGGGGCTCGGCAGCGGCGGCCTCGGGCGGCTCGCGGCGTGCTACCTCGAGTCGGCCGCGAGCACCGGCGTGCCGGTCTTCGGCCACGGACTCGACTACGAGTACGGCCTCTTCCGCCAGGTGCTCGTCGACGGCCGCCAGACCGAGGCGCCCGACACGTGGCGCGCGAAGGGCTCGCCCTGGCTGGTCGGCGCGCGCGGCGGCGTGCGCGAGGTGCCGCTGTACGGCCGCGTCGACGCGCGGCGCGAGGCGACGCGACCGGGCGGCTGGCTCGACGCGAAGCTGCTGCTCGGGGAGGCGCGCGAGCTGCCGGTGGCCGGTCGCGGCGGCGCGACGGTGCACACGCTGCGGCTGTACCGCGCGCGCGCGGCCGAGCCGTTCGACATGGCGGCGTTCCAAGCCGGCGACCACCTCGAGGCGGCGCGCGGGCAGGTCGAGGCCGAGCGCGTCACGAAGCTGCTCTACCCCTCCGAGTCGACGCCCGCCGGCCGCGAGCTGCGGCTCGTGCAGGAGTACTTCCTCGTCTCGTGCGCCGTGCAGGACGTGCTCGAGCAACACCTCGCGGAGGGCCACCCGCTCGAGGAGCTGCCGGTGCGCGCGGCCTTCCAGCTCAACGACACGCACCCCGCGCTCGCGATCGCCGAGCTCCTGCGCCTGCTCGTCGACGAGCACGGCGTCGAGTTCGGGCGCGCGGCCGCGCTGTGCCGCGACACGTTCGCGTACACGAACCACACGCTGCTGCCCGAGGCGCTCGAGCGCTGGCCGCGGCCGCTGCTCCTGCACGTGCTGCCGCGGCACCTGCGCCTGATCGAGCAGCTCAACGCGCTGTTCCTGGCCGAGGTCGAGGCGCGCTGGCCCGGCGACATCGATCGCCTGCGGCGCATGTCGATCATCGAGGAAGGCTCGCCGAAGCACGTGCGCATGGCGCACCTCGCGATCGTGTCCAGCTACGCGGTGAACGGCGTGTCGGCGCTGCACAGCGACCTGATGCAGCGCCAGCTCGTGCCCGACTTCGCCGAGCTCTGGCCCGACCGCTTCCACAACGTCACGAACGGCATCTCGCACCGCCGCTGGCTGCTCGGCGCGAACCCCGGCCTCGCGCGGCTGGTGACCGAGCGCATCGGCGAGGGCTGGATCGACGACCTCGGCGCGCTGCGCGAGCTCGAGGCGGCGGCGGACGACCCGGGCTTCGGCGAGGCGTTCCTCGCGGTCAAGCGCGAGAACAAGGCGGCGCTCGCCGCGGGGCTCGAAGGCGGCGCGTTCCTCGACCTCGACGGCCTGTTCGACGTGCAGGTCAAGCGCATCCACGAGTACAAGCGCCAGAGCCTCGCGGCGCTGTACGCGGTGCACCTGTACCTGCGGCTCGTCGAGGACGGCTGGCGGCCGCCGTGCGCGCGCACGATGCTCTTCGCCGGCAAGGCCGCGCCGGACTACCGCATGGCGAAGGAGATCCTCGCCTTCCTCGTGCGGCTCTCCGAGGTCGTCAACCGCGACGG
>JACKHS010000021.1 GCA_020638875.1 Planctomycetota bacterium
GCACCAGCGCCACGACGAGCGCGCCGAGCGCCAGCGCGAGCGCGGGCGGCCACAGCCACGCGAGCCCGCCGCGGTACTGCGCGCGCCAGCTCAGCGTCTCGAGCGCGCGCGCTCCGAGCCCGCTCGCGACGCACGCGACCGCGATCGCGAACCAAGGCGCGCGCTGCAAGCGGCGGTAGGCCGAGAAGGCGAGCAGCCCGAGCGCGAAGACCTCGAGCGGCGCGAGCACCAGCAGCGGCAGCAAGGGATGCGCCGCCGCCCCGAACAGCCCGTAGGGCTCGGCGTGCGGCACGACCGCCGCCTGCCGGTACCACACGCCCAGGACGCCCCACCCCTGCGCCGCGACCAGCCCGAACGCGAGCGCGAGCTGCTTCGCGAAGAACGCCGTGCCGAACGGCGCGAGGAGCGGCCGCGCCGGCGGCGCGTACGGCGCCTCGCACCAGCGGCGGCCGAGCGCCGAGCTCGCCGGCGTCGCGCGCGGCGCGGAGTCGGCGGACGCGCTCACGCGCTCGCCCTCCTCCACGACTGCGCGACGCAGCCGGAACGGCGCGGATGCGAGCTGCGACGGGGTCCACCCATGCGCCCAGCGTCCCCCGGATCGCGCCGGCGCGCAAGCGCTCGTCGCTGCGGGTCCGCGCTCAACTCTCCCGCCGTTCCGCGAGGTAGAGCCCCTGGGCGGCGAGCTCGTCGCGCACGTCCCAGATCGTCGGGCGCGCTTCGGTCAGGACGCGGCGTATGCCTGGGCGCTCGGGCGAGATGCTGTGCCACACGGTCCGCAGCGGCCGCGCCTCCTCGAAGCCGAGCTCGGCCAGCGCGGCGCGGTACTTGGCCGGGTCGTCGGCGTAGAGGTACACGAGCTTGTAGGGGCCGACGAAGACCTCGTCGGTGCCCCCGTGCGCGCCGTAGCCGAAGTTCACGCCACCGTCGTTCACGAACAGCTCGGCGTGGGGCTCGACGAGCTCGAGCAGCCGCGCGTGGTCGATGCCGTCGAGGTAGTGCACGTCCTTGTGGAACGGCGCGTCGGGCGCGGTGCGCAGCGCGCGCTCCTCGGCCTCGTCCGTGCCGTGCTCGAGCAGCAGGAACGCGGGCTCGCGCACCTCGGCCGACAGCCGCCGGAACACGGGCCACAGACGTTCCGCCGAGACGTTGACGGTGAAGACGGTGTGGCCCGCAGCGGTGAGCTCCGCGCCGTACCCCTCGCGGACCCCGCTCAGGTCCGCGACGTGGACCCCGCGCGCCAGGCGGAAGGTCGTCTCGCTCATGCGTGCCGCTCCATGCCGCTCAGGATGCCGCCCCGAGGGCGCGCGCACCAGACCGTCAGCCGTCCGCTTCCGAACGTCGCTGCGACCGGGCCAGCTCGCGCACCGCCTCGAAGCTGTCGTCCTCCATCTCCTCGATCAACCAATCGATGAGCCCGCCGTGGTTCGCCAGAAGCTCGAGCACGTCCCGGCGACAGGTACCGCAGCTCCCCACCTCGTAGGCCTGGAGCAGGAGCGCGCGGCAGGTCTCGTCAGCGTGGCCCCGGAGGACCTCGACGAGATCGGTGACGACGAGGTGGACGACGCCCGGCCTCCGCGAGCGTGCGAGCAGCTCTGTCAAGCGCTCGGCGTCGCCCGGCGCGTAGTTCGAGAGGAGCAGGATCACGTGCTCCTCGGGACGCGCATCGTGCTCGAAGGCCTCCAGCGCGAGGCGTCGCACGCGCGGGTCCTCGAAGAAGCGCAGTGCCCGCAACGCGAAGAAGCGCCGCTCGTCGCGCGCGTCCAGGGACGTCGCCAGCCGCAGGAGCGCGGCGGGATCGCGCGGGTAACGCCGCACCGTGAACAGGCGCAGCAAGCTGCGCTGCCGATCGGGGACCGACTCCCGCTCGAGGTCGTCCGCGAGACGCGCCAGGTCGGCCTCGTCGAGCTGCTCCAACAACCGCTGCACGCCCGGCACGCTGCGACCTCGGTCGATCCAGCGGCGTACCTCGGCGTAGTCGAAGGGCCGCTCGACGCGACGGGGCCGCTCCCGGAGGCGCTCGCGATGCGCGTCGACGCGCTCCAGGTAGGCCCGGATGGGCTCGTCGCTCGCGGCGAGCGCGCGCAGGTGGGCCTCGACGTCGACACCGGCGAAGCGCGCTCTGGCCTGCTGCAGCAGCGAGTCGTCCTCGTCCGCGGCGAGCGCGGCTCCGCGCACCTGCGCCGCGAGCTCGAGCCCCGCGAGGCCCTCCACCTCCAGCAAGGCCTCGATCCCCCACGAACCGCAGCCCGCCGAAGCGCCCGCGCGGAAGCGCGCGAGCAGCGCCTCGCGCGCCGCGCCGTCCCCGCGCCGCGCGTCGATCGCGGCGAGCGCGTAGAGCTGGTCCAGCGCCCAGCAGTCCTCGTGCTCGGCCAGCAACGCGTCACGCACGCGCGCGCGGATCCACGCGGGGCGGCGCGACGCGTCGATCAGGCGCGCGAGGTACTCCGCGCGATGGCCCTCGACCTGCGGGTCGTACGCCTGCGGTCGCGCGCACGCGCGCAGGAGCTCGAGGCCGAAGTCGAGCTCGGGGTGCTCCTGCTGCAGCCGGAACGCACGCCCGATCCCCGCGCGCAGCGCGCGACGGAATGCGCGATGGACGGCTCCGGGTTCGTCGGGCACGACGGGGCGCGGCTCGTTCACGCGCGGACCTCGCGCATCGCGCACGCCAGACGGAAGCTCGGCTCGCTCATGCGTCTCGCTCCATGTCGCTCAAGATGCCGCGCGTGCGGGGCTGCGTCACTCGTGCACCTACGCCCAGTCGCCGATGCGCTCGAGCCGGCCGCTGTAGCCGCGCTCGAGCGTCACGCCGCGCATGTAGGTCTCCTGGCCCATGCGGCGCCAGTCGTCGGGTGCGGGACGAAGACTGACGCTGAAGTCGAGCGTCGTGGCAGCGCGAATCGCGAACGAACGCTCAGGCGCGCTCCGCCGGCGAGGCCTTGGCGTCCATCGCCGCCTGGACGAGCTTGGCCGCGAGCTGCTCGGGGTCGACCTCGATGCTCAGGCCGTCGTTCTTGCCCGTCTTACCCGGGGCGTGGATCCAGAGGTAGGCCCTGCCCTCGCGGATCTCTAGCTCCAGAACGCGGTCGACCTTGCCCTTGCCACTCTTGCCCTCGCTCTCGCCCTCGATCGTGATCACGGCCTCATCCTCCGTCGGCAGCTGATGTGGATCTCTCGACGGTCGAAGCCTACACGAAGGCCTCGAGACTTGCCCCTTCGTCACATTCGCGGGCTGTGCATCCGCTCGTCGTCGATCGACAGCTCGACGGAGGAGTGACGTCCTGGCGTGCTCTGTGGCGCGTCGTCGGCAGCTCCCGCGCTCTCCGCGCCGTCCGGCGCGTCCCCGCGCACACCCTCGACCTCGCGCCGCAGCGCGAGCATTCGCCGCGCGAGCGGGTGGAAGCGCTCGGGGTCGAGCGCGCGCAGGCGGCGCTTGCCGACGCGGTCGTCGAGCACGGCCAGGCTCTGCACGAGCGGGTCCGCGTCGGCGAGCGCCTCCTCGATCGCGAGCTCGTGCACGAAGGCCCAGCACGCGGCGTAGGCGTCCTGGCGCGAGAGCAGCGCGTGGTCGGCCGGCAGCGACTCGGGCGCGCGCCGGCCGAGGCGCACGTCGCTCGCGAGGCGCGTGCAGAAGTTCGCGACCTCCGCGCCGTCGACGGTCAGCCACGCGCGCCCGCAGGTGCAGTTCCCGTAGCGCGTGCTGTGGATCGCCACGCGCTTCGCGACGCCGGGCGCGAAGCGCGCCTCGACGAGGGCCTTCAGCTTCGACCAGCGCATGCGGCGGACGCGCGGCGCGCGCACGGCGTCGAGGTCTGCGCCCCGCTCACGCCACCGACTCCTCCTCGACGTCCCAGCCCGGGAAGATCAGCACGGCGGGGTGCACCTTCAGGGCGCGGGCGAGCTTCTTGGCGCGCTGCACGCCGAGCCCGGCGCGGTCGTTCTCGAGCGCGGACAGGGCGCTGCGCGAGAGCCGCGCGCGGCGGGACAGCTCGCGCTGCGTCAGCTCCTGGAACTCGCGCACGATGCGCACGGACTCGCCGACGGTGACGTCGACCGTCTTGCGGGCGCGTTCGTTGCTCTCGGTCATGACGTCCTCCCTCGTCGCTCTCCTCGTGGATCAGGCCGGCAGCTCGACGTAGCTCGACGCCGTGCGCGGTTCGGGCAGCGCGAGCCCGTCGCGTTGCATCGCGTCGAGGTGCATCTCGAGCGCGCCGCGCATGCGCTCCTCGACCTCGTCGATCGTGGCGCCCGCGGCGACGCAGCCGTCGACGTCGGGACAGTAGGCGGAGTAGCCGGTGCCGGTGGTCTCGATCAGGATCAGGTACTTCACGGCTTGCCCCTCGCTTGCTTCTGGATGCTCTTCCACGTGCCTCGTGCGAGCTCGTCGCTGTCGTTCCCGGCGATCGTAACCTTGCCCTTCGGGTGGGGTGCTTGAACTGACGGTGGCTGCCTCGCTGGGCGACGAGCTGCCAGCCCTGGGCACGGATCCAGGCGATCGCGTCCTTGACCTTCATGTTGCGGGGGCGAGGGGTGCTGGCGCGCCAGTCCGGGCGCTCACCGACTCGCCGACTCGCGCCACACCCCGGCGGTCACGCGCCCCGCGCCGCCCGTCCTTCTCGCCCGCGCCTCCCCACCCCCGCGTCCCACCCCCATCCCCGCCCGCCGCAACCACTTGGGCGCGGCCGCGCAGCTTCCGCGGGGTTCGGGCTGGACGATGATTAGGGATCTGTTAGGGTCTGCCTCGGAGTCGCCCCGAACCCCTGCTCGATTCGTCGTCAGCGCCCAATCCCACCGGCGGGCGGGCGGGGGCCGGGGGGTCTCCTTCCGAAGGCTCCGCGCGGTCGTCCTGGCAGGGACGGCGCCCCGGTCGGTCCGCCCCACGGTCGACCGGGCGCCGGAACGGCAGGCCACGAACGTCGCGACCCACCCGGGCATCGCAACACCGAAAGCGCGGCGCGCGCGGTCGGACGGCGGCGCGGAGCGGACGGAGGGACCGGGCGCGCGACAGGAATCCACCCCGCGGGGCCGCACGGCGGCGCCGCACGCCCCGCCGCACCCGCGGCGCGCCCGACCTCGACCCTCCCCCGCCGACCGCCGCCTCCGGAGCTCCACGGTGTACGTCCCCCTTCGCGTCCACGGTTTCCACTCGCTGCTCACGGGCGTCGACGCGCCCGCGGTCCTGCTCGAGCGCGCGCGCGAGCTCGGCCTGTGCGCCCTCGCGCTGACCGACGTCGACAGCACGGCGGGCTGGGTGGACTTCCTGAAGGCGGCGCGACGCGACGACGGCCACGACGCGGTGCGGCCGATCCTGGGCGCCGAGCTCAGCGACGCGCGCTGCGACCTCTCCGGCGCGCGGCTCGACGAGGAGCACGCCGGCCGCGTCATCGCGCTGGTCGAGAGCGAGCGCGGCCTCGCCAACCTGAACAAGCTCGTCTCCGCGCGCCAGCTTGGCCGCGACCCCGGCCGGCACGGCGCCGACCTCGGCACGCCGCGCGAGGACTTCGACCTCGTGCAGGCGCTCGTCGAGCACCAGGAGGGCCTGATCTACCTCGTCGACCACCCGCGGCTCCTGCTCGGGCTGATGGGGCGCGTGCCGGCGAGCCAGGTGCTCGCGGCGATCGCGCCGGCCGGGCTGCGGCGGCCCGGCGAGGGGCGGCGCGCCCGGCACGGGGAGGTGCGCAATACCCATCTAGCGCGCGTGACGCGCGACACTCACTCGGCGCGCGTGACGCGCGACACTCATCCAGCGCGCGAGACGCGCGACACCCGCGACGCCAACGCCGCGAGTGGAACGCGCGACGACCGCGCGCCGCACGACGGCGACGCGCCGCTGCCGCCCACGCTCGCGGACGCGCTCGAGCCGCCCAAGACGCCGCCGCCGGCGCGCGCGGTGCCGGCCGAGACGCTGCTCGAGGCCGCGCGCGCCACGGGCTTCGGCGTCGTCGCCGTGCCCGACGTCTACTACGCCGGCCCGGGCGGGGCCGAGGACCACCGCCTGCGCGTGGCGATCAAGCACAACGCGCTGCTCGACGACCTGCCGGAGGCGTGGCTCGCCGAGGGGCCGGCGCACCTCTTGACCGGGCGCGAGGTCTGCGCGCTCTACGCCGACCTCGACGACGTCCCCGGCCCGTGGGGCGCCGCCGCGCCGCCCGGCGTGCCGGCGATGGTGGCGCGCACCGTCGAGGTCGCCGCACGCTGCGCGTACGTGCCGCCGCTCGACCGCGTGCTCTTCCCCAAGGTCGAGCTCGCGCCGGGCGAGAGCGCCTACTCGAAGCTCTGCGCGCTCGCCTTCGAGGGCGCGACGCGGCGCTACCAGCCGCTGCGGCCCGAGGTCGTGCGGCGCCTCGACTACGAGCTCGCCACCATCGACCAGCTCGGCTTCGCCGACTACTTCCTGCTCGTCGATCGCATCGCGCAGTACGCGCGCGACGAGGCCATCCCCTGCGTGGGCCGCGGCTCGGCGGCCGACAGCCTCGTCGCCTACTGCCTCGGGCTGACCGACGCGGACCCCTTCCGCTACCACCTGATCTTCGAGCGCTTCCTCAACCCCGCGCGCAGCGACCGGCCGGACATCGACCTCGACTTCTGCTGGCGGCGGCGCGACGAGGTGACGAGCCACGTGTACGAGCTCTTCGGGCCTGAGCGCACGGCGATGATCTCGACGCTGAACTGCTTCGGGCTGCGCGCGGCCTTCCGCGAGACGGCGCTGGCGCACGGCTTCCCGCCGGCGGTGGTGAACCGCTGGTCGAAGGTGCTCCCCCACTATGCCCCCAGCGGCGCCGGCGCGGCCTTCGACGGCAGCACGGCGGTCGACGAGGACGACGCGGACGCGCGCGAGCTCGTCGACGAGCTCGAGCCCGTGAACGACGCCGCGCTCGCGCCCGGCGGCGCGACCGGCCTCACGAACCAGGCGCGCCTCGCCGTCGAGCGCGAGCGCGCCGCACGCCGCGCGGGCGAAGGACCCGACGACCCCATCGCGCGCGCCTTCCGCTCGACGCCCGAGGCGCGCGAGTTCCCCGTCCACGACGAGCGCTGGCGGCGCGTGCTGCGCCACGCGAGCGCGCTGCTCGACGCGCCGCGTCACTTCGGCCTGCACCCCGGCGGCGTCGTCGTCGCGCCCGGGCCGATCACCGACTACGTCGCCTGCCAGCGCGCGGCGAAGGGCGTCGTCGTCACGCAGTTCGACAAGAACGGCGTCGAGGCGATCGGCCTGGTGAAGATGGACCTGCTCGGCAACCGCGCGCTGACCGTGCTCGACGACTGCGTGCGCGCGCTGCGCGCGGGCGGCGTCGAGGTCGACCTCGCCGCGCTGCCCGAGGACGACGCCGCGACCGGCGACACGCTCGCCGAGGGCCGCTCGCTCGCGTGCTTCCAGGTCGAGTCGCCGGGCATGCGCCACCTCCTGCAGCAGACCGGCGCGCGCGACATGGACGCGGTCATCCAGGCCGTCGCGCTGATCCGCCCCGGGCCCGCGGGCTCAGGGATGAAGGACGCCTACGTGCGCCGCTTCCGCGGCCTCGAGCCGCCCGCGCCGCCGCACCCGCGGCTGACCGAGACCTTGTGGGACACGCAGGGCGTGATGCTCTACCAGGAGGACGTGATGCGCGTCGCGCAGGCGCTCGCGGGCATGGAGCTCGCCGAGGCCGACCTCCTGCGCCGCGCGCTGCAGAAGCGCCGCAGCGAGGAGCTCGCGCCGCTCGCGCTGCGCTTCCGCACCGGCTGCGAGGAGCAAGGCGTCGCGCGCGCCGACGCCGAGCGCGTGTGGGAGCTCGTCGCCAACTTCGCGTCCTTCGGCTTCTGCAAGGCGCACGCGGTGACCTACGGCCGCATCGCCTACCGCGCGGTGTGGCTCAAGACGCACCACCCCGCGGCGTACCTCGTCGCCTTCCTCAACAGCCACACCGGCTACTACAAGCCGCGCGTCTACGTGGAGGAGGCGCGGCGCCTGGGCGTCGCGATCCTGCCGCCGGACGTGAACAAGAGCGCGGTCGAGGTCGCGCTCGAGTGGCTCGGCGGCGACGGGCCGCGCGACGACGCCGGCGCGCCCGCGCTGCGCCTCGGCCTCGGCACGATCAAGGGCCTCTCGCAGCGCCTGCTCGAGCGCCTCGTCGCCGAGCGCGCGCGCCGCGGCCCCTTCCTCTCGCTGCCCGACCTGCTCGAGCGCAGCGGCGCGCACGTCGACGAGGCGCGCCACCTGATCCAGTGCGGCGCGCTCGACGGCTTCGACCGCACGCGGCCCGAGCTCCTGTGGCGGCTGCACCTCCTGACCACGCCCGGCCGGCGCGCGCCGCGCGAGCTCGCGCGCGGCGGCGCCGACGGCCTCGACCTCGGCCAGCTCGCCGCCTGCCGCGCGACGCCGGGCTCGCGCGCCGCCGAGGCCGTGGCCGCTGCGCGCGCCGGCGCCCGCGGCTGGCGCGGGACGCTGGGCCTGGGCAACGCGCGCCTCGCGCCGGGCGAGAGCGCGAGCCTGTTCGGCGAGCCCGAGACGCCCGCGCTCGTGCTGCCCGGCCTGCCCGACCTCGACCGCGTGCAGCGCGGCGAGCTCGAGTACGAGCTGATGGGCCTGACCGTGCACGACCACCCCACCGCGATCTTCCCGCCGCCCTCCGACGAGCGCCTGGCCGCCAAGGCCTACCCGCGCCGCGGTCGCCCCGCGCCGCCGACGCCCTGCGCCGAGCTGCGCCGCTTCGAGGGCGGCCGCATCACCCTGCTCGGCTGGCTCGCCGCGAGCCGCCGCGTGCACACCTCCGACGGCCAGTGGATGCGCTTCCTGACCCTCGAGGACGAGAGCGGCCTCGCAGAAGTCGTGCTCTTCCCCGCCGTCTACCAGCGCGACGGCGCCCGCCTCGTCGACTTCGGCCCGGTGCGCGTGACGGGTACCGTCCAGAACCAGATGGGCGCGTGTACGCTGGAGGCGGAGCGGATCTGGTAGGCGGCGCGCCTCATGCCGCGGGCCGCTCCGAGAGGACGACATGAAGCCGCTACTCTCCGTGCTCTTGCTCGCGCTCGCGGGGCTCGCGTGGTGGGGCCTGCGCGCACAGGACGGCAGATCGGAGCGCGCGGTCGAGCCGGTGACACGAACCGCAGCGGTGGAGCGCCCCACGACCGAGCCGCGGCGTGTGGCGAGCGAGTCCGCCGCTCCGCGCAGCGTCGAGCCCGGCGTGCAGCAATCGACCCGCGCCGCGCTCGCGCCTCAGGAGGGCCTGAACGTCCTGCGCGTGCACGGCCTGCTGACGCTCACCGACGGCACGCCGGCGGCAGGGGCGCGCGTCGAGCTCGTCGACGCGCTGTACGCCTCGGAGTTGGTGCTGCCCGAGGAGCAGCGCAGTCCAGGCTCGAGGTACCACCTCGCCGTGGCGGACGCCGAGGGCGAGGTCGTGTTCGTGCTCCGGGAGCGCCCGCGTGACGGCTACGCGCTGCGCGCGAGGCTCGAGGGCCGGGCCACGCGCTGCTGGACGGTGCGTCAGGTGCCGGAGCAGCGCGACGACCTCGACTTCGGCCGGCGCAAGCTCGCCCCCGGCGGCGTGTTGCGCGTCCAGATCACGGCGAGCTACCCCGCGGCCGCGCGGGACGCGTGGACCGTGTGCGCCATCCCCCGCGGCGCGCAGGCGCAAGGCGGTGGACTCGAGATCTGGGAGACCGCGGAGCACGCCGAGGACGACGGCAGCTACCTGCTGACCGGGCTCGCGGACGACGTGCGGGTCCTGGCGTGCTCGCGCATGGGCGGCGTGACCGACGAGGTCGAGGCCATGGTCCGCCCGGGCGAGGAGGAGGAGGTCGAGCTGACCTACGTCGGCCCGCCGCTCGACCGTCGCCTCGTCGTCGAGCCGCGCCTGGCCGGGCTGCGCGGCGTGCGCCGCGGCTTCGAGTACACGATGCGCCTCGTGCGCGACGGACGAGTCGTCGCGGAGCGCCCCGCGGACGGCGGCTGCACCGAGCTCGTGCTCGCCTTCGACGACCTCGATCCCGGGCCCTACCGGCTCGAGATCGAAGGGCCCGGCGCGTTGCCCTTCGCGCGCGAGGGCGTCGAGCCGGGGAACGTGATCGTGGCCGAGCTCGAGGGCAATGCCGCCCTGCGCGTGCTCGTGCGTGACGCGGCGAGCGGCGCGCCGGTGGAGCGCTACCGGCTGCTCACGCGCCTCACCTACGCGCGGACGCGGCCCCCCGAGCGCGAGCTGCGCGCCGCGAGCGCGCCGCCGCCCGCCGATGGTCTCTACCGCGGCGTCGAGCCCGGCAAGCAGATCCTGATCGTTGAAGCCGCGGGTTCTCCGCGAACCGAGGTCGACCTCGGCGAGCTCCAGCCGCACGAGACGCGCGACGTCACCGTCGACCTCGTGCGTGACGCCCGGATGGAGAACGCGCGACGGCGATAGCCACAGAACTCGCGTGGCCATCGGAGCCGGAGTCCGGTCACGGCAGCTCGAACTCGAGCCCCCAGGTGCCCTCTTCGGTCGTGAGCTGCACGACCAAGCGCGCGTCGACGATGTCGAGCCACGTCAAGCCCATGGCGTAGGGCCCCATGGCGTAGACGGTCCCGCCCTCCGAGCGCGAGTTCCCGCTCGGACGCTCGAGCGTGCCGTGGAACGGGACGCGCAGCGTGATCACGTCGGCAGCGCCGTCGGCGAGCGAAACGCGCCAGAGAGGGAACTCGAATACCTGGTCGCGCGGCCCGCGGACGACGCCGCCGCCAGCCGGGCGGTAGGCATGCGTCGCGTCGAAGACGACGCGGTCGGTGGCCGCGTCGGTCGAGAGCCAGACCTTGCGCTCGTCGCGCTCGAGCTCGCGGTACCAGCGCAGGTGCCCGAGCACCTCGCCGCCGAGACTCGTGCGTGCCTCCTGGCGACGCGCGGGACGCACGCACGCGAACGCGCCGCCGGCGCAGGCCCACACGACCGTGCCCGCGTGGCGTGTCCACATCGTCGGCTCCGGGGCGCGCGGCGTCGGCAGGATCGTCAGCGGGCGGCCGTCCCCGTCGAGCTCGAGCAGGAAGTGCTCCGCGCTGTACCCCGGCACAGCGCTCTCCGTGGACTCGCGCGCGATCGCGAGGAACGTGCGCTCCTCGTAGCCGGAGCCGAGCACCACCGGTCCGCCGAGGACGGCGCCGGTCCAGCGCTCCTCGTAGTGCTTCCTCGCCTCCGCGATGCGCTCCTGCTCGCGCGCGACCTCGTCCGGGTCGCTCGATCCGCACTCGATCCAGAAGCCCCGGTCGCCGAAGCGCAGCATCACGTGCGACCAGATGCTCGGACCGATGAACGAGCGCTGGTACTCCCACGGATGGTCGATGCGTTGCACCAGCGCGCCGCTCTCGCGATCGAGGAGCAGCGGATCGTTCGCGCCGCCGGCGCAGACGAGCACGCCGCGCGAGGTCGACGTCAATCGCTCGGTGCGGTCCGCCTCGTAGCGCGGCCGGCGCGCCGCCCAGAGCGCGACACCGGGACCGGGGCGCCGGTCCTGCGAGGCCTGCGTGAACGTCCAGCGTACCTCGCCGCTCTTCGGGTCCAGCCGCTGGACGCGAAACGCGCCGAGATCGGAGGCGGCGAGGAACGGGTTCTCCTCGCTCGGCTGCGTCGAGTAGAGGTAGACGGCGCCGCGATCCGCGAGCGCGGAGACGAGGGTCCATCCCTCGCCGTTCGCGTCGGTCTCCACCGCGTCGAGCCAGCGGCCCAGCTCGAGGTCGAGGCGCCGCACGAGCGAGCTCCCCTCTGGATCCGCGAGCAGCACGACGTCCTCGACGCTCGTCAACCACGCGAGCTGGGCCTCGCCAGGCAGCTCGACGCTCCGCGCCTCCTCGTCGGCGGGCGACGACCACGCGACGCGGCCCTCCCCGACCTGCACGAGCCACTCGCCGACGACGTGCGCGGGCTTCCAGCCTCCGTGGCTCGCGACGGGCGCCAGCTCGTGATCGTCGATCGCGAGCCGGACCGCGTCGAGCTTCGGCACGAGGAACGACTCGCCAGCGGGGGCGCCGAGCGAGACCAGCAAGGCGAGGTGGCAGAGCATGATGCCCTCGATTGTAGGCAGGCGGCGAGGATCACGGCGTGGCGCGGGACGCCGCGGGGGGCCACCGGCCCACCGGCGCGAGAGCGCGAGCGCTGCCGCCGGGGCGCGGGTAGGCTGGTGCCCGCGCGGAGCCGGCGCGTGCGCGACGCGCGCAGGTCCGCCCCCGGGAGATGAAGCCGCTCGTCGTCGTGTCGGGAACCGTCGTGCTCGCGCTCGTCGCGTGGGTGGCGCTGCGTGGCGAGCGCGCGGCGCCGGCGCGGAGCGCGCTCGAGCGCGGGGCCGAAGAGGTCGCGCAGGACTCGTCACCGGCCCCCCTCGCGGCGCTCGACGGCGGCGACGACTCGGCGCGGCGCGAGGAGGTGCCGGCGGCGGCGCCGCAGCGCGTGCGCGTGACGCTGGGGACGGCGGAGGCCGTCGAGATCGAGCTGCCGGCGCTGGGAGCCGTCGACGCGGACGCGGCGCGACGGCGCGCCGCGGACCTCGCGGAGTCGAGCGTACGGATCCTGCTCGAGGTCGCGCATCCCGAGGCGCGCTTCCAGCCCCTCGCGAAGGTGCGCCTGCTGAGCGACGGCGCGCTCGTGCGCGAGGCGCGGCGCGTGGAGGTCCGACCGGGCTACTTCGACCTCGACGACCTCGCGCCGGGCGCGTACGCGCTCGAGATCGAGGACCCGCGCTTCGAGCCGCTCACGCTGGAGGGGCTCGCGCCCGGCAGCGTGGCGACGGCGCGGCTCGTGGGCTGCGCGGCGGTGCGACTGCAGGTGCAGGACGCGGCGACGGGCGCGCCGCTCTCGAGCTTCCGGCTCACGACGCGCGCGCGCACGATCGACGCGGCGTTCCTCGACGAGGCGCCGCTGACGCTGCTCGAGCTCGGCGACGCGCCGCCGGCGGACGGACGCTTCGGCGACCTCCTGCCGCAGAAGCAGGCGCTCGTGATCGAGGCGCCCGGCTACGCGCGCACGACGATCGAGCTCGCGGAGCTGACGTGCGGCGCGGAGCCCGAGCTCGTCGCGCGCCTCGAACGCGCTGCGAGACTGAGCGGGCGCTTCGTGCGCGCGCTCGACGGCTCGCCGGTCGCGGACGCGCGCGTGCGCCTCGTCTTCACGGGAGAGCGTCACTCGCTCGAGACCTCGCAGCTCTACCTGATCGGCCCGGACGGACGGCTGCACTTCGACGCGAGCGCGGAGACGCGCACCGACGCCGACGGGCGCTTCGCGCTCGACGAGCTCGGCCCCGGGACCTACGAGCTGCGCGGCGAGGCGGGCGCCTACGGCGACGCGACGCTCGGGCCGCTCGTGCTGCAGGCCGGCGACGAGCGCGACGACCTCGAGCTCGTCGTGCGCGGCCTCGCCGGCTGGCGCGGGCGGCTGCTCGTGCCCGAGGGCGTCGACTACGCGGGGCTGCGGCTCGCCGTCGCGCCCGCGAGCGGCGCGCGCGGCAGGACGCTGGATCGCGAGCGCGGCGCGTGGCTCGTGCCCGACGCGGAGGGGCACTTCGAGGGCGTCGACCTGCCGCACGGCCCGTGCGAGGTGCGCCTCGTGACCGACGACCCAGGCGCGCACCTCGGCACGACGCAAGCGCAGCGCAGCCTGACGCTGTGCGAGCTGCCGCAGGTGGTGCTCACCGCCGATGCCGTGCTCGAGCGCGACGCCGACGCGCGCCGCGGCTGGCCGGGCCTCGTCAGCGTGCGCGTGCGCGACGGCGAGCGCCCGCTGCCGGGCGTGACCGTGCAGCTCTGGGCGCTCGAGGGCGCGCGCGTCGTCGCGGGCGCGACGACCGGCGACGACGGAGCGGCGGCCCTCGCCGGCGTGGACCCCGGCACCTACGCGCTGCGCCTGCGCTCGGAGTGGACGTACGACCCGCGCCTCACCGTGACGGTGCGCTGGAACGAGGCGCAGTCGCTGAGCATCGTCTGCGCGCCGCGCAAGCACGTCGTGGAGGTGATGGACCTCGGCGGCCACGCGCGCGCGAACGAGGCGGTCACGATCACGGCGCCGCCCGCGGTGCAGCAGCGCGTGGTCACGACCGACGCCGAGGGCCGGCTCGAGCTCGAGCTGCCGCTCGGGGCCTACGCCTTCTGCGCGGGCGCGACCCACGACGCGGCGCGCGCCCAGCCCGTGCGCTGGACCGCCGGCGGAGCCCTGCCCGCGGTCGTGCGCCTGCCCTGAGCGCGCGAGTCGCGCGCCGGGGCGTCGACGTTGCTAGCCTGGACGCGTGACTCGCAGTCCACGGGAGGCCGCATGAGGAAGCTCGCGACCGCCGCCGCGCTGGTGGTGCTGATCGTCGTCGTCTGGATGCAGTGGCCGCGCCGCGCGGCGGAGCCCGAGCGCGCGGGTCTCGCGGGGCGCGACGCACGCGTCGAGCGCGAAGCGACGTCGAGCGGTGAGCTCACCGCCGCGCCGCGCGACGACGCGCCGCAGCTCGCGGTCGACGCGCACGACGACGCGAACGAGGGCTCGGCACGCAGCGCGCTCGCCGCTCCCGCGCCGCCGACTCCGCGCGACGCGGAGGCGCCGAAGCTCGCCGAGGTGCGCGGCCGCTTCCTGCTGCCCGGCGGCGCGCCCGCGGCGGGCGTGGTCGCGACACTGCACGGCTGGCCGTCGAACGACGACCTGGTGCGCAAGCACGGCGTGCCCGCGGACTGGCAGGACCCCGCGCCGGCGACGAGCGACGCCGAGGGGCGCTTCGCGATCGCGCTCGACCCGCCGCGCGCGTTCCAGTTCACGCTCGCCGGCGAGCTCGCCGGCTACGGCCGCGCGAGCTGGCGCTGGTCCTCGCTGCCGCGCGGCGAGGTGACCGACGTGGGCGACGTGCCGCTCGCGCCCGAGGGCGTGGTGCTCGTGCGCCTCGTCGACGGCGCGGGCGCGCCGCGCTCCCCCACGGGCTGGGTCGTCTACGGCGACGCGCTGACGAAGACCGAGCTCGACGGCCTCGACCAGCCGCGCGCGTTCACGTACACGCCCGAGCCCGACGGCCGCTTCCGGCTCGCGGGGCTGCCCGTGGGGCGCGTGCAGCTCACGGCGCAGTCGGGCCTCGCCGGCTTCGTGGAGGGCCCGCGCGTCACGACGCGCGCCGACGCGCCCACGGAGGTCGACCTGCGCTACGACGGACCGGACGGCGGGCGGCGCATCGTCGTCAGCACGTCCTCGCGGCCGTACTACACGCAGGGCTACGACGTCGCGTCCATCCGCCTGCTGCGCGACGGGGTCGAGCTCGCGCGCGCCGATCCCCTCGCGACGACGTCGCAGCGTTCGGTCTTCGACGACGTCGAGCCGGGCCGCTACACGGTCGAGATCGAGGACCCGCGCTTCGCGCTGTGGACCCAGGACGACGTCGAGCCCGGGCGGACCGTGCGCGCGCGCCTGCGCGGTCCGTGCTCGGCGGCGCTCGAGGTCGTCGACGCCGCGAGCGGCGCGCCGGTGCCCGCGTACGCGCTGCGCGTGCGGCTCGAGGGCACGAACTCGTACCCCGACACCTTCGAGGTCAAGGCCCTCGACGCAGCGCCGCCCGCCGGACACGTGTACGAAGGGCTGCTCGTGCTGCCGCAGACCCTGATCGTGAGCGCGCCGGGGCACGCGACGCGCGAGGTGCCGCTGCCCGACCTCGTCGCGTACGAGTCGCGCCGCGTGCGCGTCGAGCTCGAGCGCGGCGTGACGCTCGCGGGCACGTTCACGAGCTGCGTCGAGGACGCGCCGATCGCACGCGCGCGCGTGCTGCTGCTGCCGCGCGATCACGACGTGCGCCACCTGCCGCTGCCGGCGGGCACCTTCAGCTCGCAGATGCCGGAGGCGCCGGAGTTCGTGCTCGAGGTCGAGTCCGACGAGGCCGGTCGCTTCGCGTTCGCGGGCGTCCCGCCGGGCGCCTACCTGCTCTACGGCGTCGCCGACGGCTGGACCGATGCGGGCCTCGACGTGCGCCTTGAGGCGACGGACGCGGAGCCCGCTGCGCAACACCTCGTCGCGCGCGCGCAGGCGCGCTGGCGGGGCCGCGTGCGCGCGCCCGACGGCGCCGACCCGGCGAGCTTCCGGCTCGTGCTGACACCGCGCGCCGGCGCGCTGCCGAGCGCGCGCTTCACGTGGCCGATCGAGGCGACGCTCGACGCCGCAGGCCGCTTCGACAGCGGGCTCGTCCCCGCGGGCGAGCTCGAGGTCGGGCTCGCGCCGCGCGCGGCAGGCCTGCGCGACCCCGACGAGTTCTTCGTGCCGCAGGTCGAGCCGCTCCCGATCGGCCGGGTCACGCTCGACGCGTGCGCCGTGAGCGAGGCCGAGCTCGACGCGACGGCCGAGTGGCCCGGCGCGCTGGAGGTGCGCGTGCGCGCCGGCGCGCTGCCCGCCGGCGGCGTGACGGTCGAGGCCTGGAGCCGCGCGCAGGGCCGCGCGGTGTCCGACGCGACGACCGACGCGGACGGCCTCGCACGCGTCCTCGGTCTGCCGCAGGGCGACTACCTGCTCTTCGTGCGCTCGAACGCCGAGGGCTGGATCTGGTGCAGCGAGGAGGTCGCCACCGTGCGCGCGGGCGCGACCGCACCGCACGCGCTCGACTATCACCCGAGCCCCGGCGCGTTGACGCTGCTCGACGCCGCGACGGGCGCGCCGCTCGGACGCCGCCGCGTCGCGCTCTGCGCGCAGCCCGGCCGCCACGTCTTCACGTTCGAGACCGACGCCGAGGGCCGCCTGCAGCTCACGCTGCCGATGGGCCGCTACGAGGTGCTGCGCGTCCTCAGCGACCTGCAGGGCACGCCGCTCGAGTGGACCGCTGGTGGGCCCGTGCCGGACGTGGTGCGGCTGGCGGTGCCGCAGTGAGGGCGCGTGGCGCATTGGGCGTAGTCGCGCTCGCGGCGGCGGCGGTGCTTGCCTGGTTGGCGTTGCGATCCCCGGGAGACGCGACGCGCGAGGAGCTCGCGCCCGCCGCCGCGCAGACGACGCCCGTCGACGAGCACGCGAGCGAGCTCGCGCCGGGCGTGGACCTCGGGCAGGCGCCGCGCGCCGAGCTCGTCGACGCTCCCGTGGAGGCGGTCGCCGAGACCACGACCACGCCGGACGGCCTGGCGGAGGTCGTCGGCCGCTTCCTGCTGCCCGGCGGTGCGCCGGCGCGCGGCGTGGAGGTCGAGCTCGGCCAGTGGAACGTCGACACGCAGCGCGCGCGGGAGTTCGGCGCGGCGCGCGACTGGCAGCCGCCGGCGCCGGTGCTCAGCGACGCGGACGGGCACTTCGTCGTGCGTTGCGACCCGCCGCGCGCGTGGCAGTTCCTGCTCGAGGCGCGCCTCGCCGGCTTCGCGCGGGCCGCATGGCGCTGGGAGGAGCTGCTGCGGGGCGCGCGCGTCGACGTGGGCACGATCACGCTCGAAGAAGAGGGCATCGTGCTCGTGAGCGTGGTCGACGCGGACGGAGAGCCGACACGCGGCATTCCGTGGTCCGTGTACCTGTCGAGCGACGCGCCCGCAGCGGAGCCCGACCACGGTCGCAGCCTGGTCTGGATTTGGGCGGAGGGCGTGGACGGTGAGGGCCGTTACCGCATCGGCGGCGTCCCCTCCGGCCCCGCGCGAGTGAGCGCGGCGAGCGCGCTCGTCCCGCAGTTCGACGGTCCCCTCGTGGACGTCCGCGCCGGCGAGGTCGTCGAGACGACGCTGCGCTACACGGGCCCGGACGTCTCGCGCCGCGTGCTGCTCTGTCTCAGTACGCGACCGCTGGACGCGCTCGCATGGACGGTGGAGGGCGCGCGACTCGTGCACGCCGACGGCGAGGAGCTGCGCGCACCGTGGAGCTCCGAGGACCGCGGCTTCTTGTTCGAGGACGTGCGACCGGGTCCCTGGTCCGCACGCGTCGACGACCCGCGCTTCGAGACCTGGGCCGAGGAGGGCGTGGAGCCGGGCGCGCGCGTGAACGCGAAGCTGCGCGGGAGTAGCGCGATCGCGCTGACCGTGCTCGACGCGGCCACGGGCGCGGCCCTGGAGCCGTACGTGCTCGAGGTCGAGCTCGACCTGGCAGGTCGGCCCATGTCGCGACACCCCCTACGCGCCATGGACGCCGATGCGCCGCCCGGGGCGGTCTACGTGCTCGCCGCCGCGCCCGTGCGCCTGTTCGTGCACGCGCCCGACCACTGCGACGCGGAGCTCGCGCTCACCGACCTCGCGCCGGGCGAGACGCGCGCCGTCGTGGCCCGCCTCGCGCCGGCGCTGCGCGTGAGCGGGCGCCTGCGGCTCGCGCTCGACGACCTGCCGCTCGCGGACCAGACGGTCTACCTGCTGCCTCCCGGCAGCCCGCCGCTCGCGACGATGGCGCACCGCCACATCCGCGTCACGCGCCCGCCCGGGGAGCCGACGCCGCCCGAGGAGACGCCCGCGGCCTTCGTGTACGAGGCGACGACCGACGCCGCCGGCGCCTTCGCCTTCGAGCGCGTGCCGGCCGGCGACTACGCGCTCGTCGCGAAGGTCGGCGAGTGGCTCGAGGCGCGCGTCGATCCGCTGCGTGTCGCGGAGGAGGTGACCGACGTCGAGCTGGTCGCGCGCGGCGCGGCGATGGTGCGCGGGCGCCTGCTCGTGCCGCCGGACGCGCCGCTCGCGGCACTGGCCCTGCAGGCCACGTCCGACACGCCCTCGCCTTGGTGGCCGACGGTCGTGCCGGGGCTGCTCCCGCTCACGCTCGACGCCGAGGGCACCTTCACAGGCGGGCCGTTCCACGCCGGCGAGCTGCGCTTGCGCCTGCGCTCCGCGCCCGGGCCGCGCGGGCGGCGCGGCGCGCTGGGGCCGGGGTTCGACCTCGATCTCGGCGCGCTCGAGCTCGTGGCCGACGCGTGGAACGAACCCGTGCTCGACCTGCGCGAGCGTTGGCCGGGCAGCGCGCGCGTGACGGTACGCGGCGACGGCCGACCGTCGATGGGCGTGCTCGTCGAGCTGAAAGCGCTGGACGGCCCGCGCGTGTTCGGCACCGCGACGACCGACGCCGCGGGCGTGGCGCACTTCCCGGCGGTGGTGTCGGGCGACTACCGCGTCTTCCTCGCCAAGGGCTGGCGTTGGGACAGCGGGCGCGAGCTGCGCGTCGCCGGGGACGAAGCCGCGCTCGAGGTCGAGTACGCGCTGCAGCGTGGGACGCTGACCCTGCTCGACGACGCCGACGGCTCGCCGCTGGCGGAGCGCCACGCCTCGATCTACTGCGCCGACGCCACCGGCTCGTTCGACCGCTTCACCGCGGACGCGGCGGGCCGGCTCGAGCTCGTGATGCCGCCGGGCTCCTACCGCGTCTCGGTCGCGCGCGACGACGGCACGCACACCGAGGCTCGAGAGGTCGAGTGGGCGGCCACGGGCCCCGTGCCCGACGTACTGCGCATCGCGGGGCTCCGAGCGCCGCGCTAGGCTGCCGGCATGCGCTGCTACGACGACGTCACCGAGCTCGACTTCGCCCTCGCCGACCTGCCGACGCTGCCGCCGTTCGACGCGGCGTGGATGGCGGACCCGCGCGACTTCACCGTGGAGTACGCGATCAACCCGCACATGCGGGCGGCGGGCGGCGAGCTGAACGAGGTCGACCGCGCGGCGGCGCGCGCGGAGTGGGCGGCGCTGCGCGAGGCGTTCGAGCGGCTCGGCGTCGCGGTCGACGTGCTGCCGCCGCTCGACGGGCACCCCGACCTCGTGTTCTGCGCGAACCCCGGATTGCCCGTGCCGCGCGAGGTCACCGGCGGCGTCGACGAGTGGGTGCCGAGCCGCATGGCGAGCGCGCAGCGCGCCGGCGAGGTGGCGCACCTCGCGGCGTTCGCGGAGGCGCGCGGGTGGCGCGTCGCGCCGCTCACGGGCGCCGCGGCGCGCTTCGAGGGCACCGGTGACGGGCTCTGGCACCCGCGGCGGCGCTTGCTGTGGGGCGGCGTCGGTCCGCGCACCGAGGCGTCCGCGTGGGAGGAGCTCGCGGCGCGCTACGCGCTCCCCGTCGTGCGGCTGCGGCTCGCCGACCCCGACTTCTACCACCTCGACACGTGCCTGGCGCTCGTCGCCAAGGACGCGTGCCTGTGGTATCCGCCGGCGTTCGACGCGGCCGGGCGCGCGCTGGTGGAGCGGCTCGTGCCGCGCGCCATCGCGGTCGACGAGGAGGCCGCGCGCCGGGGCTTCGCCTGCAACGCATGGTCGCCCGACGGCCGCCGCGTGGTGCTGCAGCGCGGCGCGGAGGAGGTGGTGCGCGCGCTGCGGGCCGCGGACCTCGAGCCCGTCGAGGTGGAGACGTCCGAGTTCCGCAAGAGCGGCGGCTCGGTGTTCTGCATGAAGCTCGCCCTGCCCCAGCGGGGATGACGCAGCCCCAGCGGGGATGACGCTGCCCCAGCGGGGATGATGCGGCCTCGGCGAGGATGATGCGGCCTCGGCGAGGAGGTGCAGCCTCGGCGGTGAGGTGCGGCGCGGCGCGCGGGACGCCCGCTCGGCCTGCGCGGGGGCGACGCGCCTAGCGCCTCGCGCGCGGCGCGCTCACTCGCCCGCGTGGTGCGTGCGCGGCGGCTCGTCCTGCGAGCCGTCGTCGTCCTGCGCCTCGGGCGCGGGGCGGTGCGGGGACCCGGCCGCCCCGGGGGAGGAGGAAGGAGGTCCTCCCGAGGCGGCCGAGGTCCCCGTGGACTGGGAGCCGCGCGGCGGCTCGATCACGTCGGGGTCCTTGGTGCCGTCCGCGCGCCGGCCGTAGCGCAGCGAGACGTTCTGGCGGCCCATCTCGGCGAGGCGATCGCGGTCCTTCTTCAGGCCGAGGTTGTGGGCCTTCGAGACCACGCTCTTCACCGAGCGCTCGAGCTGCTTCGCGATGTCGAGGTTGGAGTGCGCCGGGTAGAGCTCCTCGAGCAGCTTGATCTCGTCGGCGGTCCAGCGCGGCATCGGCGTCGCAGCCGCGCCGGCGAGCTTGCGCACGAAGGCCTTGTCCTTCGCGAGGCAGAGCTCGGCGGCCTTGGCGCTGACGTCCTCGGTCTTGCGGCCGAAGATGCGCGCGATGTCGTCGTCGACGCGCGTGCCGTACAGACGCTTGAGCTCCGCGATCTCCTGCTGCGACCACTCCTGCTCTACATGAACGCGGCCCAGATCTTTGATCTGAGCCTGCACGTCCGCGATCGAGCGCCCGAGGATGCGAGCGATGATGTCGTCGGTAGCGACACCGATGTAGCGCTTGAGGTTCTGGACCTCGTCGTCGGTCCAGGGCCCGGTGTGGATCTCACCGGGGAACAGCGTGCGCGCCATACGCCGCACACTGGACACGGGGCGGCCGAGCTCCTTGGCGATGGTCTCGTTGTCCTTGAGACCATACAGCTCCTTGAGCCGTGCAATCTCGCCGAGAGACCAACGCCCTCGGCGAGGGCGATCGGATTGGTCACCGCCCCATCTGGATCCGCGCACTCTCCTCCTCCTCCTCTCCGCGGCCAGTCTACCAAGCCGAATCCCGAATTGGGTCTTCTTATCTTGCGACTTCTCCGGGGAATCACCCCCGGAGACCGGGGCTGCGGAAGCGCCCGGCGACCCTACGGATACAAACTTCCTAGGCGGATTGCGAGCCCTTGCTGGGCCCGGATCCTGCGGCGGAGCCCGCGGCGCCCGTCTGGCGGGCGTGCAGCCGCACGCGGAAGTCCTCCAGGAGCCGCCGCACCTCGCGCCCCGAGCCCAGCCCGGAGGCCTCCTCGGCCAGCGCCACGGCCTCCGTAAACGGCGTCGTGCGCACGGCATAGCGCACCGTCGAGAGGAAGTTGGGGCCCATCGAGACCGAGGTGTAGCCCATGCCGAGCAGCATCAGCGCGGTCGCGTAGTCGCCGCCCACCTCGCCGCACACCGAGCACGGTTTTCCGGCCGCCCGCGCGGCATCCGCGACCCAGCGCAAGGCCCACAGGACCGCCGGGTGGTACGGGTCGTAGAGCTTGGCCACCCACGGGTTGTCGCGGTCGGCGGCCAGGAGGTACTGCACGAGGTCGTTCGTGCCCACGCTGACGAAGTCGACCTCCTCGAGGATCTGCGGCAGCGTCAGCAGCGCGGCCGGCACCTCGACCATGATCCCGGCGGGGACGTCGTCCGCGACGCGGTAGCCCTGCTCGGCGAGCTGGGAGCGCACCTCGCGGAAGATCTGGTGCACGCGCCGCACCTCCTCCACGGCCGTGACCATCGGCAGCAGGAGCTGCACCGGCCCGTGACCGCTCGCGCGCAACGCGGCGCGCAGCTGGATGCGCAGCAGGTCCTCCCACTGCAAGCTGACGCGCAGGCCGCGCCAGCCGAGCGCGGGGTTCACTTCCTTCGGCGTCTTGAAGTACGGGAGCTGCTTGTCGCCGCCGATGTCGAGCGTGCGCAACGTCACCGGCCGGCCTTCGAAGTGCTCGACGACGCGGCGGTAGAGGCGGTACTGCTCCTCTTCCGACGGGAACTGCGTGCGCTCCATGTACAGGAACTCGGTGCGCAGCAGGCCCACGCCGTCGGTGTGGTCGGGCTCGAAGTCCCCCACCTCGAGGTCGCGCGTGCTCTCGATGTTCACCTGCACGAGCAGGCGGTGTCCGTCGGGCGTGACCGCCGGCAGACCGGCGTGCTGCTCGAGCACCTCGCGCTTGGCCTGGTGTCGCGCGTGGCGCGTGAGGAACAGGTCGACCGCGGCCTGGTCCGGGTCGAGCTGGATCGTGCCGGCGTCGCCGTCGACGATCATGCGCATGCCCTGCTCGAGGCGCGACAGGAGGTTCGGGATCTCGACCACCGTCGGGAAGCCGAACGAGCGCGCCAGCACCGCGCCGTGCGAGAAGCGCCCGCCGCGCTCGGTGACGATGGCCTGCACGCGGCTGCGGTCGAGGCACGTCACGACGTAGGGCGTCAGCTCCTCGGCCGCGAGCACGACCGTGTCGCCGCTCGACGAGATCGCGTCGAAGTCGCGCTGCATCAGGTCGCGCACGACGAGCCGCCAGGGGTCGGAGATGTCGGCGCCGTAGTTGCGCACGCTGTTGCCCTCGAGCTTGCTCATCGTCGACTCGAGGTGACGGATGAGGTGCTCGACGCAGGCCTCCGCGTTGAGGCGCTCCTCGCGGATGCGCGCGGTCACGCGCTTCAGCGCCCCGGGGTCCTGCAGGATCATGCGGTGCACCGAGAAGATCTCCGCCTCCTGGCGCGAGACGCCCTCGGCCACCAGGCGGCGCTGCTCGTCGAGCTGGTGGCTGACGCGCGCGAGCGAGGCCTCCAGGCGCTCCACCTCGCGCTCGACCTCGTCGCCGCGCAGCGACCAGGTGGGGATCACCTCGGGCGCCGCGCGCACCACGTGGACGGGCGCCATGGCGAGGCCGGGGGCCACGGGGACGCCGCTGATCGTACGGGTCTGGGACATGGGCACTCCTCCTTCGGGCAGGCGGGGACCCGACTGTAGCGGCTCGGCGACGGGGCGCCCAGGGCCGCCGGGGCGCGGCGCGGCGCGCGCCGGCGCGAAGAGCGCCCGATTCGCTCAAGAGCGCCCCCCGCGGCGTCCGAACGGCGGGACGTGACCGTCGGGGCCCGGGGGGGGTCCCCACCCGCGGTCGCACCGGGACGTCGTCCCGGGCCATGAGAGGTGTACCAGCGGGGCTTGCGATCGATGACGAGCGAGAAGGTCGTGGAAGGAGCGGAGGGAGTCGAACGGCAGACGGCGCGGCCGGAGCGCGGCGGCGTGCTGTGGGTCGGCGGGATGTTCCTCGCCAGCCTGGCGACGCTGGGCGTGTCCGTCGGCATGACGCGCGCGGCCGAGCTCGGACCGCGCGCGGAGTGGTGGACGCTCAAGCTCGAACGCGGCGGCCTCGCGGCGGGTGACTTCCTGCTCGCGGGCCTGGCCGGGTTCGCGCTGACGCTGCTCGGCTGGCAGCTCGCGCGGCTCTCGCGGCGTTGGGCCGCGGTCGAGAACGCGCTGGGCTCCGTGCAGGACATGGAGCTCGCGGTCGCGAGCGTGCGCACGCGCATCGGCCGCGTGCACCTCGAGGTCACCTCGCTGCAGGAGGCCAACAAGGCGCTGCTGCGGCTCGCGCAGGACCAGTCCGCGGTGCAGGCCGCGGGCATGCAGATCGACGCGACGTACCGCCTCGCGGCGAGCATGGACCAGCTCGGCGAGCGCCTCGACGCGCGCCTGAACAGCCACCGCGCCGACCTCGGCAACCTGCTCGACGAGCTCAACACGTCGGTGCGCGCCGCGCGCGAGCAGCTCGACCTGCTGGCGATGGAGGGCGCGGACGCGGCGCCGCACGACGCCGAGCTGATGCCGCTGTGCGACGAGGCGATCCTGCCCGAGCCGCCCAGCGACGAGGACCTCGAGGTCGAGGTCACGCTCGAGGAGACGAACGACGGCGAACCGCGCATCGACCCGTCGCAGTTCGACTGGGGCGCGCCGCCCGACCCCGAGGACGCGCGCGGCGAGGTCGACCCGGTGCTCGAAGGGCTCAGCCTGCTCGACGCGCTCGACTCCGTGCCGTCGCTCGTGGAGCAGCGCGCCGAGGTGGAGCCGCCGGCGCCCGCGCCCGAGTCGCTGCTCGGCAACGCGCTGACCGACGAGGTGCTGCAGGCCGCGCTCGAGAACGCGCGCCGGCGGCCGATCCAGTAGTCGACGCCGTCCACGAACGCCGCGGGGCGCCGCCGAGATCCCTCGGTGGCGCCCCGCGCGCGTTCGCTGGAGGCCGCGGCCTCCCTGCCGTCACTCGTCGCTCTTGAAGAACTGAGCGAAGGGGTTGCTGGAGGCCTTCTTGGACTCCTGGTTCAGGCGCTCGAGGTCGGCGCGCTCGAAGCGCTCCTCGTCCCCGCGGCGATCGCGACGCGGGCCGCCGCGGCCGCCGCCGCCGCCACCCGGCCGCCCGCCCACCGCGCGCCGCCGCCGCCGCGACCCCCGCCGCCGCCGCCCGTGCCGCCCAGGCCGTCGCGGCGCGACTGCGCGGCGCGCAGGTTCAGGTTCGTCTTCGGGCGCTCGTCGCGCTGACGCGGGCCGCGTCCGCCGCCGCCGCCACCGCCGCGGTGACCGCCGCGACCGCCGCCGCCCTGGCGCGGGCCGCGGCTCGGGCGCTCGCGCTGGTCGCGCGGCACGTTCTTCAGCGACAGCGTCACGCGCTGACCCGAGCCCTCCAGGATGCGGGCGCGCACGAGCTGACCGATGCTCAGCAGCTCGCGGGCGTCGCGCACGTAGTGGCTGGAGATCTCGCTGATGTGGATCATCGCGTCCTGGTCCAGGCCGACGTCCACGAAGGCGCCGAAGCTGGTGACGTTCGAGACCTGGCCCTCGACCACGCGGTCCTTCGTCAGGCGCGCGCGGTCGCTGTCGGCGGGCAGCAGCTCGGGCACGAACAGGCGCAGGCGCGGGTCGCGGCCCGGGTGGGCCAGCTCGCGCATCATGTCGCGCCACGTGTCCTCGTCCACCTCGAAGTCCTCGCGCTTGAGGCCCTTGGTGATGCCCGGACGGCCGAGGCCCTCGTCGATCGTGCTGCCCACCGCCTCGATCAGGCGCCGCGCGAGCACGTACTGCTCGGGGTGCAGGTTCGAGCGGTCGAGCGGCTCGGGCGAGCCGTAGACGCGCAGGAAGCCGATGGCGCTGGTCCACTCGGCCTCGCTCAGCACGCCCTCGTCGCGCAGCTCGTCGCGGCTCTCCACGTGCTTGTTCGCGCGGTACTCGAGGATGCGCTTGGCCGCCGCGGCGTCGAGGCCGGGCAGCGCCGCCAGCACGTGCGCCGGCGCGCGGTTCACGTCGCAGCCGATGTGCGCCACGCTCGACTCGATCGTCTCGATGAAGCAGCGGCGCACGTTGGCCTTGCTCACCAGGCCCTGCTCGGAACCCAGCGACAGGTGCCGCGGGTCGATCTTGAGCAGCTCCTCGAGCGGGTCCTGCAGGCGCCGCGCGAGGCTGACCGCCATGCGCTGGCTGATGCTGAGCTCGGCGAGCTCCTTGCGCGCCTGCTCGGAGTTGGCGTAGCTCGAGAGCCCCGCCTCCACCACGAGGAACGGGAACACGCCCAGGCCGCTGGCGGCGAACGCCTGACGCAGCTTGCCGAGGATCGCGCGGCTCTGCTTGCTGCTCGAGACCGCGGCGGCGTCGATGCCTTTGTCCCCGAGGGCCGCGGCGAGCTCGGCGCCCAGCGCGGCGGCGTCCTTGTCGCCCACCTCGATGCGCAGCTCCTCGGGCGTGATCACCTCGCCGTCGCGGCCGACGGCGCACAGGATCCAGTCGCCCTTGGCGTTGACGTCGACGCCCACCACCGCGCCGCGGCGCGCGAGCACCGGCGTGAGCAGCAACTGGCGCAGGTGTTGCGACAGGAAGCGCAGCGCCTCGGCGTCGGCGCGCTCCTTCAGCTCGAGGCGGATGTCCTCCTCGATCATCGGCAGCAGGCGCCGTTCGAGCGCGCGGCGGCAGACCTCGCGCACGACGCCTTGCACCGCGGGCTGGAGGTGCTTGCCGAGCCCGGCCACGACCTTCTGCATGGCCTGCTCGGTGTCGACGGTGATGCGCGTGGTGAGCACGCGCTCCTTCTGCGCCTGACGCAGCGCGAGCAGGCGGTTGCCCTGGATCTGACGCAGCGGCTGCGAGATGCGCAGCAGGCCCTTGTGGCGGCCGGCCTTCTTCTCGTCGACCAGCGCGCGCACGCCGAGCAGGCCGTGCTTGCGCAGCATGCGCCGGAGCTGACCGCGCAGGCGCGCGCTGCGGCCCAGGCGGTCGGACAGGATGCGCATCGCGCCGGCGAGCGCTTCGCTCTCGTTGTGCACGCCCTTGTCGGGCGAGACGAACTCGGCGCACAGGCGCGCGAGCTCGGGCGTCAGGATGGTCTGCGCGGCCTCGGCCTCGCTGGGCTCGTGGGCCTTCGGCGCGTGAGCCTCGGGCGCCGGCTCGGCGGGCGCGTCGCCGCCCTCGTCGTGCGAGGGGGCCTCGGCGCCGGCGTCCGGCTCGGCGGCGTGCTCGGCCTCGGCGGCCGCGAGCTCGGCCGCGACGTCCGCCGCGGGCGCCTCGTGCGCGGGCTCCTCGTGCGCGGGCGCCGCCGCCGCGTGCGGGGCGTCGTCGTCCGCGTCGTCGGCGTCCTCGTCCCCTTCGGCGTCGTCCCCGACGCGCTCCTCCTTCGGCAGCGGCTTGACGATCAGGTCGGCCAGCGCGCCGAGGCCGCGGTCGAGCGCGAGTTGCACCTCGGGCTCGGGGCGGCGGTGCGGCAGGAACAGGTCCTCGACCTCGAAGCGGTCGGTGCAGTCGCGGATCTGCGCGAGCACGCCTTCGGGCACGTCCGGCTCCTTCTCCAGGAGTCGCAGGATGGTGCCCTTGCGGCGCTCGAGCTCCTCGAGCTGCTGCCGGTTGCGGTCGAGCCGGCGGATCAGGCTCTCGGAGAGCGCGCCGACCTGCGCCCGGCGGTAACGGCCGATGAAGGGGGCGGTCAGACCCGCGTCGATCATCTCGAGCGCGGCTCGCACGTTCTCGACGCTCGTCTTGAACTCGCGGGCCAGGGTCTCCAGGATCGGAAGTGTCGTCACGGTCTCATCCTCCGGCGCGTGGCCGGAGCCTCGGTTGTTCGCGCGGAGGTCTCCGCGCGTTCCTGCGCTCGGGGCTCGCTCGTCCCTCCGCGCGGCGAATGGTGCTGACCCCTCCGACGCAGCTCGCGCGCGAGCCGGGTTCGTGGGGCGTCGTCGATGGCCGGGCGGTCCTCGTGGGACCGCCGCGGAGTCCGGGGATCGGGCGCGCCGCCCCCCGAAAGGTTGTACCTCAGATGCCGACGGCCTGCGCCAGGGCCTTGCCGAATCGCATCCCGGCGCTCTCGTCGAGGGCGGTGATCACGTTGCCCGCTTCCTCGAGCTGGCGGCCGGTGTACTTGGCGCCCGCGCGGCGCGCGTCGGCCTCGCACTCGGGCGCGCCGGTGACGCGCTTGCCCTTCACGACGCCGGCGTTCGCCAGCGCGGCGAGGCCGTTGCCGTACGCGGCGACGAGCTTGCCCGCGGCCGCGGCGGCGGTCACCAGGCGGCGCACCTCGGCGTCGGTGGCGAGCTCGTCGCTCTCGCCGCCGCACACGATCACGCCGGCGTAGTCGGCCATGTCCTGGCCCTCGAGGTGCTCGTCGACGAGGAACTCGTCCTGCAAGCGACCCTTGACCATCTCGTCGAACTGTCGCGACACGGCGCGCGTGCCGACGCGGATGCCGGCCAGCGACGAGCGGGCGAAGCGGTAGGCCTGCTCGCCGAAGCCCTGCTCGGGCACGACGACCAGGACCCGCGCGAGGTACTTCTGGATCGGGATGCCGTCCTCGTCGAGGGCGGCGTCGGGGGCGGTCTCGGGTTCGGCGGCCATTGCGGGGGAAGATTGTCCGCGGCCGGCGCGAGAGGTCAAGCCGGCAACTCGAAGACCGAGAGCCGGTGCTCCTCGGCCAACAGCCCCGCGCCCTGGCAGACCTGCCACTCGACCTGCTCGTCGAGGCCCGGGACGGTCCAGCCGCCCAGGTCGCGGCCGCTGACGAGGTCGCGCACCTCGAGCAGGGCGCCGCGCACGACGTAGAGCTTGCCGCTGTCGGCGGTGATGCTGACCTCGGGCAGGTCCTGGCCGGTCTGGGTCGAGAGGATCTCGTACCACAGCGGCCGCGCCCGCGACGCGCCGTCGAGGCCCAGGCCCAGCAGCGTCAGACCGTCGACGACCACGTCGCCCGAGTCCTCGCGCCCGGCCAGGTCGGTCATGAAGCGCACCGCGAGGTCGCCCTCGAGCGCCGCCTGCACGTCGGCCGTGAGCAGCGTCGCCTGCTCGCCGTCGACGGCCATGCCGTGGATCACCGGCAGCACCGGCGCGAGGGCCTGCGCGACGGGCTCGCCGCTGACCGCGTCGAGCACGAGCACGCCCTTCAGCGAGGAGCCGCGGTCGCTGTAGACGACGAGCACGCGGTCGCCGATGCGGCCGGCGAAGTGGTAGCGCTGGCCCTCGCGCTTGTAGCTCCAGGCCTCGCTCATCATCAGCGTCGAGACCGCGAAGACCTTGCTCGCGCTCGTGCAGATGCACAGGTCGCCGAAGACGAGCGCCTCGTCGAAGGGCTCGATGCTCTCGGCGCCGAGCAGCTTGCCGGTCTCGGTCTCCATGCGCACGATGCGGTGACCGGCGGCGCTGGGGCCGAGCACGATCACGTCGTCGCCCTCGCCGAAGCCCGCGCCGAAGCCGCGGCCGTAGCCGACCTCGCACGGCGAGCTCCACAGCGTCTCCCCCGTCGTGCGGTCGAGCGCGCCGAGCTTGCCGGGGATCACCTCGTCGATCCACATGCCGCCCGCCGGCGCGTCGTAGCCGTGGACGAGGATGGGGCCCTTGGCGGAGAAGGCGATGCCGTCGATCTCGGACTCGAGATCGCGCGCCCAGCGTCTGCGTGCGGTGGTCGTCATCACGCCGGAAGCGTACGCCCCGCGCGGGGCGGATTCCACAGCGCAGCGGCCCCCGGCGCGCGGGGCGCCGGGGGCCGCTGGAGCGGGAAGCCGTGGGAGGCTCAGTTGTCCTCGCCGGCGAGCACCTTCGCCTGCATGTTGCGCGGCAGGTCGCGGTACTCGAAGAACTCCATCGCGTACGAGCCGCGGCCCTGGGTCGCGCCGCGCAGCGCCGAGGAGTAGGCGAACATCTCGGCGATCGGGACGAGCGCGCGCACGACGCGCAGGTCGCCCTGGCTGTCGACCTCGCTCACCTCGCCGCGGCGCGAGTTGAGGTCGCCGACGACGGAGCCGAGGAACTCCTCGGGCACGCGCACCTCGACCTTCATGTAGGGCTCGAGCAGCACGATGTTGTTCTCCATCGCCTGGCGGAAGGCCAGCATGCCCGCGTTGTGGAAGGCCATCTCGCTCGAGTCGACGTCGTGGGCCTTGCCGTCGTACAGCGCGGCGCGCACGTTGACGAACGGGTAGCCCGTGCGGCCGCCCGACTCGAACATCTCCTTGAGGCCGCCGGCGACGCAGTTGATGTACTCGCGCGGCACCGAGCCGCCCTTGACCTCGTCGACGAACTCGAGCTTGTTGTCCTTGGTCTCGACCGGCTCGAAGCGCACGCAGGCGACGGCGAACTGGCCGCGGCCGCCGGACTGGCGCACGTAGCGGGCCTCGGTCTCGACCTTGTGCTCGAGGCGCTGCTTGTAGGCCACCTTCGGGCGGCCGGTGAGCACCTCGAGTTTGAACTCGCTCTTGAGGCGGTTGATGATCACCTCGAGGTGCAGCTCGCCCATGCCGCTGATGATGAGCTGCCCGGTGGCCTCCACGGTCTGCGCCTTGAAGGTCGGGTCCTCGCGCATGATCTTGCCGATGACCTCGGAGAGCTTGTCGCGGTCGTTGCTCGACTTGGGCTCCACCGAGACCGAGATCACCGCGTCGGGGAAGGTGATCTTGTCCAGCGCGATCGGCTTGTCCGGGTCGCACAGCGTGTCGCCGGTGATCGTGTTCTTGAGGCCGATCACGGCCGCGATCTCGCCGGCCGGGGCCGAGTCGATCATCTCGCGCTTGTTGGCGTGCACCTTCATCAGGCGGCTGATGCGCTCGTGCTTGCCCGTGCGCGGGTTCAGCAGGCGCGCGCCCTTCTCGAGCACGCCCGAGTAGACGCGCACGAAGGTCAGGTCGCCGGTCTGCTCGGCGATCGTCTTGAACGCCATCACGGACAGCGGCTCGTCGTTCTCGGCCTTGCGCTGGAGCTTGACCGACTCGTCGTCGATGTCGGTGCCCTCGACGGGCGGCACGTCCAGCGGGCTGGGCAGGAAGTCGACGACGGCGTCGAGCATGAAGCGCACGCCCTTGTGCTTGAGCGCGGAGCCGGCCAGCACCGGGGTGATCGCCATCTTCAGCGTGCCCGTGCGCAGCGCCTCGTAGACGAGGTCCTCGGGGATCTCCTTGTCCTCGAGGAACAGGTCGAGGAGCTGGTCGTTGTACTCGGCCACCTTGTCGAGCATCTCGTGACGGTGGAGCTGCGCCTCGTCGGAGATGTGCTCCGGGATCTCGAGCTCCTCGTAGGTGCGGCCCTCGCCCTCCTCCAGGAAGCGGTAGAACTTCATGCGCACCAGGTCGATCACGCCTTCGAAGTCCTTCTCGGCGCCGACCGGCAGGTGGATCGGGACAGGGTTCGCGCCGAGGCGCTGCACGATCGAGTCGACCGCGCCGGCGAAGTCCGAGCCCACGCGGTCCATCTTGTTGATGAAGCAGATGCGCGGGACGCGGTAGCGGTCGGCCTGGCGCCAGACGGTCTCGGACTGCGCCTCGACGCCGCTCACCGCGTCGAAGACCGCGATCGCGCCGTCGAGCACGCGCAGCGAGCGCTCCACCTCGGCCGTGAAGTCCACGTGGCCGGGCGTGTCGATGATGTTGACCGAGTGCCCGTTCCACTCGCAGCTCGTGGCCGCCGAGGCGATGGTGATGCCCCGCTTCTGCTCCTCCTCCAGGTAGTCCATCGTGGCGGCGCCGTCGTGGACCTCGCCCGTCTTGTGGATGCGCTGGGTCAGGAAGAGGATGCGCTCGGTGACCGTCGTCTTGCCGGCATCGATGTGGGCCATGATGCCGATGTTGCGGTGCTGCTGGAGCCCCTTCTTGCCGGTGGTCTTGCGCGGGGATTCGTTCTTGACGGCGGAGGTCATGGCTGGACCGCGGGCGTGAGCTCACCCGCGAGCGGAGGGAAGAGTTGGGCGTGGGGAGGACGCGCGGCCCCGGGGGGCGTCCGGGCGCGGCTCCAATGCGAAGAGTCCACGGTCGGCGGGGCCGGCCGCGAACGCTTTTCGAGCGAAAAAGCGTACAGCGAGCCCCCCGGAGGTCAAGCCGGGGAGACCTCGGATTCACTCCGCGGTCGCGTTTCGCACGCGCGCGCCGAGCAACTCGCCGTCCGCGGACACGCCCCCGTCGGGCACGCCGCGCTCGACCGGCCGGCCGTCCGCGACGTAGTCCCGGAAGGTCCACGGCACGCCCTCGCCGCCCAGCGGGACCGCCGTGTCCTGCAGCCAGAGCGCGAGGTGCGGCTCGGGCACCAGCGGCGCGAGGCCCGAGTAGCCCACCCGCGCGAGCGGCTGGCCGACCGCGACCTCGTCCCCCGCCGCCACCCGGAAGCCGCCGGCCTTCAGGTGCGCCAGGAAGCAGTAGCGCCCCTGCGCGACCTCGAGCACCAGGTGGTTGCCCAGCGGCTCGGCGGTGCGCTCGAGGCGCCCGGGCACCCCGTCGGGCTCGCCGTCGTGCAGCGCCACCACGCGCCCGGCCGCCGGCGCCAGCACGGGCTGGTCCCAGGCGTACCAGTCCTCGACGCGCTCGCCGTCGCCGGCGTGGCGCGCGCCGTCGACCTCGCGCACGAGGCCGAGCGCCCAGCGGCGGTCGGCGTAGAAGCCCGCGTAGCGGTTGCCGGACTTGGTCTCGCCGCCCCAGAACACGCGCCACTCGCCCTCGACGGGCAGGTGGAACGCCACGTCGCAAGGCTTGCCCTCGTGGCTCGACGGGTACGGGAACGGGAAGTTCGAGACGCCCACGACGAGCGAGAGCGCGAGGAAGGCGCGCAGGCGGCCGCGCTGCAGGAACGGGCGCTTCCGCAGGCTGTGCAGGCACCCCCAGGCCAGCACGACCAGGCCCGCGAGCGCGAGGTAGACGCGCCCTTCCATGTAGACGAAGACCGGCCCGCTGCCGCCCGGCCGCGAGCCGAGGTACAGCACGGCCACGACGAAGGCGAAGAACACGGTCCACGCGAGCCAGACCCACGCCTCGCGCCGGCCGCCGTCGCCGGTCAGCAGGAAGCGCTGCAGCGCCGCGCGCGGGTCGAAGCCGGGGCCCGCGGGCGCGGCGACCGTCGGGGCCGGCGCCGGCGCACCCGCCGCGCGCGCCTCGCGCTTCTTCTTGCCGCCGCCCTTGCTCACGCGCGCACCTCCGGCCGGTTACGGCCCAGCGTCTCGTGGGCCTGGACGAACTCGTGGCTGCAGAAGGCCGCCATCAGCGACAGGTCGCCCGCGAGCAACGCCGCGCCGACGAGCTCCGCGAACGTGTTGGCGTGCCCCGCGCCCGCGCAGCCCAGGAGCTCGAGGCACTCGCGCGCCGTGCCCTGCCCGCTGCCGCCGCCGACCGTGCCGACGAGCAGCGACGGCAGCGTGAGCGCGGCGTAGAGGTCGCCGGCCGCGTCGACCTCGAGGTCGAGCTGGCCCGTGGCGCTCTCGGTCACGTAGGCCGCGTCCTGACCGCAGGCGAGGTAGATCGCCGCGAGGCCGTTCGCGACCTGCACGGCGTGGTTCTGCGTGCCCAGCGCGGCGAAGCCCACCGCGTAGGTCTTGGAGATCGCCGCGAGCTGCTCGGGCGTCACGCGCGCGAGGTCGGCCAGCGTCTCGCGCGGCACGCGCGCGTCGACCACCACGCTGCGGCCGCGGCCCTCGACGAGCGCCCGCGCGTTCGCGCGCTTCTCGACGTCCTGACCGTGCACGTACCAGGCCTCCGGCACCGTGCGCCGCGCCAGCTCGGCGCAGCACAGCTCGGTCGCGCGCGCGGCCATGTTGATGCCGATCGCGTCGCCGGTCGTGAAGACGAGCGACAGCAGCAAGCGCCGCCCGATGACGTCGCTCTCGAGCGCGACCAGCGCGCCGTGGCGCGTCGTGCCCGCGACGAGCTCGCGCAGCTCCGCGAAGGCCGCGCGCGCCGTCTCCCCCGCCGCGCACGCCGCGCGCGCGTCGCGGTACACGAGGATCGGGTTCTGCGTGAGCCGCTCGCGCACCACCCGCGCCCGCACGCCGCCCGCGTTCAGCAGCCGCATGCCGCGCGCGTAGGCCGCGACCATCGCGCCCTCGGTCGTCGCGAAGGGCACGTAGACCTCGCGCGCGCCGACGCTCGTGTCGACGCGCAGCGGCCCGGCGACGCCGAGCGGCACCTGCGCGAAGCCGATCAGTCCTTCGATCTTCCCGCGCGCCTCCGCGAGCGGCACGCGCTCGCCGGCCACGTGCGCGAGCCGCGCGCCGGTCGTGGTCCGCAGCAGCTCGAGGCGCGCGTCGACGGCGCGCGCGGCGTAGTCGTCGTCGGGGTCGCGCGGCAGGCGCGGGAGCTTCGGCGCGGAGGTCATCGCGGCAGAGCTTAGCGCGCGCGGTGCGCGATCTGGCGCGGTGGGTGGCCGAAGGAGGGGGACGCCGAGGCGGATGTGGCGGTGCGGCGCGAGGGGCGTCGCGGGCAGCTGGCTTCCAGAAGGGGGGGAAGAAATGGAAGGGAAGGAAGATCGGTGAGGCGCGCGGAGGGAACCTGGAGTGCGGCGAGGTGCACGCCGCGGGCCGATGGAAGTCGGAGCGAGACGGGCCGGAGACGGCAGACGTGGCGGAGCGGCGCGAGGGAAGTCGCGGGCGGCTGGCTTCCAGAAGGGAGGGGAAGAAATGGAAGGAGAGGAAGTTCGGTGAGGCGCGCGGAGGGAACCTGGAGCGCGGCGAGGTGCACGCCGCGGGCCGATGGAAGTTGGAGCAAGACGGGCCGGCGACGGCAGGTGTGGTGGTGCGGCGCGAGGGAAGTCGCGGGCGGCTGGCTTCCAGTAGGAGGGAAGATCGAGGAAGGAAGGAAGATCGGTGAGGCGCGCGGAGGAACCTGGGTGCGGCGAGGTGCACGGCGGGCCGATGGAAGTTGGAGCAAGACGGGCCGGCGACGGCAGGTGTGGTGGTGCGGCGCGAGGAAGTCGCGGGCGGCTGGCTTCCAGTAGGAGGGAAGATCGAGACGGCCGGGCCGGCGAAGCCGGCTTTCCGGCAGACGCAGCGAAGCCGCGCCGGCCAGCCGGCTTCGCTGGCCCGGGTTCCTTCTCCTGCCTCGGGTGCTGCTTCGGCCTGCGAAGCTCGCCGAACGCGAGCACGGCCCGCGCGCCTCACCGATCTTCCTTCCCTTCCATTTCTTCCCCCCCCCTTCTGGAAGCCAGCCGCCCGCGACCCTCATCGCGCCGCACCTTCGCGCCGGCCGAACCGCCCCACTTCCTTCCGGTCCCTAGCGCGCCCGCGACCTGCGCACCTTCGGCCGCGCCGCGGCCAGGCGTGCGCGCATGACCTTCACCGCCTCGGGGTTCTCGTCGACCAGCACGGCCGAGCGCCCCAGGCGCCAGGCGGCCTCGCCGGTCGTGCCGCTGCCGGCGAAGAAGTCGAGCACGCGGTCGCCGGGGCGCGAGTGGACGCGCACGATGCGCTCGAGGATCGCGAGGGGCTTCTGCGTCGGGTAGCCCGTGCGCTCCTTGCCCGTCGGGCTCACGATCGTGTTCCACCAGACGTCCGTCGGCGTCTTGCCACGCGCGGCCTTCTCGGGCGAGACCAAGGTCGGCGCCATGTAGGGCACGCGGTCGATCGCGTCGTAGTCGTAGCGGTAGTTGCCCGGGTCGACGGCGTACCAGAGGATCACGTCGTGCTTCGCGGACCAGCGCCGGCGCGCGCGGCCGCCGTAGTCGTAGGCCCAGACGATCTCGTTCATGAAGGAGTCGCGGCCGAGCAGCTCGTCGAGCATGACCTTCACGTAGTGCGACTCGCGCGGGTCGACGTGCACGAAGAGGCTCGCGTCGGGCGCCAGCAGGCGCAGGCACGCGGCGACGCGCTCGCGCAGGAAGGTCACGTAGTCCTCGAAGCGGTCGGGGAAGGAGCGCTCCTCCAGCAAGGTCGTCGCGTAGCGCCGGCCGCCGAAGCCCGGCGTGCCCTCCTCGTCGCGCGTCGAGCGGCGGCGCTGCAGGCGCTGCGTGCTGCCCGTGTTGAAGGGCGGGTCGACGTAGACGAGCTGGTACGGCTCGGCCGGCTGGCGCCGCAGCCAGGCGAGGTTCTCGGCCTGCACGATCGTGACGGTCGGCTCGCTCACGCCCGCATCGTGCCCTGTCGGTCGCCGCGGGCCAACGCTTCCCTCGCGAGATCGCGTGCACCATCATGCGCGCATGTCGACCACGCCCGACCTCAGCGCCCTGCGAGAGGCGCTGCGCCTCGCCCACGAGAACGTCGTCCGTCACGGCGGCGGTCCCTTCGGCGCGGTCGTGACGCGCGGCGGCGCGGTCGTCGCCGTCGGCCAGAACCAGGTCACGCGCGCGTGCGACCCGACCGCGCACGCCGAGGTCGTCGCCATCCGCGCCGCGTGCGCGCAGCTCGGCACGTTCGACCTCTCCGGCTGCGAGATCCACTCGTCGTGCGAGCCCTGTCCGATGTGCCTCTCGGCCATCCACTGGGCGCGCCTCGAGCGGCTGACGTTCGCGGGCACGCGCCACGACGCGGCCGCGGCGGGCTTCGACGACGAGCTGCTCTACCGCGAGCTCGCGCTGCCGCCCGCGGCGCGCGCGTTGCCCACCGTGCAGGCGCTGCGCGGCGAGGCCCAGGCGGCCTTCGAGGCCTGGCGCGCGCTGCCCGACAAGCAGGCGTACTGAGCCCCGCCGTCGGCCGCGCCGGCGCTCACTCCTCGCGCGGCGCGCGCTGCGCGCCCTCGTGCTGCCACGCGCCGACGCGCGCGCCGTGCTCGTAGGTGCCGCGCCCCTCGAGCGCGCCGCCGGGCGCGTAGAGCTCCCACAGGCCCTCGCGCTGGCCGTCGACGTAGCCGCCGCGCTCGCGCAGTGCGCCGTCCTCGTACCAGAAGCTCCACAGCCCCTCGCGCCGGCCGCGCACCGCCCGGCCCTCGGCCGAGAGCCGGCCGTTCTCGTGCCAGAAGCGCATCGGCGTGGGCACCTCGTCCGCGCCGAAGCTCGACTCGGAGCGCAACTGGCCGCTCGCGTACCAGCGCCGCAGCTCGCCGGTCGGCGCGCCGTGCGCGAAGTGCGCCTCCGAGCGCGGCGTGCCGTCGGCGTACCAGCGACGTTCGACGCCGTGCAGCACCTGACGGCCGTCGGCGTACTCGAGCACGTCCCACGCGTGCAGCAGCACGCGCGTCGTCGGGTCGCGGTGCTCGAGGTGGCGCTCGACCGGCGGCGGCTCGACGAGCGGCGCGCGCGGCGGCGCGGCGCACGCCGCGACGAGCGCGAGGACCAAGGGCGCGAGGACGAAGGGTCGGGGGCGGCTCACGGGCGCAGCAGCACCGCGCGGTGCACGAGCCCGAACGTCGCCTGGCTCCAGCCGCGGTACTGCGGGCGGAAGCCGAACAGGTGCACGCGGCCGGCGCCGTGGCGCGCGACCGCCCACGCGGCGTGACCCTCGATCGCCTGCGGCGCGCGGATCCACCCGGACAGCAGCACGCGCGTCGGCGCGTAGCGCAGCAACACCTCCGGCACCGGCTGCCCCTCGCGGCCGCTCGCCTCGCGCTCCGCCTCCGTCATCGCGCGCCACGCGCTCGAGTCCGAGAAGAAGGCCGCCACCGAGGCGGGCAAGCCGGCCGTGCAGGCGTGCGCCTCGGGCACCGTGCGCACGACGCTGCCGGGGCAGGCGAACTCGCCGGCGTCCTTGCCGCGCGCCGTGTCGACCAGCGGCAGCTCGAACAGGTCGACGGCCCACGCGCTCGACGCGCCCAGCGTCACCAGCGTCCCGCCGCCGCGCACGAACTCCTCGATCGCCACGGCGCCCTCGGCGTCGAGGCCGCCCGCGAACTCGGGCTGCACCGTGCCCGGCGCGCGGCCGCGGTCGAGCTCGCCGGCGCTGACGCTGGGGATCACGAGCACGTCGAGGAAGTCGGCCAGCGCGCCGGCGCGCAGCATCTCGTTGCGCACCGTCACGTAGGGCACGCCCTGCGCGTCGAAGACCCAGCGCATCCAGCCCTCGTCCATCGAGCCGCTCCACGGCGAGTAGAGGCCGAGGCGGCGCGTGCCCTCGATCACGGTCGCGTGCTCGGCCTCGAACGCCTCGAACGCCTCGGGCGGGCCGAGCAGGCCGGCGTCGGCGCCGTCCGTCGCGAGCGCGACGCGCTCGCCGCGCGCGAGCGCCGCGTACACCGGGCTCCACGCGTCGCTGTGGTGCGTCGAGAGGAGCTCGGGGCGCGCGGCGGCGCGCGGGTCGCCGTGGAAGGAGGCCGTGGCCGCGTCGACGTCGCGCACGCGCTCGAGCTCCGCGTCGCCGAGCGCGAGCACCTCGACGCGCGCGACGCCGAGCAGGAACGGCAGCGTCCAGCCGGCCACGTCGTAGGGCGCGTCGCCCTCGGGGTAGCGCTGCACCTCGAAGAGGTCCTTCACGTGCGCGCCGTAGGGCTGGTCGCGGCGGATCACGAGCGAGCCGGCCGGCCAGGTGCGGCCGTCGGCCTCGAGCGGCGCGGCCGCGCGGTGCAGCTCGACGCCGCTGGCGAGCAGCACGTCGACCAGGCGGCGCACGGCGGCCGGGTCGCGGTTGTCGCTCGGCAGCACCCACGCGCGCGGCGCCTCGGCGCCGTCCGCGAACGTCACGCGCTCCGACACCTCGGCCGCGTTGCGCAGCCAGAAGGCGCGCTCGCGCGACAGGCTGCCGAGCAGCGAGCGCGCGAAGCCCAGCTCGTAGTCGACGATGTCGCGCAGGCGCCACCAGCCGCCCGGCCACGGGTCGGGGAAGCGGTTCGAGGGCGCGTAGCCGTCGAGGCCGCGCGGCGGCGCGAGCTCCGACGGCCGCAGGAAGATCGGCGAGGCGAGGTTGGCCGACGCCGCCTCGGTGAGCAGACCGACGATGTTGTGACGCACCGGCACGTTGCGGTTGCCGCCGTTCCACCACATGTCGTACGAGACGCCGGTGGAGACGCCCGTCAGGCCGTCGCGCGTCAGGTCGAGCAGCGCGCGGCTGCCGAGCACGTCGATGCCGCCGATGACGGCCGCGTCGAGGTTGGGGTTGAGCGGATCGCGGAAGGGCGGCACGAACAGGCGCTCGCGCGTCGAGCCCTGCTGGTGCACGTCCCAGTACACCTGCGGGAACCAGCGCGAGTAGAGCTCGCGCGTGACGAGGCGCGTCTCGTTCTGCGTGAGCATGAACCAGTCGCGGTTGTTGTCGTGGCCCGTGTAGTACTGGTAGAGCTTCGTCAGCCCGGTGGCCTCGTAGGCCGTGCCGACCGTCTCGCGGTACCAGCTCGTCACGTGGTCGAGGCCGTCGGGGTTGAGGCTGGGCGCCAGCACGACGACGCACTCCTCGCGCGCCGAGCGCCAGGGCTCCTCGTCCGAGGTCGCCAGCCGGTACGCGAAGTCGAGCGCGAACGAGGTGCCGGCGCACTCCGTCGCGTGCATCGAGCACGAGACGAACAGGATCACCTTGCCGTCGCGCAGCGCCGCGTCGAGCGCCTCCGAGCTGCGCCCGCGCGGGTCGGCCAGCGTGCGCGCGTGGGCGCGCAACTCGTCGAGGCGCGCGAGGTTCGCCGGCGCGGAGATCGTCGCCAGCAGGAAGTCACGCCCCTCGGTCGTCTGCCCGACGGTCTCGACGAGCACGGCGTCGCTCTCGGCGTCGAGGCGCCGGAAGTACGAGCTCACCTCGTCCCAGTCGACGAGCTGGAAGTCGGCCCCCACCGGCCGACCGAGGTGCGCCTCGGGCGAGGTCACCTGCGCGGCGTCGACGACGCCGACGCGGGCCGCGGGCACGGTGGAACAAGCGAGGACGAACGGCAGGAAGGCGGTCTCGAGCATGGCGCGCATGGGTCCGACGGTGGTGCGCGGCGATCCTACCCGACCGAGCGCCGACTACCGCGGCGCCGTGCCATGCGTTCCAATGGGCGCCCGCCGCGCGCGCGGCACCCGCATGCTCCCCGCCGATCCCCCGCCCGACGCCGACGAGGCCCTCGCGCCGCTCGACCGCGACGCCGAGGCCGCGCCGCCCGCGGGCGCGCTGCCGGAGGTCGACTTCTGGAGCGTGCTCTACGGCCGCCGCTCGATCCGCCGCTTCGACGAGCGGCCGGTGCCGCGCGCGCTCGTCGACCGCGTGCTGCACGCGGGCACGTGGGCGCCGAGCTCGTGCAACTACCAGATGTGGGACGTCGTCGCCGTCGACGACCCGGCCATCAACGCCGACCTCGCCGCGCTCTCCACGCAGATGGGCAACGCGCCGGTGAACCTCGTCGTCTCGTACGGCCGCGAGTTCTCCGAGGAAGGCTGGGCCAACGTGCAGTCGGCCAGCGCGATGGTCCAGAACATGAGCCTCGCCGCGGAGGCGCTCGGGCTCGGCACCTTCTGGATCACGCAGATGGGCGACCGCGAGAAGGTGCGCGAGCGCGTGGGCCTGCCGCACGACCGCCTGGTGATCGCGGTGCTCGCGCTCGGCTACCCGAAGTCGCGCCCGAAGAGCGGGCCGAAGCGCCGGCCGCTCACCCAGGTCACCCACTACAACCAGTACGCCGGCGAGCCGGTGCCCTCCTCGCCGCGGCCGGAGGACTGGCGGCCGGAGCTGCTGACGCTCTACCAGCGCGCGCGCGTGCTCAACGGGCTGCGCCACAACAAGCCGCGCGCGTGGGAGACGCGCGCGCTGCTCGCGGCGCTCGCGACGCTCGTGCCCGAGCCGCCGGCCGACGAGGGCGCAGCGCCGCGGCGCTGGCTCGACGTGCTGCCCTGCACCGGCATCCTGACCGAGCGCCTCGCGCGCGAGCGCAAGGGCTGGGCCTTCGACGTGGTCGAGCGCAGCCCGGAGGTGGCCGCCTTCGTCGCCGAGCGCACGCGGCCCAAGGGCGCCGGCTTCGCGTGGCCGACGCCCGCGCCCGGCTTCGCGTCGCCCGCCGCGGGCGCCTACCAGCGCGCGTCGTGCCTCTTCCGCCTCGAGGACCTCGCGCCGGCCGACCGCGGCGCGCTGCTGGCGGACGTGGCGACGTGGCTCGCGCCGGGCGGCGAGCTGCTGCTCGGCTACGTCAGCAAGCGCTCGTTCCACGAGACGACCGAGGCCCTGCGCCGGCGCCGCGGCGGCCCGCGCGGCGTCGAGTACGTGCTCTCGCCCGACCCGAACATCGGCCCGTTCGAGGCGCTCGAGCCGGGCGAGGTCGACGCCCTCTTGGCGCGCGCCGGCTTCGTGGTAGAAGGACGCCTCGGCCTGCAGGCCGTCCCGCAACCCGAGGAGCTCGAGTTCCGCACGCGCAACTTCTCGCCGCGCGCGCGCGCCGTCGCGCGCTTCGCGGCGCGCGCCCTCGGCCTCCTCGAGCGCCTGCCCGGCGTCCAGGCCCGTCGCGGACGCTTCCAGTTCGTGCTGGCCCGCCGCGGCACGCCCCCCGACTCCCCCGCCGCATGAAGCTGGCCATCCTCTCGCGCAACCCCGAGCTCTACTCCACGAAGCGCCTCGTCGAGGCCGCGCGCGAGCGGGGCCACGAGGTGCAGGTCGTGAACTACCTGCGCTGCTACATGGACATCGCCTCGCACCGCCCGAGCGTGATGTACGTCGGCAAGCGCCTGGAGGTCGACGCGGTGGTCCCGCGCATCGGCACGTCGCACACGTTCTACGGCACGGCCGTCGTGCGGCAGTTCGAGATGATGGGCGTCTACTCGGTCAACGAGTCGCAGGCCATCTCGCGCTCGCGCGACAAGCTGCGCTGTCTGCAGCTCCTCTCGCGCCGCGGCATCGGCCTGCCGGTGACGAGCTTCGCGCACTCCACCAAGGACGTGCAGGGCGTGATCGACCTCGTCGGCGGCGCGCCGCTCGTCGTCAAGCTGCTCGAGGGCACGCAGGGCATCGGCGTGGTGCTGTGCGAGACGCGCAACGCGGCCGAGTCGGTGATCGAGGCCTTCCGCGGCCTCGACGCGAACATCCTCGTGCAGGAGTTCATCAAGGAGGCCGGCGGCGCCGACATCCGCGCCTTCGTCGTCGGCCAGAAGGTCGTCGCCGCGATGAAGCGTCAAGGCAAGGAGGGCGAGTTCCGCTCCAACCTGCACCGCGGCGGACAAGCCGAGAAGATCAAGCTCACGCCCGAGGAGCGCAGCACCGCCGTGCGCGCCGCCAAGGCCATGGGGCTGCGGATCTGCGGCGTGGACCTCCTGCGCTCGAACCACGGGCCCGTCGTGATGGAGGTGAACTCCTCGCCCGGGCTCGAGGGCATCGAGACGACCACGGGCGTCGACGTCGCGGGCAAGGTCATCGCCTACATCGAGGAACACGCGCAGCCCAACCGCACCCGTGACCGCATCAAAGGCTGAGCGCTCGGGCCCGCTGAAGGTCGGCGGCGAGGTGGTGGTGCCCGGCGAGCGCCGGCTGCTCGAGCTCCCCACGGCGCTGCTGCCGACGCTGACGCCGCTGCACCTGCCCGTCGCGGTCGCGAACGGCCTCGAGCCCGGCCCGCGCCTGTGGCTGTCCGCCGCCGTGCACGGCGACGAGCTGAACGGCGTCGAGGTCATCCGCCGCGTGCTCGAGGAGCTGCCGCAGCCGCTGCCGCGCGGCGCGTTGCTCGCGGTGCCGATCGTCAACGTCTTCGGCTTCATCGGCCAGTCGCGCTACCTGCCCGACCGCCGCGACCTCAACCGTTCCTTCCCCGGCTCGAAGCGCGGCTCGCTCGCCGGCCGCATCGCCAACCTCTTCATGGCCGAGGTCGTCGCGCACTGCACGCACGGCATCGACCTGCACACGGCGGCGCAGGACCGCAGCAACCTGCCGCAGGTGCGCGGCGACTTCTCGGACGCCGAGGTGCTGCGCATGGCGCGCGTCTTCGCCGCGCCCGCGATGGTCGACCTGCCCAAGCCGCCGCGCGGCGCCCTGCGCGCCGCCGCCGCGCGCCGCGGCATCGCCGTCATGGTCTACGAGGGCGGCGAGGCGCTGCGCTTCAACGAGCCCGTCATCGACGCGGGCGTGCGCGGCATCCTGCGCGTCATGCGCGAGCTCGGCATGATCCCGCCCGACCCGACCGACGTGCCGACGCCGACCGTGCACGTCGACGATCACACCTGGATCCGCGCCCGCCGCGGCGGGCTCCTGCGCCTCGACGTCGACGAGGGCGCGCACGTGGCCGAGGGCGAGCTGCTGGGCGTGGTGGCCGACGCCTTCGGCTCCGACCGCGTCTCGATCCGCGCGCCCTTCGCGGGCCTGGTGATCGGCAAGACGAACAACCCGGTGGTGCACGGCGGCGACCCGCTGGTGAACCTCGGACGCGTCGCCGCGGAGGAGTAGCGCGGAGCGGCGCTGCCCCGGGCGCGGGTGGGACGCGCGAGCGGATGAGGCCGTCCACCGACGCCCGCACGGCGACTTCGAGAGACGGCTAGCAGCCCGTCGAAGAAGTGCTTCGGCGCCAGGGCGCCGGCATCCGCTTCGGTGCGGCGTCCGGAGACGCAGGCGAATCGGTGGATTCGGCGAGGCGTTCAGGCGCCGCACCGAAGCGGAGGACGTCGTCCTGGCGCCGGAGGACTTCTTCGACGGCCTGCTAGAGCTCGACCCGCTTCGCCCGCCCGCCGGTGCGCGCGCACAGCGCCTCCCAGCGACGCGCCAGGCCGCCGGGCGTGTCGACGAGCACCGCGTCGTAGGCGACGCCGCGCCAGCGCGCGGCCTGCTCGAGCAGCGGGACCATCAGCTCGAGGTTCCAGTGCTCGCCGCCCGTCGGCGCGCCGTCGGTGAAGATCAGCACGCGGTCGACGGCCGGGTCCTCCAGCGCGAGCAACGCGGCCTCGTAGACGTCGCCGCTGCCGCGCCACGTCGCGCGCTCGAAGTCGGCGAGCGCCTCGCGCACGTTGCGCTCGTTCGCCGGCACGAGCGCCGGGCGCCAAGGGTGCGGCTCGGCCGTGTACGGGATCAGGTTGAACCAGGTCCGATCGTCGAGGCGCGGCAACGTCTCGCGCAGCAGCTCGTCCACCTTGCCCTTGCGCGGCGGCCGGCCTTCGCGCTCGTACCAGAGGCTGCCGCTGAAGTCGACGAGCAGACACAACCGGTCCGAGAGGAGCGGCAGTCCGGCTAGCGTCGCCGACGTGCGCGGCTCGACCGTGACGCCGGCGCGCCGCGGCACGAAGCCCTCGGGCAGCTCGGCCAGCCACGCGCGCCACGGGCGCGGATCGAGGCGGTGCTTCAGGCCCGAGAGGTCCTGCAGCGCCTCGTGCGCGGCGAGGCGCAAGCTCGTGCGCGGCTCGTGCTCGAGGCGTTCGACGAGCAACGCGGCCGCGGCGCGCGTGCCGAGCCCCGCGAGGCCGCGCAGCGCGAGCGCGCGCACGCCGACGTGCTCGTCGGCGACCAGCGCGCGGCACGCGGCGAGGCCGCCGTCCTCGTCGAGCGCGAGCGCGACCTCGAGCGCCGCCGCGCGCAGCGTGCCCTCCCGCTCGCGCCGCAGCGCGTCCGCCGCCGGCGCGGGCCGCCTCGGGCTCCAGGCGCGCCAGCGCGCACAGCGCCTGCGCGCGCACCCGCGCCTCGCCACGCCGCTCGGCCAGCCGCTCGAGCTCGCGCGCCGCCCGCGCCAGGTCGCCCTCGCGGCGGCCGCCGGCGGCGCGCGCGCTCGAGCGACCAGGCGCGAGCTCCGACACCACGGGGTCCTTGCGCTCGACCGCCAGCGCGAGCGCCTCGCACGGCACGTCGAACGTCGCGCGCCCGAGCAGCTCCGCCGCGCGCGCCGCACGAGCGGCTCCTGCGCCTCAGGCCGCCGCGGCCGAGCAGCTCGCGCACGACGCGCGGCTCGTCGAGCGCGGCGAGCCGCAATTGCGCCTCGTCGGCCACCTGACCGTGCGCGTCGGCGAGCGCGCCGAGCACCGCCGTCCACGCCTCGTGCCCGCCGAGCGCGGCCAGCTCACGCACCGCTCGCCGCCGCTGCGCGGGGTCGCCCGCGGACAGCTCGGCGCGCAGCGTGTCGAGGTCGCGCGCGCCGTCGTCGGCGCGCCGCCACGGAGCGAGCCCGGCGAGGACGACGAGGAGGAGCGTGAGGAGGCGCGGCACGTCCCGAGGACTTGCGCGCGCCGCCGCGGTCACGCGCGATCCGGAGCTTCTTCGCGTCGCGCGAGCACGGCCCAGCGTTGCACCCAATCGCGGCCGAGCAGCTCGCGCGGCAGCTCGCGCTCCGCGCGCACGACGAAGCCCGGCCCCAGCGCGGCGAGCACGTGCTCGAGGTCGTAGCCGTAGGGCGGCCCGCCGTTCTCGGGCGGCTTGCCCTCGGGATAGACGAGCGCGACGAGCCGCCCGTCGCGCGCCAGGTTGCGCCGCACCATCGCGCCCCACGCCGCGCGGTGCGTCGGGTCGAGCGCGCAGAAGAACGTGTGCTCCCACACGAGGTCGAAGGGCTCGTCGACGAAGCTCAGCGCGTCCGCGACGACGAAGCGCCCGCGGTGCGGCGCGAGCGCGGCCGTCACCTCCTCGGCGAGCGCGGGCACGACGTCCACCGCCGTGACGTCCCAGCCGCCCCGCGCGAGCGCCAGCGCGTCGTGCGCGCGCCCGGCGCCCGGGACCAGGGCGCGCGCGCCGGCCGCGGCGGCGCGCGAGCTCCCCGCTCGCCAGCGCGCGCTCGAGCTCGGGGTGCGCGATGCCACGGTCCCAGGGCGTGTCGCCGGCGGCGTAGCGCGCGCTCCAGTCGAAGGTGCGGGGGGTGTCGTCGCTCATGGTGTCACTGTAGCGGCGGGTGAGGTGTATGCGCCCAAGCAGGTGCCGAGGTGTGGCGAGGTGAGCGGTTCGGGGAGTTCCTTTCGGGGGGGAAGTTCAGGAAGGGGGGGAAGACTGGAAGGGGACAACGGCAGACGGGACGGTGCGGCGAGTTTCGAGGAGAGAGCAGGGTCTACAGGCTGGAGCGCAGCGCGTCTTGCCCGCCTCCGGCCGGCAAGACGCGCTGCGTTCGATCGGAAGTCGGTGCTCCTCCGACGAAGAGGATGGAAGCGCTGCGACGTGCTCGACGGAGCTCGGAACGGGCGGAGCTCGAAGCACGTCGGGGGGATCCGGCCGGGGGCCGGATCCGCCCGACGTCTTCCAGTGCCTCCAACCCCCGCCAACGCGGAACTCGCCGCACCCGGTCGTCTGCCGTTGTCCCCTTCCAGTCTTCCCCCCCTTCCTGAACTTCCCCCCCGAAAGGAACTCCCCGAACCGTCCCTCTCGCCGCACCTCCTCGCCTGCGAGCCCGTACATCCCCTTCGGTCCCTAGCGGTCGACCACCACCTGCTCCCGCTCGACCACCGCCACCGCCTCCCCCACCCGCACGCGCGCGTCCCCGAAGGCGTGGAATACGCGCACGCCGCGGCCGGCGTCGAGCGTCTGCAGCGCGAAGCACGCGCCGGTCGGGTACGCGACGCCCCCGCGCTCGAGCGCGTGGAAGGCCGTGAAGCGCGGGCTCTCGACCAGGAAGCCGTAGCGGCCGAGCACGGTGTCGCCGACGCGCCAGGGAGCGTCGCCGTAGTTGGCGGTGACGCGCACGTCGCCGAAGACGCTCTGCTCCACGAGCCCGGCCGCGTCGAGGAAGCGGTGCGCGTCCATCGCGCGGCCGGCGATGGCGCGGTGCGTGCCGCCGAGGAGCTCGTAGACGTTCTTCAGCAGCCGGTCGGTCGGCGCGAGGCCGCGCGCCCAGCCGTGGTCGCCGCGGGCGAACGTGGCCGCGGGCGTGCGCGCCAGCGCCTCGTCGAGCTCGGGCTCGGCCTCCCAGTAGCGCCCCGCGCCGAACTCGACCATCGGCAGCTCGCCGTACACGAGGTGGTCGAGCACGGCGTCGGCGCGGTCGGGGCGCAAGCGGTCGGCCTGCACGGTCAGGAGGTCGACCTGGTCGCCGTAGACGATCGGGAAGAGCGGCACCGCGGTGAAGCTCTCGCCGTGCACGGTGCGGTGCGTCATCACGCCCTCGAGGAAGTCGGCGTGCGGCACGGCCCACTCGCGCACGCCCTCGAGCCCGAGGCCGCCGGCCTGCGCGCGGGCGAAGTCGAAGAGCGCGAGGCGCGCGGCGCGGTCCCCGGCCGCCGTCATCGGGTGCGCGGCGTGCGTGCAAGGCTGCAGGCGCGTCGTGAGCGTCGTGTCGAGGAACAGGAAGTCGGGCTGCGCGAGCGCGACGACGCGCGGCAGGTTGCGCTGCGCGAACGCGAGCGCCTGCGTCGTGCAGATCATCCAGCTCTGCCCGCCGCCCCACACGCCGCCCGCGCGCGGCGCGCCCTGCTCGTCGAGCGCGACGAGCTCGGGATCCCACGACGGCGCGTCCTCGTACAGGTCCTGGTAGTTGTCGTGCAGGCCGAACAGGTAGCCGAGCGCGCGCACGCCGCGCGCGCAGCGCGCCAGCCCCGCGTCGCCGCCGCAGGCCGCGTTCGCCGGCAGCACGTCGGGGTGGCCGCCGTCGTAGCCGCCGCGGTTCCAACCGCCGACGAGCACGCGCGCGCGCTCTAGCGCGAGGTCCTCGCGCCAGTGCCGCGCGCACGCGAGCACGTCGTCGAAGGTGTGCAGCACGCTCGAACCGTCGGCGTGCACCTCGCCCTCGAGCCGCAGCACGGGCGCGCCGAGCGTGCGCGCGTCCACGGCGCGCGGCGCGCGCAGCCCGCGGCGCTCCGCGACGGCGCGGTAGGCGCGCGCGACGTCGGCGTAGTCGCCGCGGCCGAGCGGCACGAGCTCGCAGGCGGGCGCGTCCGCGCCGAGCTCGAGCGACAGGCTGCGCACCGGCCCGCCCGCGCGCGGCGAAGCGCTCCGCGCGCGAGGTGAGCACGGCCTCCGGGTCGCGCCACGTGACGAGCAGCGCCGCGCCGTGCGAGAGCGCGCCGGCCATCTGCATGGAGACGTCGTGGGCGCGCAGCGCGCGCGTCTCGGGCAGCGCGCCGCGCACGCGCTCGAGCTCGCCGAGCCACTGCGGCAGCAACACGGCGCCGGCCTGCGCGTCGGCGGTCCACGGGCCGCGGTCGAGCAGCGTCACCGCGCGCACGCTCCACGGGCCGGCGGCGTCCGCGCTCCACGCGAGCTCGAGCGCCTCGCCGCCGCGCAGCGCGCGCGCGTCCACGCGCAGCTCCACCGCGCCGCCCGGCGGCGCGGCAGCGCGCGCGCGCGCGGCGAGGTGGCCGTCGGCGGCGACGTGCCAGGCGACCTCGTCCACGGGCAGGTCGAGCCGCGCGCCGTCCGCGCGCGCGAGGTGCGCGACCGCGAGGCGCGCCGCCGTCGGGTGGCTCGACCAGAGGGCGCCGGCGCGCTCGTCCACGAGCTCCCAGCCTGCCGCCGCGGCGCCGACGCGGAAGACCCACCCCGCGCCGCGCAGCTCGAGCGGGTCGGCGGGCGGCGGTGCGGCGAGCGAGGTCGGCGGCGCCTCCGCGCACGAGTCCGCGAGGAGCGGTGCGTCGGCGGCGAGCTCGAGCTCGAGCGGCGCGACGTCGAGCGCGCGCACCTCGTCCGCCTCGTCGAAGAGCCCGACGTGCAGCGCGTAGCGCCCCTCCGCGAGGTCGGCCGGCAGCTCGACGAGCCGCGCGCCCAGGCGCACGCGGGCGCCGGCGCGCCACCAGCTCGTCGGCGGGTCGGGGTCGTGGTCCGCCTGCGCCGCGATCGCCGCGCAGCGCCGCAGCGGGTCCTCGACGTGCACGAACACGCGCAGGTCGCGCGCGGTCGTCGCGTCGACGTCGAGCGCGAGGCCGACGAGCAGCGCGTCGCCCGGCCGCGCGCGCGCGTGGCTCAGCTCGAGCGCCGCCAGGCGCGGCGCGAAGCCGGCCGGCGAATCGGTCGGGGGCGCGGGCCCGTCGCCGCAGCTCGCGAGGACGAGCGCCAGCCCGCCGATGCCTGCGAGATGGCGCGCGAGCATCGGCGGCTCCCCTCCCGCCTCAGTCCTGGCTACCCGAGGTGGCCGAGGTCATCGCGCTGCGGCTCTTGCTGGCCGCCGTCGCGCCCGAGCCCGTCTTGTGGCCCGGGTCGATGAACGTGCGCGCGGTCTCGCCGCGCTTGGTCAGCTTCTTCTCGAGGCGGTTGTAGACGCTGAAGGCCTTCGCCTCGAGCTTGCCCGCCGTCGTCTTGTACGAGCCGTCGGCCAGGCGGCGCCCGGCGCGCTTCTCCCACAGGCCGCGCTTGCCGCGCGCGAGCCCGTAGTCGAGCGTCACGTAGTGCTGGTACATCTTGCGCGCGTCGGCGACGTGCGGCGGGATCTTGCCCGGCCAGGTCTCCTCGAGGTGGTACTCGCCGATGGAGCCCCACTCCTCGATGGCCTTCGGCGGGTCGTAGCCGAGGTCGATCGCCTGGTCCCACATCGCGGTGCCGGGGATCGGGCGGTACGGCCACACGGTCGGGCGCGCTTGCGGCGCGGCGACGTGCAGGCGGCGGCACTGGTCGATCGTGGCGAGCATCGAGTCGGCCTCCTCGTGCGGGTAGCCGATGATGTAGGTCACCGAGGCGCAGATGTCGCGCTTGTCCATCTCGACGGCGGCCGCGATGTTGTCGTCGCCGTGGATGGGCTTGCCGATCTTGCTCATCATCTCGTCGCTGCCGGCCTCGGCGCCGATCTCGGCGATGTAGAGGCCCGACGCGGCGAGCTTGTCGAGCGTGTCCTCCTTGTAGTGGAGGATCGAGTGCGTCTCGAGGAACGCGTTGTACTTGTAGGGCAGCCCGCTCGCGACCTTGAGCTCGGCGAACTCCTTGACGCGCTTCTCCATCACGCCCCAGTTCGCGTCGTGGAAGCGCACGACGTCGAACTTCCAGCGGTCGTGCAGCTCCGCGAGGTCCTCGTGCATGCGCTGCGCCGGCATCGCCTTCCAGCGCCGGTCGGTGACGATCGGCGAGCAGCAGAACGTGCAGGGCTCGGGGCAGCCGTAGCTCGAAAAGTACGTGATGCCGAAGTACGGCTTGCGGTCGCTGCCGAGGCTGCGCGGGCTGGGCATGCGCAGCACGTCGCGGAACGAGGCGCCGCGGAGCTGGTGCTGCTTGTAGGGCTCGATGTCGATCAGGTGCCACGGCATCGGCGCGATCTCGTTCCAGCCGACGACCGCGCGCTTCTCGGTGCGCACGAGCTCGCCGTCGCGCAGCAGCACGAGGCCCGGGATCCCGTCGAGCGGCTCGCCCGCGTCGATCGCCTTCACCACGTCGCGGAAGGTCAGCTCGCCCTGCGCGAGCACGACGCACTCGTAGAGCCCCGTCCTGAGCTGCAGGTCCGGCCGCACCGACGCGAACCAGCCGCCGATGACCGCCGGCAGGTCGGGGTACTTGCCCTTCACCGCGCGCGTGACCTTCAGGCCGTCGGTGATCATGTAGCCGAGGATGCCCGTCGTGCCGTAGAGCAGCGCGCCCTCGCACGCGGCGAGCACGCGCTTCACCGCCTCCTCCTCGGAGTAGAGGCTGCCGTCGATGATCTCGACCTCGTAGCCGTCCTGCAGCGGGAAGGCGGAGATGGTCAGCATCTCCAGCGGCAGCATGTCCTTCGAGGACGGCAGGCCCAGGCTCTGGTCCACCTGCTGGGGCTGGTAGAGGACGATCTTCTTCTTGCGGGAGATCATGGACGCGGGATCGATCGGGAGACGGCGGGGGAAGGGTCGGACAAGTGTACACGGATCCGGGCTCCCCGGCGGGAGCCCCGGGCGGCGGCTCAGCGCCGCGCCCGCGCCATGCGGGCCGCCTCGACGAGCGCGTGCGCCAGGTCGGCGTGCCGCGCCACGCCCTTTCCGGCGAGGTCGAACGCGGTGCCGTGCGCCGGGCTGACGCGCAGGTACGGGAGGCCGAGGAGCACGGTGTACCCCTCTCCTTCGCCCAGGAGCTTGATCGGAATGAAGGCCTGGTCGTGGTAGAGCGCGAGGACGCCGTCGTAGGCGCCCTTGGCCGCCGCCGCGAAGACCGCGTCGGGCGACACGGGGCCGGCGACGTTCACGCCTTCCGCACGCGCGCGCGCGGCGGCGGGCTCGAGCACCTCGAGCTCCTCGCGCCCGTAGCGGCCGCCCTCGCCGGCGTGCGGATTCAGGCCCGCCAAGGCGACCCGCGGCTCCGCGATGCCGAGCCCGCGCAGGCCGCGGTCGAGCAGCGCGAGGTGGCGCACGACGCGCTCCTCGGTGACGAGCTCGAGCGCCGCGCGCAGCGCGAGGTGGCGCGAGAGCAGCAGCACGCGCAGCTCCCCCGCCACCGCCAGCATCTGGTGGTCGTCGACGCCGCACCAGCGGCCGAGCAGCTCGGTCTGGCCCTCGACCGGCTCGCCGGCGAGGTGCAGCGCCTCCTTGCAGACCGGCGCGGTGACGAGCGCGTCGACCGCGCCGGCGAGCGCGAGCTCGTGCCCGCGCCGCAGCGCCGCGAGCGCGGCGCGGCCGCAGCCCGCCTGCGCGCGCCCCATCTCCCAGGACTCGGGCGCCGCGGTGGACATCCACACCGCGCCGCCCTCGGGCACGTCGGCGTCGCGCACCTCGGCGACCTCGGGGAACGCCGGGCAGCGCAGCTTCGCCGGCCCGATCACGACGTAGCGCGCGGCCGCGCGCACCTCCGGCTCGCCGAAGGCCTTCGCGCAGACCTCCGGCCCGATGCCGGCCGGGTCGCCGAGGGTCAGCGCGACGAGCGGGGTGCGGGCCATGCGCGGCAGTGTAGCGCCGCCCGGCGCGCCGGCGCGGAGCTGCTAGGATCGGGCGACGCCCGCGCTCCCCTGCCCCGACCCGCCATGCAGCCTCGCTCGCTCACGCCCGCCCTCGCCCTGCTCGTCGCCCTCGCCGCCTGCGCCGACGCCGACTCGACGCCGAGCGCGCCCGAGCGCGCGGCCGCCGCGGACCCACGGTCGCGACGCCTGCGCATCGCAGGCGCCGCCGCGCGACGAGCCGCCGGCGCCGGAGCGGCCGACCGCGCAGGCTCCCGCGCGCCCGGCGCTCGCGCTCGAGGAGGTCGAGGTCCCCGACCCTGCGCGCGGCGGCATGGCCGCCTACCGGCTGCTCGTGCCCGAGGGCTGGGCGCTCGAGGGCGGCGTGACGAAGGTCGGCGGCGCGCTGCACATGATCCCGACCGTCAGCGACGTGACGGTGCGCGCGCGCCGGACGGCGCGCGCGCGCGCTTCTGGAGCCTGCTCGAGTACGGCTGGGCCGACGGCATCTACGGCCAGCCGGGCGCGCCGTACGAGGGCCGCCCGCTGATGCCGGTGCCCGCGACGCTCGCCGAGCACTGGCAGCGCGTCTTCGAGCTGTTCCCGAAGGAGGGCGTGACGGACCTCGAGATCGTCGCGGAGGAGGTGCGCCCCGCCGCGACGAAGCGCCTGCGCGAGCTGCTCGCGCCGCTCTACGAGAGCACGCGCCGCGACGACGCGCAGCTGCGCCCGATGGGCCGGTCGAAGGAGTTCAGCGCCGAGGCGCGGCGCCTCGTGGTCCGCTACAGCGAGGGCGGCAAGCGCATCGAGGCGACGCTCTTCGCCGACCTCACGAAGTCCATCTACCGCGGGCCGGGCGGCTTCGTCACGGCCGCGATGTGGACCCTCGACCACGCCTACTGCGTGTTCGGGCCGGTGGGCGGCGAAACGCTCGCCGATCCGGTGCTGGCCGCGGTCGTGCGCTCGCGCCGCGAGGTGCCCGAGTGGCAGCTCGCGATCCAGCGCTGGTACGCCGAGCGCAACCAGCAGCTCGTCGCCGAGGGCCAGGCGCGCGTGCTCGCCGCCGCGCGCGCGGCCGTCGCGACGCGCACGACGCAGTCGCAGGACCTGCTCGACATCAGCTTCGCGGGCTGGAAGTCGCGCAACGCCGCGAGCGACGCGGGCCAGGCGAACCTGGTGAACGCCATCCACGAGCGCACGACCTACGCGCAGCCCGCCGGCGGCACCGTCGACCTGCCGAGCTACTACCGCAACGTCTACACCGACGGGCAGGGCCACTACGTGCTGCACGACGACGCGAACTGGGAGATCCACACCGACCCGGCCTGGAACGCGCGCGAGTGGACGCGCATGACGCCGCAGCAGTGAGCGGCTTGCGCGCGGGTCGGGCGCGGCGCCCTGGCAGCCCGTTGAAGAAGCGCTTCGGATGCCGGGGCGGCGGCATCCGCTGCGGTGCGGGGCCTGGAGACGCAGGCGAGTCGGTGGAGTCGGCGAGGCGTTCCGGGGCCGCGCTGGAGCGGAGGACGTCGTCCAGCCGGATAGCTACCTCGGCAGGCGGCTGGGCAGCGTCGTCACTGCGCGAGCGCGCTCGCGGCTGCAGCACGTCCTCGCGCGTGAGCACGCCGTCGGCGAGCGCGCGCGCGGCAGCGGCCGAGGCGCGCTCTCTCGGCCGCATGGCGGCGTCAGGGCGCTCCTCGGTCGAAGGCGCCGCGCCTCGGGAATCTGTTGCGGGAGCCTCGTGCAGCCAGACGGGAAGCGCGAGGCGCTCGTCGCAGATCGGCGCCAGTCTTATCGAGCTCGGCGACAGCGCAGCCCGCGTCGACGCGCGCTCGGCGTTCAGCTCGAGCAGCGCGTCGAGAACTTCGAGCTCAAGCGGCCCCTCGCGCAGGTCCTCGGCAGCAGCGCGCGGCCCGCGCCGACGCGGTACCCCCTAGGCCAGGCGGCGAGCACGCGGCGGCGCGCGAGGAAGCGCGCGCGGCGTGCGGCGTCGAGCGCCGGCGCCCGCGCCCTCGACGAGCCGGCGCGCGGCCCCACCGTCTCGACGCGCTCGCGCAGCTTGCGAACAGCGCCTGGTCATCGTGCAGCGCGTAGAAGACGTGCTGCGCGTCGAGCGCCCTCGCCCGCCAGCAGCGCAGGCACGCCAGGCGCGGCGTACTCAGCGTCCTCGCCATCGCGCGGCGCAGGCACTCCGGGCAGCAGCGTGACGGCGGCTGTTTGCTGCCGTGCTGGCGCGCGCGCAGCTCTCGAGCCGGTGCGCGCGGCGGCGCAGAAGCCGCCCTCCGCGAGCGCCTCCTCGAGGCGCTGCGTCGTCGAAGCTCGACGCGAGAAGACGACCTGTCGCGTGCGCGCGAGCTCGCCCAGGCCTTTGCGACCTCGGCGAAGCGCACGGGGTCGGAGTTCGAAGGCGCCTCGTCGAGCAGGATCGGCAGCTCGGCGCCGCGCTCACTACTCGTGCGCGACGGCGAGGCGCAGCGCGAGCTGGAGCTGCGCCAGCGTGCCGCTCGACAGCTCGTGCGGCTCGCGCGTCGCGCCGCCCGCCTCGCGCACGACGAAGGCGCGCTCGCCCTCGCCCGCCTCGAGCGCGTACGCGTGGTGCGTGAAGCGCGCGAACCACTCGCCAGCGCGGCGCGCAGGATGTCAGGCTCGGCGTGCGCGCGGTGCGCCGCGCACGGACTCAACAGGAGGGCCACGGCCTCGCCCTCGAAGAGCTCCTCGCGCAGGTCCTCAGGCACCTCGAGCGCCTCGCGCTCGGCGGCGACCGCCTGCTCCGAGCGCGTCGCCAGCGCGCGCGCTCTGCACCTCGACCTTCCGAGCTGCGCCCAGTCTCCGCCAGCAGCCCCTGCAGGCGAGTCAGCGCGCTGCACCGAGCTCGGCATGACGGCTCAGCGCCGCGCGCAGCTCGAGCGCCGCGCCGCCGGCCGGTCGGCGAGCTGCTTCTCGAGGCCGGCGACGGCGTACGTGCGCGCCTCGCGCCGCGCGCGCCTGCCTCAGCCCACAGCGCGAGCTGCTGCACGCGCTGCGCAAAACGCCACGCGGTCCTCGTCGGCGACGCCAGCGCGCGCGAAGAAGGCTCGCGGCGCCTGCGCTCCTGCTCGGCCGCGCGCGCAACCTGCTGCCGGGCGCGCTCAGCGCGGCCGCGGTAGATGCAGGCGCGCTCCGGCGCTCCCTGGCTGCGACGCGCGAGCTCCTCGCGAGTCGCGGCGAGCCACCGCGTCGGCCAGGCGCGAGCGCAGGCGGCGCGAGCAGCTCGCGCGGCGGCGGCGAAGCAGGCGCCCGCGCTCGGCGACGAGCTCGTTCCGCGCGGCCTGCGCGAGCGCCAGGTCGTGGTTCGCGAGCGCGCGCAACCGCACGCGCTCAGCCACGGCAACGCAGCGCGAGCGTAGCGAGCTCAGGCGCTGAAGGCCGCGCGTCGCACAGCGCGCGAGCTCCACCTCGGCCTCAGCGAGGTGGCCCGCGCGTGCGCGGCACCTCCTCACGCGCAGCGCGGTGCGCGGCAGCCTGCGCGTCGGGGCCAGGCGCGGCAGCCCGCGCGCAGCGCGAGCACGGAAACCACGCGACGAGGCCCGCGCCGGCAGCGCGGACAGCAGGGCGTGACGGCGAGCGCCAGCGCGGCGGCGACGACCAGCGCGAGCACGAGCCAGAGCAGACCAGCCGCGCGCTCCGGCTCCGGCGCCGCGGGCAGCTCGGGCTCGACGCGCCTCGGCCTGCTACACGCGCTCGCGGGCGGCGTCGCGCGCGCAGCGCGCGTCGGCACCTGCCGCGCTCGCGCCCGACGTGCTCAGGCGCGGCGCGCGGCCTCCCGAGCGCAGACAGGCCGTCGCCGGCCTCGGAGGAGAGCCGCGGCGGCCTGGCCGAGTCGGTCTTCGCGACGCCCAGCGCGTGGTCGGGGGCGACAGGCTTCTCGTGGTAGCTCGCAGGGCTCGCGAGCAGCGCAGACGCGACGGGCTCCTCGAGCTGCGCCGCGCGCGCTCGGCCTGCGTAGCCTCAGCGAGAGTCGTCCTCGGCGGCCTTCACGCCGACCGCGCCTCGCGCAGCTCGCCGCTCGAGCGCGTCGAGGCTCGTCCAGCGCGCGCCCGCTCCAGCTTCGCGGGGCCGTCCGGGGTACGCGTCGAGCTCGCGCTTCGAGCGCCGCCAGCTCGGCGCCTGCGCCGACTCGTGCGCCAGCCGGCGAGCCCAGGTCGCGCGCCGCCGCGCTGGCCACCACGCGCTCGGCGACGCGCTCAGCCGAGGCCGCGCTCGCTGCGCGAAGAGCCTTGCGCTCCTCCAGCTTCGCGCGCGCGCGCTGCGCTCGCGCCACGCCTTTCTCGCCGCGCCCAGCCGCGCTCGTCAGGCGCTTCTCGCCCGCGCCCACGGCGGCGAGGTCGTAGCCAGCCGCAGCTCCTTCTGGATCTCGTGCTCGACGACGGCCTCGGTGCCGTCGCCGCTGCAGGAAGTCGTCGACCGCGAGGTGAAGCAGCGTCGGAAGCGCGCCTCAGGCAGGCCAGCCGGTGCGCTCGGCGTCTAGCGCGGCGCGTCGCCGGTCTCGCGCACAGCCTCGTAGCGCTGCGCACCGTCGCGCCACAGCCCGCGCGCCTCGCCGCAGAACTCTCCTCGCCCACAGGGCGCGCGCACCGCGCACCAGCTCGTCTTGCCCGAGCCGTTGGGGCCCTCGACGACGTTCCAGGCCGGGCGCAGGCTCCGAGCGTGATCGAGCGCGCCAGGCCAGCGAGCAGCAGGAGCTCGAGCCGTTCGAGGTTCACGCCGTCACCTCCGCCGTCGCGGCCGCGCACCGCCGCTGTTCAGACACTTGCGCAGGGCGCGCCAGGCCCTGCTGCTCGAGCAGCTCGCGCACCTCGTCGTCGCTCGCCTGCGCGGGCGGCAGCAGCGCGAGCCAGCGCAGGCGCGGCCTCCGCAAGCGCTCGCGCGCCGCGGCGGCGAGCTCGTGCGCGTCGGCGTCGCCCGACGCAGCGCTTGCACGCCGTCGCGCGAGCAGCGCCGCCAGGTCGTTGCCGCGCGCAGGCGCTCAAGATCCCCACGCGCGGCGTGGTCGCGTCGCCCTTGTCGAAGCCGTAGACGCGTCGTCAGGCAGCGGCTCGGCTTCGAGCCGCCTGCGCCGCGGCAGCGCGGCAGCCAGCTCCGCCAGCGCGAGCTCCAGTCTCCCCACCAGCCGCAGCCGCACGGCGACGACGCGCGCCAGCGCCCGCCGCCGAGGCCGAGCTCGCCATTGCAGCGCCTGCCACGCGGTGCAGCGCGACCTCGACAGCCACGCGGTCGGCGCACGCGGAGACGTCGACGTCGAGCGCCTCATGTACCCACAGGCGAGCGGGGCTGCTCGAGGTGCCACGCGCCCGCGCGGCTCGGCGACCACAGGCCCGTGCACGCCAGCTCGCCGGGTCAAGCGCGACAGGCGAGCCGGGTAGCCAGGCGGGCGGCCGCCGGTGCCGATCGACAGCGCGTGGACGTGGCCGAGGAACCAGGCCGAAGGCCGAGCTGCTCGAGCGCGCGCCGCGACGCGGCCATGGCAGCTCGCGCTCGCGTCGAAGCTCGCCGTGCAGCAGGCCGACCGTGCGCAGGTCGTCGTCGAGCGCCGTCGTCGTAGCGCCCGGCGCGCCTGCGCGCTCGTCAGCGTGTCGAGGCAGGCTGGCCTCGCAAGCGCGCGTCGAGGGAACGACCAGCCGAGCACGCGCGCGGTCAGCTCGCCTTCGCAGCGCACGACGTGCGTGGACCAGCGGCCGCACGCAGCCGAGCAGGTGCGTCAGGCAGCTCGTCCGCCAGCGCGGCAGCTCGCGCACGTCGTAGGTTGCCAGCCACCGCGACGAGGTCGATGCCCGCCTCGCGCAGCCGCCGCGCGCCGGCGAGCAGCTCGCCGTAGGCCTCGAGCGCGCCGTTCGCGCTCTCGACCACGTCGCCGGCGAGCAGCACCGCGTCGACCTCGCGCGCGATGGCCGTCTCGACCACCTCGCCCCAGGTCTCGCGCGGCCCGAGCCCGTCGGGCGCGCCGAGCGGCAGCCGCGACGGCCGCCGACCGAGGTGCATGTCACCGACGCAGAGGAGCCGGGCTTCGGGCATGCGGGCAGCATACGCACTCGCCGAGCGGAGTCACCGTACGGAGTCGCACACCGCCCAGGGGGTGTCCCCCAATTCGTGCCGCAGCAGGGACCGGCGGGCGTGGCCCGGCGCGGGCCGCCGAGGTGGTCCGGTCCTCCACGGGGGGCCTCCCGCCGGTCACGCCGGGGCGCGTCGCGCCCGTCGTGCTGCGGCACGACCTGCCAGGTGTCCCCTGGGTGGTGTGCGACTCCGTAGGGGCGCGCGACTCCGTAGGGGCGCGACCTGCCAGGTGTCCCCTGGGTGGTGTGCGACTCCGTAGGGGCGGGGGATCGGGACCTGGAGCGGGGGACGGACCTGGACGGGTCCGATGCTACTGGCCCGCCGCGAGGGCGCCAGGGAGCGCGGCGGCGGAGCCCGCCGGGGAGCTCCGCGCCAACGGCCGCGCGACCTCAGGCCTGCGCCGCGCCGAACAGCGCCGCGGTGACCGCGGCGCGCGCGCTCACGTCGACGCCGCGCCACTCGAGCGCGGCGGCGGGCGCCAGCGCGAGGCCGAGCTCCTGCCGCACGACGAGCGCGAGGCGGCGCGCCGAGCGCTCGAGCGAGGTCTCGAGGGCGTACTTGTCCTCGAGCAGGCCGCGGTACTCGTTCCAGTACACGAAGAGGCCCGCGCGGTAGACCTCCTTCACGTCGACCTCGCGCGTCGGGGCGAGGCGCAGCGCGAGCCTGCCGGGCGCCTCGAGCAGCACCGCCTCGACGATCAGCTCTCCCAGCTCCTGCGTCATGGCGTGGTCGGGATCGTACGTCGCGCGCCCTCGCCGCGCGCGGGTCGCGCGGCGTCCGTGCACACGAACGCGAGCAGAGAAACGGCTCCGCAGGTGGGCGCAAGGGAGCGCGGCGCGAGCGCGCCTCGCGCTGAACCGCGCGCGCGCGTCGTCGTTGGCGCGGGCTCGTCCCCGCGCCCCCCAGCGCGTCCCCAGCCCGCAGCCTACGCGCCGCATCATCGAAGAAGGAAGGAAGATGAACTCAGCACCCGAGCTGCTCGCCGCCGTGCTCGTCGCGACCGGCCTCGCCGCGCACGCCTCCGCCCAGGTCGTCAACCCCGCCGACGCGCAGCGCTCGGCCCAGGAGAGCCAGCAGGACGCCGACGCGTCCACGCAGCAGGCCGCCGGCGGCGAGCCCTACGACGGGCGCCACTCGTGGGAGCTGCCGCCCACCGTCGTGCGCGGCGCGCGACTGCCGCAGCTCGTCGAGGAGGACCTGATCGGCGACTACGGTCAGCCGCGCTGGACGGCGCGGCGCCTGTTCCCCTCGACGCGCGTCTACGTGCGCCCCGCCGGGCAGATCGAGTTCGAGCACTGGACGCGCATCAAGGTGCCCAAGGAGGGCCGCTCGACCACCGAGACGAGCTACGAGCTCGAGCTCGGCCTGCCCCACCGCTTCCAGTTCGACCTCTACTACGTCACCGAGCAGGACGGCTCGCAGGGCGACCTCGACGTCTCCGAGCAGAAGTACGAGCTGCGCTACGCCTTCGCCGACTGGGGCGAGCTCTGGATGAACCCGACCGGCTACGTCGAGTACGTCTCGCGCGGCGGCAAGTCCGACAAGGTCGAGCTCAAGCTGCTGCTCGGCGACGAGGTCGCGCCCGGCTGGCACTTCGGCACCAACCTCGTCTGGGAGCACGAGCTCGGCGACAGCCTCGAGAACGAGTACGGCATCACCGCGGGCCTCGCGCACACGATGATCGACCAGAAGCTCTCGCTCGGCGCCGAGATGAAGCTCGCCTTCCTCGACGAGCACTCCGACCGCGGCAACTACGCGAAGGAGCTCGAGGTCGGCCCCTCGCTGCAGTACCGCCCCGTGCCGCAGATGCACCTCGACGTCGCCCCGCTGATCGGCATCGGCGCCGACTCGCGCAGGGCCGACATCTACATCGTCTGGGGCTGGGAGTTCTAGGTCGCCCGCGGGCGCTCCGCCGTTGCGCTCCTACGGAGTCGCACACCACTTGGGTAGCCCACCCGCAGAACGTGCCGCACCATCCCCGGGATCGCGGACGGAAGCCGCGCTGGAGGGATCAGGGGTGCGACTCCCGCGTTCTCCCACCGAAGTTGCTACGGCACGACTTCAGAAGGACCGTGTGGGTGGTGTGCGACTCCGTATCTTATCTATGACCCTGGGCCTCCCGTGGCGCGACACGTCCTCGGGACGACCCCGAGGTGGCGCGCCGCTCGGCGGTCGTCCTATCCTGTCCCCATGAGACGCCCGCGGACTCCGATCTGCTTCCTGTGGTCGGTGCTCGCGGCGGCGTGCGCCTCCACGTCGCCCGCGCCTCCGAGCCCGCGCCTGATGGCTGAGTGGGAGCCTGCCCTCGGGACGCTGATCGTCCATCCGTTGGCGCTGCCGGACGCGCTGGTCGCCGACCTCGGGCACGAGGCGACGCTCTACGTGCTGGTGCAGGCCGACCGCGCGGAGGAGGCGCGCGCCGAGCTTGCGGAGCTCGGCCTCGAGCCGGCCTCCTACGCGCTGCTGTCGACGCCGGCCAGGAGTCCGTGGACGCGCGACTGGGGCCCGCACCAGGTCGTCGCCCCGGGAGGCCACCGCGTGCTCGTCGACCACGTCTTCCGCGGCTACCCCTGGGTACCCGCCGAGTGCACGGTCGCCGACGTCTCGTACGGCTGGGACATGAGCGGCGAGGACGACGCGGTCCCGGCGCTGGCCTCGGCGCTAGACCTCGAGACGGTCCTGCTGCCCGCCATCGCCACCGGGGGGAACCTCTTGACCGACGGGCACGGCCGCGCGTTCTGCACCGAGGCCCTGCTGACGGAGAACCTCGCGCAACCCGTGGAGGTGCGCCCGAGGCGCCGCCGGGCTCGCGCCACCGATCCGGAGGCGAGCGAGGGCGACGGGGAGGCGCCTCCGCCCGCGGCGGTGGGCCCGCTCCGCGCCCCGATCGACGAGACTGCCTTCCGTGAGCTCCTGCGCGAGCGCATGGGCGTCACCGAGCTCGTCGTCCTCGAGAACACGGAGCCCTTCGGCATCCAGCACATCGACTGCTGGCTCAAGGTGCTCGACCCCGAGACCCTGCTCGTCAAGCGCGCTCCCGAGGGCCACCCCGAGCACGACCCGATCGAGCGCAACGTCGAGCGCCTCTGCGCGCTGCGCACGCCGTCGGGCGGCACGTATCGAGTCGTCCGCATCGACTGCCCGCCCTTCGCGGAGGACCGCCTGCCGGCCTACACCAACTCGCTGCGCCTGAACGACGTGGTGCACGTGCCGCTCTACGGCATCGACGCCGACGCGCGCGCCCTCGAGACCTACCGCGCGGCCCTGCCCGGCTGCGAGGTGCGCGGCTACCCCTTCGACGGCTGGCAGCACTTCGACGCGCTGCACTGCCGCGCGCGTGCGCTGCACGACGATCCGGCGGGCATCGGGGAGCGCTGACGCCTCTCGCGGTCGCGCCCACGGTGCGACCTCGTCAGGACTGGCTTCAGCACTCCTCGGCTGGCACCCCCGGGGGGTGTGCGAGCCCGAGGTCTCCCGGCGTCCCGGAGACGGCCGGGGCGCGCGGGCTCACCCCACCGCCTTGCTCGCCTTCTCGAACACGTCCTTCGACAGCCCCTCCGTGCCGAGGACCCGCTGCAGCTCGGCGCGCATGAGGTCCTGACGCTTCGCGTCCAGCCGGCGCCAACCCAGCAGCGGGTCGATCAAGCGTGAGGCGAGCTGGGGGTTGATCGAGTCGGCCTCGATCACGCGGTCGGCGAGGAAGCGATACCCGCTCCCGTCCGCCGCGTGGAACGCCGCCGGGTTGCCGCT
>JACKHS010000022.1 GCA_020638875.1 Planctomycetota bacterium
CCGGCGCGGCGAACGCCAGCACGGCGAGCGGCACCCAGAGGAGCGCGAGCCCGCACCAGGCGCCGCGCGTGCGGGAGGGGCTGGACATGGCGGCGAGTCTGCGGGCGGGAGCCCGAGGGGTCCAGCGTGGGACTGGCCCCCTTGCGTGGGCACGCGCGATCTCCACGGACCTGGCCCCCTTCCGTGGGCACGCGCGAGCGCGCCCGGGAGAGCGGGCGCGGCGCGGGTCCCGCGCGGACCAGCGCGGGGAGTCGCGAGACCAGGCAGCGCCGCCGTCGCAGGGCCTCGAACGTCCGCCGCGCTCGCAAGCCGCCCCCAGGAAGCGGCTTGCGCCGGGCCGTGCCCACGCAAGGGAGCCAGTACACTTCAGCGCTCCAGCTCCCCGACGACGCGCCCATGTCCCTCCTCGATCGCCGCCAGGTCTCCCTCCTGCCGCTCCTCGCGGCCCCGCTCCTGCGCGCCCGCGCCCTGGCCGCGCCGGCCGCGCAGTTCCCGCCGCCGCCGCGGCCCGCGCACCTCGAGCTCGCCGCGCGCGTGCTGCCCGAGGCGCTCGCCGCGGCGCGCGAGCAGGTGCTGCACGGCGACCCGCGCGACGCCATGCTCGCCCTCGACGACGCCGTGCGCGTCGCGCCGGAGGACGCCGAGGTGCAGCTCCTGCGCGGCGAGTGCGCGCTGCGCATGGGCGTCGAGGACCAGAACCCGCTCATGTTCGCCGACGCGCGCAACGCGTTCCTCGCCGCGGCGCGCACCGGCGCGGCGCCGGTGGCCTGGCTGGGCGCGGCGCGCGCGGGCTGGCTCTCGTACTACGCCACGTCGGACGTGAAGGAGCTCACCGACGCGCTCGCGCACGCCAAGACGGGCGTCGCGCGCCTGGGCCCGACGCCGCGCTACGCCGAGTACCTGTCGTGGGACCTCGAGCGCACCTACGCGGAGGTCGCCTTCGCGGCGTACACCGAGTCGAAGTCCGGCTACCTGCCGGCGCTGAACGCCGAGGCGCTGTTCGAGGAGACGCGCGCCGCGCTCGAGGCCGTGCTGGGCAAGGCGCCGACCGACCCGTGGGCGTGGAACCAGCTCGCGAACCTCTACCAGTGGGAGGGCCGCGGCGACGACGCGCGCGACGTGCTCGAGCGCGCGCTCGCGATCGCGCCGGCCGACGTCGCGCTGCACGACAACCTCGTGCGCGTGACCTCGACGACCGGCGGCTGGCAGGCCACGCTCGACTTCTACGAGCGCTTCAGCGCCGACCACCCCGCGCTCGCGGTCGGACCGTGGAACCAGGCGCGCGCGACCTACGAGCTCGCGCTCGCGCGGCTGCTCGACGCGCAAGGCGGCCGCCAGGACCAGAGCATCGCGTTCCAGGACGCCGAGGCGCTCTTCCGCGCCGCGCGCGAGCTCGACGAGAGCTACACCGACGCGTGCCTCGGCTACGAGGTGATCTGCCGCGACGGCCTCGGCGCGAGCCTCTTCTACGCCGGCGAGCTCGACATGGCCGCCGACGCGTTCTTCTCGATGGAGGAGCTCTTCCCCGGCGGCCTGCGCTGGGAGGTGCGCGACAAGCTGTGGAGCGGCGTGCGCTGGCTCGAGTTCCTGCTGTACGAGCACAACTGCGCCTGGACCGACAAGTGGGGCGAGAACGTCGAGGTGCCCGCGTGGGCGCGCGGGCTGCACGGCTTCGCCGATCGCTTCCCGCACCTCGAGAAGGCCGCCGCGCTCGCGGAGCGCCTGTACGCCTTCGACCCCGAGAACTCGGGCTACGCGCACGACGCGGGCTCCTTCCTGCTCGACCTCGGCGCGAGCTACGAGGAGCAGGCCGAGCCGCTGCTGGCCGACAAGGACGCCCCGGCGGGCGCTGCCGCGGCGCTGCTGCGCAAGGCGCACGCCACGATGGAGCGCTCCTACGCGGCCTTCCGGCGCGCGGCCGAGCTCGCGCCCGACGACGCGCGCGTGCAGAACGACGCGGGGCTGGTCCTGACGCACCACCTGCAGCGCGACTACGACGTGGCCGAGGCCTACCACCGCCGCGCGATCGCGCTGGGCCAACCGCAGCTCGACGCCGGGCTCGAGGACGAGGCGCAGCGCGCGTACGTCAGCGAGGCCGTCGGCGACGCGCACTACAACCTGGCGTTCCTCGCGCTGACCGCGCACGGCGACGCGGCCACCGCCAAGGTCGAGTTCGAGCTCAGCCTCGGCTTCGTGCGCTCGACGGACTCCGAGACCCGCACGCGGCGGCACTTCCTGCCGCTCTGCGACCTGATGCTCGCGGGCGAGGTGCCGGTAGCCCTGGTGCAGCGCGCGTACTACTGGCAGGACCTCGATCCCGAGCGCGTGCTGGACCGCATGCAGGCCGAGACCGAACTCATCGAGCGCGTCGACGCGCGCTGATCCCCCCACTCCCCGACGACCATGACCCCGCTCCGCACCTCCCTCCTGCTCGCGCTGCTCCTCGGCGCGGGCGCCCCCCCGAGCCTCGCCGCCACGCCCGTCGCCGCGACGCAGGAGAGCGTCGACGCGCTCGTGGCGCGCGGTCGCGCCCTGCAGAAGGAGGGCAAGCTCGCGGAAGCCGTCGACGTGCTGAAGCAGGCCGACGAGCTCGACGGCGGCGCGCTGCGCACGCGCATGTGGCTCGTGCGCGCGATGATCGAGCGCGAGTACCTCAACGACGCGCTCGACCTGACCGACGAGCTCGCCGCCGGCGGCGCCGCGGGGCCGGACATGGACTACCTGTACGGCATGGCGTTCGCCTACAAGGCGCGCCAGTACGTGCGCGACGGCGTGAACCTCGGCACCGTCGGGATGAACTACGGCGACGCGATGACCTACCTCGGCCGCGCGACGAAGGCCGACCCGGTGAAGTACGCCGACGCCTTCCTGCCGCTGGCCGAGTCGGCCTGGAACAGCCAGGAGCTCGAGGTCGCGCGCGCGGCCGCCGAGCGCGCCGTGGAGCTCGCGCCCGAGGACCCCGCCGCCGCGGTGATGCTGGGCGAGGTGGCCTTCTCGCAGTTCATCACCAAGAACGGCGCCGAGGCGACGCAGGCCGAGGCCGACGCGCACCTCGCGACCGCCATCGCCGCCTTCGAGCGCGCCGCCGACGCCAAGAGCGCGACGCCCGCCGTGAAGGCCAAGGCCTGCAAGAAGGCCGGCGACGCCTACGTGTGGAAGGGCGAGGCCGAGCGCGCCGCGCAGCGCTACGCCGCCGCGATGGGCCAGGACCCGACGGGCCTCGACTTCGGCCAGATCCTGAACAGCCTCGGTGCGGACGCCTTCCTCGCCGCGCTCGAGGAGGGCAGCGCCGCCTTCACGCAGCGCTGGGGCGCCAGGAACCAGGCCGACGCCACGATGCTGTGGTGGCTGGGCTGGTCGCGCTTCTCGCACCAGGACTACCCGAAGGCCGAGGAGGCCTTCACGAGCTGCTACGCCAAGTGGCCGGCCTACACGAACTGCCTGTGGTACCTGGGCCTGTGCCGCTACCACCAGCAGGACTACGCCGGCGCGGTCGAGAAGCTCGTCGCCAACTTCGACCTCGCGCCGGAGGATCTGGCCGGCTCGATCCGCGGCAACCTCGGGCTCAACCAGCGCATCGTCGAGTACCTGATCGGTCAGCTCGCGCAGAAGGGCGACAACCTCGGCGCGGCGAAGCTGTGCGAGGCCAACGCGCTCGCGAGCCCCGAGGACCACCGTTGGTGGAACAACGCCGGCCTCTTCTACCGCGACTACGGCGACTCGCTCGCGCGCGGCGGCGGCGAGGTCGACGAGGTCGAGCTGACCAAGCTCTACGAGAAGTCGCTCGCCTGCTACGAGACGGCGCTAGCGCTCGACCCGGAGAACCCCAACTACCTGAACGACACCGCGGTCGTGCTGCACTACAACCTCGGCCGCGACCTGGCGCGCGCGCTCGAGCTCTACAAGCGGAGCTACGAGATGGCGGTGCGCGAGCTCGAGCGCAGCGACCTCGACGAGACGCGCCGCGGCGAGATCCAGATCGCGCACCGCGACTCGAAGAACAACCAGCGCCTGCTCGAGAAGCAGCTCCAGAAGGCGCGCGAGGAGGCCGAGCGCAAGCAGCGCGAGGAAGAGGAGCGCAAGCGCAAGGAAGAGGAGGAGCGCAAGAAGCGCGAGCAGGGCGGCGGCGACGGGAGCGGCGGCGGACGCTGACGTGCTGCCCGCGCCCGCGGACGCGCGCTGGCTCGCTCCGCGGGACGCGCGCGATCCCTTCCTGGTGCTCCAGAGCCCATTCTGGAGCTACGACTCCATCGCGCTCGTCGCGGACGGCGAGGCCTGCCTGTTCGACCCCGGCGGGCGGCCCGAGGACGTCGCGGCGCTGCGCGATGCCGTGCGCGCGCGGGGCGCGCTCGTGCGCCACGTCGTGCTGACGCACAGCCACCACGACCACCTGCGCGGCTGGGACGAGTTCCCCGAGGCGCGGCTGTGGCTGCCGGCCGCCGCGGCCGCGAAGCCGCGCGAGCACAAGCAACGCGACGTCGCCTTCCAGGAGGTCATCGACGAGCGCCTCGGCCGCGTCGGCGCGGCGCGGCGCTTCCCCGACCACGCCGAGACGTTCGCGGAGCGCGCGGCCTTCACGGTCGGGGCGCTCGAGGTCGAGCTGCGCTTCCTGCCCGGTCACTCGCTGTGCACGAGCGTCGCGTTCGTGCCGGCCGAGCGCGCGCTCGTCTCGGCCGACTACCTCGTCTCGCCCGGCCTGCCGTACTGCCGCTGGCAGCCGCGCGCCTTCGAGGCGGCGATGGTCACGCTGCGCGCGTGGTGCGCGGAGCTCGCGATCGAGCGCGTGCTGCCGGCGCACCACGCGCCGATCGAGGGGCACGCCGCCGTGCTCGCCGCGATCGACGCGGAGCGCGCCTACTTCGCGTTCCTGCGCGAGCGCGTGCGCGCGCTGCTCGCCGAGGGCGTCGAGCCCGCGCTCGTCACGCGCCGCGCCGCGGCCGAGATGCGCGCGCGCCGTGGGCCCTCCCTCGGGGCCCGCGCGCGCCAGGACGGCGACAACGCGCGCCGCGTGGTGGCGGAGGAGCGCGGCGCGGCCCTATCCTGACCGCGCTCGCCCCCCCTCGCCCCGCTTCCGCATGCTCTCGCGCCTCACGACCTTCGCCGCCGGCCTCGCGCTCGGCGCGCTGTTCCTCCCGCGGACCGACCTCGAGCACGAGCCGCCGCTGCGCCTCGCGCTGCAGGTCGGCGACAGCTCGCAACGCGTGCTGCTCGACCGCCCCTTCGTGCTCGAGCTCGGCGGGGAGCGGCACGACGCGCGCATCACCGCGCTGCCTGAACGGCGCTTCGAGGCGCACGGCGTGCGCTTCGACTACCCGGCCGAGATGACCTACGAGTTCGAGCCGGGCCGCTACATCCAGGTGGTGACGCTCGAGGGGCCCGACTCGGTCTTCATGCTGCAGTTCTACGGCCCGGGCGCGACGCCGGCCGAGCTCGCGCAGGTGCTCGTCGACGGCACGCGCGAGCAGTACGAGGGCTTCGAGGTCGAGCAGGAGCAGTTGGAGCTGGAGCTCGCCGGCGCGGAGCGCGAGGTGCACCGGCTCACGGTCGCCATGGGCGAGGTCGCCTTCCGCCAGGACTTCGTCGCGTTCGAGCTGGCCGAAGGACCGCTCGTCGTGCTGCTGCAGTCCAACCTCGACGACGACGGCGAGCTCGGCGAGCGCGCGGCGCACGCGCTCGCGACGTTCAGCGACTCGTTCGCGCTCGACTGAGCGCGTCGCCGCGCAGCGCGAGCGCGACCAGCAGCACGAGCAGGATCCCCGCGCCGCCGTAGAACAGGCCGCGGATCCCGACCAGCCCGGCCAGCGCGCCGCCGCTCCACGACGACAGCGCGATGGCCAGCGTGCGCGCGCTGAACACCGCGCCGAGCGCGCCGCCGCGGCGCTGCACCGGGATCGCGGCCGCGGCGAGCCCGTAGGCGAGCGGCATCGAGCCGGCCATCGCCGCGCCCAGCGCGACGCGCGCGGCGCCCAGGGTCCACACGTCCGGCGAGAGCGCGTTGGCGAGCAGCGCGGCGCACCCGAGCCACCCGCTGAGCGCGAGCGCCTTGAGGTGTCCCGCGCGGTCGCCGTAGTGCCCCCACGCCGGCATGGCGACGAGGTTCACCACGGCCATCGCGCTGACGAGCAGGCCGGTGACGCGCTCGGTCGAGGCGAGCGGCTCGCCGAGTTCCTCGACGTACAGCTCGAGCAGCGGGTTCGTCGCGCCGACGCCGAGGATCATCACGAAGACGAGCAGCAGCGCGCGGCGCATGCCCGCGTGGTCGAGCACCGCGCGCAGGTCGCGCAGGCTGCCCGCGAGCACCTCGAGCGGGCGGCGCGTCCCGTCGTCGCGCTGGCGGTCCTCCGAGTTCTCCTCGGCCAGGAACCACACGAGCGCGGCGCTGACCGCGCTCGCGGCGGCCACCGCGAGGAAGACCGGCTCGAGCCCCAGCGCGGGCCCCGCGAGCCCGCCGAGCAACGGGCCCACCACCGCGCCGAGCGACATCGCCGTCTGCAGCGAGCCCGCCACCAGCCCCTGGCGTTCGACCGGCGCGATCACGCTCACCAGCGTGATCGAGGGCGCCACGAAGCCCGAGAAGACGCCCTGGCACAGGCGTAGCACGAAGAGCTGCCAGGGCGTGGTGGCCCAGGCCATCGCGCCGACGAAGACCGTGATGGCGAGCATCGCGCGCACCGTCATCAGGCGGCGGCCGTAGCGATCGCCGAGCGCGCCCCACAGCGGCGTCATCAGCGAGGCCGCGAACGGCGCGCCGCCGAAGATCAGGCCGGCCCAGAGCGCGCGCTGCCCCGTGTCCTCCACGCCCAGGTGCTGGAGGTGGCTGGGGAAGAAGGGCAGGAAGCTCATCATCCCCGCGGCGGTCACGAGGTTCGAGACCCACACGACCCAGTAGGTGCGCTGCCACGACGACATGGGCGCGCAGCTTAGCGTGCGCCCTGCGCCGCGTCTCTCGCGCCGCGCGGCGCCGCGCTCACGCGCTGCGGCGCACGCCCTCGGGCGCGACCTTGCGCAGGACGTCGTCGCGGCGGTCGGCCAGGCGCGCGCGCACCTCGTTGGCCGCGTCGCTGACGTGCACGAAGGCGTCGACGACGCGCGGGTCGAAGGCCTCGCCGGCGCGCTCGCGGATCCACGCCAGGGCTTCCTGGTGCGTCCACGCGTCCTTGTAGGGCCGCACCGTGGTCAGCGCGTCGTACACGTCGGCCAGGGCCAGGATGCGCGCGGAGAGCGGGATCTCCTCGGCGCGCAGACCGCGCGGGTAGCCGCTGCCGTCCCACTTCTCGTGGTGACACCAGGCGATGTCGCGCCCCATCAGCAGGAAGCCCTGGTTGCGGTTCTCGAGGATCACGCTCTCGAGCGTGTTCGCGCCGATCTCGGGGTGGGTGCGCATGATCTCCCACTCCTGGTTGTTGAGCTTGCCGGGCTTCAGCAGGATCGAGTCGGGGATGCCGACCTTGCCGATGTCGTGCAGCGGCGCGGAGCGGCGCAGGTCGCGCACGAACTCGTCGTCGATGACGCCGCTGAAGGTCGCCTCCTCGCGCAGGCGCCGCGCGATCATCTCGCAGTACTGGCTGACGCGCTCGAGGTGCTTGCCGGTCTCGTTGTCGCGCTGCTCCGACAGGCGCGCGAGCGCGACGATGGTCGAGTACTGCGCCTCGTCGCGCTCGCGGCGGCGGAACTCGTTGTGCACGGCCACCGCGGCGGTCGAGGCGATCGCCGCGATCATGTCGAGCTGCGCGGGCGTCAGCGCGCCGTCGGGGAAGCTGCGCGCGTCGACGATGATCTCCCCCACCTGGCCGTCGGCCGTGGTGATCGGTTCGGACAGGAGGTCCGTCGACATCTCGGGGCCGAGGCTGCACTCGACGCCGACCTCCTCCGGGTCCCACACCTGCACGTGCACGCCGCGCGTGGCCAGCGTCTCGAACAACGCCTGCGCCGTGGCTTCCGCAACGCCGCGCAAGTCCTCGACGCTGTTGAGCGCCGCGGCGAAGCGGTGCATGCAGTGCAGCGAGTGCGTCTGCGCGTCGACGCGCTCCTCGAGCAGCAGGTTGAGCTGGGCCAGGGACTGGCTGGAGAAGGCCAGTCGCCCGGTGAGCAGGTGCGCCTCCACCGCGCGGCGCCGCACGGCGCACGCATCGGCGACGACCTCGCGCAGCGCGCCGGCGTCGCAGGGCTTGCTCAGCAGGCCGAAGACCTGTCCCTGGTGCAGCGCGCGCACGGCCAGCTCGTAGGCCGGCAGGCCCGTCAGCAGCACACGCACGACGTCCGGGTAGGTGTCGCGCACGCGCGAGAGCAGTTCGATACCGCTCATGCCGGGCATCTCGTGGTCGGCGAGCACCAGGGCGAACTCGTCCTCCGCGGCGGCCTCGAGGCGCTCGAGGGCCAGCTCGGCCGTGGCGGCCACGTCGACCAGGTAGTCGCGCGCCAGCGCGCGGCGCAGCGTGTTGCGCACTTCGGCGCTGTCGTCGACGACGAGCACGCGCTCGCGCACGGAAGTTCCTTCGCTCGGGTGGGTCATGGGGGCACGCGCCGCGACGGCGCGCGTGCCTCATCGGAACCGGCTTCCCGCGTCTTGAGCCGTGTTGCCGCTCCGGGAACTTCCTGCCGCGAAAGTTTTTCCGCGCGCCCGAGCCGGTGAGCGCGAGCGCACGGATCAGTTGCGGAAGCTCTGCACAGGCGCGGGGATGCGCCCGCCGCGCGCGTGCAGGATGCGGCAGCCGTAGCGTCCGGGGTCCTGCACGATGGCCGTCCCCAGCAACCCGCCCCACTCGACCGTCTCGCCGGGTCCCTTGCCGGGCACCGGGATGATGCGCACCGCGGTCGTCTTCTGGTTGACCATGCCGATCGCGAGCTCGTCCGCGATGATGCCGGTCAGCACGTCCACCGGCGTGTTGCCGGGGACCGCGACCATGTCGAGGCCCACCGAGCAGACCGTGGTCATCGCCTCGAGCTTGGCCAGCGACAACGCGCCGTCGCGCACCGCGTCGATCATGCCCTGATCCTCCGAGACGGGGATGAACGCGCCGGAGAGGCCGCCCACCGACGAGCTCGCCATCACGCCGCCCTTCTTGACCGCGTCGGTGAGCAGCGCGAGCGCCGCGGTGGTGCCCGGCGCACCGGTGCGGTCGACGCCGAGCAGCTCGAGGATGTCCGAGACCGAGTCGCCCACGGCCGGCGTCGGCGCGAGGCTGATGTCGACGATGCCGAAGGTCGTGCCCAGGCGCCGCGCGGCCTCGCGGCCGACGAGCTCGCCCATGCGCGTGATCTTGAACGCCGTGCGCTTGATGATCGACGCGACCTGGCCGAGGTCGGCCTCGGGACCGAGACGCTCGAGCACCGAGCGCACCACGCCGGGCCCGGAGACGCCGACGTTGAGCACGGTCTCCGCCTCGCCGATGCCGACGTGTGCGCCGGCGACGAAGGGGTTGTCCTCGACGACGTTGCAGAAGCACACGAGCTTCGCGCAGCCCAGGCCGCCGGTGGAGGCCGTCAGCGCCGCCGTCTCCAGCACGAGCTCGGAGAAGCGCGCCACCGCGTTCATGTTGATGCCCGCGCGCGTGCTGCCCAGCGAGACCGAGGAGCAGACGTGGTCGGTCACCGAGAGCGCGTGCGGGATGGACTCGAACAGCGCCTGGTCGGCGCGCGTGAAGCCCTTGTGCACGTAGGCGCTGAAGCCGCCGATGAAGTCGACGCCGACCTCCTTGGCGGCCGCGTCGAGCGCCAGCGCCAGCGGCGTCAGGTCCTCGGCGCCGGACGGGCCGGCGATCCACGCCACCGGCGTGACCGCGATGCGCTTGTTCACGATCGGCACGCCGTAGTCCGAGGCGATGCCGTCGGCGGTCTTCACCAGGTCGCGCGCGTGGTGCGTGATCTTGGTGTAGACCTTCTCGCAGGTCGTCTCGAGGTCGCTGTCGGCGCAGTCGAGGAGCGAGATGCCGAGCGTCGTGGTGCGGATGTCGAGCGTCTCGAGCTCGACCATCCGAATGGTCTCGAGGATCTCCTGGTCGGTGAACGGCACGGGGCGCTCCTACAGGCGGTGCATGTAGCGGAAGACCTTCTCGTGCATGACGCGCACGACGAAGTCCCCCGCGCCGAGGCACTCGAGCTGCTGCTTGAACGACGCGAAGTCGAGGCCGGGCGGCATCGTCAGCACGAGGACCATGTGGAAGTAGTCCTCGATCATCTTCTGCGAGATGTCGTCGATGTTGACGCCGCTCGCGGCGATCGCGCCGGTCACCTCGGCCAGCACGCCGGGGCGGTTGCGCCCCACGCACGTGACGACGACCGAGTCGCCCGCGGCCGCGTCGCCGGGCTCGTCGAGGTACGGGTGGTCGCCGGCCAGCCCCTCGCCGCGGCGCGGCGCGTCGGGGCCGCGATCGGGCGCGGGCGGCTGCCAGGCGCCGGCGGAGGTGCGCAGGGTGATGCCGCGCGCGGCGGCGACCTCCTGCGCCTGCGGCGTGACGACGGTCTGGGCGTCCACGACGAGCTCCGCGCCCTCGGCGCGACGCACGTCCTCGGCGGTCAGGAATCTGCGACTCATCCGTGGTGCTCCGCTTCGGAATCGGTGCCGAACAGGACCGGGCCCTGCTCGCTGAGCTGGTGCACGACCGCGCGGCCGCCGCGCACCTCGACGACGTAGGTGCCGTCGTTGGCGAGCATGCCGTGCCAGAGGCACTCGCGGCCGGCCGGGCGCGCGGTCTTGCGCGACGCGCAGCCGTCCTCGTCCTCGTAGCTGACGCGCAGCCCGCGCGCGTGCGCGGCGTCGAGCGCGGCCGGGGTGACGATCGTGCGCCGATCCACGCGCAGCACGCCGCCCCGCGGGAGGGCGCGCACGTCCGCTTCGGTGATCAGGCGCTTCTCGGCCACGGGGTCGCGGTCCTACAGGTGCCGCACGAGGTCGGCGTGGGGCCGCGCGATGACGACGTCGCGCGCGAGCGAGCCGCGCTCGCGCGCCACGCCGCCGCCGGCGGTGACGCCGGAGCGCACGTCGCTGACCTCACCGGTCAAGGTGAAGAAGCTCTTGCCGCCCAGGCCGTTGGCGATGCGCAGGTCGAGCAGGTCGACGGTAGCCGCCTTGAGCGCCGCGTCGGCCGCGAGGATCGCCGACGCGACGGTCGTCGTCTCCACCACGCCGAGCGCGTCGAGCGTGCCGTTGATGCGGCCCGTGCGGCGCAGCCCGAGCAGCACCTGCTCGTGCACCTGCGGCAGCAGCAACTGGTCGACGAGGTCGCCGCCGGCGACCTCCGCGCCGCGCCGCAGCGCCGACTCGAGGTCCTGCACCGAGCCGGTGAACAGCAGCACGTACTTGCCGGGCTGCACGGGCTCGGAGAAGAGCAGCTCCACCTCGGCCTGCCACAGCACGGCGTCGGCCACCTCGATGCCGGTCGCCACCGAGCGCAGCTCGAGCAGGGCGATCGCGGGTTGCACGGCGACGTCGTCGCGCAGCTTGGGGTTGTGGTCGTTGCGGGTCATCTCAGTCTCCGAAGTCAGGAGTCCTCCTCGGCGGTCTGGCCCACGCGGCGGCCGCCCTCGAGCTCCACCGCGTCGACGACGGCGACGATGGCCGTCTGGAAGCCGATGTCGTGGCCGCGCCCGATGGCGTGGCGCGCGGCGCGGCCGTGGACGACGAGCACGCGCTCGCCGAGGCGCGCGCCGACCGTGTCCACCGCCACCAGGGTCTCGGCGCTGGGCGCGGCGCCGGTCGTGAACGGTCGCACCACGAGCAGCGGCAAGCCGCTCAGGCTGCGCTCCTTGTGCGTGGCCCAGACGTTGCCGACGACGGTGCAGAGGTGCATGCCTACGCGCCCTCCGCACGCCACGAGGCCGGCGCGCCCGGCACGTCGAAGTCGTCGACGATCCCCACGACCGCGGCCTCGAAGGCGAAGTCGCCGTCGCCGCCGCACGCCACGCGCGCGGCCTTGCCGAAGGCGACGAGCACGCGCTCGCCGATGCCGGCCCCGAGCGGGTCGGCGCACACCACGGGCGTGACCTTCGGCGCGCCGGGCTCGTCGAAGCGGTCGAGGGCCTCGACCACGAGCAGGCGCTTGCCCTCGAGGTCGCGCGCCTTGCGCGTCGCCCACACCTCGCCCACCACGCGCCCGAGGAACATCAGGCGCCCTCCACGTCGTTCGGGCGGCCGGTGATGCCGGCGAGCACCTGCTCGATGCGCGCCACGGCCTGCTCGACGTCCGCGTCGGTGCCGGCGAGTTGCAGGCGCCCCACGGCGCCGTTGTTCTGTAGCGACACCAGCCGCACGTCGGCGGCCTTCTCGGCCTCGTTCGCGGCGACCAGCGCGTAGACCGCCGGGCTCACCTCGAGCGTGTACAGCGTGTCACCGCCGAGCACGAGCATCCCCGAGCGCGTGCGGTTGATGAGCATCGCCTGCGCGTCGTCGATCTTGCGCACGACGCGGCTGGTCAGCAGCGCCGGCGCGAGGCCGTCGCACTCGCCGCAGCGCAGCTCGGCCAGCAGCAGCTCGGCCGCGCGGCGCACCTGGCCCTGGTCGCGGCCGTGCACCTCGAGCGTGCCGTAGGAGCGCTCGGTGATCAGCGCGCCCGGCCGCACGTCGCACGCCTTGAGCGCGACGTCGAGCAGCGAGTTGACGACGATGCCGGGGCGCACCTCGAGCCAGAACGCGCTCTCCCCCGCCACGGGGAAGTAGCCGTCCGAGTTCGTCGCGATGGTCGCGGCGAACTGCGGCTGGAGCTGGTCGAGGAGCACCGCTCCGCGCAGCTCGGCCTGGATCGAGGTGGACCTCATGCGCACCTCCGCTCACGCGCGCCCGCGCGGGGCGTCGCGACGCGGAGCCTGGGGCTCAGTCCTCGCTGGGCGCGGCGGGCAGGTAGCCCTCGAGGTCGGCCGCCGGCCGCGGGATGACGTGCTGGCTGAGCAGCTCGCCCACGCGCCGCGCCGCCGAGGCGCCGGCCTCGACCGCGGCCTTCACCGCGCCGACCTCGCCGCGCACCATCACGGTGACGAGGCCGCCGCCGGAGATCTCCTTGCCGAGCAGGGTCACCTTGGCCGCCTTGCACATGGCGTCGGCGGCCTCGACCGCGCCCACCAGGCCGCGAGTCTCGATCAGTCCCAGAGCGATGTCAGTAGTCATGGTCCAGAGTCAGGGGAGTCAGGCCTTGCAGGCGCCCGTGGTCACCTCTTGGTGCGGGCAGCCCTGGCAGGGTCCCAGCGGACAGCCGCCGCCGGCGTGGGTCAGGATGGTCTCGATGTCGCGCGAGGTGAGCGGCGCCGACGCGGTCGGGCGCGTCGCGGGCCGCGGCGCGGCGGGCGGCGCGGGCCGCAGGCGATCGGTGGCGCGGCCGGCCTGGCGCGTGAAGATCGGCGCGGACTTGGTGCCGGGCCGACCTGGGCTGGAGCGGTTGCGGCGCGGGCGCGCTTCCGGCGGCGGCGCGACGGGCGCGGCGCGCCGCCCGCGGGCGCGGGCGGGACGTAGGGCCGCGGCGCAGCGCCTTCCGCGCGCGGCGCGCCCTTCGGTGGGGTCCTGCCGCGGCGCAGCGCCTTCGGCGCGGGGGCCGGCGCGAACTGCGCGGCGCGCGGCGCGTCGAGGCCCGCCGCGACCCTGGACGCGCGGCCGCCGTGCTCGCGCGGCGCCGCCGGTCGCCCGGCAGGCCCGAGCCGCGCGGCGCGACCTCGCCGCCCAGGCGCGCGGCGCGCGCGTGGTCGGCGACCTCCTGCTCGGCCCAGTCACGGCGCGTGAAGGCCACGCGCTTGATGTTGACGAGGTGCCGCGCGGTGATGTTGTCCGAGCTGATGTTGCCCGCCTGCGGCCCGCAGCCCAGGCTCACCGACGGGTCGAGCCACGTGCTGTAGCCCACCGCGCCCTGCGAGGTCGGGCCGTTGACGATGATGCGGTTGGCGGGCTTCTCGAGGAAGAACGCGTCGAGCACGGCCGGATCCTCGCAGTGGATGCCGAGCGTGTGCCCGAGGCCGCCGTACTTCAGCGTCTGCAGGCACACCTCGCAGCCCTCGCGCCAACCGTCGACGACGTGCAGCGAGAGCACCGGGCAGAGGATCTCGATGGTGAGCGGCCACGCGCGGCCGACGCCGCCCTGACGCGCGAGCAGGATCGTGGTCTCGCGCGGCACGTCGAAGCCCGCGCCGGCGGCGACCTTCCACGGGTCCTGCCCCACCACGTCGGGGTTCATCATGTTCCCCTTGTTGCAGTGCGCGGCGAGCAGCGCGGTCTCGCGCTCGTCGCACAGGTGCGCGCCGCGGCGCAAGAGCTCGCGCACGAGCGCGCCCTCGATCGGCCGGTCGATCACCAGCGCCTGCTCGGAGCAACAGAAGGTGCCGTTGTCGAAGCTCTGGCTCGCGACGACGGTCCTGGCGACCTTGGCCGGGTCGGCCGAGCGGTCGATGTAGACCGGCACGTTGCCGGGCCCCACGCCGTACGCGGGGCGGCCCGACGAGTACGCCGCGTGCACGAGCGCCTCGCCGCCGGTGGCGAGGATGATGGCCGTGTCCTTCGACTTCATCAGCGCACCGGTCGACTCGAGCGTGGGGTGCTCGAGCGCGACCACGAGGTCGGCCGGCGCGCCGCAGCGCTGGATGGCCTTGCGCATCACCTCGACCGTCGCCGCGATGCAGCGGATGGCGCGCGGGTGCGGGCTCAGCACGATCGCGTTGCGCCCCTTCACGCTGACGATGGCCTTGAAGGCCGCCGTCGACGTCGGGTTCGTCGTCGGCACGATGCCCGCGATCACGCCCGCCGGCGTCGCGATCTCGAGGATGCCCTTCTGCTCGTCGCGACGGATGACGCCGACCGTCTTCTCGTCCTTGATCGAGTTCCAGGTCGCCTCGCTCCCGAAGAGGTTCTTCAGGATCTTGTAGTGCACGCGCCCGATGCCGGTCTCCTCGACCGCGAGCCGCGCGAGCTCGGCGGCCGAGTCCGCGACGGCCTGCGCCATCGCCGCGCACACGCGGTCGATGTCGGCCTGCGAGTACTCGTGCACGGCGTGCGCCGCCGCCTTGGCTCGCGCCAGGGCGTCGCGCACCTCCTGCAGGGAGGCGAGATCGGGGTCGAGGCGGGGCACCGCGCGGAGGGCCTACGGCCCTACTTCTTGGCCGGCTGCTCGAGCTCGGGGAGGATGCGCCAGAGCTGCTCGTGCGGGCGCGGGATGACGTGCACGCTGACGAGCTCGCCCACGCGGCGCGCGGCGGCGGCGCCGGCGTCGGTCGCGGCCTTGACCGCGCCCACCTCGCCGGCGACGAAGAAGGTCACGAGCCCGCCCGTCGCGCGCTCCTTGCCGAAGAGGTCGACCATGGCGGCCTTGACCATCGCGTCGGCGGCCTCGATCGATCCGACGAGACCCTTGGTCTCGACCATGCCCAGAGCGACAGACTTCATGGGTGTCCTGAGTGTGGGGTGGGAGGCCCTGTACAGGGCGCGGGAGGCGGCCGCGGGCCGCGCGGTGAGCGGGGGGCTCTGCTGGGGTCCGAGTGCCCCGGAGCTTCCAGAGAGCGAGCGCGTCGCCCTCTGCGGCGCGGAGTCTAGGCAGGCCGAGGTCGGAAGTCCACGCGCCGTCGCTCCGATGGGACGTAGACGGCACCTTGACGCGCGGTCGCGCCGCACTTGCCGTCGAGCGCGCGCGTCACTCGCCGAGCAGACCCGGCGGCAGCACGAAGGCCTCGGGCGCGAAGCGCGCACCGCTCGCCGGCGCGTGCAGGCGGCGCTTGAGCGCGAGGTCGAAGGCCAGCGGGTGCGCGCGGTACAGCTCGGCGAGCGGCGCCTCGTCGGCCGCGTCGAGGAAGCCGCCCTCGACCAGCCGCCCCAGGGAGATCGCCACGTTCAGCGCCGGCAACGGCCAGTCGCTGCCGTCCACGAAGCGCGCGTGCAGGTCGCCGCGCTCGAGCAGCGCCGTAAGCGCCGGGCCGACGCGCGTCTGCAGCGTCACGCCGGAGAGCTCGCCGAACAGCCGCCCCACGTAGCGCGGCTCGTCCATCAGCCGCAGGAAGAGCTCGTAGCTCGGCCGCTCCGCTCCCGCCGGGTCGTCGAGGTCGACGTTCGTGCCCAGCGTCGCGCAGTGCGCCGCCACCACGCGCACGCCGCGGTCGAGCGCGCGGCGCAGGCGCAGCGGGTTGCCGAGCTCCTGGTCCGCCTCCGCCTCGACGGCCAGCTCGGCGCCGGTGTGGCTGAGCAGCAGCAGGCCGCGGCGCGCGAGCTCGTCGTAGAACGCGTCGCAGCGCGGCGAGGCCGGGTCGATGCCCATCGCGTTGGGCAGCCACTTCACGACGCGCGCGCCGGCGTCGGCGCAGCGCGCGAGCTCGGCCAGCGCGTCGGCGCGGTACGGGTGCACGGACACGACCGGCACGAAGCGCGCCGGGTCGCGCGCGCACAGCGCGAGCACCCAGTCGTTGGGCACGTAGAACTCGGTCGCGTCGTCGTCGCGCGCGCCGTCCTCGTCGTAGTGCGCGTCGAAGGCGACCAGCGCCATGCGCGCGCCCTGCGGCAGGCCGTCGGCGAGCTCCGTCAGCCGCTCGGCGAACTCGCGGTCGGCGTGCTCGCGGTCGCGCACGCCCGACGCCGAGAGGTACAGCTCGAGCCGCACGTGCTCGACGGGGTGCGCGAGCGACTGCATGCGCGCGTTGACGCGGCAGCCGCTGCCGTCGGTGCCCAGGCCCGCGACGTGCGCGTGCAGGTCGACGCGGCGCGCGAGGTCGAGGTCGACCGTGCTCGCCTGCCACAGCGCGCGCGCCGCCGGCGAGAGCGGTGCGGTCCAGTCGCCGCGCGCCGGCCGCCACGCGCCGCCCAGCGCGCCGACCAGCATCGGCCAACCGAGCGCCGTCCCCCACACCCCGACGAGCACGACGACGCCCAGCCAGTGCAGCCGGCGGAAGCGAGGCGGTCGGGGGGTGGTGCTCATCGCAGGGGGCGAGATCCTGAAGGGCTCCGGCGAGCGAGACGATAGGGTACGCGCCATGACGCGCCCGCGTACCGTCCCCCTCGCCGCCCTCGCGATCTTCGCGTTGGGCGCGCTGCTGTACGCGGGGACGCTGCACGACCCGTTCGTGTGGGACGACGTGCCGTCGATCGTCGAGGCGCGCTCGATCGAGGCGCTGTGGCCGCCCGCGCGCGCGCTGAGCGGGCCGCCGGGCTCCGGCCAGAGCGGCCGCCCGCTCGTCGCGCTCTCGCTGGCGCTGAACTACGCCGTCGGCGCGCGCGGGGTGCTCGGCTATCACCTCGTCAACATCGCGCTGCACGCGCTCGCCGGCGTGGCGCTGTTCGGCGTCGTGCGGCGCGGCTGCCTCGCGGCGGGCGGCGGCGAGGCCGCGCGCGCGACCGAGCTGGCCTTCGCCGCGGCCGCGCTGTGGGTCGCGCACCCGTTGCACACCGACGCGCTGAACCACGTCGTCTACCGCAACGAGACGATGATGGCGCTCTTCTACCTGGTGACGCTGTACTGCGCGCTGCGCGCCTTCGCGGGCGGGCGCGGCTGGCGCGTCGCCGCGGTGGCGGCCTGCGTGGCCGCCATGGCGAGCAAGGAGGTGGCCGTCTCCCTGCCGCTGGCGGTGCTCGCGCTCGACGCGTTCTTCGGCGCCGGCAGCGCGCGCGCGGCGCTGCGCGAGCGCGGCGCGTGGTACGCCGCCCTCGCCGCGACGTGGCTCGCGTTGGCGCTGTTCGTTGCCGGCGGCGACCGCGGCGAATCGGTCGGTGTCGCGCACGCCGACGTGCTGTCGCCGCTCGACTACTTCCGCACGCAGCTCGTCGCGGTGCCGCTGTACCTGCGCCTCGCCGTCTGGCCGCACCCGCTGATCTTCGACCGCTTCGACGGCGAGGTCGTACGCGCGTGGGGGCCGGTGCTGGTGCCGCTCGTGCTGCTCGGCGCGCTGCTCGCGCTCTCGCTGTGGGCGCTGTGGAAGAAGCGCGTCGCCGGCCTGCTCGGCGTCGCTGTGGCCGCCATCCTGGCGCCCACCTCGAGCGTCGTGCCGCTGGGCGGCGAGCTCGCCGCGGAGCACCGCATGGTGCTCGCGCTCGCGCCGCTGGCGCTCATGGCCGTGCTGCTCGCCCACCGCCTGCTCTCGTGGATCGGCCCGGCGCGGCGCGTCGTCGCGCCGGTGCTGCTCGTCGCCGCGGTGGGCGCGCTGGGCGCCACCACCGTCGCGCGCAACCGCGACTACGCGAGCGCCGTCACGCTGTGGCGCGACACGGTGACGAAGCTCCCGGTCAACTCGCGCGCGTGGAACCAGCTCGGCCTCGCCTGCGCGCGCGCGGGCCTCGCCGCCGACGCGGAGGCCGCCTACCGCGAGGCCCTGCGGCTCGAGCCGCGCGAGGGCAGCGCGCCCTTCAACCTCGGCAACCTGCTGCTCGAGCGCGGTGACCTCGCCGGCGCGGCGCAGGCGTACGCGCTCGCCGCGCGCGCGATGCCCGACGACCCGATCGTGCACAACAACCTCGGCGAGGCGCTGCTGCGCGCGGGCGACGCGGCCGAGGGCCTCGCGGCGCTCGAGCGCGCGCTCGCGCTGCGCCCCGACTGGGAGCGGCCCGCGCGGCGCGTCGCGTGGCAGCGCGCGACGAACCCCGACGCGCGCCTGCGCGACGGCGCGCGCGCGCTCGAGCTGGCGCGGCGGCTGCCGGGCGACACGCCGCGCGACCTGGACGTGCTCGCGGCCGCGCTGGCCGAGAGCGGGGACTTCGCGCAGGCGCGCGCCACGGCGACGCGCGCGCGCGGCCGAGCGCGCGCGCGCGGCGGGCGACGCGGCGCAGGCCGACAAGCTCGCCGAGCGCGCCGCGCAGTACGCCGCGGGCCGACCCTACCGCCTGCCATGAGCGACGCGTCGCCCTCCGCCCCCGCCGAGCCGCGCTGGAGCGCGTGGCTCGCCGTGCTGGTGCTCCTCGCCGCCGGCGCCGCCGCCTACGCCAACAGCCTGCACGGCGTGTTCGTGTTCGACGACACCTACACGATCGAGACCAACCCGAACCTGCGCTCGCTGCTGCCGCTGTCGAGCTCGCTGACGGGGCCGGGTGGGACGACGGTCAGCGGCCGGCCGCTGCCGGCCTTCAGCCTCGCGCTGAACTACGCGGCGGGCGGCCTCGAGCCGTTCGGGTACCACGTCGTCAATGTCGCGCTGCACCTCGCCGCGGCGCTCGCGCTGTTCGCCCTGCTGCGCACGACGCTGCGCGACCACCTCGGCGCGCGCGGGCGCTTCGCGGCGACCGGCCCGGCCTTCCTGGCGGCGTTGCTGTGGGAGCTGCACCCGCTGCACACCGACGCGCTCGACCACGTCTCGTACCGCACCGAGACGATGATGGCGCTGTTCTACCTCGCCGCGCTGGCGTGCGCCGCGCGCGCGTTCGCCGCGCCGGGGCGGCGCTGGGCGGCGGCGGGCGCGGTGGTCTGCGCCTTCGCCGCGGTGGCGAGCAAGGAGGCGGCCGTCTCGCTGCCGCTCGTCGTGCTGCTCTTCGACCGCCAGTTCGTCTCCGGCAGCTTCGGCGCGGCCCTGCGCGCGCGGCGCGGGTTCTACGCCGCGCTCGCCGCGAGCTGGCTGCTGCTCGCGCTGCTCGTCGTCAGCGGCGACCGCGGCGAGTCGGTGGGCTTCGACATCGAGGAGATCTCGAGCCTCGACTACCTGCGCACGCAGGCGCGCGGGCTGTGGCTGTACCTGCGCCTCGCGGCCTGGCCGCGGCCGCTGGTGCTCGACTACTACGGCTACGAGATCGTCACGCGCTGGCGCGACGTGTGGCTCGAGGGCCTCGGCGTCCTGCTGCTCTTCGGCTGGACGCTCGCGGGCGTCGCGCGCCGACGCGCATGGAGCGTGCCGGCGCTGGCGATCTTCGCGGTGCTCGCGCCGAGCTCGAGCTTCATCCCGCTCACCGGCGAGGTCGTGGCCGAGCACCGCATGGTGCTGCCGCTGGCCGGCCTCGCCGCGCTGGTCGTGCTGGGCGCCGCGCGCCGCGTGCCGCGCGCCGCGCGGCTGACGCCGCTGGCGCTGGGCGCGGCGCTCGTGTACGGCGGGCTGACGCACGCGCGCAACGCGGACTACGCGACGCTCGAGGGCATCTGGCGCGACACGGTCGAGAAGCGCCCCGACAACGCGCGCGCGCTGAACACCTTCTTCAAGCCGCTGATGGACGCGGGCAAGCTCGGCGAGGCCGAGGACGTGCTGCTGCGCAGCCTGGCGCTGCGGCCCAAGAGCGTGCGCGCGCTCAACAACCTCGGCATGCTGCGCTCCGCGCGTCAGGACTGGGCCGGCGCGGAGGAGGCGCTGCGGCGCTGCCTCGCGGCGCGGCCCGAGCACGCGCCGGCGCACCTGAACCTCGCGCGCCTGTACGCGCAACGCGAGCGCTGGGCCGAGGCCGAGCGCGAGTTCGCGGAGGTCGCGCGGCTGACGCCCCTGGACTCGGCCGCGTTCGAGGGCCGCGGTCAGATGCTCCTGCGCCTCGACCGGCCGGCGGAGGCCGCGGCGAGCTTCCGCGAAGCGTTGCGCCTCGCCCCCGGCACCCCCGGCGCGACGCGCCTGCTCGCGTGGATCCTCGCCACGTCGCGCGACCCCGCGCTGCGCGACGGCGACCAGGCGCTGCGCCTCGCGGAGGCGCTCTGCAAGGCGAACCCGCAGCCGCGCTTCCTCGAGGTGCTGGCCGCGGCGCTGGCCGAGGTCGGCCGCTTCGACGAAGCCGTACGCGTCTCGCAGGACGCTGCGCGCCGCGCCGAGGCGCGCGGCGAGCCGGACCTCGCCCGCGGCATCCTGACGCGCGCGCAACGCTACGCACAGGGCAAGCCGTTCCGCGAGTGAGCGCCGCCCGCGGTAGGATGCGCGCATGACGCGCCTCCGCCCGCTGCTCCTGCTCCCGCTGCTCGCCGCCGCGCTGCTGCCCGCGTGCGGCGACGGCGCTGCGGACGACGACGCCGGCGAGCTCGTGCTCGTCGTGCTGATCGACACGCTGCGCCGCGACGCGCTGTCCTGCTACGGCGGGCCCCCGGGCGTCACGCCGAACCTCGACGCGCTGGCGGCCGACGGCGCGCGCTTCGAGGCCGCGATCTCCAGCTCGGGCTGGACGCTGCCGTCGGTCGCCTCGCTGCTCACCGGCACGTGGCCGACGCTGCACCGCGCGACGGGCAAGGGCACGCGCCTGACGCCGGTGACGCCCGACCTGCGACTCGCCGCCGAGGTCTTCCACGACGCCGGATGGGACACCCTGGCCTTCGTCAACGCGGCCTTCCTCTCCCCCATGCTGGGCCTGGGGCGCGGGTTCGACGTCTACGACCACCGCCACGCGTACAACGACGTGATCCGCCGCGCCGACGAGACCGTCGACGCGGCGCTGGCGGCGCTCGCCGAGCGGCGCGGGCGCGACGTGTTCGCGCTGGTGCACTTGTTCGACCCGCACCTCGACTACGACCCGCCGGCCGCGTGGCGCGCGCGCTGGGCGCCGGACCCGGTCGGGCTGCCGCCGCGCCTCGACATGCGCACCTGCGTCGAGCTCGGCACGCGCCGCGCCGAAGGCGTGCCCACCGACGCCGAGCGCGCGTACGTGCGCGGGCTGTACGAGGGCGAGGTGGCCTTCGTCGACTCGGCCTTCGGGCGGCTCGTGTCGGGCCTGCGCCAGCTCGGTCGCTGGGATCGCGCGCGCGTCGTCGTCGTCGCCGATCACGGCGAGGAGTTCTGGGACCACGGCGGCTTCGAGCACGGCCACACGCTCTACGACGAGCTCGTCCGCGTCCCGCTGCTCGTCAAGGGCTGCGCGGGCGCGCGCGGCGTGGTCGTCGAGCAACAGGTGCGCACCATCGACGTGCTGCCCACGCTGTTCGCGGAGGTCGGCGTGGCGGCGCCCCCGAGCTTCGAGGGCCGCTCGCTCGCGCCGCTGCTGCGCGGCGAGGACGTGCAGGAGCTGCCCGCCTTCAGCCAGAGCACGTTGTACGGGCGCAACAAGCTCTCGTGGCGCCGCGAGGGCTTCCAGCTCGTGTACGACCTCGACCCCGACGCGGAGCAGCAGGTCGAGCTGTTCGACCTCGGCGCCGACCCGCTCGGACGCACGGAGGTGAGCGCGCAGCGCAGCGACGTCGCGCACCGCCTGCAGCGCGAGCTCGGCGCCTTCTACGGGCAGCTCAAACAGCGCGCGAAGTCCGTGCGCACACCCGAGTGGCAGGACATGAGCCCGACGCACGTGCACGAGCTGCTCGAGAGCCTCGAGTCGCTGGGCTACGTCGGCCGCGAGGGCGACGCGCCCGACGACGCGGCGGGCGAGCGCTGAGCCGGCGCCTCAGAACGACCGGAACGAGTCGCCGTCGAGCGACGGCTCCTGGTTGGCCGAGAGGCCGACCGCCAGGCCCAGCGCGAGCAGCGAGACGAGCAGCGACGAGCCGCCGGTCGAGATCAGCGGCAGCGTCAGGCCGGTCATCGGCAGGAGCCCGAGGTTCACCGCCACGTGCACGAACGCGTGCGCCGCGAAGTACGTCGCCACGCCGCCGACGACGAGCCGTGTGAAGCGGTCGCGCAGCTCGGCCGCGCCCGCCATCAGCAACAGCACGAGCAGCGTGTAGAGCAGCAGCACTGCTGTCGCGCCCACGAAGCCGGCCTCCTCGGCCACCACCGAGAAGACCGAGTCCGACTCGCGCTCGGGCAGGATGCCGGTCGCGTTCGCGATGCCCTTGCCGAGGCCCGTGCCGAGCAGCCCGCCGTTGCCCGGCGCGAGGCGCGCGTGGTACGCGTGGAAGCCAGGCCCCTGCCGGCCGTCGATCAGCGCTTGCGCGTCGATGCTCTCGTACCAGGTGTCGATGCGCTCGAGCTGGTAGTCCTTCACGCCGAGCTGGAACTGCCAGGCCGCGACGCCCAGCCCCGCGCCGACCAGCATCAAGGCGACGAGCGTCGGCCCGCGCGCGCCCGCGAGGTAGAGCATCGCGAGCGTCACCGGCACCATCGTCATCGCGGTGCCGAGGTCGGGCTGCAGCGCCACGAGCCCCATCGGCACGAGCGCGAGCAGGGCCGGCTGGAACCAGTCGCTCACGCGCGTGAGGCGGTTGCGGTGCAGCACGCGCGCCAGCACGAGGATCAGCGCGAGCTTGGCGAACTCGGACGGCTGCAGGTCGAAGACCGGCGTCTCGATCCAGCGCCGCGCGTTGTTGCGCTCGTCGCCGATGATCGGCGTGACCACGAGCAGTGCCACGCTGGCGATGTAGACCAGCCACGCGTTGCGCCGCAGGAAGCGCGGCCGCGCGAGGATGCCGAGCACGAGGCACGGCGACGCGACCACGAGCTTCTGCAGGTGCGACTCGAGCTGCACGCCGCTGCGCAGGTGGAACTCGTCGGCCGCGGCCATCTCGCCGAGGAACAGCAGCCCCACCGCGACGAGCATCAGGCCCACGAACAGCACGTGCCAGCCCATCTCGTGCCAGCGCACCCAGTGGGCCGACAGGGCACCGCGCAGCGGCGCGACCGGCATCGGCCGGCGCATCTGGTTGCGGCGGCTCACCGGAAGCCCTCCCGCGCCCAGGCCTGCACAGCCGGCGACTTGAGGAACTGGCCCGCGACGTACACGGCCGAGTGGCTCGACGTGACGCCGATGTCGTGCAGGTAGACCACGACGACGGCGCGCGGCGCCTCGGCCGGGAAGAAGCCCATGAACCAGGTGTGCTTGCGCATGGCCGGCGTGCTGCCCGTGCCCGAGCGGAGCTGCGCGCGGTAGCCGTTCGACATGGGCAGGTAGTCGGCGCTGCCCGTCTTGCCGGCGAGGTCGAAGCCGAGCAGCGAGGACTCGAGGCCCTTGCCCTGCGCGCTGCCCTGGGCCACCACGCCGCGCATCGCGTGGCGCACGAGGTCGAGGCTGTACTCCGACAGCGGCACCTCGCGCCAGCGCGGCTCGGTCGGCACGCCGCCGATCGAGGCGACGAGCCGCATCTCGGGCAAGCGGCCGGTGGCCAGCCCGGCCGCGGCGCGCGCGACCTGCACGGGCGTGGCCTCGACGACCTCGAGGCCGTTCGCGCCGCGGTGGAGCTGCGTCAGCGCCCAGCGCACGCGGTCGCCGAAGGCGCGCACGTGCACCGACTCGGCGAAGCCGGCGCCCGCGCCGACGTTCGTCACGCCGCTCGGCTCGTCGAAGCCGAACAGGCGCGCCATCTCGACGAAGCGCTCCTTCGACTCGTACAGCTCCCCCACCTGCGCGAAGTAGGCGTTGCAGGACTCCTCGAGCGCGTGCTCGAGCGTCAGCGCGCCGTGCCCGCCGCGCGAGTGGCAGGCCACCTTGCCCCAGCCCGCGGTGCCGAAGTCGGGCCGCACGTCGCAGCGGAAGACGGTCTCCGGCGTCAGGCCGAGGTGGTCGAGCGCGTACGCGGCCGCGAACGGCTTGAAGATCGACCCCACAGGCATGAACTGCCGGCGGTGGAAGCAGCGGTCGTAGGTGTAGCGCCGCTCCTCGTCGCGGTAGAGCACGGGGTCGTTCGGCTCCTTGGGGCCCGACGCCGCGGCGAGGATCTCGCCGTCCACCGTCGCGAGCACGATCGCGCCGACCGGGTTCTTGAACCACACGTCGTCGCGCGTGGTCTCGCCGCTGGGCAGCACGGGGTGCTCGATCGTGTACTGCGCGGCCTTCTGCAGCGCGAGGTCGAGCGTGAGCCGCACCTCGAGGCCGTCGACCTTCTCCTTGTCGACCTGCGCGCGGCCGGCGTCCTCGCGCTCCTGCAGGCCGACGCTGACGTGGAAGCCGTTCACGCCGCGCAGCGCTTCGTCGCACAGCGCCTCGACGCCGCTCGTGCCGTGCACCTCGTCGCTGCGGTAGATCTGCTCGACCAGCGCGTCGATCTCGGCGCGGTCGTCGTCGCTCAGGTCGGTCTGCCGCGCGATGCGCGAGAGCGCGCTGCGCTGGTTGCGCTGGTCGATGACCTCCTCGAGCGTCGACTCGCGCACGATGCCGATCAGGTCGCTGGCCACCGGCACCTCGTCCTCGTCCTGCGCGAGGAACAGGCGCTTCGTGCGCGGCAGGATCGAGAAGCCGCCGTAGTCGGCGCGGAAGCGCAGCAAGAGGCCCATCACGGCCTCGTCGGGCGAGTCGTGCAGCGTCTCCGGCCGGCTCGAGCGGTCGCGCACCGCGTAGTCGCCGACCTTGCGCGCCTCCTTGCGGCGGTGTGACGCGAGCGGGCGCGGCCACGCGACGGGCGCGCCCGCCTCGTCGCGCGCGGCGGCCAGGCGCGCGGCGAGCTGGCGCTGGAAGCGCGCCTGCCACAGCTCGGCGAGCCAGGGCAGCAGCTCCTCGTCGTCCAGCGGCTCCGGGCGCGTGACCTCGCCGAGGACGTTCGTCTCGCCCGCGCGCCAGCGCAGCAGGCGCTCGAGCCGCGCGACGGCCTCGCCGGGGCTCGCCGGCGCGCTCCAGGGCGGCAGCGGCTCGCCGCGCCAGTCGGTGCGCGCCGCAGGCGGGTGCGTCGCGGCGACGTGCGCGGCCTCCTCGAAGGGCACCAGCGCGGGCGGGACGGCGTCGAGCTCGAGCGGCGCGGCGCGCACGAGCTCGTCGGTGCAGGGCAGCACGCCGACCGCCCCGCGATCGAGCTCGAGGTCCTCGAACAGGTCGTCGAGCTCGGCGAAGACGGCCAGGTCGTCGCGCTCGCGCCAGGTGAGCGGGTGCCGCGCGAGCGCGCGGCGCTCGGCCGCCGTGCGCGGCCGCGGCGCGAACAGCCCGGCCAGCTCGCCGACGATCGCCTCCAGCGGCAACGCGCCCTCGCGGCGCGCCAGCTCGGCGCGGATCAGCGCGGCCGGCACGTGGTAGGTGCGGAAGTTCTCGAGCCACGCCGCGCGCGTCTCGCGCGCCCACTGCTCGACGCGCGCGCGGTCCCAGCCGAGCGTCTCGACCAGCTCGTCGACGTCGAAGTACGCCAGCAGCTCGTCCGCCTCGAGCCGCCCCGGCTCGAAGCCCGTCGCCGTGCGGAACAGGTCGCCGAGGATCGCGTCCTCGACGGCGCGGCGCTTCAGCTCGAGCGCGTCGACGAGCCACGCGAGGCTCTGGTCGCTCGTCACGGCGAGCTCGCCCTCGGGTCCGCCGACGCCGAGCTCACCGGCGAGCTGCGCCAGCCGCCCGCGACTCGTGTCGAGGCGCTTCGCGATCGCCTCGCGCTCTTGCTCCACGACCGTCGCGAGCGGGTAGTCCTTGCGCGTCGCCTGCATCACCGCGAGCTCGAGCCAGGTGCAGCTCTTGTTCTGCTCCTGCTTGAGCTTGCGCTTGATGGCGCGCCAGTCGCGCAGCTCGAGGTCGAGCAGGCCGCGCACGTAGAAGCGCAGGTCGTTGGCGCGCGCGCGTCGACGCGCTTCACCGCGCCCGACCGCCGGGTGCGCGACGCCGGCCAGCACGACCGCCTCGCCGCGCTCGAAGGCCTCGAGCTCGAGCGGCGTCGAGTCGAGCAGCGCGAAGGTCCACGGCGCGAGGTGCTCGAGCGCCTCCTGCAGCGGCACGCTGCGCTGCTCGAGCGCGCTGCGCGCGTGCGCCACCTGCCCCAGCGGGTGCTCGCGGCGGAACTCGCGGTACACGAAGCGGATCGACGCCGCCGGCACGTCGCGCACGAACGCCTCGCCGTTGCGGTCGCCGATCGGCCCGCGCAGGTACGGGTCGATGGTCGCGTTGCGCGTCAGGTTGAGCGCCTCCGCCGCCCACACGTCGTGCTCGACGACCTGCACCTGCCACAGGCGCAGGAGCAGCACGCCGAGCCCCAGCACGACGCACACCATCAACGGCCCGAAGCGGCGCTCTAGGACCACGCTTGCCTCCGACGCAGCGGCGTCAGCCCCGGGAGGCGGATCGCGAAGCCGCCCAGCGCGAGCGCGCCGAGCGCGCTGGTGAACGCGAGCGGCAGCAGCGGGTCGAGGTGCGGCAGCGCGCCGCCGGTGCGGGCGTAGCGCACGAGCTCGAGCCAGAACGCGAGCCCCATCGCGCCCGCCGCGGTCAGCACCGCGCGCCACAACGGGTTCGTGAGCTCGACGAGCTCGCGCAACAGCACGGCGAGCCACGCGAGCGCGAGGAAGCCGCCGAGGATCGCGATGCCCGGATCGACCGAGAAGCCCTTGCGCGACACCGCGGCGAGCAGCGCCAGCGGGAAGACGTCGTTCTTCTTCACGGCGCCGAGCAGGCCGACGAACAGCACCATGCCGAAGTCGGGCGTGGCGAGGCCGAAGACCTCGTGGCGGCCGAGCAGCTCCTGCGCGGCGTGCACCCACACGAACCACACGACGGCGATCAGCCAGGCGGCGTTGCGCGGGCGCAGGATCATCGCGCGGCCTCCGCGACGCCGTGGCCGCGCCAGACGTAGAGCTGGTCGAGCTCGCGCACCTCGGGGTCCTGCACCACGCGCAGCTCGTGCACGCCGCGCGTCGTGGGCAGCTCGGCGCGGCCGATGACGAGGCCGCGCGGCACGCCCTCCTCGCCGGAGCCGGTGAACAACAGCGCGCCGACGCGCTCCGGGCCGCCGCCTTCCAGCTCGACGCGCGCCGTCCAGCGGAAGCGCAGGCTGCCGTCGTCGCGGTCGCGGCCGAGCGCGACGAGCTCGCCGAGCGCGCGCGGCACCGGGTCGCCGTCGACCTGCGCCAGCGCGGCGAGCCGCAACCCGGGGTCGCCCAGCCCGCGCAGGTCGGCGGTGGTCCAGCCCACCTCCCCCACGCGCCCGACGAGGTGCGCGCCGAACGCGACGGCGCTGCCCTCGCTCACGCCGGCGACCAGGCCGCCCGACAGCAGGCGTCCCTCGCGCGCGGGCGTGATGTCGCCTCGCGTCAGACCTTGCACGCGCACCCAGCTCGCCGCGACGAACGTGTCGAGCTCGAGCGCCTCCTCGCCGGGGCCTGCGTCCTCGTCGGGTGCGAGCACGACGACCTGGAACAGGCCGCTCTTGAAGTCGAGCTCGGGCACGATGCGCGTCAGCTCGGCGCGCTTGCGCGGCACGGTCTCCATGCGCCCGAGCGAGAAGCCGTCGGCGAGGTGCGCGTACGCCTCGCCGTACGCCTCGAGCTCGCGCACGACGACGCGGCCCGCGCGCGCACCGCGACGCGACGGGTCGTGCACGGCGAGGTGCAGCTCGTGCTCGCTGTCGGGCAGCTCCGCGGCCAGCCCGCCGACGATCACGGGGCGACCGATCAGCGCGTCGCGCGCCGCGTCGTCGAAGACCTCGGCGCCGACGTAGAAGTCGCTGCCGGTGACGAGCTCGACGAGCACGAGCGCGGCGTCCTCGCGGTCGAGCGCGGCCACGCGCCCGACGTACGCGTCCCCCGTCACCACCGGCATGCCCGCGGCGAGGCCGGTGCGATCGGCCACGCGCACCTCGACGCGGTCGAGGTGGCCGCGGCTGCGGCGGATGACCTCGCCGTGCACGAGGCGCCGCCCCTGGCGCAGCGCGGGGCTCGGCAACGCCGCGCGCTGCTCGGCCGCGAGCAGCTCGACCGCGCCGCTGCGGCCCTCCTCGGCGCGCGCGTAGAGGTCGCGCTCGGCCGCGTGCACCTTCGGCATGCGCAGCCAGCGCAGCGGCGCGACCAGGACGGCGAGCGCGCGCGTCGGCGCGAAGAGCACGTCGAGGCCGCGCTCGACGGCCGGCACCGGGCGCAACGACAGCCCGGCGCAGACCAGCAGCAGCACGAGGTAGATCGTGCGCCGCCTCGAGAGGATGCGCGCGAGCGGGGTCACGGCGCTGCCTCGCCGTCAGAGGCCTCGCCCGGCGCTCACTCGTCCTCTTCGGCCGCGAGGACGCGCGAGAAGACGTCGAGCTTGTCCAGGAAGATGCCCGTCCCGCGCGCCACGGCGCTGAGCGGGTCGTCCGCCACGCGCGCGGGCACGCCGAGGTGCTCGGACACGGCGTCGGCGATGCCGTACAGCAGCGCGCCGCCGCCCACCAGCGTGACGCCGGTGTCGCAGAGGTCGGCGCTGATCTCGGGCGGCGCCTCCTCGAGGATCGCGCGCACCGACTCGCAGATCAGCCGCACGGGCTGCGAGAGCGCCTCGCGCACCTCGATCGACGTGACCGTCGTGCGGCGCGGCAGGCCGGTGATGGAGTCGCGCCCCTTCACCTCCATCGAGAGCTCCTGCTCCATCGGGTACGCGCTGCCGATGGTGAGCTTGATGCGCTCGGCCGACTGCTCGCCGATGAGCAGGTTGTGGTGACGGCGCAGGTGGCTGATGATCGCGTCGTCCATCTCGTCGCCGGCGATGCGCAGGCTCGTCGAGACGACGGCGCCGGCCAGCGACAGCACCGCGATCTCCGTCGTGCCGCCGCCGATGTCGACGATCAGCGAGCCGCGCGCCTCGGTCACCGGCAGGTCGACGCCGATGCCCGCGGCCATGGGCTCGTCGATCAGGTAGACCTTGCGCGCGCCGGCGCGCTCGGCCGAGTGGATCACCGCGCGGCGCTCGACCGCGGTGATGCCCACGGGCACCGCGATGACGACCTGCGGCTTCACCCAGTGGCGCCCCTCGTGCACCTTGGTGATGAAGTAGCGCAGCATCTTCTCGGTGACGTCGAAGTCGGCGATCACGCCGTGCTTCAGCGGGCGGATGGCCTCGATCGAGCCGGGCGTCTTGCCGAGCATCGCCTTGGCCGTGTTGCCGACGGCCATGCCGTCGAGCAGCACCTCGCCGGTGTCCTTGCGCACCGCCACCACGCTGGGCTCGTTGAGGATGATGCCCCGCCCCCGCACGCTGACGAGGGTGTTCGCGGTGCCCAGGTCGATCCCCATGTCGACGGAGAAGCGACCCAGGGCCCACTCGAGGGGCTTCAAGACGTTCGTGGCCATGCGCGGTGGTGCACCGAGGGCAGCGGAGGCAGGTCCGGGAGCAGGGCGCGCGGCGCGCCGGCGGACGTCCCGGGAGCCTCCGGGCGGTGGGAAGGCGAGTCTAGCGGTCGGGAGAGGGCGTTCAAGCCCGCGACGCGCCCGGCGCCGACGCGTGTCGCGGCGCGATCGAAGGCTCGTGGCGAGGCTTTGCAGGAATCCGCTTTGGGCGAGCGCGCGCGCGGCGCGGCCGGCCCCCGAGAAGGCAGCGAGCCGCGCCCCTCGCGGAGCGCGGCTCGCCGTGCGTGTAGGCCGTCGACGCCCTACGGCTTGAAGAAGAGCCCGTCGGCGTAGTGGTTCCCGAGGACGTAGTCCACGAGGAAGAAGGCCACGATCAGGAGCAGGCCGGTGACGATCGGGATCGCGTCGTCGATGCCCATGCCGCTCTCTTCCTCGACGACCTCGACCTCCGCGACCGGAGCCGGCTTGCGCGACTTGGCCTGACGGCCGCCGCCGGCGGCCTTCTTGGCGCCGCCGCCACCACGGTTCTTGCTGCGTGCCATGTGCAGGTTCTCCTGGTTGGGGCCGGTCGGCCTAGAGGCGGGTCGAAGCGCGGTCGCCCTGCTGGATCTTCTGGCCGGGCACCAGGTTCAGGATCAGCGCGGTGCACATGTCGTCGCGGACGTTCTCGACGCGCACCTCGCCCTTGTACTGGCTGCCGTTGTAGATGTGGAAGGTGTAGCCGCGCTGCACCTTGTCGTTCGAGCCGACGTTGAGGGCCACGAGGCCCGGCTTGACGTCGTAGTTGGCCTGGATGACCGAGCCGTTGACGAGGCTCTGCGAGATCACGTCCGACAGCTTCACGCCGGTCACGTCGACCAGGGTGGCGAGGTTCGTGTCGAGCTCGCTGATCTGGTGGTTCAGCGCGACGATCTCGGCGTTCATGTCGTCGATCTTCTTGGAGAGCTCGGCGTTCTTGGCCTCGAGCTCGGCGGCGTGCGTGGTGGCGTCCTGAGCCGTCTGCTGGGCGTCGTCGCGCTCGCCCTCGGCCTCGTGCTGGGCCGTCACGGCGCGGTCCTTCGAGCTCTGCAGGTTGTCGAGGTTCGACTGCAGCTCCGACAGCGTGGAGGCGTTCGACTGGCCCGTCGCGGTCAGGGTGTCGATGGTCGTCTGCAGCTCGGAGTTCGCGTTGGCGGTCACGCGCTCGGCGCTCTTCGCCTGCTCGGCCTCGTTGCGGGCGGAGTCGGCTTCGGCGGTCTTGGTGTCGAGATCCCCGCGCAGCTTCGCGATCTGGTCCTCGAACTCGGCCTTGGCCGAGGCGGCCGCCTTCTCGGAGTCTTCGAACTTCTGCTTGTACTGGTGGCTGGTGGCGACGTTGTTCGCCGCCCAAGACAGGAAGAGGGCAGCCAGGATCAGGTTCAAGACGCTGAAAATCCGTCCGATCGGGCTCATGGGAGTGGCAGTTGAGGGGGTGAAGAGATCCTCCGACCGCGACCGCATCGCGGGGGCGCGAACTGTAGCGCGCCGGGAGGGGGAATGGATGCGGTCGCTCGGGTTCCGGGAGGAACGGTCGGGAAGATTCGTGCGGTTCTGAGGGGGCCCGCGGGGACGGACGACGGCCCTCGGCGGAGAGGGACGACTCGGCGTGGTTGCGGGAGAGCTACTCGAGCCGACGTAAACCCCTGAAGGCAGGATGTTTGCGTCGCCCCCGTCGATGGACGGGAGATCGAGGGCGCGAGTATAGGGAGCCCGAATGGGAGGGTCAAGGATGCTCGCCTCCCGATCCGGTCGCGCGCACTACTCCCCGCTCGCGGCGCGGTAACGCGCGGAGCGGCGTCCAATCGCCAGCGCGAGCCACGGCAGCAGCGCGAACAGCGGCCGCAACCCGGGCTGCAGCAGCACGAACGGCGTGCGCGTCGCGCGCGCGGCGGCGGTCGGCACCGGCACGTCGAGGCACAGCGTGCCCGCGACCATGCGGTCGTCGCCGTCCACGCGCACGCGGCCGAGCTCGCGCCCGTCGGCGCCGAAGGCCGCGCTGACGCCGCTGTTCGCGCAGCGCACCAGCGCGCGCCCGGTCGCGAGCGCCAGCGTGCGCGAGAAGGCCACCATCTGGTCGAGCTCCTGCGTGCGCTCGTACCAGGCCTCGTTCGACACGACGAGGTGGAAGTCGACGTCGCCGCGCCGCAGCGGCCCGGCGTAGGGGTCGTCGAAGGCGTTGTCGAAGCACACCGACGCGCCGAAGGTCCAGCGCCGCCCGTCGCGACCCTCGAGCGGCAGCGCGTCGGTGCGCTCGGCCGCGAGGCGGTCGGGCACGTAGTCGGCCAGGTCGTAGATGACCTGGCGCACGACGTCGAAGCGCTCGAGGCCCACCATCGTCTCGCCGCCCGGCGCGAGGTGCACCTTGCCGCTCACGCCCACGCGCTCGCCGCGCGGCGACCACAGCGCGAACGCCACCGTCCCCGCGAGCCGCCCGGCGTGCGCGACGAGGCCGTCCACCCCCACCGCGAAGGAGGTGCCGGCGGGCAGCGCGCCCGTCTCGCGACGCCGCGGGTCGCCCACGAGCCGCGCGAGGCGGCGCTGCTCCTGCGCCCGCAGGGCGCGCACGTAGCTCGCGCGCGTCGGCCCGTCGAGGTCGCTCCAGAAGCTCCACGGGTCGACCTCGAGCCCGGCCACGACGTCGTCGAGCCCGTCCTCCACCACCGTCGCGTAGAGCATCGACTCGCCCCACACGACGAGGTCCGGCTCGGCGCCGCCCGCCGCGCGGTTCTCCGCGAGCCCGCGCGTCGTGAGCGCCAACGACTCGGCGAACAGCTCCTCGGGCTCGCCGGTGACCTGCTTGCGCTGCTGCTCGAACGCCGGCTGCACCAGCAGCACGCGCGGGCCCGGCTCCGTCGCCGGCGCGCGCCAGACGAGCCCGAACGCCGCCGCGAGCGCCAGCGGCAGCGCCGCACCGACCAGGCTCGCGCGCGCGAGCGGCGTGCGCGTGCGGCGCGCGACGAGCGCGTCGGCGAGGAGCCCCGTGCACGCGGCCAGGCAGAAGCCCAGCCCGAGGTCGCCCCACACGCGCGCCGAGCCGGCCAGCTCGGGCCAGTCGCACAGGTAATGGCCCAGCCGCAGCCACGAGAGCCCCAGCGGCGGCTTCGTCCAGGCCAGCAGCGCCTCGAAGCCGCTCCACGCGAGCGGCACGGCGAGCGCGAGCGGCAGGCGCCGCGCGAGGCGCTTGAGCAGCATGCCCGGGTACAGCGCCCAGAGCCCCCACCCCGCCGCCACGGCGGGCAGGACCGGCGCGAAGACGTAGCCCATCCACCAGGTCTGCGCGGTGAAGGCCGCCGCGCCGCACAGCCACTCGAGGCGCGCCTTCCCGCGGCCCGGTCGGCTCGCGGCGAGCGCCCACGGCACGAGGCCCAGCGCGCCCAGCGGGGAGCCCTCGTCCCACAGCCAGCCCGGCCCGCACGCGACGTAGATCGCGTAGCCCAGCGCGAGCAGCGCGACGCGCGCGCGCGGCGCGAGCTCGTCGCGGCCGGGGAGGGGGGCGGAGGTCATGCGGGCGCTCGCTCAGTCGAGCGGACGGTAGCGCACCGGGTCACCGGGGGCGAGCGTCTCGCCCGGCGCGATCACCGCGAAGCCGTCGGCGCGCGCGAGGCCCACGAGGTCGGCGGAGCTCTTCCAGCGCACGGCCTCGAGCTCGTCCACGCCGTCGGGGGCCTGGACCGCGCGCACCGGCAAGTACTGCTCGCGGTCGCCGGGCCGCGTGGCCGCGCCGCCCCAGCGCGCGCGCCGCGGTGCGGGCACCCAGCGCTCGGCCGGCTCACCACCGAGCTTGCGCAGCGCCGGCGCGACGAAGACCTGCATGCCCACCAGGCACGAGACCGGGTTGCCGGGCAGGCCGAACACGAGCTGCGCGCCGCGCGCGCCGAACCAGACCGGCTTGCCGGGCTTGATCGCGACCTTGTGGAAGATCGGCTCGACGCCGCAGGCCTCGAGCGCGGCGCCGACCAGGTCGTACTTGCCCATCGAGACGCCGCCGGTGGTGACGAGCACGTCGACCTCGTCGAGCAACGCGGCGAAACTCGCGGCGAGGTCGCGCTCGTCGTCGCGCACGATCCCCGCGCGGCGCACGTCGGCGCCCGCGGCCCGCGCGAGCGCGGCGAGGTGCAGCGTGTTGCCCTCGCGGATCTGGCCCGGGCCGGGCACCGCGGTCGGCGGCACCAGCTCGTCGCCGGTGGTCACGATCGCCACGCGCGGACGGCGCGCGACCGGCACCGGCTCGCAGCCCACCGAGGCGAGCAGCGAGAGGTCGCCCGGGACGAGGCGCCGGCCGGCCGCGAGCACCAGCTCGCCGCGGCGCAGGTCCTCGCCCTGCTCGCACACGTGCTGGCGGGCGGCGGGCGCGTCGGTCAGCACGACCGCGTCGCCCTCGGCGCGGCTCTTCTCGACCATCACCACCGCGTCGAGGTCCGCCGGCAGCGCGCCGCCGGTGTAGATCGCCACGCACGCGCCGCGCGGGACCGCGCCCTCGAAGGGCGCACCGGCGCGCACCTCGCCGACCACGCGCAGCCGCGCCGTGCCGCTCGCGAGGTCGTCGCGGTGCACGGCGTAACCGTCCATGGCCGACTTGGGGAAGGGCGGCAGGTCGAGGTCGGAGCGCACGTCCGCGGCCAGCACGCGCCCGCACGCCTCGGCGAGCGGCGCGTGCTCGCTCCCGAGTCCGGCGCCGGCGCGCTCCAGAATGGTGGAAACAGCCTCGTCGGGGCTTCGCATGCGGCACAGTGTAGCGCCGCCCTCGCCCCGATCCCCCGCCCGCTCCCCATGCGCCTCGTCGCCCCGCTGCTCCTCTCGCTCGCTCTCGGCGTCGCCGCGTGCGACCGCCCCACCGAAGCCCGCGAGCCCGAGGACCTCGGCGGCGCGCTGCAGCGCCACGAGCCGACGCGCGTGCGCGTGGCGCCGGTCGCGCGGCGCGAGATGGTGCGCACGCTCGAGACGACGACCACGGTCGAGTCCGAGCACCACGTCGTGCTGCACGCGCGCGGCACGGGCGAGCTGCTGGAGCTGTTCGCCGAGGAGGGCGACACGGTCGAGGCCGGCGCGTTGCTCGCGCGCCTCGACCAGCGCGACCTCGCGGCGCAGCTCGCCGACGCGCGCGTCGCGCACAAGGAGGCCGAGGACTCGGCCGCCAAGGGCGAGATCGCGCTGCGCGAGGCCGAGGCCGACATCGAGCAGGCGCGCCTGGCCTTCGAGCAGGCCAAGCGCAACTACGAGCGCAACGACGCCGCGCGGCTGATCAGCGCGCAGGACCTCGAGAAGCTGAAGCTCGAGATGGAGACCGCCGAGTCGACGCTCGAGGCGCGCGTGCTCGCGAAGGACCGCGCCGCGCTCGACGCGCGCGCCGCGACGACGGCCGTCGAGCGCGCCGCGCTGGCCGTCGAGCGCGCGGAGGTCGCGCTGTCGTACACCGAGCTGCGCGCGCCCTTCGCCGGCGTGATCTCGCAGCGCACGTGCCAGGTCGGCGACCACGTCTCGGCCGCCGACGCCTGCTTCGAGCTGATCGACCTGGCGAACCTGCGCACCGTCTTCCACCGGCCGCAGCGCGAGCTGGCGCTGTTCGGCGGGCTCGAGGAGATCGCGGTCGAGGCGCGCGCCGAAGCGCTGCCCGGCGCCGTGTTCCCGGGCCGCATCCAGCGCATCAGCCCGTCGATCGAGGCCGCGTCCGGCTCGTTCCGCGTGACCGTGCGGCTCGCGCCCGAGGCCGGCGGCGCGCGCCTGCTGCCGGGCATGCTGCTGCGCCTGCGCCTGGTCGTCGAGCGCCACCCCGACGCGCTCGTCGTGCCCAAGCGCGCGCTCAAGCGCGAGGGCGACACGACGCTCGTCTACGCCGTGCGCGACGGGCTCGCGAGCGGCGTGGTGGTGCTGGAGGGCTTCGGCGACGACGCCGACGTCGAGGTGCTGCCGCAGGGCGACGCGTCGCTCGTCGAGGGCGAGCCCGTCGTCGTCGTCGGCAACCGCGACCTCGAGGACGGCAAGGAGGTCGTGGTCGTCGACGAGCACGAGCTCGAGGGCGCCGCCGACGAGGCCGCCACGACGGACGCCGCCGCGGCCGACGCGACGGACGCGGAAGCCGGTCAGGGCTGAGCATGGGCGCGCCCTCCCCCAGCGCGCGCGGCGGCCTGTTCGGGCTCGTCACGACGCGGCCGGTGGCCATCACGATGTTGATGGTCGCCATCGCCACCTTCGGCCTGGTCTCGCTGCGCAAGCTGCCGATGGACCTGCTGCCGGAGATCAGCTACCCGACGCTGACCGTGCGCACGACGTGGGAGGGCGCCGCGCCCGAGGACGTCGAGGACCGCGTGAGCGTGCGCATCCAGGAGGCGCTCGCGACGCTGCCCGACCTCGTGCGCACGAGCTCCGTCAGCCGCGCGGGCTACTCGGACGTCGTGCTCGAGTACGAGTGGGGCACGTCGATGACGCTCGCCGTGCAGGACGCGCGCGACAAGCTCGACCAGCTCTTCCTGCCGCAGGGCGTCGAGCGGCCGCTGATCCTGCGCTACGACCCGAACCTCGACCCGATCCTGCGCGTCGGCGTGACGAGCGCCGGCGGCGACACGAGCGAGCGCGAGCGCATCCACCTGCGCTGGCTGGCCGAGAACAAGCTCGAGCGCGAGCTCGAGTCGCTGCCCGGCGTCGCGGCCGTGCAGGTGCGCGGCGGCCTCGCGGAGGAGATCCGCGTGCGCGTCGACCCGTTCAAGCTCGCGGCGCACGGCATCGACGCGGCGACCGTCGCGGCGCGCCTCAGCGCCGAGAACCTCAACGCGTCGGGCGGCATGATCCGCGACGGCTCGACGGACTACCTCGTGCGCACGCTGAACGAGTTTCGGAGCCTCGCCGAGATCGAGCGCCTGCCGATCGTCCAGCGCGGCGAGGCCGTGCTGCGCCTGCGCGACCTCGCGACGGTGACGCGCACCTACAAGAAGCGCGAGGTCGTCACGCGCATCGACGGCGGCGAGGCGGTCGAGCTGGCCGTCTACCGCGAGGCCGGCGCGAACATCGTCGACGTGGCCGACCGCGTGAAGCAGCGCCTGTTCGGCACCGCGGCGCAGCGCGAGCACACGCAGAAGCTCGCCGAGGAGGAGCGCCGGGGCGGCGCGCGGCGCGGCGGCCTGTGGGAGGACCGCGAGAAGGAGGACTTCCTCGCCTGGCGCCTGCGCAAGGAGCTCGACCTCTCGCTGCTCTCCGACCAGTCGACGTTCATCCGCTCGGCGGTCGACGACGTGAAGCAGGCGGCGCTGCTCGGCGCGCTCTTCGCCGTGGCGGTGATGTGGCTGTTCCTGCGCCGCCTCGTGACCACGCTGATCGTCGCGCTCTCGATCCCCATCTCGGTGGTGGTGACGTTCGCGCCGATGTTCCTGCTCGACGTCTCGCTCAACATCATGTCGCTGGGCGGTCTGGCGCTGGGCATCGGCATGCTGGTCGACAACGCCATCGTCGTGCTCGAGTCCATCTCGCGCTGCCGCGAGGAGGGCGACGACCTGGTGAGCGCGGCGGTGCGCGGCTCGCGCGAGGTGGCCGGCGCGATCATCGCCTCCACGCTGACCACCGTGGCGGTCTTCGCCCCCATCGTGTTCGTGCACGGCGTGGCCGGGCAGATCTTCGGCGACCAGGCGGTGACGGTGGTCTCGTCGCTGCTCGCCTCGCTGGCCGTCGCCGTGCTGTTCCTGCCGATGCTGGCCTCGCGCCCCTGGTTGGCGGGCGAGCTCGGCGAAGGCGCCGAGGGCGCGCGGGCGCCGCGCCTGCTCGAAGGCCTGCGGTGGGGCTGGGGCGACCTCGTCGGCTCGACGCTCACGCTCGTCGGACGCGTGCTGCTGCGCCTGCTGTCGTGGGTCGTCGTCGCCGTGGGCGTGCTCGCGCGCGGCGTCGCCTGGCTCGTCGGCAAGGCGCTGCTGCCGGTGCGCTGGACCTTCGACCTCTCGTGGGGCCTCGTCGAGCGCACGTACCCGCCGTTCCTCGGCGCAGCGCTCGCGCACCCGCTGCTGGTGCTGCTCGTCGTGGGCGGGCTGGGCGTCGCCGCGTGGCGCCTGGTGCCGACGCTGGGCGTCGAGCTCCTGCCCGAGATCCGCCAGGGCGAGTTCACCGCGCACGTGACGCTGGGCGTCGAGAGCCCGCTCGAGCACACCGACGCGGTGATGACCGAGCTCGAGCGGCGCGTGATCCGCGTGCCGGGCGTCGAGGTCACCGCGCTGACCGTCGGCGTCGAGGCCGACACGCTCAGCCGCGACATCGAGGGCGAGAACACCGCGCGCCTGACCGTGCGGTTGCGCGAGGAGATGCGCGACTACGACAACGAGGAGCGCGTGCTCGGCGAGGTGCGGCGGCTGCTCGAGGAGCACCCCGAGGTGCGCGAGGTCGAGGTCACGCGGCCGACGCCCTTCGCGCTCGAGGCGCCCGTCGCGGTCGAGGTGCGCGGCTACGACCTCGCGCAGATGGAGGCGGTGGCCGAGGAGGTCGAGGCGCGCCTCGCCGCGATCGACGCGTTGACCGACATCCGCAGCACGGTGCGCCCGGGCCACCCCGAGGCGCGCATCGTGTTCGACCGCGAGAAGACGCTCGAGTACGGCCTCGACCTGGCCGCGATCTCGAACCTCGTGCGCGACCAGCTGCTCGGCAACGTGTCCACGCGCTTCATCGAGGGCGACGAGCGCATCGACATCCGCGTGCAGGGCGACGAGACCGTGCTCGCGACGCTCGACGACGTGCTCGGGCTGACGATCAACCCCGCGTCGGACACGCCGCTGCCGCTGGACGCCGTGGCGCGCGTCGACCTGGTGCGCGGGCCGGCCGAGATCCGCCGCATCGGCAACGGCCGCGCGGTGGTGCTCTCCGCCGAGGGCCGCGGCCTCGACCTCGGCGGCGTGAACGCGCGCATCGACGAGGCGCTGGCCGGGCTCGAGACGCCCGACGAGGTCTTCGTCGAGCTGGGCGGCCAGAAGCGCGAGCTGGACGAGGGCGTGCGCAGCATGGGCTACGCGCTGCTGCTGGCGATCTTCCTCGTCTACGTCGTGATGGCGAGCCAGTTCGAGTCGTTGATCCAACCGCTCGTCATTATGCTCACCGTGCCGCTGGCCGGCGTCGGCGTCGTGCTGGCGCTGGCGCTGTTCGGCGTCCCGCTTTCGGTGGTCGTGTTCATCGGCATGATCCTGCTCGCGGGCATCGTGGTGAACAACGCGATCGTGCTCGTCGACCGCATCAACCAGCAGCGCGCGCGCGGCTTCGAGCTGCGCGCGGCGGTGCTCGAGGCGGCGCGCACGCGCCTGCGGCCGATCTTCATGACGACGCTGACGACGGCGTTGGGCCTCCTGCCGCTGACCGGTTGGCTCGCCGGCGTCCCGCTGATCGGCTCGCTCGGCTCGGGCGAGGGCGCCGAGGTGCGCGCGCCCATGGCCATCACGGTGGTCTGCGGCCTCATGACCTCGACGCTGTTGACGCTGGTCGTGATCCCCGTCGTCTACGAGCTCGTCGCGCGCGCGCTGCCCGATCGCGCCGCGCGGGAGGCGCGCCCGTGAGCGGCGAGGGCCTGCTGGGCGGCGCCGTGCGCCGCCCCGTGGCGCTGCTCGTGTCGATGTGCGCGCTGCTCGTCGTCAGCTTCATCGCCTACCTGCGCCTGCCGCTCGAGCTCATGCCGCCCGGGCTGCGCTCGAACGGCCTGCAGGTCTGGGTCTCCAACCCCGGCGCCAGCGCCGAGGAGAACGAGGCCAAGGTCGTGCGCGTGATCGAGGAGCAGGTGCGCACGCTCTCCGGCGTGACCGACGTCTACTCCTCGGCGCGCGAGGACTCGGCCAACGTCGAGGTCGACTACGACCGCGGCTTCGACATGGACGCGGCGAAGGCCGAGCTGCGCGACCGCCTCGAGCGCGCGCGACCGCAGCTCCCCGACACGGTCGAGCGCATGGGCGTCTGGTCGTTCTCGGGCGCGGACATGCCGCTCATGTTCCTCGCGGTGCTGCACCCCGAGGACAGCGACCGCTCGGACTACCTGCTCGACACGGTCGTGCAGCGCCGCCTCGAGGCCGTCGACGGCGTGAGCCAGGTCGAGTTCTTCGGGATGCTCGACGAGTCGATCCGCATCCTGCTCGACGAGGAGCGCGTCAAGGCCGCGCAGCTCGACATCGGCGCGCTGATCCGGCGGCTCTCGGCCGACAACTTCGCGCGCCCGCTCGGTGAGGTCGAGGACGGCGGCCGGCGCGTCCTGCTGCGCTCGGACATGCGCTTCCGCACGCAGGCGGAGGTCGCGGCCTATCCCGTCGGCGACGGCCTCACGCTGGGCGACCTCGGCAGCGTCGAGCGCGTGCAGTCGGTGCGCGACCGGCTCTCGCGCATCGACGGACGCTTCGCGTACTTCGGGCAGCTCCGCAACGAGAGCGGCGCCAACCTGGTCGAGACCTCGCACCGCGTGCGCGCGGCGTTGAACGAGCTCGAGGCCGACCCGCAGATCGCGGGCGAGCTGCAGTTCCTGGTGTTCTTCAGCCAGGGCGACATGATCGAGACCTCGCTCGACCAGCTGCGCGACACCGCGCTGTGGGGCGGCGTGCTCGCGGCGCTCGTGCTGCTCGTCTTCCTGCGCCGCGTGCGCGTGACGGTCGTGGTGGCGCTGTGCATCCCGGTCTCGATGCTGCTCGCGCTGCAGTGGGTCTACTTCTCGGGCGGCAGCCTGAACCTCCTGTCGATGGCCGGCCTGACGCTCGCGCTGGGCATGCTGGTCGACAACGCCGTGGTGGTGGTCGAGAACATCGCGCGCCTGCGCTCGGAGGGGCGCCCGCCGCTCGCCGCCGCGTCCGAGGGCGTGCGCGACGTGGGGCTCGCGGTGACGCTGGCGACGCTGACCACGATGGTGGTCTTCCTGCCGGTGATCTTCATGACCAGCAACCCGATGGTGCGCCTGATGTTCGGCGCGCTGGGCCTGCCGCTGTGCGTGTCGCTGCTGGCGAGCCTGGGCGTCGCGCTGGTCTTCCTGCCGGCGGTCTCGGCCCGCATCGTCGGGCCGCGGCACCCGCTGGTCGAGCGCGCGGCCGCGCTCGTGGCCGTGCCCGCGCGACTGCCCGCGCTGGCGACGTCGACGGCGCTCGGCCTCGCGCTGCGCGCGCTGCACCTCGTCGCGCGCGGCCTGCACGCGCTCGAGCGCGCGATCGTCGCGGTGCTCGTCCCGGCGCGCTGGGTGCTGGCGCCGGCGCTGCTCGCCTTCTGCGCGTGGCGGGTGCTCGGCCTGCAGGCCGAGCTGCACGAGCTGCAGCCGCTGTTCGGCCCCGGCATGGCGCCGAGCGCGAGCGCCGACGCCCTGCGCGGGATGCAGGCCGCGTGGATCGGCGCCGCGCTGCTCGGCGCGGGCCTGCTCGTCTTCGGCGTGGGCGCCTGGCGCCGGCGGCCGCGGCGCTACGCCCCTCCCGCCCCCGCCGCCGGACCGCACGCCACCTCCTTCGTCGACCTGCTCGTGCTCGGCAACCGCAAGCTGCTCGCGTGGAGCCTCGACCACCGCCTGCTCGCGTCCGGCCTCTCGGCGCTGGCGTTCGCGTCGGCGGTGATCCCGGCCAAGCGGCTCGAGGTGACCGGCTTCGGCCAGGACGAGTCGCGCGACCGCATCGAGGTGCGCATCGACCTCGAGGACAACTTCACGCTCGCCGAGGCCAGCCGCGAGCTCGCCAGCTACGAGGAGGGCCTGGCGCCTTACCAGGAAGAGCTCGGCTACTCGCACGTCTCGTCGCGCTTCAACGACCGCGGCGGCCGCCTCACGCTGTGGTGGGAGCTGCCGCAGGCGCCCGAGGAGTTCGCGCGCCGCCGCGCGCGGCTGCAGGAGATCTGGGCGCCGCGCCCCGGTCACAAGGTGGCCTTCTACGGCGACGAGCAGCTCGACACGCGCAACCGCTCGATCGTGACCTTCCAGCTCTTCGGCCCCGACCCCGACGTCCTGGCGGAGCTGGGCCGCCAGGCGCTCGCGCGGCTCGAGCAGGTGCCCGGGCTGTCGGGGCTGAGCTCGCCGCTCGAGGACGCGCCGGCGCAGGTGCGCGTGAACCTCGACCCCGAGAAGGCCTGGCAGCTCGGCGTGACGGCGCAGTCGACGCTGCAGAACATCGCCTGGACGCTGCGCGGGTTCCAGCTCCCGCGCTTCCAGGAGGCCGGCCGCGAGCTGCCCTTCCTGATCGAGTACGACGAGGACTCCGTCGCCGGCCTGCACACGCTGCGCGACCTGGACGTCTTCAACGGCGCGGGCGCGGTGGCGCTGTCGTCGTTCGCCGACCTCGAGTTCGCGGCCGGGCCGCGCGTCATCCGCCGCCACAACGGGCGCATCACCTACTCGCTGCAGGCGCGCGTCGACGACCCCAACCGCCAGCGCCAGCTCTCGGACGCCGGGTACGCGGCGCTGCGCGAGCTCGAGCTGCCGCGCGGCTACGCGCTGGGCGACGAGACCTCGGTGACCTCGCGCCAGGACTCCGAGCTCGCCGAGCTGCGGGCGGCGCTGCTGCTCTCGGTCCTGCTCGTCTTCCTGCTGATGGCGGTGCTCTTCGAGTCGCTGACGCTGCCGTTCGTGGTGATGTTCACGACCGTGCCGTTCGCCATCGTCGGCTCGCTGTGGACCTTCTTCCTCACCGGCCGGCCGATGGACTTCGTCGGCTGGATCGGCCTGATCATCCTGATCGGCGTGGTCGTGAACAACGGCATCGTGCTCGTCGACCGCATCCGACGCCTGCACGTCGACGAGGGCCTGCCGCGCCGCGAAGCGGTGCTGCGCGGCGGCGCCACGCGCGTGCGCCCGATCCTGATGACGGCGATGACCACGGTCTTCGGCCTCGGGCCGATGGCGCTCGCCACGCCGCCGGCGGAGGGCATCGACTACCGCGCGCTCGCGACCTGCATCGGCGGCGGCCTGACGCTCAGCACGTTCTTCACGCTCTGGGTCGTGCCGCTGTGCTACACGCTGGTCGACGACTTCGTCGCGAGCGTCGGGCGCAGCTTCGGCGCCGGCGTCCGGCGCCTGCGCCGGCTGGCCGGACGCGCGCGCCCCGCCTGAACGCGGCGAGGGCCCCGCTCGACGCAGGGCCCTCGCACCTCCTCTCTCTCCGCGACGGCGTCGCCTACTTGTGGCAGGCGTTGCAGTCGTTGCTGGCGTTCCGCTCGAAGTGGCAGTCCATGCAGGCGCCCATGGTCAGCCACTCGACCTGAGAGGTGGTCGGGGGCTCGGTGGACCGGGTCATGTCGCCGTGGCACTCGCTGCACTCCAGCTCCGCCAACGTCACGTGGACGGCGTGGGTGAAGTAGACGTGCCCGACGACCTGGTTGACCTGCACCCATGGGACGGGCTCGCCGCGCTCCGCGTACTCGCGCAGCGCGGCATCGCGTCCGCCCTCGCCCTGCGGCTCCGCGTGGCACAGCATGCAGCCCGTCAGGCCCGGGAGGGTGGCCTGGGGCCGATCGGCCGCGTGGACGTGACAGTCGAGGCAGGCCATGTCCTGCTCGACGTGCAGCCGGTGGTCGAAGGCCACCGGCTGCACGACGGACCGGACCGGTGCGCTGCACCCGGCCGCCAGCGCCAGGGAGAGGACGGCGGAGGCGCCGAGTGCAGCGAGGAGGCGAGAGTGAGGATCCACGAGGGAACCTCCTCGAGTCCTACTTGGCCTCAGCGCACTCGTGATCGCACTTCTTGCCCTTGCCGTCGCACCCGCACTCGAGCGCCTTCTTCTCGGCCTCGGTGCGCGGCTTCAGCGGGTTGAGGTGGCGGATCTTGAACGAGCGGCAGTGGAAGCAGAACGGCTTGTAGGTCGGGCTCTCCTCGTTGTGGCACTTCTTGCAGAGCGCCTCCGTGATGTCCATCCCGATCTCGCCGGCCGGGGGCGCGGTGTACGCCGGAGCGCCGCCCTCGTCGCTGCTCTCACCGGCCGCCCTCATGCGGGCGCGCTGGTGGTCGTCGCCTTGTCCGTGGCAGGTCTCGCAGCCGACGCCTTCCTCAGGGTCGAACGACTTCTTGAAGGCGCCCTTGTCCTCACCGTGACCGGTCACGTGACACTTGAGGCACTCGTCGGCCTTGGTCGGATCCGCGATGCCCTTGGCCGCCGCGACCTTCTTGGCCTCTTCGCCTTTCAGGGTCTCGAAGGCCTTGGCGTGGCTGCTCTCCTTCCAGATCGTGTACTGGTGCCCGGAGGCCTCGGCGTCGTGGCAGTTCTTGCACTTGTTGGCACCGATGTACTTGTTCGCCGCGGCGGCAGCCCCCGGGTCGGGGCCGGCACCGAGGCCGTTCCACGTCGGCAGCGCGAGCAAGCCCACGGCCGCGACGAAGGGAGCAAGGCGGAGGAAGGAACGCAGGGGGGAGAAGTGTTGCTTCATGGAGCGCTCGCGCTCGTGGCGCGGGACTAGAAGTGACAGGAGTTGCAGTCCAGGCCGTTGTCGACGTGCGGCAGGACCACGTGACACGAGGAACAGTCGGAGGCCGGATCGTGCCCGAACGGCTTGGCGGGCGCCAAGGCGTGGCTCAGAGCCCCGGACTGGTGACAAACATAGCAACTCTGCTGGGCCTCCGACTCGTGGCAGCCGTAGCAGTGCGTGTTGCGGGGGCTGCCCCACAGCGCCCCGTGGGAGCGCGGCTGGGCATCCTGGTGGCAGCGGTCGCAGTAGTCCGCGCGGTGGCAGGCGGTGCAGTTCTCGCGGTCCATGCGGGCCATGAGACCGTGCGCCTTGTGCCGCCAGAACGTGTCGTGGCTCTGCGGCGGTTGCTCTTGGTGGCAGGAGGCGCAGGTCGACTCCTCGTGGCAGAGGTCGCAGCGATCCGCCGTCGCCGTGGAGCGCGCGCGCACGCTCTGACCGTGGAAGCGCTCCCAGTTGCCCGCGTGGCTCTTGGGCGCGCTCTCGGTGCTCAGCTCGTTGTGGCAGGTCTCGCAGGAGGTCGGCTTGGACTCGGTCTCGTGGCACGCCACGCAGGCGTCCATGTCGACCTTCATCCACGGGCGCACGACGTCGCTCTCGATGACGTCGGAGTGGCACGCGCGGCACCCTTCCTCGTCGTCGGAGACGTGCTTCAGGTGCGAGAACTTGACCTCGGGGTCGAGGTGGTTCGCGTTCACCGCGGTGAACACGCCGTCGACGAAGAGCGCCTCGACGCGGTCCTCGGGCGCCTTCTCGGCGTCGAGGTCCTCGTGGCACAGGTTGCACGCGGCGGCCTTGGGCATGCCCGGGTCGTCGCCGTCCAGGTAGCCGAGGTGACAGTCGATGCAGTAGAGCTCCTCGCCCTCGACGTGGATCACGTGGCTGAAGCCGCGCGGGCCGTCGAACCAGCCGAACTGCTCCATCACGAGGCAGCCGGAGGCGGAGAGCGCCAGCAGCGCGAGAACCGTGCGGCGGGCCGCGCGGGGCCAGGCAGCGGGTCGGATCAGAATCGCCATGTCACACCGAGCCGGAGGCTGTGGAAGGTATCGATGGGTTCGTCCTCGTACTCGTAGCGCGCGCGCAGCCGCACGGACTCCGAGTAGTCGTTCTTGATCTCGACGTAGTAGGTGCGGACGTCCTCACGTTCGTCCCCCACGTCGAAGTAGTACTTGTACAGCGAGTAGTAGCTGCCGAGCGACGCCGTCGTGTCGTCGTCGAGCTGCGAGGTCAGGTCGAGCCCCCACGACGTCACGTCGTTCTGGTCGCTGTCCCACCACTCGCCGGTCGCGCTGAGCGTGGTGTCGAGCGGCAGCAGCTCGGGCAGCGCGGCCGTGACGTAGTAGCGGTCGAAGTCACGGTTGAAGCGGCCGATGTCCGCCGCGTCCTCGACGCGGCGCAGGTCCAGGCCGCCGAAGAGCTCCAGCGTGTCGCCGAAGACCTTGGAGACCGAGAGGCGGCTCTGGTCGTACGGGAAGTACGTCGCGAGCTGGTTGAAGTACGGGTTCAGCTCGTAGGTCAGGTCGGCGTGCTGCTCGAGCTGACGGAAGTACGACGCGCGCACCGTCAGCTCCTGCGACGGCAGCACCCACGTGCCCTCCGCGCTGAAGTCGCGCCCCTCGCCGTCGAGCAGCGTGTAGTCGCCCTTCACGTGCAGGTCGGCGGAGAAGGCGTGCTCGAGCGTGAACGCGACGAGGTCGTCGTCGCCTTCGCCGTAGTACGGGTCGTCGCCCAGGTGCATCCAGTCGACGCGCACGCGGCCGTCGATCCAGGGGCGGAAGGAGGCGTAGACGCCGCCCATCCACTCCTCCGAGGTCCAGTCCTCGAAGAGGTGCACCGAGTTGCCGCCGTACGCGCCGACGACGAACTCGACGATCCCACGCGGGGCGGTCTCGAGCTGGATGCCGTCGAAGTAGGCGGTGGTCGGCGTCTCGAAGATCAGCATCCGGCCGACGCGGGCCAGGCGCAGGTCGTCCCCGGCGAAGGGCGTGTCCACGTACAAGTGGTAGATGCGCCCCTCGGCCGCGTTCGTGTAGGTGTCCTGGACGCCGTAGAAGACCGAGTCGGGGTCCTGGCGGTCGAGCCCGAGGCTGCCGCGCAGGAGCACGTGCACCTTCCAGGGCTGCGCGCCGGCGGTCACGAAGTCGGCGCCGAGCACGGCGTAGAGGTCGTGGTCGTCCGCGTCGTGGTCCTCGGCGAACCGCGAGCGCGTGCGCACGTCGAGGAAGCCGCTCAGCGAGCCGCCGTCCGGGGCGCCGAGCGTCTCCCCCTGCGCCTCGGCGCCCTGGGAGGAGAGCTCGGGAGCCGCGGGAGCGGCGGCCTCGACCGCGTCGCCCTGCCCCGCCTGGGGGGCTCCCCACTCCAGCGTCGTGACGGTGGCCGCCGCGGGCGCGACGCCCTCCTCGCCTCGGAGGGTCGCCGGAGTCGCGCTCGCCTCGGCGGTGTGCGCGAGGGCCAGGAGCCAGAGGGCTGCCGACGCCGTCGAGAGCCCCGAGAAGGCGCCGAGGGCCGGCCGGGCCGCGAAGGCCCGAGGTCTTGCTCGTGTCATGGTCGCTGGGAGAGTGGGCCTCGGAGCGAGGCCGTTCGCGCGGAGGGGGGCCCCGCGCCTGGGGAGAGGTGGGTTGGGCGCGGGACGAACCGCGCGCGCCCTGTGCCTGCAAGCGCCGCGCCAATACGGAGCTGCGCCTCGGGAGTCTAGCGAGGCCCCCCAGGGGCTTGCGAGGGCCTTCTCGGCCCCGAGAACGCGGTCGCGGCCGGGGAGAATTCCCCGCCCGCGAGTTATTCCCCTCCCGCGCGGGCGGGCCGGAGGCGGGTGTGCGGCGGTCGCTGGGGGGCGCGCCGGAGGGTCCTCAGGAGCGCGCGAACTCGACCCGGAAGGTGGCGCCGCGGCTCTTCTGGCCGCGCAGCCTCAAGCGGCCGCCCATGAGCTGCATGTTCTTGTGCGCGATCGACAGCCCGAGCCCGGTGCCGCGGCTCTTGGTGGTGAAGAAGGGCTCGAAGACGCGCGCCCGCACCTCGGCCGGGATGCCCGGCCCGTCGTCGGCCACGTCGACCACCACCCACTCGTCGGAGACGCGCGGCAGGAGCCGCACGGTGCCCTTGCCGGCGTTGGCCTGCACGCCGTTGAGGATCAGGTTCTTGAAGACCTGGCCGACGAGCTCGTGATCGAAGCTCACCAGCAGCGGCGTCCAGAGCGCCGAGGTGTCGAGCTCGCCCGGCCGCACGACCTGGATGCGCTCGAGGTCCTCGCACAGCTCGACGAGGAAGCGCGCGAGGTCGTCCTGCACGAGCTTCGGTTGCGCCGGCCGCGCGAAGCTGAGCAGGTCCTGGGTGATGCCGTTGAGGCGCTTCACCTCGTCGCCGATGCTCTGGAAGACCTCGCGGCGCGGATCCTCCGGCTCGAGCTGACCTTCGAGCACCTGGAGCGCGGCGTAGATGCCGGTCAGCGGGTTCTTGACCTCGTGCGCGACCTTCGCGGCGAGCTCGCCCACCAGCGCCAGGCTGCGCGAGCCCTGCAACTCCTGCTCGCGGGCGCGCTGCTCGGTCACGTCGCGCATCGTCGCGACGACGCCGATCTCGCGGCCGCGGCGGTCGTGCAGCACCGTGCGCGTCAGGCTGACCCAGACCTCCTTGCCGTCCTTGCGCAGGCGTCGGGTGGTGAAGTTGTAGACCACGCCGTCGGCGGCGCACGCGCTGCGCAGGCGCAGGAGCTCGCCGCCGTGCCGCAGGTCGGGCGGCAGGAGGAAGCTCACCTCGCGCCCGAGCGCCTCGGCCGGCTCGTAGCGGAAGGTGCGCGTCGCGCCGCGGTTCCAGTAGCGCACGATCCCGCGCAGGTCGAGGAACAGGATCGCGTCGGCCGAGCGCTCGACGAGGTCCTCGAGCTCCAGGTCGAACGCCGCCAGGTCGCCGGTGGGGAGCGCGTGCTCGGGCGGAGCCGCGTCGAGCGGCGGGGTGTCGCGGGCGTCGTCGGGCATCACGCGGCCAGCCTAGCCCGGTCGCTCCGGGAACGCCTGCGCCAGGCGCGGCAACTCGGCGCCTGGTGGCGCTGCGCGGCGCGACGCAGGTGCCCTGCGCGGGTCGTCGAGGAGTCCGGGAGTCGAGAGTCGGCGAAGCCGGGCGTTCGCGCAGCCCATCGCGCGCGCGCACGCAGGCACCGGGCTTGGCGCCCGCGCGACGCACCGTCCTCCGCCGCCGCGCGGGCCCACGCTGGCCCGGGGGCGCCGCGGCGTCATACTGAGCGCCCATGACCCCCACCCACGGCGCCCGGATCCTCGTCGTCGACGACGAGAAGCTCATCCGCTGGGGCATCTGCAGCGCCCTGGAGGAGGCCGGCTACCTCGTCGAGCAGGCCGAGGACGCGGGCCAGGCGCTCGCGGCCGTCGAGCGCGAGGCGCCGGACCTCGTGCTGCTCGACTACATGCTGCCGGACAAGAACGGCCTCGAGCTGATGCCCGAGCTGCGCGACGTCTGCCCGGGCCTGCCGGTCGTGATGGTCACGGCGCACGCCAGCGTGCCGGGCGCGATGGAAGCCGTGCGCGAGGGCGTCAGCGACTACATCGGCAAGCCCTTCGAGATGAGCGAGCTGATGCAGGCCGTCGAGCGCGCGCTCGTCACCAGCCACCTGCGCGACGTCGTGGTGTGGCGCCGCGACCAGGCGCTGCAGGACTTCGGCGGCGGCGAGATCGTCGCGCACAGCGCGGTGATGCGCGAGGTCGACCGCGTGGTGCGCCGCGTGGCCGAGAGCGGCGCCAACACGATCCTGCTGCTCGGCGAGAGCGGCGTCGGCAAGGGCCTGGTCGCGCGCGCGCTGCACCGCGCCAGCGCGTCGGTGGCCGAGGACTTCATCAACATCGCGTGCACGGCGCTGCCGCAGCACTTGCTCGAGTCCGAGCTCTTCGGCCACGAGAAGGGTTCCTTCACCGACGCCAAGGTGCAGAAGAAGGGCCTGCTCGAGCTGGCGCAGGGCGGCACGGTGTTCCTCGACGAGATCGGGGACATGGAGGCCGGCCTGCAGGCCAAGCTGCTCGGCTTCCTCGAGGAGCGCGCCTTCCGCCGCGTGGGCGGCATGCGCGACATCAAGGTCGACGCGCGCGTGATCGCGGCGACGAACAAGGACCTCGAGCGCGAGGTCGCCGAGGGGCGCTTCCGGCGCGACCTCTTCTACCGCTTGAAGGTCATCCCGATCACGATCCCGACGCTGCGGCAGCGCGCGGAGGACCTGCCGGACCTCGTGCGCATGTTCCTGGCGCAGTTCAACAAGGAGTTCCGCAAGGCCTTCGTGGGCGTCGACGAGGCCGCCGCCGCCGCCATGCGGCGCTACACCTGGCCGGGCAACGTGCGCGAGCTGCGCAACGCGCTCGAGCGCGCCGTCCTGCTCGGCGAGGGCACCTCGATCGTGCTGCAGGACCTGCCGGCCGAGGTGCGCGAGGCCTACGACCACCCCGAGCCCGACGGCCCCGCCGTCCCTGCCGCGCACGGCGACGGCTTCGTGCTCCCCGAGGACGGGGTGGACCTCGAGCAACTCGAGCACGAGTTCGTGCGCCAGGCCCTGAACCGCACGGGCGGCAACCGGGCGCAGGCGGCGCGCTTGCTCGGCATGAACCGCGACCAGATGCGCTACCGCATCAAGAAGTTCGACCTGGTGGAGTTCCAGGACGACGAGGGTTGAGCGGAGAAAGAGCGGTCCGGCGGGCGAGGCGGTGCGGCGAGGTGGACGTCCTCGGCGGTTGGCTTTAACCACAGAGGACACAGAGGATCCACAGAGGGCCACAGAGCCGCTAGCGCTGTGGAGCTGAGGGCCTGCGAGGAGACAGGCTTGCCGGCGAACCCACCCTCGAGAACGAGCGAGACGAACCGAGCTCTCGCCGCCCGCGGCGGCGGCCCGCAGGGCCGCCGCCGCGGGCGGCTCGCCTGATCTTTGCTCGTCGGCCCGTTCCTCGTCCCGAGTTGCGGGACCTCTCCGCGACGCAGAGTCGCAGCGCTAGCGGCTCTGTGGCCCTCTGTGGATCCTCTGTGTCCTCTGTGGTCAAGAGCCAACCGCCGTGACCGTCGGCACCTCCTCCCCCGCCACGCGCCCGCGACCGCAGCGCTCCTCACCCCGCCGGACCTCGACTCCCCCCGGCCCCGCCCGAGAACTTCGCCCACCACCTTGGGCGCCCCTCGTGGCGCGGCGCCGCGCGCGACACCGCAGCGTCGGCCGCACGGCCGCGTCGCACCGCGGCCAGCGCCCGAATTCGCCGTGACAGCTCGCGCGCGTTGCCGTCTCCTGGGAAGCACCGGCCATGCAGGACGATCCCAGCCCCCCTCTCGACCCGCTCTCGCGTTCGCTGCCGGGCGAGGACGCCGCGCACCAGCGCCGCTCGCTGGAGCTGCTGGCCATCGCCCAGGAAGGGGACCGCGATGCGCTCGAGGAGCTGATCGCCCGCTACCAGGACCGGCTCCGTCGCATCGTGCGCATCCAGCTCGGCGCGTCGCTCCTGCGCCGGGACTACGACTCGATGGACATCGTGCAGAACACCTTCCGGGCGGCCCTGCCGAAGATCCGCGACCTGCAGCCCGAGAGCGCCGCGAGCCTCCTGCAGTGGCTCGCGATGATCGCGACCAACCAGATCCGCGACGCGTACAGCTACCGGCGCGCTGCGAAGCGCGACGCAGCGCGCGAGGTGCGACTCGACGCCCCCCTGTCCGGCGCAGCGGGCGTGGCGCCCTCGACCGCCGGCCCCGCGGAGCAGGCTTTCCTGGCCGAGCTGCGCGAGCTGCTCGACGACGCCGTGACGCGCCTGCCCGACGATCAGCGTCGCGTCGTCGTGCTGCGCGACTATTGCGGCGAGACCTGGAGTCGCGTCGCGGCCGAGCTCCACCGCGACTCCGGCGCGGCGCGCCAGCTCCACCAACGCGCCTGGATCCGCCTGCGCCGCGAGCTGCGACCCAAGCTCGAGGGGCTCACCTGACCCCCGTCGCGGCGGCTCGCCCTACGACTCTCCGTCCTCGCCCCTCCTCCTCGAGACTCGCTCCATGACCGAGGCCCACCCGACCCCCGCCCCCCTCGACGCCGAATCCCTCTTCACGGCCTGGGTCCTGCGCGTCGAAGCCGGCGAGGACGCGCCCTTCGACGAGGTCCTCACCGCGCACCCCGACCTCGCGACGGAGCTCCAGCAGCTCCACGCCGACTGGCAGCTCTTCGCCCCCCTCCTCTGCCGCGTCGTCCCCGGCCTCGTCGCGAGCGACGCCGCCATCGCAGGCCTCTCGCCGCTCTCCGAGCTCGACGCCGGCTCGGTCGACCTCCCCTCGCAGGAGCTGCTCGACCGCCTGCGCATCGAGCTGCCGAACTCCGGCCGCTACAAGTTCCGCGCGGTGATCGGGCGCGGCGGCGGCGGCGTGGTGCTGAAGGTCTGGGACAGCAAGCTCTTCCGCTCGCTCGCCATGAAGGTCGTGCTCGGCCGCGGCGAGGAGCGCCCCAGCGGTGACACGCCGCGCGTCGACGGCCGCACCCTGGCGCGCTTCGTCGACGAGGCCCGCATCGCCAGCCAGCTCAACCACCCCGGCATCGTCCCGGTGCACGAGCTGGGCGCCGACGGCTCGGGCCGCGCCTTCTTCACGATGAAGCTCGTGAAGGGTGAGGACCTGTCCGCCGTCTTCGCGCGCGTGCGCAGCGGCAGCGAGGGCTGGAACGAGACGCGCGCGCTGGGAGTGCTGCTGCGCGCCTGCGAAGCGATGGCCTTCGCGCACGAGAAGGGCGTGGTGCACCGCGACCTCAAGCCCGCCAACCTGATGGTCGGTCGGCACGGCGAGGTGTACGTGATGGACTGGGGCCTCGCGCGCGTGATGGGCGAGCCGGACCACCGCGACCTGCGCTGGCGGCAGCCGACCTCGGCCAGCTTGGTCGACTCGCTGCGCAAGGGCGAGCGCGACGCCACGCCGGACTCCCCGCTCGTCACGATGGACGGCACGGTGGTCGGCACGCCGGCGTACATGTCGCCCGAGCAGGCGCGCGGTCAGCTCGAGCTCGTGGGCCCGAGCACCGATGTCTACGCGCTCGGTGCGATGCTCTACGAGCTCTTGGCGGGCGAGCCGCCGTACCTGCCGCCCGGTGCGCGGCTGTCGCCGCACACGGTGCTCGCGCGGGTGCTCGACGGACCGCCGAGGCCGCTGGCGGAGCTGGCGCCCGAGGCCCCGCTCGAGCTGGTCGCGATCTGCGAGCGCGCGATGGAGCGAGAGGCGGCGCGGCGCTACCCGGACGTGCGCGCCCTGGCCGACGACTTGCGCGCGTACCTCGAGCGCCGTGTGGTCGCTGCGTACGAGAGCGGGACGTGGGCGGAGACGCGCAAGTGGGTGCTGCGCAACCGAGGGCTGGCGGGATCGATCGCTGCGACGATCTTGGCGCTCGTGACGGGGATGGGACTTTCGTTGACATTCAAGAGCAGAGCAGACCGTAACGCAATGGTGGCGACGGAACGGCTCTTGGAGCGGGACAGGCAATCCAGAATCGCGATCGAGAACGCGAAGAGCGCCGAATCAGCTCGGATCCAGGCAGAGACGCAAGCCAGCGCAGCGCAGAAACAACTCTACATAGCCAGCATCACTGGTGCGGCATCAGCGCTATTTCATGAGGAGTATCCACGAGCGCGGCATCTTCTTGCACAAGCTCCACAAGAGAGCCGCGGGTGGGAGTGGAGTTACCTCATGGCACAGATGGACACCAGCCTCTTATCACGCAAGGGAGGCTACAATGACTTCAGCTCAGACTCCGAGCACCTCGTCATCGCCAATGGAGAGGACCTGGAGATCATTGGCACAGCATCCATG
>JACKHS010000023.1 GCA_020638875.1 Planctomycetota bacterium
CGCCCGTGTTGCCAGCCACCGACGCGCGCGTCGGCGGCCCTTCGAGGCGACCGGCGCCCGCGAAGGGTCGGGAATCATAGGGATCGCGACAGGGAGTGCCAAGCCCCGGGCCGGGGGTTTCGTCGCGGCCGCGCGCGGGCCGCGCTTTCCGCTCGCGCGCCCTCGTCGACGCGCCCGCCCGGACCGTAGAATCCTCGCCCTTCCTGGCGGCCGTGCGTGGTCGCCGCACCCCGCGCCCCACCCCCCAGAGCAGAGGACACCGCCTTGAAGATCGGCGTCGTCAAAGAGATCAAGGTCCACGAGAACCGCGTCGCCCTGACCCCCGCGGGCGTCGACAGCCTGAAGAGCGCGGGCCACCAGGTGCTGGTGCAGCGCGGCGCGGGCGAGGGCAGCGGCATCGCCGACGAGGACTACGTCGCGGCCGGCGCCGAGCTGGGCGCCGACGCGGCGGCCGTCTTCGGCGCGAACGACCTGATCCTCAAGGTCAAGGAGCCGCTGAAGCAGGAGTGGCCGCTGATCCGCCCCGGTCAGACGCTGTTCACCTACTTCCACCTGGCCGCCGATCGCGCGTTGACCGAGGCCATGGTCGCCTCGGGCGCGCACTGCTTCGCCTACGAGACGCTCGAGGTGAAGGGCCACCTGCCGCTGCTCACGCCGATGAGCGAGGTCGCCGGCCGCATGTCGATCCAGGCCGGCGCGCACAGCCTCGAGCGCCACAACGGCGGCCTCGGCGCGCTGCTCGGCGGCGTCCCCGGCGTGGCGCCGGCGAAGGTGCTCGTGCTCGGCGGCGGCGTCGTGGGCACGCAGGCGGCCAAGATGGCCGCCGGCCTCGGCGCGGACGTCACCATCCTCGACGTCAACCTCGAGCGCATGCGCTACCTCGACGACGTCCTGCCGCCCAACTGCACCACGCTCTACTCGACGCCGCACGCGATCCGCGAGCTGCTGCCGACGGCCGACCTCGTGATCGGCGCGGTGCTGATCCCCGGCGCCGCCGCGCCCAAGCTGATCCGCCGCGCGGACCTGGCGCTGATGCGCAAGGGCGCGGTGATCGTCGACGTCGCGGTCGACCAGGGCGGCTGCATCGAGACCTGCAAGCCCACCACGCACGCCGAGCCGACCTTCGTGGTCGACGGCGTCGTGCACTACTGCGTCGCCAACATGCCCGGCGCCGTGCCGCGCACGAGCACGTACGCGCTCACCAACGCCACGCTGCCCTACACGCGCGACCTCGCGCGCCTCGGCGCGCGCCGCGCGATCGAGGAGAGTCACGCCCTGCGCACGGCCGCCAACACCGTCGCCGGCAAGCTGACCTGCGAGCCCGTCGCGCAGGCCTTCGGCATGGACTGGACGCCGGCCGAGGACGCGGCGCGCTCGATCGGCTGATCCCTTGGAGTGGTGGCAAGCCCTCGTCCTGGGCGTGGTGGAGGGGCTGACGGAGTACCTGCCCGTCAGCTCCACCGGCCACCTGCTGCTCGCGCAGCGCGCGCTCGGCATCGCCGAAGGTGACGCCGCCAACGCCTACGCGATCTGCATCCAGGCCGGCGCGATCCTCGCCGTGCTCGGGCTGTACCGCGCCCGCGTCGCGCAGGCGCTGCGCGGGCTCGTCGGCCGCGACGCGGAGGGCTTGCGGCTCCTGCTGGCGCTCGGCGCCGCCTTCGTGCCGGCCGCGGTCGTCGGGCTGCTCTTCGACGACGCCATCGAGGAGCTGCTGTTCGGCCTGCGCCCCGTGGTCGGCGCCTGGCTGGTCGGCGGCCTCGCGATCCTCGCGGTCGCGCGCGCGCGCCGCGGGGCCGCGCCGCGCAGCGGACGCGCGCTCGAGGAGCTGCGCGTCGGCCCGGCCTTCGTGATCGGCCTGTTCCAGTGCCTGGCGCTGTGGCCCGGGACGAGCCGCAGCCTCGTGACGATCGTCGGCGCGCTCGTCGTGGGCCTGTCGCTGGCGGCCGCGGTCGAGTTCAGCTTCCTGCTGGGCGTGCTGACGTTGCTCGCCGCGACGGGCTACAAGGCGCTCTCGGACGGCCAGGCGATGCTCGCGACCTACGGCGCCGGCACGCTGGTCCTGGGGGCCGTCGCGGCCTGGCTGGCGGCGGTGGTCTCGGTGCGCTGGATGGTCGCCTGGCTGAACCGCCACGGCCTCGAGGTGTTCGGGTGGTACCGTGTGGCCCTCGCCGCCGCGGTGGGGGGCCTCCTGCTCACGGGCGTCCTGTGACGGGAAGAGCGCCCCGCGCGCGGCGTCCCACGCGGCCATGAGCTCCTCCACGAACAAGCGCGCGCTCGTCACCGGCGTCACCGGCCAGGACGGCAGCTACCTGGCCGAGCTGCTGCTCGACGAGGGCTACGAGGTCTTCGGCCTCGTGCGCAAGAGCTCCTCGCCCAACCCCTGGCGCATCGCGCACCTCGAGGGACGCCTGACGCTGCTGCCCGGCGACCTGCTCGACCAGTCCAGCCTCGTGCGCGCGCTGCTCGAGAGCCGCCCGCACGAGGTCTACAACCTGGCGGCGCAGTCCTTCGTGCCGACGTCGTTCGAGCAGCCGGTGCACACGACCGAGGTCACCGGCGTGGGCGTGCTGCGCCTGCTCGAGTCGCTGCGCCAGGTCGCGCCCGAGGCGCGCTTCTACCAGGCCTCGACCTCGGAGATGTTCGGGCGAGTGGAGTCCTCGCCGCAGGACGAGCGCACGCCGTTCCACCCGCGCAGCCCGTACGGCGTCGCGAAGCTCTACGCGCACTGGGCGACGATCAACGCGCGCGAGGCGTACGGCCTGTTCGCGGTCTCCGGCCTGCTCTTCAACCACGAGTCGCCGCGCCGCGGGGACGAGTTCGTGACGCAGAAAGTGGCCCGCGGCGTGGCGCGCATCGCGGCCGGCGAGGCGCGCGAGCTGCGCCTCGGCAACCTCGACGCGACGCGCGACTGGGGGCACGCGCGCGACTACGTGCGCGCCATGTGGCTCATGCTGCAGCAGGACGAGCCGCGCGACTTCGTCATCGCCACCGGCCGCACCCACAGCGTGCGCGAGCTCTGCGCGGCCGCGTTCGCGCGCGCCGGGCTCGACTGGCGCGAGCACGTGACCGTCGACGCGAGCTTCACGCGGCCGGCCGAGGTCGAGGAGCTGTGCGGCGACGCGCGCCGCGCCCGCGACCTGCTCGGCTGGCGCCCGACCGTGGGCTTCGAGGGCCTCGTGCACGAGATGGTCGACGCGGCGCGCGCGCCGCGCGAAGCGCTGCGCTGACCGACCCGCCGACCCGCCGACCCGGGCGCGGCCTTGCGGCGGACCTGCGCTCGTCGGGCCGCGTGCTGGCGCACGCGCGCTGCCTTCCGGGCCGCGTGCTAGTGCACGCGAGCTGCCTTCCGGGCGCGCGCACTGAGCCCTGTGCGCGCGCGCCTTCCGGGCCGCGTGCTAGCGCACGCGTGCCGCCCGCCGGCTGCCTTCCGGGCCGCGTAAGCAGCGCGCACTCCGGCCGTGCGCGCACGCGGACGACGCCGCGCTCACGGGGCGCGCGGCGCTCACGCGCGCGTCGGCGGGGCGCGCCGTCGGCCGCGCGCTGCCGCCCAGACTCGCCAGGCTCGGGCCGCCGCGGCGGTAGTTCGACGCCCAGGCGGCGAGGTGCGGGCCGGGGCACTCGGTGTTCTTGAGCTCCTTGTGGCAGTAGATGCCGTCGCGCTCGATGTGGTGCGTGCGTCGCAGGTCGGCGACGAGCTGGGTGAGCGCGGCCATCGCGGCGTCGCTCGGGCGGCCGGTCTCGAAGTTGCCCAGCAGGCAGATGCCGATGTTGTTCTTGTTGCGCACGCCGCCGGCGTGCGCGCCCTGCCACGCGAGGTCGCGCCCGGCGAACACGCGGCCCGCGGCGTCGATCAGGAAGTGGTAGCCGATGTCGCCGTAGCCGCGGTTCGACATGTGCTCGCCCTGCACGCGGCGCACGGTCTCGACCGAGTCCGCCAGGCTGCCGTCGAAGCGCGCCCCGGGCACCTGCGCGGTGTGGTGCACCGTGATCTTGTCGTACCCGCCGGTCGTGCGGTCGAGGCGCGCCGCGACCGGGCGGCTGGCGCCCCACGCGCTGCGCGAGAGCATGCCGCTCGGCGCGGCGGCGGGCGCGTCGCCGGCGCCGTCGAGCACGCCCAGCGAGGCGAGTCCGCGGCGCGCGCGCTCGCGCTGGCTCGGCGAGGCCTCGGCGTCCTGCGTCACGCGCTCGAAGCCCGCACGCGCCGACTCGAGGCGCGCGTCCCAGCGACCGCCCAGCGCCGCCGCGGAGCCCTGCTCGGTGCGCGCGAAGGCGAGGCGACCCTCGGCGAGCGCGAGCTCGCCCTGCAGGCGCCAGTACGCGTCGTAGCCGTCGGCCCCGGAGGCCAGCCAGCGCTCGATGCGCTCGAGCTTGTCCCAGCCCTCCTCGGCACCCACCCAGGCGGGCGCGCCGCGGCGCAAGCCGTCGTCGGAGGGGCCGCGATCGAGCGATTGGGGGGCGCGACAGGCCCCCAGAGCGAAGAGCCCCAGGCCGAGGCCCAGGGCGAGGAGTCGAGCGTGCATGGAGTGCGGGGGTGCTGCCAGGAGACGCCTGCCGGAGAGCGCGGGGCGCGCTTCGCTCCGCGAGGCCTCTTGCCTAACCCATTCCATCGTCCCAAGCAAAGGCGCAGCGCCCGCGCGGGGCCCAGAGTTAGGATGGGATCCCGCCTTCAGGAAACGCCCCTCCCGAACGAACGCCGCCCCGTGACGCCCCCCCGAGCCACGTCGCTCCTGCTCGCCGCCGGCCTGCTGGCGCCCCTCTGGACCCTCCCGACCCAGGTCAGCGCCGCGCCGGCCGTGCAGGCGCAGGGCGAGGACCTCGACCAGCTCCTGGCGCTCGAGCGCCGCGAGGCCGACCGCCTGCGCCGCCGGGGGGACTACGCCGAGGCCCGCAAGCTCCTGGGCGAGCACCTGCGCGACGACGAGGGCGACGCGACCAGCCGGGCGCTGCTGGCGCGCGTGGCCCTCGACCAGGCCGACTGGACCCGCGCGGAGCGCTACGCCGAGCGCGCCTTCGCGGACGCCCAGGACGGCGCCCAGCGCGTCGCCGCGGGCAGCGTCTGGGTCGAGCTGCTGCTCGCCCTCGGCCGCGCCGAGGAGGCCGAGGGCGTGCTGCGCGACTTCGAGCACGACCTCGACCCCGAGCGCGACCCCGAGGCCGCCTGGCTGATGGCCGCGGTGCGCCGGGCGCGCGGCGCGGAGGAGGCCGCCGAGCTGCTCCTGCGCCGCGGCGCCAGCGGCGAGCAGGCCGACCGCTGGCAGCAGCAGCTCGCGCGGGCGCGCTGCCGGCGCGCGCTCGGCGACCTCGAGGGCGCGGACCGCGCGCTGATCGCCGCCGATCGCCAGGCGCGCGAGGGCGAGGGCGAGGAGCCGGCCGTGCTGGCCGAGCTCGGCAGCCTGTACTTCGAGGCGGACCGCGAGGTGGAGGAGGGCGCGTCGCGCTCGGCCTCCAAGGCCTACGACGCCGCGCTCGCGATCGACGCGACGAACGAGGCCGCGCTGCTCGGGCAGTTCGAGGTGCACCGCACGAACTGGATGCGCCAGAAGCGCTCGGCGGGCGAGTTCCTGGAGCGCGCGCTCGAGGCGCGGCCGGACTCGATCGACGCGCGCCTCGCGGAGGTCAGCTCGCGCCTGGTCGTCGGGCGCCTCGACGCGGCGCGCGTCGGCCTGCGCCGGCTCGAGGGGCTCGCGCCCGCGCGCCGCGACGTGCGCGCCCTGCGCGCCGCGCTCGACTGGATCGAGCACGATCGCGAGGGGTGCGAGGCGCTGCTCGCCGAGCTGGCGGCCGAGCGCCCGCGTGACTCCGCGCCGGAGCGCACCGTCGGTCAGCACCTCGTCGAGCTCTACCGCTTCGCCGAGGCGCTGCCCTTCGCCGAGCGCGCCGTGGAGCGCGACCCCTCCGACTACATGGCCTGGACGCTGCTCGGCCGCGCGCGCGCGAACACCGGCGACGAGCCCGGCGCGCTCGAGGCGCTCGTGCGCTCCGAGGTCGAGGGCGGGCTGCGCCAGGACGCCTGGCGCCGCAACATGCGCCTGGTGCTCGAGCGCCTCGCGCGCGACTACGTCGAGAAGGACTTCGGCGAGCTCTCCTTCGCCTGGATGCCCGACGCGGCGGCGGTGCTCGAGACGTACCTCGAGCCGTTCTACCGCGAGGCGCGCGAGGAGCTCGCCGAGCGCTACGGCTACACGCCCGAGCCGACGCACATCGAGGTCTTCCGCGCGCACGAGGACTTCTCGGTGCGCTCGACCGGCTTCCAGGGCTTCCCCGCGCTCGGCGTGTGCTTCGGCCCCGTCGTGACCGCGGTGTCGCCGCTCTCCGAGCTGCGCCGCAGCTTCTCGTGGGCGCGCACGTCGTTCCACGAGTTCACGCACGTGATCCACCTCGGCCTCAGCCACAACCGTTGCCCGCGCTGGATCACCGAGGGCCTCGCGACCTGGGAGGAGAAGACCCGCAACCCGGCCTGGGACCGCAACATGCGCCGCGATCTGATCGACGCGCGCGCGAACGGCGCGTTGATCCCCGTGCGCGACCTCAACGCCGCGTTCCGCGGGCCGCGCATCCTGTTCGGCTACTACGAGGGCGGGCTGCTGTGCCAGCTCCTGATCGAGCGCTACGGCTTCGCGCCGGTGATCCGCGTGCTCGAGGCGTTCGACCGCGGGCTCGACCTGGACCAGGCCTTGCGCGAGGTCTACGGGCTCACGCCCGAGGAGCTCGACCGCGAGTTCGCCGCCTTCGTCGACCGCGAACTCGAGGGCCTGCGCCTCGAGCCGCGCTGGACCGCGGCGCACGCCTCGCGCGTGCGGCTGACGCTGCCGCGCGAGCTCCCCGCGGACGCCGCGGGACGCGTCGCGTGGGGCGAGGACTGGACGACGATCGCGTGGGCCGCGTGGCAGGCCGGCGCGCCGGTCGACGCGCAGGAGGCCCTGCGCCGCGCCGCCGAGGCCGGCGCCGAGCGCCCGCGCGCCTCCTTCCTGCGCGCCGAGATGGCGCTCGACGCCGGCGACACGGAGCGCGCGATCGAGCTCTACGAGGCCGGGCTCGCCGCGGGCGGCGAGGACTACCGCGCGCGCGTCGCGCTGGGGACGTTGCTCGCCGGTCGAGACGACATGGCCGGCGCGGAGGCGCAGTTCCGCGCGGCCGAGGCCTGCTTCCCCGGCTTCGACGAGTCGGCGCTCAGCGCGGAGCTGAAGCTCGTGCACCTCTACATCGCCGAGGAGCGCGAGGACGAGGCCATGCAGGCCGCCGAGCGTTACCTCGCCTACGACGCCGGCGACTTCGACTGGCGCCGCCGCGTGGCGCGCTGGCACGAGGACCACGAGCGCTGGGAGGAGGCCGCGCGCCTGCACGCCGAGGCCAACGAGATCGACCCCTTCTCGCGCCGCCTGCACGTCGACTGGGCCCGCGCCCTCGAGCACCTCGGTCGCTGGGAGGAGGCCGCCCGCGAGTACCGCGTGGCACGCCTCGTCCCCGCCGACCTCGACAGCGCGAAGCCCGGCCCGCTGAAGCCCGAGCAAGCCGCCGCGCTGCTCGCCGGCGAGGGCCGCGCGCTCCTCGAGCTCGGTCGCCTCGACGACGCCCGCGCCCGCTTGGCGGAAGCGCAGGAGCTCGACGCGGAAGGCGACGAGGTGCAGGCGTTGGCGGCGCGCTTGGGCGAGTAGCGCGGTCGCGAGTCGCGCCCGGCGGCGTGTCTCGCGACGCCGGCGCCGCCGGGCACGCCGCAGCGCTCGCGTGGCCTGTCGCTACAGGCCCGCCTCGGGCTTGCGCAGCACGACGAGCAACCAGCCGCGCAGGAAGCGCAGCGCGTCGACCTTCGAGATCAGCTTCTCGTAGCCGGTCGCCGCGAGGAACAGCAGCGAGTTGAACTGGAAGTACGCCGGGTACTGCCCGAGGTAGTCGCAGCGCTCGAGCTCGAGCCCGACCGAGTCCGACAGCTTGCGGATCGTGCCCTTGGTGTTGCAGCGGAAGTACGTCGGGAACGTGTCGTTCAGCGCGCGCCCCTCGACCTTCTTCACGATGTCCGCGTGGTACTTGTTCGGCGTGAGCCACGCCGCGATCGAGCCGTAGTCGCCGAGGTTGGGCGCGAGGAAGACGTAGCGCCCGCCGGGCTTGAGGATGCGGTGCATCTCCGCGAGCGCCGGCCGCGGCTTCTCGACGTGCTCCATGAGCGCGCGCGAGATCACCAGGTCGACGCACGCCGAGGGCAACCCCGTGTGCTCCATGTCGCCGTTCACGAGCTCGACGCTCTCGCGCACGCTCTCGTCCAGCTCGAAGGTCACCGGGTCGAGCCCGATCAGCCGCGCCGCCTTGCCGCGCAGCTTGGCGACGACCTCCGCCTTGCGGCCGCAGCCGACCTCGAGCACGACGTCGTCGGGCCGCAGGCAGGCCTCGATGGCGCGCTCGAAGTGACGGTACGGATGGTCGTCCTCGTCGAAGAAGCGCTCGCGATAGCGCTGGGTGCGTTCAGGGATTCCGGCCACGCGGCGGAGGATAGCGGCGGAGGCGAGCTGTTTCGAGGTAGGATGCCGCCCATGACGGCGGAGGGACGGACGCGCGGGCGCTTCTTCGTGGTGGACGGGGTCGACGGCTGCGGCAAGACCACGCAGGCGACGCTCCTCGCCCGGGCGCTGGGCGTGCGCGCGGACCTGCACCTGCGCGAGCCCGGCAGCACGCCGCTGGGCGAGAAGCTGCGCGAGCTCCTGCTCTCGCGCGCCTTCGACATCCAGCCGGCCACCGAGACGCTGTTGTTCGCCGCCGCGCGGCGCCAGATGCTCGACACGGTCGTCGAGCCCGCCCTGGCCGCCGGCGAGGACGTCGTCTGCGAGCGCTTCCACCCCTCGACCTTCGCCTACCAGGCCGTCGCCGGCGGCCTCGACGCGGAGGAGGTGCTGATGCTCCTGCACACCTGGGCCGGCAGCCCCGAGCCGGACCTCGTGATCCTGCTCGACGTGGACGTGGACGAGGCCGCCCGCCGCCGCGGCGCCGCCACCGACCGCATCGAGGCCAAGGGCCTCGCGTTCCAGCGCGCCGTGGCCGAGGGCATGCGCCAGTACGCCCGCCGCTTCGCCGGCTGCGTGCTGATCGACGGCAGCGGCGACGCCGACGCGGTGCACGCCGCGGTGCTCGCGGAGGTCGCGCGTGTGGGCGCCTGAGCCGCTGGGGCACCGCGCGACGGTGGAGGGCCTGTGGCGCGCGCGCGCGCAGGGCCACCTGCCGCACGCGCTGCTGTTCCACGGCCCGGCCGGCGTGGGCAAGTTCGCCGCCGCGCGCTGGTTCGTGCAGGGCCTGTTCTGCGCGCACGGGCCGGCCGCGCCCTGCGGGGCCTGCGGACCGTGCAAGCGCCTCGCCGCGCAGAGCTTCGCGGACCTGTTCGTGCTCGACCCGCTCGAGCTGGGCCTCGAGCACATCCAGGTCGGCTGGATCGCGCACCGCGAGGGCGGGCCCGCGCAGTCGGTGGAGGACTTCCTCGCGCTGCGGCCGCTCGAGGGCGGCGCGCGCGTGGTGATCGTGCGCGAGGCCGAGCGCGCCAACCCGCAGGCGCAGAACGCGCTGCTCAAGACGCTCGAGGAGCCCGGACAGGACGCGTTGCTCGTGCTCGAGTGCTCGCGCCCCGATCAACTGCTCGAGACCGTGCGCAGCCGCTGCGTGGCGGTGGCGTTCGCGAAGCTCGCGCCGCGCGAGGCGGCCGAGGTGCTCGCGCGCGAGGGGCTCGTCGGCGCGCACGCGGAGCGCTGCGTGCAGCTCGCCGAGGGCGCGCCGGGGCGCGCGCTGGCGCTGGCGCGCGAGGGCGCGCCCGCGGTGCTCGCGCTCGTCGAACAGGTGCTCGACGGCGCGCTCGACCCGTTCGCCGGGTCGCTCGCGGTGCTCGAGGCCGCCGGCGAGTTCACGGGCGCGACGCCCGCGGCGCAGAAGCGCAACCAGGCTCGCGCCGCGCTCGAGCTGTGCCTGAGCGTGCTGCGCGACGCGCTGCGCTGGCGCGCGGGCGCGGCCGAGGCCGACCTCGCGCACGGCGCCGTGGCGGCGCGGCTGGTCTGGAGCGACGCGCGGCTCGCGGCGGCGCAGCGCGCGCTGCTGGCGCTGCGCGGCGAGGTGGAGTTGAATCTGGCCCCCGAGGCCGTGCTCGACCGCGCCTTCCTCGCGCTGCGCGAGGCGGGGCGCGAGGCGCGCGCGGCGAACGCGCGACCGCAGGAGACGCGATGAAGGACGCCCGCGAGGTCATCCGCCAGCTCTCGAAGGACGACGGGCGCTACGCCCCCGAGGCCTTCGCCTTCGTGTTCGAGTCGCTCGACCCGGCCGTGCGCCTGGCGGGCCGCGAGGACGCCGAGGGCGCCGCGCGCCACGTCACCGGGCAGGAGCTGCTCGCCGGCCTGCGCGCCGAGGCGCGGCGCCAGTTCGGTCCGCTCGGTGCGCACGTCTGGCGCACGTGGGGCGTGCACCAGTGCGTCGACTGGGGCCACATCGTCTTCCTGCTCGTCGACGGCGGCCTGCTCAACCGGCGCGAGGAGGACTCGCTCGAGGACTTCCGCGAGGACTTCGACTTCGACGCCTACTTCGTCCAGGACTACCCGCTCGTGCTGCCGGCCGAGATCGGCCCCGCGGGCGCGCGCGGCGAGGGCTGAGGCGGTGATCGAGACGCTCTCGCCGGGCCGGCGCAACCTCGCGCTGGCGCTGCTCGCGGCGTTGCTCCTGTGGGGCGCGTGGGCCGTGCGCGCCGCGCTCAACCCGCTGATCGCCGGCTACTTCCTCGCGTTCGTGCTGCACCCGCTCGTCCTGCGCCTGCAGCGCCGCGGCTGGTCGCGGGCGCGCGCGGTGCACACGATCTTCGGCGGCGCCTTCCTGGCGGCCACGGCGCTGACGCTGATGGTCGCCGTGCAGACCGTGCAGGGCGTGCGCGCGCTGGTGGACCCGGTGGTGCGTGAGGCGCAGCTCGCGAAGTTCGAGGCCTTCCTCGAGCGCCACGGCGAGACCGTCGAGACGGTGCTCGAGCTGCTGGGCGCGGAGGCCGAGCCCGAGGCGTCGAGCGGCGCCGCGCCGCCCGCGTCGGACGCGCCCGAGGAGCCCGTGCGGGACGCATCGGACGCCGCGAGGCGAGGTGCGAGCGCCGGGGGCGAGCGCCCGCAGGGGGCGGCGCGCGGGGAACCGGCCGCGGCCGCGGAGGGCGGGCCGGACGCGCGGAAGCGCACGCACCAGTTGATCGTCGCCGTGCGCGACGCCACCCGCGAGTTCAGCGAGAGCATCGACACGAGCGCCGGCGCCGACGCGGCGGCGCGCGCCGGGGTCTGGATCGGGCACGCGTTCGGCTCGCTGTTCGGCCTGTTGACCTTCGTGCTGCTGCTGCCGGTGTACGCGTACTTCCTGCTCTTCGAGCTCGAGCGCATCCACGCGTACGTGGCGCGCTATGTGCCGTGGCGGCACCGCGAGCGCATCACGCGCGTGGCGGGGGAGATCGGCCGCGTGCTCTCGAGCTTCTTCCGCGGCCGCCTGGTCGTGTGCGTGCTGAAGGGGCTCGTGCTCGCCGTGCTGCTGTGGCTGTGCGGCGTGCGCTACGCGCTGCTGCTCGGCCTCGGCGCGGGCTTCGCCTCGCTGCTGCCCTTCGTGGGGCCGTTCGCGGCCTTCGTCGCCGCGTACCTCGTGGCGGTGACGCAGGCGGACGTGGGCGTGCTCGCGGCGCTCCTGCGCACCGGGCCGGCGTTCTTCGCGGCCGAGCTGGTCGAGGGCTACGTGCTGGTGCCCAAGGTGCTCGGCGAGAGCCTGGGGCTGCACGAGGTCGTCGTCCTGCTGGCGATCTTCGTCGGCGGCGCGGCCTTCGGCGCGTTCGGCGTGCTGGTCGCGCTGCCGGTCACGGCGACGGCGGTGATCCTCTTCCGCGAGTTCGTGCAGCCCTCGCTGGCGCGCTTCGCGGACGAGGACGAGGCGCTGCTCGACTAGGAACGGCGCGAGGGGCGGCCCCCGGTGGGAGCCGCCCCGCGCGCGTCGCGCCGCCCAGGAGGACGGCTACCGGTCGAGCTTGGAGAGGATCTCCTGGAGGCGCTCGAGGGCCTCGCCGCTCATGCCGCCGTCGGCGCGGCGCGCCTCGGCGATCAGGCCGAGCGCCTGACGCACCTCCTCACGGTCGTCGCGCGGCGCCGCCTCGGCGCGCGCCACGTGCTCCTCGCCGGTCAGCGACTCGGGCGCGCGGAACGTGCGGCGGTAGGCCTCGACCTCGTAGGCGTCGCGGCCCTCGCCCTGCATGGCCACCGAGATGGCCTTCTGGAGCTGCACGTCCTCCTCGTAGTCGCCGCGCGGGAAGGCCGCGCCGCGCTCGTCCTGGACGAGCCGGCGGAACTCCGAACGCAGCAGGAAGCGCACGTCCTCCTTGGGCAGGACGGTGTCGAGCGACTCGTAGAGCTGGTCGAAGCCCGGGTAGCGCTCGGGGTCCTTCGAGTCGTCGTAGGCGAGCTGCGTGTAGAGCTCGCGGTCGGTGGGGAAGTGGTCCTGCGCCCACTCGCGCAGCGTGCCCTTCTCCTGCAGCGCGTAGGCCTCCTCGAGGCGCCAGGCGTCCCAGCGCTCGGGGTCGACCTCGAACTCCGGCGACACGCCGCCGATGCTCTTGATGTTGCCATCCTCGTCGAGCTCACGGTGGATCGAGCGGCCCGAGGGCAGCAGGTAGCGCGCGATGGTGAGCTTCGCGCGGCCGGCCACGTCGTACTCGCCGTTGCCGTTCAGGTCCTCGGTCAAGGGCTCCCAGTTGTCGTGGTTGCCGTTGTGGTTCTCGTCGTCGTAGCGGTCGTCCGCGCCCATCGGCATCAGGTTCTGCACCGAGCCCTTGCCGAAGGAGCGCTGGCCGACGAGCGTCGCGCGGCCGTGGTCCTGGAGCGCGCCGGAGACGATCTCGGACGCGGAGGCGCTGAAGCGGTTGATGAGCACGACCACCGGCATGTCCATCGGCACGACCGGGTCGCGGCGCGTGTCGAGGTGCTCCGGTTCGGCGAAGCGGCTCTCGGTCGTGACGACGCGCTTGCCGCGCGGCAGGAACAGGTTCGCCACCGAGCGCGCCTCGCTGAGCAGGCCGCCGGGGTTGTTGCGCAGGTCGAGCACGATCGACTCGGCGCCCTCGGAGAGCAGGTCCTCGAGGGCCTTCTTCATCTCCTTGGAGGCCACGCCGCTGAACTGCGAGAGCTCGACCAGGCCGACGTGACCCGGCAGCATCTCCGACTTCACCGTCGGGATCGTGATGAAGCCGCGCGTGACCGTGACCGCCATGTCCTCGGTGGGGCGGTCGATGAGCTGCGGGTCCATGCCGCGGCGCCAGATGTAGAGCTTCACGTCCGTGCCGGGCTTGCCCTTGAGGCGCGAGATGATGTCCTCCTGGTCCTTGCTGATGCCGTGCACGTGCGTCGGCCAGTCGTCGATCTGCACGATCTTGTCGTCGGTGCGCAGGTCGGCCTTGTACGCCGGGCCCGAGTAGATCGGCTGCGTGATCGTGAACAGGCTGTCGCCGCGGTCGACCGCCACGTACGCGCCGATGCCGCCGTACTCGCCCTGCAGCTCCGCCTGGAACTTGGCGTACTCCTTGGGCGGCATGTACGACGAGTGCTGGTCGAGGCTCGACAGCATGCCGTCGAGCGCGGCGTCGATCAGGTCCTCGCGCGTGTGGTGGTCGCCCTCGACGTGCGAGTTCTGCACGAGCTGGATCATGCGCTCGACCTGCTCGAGGTCCTGCGGCGGGGCCGACGAGGCGCCGCTCTCGGCGAGCCGCTCGCGTTGCGTGCGCAGGCGCGACTCGTAGTAGGTCTTCAGCCGCTCGTTCTTGAGGTACGCCTCGGCCAGGCGCCCCTCGGCGCCGGGCCGCTTGGCCAGCACCTCGAGCTCGACGCGCGCCGTCTCCAGGTCGCCGATGCCCGCCAGCGCCAGCGCGCCCTGCGCGCGCAGGTTGGGGTCGCCGGACTCGAGGAAGCCGAGCATGACCTTGCGCGCGTCGCGCTGCACCGAGCCGCCGCCGCGGCCGTAGGCCACGCTGGCGAGCTCGAGGCGCGTCTCGGGCGCGGCCGCGTCGTCGCGCGCACCGGCCAGCAGCGCGTCGACCACCGCCTCGGCCTGATCGGGCTCGAGCTGGTGGAAGCCGGGGTCGGCCAGCAGGCCGGCCGCGCCGCTGACCACCGCGGGCTCCTGCGAGCCGAGCAGCGGCAGCAAGGCGTCGGCCAGGAGGCCGTAGTCGGGCGCGTCGCCCGCCAGGCGCAGGGCCGCGAGCAGCAGCACGCCGTGCTCGCCGAGGCCGGCGCGGTCGCGCAGCAGGCCGTCGAGCACCGCGTCCTGGCCGTCGCCCTCGAGGTCGAGCAGCAGCGCGTCGAGGCTCGCGGCCTCGCGCCAGAGCTCGTCGACGCTCAGCTCGGCGGCCGCCTGAGCGCGGCTGCGCAGGAGGGCGCCGGTGTCCTGGCGAGCCCCGAGGGCGGCGCCGAGCGGCGGTAGGGCGGCGAGGGCGAGGAGCGCGAGGGCGGTCGGGAGGGTGCGAAGTCGGCGCATTGGGATCGGTGAAAGAGGGAGACGCCCGCGCGGGAGCGGGCGTCGCGGCATCGAAGGCTCAATCTACGTTTCGGGGTCTGCGGCGCTTGTAGCTGAACGGAAAAAGGGCCGCGGCGCTCGCTTGGGCCGCGGGATCGTGGGACACGCGGCGCCCGGACTCCAGCATCGGGAGGTCGGACGCCGGCCGGGGCCGCGCGCGAACGCGCCCGCCGGGCTGCGCGAACGCCCGGCGGCGATGGCCGCCGGGGACCGAGTTGCCGTGCTGGCGCACGCGTTCCTGAATCGTCCGGGCTAGGATGCCGGCGATGGACGCCCCCGATCCCGAGCTCTCGCACGTCGTGCAGGGCGCCGCCGGCGCGGAGTCGCGCATGGTCGACGTCGGCGGCAAGGCGCGCACCGCGCGCGAGGCGGTGGCCGAGGCGCGCGTGCGCTTCCCGGCCGGGTTGCTCGAGCGCGTGCTGCGCGAGGGCGGGCCGAAGGGACCGGTGACCGAGGTCGCGCGCGTGGCAGGCCTCCTGGCCGCGAAGCGCACCGGCGAGCTGATCCCGATGTGCCACCCGCTCGGGCTCGACGTGGTGGAGATCGCCTTCGACGTGCCGGCCGGCGCGCCCGACGTGCTGCGCATCACCTGCCGGGCGGCCTGCACGGGGCCGACGGGCGTCGAGATGGAGGCTCTCACCGGCGCCTCCCTGGCGGCCCTGACGGTCTACGACATGACCAAGGCGCTCACGAAGGGCCTGGTGATCGAGGGCGTACGGCTGCTCTCCAAGCGCGGCGGCAAGTCGGGCGATTGGAGCGCGGATCCGGCCCATTTCGAGTCGCTTTGAGCCCCGCGGCGGCCCGAACGGGTCGGATTCGGTGAGGAACGGGCCGCGGCGAGCGCTATCCTGCCGCCCTCCAGACCCGCCGGCCCAAGCCCCCTCGCCCCATGCTGGATCCCAAACTGCTCCGCCGTCTCGCCCGCGTCATGTCGAGCGAAGGTGTGACCAAGCTCTCCTACAAGGACCCCGAGAGCGGCCTCGAGCTGGCGCTGGAGCGCGGCCACGCCGCCCCGGTCGCCGCCCCCGGCCCCGTGGTGATGATGTCGGGCCCGGCCCCCGCGGCCCCCATGGCGCTGCCGAGCGCGGCCCCCGCGGCCGCCGGCGGCGCGCCCGAGGCGGGCGGCGCGCTGCCTCCCGGTGTGGTCGCCATCGAGAGCCCGATGGTCGGCACCTTCTACCGCTCGCCGTCGCCCGAGGCCGAACCCTTCGTCTCGGCCGGCTCGCGCATCACCGCCGACAGCGTGATCTGCATCGTCGAGGCCATGAAGGTCATGAACGAGATCAAGGCCGAGCTCAGCGGCGAGGTCGTCGAGGTGCTGGTGGAGAACGGCGAGCCGGTGGAGTACGGCCAACCGCTGTTCCTCGTCAAGAAGGCCTGATGTTCCGCCGCATCCTCATCGCCAACCGCGGCGAGATCGCGCAGCGCATCCTGCGCGCCTGCAAGGAGCTGGGCATCGAGACGGTGGCGGTCTACTCCGAGGCCGACGCCGAGGCGCTCTACCTGCGGCAGGCCGACGAGACCATCTGCATCGGGCCCGCGCCCGGTGCGCAGAGCTACCTCAACATCCCCGCGATCATCTCCGCGGCGGAGGTCGCCGACGTCGAGGCGATCCACCCCGGCTACGGCTTCCTGGCCGAGAACGCGCACTTCGCCGAGGTCTGCCAGACCTGCAAGATCCACTTCATCGGGCCCGATCCGGCCACGATCGAGGCGGTGGGGCACAAGGCCAACGCGCGCGAGATGGCGCTGCGGGCGAAGGTGCCGGTGGTGCCGGGTTCGGACGGCGCCGTGCCGGACGAGCGCACCGCGGTGCGCGTGGCCGGCGAGATCGGCTACCCGGTGATGGTCAAGGCGGCCGCGGGCGGCGGCGGGCGCGGCATGCGCATCGCGCGCAACGAGCCCAGCCTGATCAGCGGCTTCCACGCGGCGCGCAGCGAGGCGCAGTCGGCCTTCGGCGACGCGACGGTCTACATCGAGAAGTTCGTCGAGAACCCGCGCCACGTCGAGATCCAGATCCTCGGCGACCGGCAGGGCAACGTCATCTACCTGGGCGAGCGCGACTGCTCGATCCAGCGGCGCCACCAGAAGCTGATCGAGGAGTCGCCCTCGCGCTGCATCGACGACGCCACGCGCAAAAAGATGGGCGAGGCCGCGGTGCGCATGGCCAAGGAGGCCGGGTACCACAACGCCGGCACGGTCGAGTTCCTGGTCGACAAGAGCGGCGACTTCTACTTCATCGAGGTCAACGCCCGCATCCAGGTCGAGCACACGGTGACCGAGCTGGTGACCGGGATCGACCTCATCAAGGAGCAGATCCGCCTGGCGGCCGGGGAGCCCTTGGGCTACGGGCAGGCGGACGTCGTGTGCCGCGGGCACGCGATCGAGTGCCGCATCAACGCCGAGGACCCGGCGCGGGACTTCCAGCCGTCGCCCGGGTTGATCACGACCTTCGTGCCACCGGGGGGACCGGGGGTGCGCGTCGACAGCCACTGCTTCAGTGGGTACCGGATTCCGCCGAACTACGACTCGATGATCGGGAAGCTCCTGGTGCACCGCGCCACGCGCGAAGAGGCCGTGGCGACCATGCTGCGCGCCCTCGGCGAGTTCGTGATCGAGGGGCCCAAGACCACGATCCCGATCCACCGCGCCGTGCTGGAGCACTCCGACTTCCTGGCCGGCGAGCACGACACCGGCTTCATGGAGCGCTACTTCAGCGCCTCGGCGAACCGGAGGTGAGCGAGTGGGGCGCGGCGTGTTGACGACGACGGGGCGGGCCCTCCCGGCCCTGGCCCTCGCGCTCCTGGCGGCCGGGTGCGCCGGCCGCAGCCGCTGGCCCGACTTCTCGACGCAGCAGTACCCGCGGCCGATGCGGAACGCCGTGTCGCCGCTGCCGCCGGGCGCCGAGGTGAACCACCCGCCGGGCCCGGAGGAGGTCGTCATCGGCCGCCTGGCGGACCCGGTGCAGCTCCAACCGGCCGGCGAGTCGGCGGCCTTCCCGCTGCGCTTCTTCGACAAGCGCCGCCGCGCCAACGCCGGGGCCTGGGTCTACTCCGCCGCCGGCGGGCGGGCCGAGATCCTGTGGCCGAGCGGTACGACGGTGGTGCTGTTCGACCACTGCACCGCCATCGTCGGCTCGCCGAGCCGCGGCGAGCCCGAGCTCTACCTGCTCGACGTGCAGCGCGCGCTGCTGAACCTGACCGAGGGCGACCAGGTCGAGCTGACCGGCGGCGCGCGCCTCGCGGCCGACTCCGGGCCCTGGCTCGTCGAGCGCCGGCTGTTCGACATCCTGCGCGTGAAGAACCAGTCGAAGGAGACGGGGGAGGTGTCCTACAGGGACGAGGTCTTCCAGCTCCTGCCGGGCGAGACCGTCGACCTGCCGCTGCTGTCGGCCGGCGGCCGCCCGATCCCCGAGCGCCCCGGCGCCGACCACGTGCCCGGACCCGGCTTCGAGGTCGAGGTCTACGGCGACGTGGACTCCACGCTCGTGGAGAACGGCGTGCGGCTCGAGGTCGGCGGCGAGCACGAGATCAGCGCCCTCGGCGTGCGGCTGCACCTGCAGGAGGGCGAGCGCGCGACCTTCTCCGGCCTCGGCGCCGGCGGGGCCCCGCTGCCCGAACCACGCCCGACCGATCCCGCAGCGTCCGACACGGACACCGCCCCTGACGCCCAGCCGCGCTGACCCGCACATGTCCAAGCCCCGCGTCCTGATCACCGGCGGCGCCGGTTTCCTCGGCAGCCACCTCTGCGAGCGCTTCCTGCGGGAGGGCTACGAGGTGATCTGCATGGACAACCTGATCACCGGCGACATCGAGAACGTCTCGCACCTGTTCTCGAACCGCGACTTCCACTTCGAGGACCGCGACGTCACCGAGTACATCCACGTCAGCGGCAAGCTCGACGCGATCCTGCACTTCGCCTCGCCGGCGAGCCCGATCGACTACCTCGAACTGCCGATCCAGACGCTCAAGGTCGGCTCGCTCGGCACGCACAAGGCGCTGGGCCTCGCGCGCGCGAAGGGCGCGCGCTTCCTGCTCGCCTCGACGTCGGAGTGCTACGGCGACCCCCTGGTGCACCCGCAGTCCGAGGACTACTGGGGCAACGTGAACCCGGTCGGTCCGCGCGGCGTGTACGACGAGGCCAAGCGCTTCGCCGAGGCCATGACGATGGCCTACCACCGCTACCACGGCCTCGAGACGCGCATCGTGCGCATCTTCAACACCTACGGCCCGCGCATGCGCCTGAACGACGGCCGCGTGCTGCCGGCCTTCATGCCCCAGGCGCTGCGCGGCGAGTCGCTGACCGTCTTCGGCGACGGCTCGCAGACGCGCTCGTTCTGCTACGTGGACGACCTGGTCGAGGGCATCTGGCGCCTGCTCCACTCCGACGAGGCGCTGCCGGTGAACATCGGCAACCCCTCGGAGATGACGATCCTCGAGTTCGCGCGCACCGTGATCGAGATCACGGGCTCGGGCTCCGACGTGGTCTTCAAGCCGCTGCCCGTCGACGACCCCAAGATCCGTCAACCAGACATCTCGAAGGCGCGGCGCCTGCTCGGCTGGGAGCCGCGGGTGCCGCTGCGCGAGGGCCTGGTGAAGGCGCTCGAGTCGTTCCGCGAGCGGTTGGTCAAGGCCGGCGAGCTGCCGGCCCAGGAGGCCTGAGCCATGTGCGGCATCGTCGGCGCGCTGCTCGAGCGCGGACACGTCCTGCGCGGCATGATCGAAGGCCTGCGCGTCCTGGAGTACCGCGGGTACGACAGCGCCGGCGTGGCGGTGGCCACCGAGGACGGGCTGGTCGTGGAGAAGCGCGCCGGCCGCCTCGAGGTGCTCGAGCGCGCGCTCGAGGAGAGCGCCTTCCCCGACGGTCGTGCCGGCATCGGCCACACGCGCTGGGCCACGCACGGTCCCCCCACGGACGCGAACGCGCACCCGCACGTCGCGGCCGACGGTCACGTGGCCGTGGTGCACAACGGCATCCTCGAGAACTACCTCGAGCTGCGCGAAGAGCTGGCCGGCGCGGGCGTGGAGTTCCGCTCGGACACCGATACGGAGGTGCTCGCGCACCTCGTCTCGCGCGAGCTGGCCGCGGGAGGCTCGCTCGCCGACGCGCTGCGCCGCGCGCTGGCGCGAGTGCGCGGCTACTACGCGGTCGCGGTGCTCAAGGACGACGGCGCGCCCGAGGTCTGCTGCGCGCGCGAGGGGCCGCCGCTGTGCGTCGGTCTGGCGCGCGAGGGGACCTGGATCGGCTCCGACGTGCTGGCGATCGTGCCGCACACGCGCGAGGTCGTGTTCCTCGAGGACGGCGACGTGGCCGAGCTCTCGACGCGCGGCGTCGTGGTACGCGGGCGTGACGGCGCGGTGGTCGAGCGCGCGCCGCAGCGCGTGGACTGGGACGCCGCCGACGCCGGCAAGGGCACCTGGGCGCACCACATGCTCAAGGAGATCCACGAGCAGCCCGACGTGCTGGCGCGCACCGCGTTCCACCGGCTGGACGAGGCGCGCGGCGACGTGCGCTTCGACGAGGCGGGCTGGAGCGACGCGGACCTCGCCGGCGTCGAGCGCGTGCAGGTGGTCGCTTGCGGCACCGCGCTGCACGCCGGTCACGTGCTGCGCTACCTCGTCGAGGGGCTCGCGCGCGTGCCGGTCGACGTCGACTTCGCCAGCGAGTTCCGCTACCGCGCGCCGGTGCTGGCGCCCGGCACGCTGGCGCTCGCGATCTCGCAGTCCGGCGAGACGGCCGACACGCTGGCCGCGCTGCGCCTGGCGAAGGAGCTCGGTGCGCGCGCCGCGTGCATCTGCAACGTCGCCGGCAGCACGATGGTGCGCGAGAGCGACGCGGCGCTGATGACGCAGGCCGGTCCCGAGATCGGCGTGGCGAGCACCAAGGCCTTCACGGCCCAGGTCGTCGCCGCGTACCTGCTCGCCGTGCGCCTGGGGCGCGCGCGCGGGACTCTGGACGAGGCGCGCGGCCGCGAGCTGCTGCGCGAGCTGCGCCTCCTGCGCCCGAGCCTCGAGCGGCTGCTCTCGAGCGAGAGCGTCGCGCGCGTGCGCGCCGTCGCCGCGCGGCACAAGGGCGTGAAGGGCTTCCTGTTCCTCGGCCGCGGCGTGAACTTCCCGATCGCGCTCGAGGGCGCGCTGAAGCTCAAGGAGATCTCCTACATGCACGCCGAGGGCTACGCGGCGGGGGAGATGAAGCACGGCCCGATCGCCATGATCGAGGAGTGGATGTCCAGCGTCGTCATCACCGGCGCGGGCGCGATGGCCGAGAAGGTCCGCTCCAACATCGAGCAGATCATGGCGCGCGGCGGCCCGGTCATCGCGGTGGGCGCGGACGAGGCGAGCCTCGCGCTGGCCGACGAGCGCATCGACGTGCCGGCCTCGAGCGAGTGGCTGTCGCCGATCCTGAACGTGATCCCGCTGCAGCTCCTCTCGTACGAGATCGCGCGGCTGCGCGGCTGCGACATCGACAAACCCCGCAACCTGGCCAAGAGCGTGACCGTCGAATGAGCCGCATCCTGGTGACGGGCGGAGCCGGCTTCATCGGCTCCCACCTCTGTGAGCGACTGCTCGAGCGCGGCGACGAGGTCACCGTGCTCGACAACTTCAACGACTTCTACGACCCCGCCATCAAGCGCCGCAACGCGACGCTGGTGGAGCGCGCCGGCGGGCGCGTGGTCGAGGGCGACTTCCGCGACGCCGAGCAGGTGACAGCGCTCTTCGACGAGGGGCGCTTCGAGGCGGTGGTGCACCTGGGCGCGATGGCGGGCGTGCGGCCCTCGCTGCTGGATCCGCTGCACTACGAGGACGTCAACGTGCGCGGCACGCTCGTGCTGCTCGAGGAGATCCGCCGGCGCGGCGGCGTGCGCTTCGTCTTCGCCAGCTCGTCGAGCGTCTACGGCAAGAACGAGGACGTGCCGTTCCGCGAGGACGACGACATCCACCACCCGGTCTCGCCGTACGCCGCCACGAAGCGCGCCGGCGAGCTGATGTGCTTCACGTTCCACCACCTGTACGGCATCCCGACCACCTGCCTGCGCTTCTTCACGGTCTACGGACCGCGTCAGCGGCCGGAAATGGCCATCCACAAGTTCGTCCGCAAGACGCTGCGCGGCGAGCCGATCCCGTTCTTCGGCGACGGCTCCACGCGCCGCGACTACACCTACATCGACGACATCGTCGACGGCGTCGTGCGCTCGATCGACCGCTGCGAGGGCTACGAGATCTACAACCTCGGCGAGTCGCAGACGACGTCGCTGGCCGAGCTCGTCGACGCGATCGGCGAGGCCTGCGGTCGCGCGCCGGTGATCGACCGTCAGCCGATGCAGCCGGGGGACGTGGTCGTGACCTACGCCGACGTGACGAAGGCGCGCGAGCGTCTCGGCTACGCCCCGCAGACCCTCGTCCGTGAAGGTCTCGCGCGCTTCGTGGCGTGGTACCGCGAGGAAGGGCTGGCGTGAGCTCGCGCGACGTTGCGGCCCCCTCGCGGCCGACCTATCCTGTTTCGTCCGACTCCCAGGGACCGCGTGTCCCGCACTCGCTCCGCGCGCGCGTCGCCGGGGCCCAGTCCGCCATCCAGCCATGAAGGGCATCATCCTCGCGGGAGGTCTGGGCAGCCGCCTGCACCCCCTGACCAAGATCACCAACAAGCACCTGCTGCCGGTCTACGACCGGCCGATGATCTACTACCCGATCGAGGCGCTGGTGAACGCGGGCATCGACGACATCATGATCGTCACCGGCGGCCGCAAGTCCGGCGACTTCCTGAGCCTGCTCGGCAACGGCAGCGACTTCGGGCTGAAGCACCTCAACTACACCTACCAGCAGGGCGAGGGCGGCATCGCCGAGGCGCTGGGCCTGTGCGAGCACTGGGCCAGCGGCGACAAGATCTGCGTGATCCTGGGCGACAACCTCATCGAGCGGAACATCAAGAAGGCCGTCGAGGACTTCAGGGCCCAGGAGCAGGGCGCGAAGATCATGCTCAAGGAGGTCCACGACCCCGAGCGCTTCGGCGTCGCCACGCTCGACGGCGGCAAGGTCGCCAAGATCGTCGAGAAGCCCAAGGAGCCCGAGTCGAACCTCGCGGTGATCGGCATCTACATGTACGACGGCCGCGTCTTCGAGATCATCAAGACGCTCGTGCCGTCGGATCGCGGCGAGCTCGAGATCACCGACGTCAACAACTGGTACATCGCCGACGGCTCAATGACCTACGAGGTCCTCGAGGGCTGGTGGACCGACGCCGGCACCTTCGCTTCGCTGCACCGCTCGGCCAACCTCGTGGCCGACGGCGGGGCGAACAAGCTGGACTGAGCGCGCGTGCCCGACACCCAACAACAGCGCGTCCTGGTCACCGGCGCGGCCGGGATGCTCGGCAGCCAGGTGCTGCTCTCGATGCCCGACGGCATGACGGCCGTGGGCACCGACCTCTGCGAGGCCCCCGGCGTCGATGCGCCCGGCGTCGACCTGGGCGATCCGGCCGCTTGCGCGAAGCTGTTCGCCGAGCGCGGGCCGTTCACCGGCGTGATCCACTGCGCGGCCTACACCGCCGTGGACAAGGCCGAGGAGGAGTCCGCCGTGGCGCAGCGCGTGAACGGCGACCTGTGCGGCGTTCTGGCGCGGCAGTGCGCGCGCGACGGCGTCCCGCTCGTGCTGGTCTCCACCGACTTCGTGTTCGACGGCCGCGGCGCGCGACCCTACCGCGAGGACGACCCGACCGGGCCGCTCTCGGTCTACGGCGCGACCAAGCTCGACGGCGAGCGCCAGGCGCGCGAGGCGTGGCCCACCGGCACGCGCGTGGTGCGTACGCAGTGGCTCTACGGGCCGCGCGGCCGTCACTTCGCCGGCACCATCGAGACGCTGGCGCGCGAGCGCGAGGAGCTCAAGGTGGTCGACGATCAGCGCGGTGCGCCGACCTCGACGCTCGAGCTCGCGCCCGCGCTGTGGGACGTGCTGCGGCTGGGCGAGGCGGGCGTGTACCACGCCGCCTGCGAGGGCGACGCGACCTGGTTCGACTTCGCGAAGGCGGTGATCGAGCTGCGCGGCATCGACACCGTGCGCCTCGAGCCCTGTTCCACCGCCGAGTTTCCCCGACCCGCCCGCCGGCCGGCCTATTCGGTCCTCGACTGCTCCCGCCTCACCGCCCTGCGCGGGAAATCGCTCGCGCCGTGGCGCGAAGCCCTCTCGACGTACCTGGGCGGCGAGGAGCACTGACCCCGACCCGCATGTCCACGACCCACGTCTCGACCGTCCTCGTCACCGGCGGCGCCGGCTTCATCGGCAGCAACTTCTGCCACATGCTGGCCGAGCTGCGCCCCGACTGGCGCGTCGTCAACCTCGACGCGCTGACCTACGCCGGCAACCTCGAGAACCTGACGGCGCTGGAGGGCCACCCGAACTACACCTTCGTGCACGGCGACATCCGCCAGCCCGAGGACGTGCGCCGGGCGCTCGACGCCGCCGGCGATCCGGGTCAGGTCGGGGTGGTGCACATGGCGGCCGAGAGCCACGTCGACCGCTCGATCCAGGGCGGCCTGCCCTTCGTGACGACCAACGTCGCGGGAACCCAGGTCCTGCTCGACGCGTGCCGCGAGCGCGGCGTCGCGCGCTTCGTGCACGTCTCGACCGACGAGGTCTACGGCTCGCTGGGGGACGCGGGCTTCTTCACCGAAGAGACGCCCCTGGCGCCCAACTCGCCGTACTCGGCGAGCAAGGCCGGCAGCGACCTGCTGGTGCGCGCCGCCTTCCACACCCACGGCTTTCCGGCCTGCATCACGCGCTGCTCGAACAACTACGGGCCGTACCAATTCCCGGAAAAGCTGCTGCCGCTGATCATCGCGAACGCCCAGGAGGACAAGCCGCTGCCCATCTACGGCGACGGCATGTACGTGCGCGACTGGCTGTTCGTGCGCGATCACAACGAGGCCATCCTGACCGTGCTCGAGAAGGGCGTCCCGGGCGAGGTCTACAACATCGGCGGGAACAATGAGATGCCCAATTTGCGCCTCGTGAAGCAGGTTCTGAAGGAACTCGGAAAGCCCGAGAGCCTGATCACCTACGTCAAGGACCGGCCCGGCCACGACCGTCGTTACGCGATCGACGCCTCCAAGATCCGCCGCGAGCTGGGCTGGGAACCGCGCTACACCTTCGAGCGCGCGCTCCCGCTGACCATCTCCTGGTACCAGTCGCAAGGCGAGTGGCTGCAGCGACTTAGGTCCGGTGCGTACCGGGAGTACTACAGCCGCCAGTACGGCGCCTGACGGCGGTCAACCCGGGGGGGTCGACGGCCGATGTAGACCGGGTCCCTCGCCCCCCGCGGTGCACCCTCCACCTCCAGCATGATGTCCCTCGTCCCGAGAGCGCGGCTCGTCCTCGCGCTCCTGCTCGCCTTCTGCGTCGCGTGCTCCACGGCGCCGGACAAGCGCATCCTGCAGAACCTCAACACGGCGGGGTTCGGCAAGAGCTACACGGGCAACGCGGAGGAGGAGAACTACATCACGATCGGGGACGTGCTCGTGATCACGGACACCTACCAGCCCGAGGAGCTCAGCGCGACCGAGCGCGTCGAGATCGACGGGACGGTGCTGCTGCCGGAGATCGGCGCGGTCAACGTGGCCGGCATGACGCGCACCGAGATCGAGTCCATGCTGATGGACAAGTACAGCCCGTACTACGACCTCCTGGACGTGCACGTCCGCATCCAGTCGTCCGCGGGCAAGTTCTACTTCGTCTACGGCGAGGTCAGCTCGGAGGGCAAGAAGATCCTCGAGGGCGACCTGACGCTGTGGGAGGCGGTCATGGAGGCCGTGCCGGACGACGAGACGGCGAACCTCGGCCGCGTACGCGTGATCCGCCCGGACCCGCGCGACCCGCTGATCATGACCTTCGACGTGGGGCAGATGATCGAGGCCGGCGACTCGACCTTCAACGTGAAGGTGCGCGAGCTCGACATCATCTACGTGCCCCCGACGATGCTGGCCCAGGTGGGCTACTTCATCAACACGCTGCTGTTCCCCGTGAAGATGGTGCTCTCCGGGCTGTCGGACGCGGTGCGCACGCTGCGCGACATCGAGACGATCGGGACGAACCAGCGCTACTTCTACAACACGAACACCACGGGCGTGTTCTGACCCGCCGCACGCCCCGTCCATGGCCGTCCAGCTCGATCCCCCCGGACAGCTCCAGGAGTTCCTGGGCATCCTGAAGAAGCGCAAGTGGCAGATCGCCCTGCCCGCGCTCTTCACGCTGTCCCTGGGCATCGCGTTCGCGGTGGTGGTGCCGAAGAAGTACCTCGTCGAGACGCAGGTCGAGCTGCGCGCGCTCTTCCTGCCCGACGGCGGGGGCGCGCAGTCGGTCAAGGAGCGCACCGAAGGGGTCGCCGAGAACGCGCCGCAGCAGATCAAGTCGATGCGCCGCATCACGGAGGTCATCGAGGACCTCAAGTGGGCGGACTACCTGACCCTGGACCGCAAGGACCAGGTCGAGTTCCGCAAGCGCGTGCGCGACAACATCGCGGTCACGGTGCCGAAGAAGAGCTCCAACGTCGGCTCCTCCTTCGTCACCATCGAATACCTCGACGTGAACAAGGACCGCGCGCAGGAGTTCCTGAAGGCGCTGCGCAAGGCGTGGATCGAGCAGGTCGTCGAGCGCGACCGCACCCGCATCGACGTGGAGTTCACGAACCTCCTCGACCGCAAGGGCGAGCTCGAGAAGGAGTGGTACAAGGAGTGGCAGCTGCTGTCGCAGCTCCGCATCGACAACGAGATCTCGCCCACGCAGCCGACGCCGGGCAAGAACCAGCAGCGCATCGAGGATCCGGCCTACGCGCGCTACAACGAGAACACCGAGCGGCTCGCGCAGGTCGAGCTCGACCTGAGCGCGGACCAGGCGTTGCTGGCGTTGCGCCGCGACCAGCTCTCCGACGTCGACCCCGAGCTGCCGCGCACCGAGGTGGTGGGGGGCGTCGACCTCGGCAAGGAGATCGACGCGCTGATCGAGCGGCGCGGGAGCCTCGAGGAGGACCTGCGCGGCATCAAGCCGCTGCACCACCGGTACAAGAGCACCCAGCTCGAGCTGCTCAAGCTCGACGAGCAGATCGCGGAGCTCGAGGACCAGCAGACGGAGGCCGAGACTACCGTCGAGTTCGACCCGAACCCGCGCTACCAGGCGCTCCGCCAGGAGATCGTCGAGCTCGAGGCCAAGACCGCCAGTCTGGAGGCCGAGCGCGTCGCGCTGGAGGAGCTGCAGGCCCTCGAACGCGAGGAGATGCGCAAGCTCGCCGAGGCCTACCGCGAGGACAGCGAGCGCTCCGCGCGCATCGAGATCCTCGAGGCCACGCTGGCCGAGCTGGAGCTGCAGCTCCAGAGCAAGCGCCAGCTGCGCGACGTGATCTACGGGCCGTCGGGCAACCCCTTCCAGATCTTGCAGGAGGTCGAGACGCCGTCCGATCCCTCCGAGCCCGATCCCGCGCTGATCCTGGCCTTCTCGCTCGTGCTGGGCCTCGCGCTCGGCCTGGGCTCCGCGCTCTACGGCGAGTTCTCGAAGAGCTGCTTCCGCAACACGGCGGACATCGCCCGCGTGATGGTCGTGCCCGTGCTCGGCGTGATCAGCCCCATCGTCACGCGCGTGCAGCGCCGCCGCCGCGCCGTCCGTCGCGTCGTCGTGGGCAGCTCGAGCGTGGTGCTCATCGCCGCCGTGCTGTTCGTGACCTGGGCCTGGACGTTCGAGCCCGACCTGCTCGGCGAGTCCATGCTCGACTCGATCGAGCGCTTCCGCGAGCTCTTCCTGTAGGGGGCACGGCGCGTGCGCGACGTAGTCGTCACCCTGTTCCTGATCGCGGCGCTGCCGACGTGCTTCCGCAAGCCGTTCGTGGGCTTGCTGTTGTTCTCGCTGTTGGCCTACATGCGCCTCCAGGACCTGACCTGGGGCTTCGCGCGCGAGATCCGCTGGTCGTTCTACGTCGCGCTGGTGACGTTCGCGGGCTTCTTCGCGTCGTCGCGCGAGCGGCGCTTCATGCTCAGCGACCTGCGCACGACCGTGATGATGGTGCTCGTGGCGCTCGTCGCGCTGTCGTTGCTCGCCAACCGCGGGCCCGACCCCGAGGACATCCCGGCGTTCGTCGAGTACTTCAAGATCATCGTGATCGCGCTGTTCACGACCGGCATGGTCAACAGTCGTGAGCGGCTACGCATGATCCTGTGGGTCATCACGCTGAGCTTCGCCTTCTTCGGCTTCAAGTCCGGGGTGATGGGCGTCCTCTCGGGCGGGTCGATGCAGATCATCCGCGGCCCGGGCGGCATGCTGAAGGACAACAACGACTTCGCGTTGGCCTTGGGCATGGGCATCCCGATGCTGTGGATGATCGGGCGCTCGGAGAAGCGCGAGGTGCTGCGCAAGGCGCTGCTGGTCTGCGTGCCGCTGACGATGGTCACCATCGCGCTGACGCACTCGCGCGGCGGCTTCCTGGCGATGTCGCTCGGCATCTTCGTGATGATCTGGCGCTCCCGGAACCGACTGGCCGGCCTGATGATGATGGCCCTGGTGGGCGTAGGCGGCCTGTTGCTCGCGCCGCGCGGCGTCGTGGAGCGCCTGCAGACGATCGGCGAGTACCAGGAGGACTCTTCGGCCCAGGCGCGCCTGCGGTCGTGGCGCACCGCGGCCGAGATGATCAAGGCCAACCCGGGCATGGGGGTCGGCTTCGCGCACTTCCAGGACAACTACCTGCGCTACGACCCGAGCGTGCACAAGGAGGGCAACGCGCCCGGCCACACCTTCGTCGCGCACAACAGCTACCTGCAGATCTGGGCGGAGTGCGGCACGCCGGCCTTCCTGCTGTACCTCTCGCTGATCCTGCTGAGCTTCCTGGACCTCTGGCGGCTGCGCGCCGAGGCACGCTTCCGCTTCCACGCGAGCTGGATCCTGAACTACACGACCATGTTCGAGGCGTCGTTGGCCACGTTCGTGCTCGGCAGCGTGTTCCTGAACCGCGCGCACTTCGACCTCTTCTACCACTGGGTGGCGCTCATCCTGGCCTTCACGACCATCGCCCGGCAGGAGCTGGCGAACCCGCGCGCGTATCCGCGGCGCCAGGGCGAGCGGGGTCCGCTGCAGCCCGTGCGCAGGTCCGGCTTCGGCGCGTCCGGGCGACGCGGCGGCTTCCGGCGCCGGCCGGCCCTGGAGGGCGGGTTCTAGGCCATGTGCGGCTTCACCGGCTTCGCGCGCGACGACGCGGGCGCGCCGCCCGCGACCGAGCGCCTGCGCGCCATGTGCGCCACGCTGCTGCACCGCGGTCCCGACGACGAGGGCTTGCTCGAGCGCGACGGCGTGGCCCTGGGCTTCCGACGCCTGTCGATCATCGACCTGGCCGGCGGCCACCAGCCGCTCTGGAACGAGGACGAGAACATCGCCGTCGTCACCAACGGCGAGATCTACAACTACCGCGAGCTGCGCGCGGGCCTGCAGGCGCGCGGGCACGTCTTCAGGACGAACTCCGACGTCGAGGCGCTCGTGCACCTGTACGAGGAGAAGGGCGACGCCTTCGTGGAGGACCTCGTCGGCATGTTCGCCGTGTGTCTCGTCGACTTCCGCGAGCCGGCACGCCCGCGCGTGGTGCTGGCCCGCGACCGCGTGGGCATCAAGCCGCTCTACTGGGCGCGCGGCGGCGGCGCGCTGTGGTGGGCCAGCGAGCCCAAGGCCATCCTGGCCGGCGGCGCCTTCGCGCGCGAGCTCTCCGGCACGGCGCTCGTCGACTACCTCGTGCAGGGGTTCACCGCCGGCCCCGACTCGGCCTGGCGCGGCCTGCAGCGCCTCGAAGCGGGGCATCGCCTGAGCTGGCGACCGGGTGAGGCGCCGCGCGTCGAGCGCTACTGGGACGTGCCGCACGGGCACGAGCGCGAGCCCGCCGGCGCGGCCGAGCTGTGCGAGTGGATCGACCGCGTGGTGCGCGATCGGCTCGTCGCGGACGTGCCGCTCGGCGCGTTCCTGTCGGGCGGCATCGACAGCACCGCGGTGGTGACCTCGATGGCCGCCGCGAGCCCCGACCCGGTCGTCGCGTGCAGCGTGGGCTTCAGCGAGCGCAGCCACGACGAGCTGGCGCGCGCGCGCGCCACGGCCGAGCGCCTGCACCTGGTGCACCACACGGAGGTGCTGCAGCCGGATCCCAGCGTCGCGGTCGAGCACCTGCCCTGGTTCTACGACGAGCCGCTGGCCGACTCGTCGACCGTGCCGACCTGGTTGGTGTCGCGCATGGCCCGCGAGCACGTGACCGTCGCGCTCTCGGGCGACGGCGGGGACGAGATCTTCGGCGGCTACCGGCGCTACGTGTACGACGTCGCCGAGAACCGCGTGCGCGCGCTGCTCGGTCCGCTGGGCTGCGCCGCCGCGCGCGGCCTCGGACGTCACTATCCGAAGCTGGACCGCGCGCCGCGCTTCCTGCGCGCGAAGAGCACGCTCGAGAACCTGGGGCGCGATCCGGCGCGCGCGTACTACGCGAGCCTCACGCAGCTGCCGCTCGCCGAGGCGCGCGCGGTGCTCGCGCCGGAGCTGCGCGCCGCGCTCGCGCAGCACGATCCCTTCGACGCCTTCGAGGAGCACTACCGCCGCCCGGCGATCGACGACCCGCTGTTCCGCGCGCAGTACGCGGACTTCAAGACGTTCCTGCCCGAGCAGATCCTGACCAAGACCGATCGCGCCTCGATGGCCGTCTCCCTCGAGGTGCGCGTGCCGCTGCTCGATCACCGCTTCGTCGAGCGCTTCGTCACGCTGCCGCGCGACGAGAAGGTACGCGGCGGCCGCGGCAAGCACGCGCTGCGCGAGGCGCTGCGCGCGCGCGTCCCCGCGAGCGTCCTCGACGGCGAGAAGCGCGGCTTCGACACGCCGCTGCGCGCCTGGCTGCGCGGGCCGATGGCCGGCGCGGTGGAGGAAGCTCTGCACGGCCTGCCGACCGACTGGATCGACCGCAGCGTGACGCTCGCGCGCCTGGAGGAGCACCGCCGCGGCGCGCGCGATCACTCGAGCTTGCTGTGGAGCCTGCTCGTGCTCGAGCACTGGCGTCGCCGTCACGAGGTGGCGCGCATCGCCGTCTGAGGTGCCCCGCATGACCGCGCTGCGCCACGCTCTCTCCTTCGACGTCGAGGAGTACTTCCAGGTCGCCAACTTCTACGACCAGTTCCCGCGCGAGCGCTGGGACGAGGTCCCGTCGCGCCTCGACGTCGGGATGCAGCGCATCCTCGGCGCGCTCGAACGCCACGGCGCGCGCGCGACGTTCTTCTTCCTCGGCTGGATCGCCGAGCGGCATCCGCACTGGGTGACGCGCTGCCTGGAGGCGGGGCACGAGGTCGCGAGCCACGGCTACGACCACGTCTTCCTGTGGGACCTCGGGCCGGAGGGCTTCGACGAGGACCTCGCGAAGACCGAGCGCGCGCTGGCCGCCGCCGGCGCGCCGCGACCCGAGGGCTTCCGCGCCTGCACCTTCACCGTCACGCGTCGCAGTTGGTGGGCCTTCGACGTCCTCGCGCGGCGCGGCTACGCCTACGACTCGAGCGTGCACCCCGTCCGCCACCCGGTGTACGGCGTGCCCGACTTCGCGCCGGGCATCTCGCGCGTGCCGGCGCCCGGCGGCGCGGGGGAGGTGGTCGAGCTGCCGGTGTCCACCTGGCGCGCCCTCGGCCGCAACCTGCCCGTCGGCGGCGGCGGCTACTTCCGCCTGCTGCCGCTCGCGATCACGCGCGGCGTGGTCGAGCGGCTGGAGGCCGCCGGGCGCCCGGCGGCGCTCTACCTGCACCCGTGGGAGTTCGACCCCGAGCAGCCGCGCGTGCCGGCCAAGGCCACGGCGCGCCTGCGGCACTACCTCAACCTGGAGCGCACGCTGCCGCGGCTCGAGGCGTTGCTCGCGCGCTTCGAGTTCACCACCTACCGGCAGGTGCTCGAGGACCAGGGCGCGCTGAGGTCGCGCTGACTCAGGTCGTCGGCCCGCGCCGTGCGCGAGCCAGGCCGAGCCAGACCTCGAGCATCTCGCGGCGCGCCGTGTCCTGCGCCTCGCGCAGTCCCGCGCGCAGCGCCTCGGCCGCCGTCGCCGCGTCACCCGGCTCGTCGCGCAGCAACAGCGCGCGGCCGTACGACTCGGCGAGCTCGACGACCTCGTCGGCCGAGAGCCCGTCGCGGCGCGCCCAGACCGGCTCGAGCAGCTCCACGGCGGCCGCCCAGACGTTCGGCTGCTGTTGGACGAGCAGCGCCTGGGCGGAGAGCAGTTGGGTCTGGAAGGTGTCCTGCCCGCCGTGGCGACGGCGCACGGCGTTGAGCGGCAGGCGCATGGCGCGCGAGTCGTACCCCAGCGCGACGAGCGTGCGCGCGAACTCGAGCTGGAGCCCCTCGTCGGAGTTCATCTGCCCGATGAGCGCGAGCGTGCGCATCGACGCCTGCAAGTCGCCGAGCTCGCGTTGCACGCGACCGAGCAGGCGCCAGAGGCCGACGTCGCCGGGCTGGAGCTCGAGCTCCGCGCGCAGGAAGTCCTGCGCGGCGGACGGATCCAGCGACACGTAGAACTCGGCCCACTCGCTCGTCGCACCGCGCTGCAGGTCCTCGAGCGAGAGCCCGGGGTGCGCTTCGCGGAAGCTGGTCAGGCGCTGCAGCGCGCGGCCCACGCCGATGGCGGGGTTGGCCGGGTCCATGCCGAGGTCGAGGCGCGCCAGCGCCAGCACGGGCCGCGGGTCGTGCGGGTGGCCTTGCACGAGCTCCTCGAGCTCGCGCAGGTGCTCGGCGCGCGGCAGCGCGTCGGCGGCGGCCGCCGCGTCGAGCAGCGCGACGTAGCCGGCCACGGCGCGGCGCGCGTCGACGTCCTCGTCGCTCGCGGTGGCGAGCTGCCAGGCCGCGCGGGCCGGCTCCCAGTCGTGCATCGCGCTGAGCACCTGCGCGTGGAGCGCGAGCGCCGGGATCCAGTCGGAGCGCTCCCCGAGCAGCAACAGCACGCGGCGCTGCGCGCCGGCGAGGTCGCCCTCCGCGAGCGCCGTGCGCGCGCGCAGGAGCTGGGCCTCGGAGCCCTCGGGCGCGCGCTCGGCCTCGAGCGCGAAGCGTCGGTCGCGCAACGCGAGCACGCGCGGGTGGTCGTCCGAGCGCAGGCGTGCGCGCAGCACGCGCTCCTCGGCGCCCAGCACGACGAGGGCGTCGGGGAAGCGCTCGTTCAGGTCGCCGAGCCGACGCAACGCCTCGGGCAGACGGCCTTCGCGCTCGAGCAGGTCGGCGACGAGCAGGCCGGGCCACAGGCGCCCGCGCGCGTTCGGCTCCAGCCGCTCGAGCACGTCGAGCACGTAGGGGTGGAAGGCCGCGCGGCGGCTGGCCAGCAGCCAAGCCGCGACCAGGCGCGGGTCGCCGGGCGCGGCGGGCGCGCCGAGCAGGAAGCGCCCCGTTTGGGCGTCGCCGGCGGCGCCGAGCGTGGCGGGCAGCGCGAGCGGCTCGTCCAGGCGCAGGCGCGCGGCGGCGCCGGCGAGGGTCCAGAGCGTCGACTCGGGCGCCAGCTCGAGCGCGAAGTCGGCCAGCTCGATCGTCTCGGCCTCGCGGCCCTGCAGCAGGAACAGCAGCGCGGCCAGCTCGGGCTCCTCGGGGGGCGCGAGCTCGAGCAAGCGGTCCGCGGCGGCGGCGGCGGCCGGCCAGTCCCCGGCCTCGGCGGCGAGCAACACGCGCAGCACGGCGGCGTCGACCTCCTCGAGGAAGGGCTCGGCCACGTCGACGGTCTCGGCCGCGTCCTCGAGGCGGCCTTGCGAGAGCTGCAACAGCGCGCGGCGCAGCGGCACCGCGCCCGGCGCGCTCCGGCCCAGCTCGCGTACGCGGTCGAGCAGCACCGCGGCGCCCTGCGTCTCGCCGCGGCTCTGACAGAGGTCGGCGAGGGCGAGCAGCTCGCCCGGCTCGGGCGCGTCCAGGCCGAGCACTTCGACGAGCGCGGCGCGCACCAGCGGCGCGCGATCGAGCTCGAGCGCGCAGGTGAGCGCGCGTCGTCGGCGCTCGACGCCCGAGGCGCCGCCCTTGGGCAGCTTGGCGAGCCAGGTCAACGCGTCCGCCGGGTGACCGCGCTCCATCTCGATGCGCGCACCGAGCAGCAGCTCCTGCTCGCCGCGGTGGGCGCCTTCGCGGTCGGGCGGCCCCAGCGACTGCAGCGCGCCTTCGACGTCGCCGCGCTCGTACGACCACTCGGAGACGAGCGCGCGACCGAGGCCCTGCGAGTCGACCTGCATCAGGCGCACGACCTGACCGGGCAGGAGCTCCTCGCGCGTCACGCCCGCGAGCAGCTCGCGTCCGTGTGTGTCGAGGCCCGCGAGCTCGGCCCGTTGCACGACGAGCTCGACGTAGTCACGGCGGTAGCCGCCCTTGCGCGACTCGATCAGCTCGTCGAGCGCCGGCAGGAAGCCGGGGTACTCGTCCAGCAGTCGGCGCGCGATGGCGGCCTGCGCGGCGCGGTTGCCGGCGACTCCGTGGCGCCGCGCGAGGCCGAGCAGCACGTAGGGGCCGTAGTCGCGCTGGGGGACCGTGAGCCCGCGGTTCTCGAGGTCGCGGTAGATCATCTCGACGTCGCGATCCTGCGCCGCGAGGGCCTTCTCCCCGAGCTCCTCGAAGGTCGGCCAGAGCTCGGTCGTGCGGCGCGGGAGCAGGCTCATCGCGCGCGTCCACGACTCGAGCGGCAGCGCGTAGCCGCTGTGTCGCGTCTGGAGCTGGATCTCCGCGCGGCGCAGCCAGAGTTCGCCGTCCTGGCTGTCGTAGGTCGTGAGCACGGCGTTGATCGCCTCGCGCTCCTGGCCGAGGTCGCCCGCCTCGCGGTGGAGCTCGGCGATGCGCTTCCACGCGGCCTCGCGCGCGCCGGGGAACGGCTCGGGCAGACGCCCACGCGCGAAGTTGCCGAGGTCGCGCAACGCGAGCTCCGGCTTCGGCACCGTCGACGACGCGTAGGCCATGCCGCTGTAGAACGAGGCCGACGCCTCGTCCTCCGTGCTGCCGATGGAGCGCAGGCGATTCGCCGCGCCGAACAGGTGGTTCCAGCGCGCGCCGCGGTAGATCGCCTCGCACGCGAGGCGCAGGAAGGAGGCTTCGAGCGGCGTGCCGCGACCGATCCAGTCCGAGGCCAGCTCGGCCGCGTGGCGCCAGTCGCCGCGCTCGCCGTAGACCTCGATGAGCAGTTGCGCCGCCTGCGGATCGCTCGCGCCCTCGCCGGCCTTGCCGAGCACGAGGCCGAGGTGCAGCGCGTCGTCGGTGCGCCCGGCCGCGACGAGGATCTCGAGGTAGCCGCGCGTGGCGGCGGGGTCGAGGCCGAGCTGGAACGAGCGCAGGTACGCGGCGCGCGCCTCGGCCAAGTCGCCGGCGGCGAGCTCGGCCAGCTCGAGCACCTGCGCCAGCACCTCCTCCTCGCGCGTGGGGAAGAGCGTGCGCAGCGCGAGCAGGTCGCTCGTGCGCAGCGGGTCGCCGGCGGGGCGCGCCGCGAGGCTCTCGAGGTGCGCGCGCGCCGCGACGACGTCGTCGGAGACGAGCACGTAGCGCATCCGTTCGGCGGCCTCGTCGAGCAGCCCCTGCGCGAGGAGCTGGTGGATCAAGCCGGTCTCGGCCCACGCCGGGCCGTAGTCGGGCTCCTGCTCGAGGATCTCGCTCAGCCGGCGCAGCGCGCCCTCGAGGTCGCCCTCGGCGCGGTCCACCGCGACGAGCAGGCGGCGCACGTCGGCGTCGGCCGGCCGGTAGCGGAAGAGCACCTGCTCGAGGTCCTCGCGGGCCTCGGTGTTCGCGCCGATCTCCATCAGCACGCGCGCGCGCAGGAGGCGCAGCTCGGAGCACAGGTCCTGGACGACCGCGAGGTCGGGGTCCATCGTCTCGGCGCGACGGATCGCGCCGCCGAGCTGACGCAGCACGCGGGCTTCGTCGTAGGCGTCCTGCGCGAGCTCCTGGCGCACCTCCTCGAGGACCTCGTGGGGCGAGCGCAGGCGCTGGCGCGAGACCATGGCCACCAGGGCCAGGACCACGCCCAGGGCGACCACGAAGAGGAGCCGGGAGAGACGGTTCATGGGCGGACCGAGGGCGGTCAGGTGCGGGAATCTTCGTCCGCGCTCGGGGCGAAGTCCATGAGGTTGTACTTTCTCATCTTGTTGAACAGCGTCGTGCGGTTCACGCCCAGGAGCTCGGCGGTGCGCTTGCGACTGCCGCCCTCCTGCACGAGCGTGCGCAGGATCAGCGCGTGCTCGGTGGCCTCGACGGCTTCGCGCAAGGTGCGCGGCGCGACCGCGGGTGCGAGGTCCGGCAGGCCGACCGGTGGAGCGCCGGCGAGCAGCGCCGCGGGCAACGCCTCGACGCCGACCTCGGGACCGCGCGCGAGCAACACCGCGCGCTCGACGCAGTTCTCCAGCTCGCGCACGTTTCCCGGCCACGCGTGACGCGTGAGGATCGCGGCGACCTCGGGCGAGAGGCGGCGCGCCTCGCGCCCGTACTCGGCGGCGAAGCGCTCGAGGAAGCGCTCGGCGAGCAGCAGCACGTCGCCCGGGCGTTCGCGCAGCGGCGGCACGAAGAGCTCGAGCACGTTGAGGCGGTAGAACAGGTCCTCGCGGAAGCGGCCCGCGGCGACCTCCTCCGCGAGCGGGCGGTTGCTCGCGGCCACGACGCGCACGTCGACCTCGAGCGTGCGCGTGTCGCCGACGCGTTCGAACACGCGATCCTGCAGCACGCGCAGCAGCTTGACCTGCAGCTCGAGCGAGGCGCAGGCGACCTCGTCGAGGAACAGCGTGCCGCCGTCGGCGGCCTCGAACTTGCCCGCGCGGTCCTTGACCGCGCCGGTGAACGCACCGCGCACGTGGCCGAAGAGCTCGCTCTCGAGCAGCGAGTCCGGCAGCGCGCCGCAGTTGACCTCGACGAAGGGCGCGTCGGCGCGCTGCGAGTGCCGGTGCAGGCTGCGCGCGAGCAGCGTCTTGCCGGTGCCGCTCTCGCCCTGGATCAGCACCGTCGCGCGCGTGTCGGCCACGGCGCGCGCGGTCTCGAACACGCGGCGCATCTCGGGCGAACGGCTGACGAGGCGGCCGAGCTCGTAACGCTCGCCGAGGTCGGCGCGCAGGCGCTCGTTCTCCTCGAGCAGCTCGCGGCGCTCGAGCGTGCGCTCGAGCGCGACGCGCAGCTGGTCGCTCGAGACGGGCTTGGCCAGGAAGTCCGCGGCGCCGGCGCGCACGGCCTCGACGGCTTCGTCGAGCGAGCCGAAGGCGGAGAGCAGGATCAGCGCGGGCGCGTGCTCGGGCTCGCACAGCGCGGCGAGCTCGCCGAGGTCGGCCGTGTCGCGGTCGCTGACGATCGCGTCCCAGGCCCGTTCGGCCAGCAGCTCGGCCACGCGCTCGAGCTCCGCGCACGTCTCGACCTCGTAGCCGAGGTCTTCGAGGTCACCGGCGAGCAGCTCGCTGGAGAGCTCGTCGGCGTCCACCAGCAGGACGCGGGAGGCGGGCATGTCCACGAACTTCGACACCGGGCGGGCCCGGAGTTGAGGTCCGTCGACATCCGCGCGGGGGCGGGCCGCTCAGCGCGCGTGCGGCAGGCGCAGCACCCACTCGAGGCCGTCGCCGGCCTCGCTGCAGAGCTCCAGCCCGCCGCCCTGCCCGCGCAGGATGCCCGCGGCCGCCGCGAGGGCGTTGGGGCCCAGCTCGGGCAGCAGGCGCCGCAAGCCGTAGGGTTCGAGCACCTGGGCGGGCTCGAGGCCCGGGTGGTCGCCGGCGGGGAAGCGGATCGAGACCCGCACCCGGTCGGCGACGCCGGTGGGGTCGGGCTCGAGGCGGCCGTCGACGCGCACGGTGCCCGCTTCGCCGGCGAAGTGGTGCGCGAGGAACAGCAGCGCGTCGAGCACCTGCATCAGGAGCGTGCGGTCGGAGCGCACCTCGAGCGGGCCGGAGCTGCGCAGCAGGTAGCGCGGCGCGGCGGCCTCGGCGCGGCGCGCGGCGCAGAGCTCCTCGAGCATCACGGCGAGGTCGAAGCGCTGCTTGCCCGGCGCCGGCGGGGCGGCGAGGTAGGACAGCGTGCGCGTGAACTGCTTCAGGCGCGCGACCTCCGTGGCGAGCTCGTCGAGCCGTCGCGACGCCTCCGGGCCGATGCGCTCGCCGGCTTCGCGGCGCGCGAGGTCGAGGCCCAGGTCGATGCGCTGCACGAGGTCGGCGAGGTCGGCCACCTGGTGCTTGAAGTAGGGCGCGGGCGAGGCCGGGCCGCGGGGGCGGGCGCGGCGCACGGCGCGCTCGGCTGGGCGCGGGCGCCGCGGGCGCGGGGGCTCCCGAGCTCGACGGCGGGGGCGACGGCCAGCGCCGCCTCGACGCCGCGGCGCGAGGCCGGAGCGGGGGAGCCCAGGATCGCCTCGACCTGCGCCAGCAGGGCGGCGTCCTCGTCCTGCGGCGGCGCGGGGCGCGTCGGCGCCAGCACGACCTCGTCGAGGTCCTCCAGGTCGTCCTGGTCCGCGAGGTCGTCGCTGCCGGCGAACAGGTCGACGTCCGCCTCGGCCTCGGCCTCGGGCACGCTAGCCGCGGGGCCGGCCGCCGGCACCTCGCTGAGGGCGCGCAGGAGCGCGAGCTCGAGCGGCGCCGGCCACCAGCGCGCGCCCGGCAGGCCGCGCAGCACGCGCGCCGAGGTGCGCCCCGGCTCGTCGCCGAACAGGTGCAGCTCGAAGCTCGGGTGGTCGTGCACGAAGCGCCGCACCAGGCCCAGGTCCTCGGCCGGAAGAACGTCGGTATCCAGCAGCAACCTGCCGGATCCTGCGAATTCGCAAAGGAGCGCGCCCAAGTCCTCCGCCTGCTCGAGGTGCGGGGCGTCCCCTTCGCGGGGCTCGTCCGAGGGATCCTGGAGGAGCGCGCGGAAGAGCGGGAAGGCCTCCTCCAAGCGCTGCCCGGGGCCGAGCAGGAGAGTCCAGGGGCGGCCCCCCGAGGGAGTGCCGCGATCGGACGTCATAGCGCGCTCATCGTACTCTCTGGGGGCCAGCGCTCAAGCCCGGCGGTATCGTCTCGGAGCCGGGAGCGCGCCTCCCGGGCCGCCGGCCCGGCCCCCGGGCGCGCAGCTTCCCGCCGGTTCGGGCTCCATGCGACGCGCGGAGGGGCCGAAAGAACCTGCGAGCCCCGTCCCGAGCTTCCCCCGTGACCGCCGACCCGTCCGCCGCCCCCCGCCCGTCCGCCGAGCCCGTCGAGGTCTCGGTGGTCGTGCCCGTGCTCGACGAGGAGCCCAACCTGCGCCCGCTGCACGCGGAGATCCGGGCGGCCCTCGAGCCGACCGGGCGCACCTGGGAGGTGGTCTACGTCGACGACGGCTCGCGCGACGGTTCGCTGCGCGTGATGCTCGAGCTCTGGCACGCGGACCCGCACGTGCGCGTGGTGCAGTTCAAGAAGCGCTGCGGTCAGACCTCGGCCATGGCGGCCGGCTTCGACCAGTCGCGCGGGCGCGTCGTGGTGACGCTCGACGGCGACCTGCAGAACGACCCGGCCGACATCCCGCGCCTGCTCGAGCGCATCGAGGCCGGGGCCGACATCGTGGCCGGCTGGCGCAAGCACCGCCACGACGGCTTCTTCCTGCGCAAGGTGCCCTCGCGCGTCGCGAACCGCCTGATCGGCTTCGTGACGCGCACGCGCATCCACGACACCGGCTGCAGCCTCAAGGCCTTCCGCCGCGAGCTCGTCGAGAACCTGCCGATCTACGCCGAGCAGCACCGCTTCCTGCCGGCGATGTCGCGCGGCAGCGGCGCGCGCGTGGAGGAGCTGGTGGTGAACCACCGGCCGCGGCGCTTCGGGCGCAGCAAGTACGGCCTCGGCCGCGCCGCGCGCGTCGTGCTCGACCTCATGACGGTGAAGATGATCACCTCCTTCTCGCAGCACCCGCTGCAGTACTTCGCGGCCATCGGCGTGCCCTTCAGCTTGGCGACGCTCGCGCTGTGCGCGGCGGCCGTACGCGTGGGCGTGGCCGGTCCCGAGCAGCGCGGACTCGCGCAGATCCTGGGCCTCGCGTTCCTGCTGGCGTTCTCGGCCAGCGTCTACTTCTTCCTGCTCGGCCTGCTCGCCGAGCTGGTGATCAAGGCCAGCGACCTGCACGGCAGCGAGCGCGGCCGACGGCTGGCGACGGCCGAGGTCGGCGCGGGAGGACGCGATGGTCGTGGATGAGCCCCGGCCCGCCGCGCAGGACGCGGTCGCCGTCGACGAGGTCCACAGCGCGTCGCTCGACAGCGCGCAGGCGCTCGACGTGACGCTCGTCGTGCCGGTCGTCACCGCCGACGGGCGCGTGGGCGAGGTGATCGAGGCGCTCGGCCGCGAGCTCGACGCGCTGGGCAAGACGTGGGAGTGCATCGCCGTGTTCGACGGCTGCCGCGGCCCCGCGTGGGAGGAGGCGCTGCGCCTCGCGCGCGCGGGGCGCGGCAACGTGCGCGCGGTCGGCTTCCAGCAGCCGTTCGGCCAGGCCGCGTGCCTCTCGAAGGCGCTCGAGTACGCGCGCGGCGCGGTGATCGTCACCTCGCCGCAGTACCTGCAGATCGACCCGCACGAGATCGGCCCGCTGCTCGCCAAGGTCGACGAGGGCGCCGACTTCGCCGCGCCGTGGCGCCACCCGCGCGTGGACCCCTGGCTGAACCGCGTCCAGTCGGCGCTGTTCAACCGCATCATGCGGCGCATCATCAAGGCGCCGTTCCACGACCTGAACTGCTACTTCCGCGCCATCCGGCGCGACGTGCTGGCGGACATGGCCATCTACGGCGACATGTACCGCTTCCTGCCGGTGATCGTGTACCGCCAGGGCTACCGCGTCGAGGAGGTCCAGGTCCGCCACATGCAGGAGTGGGGCGGCGACGGCTGGTTCGGCTTCGGCGTGTACGTGCGCCGCTTCCTCGACATCCTGGGCGTCGTCTTCCTGACGCACTTCACGCTCAAGCCGCTGCGCTTCTTCGGCACGCTGGGCGCGATCTTCGCGCTGAGCGGCGCCGGCGTGCTGGTGGGCATGGGCGTGCGCTGGCTCGTGCAGGGCGGCGACTTCATGGCCTCGCCCGCGCTGTTCCTGATGGGCGTGCTGTTGTTCGTGCTCGGCGTGCAGGTGATCGGGTTCGGCCTGGTGGGGGAGATCATCATCTACACCCAGGCCCGCAACCTGCGCGAGTACCGCATCGAGCGCGTCTACGAGAAGTAGCTCAGCCGCGCGCCAGGATCGCGTCCACCGCGGCGCCGAGGTCGGCGGCGGCGAAGCACGCGGCGCTCTCGCGCGCGAGGCGATCGGGCTTGCCCGTCGCGACCAGCACCGCGCGCGTCCCGGCGGCCAGGCCGGCCTCCACGTCGCGCAGCGAGTCGCCCACGGTCCAGCTCGCGCCGAGGTCGAGGTCGTGCTCGCGCGCGGCGCGCACCAGCATGCCCGGCAGCGGTTTGCGGCAGTCGCAGTCCTTGCGGTACGCGTCGGGGCCGACCGTCGGGTGGTGCGGGCAGTAGTAGTACGCGTCGACGCGCGCGCCCGCGGCGGCCAGCAGCTCGTCGAGCCGCGCGTGGATGCGGCCGAGCTGCGCCTCGTCGAGCTTGCCGCGCGCCACGCCGCTCTGGTTGGTGATCACGACGACGACGCGCGCGGCCTCGTTGAGGCGCCGCACGGCGGCGGCCGCGCCGGGCAGCAGCACCAGCTCCTCGGGCCGCGTGAGGAAGTCGACCTCGGCGTTGAGCGTGCCGTCGCGATCCAGGAAGACGGCCGGCCGGCTCACAGGTCGGCCAGGCGCTTGAGGTGCACGTGGATGCGCGCCGGCTCGAGCTCGTTGCGCCGCTCGACCGGCGTCACGAACTGGTCGAGGTTGATCCAGAGCGGGAAGTCGTACGTGTGCGGACCGACCGAGGCCTCGCTCCAGAACCAGGTGTCGTTGTACGGGTCCGGCACCAGGCGCCGCGCGGCCGGCGCGTAGCCGGGCTTCTCGAGCGTGATGACCTGCTCGCGCTTGTCGAGCGCGATCTTGCACGGCGTCGAGAAGCCGGAGGCGACGCCGTCGACGAGCACCATCGCTCCCGGCGGCGTGCTCGAGAGGTGCACCGCCTCGTAGTCGTGGTAGGTGACGCAGCTCGCGGCCAGGGCCAGGAGCGGGGCGGTGAGGAGCTTGCGGGCGCGGCGGCTCATGGGGAGATTCTGGCCTTCGAGTGCAGGCCTGCAAGACCCGGGGTCGAGAGCGTTGTTGCCTTCGTCGGCAGGCTTTGGAAGCCTGCTGAAGCCCCGCGTCCATGTCCGCCGCCCCCCCTCCCGACCTCGCCCCCGGCGCGACCTGCCGCGGCCCGCGCATCGTCCTCGCGCTCGCGTTGTGCGTGGGCCTCCTGCGCTTCTGGCGCCTGGGGACGTGGAGCTACTGGATCGACGAGGCGTACACGGTGGCCGACTGGAGCGCGGCCGTCGCGCGCGGCGGGGTGTGGAACCCGCTGGGCTACCGCGCGCTGCGCGCCGCGACGGCGCTCCTGGGCGGCGAGCTCAGCGAGTGGAAGCTGCGCGCGCTGCCGGCGCTCGCGGGCTGGCTGGCCGTGCCGCTGGCGTACTGGGCCCTGCGCCCGGCGTTCGGCCGGCCGCGCGCGGCGTGGTCCGCGCTGCTGCTCGCGCTGAGCTCGTGGCTCGTCTTCTGGTCGCAGACCGGCCGCTTCTACACCTTGGCGCTGCTGCTCTCGCTGGCGGGCGCGGGCCTCGTGCTGCGCGCGGTGCGCAGCGGGCGCGCGGCGCGCGGCATCGGCGGCTTCCTCGTGGCGGCGGCCGCGGCCGCGTTCCACCCGACGGCGGCGCTCCTGCTGCCGGGGCTCGTCGCGGCGCCCTTCGTCGTCGCGGGGCGCGGCGGGCACGGCGCGGGCGACGCCCGCCGCGTGGGCCGCGCGCTGCTCGTCGCGGTCCTCGTCTGCGGCGTGCTCGCGCTGCCCTGGACGTGGAGCACGCTCGTGCAGCACGCGACGCAGAAACACACCGCGGACCTGCTGTCGGGTCCGCTGCACCTCGCGCTGACCGTGGGCTACTTCGTCACGCCCGCGGTGGGCGCCGCGGCGCTGCTCGGGGCGCTGCGCGCCTGGCGGACGCGCGAGGCGGCCGGCCTGTTCGCGGCGACGCTCGTGGCGACGACGCTGCTGGCGGCGCTCGCGCTCTCGGGCGTGGCGCTGATGACGGCGCAGTACGTGCTCGCCGCGTTGCCCTGGGTGCTGGCGCTCGCGTTGCAGCCGCTCGCGGAGGGCGGGCGCGGAGCGCGCACCCTGGCGCTCGTGCTCGCGTTGGCGCTCGCGGCCGACCTCGGGCTGTACTTCACCTCGCGCGGCGGCGAGCGTCCGCGCTGGCGCGAGGCCTACGCGTACGTCGACGCGCGGCGCGAGCCCGGCGACCTCGTGCTCGGCATGGCCGCGCCCATCGGCGAGCTGTACCTGGGCGCGGCGGGCGCCGACCCGCGCGTGCCGCTCGAGGTCGCGCCGCTGGGGGACTGGTTCCCCGACGGGCCGCGGCGTTGGAGCCGGCAGCCGCGGCGCACGTGGGTCGTGCTGCGCCCGCAGTGGCTCGCGAGCCTCGCGCCGCGTGACCGCGCCGATCTCGAGGCCTGGCTCGCCGCGGACGCGCGCCTCGCGCGCCGCTTCCCGGTCGAGATGGAAGGCCGCGACCTCGACCTCGAGGTCTGGCTGCGCGAGCCCTGAGGGCCCGCGCGCCGGCGCTACTCGGAGGCGCGCCCCATGAAGTCGCCGTTGTCGGTGCTGATCTTGATCAGCTCGCCGACCTTGATGTGCAGCGGGACCTTGACCTGCAGGCCGGTCTCGACGACGGCGTCCTTCTTGACGTTCGTGGCGGTGTTGCCCTTCACCGCGATCTCGCACTCGGTGACCTCGAGCACGACGCTCGGCGGCAGCGCGAGGCCGATCGGGCGGTTCTCGTGGAAGGTCACCTCGACGCTGGTGTTCTCCTTCACGTAGCCCATCGAGTCGGCCGCGAGGTCGGACGGCAGCGGGAACTGCTCGAACGACTCCTCGTCCATGAAGATGGAGTCGCCGTTGCCCTCGCGGTAGAGGTACTGGCACTTCTTGCGCTCGAGGAAGGCGACCTCGAAGGTGTCCCCGGAACCGGCGCGGATCTGCCCCGCGGAGCCGGTCTTCAGGCTCTTCGTCTTCATCTGGATGATGGCGCGAAGGTTGCCCGGGGTGTGGTGCTTGTACTCGGTGATGAGGAGCAGGTCGCCGTCCTTCTCGATGACGGTGCCCTTGCGCAGTTCGGTGGCTCGAGCGCTCATGGGAGCTGGAGTCGCGTCGCGTCGCTGGGTTGAGGGTCGGGGCGTTCGCCGAATCGGCGGGCGGAAGAGGGTAGCAGCGCGAGGCGCCGCTCGGGGGGGCGCGCGGCGAAAACCGCCGCGGTCGCGCGTCAGAAGGCCTTGCGCACGCTCGACGAGGGGATGTCGAGCAGCTTGCGGTACTTGGTGACCGTGCGGCGCGCGATCTTGACGTTGTGCTTCTCGAACAGGCGCTTGGCGAGCTCCTCGTCGGAGAGCGGGTGCTCGGGATCCTCGTCCTCGACGAGGCGCTTGATGTACTGCTGGATCGAGACCTGACTGGCCACCTCGCCGGTGCCCTTGGTCGTGCCGCCCGTGAAGAAGAACTTCAGCGGGAAGATGCCGCGCGGGGTCTGCGCGTACTTGCCGCTGACCGCGCGACTGACGGTGGAGATGTGCACGCCGACCTCGTCGGCGACCTCCTGCATGCGCAGCGGCTGCAGCGCGGTGAGGCCCTTCTCGAGGAAGGGCCGCTGGTGGCGGAAGATCACCACGGCGATGCGCTCGAGCGTGCTCTGCCGCTGCGCGACCGCGTCGATGAACCAGCGCGCGGACTCGAGCCGCTTCTTCAGCCAGACCTGCGCCTCGTCGCCCTTCTGCGAGGACTCGAGCAGGCGCCGGTAGGTGGGCGAGAGCTGCAGGCGCGGCACGCGCTCGCGGTCGAGGCGCACGACGTACTCGCCGTCGACGAGCTCGACGATCACGTCGGGCAGGATCACCGAGGCCGTCGAGCCGCCGTACTGCGCGCCGGGCGCCGGGTCGAGGCGCTTGAGGTGCTCGAGCGCCTCCTTGATCTCGTCGAGCGACGCGCCGGTGGCCTTCGCGATGCGCGGCAGGCGGTTCTGCTGGACGTCCTCGAGGTGGTCGCTGACGATCGCGCGCAGCAGCGGGTCCTCCTGCTCGAAGTGGTCGATCTGCAGCAGCAGCGCCTCGCGCAGGTCGCGCGCGCCGAGCGCCGGGTGGATCAGGCCGCGCAGGCGGATCAGCACGGCGTTCAGCTCCTCGGGCGAGACCTCGTCGTCGCCGGGCTCGTCGCCGGGCGCGGGCGGCAGCTCCTGGCCCTCCTCGCCGCGGTGCAGGAAGGCCAGCGGGCAGTCGGCCGCGAGCTCCTCGATGCCGTCCTGCAGGTAGCCGCGCTCGTCGAGCGAGGAGATCACGAACTCGGCGATGGCGCGCTCGCGGTCGGTCAGGTCGAGGAAGGCGAGCTCCTCGTGCATGGCCTCGGCCATCGAGTGCGGCTCGTCGGGCGCGTTCGCCAGCGCCGCCAGCTTGCGGTCGCCCTCGTCGCCGTCGCCCGACGTGGCGCGCGTGCCGTCGCCGAAGTCGCGCTGGATGCGCTCGAGGTCGTCGAGCATGCGCTCGACGGCGGCGCTGTCGCTGTCGCGGTTCTCGCTCGGCTCGCGCGGGCCGCCCTCGGCCTCCGCCTCGGCCTCGCGCGGCGCCTCCTCGAGCATCGGGTTCTCCACCAGCTCCTGGTCGATGCGCTCGAGGAGGTCGAGCGCGCCGAGCTGCAGGATCTTCATGGCCTGGATCATCTGCGGCGACTGCACGAGTCGCTGATCCAGGCGAGCGGATTGGTGGAGGCCGAGCTTCAAGGCGAGGGGGGCGGCGGCGGCGCGAGGCGCGCGAAGCGATCGCAAAGTATAGGACCGGTCCGGCCCCGAGGCTCCCGCCCGCCGCTCGGCTTTCTGCTGCGGGTGCCGCGCGTGACGCCCGCGGGGTCGAGAGCGGGCGCGCGGCCCCCCGCGCGGGCAGCGCGTCGGCGGCGCGCGTTCGCGCGCGTGCCGCGTGCGCGCGCGCTCAGCGCGCCTCGACGCTGACCGTCAGCGCGTCACCCGCGGCGCCGGGGTCCCAGAGGCGAGCCGTGTCGCCCGAGGTCAGCGTCGCCGCGCCCTCGTGCACCTCGCGCGTGGGCAGTTGCATCGCGCCGAGCCCCGCCTCCTGGCGATCGCGGCGCACCACCTCGAGCGTGCGGCTCTCGAAGGCCTGCGCGTGGAAGCCCCGCGCGTCGCGGCGACCTTGCCACGCCAGGCCGTCGAAGCAGCGCTCGACGACCGGCGCGGGCATCCACGTGTTCGGCGCGATCTCGGTGTGGTAGTCGACGAGCAGCGGACGCTCGCTGCCGACGAGCACGCGCGTCGGCTCGCCGCTGGCGACCGGGAAGCGCAGGCGCAGCGCGCCGTGCGTCAGCGTGATCGTCTCGGTGCGCAAGCGCGGAGCCTCGAGCGCGGCCACGATGCGCTCCAGCCCCGCGCGAGCCTCGCGCGACTCGGGCGTCGCGGCGAAGAGCGTGAAGTGCTCGGCGCGGTGCAGGAGCGGCAGCACGCGGCCGGCGCGCGCGCCCTGCGCGCCCGAGCCCTGCGCGCCGAGGTCCGCCGTGCCCGCCAGCGCGCCGGCCGAGGTCGGCTCGTCGGCCGGCCGCAGCGACGGGAGCGCCGCCTGCCCGCCGAGTCCGGCGCCCGGCGCGAACGGCTCGAGCCGCGGGCCCTCGCGCGAGAGCAGGTCGTGGCTCACGAGCGCCCAGCCGTGCTCGGCGTCGGCGTCCGCCTCGGGCGCGCCGACCGCGCCGACGAACAGGGTCCACTCGGGCTGATCGAGCGGCGCGCCGGCGATCTCGACGGTGAGCAGCTCCCCGGGCGCGACGACGCCCGAGAAGCGCAGCGTGAGCGCGCGCACGTGCGGCTGGTCGAGCTGGCCGAGGTCCGGCGAGTGCGGGTCGAAGCGCTCGAGCTCGCCCGGCTGCGCGAGGTCGAGCAGGCCGCGCACGTGCACCCGTCGACCGCCGTCGACGCGCGCGCCCTCGAGGTGCAGCGTCGTGCCCGTGAGCAGCGTGCCGACGACGGGGTCCGCGACGCCCGAGTCGGTCGCCACGTTGACCTCGTAGTCGGCGAGGAAGGCGCGCTGCGTGCGTCGGCCGAAGGCCACCGAGAGCCCCGAGGGCGCCGTCCCGCTCCACTGCGTCCAGGTCTCCGGCAGCGCGGCGTCCGGCGCCAGGCGCGCGCGCAGCTCGTCCGCGGCGAGCCGTCCCGGGACGAGCCACGCGCGGTAGGCGAGCTCGCGCCGCGCCCCGGCCGCGGCGAGCCCCGCGAGCTCGGCGCGCACCCACTCCATCTGATCGGCGTCCCCGCGCGCGAGCAGCGGCGGCGCGTACGGCCCGAGCTCGACGTCGACCCCGGTGCTGCGGCCGAGCCGCCGCAGGAGGTCGAGCACGTCCGACGGCACGAGCGGCGCGTTCTCGGCCCAGTCCCGTCGCGACCGCGACGGGCTCAGCACGAGGTGCGAGCCGTCGTCGAGCGCGGGCACGCCGGCCGCCTCGGACTCCGCGCACAGCGAGGGCAGCGGGAGCACCGTCCAGTCGCCGGCGGCGGCGCCGGCGGGAGCGACGAGGAGCGGGAGCAGGCAGGCGTGCAGCATCGGGGAGCGGGGCGAGGGCCGAGAGGACCCGAGCATAGTGCGCCCGCGGCGGGGGGACTACGTCGCCCGGGCGGCGCGCGCGTGCATCCGGGCCCCGAATGCCGTATTCCTTTGCGCGTGGACGAAGCCTGGCTGGACATCAAGATCGGCGGCGTGACCGCCCGCGCGGACCTCGCGCCGGGCCTCACGCGCCTGGGCGGCCCCGGCGCGAACGTGGTCGTGCCCGGCGCGCCGGAGGGCGAGCTGCACCTGTGGAGCGACCCGCCGAAGCTGGTGCACGTCTCCGGTGCCACGCCGCTCGAGGTGGCCGGCGCGCGCCAGGCCGAGGTGCCCCTGCGCGACGGCCTCGAAGTCGTGTGGGGCCCGCTGACGCTGGTCTACCGCGTCCACGCGCTGGTCGAGGAGATCCCGCTGGAGGAGCACGTCGCGGCCCCGCGCGTCGCCCTCGCGCCCTCCGACGACCGCGCCGGCGCGCGCGCCCGCGCCGGCATGGCGATCGAGCTCGGCCTGGCCGACAAGAACGCGGTGCGGCGCTGGCAGGACGCGGTCGTGCGCGGCGACTTCGACGCCGACGCCTGCGCGCGCGAGGTGCTGGCCGGGACGAACCTCGCCGCCGACGACCCGCGCCTCGTCGAGCGCTCGGGGCGCTTGCTGCGCGACTTCCTGATGTCCTCGCTGCAGCGCGGCGTGAAGGGCGCGAGCCGCAAGGTGCGCGCGCAGGTCAAGAGCGGCACGGCCTACGTCGTCGCCAACGTGATCGCCATCGGCGTGTACACCGCGATCGTGCTCGTGGTGATGGTGCTGCTGCGGCTCAAGGGCATCAGCTTCGACGAGCTCTTCGACCTCGTCCTCGGCAAGGAGCCGCCGGGGGCGTGACGCGGCGGGCCGCGCCCGCTACTGGACCCGCCGGCCGCGCGCCGGCTCGCCTGCCACCGTGATGACCGATCCCCGCGAGGCCGCCTCCGAGCGACCGCCGACCCTCTTCACCCTGTCGCAGATCCGCCACCTGATGCGGGTCGAGTTCGGCCGCGCGCAGCGCTACGGGTACCCGGTCGCCTGCCTCGCGATCGTCGTCGACCAGCTCGGCGACGTGCGCGACCGTCAGGGGTACGAGGCCAAGGAGGAGGTGCTGGCGCGCGTCGTCGAGCGCCTGCTCGCCGCGACCCGCGGCAGCGACGCGATCGGCCGCCTGCCCGACGACCGGCTGATGGCGGTCGTGCCGCACACGCCGCCGGACGGCGTGCGGCGCCTGGGCGAGCGCCTCGTCGCCGAGGTCGGCGCGCTCGCGCTGCCCGAGCTCTCCGGCGCGCGCTTGAGCGTGTCGGTGGGCGGGGCCTGGGTGACCGGCGACGAGACCCTGTTCTTCGACGACCTGATGAGCTCCGCCGAGCACTACGCGGCCGAGGCCGCGGCTGCCGGCGGCGGAGCCTTCCGCGGCGGCGGTCCGCGACCTTCGCTCTGAGCCCATGCGCGTCCTCCTCGCCGACGACGAGATCACCATCGCGGTCACCCTCAGCGACGCCCTGGAGGAGGCGGGCTTCGAGGTCGTGCAGGCGGGCGACACGGCCGCCGCGCTCGACGCGCTGGACGCGGGCGGCATCGACCTCGTCCTGACCGACATCCGCATGCCCGGCGCGGGCGGGATGGCCGTGCTCGAGCGCTCCGTGCAGCTCGATCCGGCGCGGCCGGTGATCATCATGACCGGCTTCGCCGCGATGGAGGACGCCGCGCGCGCGGTCGACCTCGGCGCGAAGTTCTACGTGCAGAAGCCGTTCCGCAACGAGGCGATGGTGCACCTCGTCGAGACGTACGCGCGCGTGCGCGCGCTCGAGGCCGAGAACCGCGCGCTGCGCGAGCGGCTCGACGACGCGGGCGGCTTCGAGGAGATCGTCGGCGGCTCGCCGGCGATCCGCGCGGTGTTCGACCGCGTGCGCACCGTGGCACCGACCGAGGCCACCGTGCTGATCGAGGGCGAGAGCGGCACCGGCAAGGAGCGCTTCGCGCGCGCCATCCACGCCGCCAGCACGCGCACGGAGGGGCCCTTCGTGGCGATCTCGTGCGCGGCGCTGCCCGAGAGCCTGCTCGAGGCCGAACTCTTCGGCTTCGAGAAGGGCGCCTTCACCGACGCGCGCAAGGAACGCCGCGGGCGCTTCGAGCTCGCCGATCACGGGACGCTCTTCCTCGACGACATCGACGACATGCCGCTGTCGACGCAGGTCAAGCTGCTGCGCGTGCTGCAGGAGCGCCAGGTCGAGCGCCTGGGCGCCGAGATCGCGCGGCCCATCGACATCCGCGTGCTCGCCGCGACGAAGGTCTCGCTGCGTGAGCTGGTGCACCAGGGGCGCTTCCGCGAAGACCTCT
>JACKHS010000024.1 GCA_020638875.1 Planctomycetota bacterium
GCGGTGGCGCGCGCCTCGAGCCGGGCGCGCCCGAGGTGCGCGTCGAGCTCGACGGTCGCGGCGCGCGCACCGTGCGCTGGCCGGTCGTCGCCGGCGAGGTGCCGCCGCCCGCCGACGGTACGACGATCGAGCTGCGCCACCGGCCGGGGTCGTTCTTCCTCGAAGCGCCGCCGTTGCCGCCGCCCGGGCGCATGGAGGGCGCCACGCTCGTCGTCGACGGCGTGACCGGCTACGGCTCGTACATCGCGCAGGCGCCGGACGGCGCGCTCGCGCGGCTGTGGTGCGAGCAGGACGCCGAGCTCGGGCCCGAGGTCGCCTTCCGCGCGCCGCGCCGCGTCGTGGTCGACGTGCGCGACGAGGCCGGCGCGCCGCTCGCGGGCTGTCCGGTCAGCGCGCGCAACCAGGGCAACAACGAGCTCGCTCCGCCCGCGACCACCGACGCGAGCGGACGCGCGACCTTCGACGGGCTGTACGGCGAGCTCTGCGACCTGACGATCCACGGACCGGCGGGCGGCGCGCGCTACGAGGCGGCGCAGCGCAGCGTCGACCTCGAGGTCGGCGGCGCCGAGTTCGAGGTCGTGTTGCGCCGCCTGCGCGAGGGCACCGGACGCCTCGCGCTACTCGTCGACGGCGCGCCGCGCCTGCCCGCGCGCTTCCGCGTGAACGGCGCGGAGGTGGTGGAGGAGCGCCCCGAGCTCGGCGAGCTCGTGCTGCGCGCCGCGCTGCCGGACGGCGGCGCGCCCGTGCCGGTGTACGTCACCGCGCCCGGCTTCGCGGGTGCCGGTGCCGAGCTCGCGCTCGCCGAGCGCGGCGACCCGCCGCTCAGCAGCGTCCACCTCGTGCGCACCGCCGTGCTGATCGCGCGCGTCGGCCTGCCGCGCGAGGGCTACGTGGACCTCACGCCGCAGCGCTACGACGAGGCGCAGGGGACCTGGGGGCAGGCGCCCGAGCTGCGCCTCCACAACGGCCTCTCCTTCCCCAACGGCCCCGGCGACACGTTCCACTTCCAGGGCGTCCCGCCCGGCCGCTGGCGCGTGCGCGACGAGCGCACGGGGCTCGCGTCGACCGAAACCGTGCTCGTGCCCGGTCAGGCCAGCGCGACCGTCGAGCTCGAGCTCGGCGACCTCGAGTGGATCACCGGGCGCGTGGAGGGCGTCGACGAGGCGGACCTCGAGCGCGTGCGCGTGCTCGTCCAGCGCGGCGAGCCCGCGGCCGCGAGCGCGTGGCTGCCCGGCGCCGACCCGCCCGACGGCGCGACGCTGCGGCTGGGCACGTTCCGCGTCCAGGTGCACGCCGACGAGGAGGTCACGCTCGTCGCGTGGCACCCCTGGCTCGCGCCCGCGCCGGACGGCGGTTACGTCACCTTGCGCGGCGGCGCCGAGGACGTCGTGCTGCGGCTCGTCGTCGGCGACGAGCTGCGCCTGCCCGCGCCCGAGCTGGCCGGCTGGCAGTTCAAGCCGCGCCTCGCGCGCTACCCCGCGGGCGCCGCGCCGACGGGTGAGCCGCTCGAGTGGCACCACGCGCCGGTCGTCGACGGCGTGCTGCGCTGCGCCCTGCCGCGCGGCACCTGGGCGCTGTGGCTCGACCCCGGCGCCGACTACGCGCCGCTCGTGCTGCGCGACGTCGCGATCGACGGCGTGACGACGTTGCCGCCCGCGGCGCTGACGGCCGGCACGACCTTGCGCATCCGCCTCGCGACCGAGGAGGGCGACCCGCCGCGCATCTACGCCTTCGCGAACGCGCTCGACGCGCCGCGCTACACCCGCCAGATGAACTCGGACGGCGAGGCCGTCGCCGAGCTCCCCGGCCTCGGCCCCGGCCGCTTCGACGTGAAGCTCGGCAACATCATGGCGGCCGGCGAGGGCGAGGTGCGCGAGGTCACCGCCGACGGCGTGGCCGACGTCGAGCTCGAGTACGCGCCGCAGTGAGCCGCTACCGCTCAGGAATCTCGCCCGCATCGCCAAGATGGCGCCCGGCTCGGGCGTAGGGGTACGGTACTCGCACGAGACCGTCCCCACGTCCCCAGACCCGGAGCGCCATGCAGACTCTGCGTCCCCTGGCCGCCGTCGCCCTCGCGGCGCTGGCGGCCCTCGGTTCGGCCCAGGAGCCGATCGAGCTCGGCTCGACCCTTCGTGAGGTCACCGTCTACCCGTCGAGCGCGCGCGTCGTGCGCGTGGCCGACGGGCTCGCCGGTGACGGCCAGTACGTGCTGCGCGGGCTGCCGGCGGCGCTCGACCCCGACAGCGTGCGCGTGCGCTGCGTCGGCGGGTACGTGGTGGGCGTCGAGGTGCGGTCGCGCAGCGAGCAGCGCAGCCCCGAGGCGCGGCTCGAGGAGCTGCGCGCGCGTCGGCAGGAGCTCGCGCGGCGCCTGGTGGAGCTGCAGGACGAGCAGGCGCTGGCCGAGCAGCGCGGCGTGCACCTGCGCGCGCTGTTGAAGGAGCTCGGCCTCGCGGAGCGTCGCGAGGTGCGCGGCGGCGAGGTGGACGCCGGGGCGTGGAAGGCGCGGCTCGACTTCGTCGCCGGCGGCCTGCGCGAGGTCCAGGCGCGCCAGCGCGAGCTCGCGCAGCAGCTCGCCGCGCTGCGGGACGAGCTGAAGGCGCTCGACGAGCGCGTGCAGGCGCGCGACGTCGTCGAGGTGCGCGACGTGTACGTCAAGGTCGCCGGCGCGGCGGCCACCGAGCGCCTCGAGCTCGCCTACCTCGTCGGCGGCGCGAGCTGGAGCCCGCGCTACGACGTGCGCGCGACCGAGGACGGCCGCAAGGTGACGCTGGGCTACCGCGGCACCGTGCGCCAGTCGACGGGCGAGGACTGGCGTGACGTGCGCCTGCTGCTCTCGAGCGCCGAGCCGCAGCGCAGCGCGCAGGCGCCCGAGCTCTCGCAGCGCTGGGCGTCGCTGTACGACCCGCGCGAGGCGTCCGGTGCGGTGATGGCGCCGGCGGCCGCGCGGGCGCCCGAGGAGAAGTCGAAGTCCTTCGAGGCGCTCGCGTCCCTCGGCTACGCGGCCGGCGACGACGAGGACGGCTACGCGGCCGTGCTCGAGGAGGGCCTCTCGGTGCGCTTCGTCGTGCCGGGCACCGACAGCGTCGAGAGCGGCGGCGAGACCGTGGTGCAGGTGGGCGAGGTCGCGCTCGACGTCGCGCCCGAGTACCACTGCGTGCCGCGCCGCGACACGACCGTCTGGCTGCGCGGTCGCGCGACGAACACCGGGCGCTGGCCGATCCTGCCGGGCGAGGCGTCGGTCTTCTTCGGCGACGACTTCCTGGGGCGCGCCGCGCTCGAGACGGTCGAGGTCGACCAGGAGTTCACGCTGCCGCTCGGCGCCGCGGACGCGGTGACCTGCGAGCGCGTGAAGACCAAGGACTTCACCGAGGGGCCGAGCTTCTTCGGCAGCAAGGCCAAGGAGACCGAGGGGTGGCGCCTCGTGTTCGCCAACCACGGCGGCGCGGTGCACCGCGCCGACGGCAGCGTGCGCGTCGTCGTGCGCGAGGCGTTGCCGCGGCCGACCGACGAGCGCATCTCGGTCGAGCTCGAAGGCGCGACGCTCGCGCCGAGTCGCGCCGAGCGCTGGCAGAAGGACGCCGAGCAGCTCGGCATCCGCACCTGGGAGCTCGACGTCCCGCTCGGCGGCGAGACGGAGCTGCGCTTCGCCATCGCGGTGAGCTTCCCGAAGTCGTCCGGCGTCTCGTACCGCTGAGGAGGAACCCCGACATGCAGACCACGATCCTGAACGGCTTCGTCCTCGCCGCGCTGCTCGCGGCGCCCTCCTTCGCCGGCGCGCGCGACGCCGAGGCGCTCGAGCTCGCGAGCCGCGTCGACGCGGTGACCGTCTACGGCGGCTCGGCGCGCGTCACGCGCGTCACGGAACCCGTCCAGCACGACGGGCGCTTCGTCCTGCGCGGCCTGACGCGGCAGCTCGACCCCTCCAACGTGCGCGTGCGCCTCGAACGCGGTCACGTGCTCGGCGTCGAGGTCGCGGAGCGCCGCGTCGACCAGGTGCCCGAAGCGCGCGTGCAGGCGTTGCGCGACGAGCTGCGCGCGCTCGACGTCGCCGCGGGCGTGCGCGCGGACGAGGAGCGGCTGCTCGCCGAGCTCGTCACGCACGTGCAAGGCCAACTCTCGGCGGTGAGCGACGAGGACGACGACGCGCTGCCCTCGCTCGAGGCATGGAGCGCGGCGCACGCGGCGTACGACGCGGCGCTCGCCGACCTGCTGCGCCAGCGGCGCGACCTGCGCTGGGCGGGCGAGGCCGACGCGGCGCGCCGCGACGAGCTGCGCCGCGAGCTCGGCACGCTCGAGGCGGGCGGGCTCGTGCCGGTCTACGACGTGTTCGTCGAGGTCGACCTCGGCGCCGGCCCCAGCCCGCTCGCCGTCGAGTACTTCGTCGGCGACTGCGGCTGGAAGCCGGTGTACGACCTGCGCACCGCGGGCGACGCGCGCAGCGTCGAGCTGGTCTACCGCGCGGAGGTCGTGCAGCGCAGCGGCGAGGACTGGCCGGGCGTCGAGCTGGCGCTGTCGACGGCCACGCCGCGGCGCGGCGCCGCCGGCCCCGAGCCCGAGCCGCGCTGGGTCGACCTCGGCGGGCGGCAGGACGACTCCCTCGCGCGCCGCGGGCTCTTCTACGAGGACTCGGCGCGGTACGACGCGCGCTTGGTCGAGCGCGGTCTGGAGTCGGCGGACAAGGGCTACTTCGCCGCCGCGCAGGACGCCGGGCTCTCGGTGCGCTTCGTGTTGCCCGCGCGCGAGACGCTCGCCTCGCGCGACGCCGCGACGACGGTGCTCGTCGGCGAGGCGCGCCTCGACGTCGAGCCCGAGCTCTACTGCGTGCCCGCGCTGGCCGACGACGTGTGGTTGCGCGGCCACGCGCGCAACACGAGCCCGTGGGTCCTGCTGCCGGGCGTGGCCGCGGTGTTCTTCGGCGACGACTTCATCGGCCGCGCGGCGGTCGACGAGGTGCAGACCGGTCAGGAGCTCGACCTCGCGCTCGGCGTCGTGCCGGGCCTCGAGCTCGAGCGCGTGCTCGTCGGCGAGGAGCACGACGCGCCGGGGCTGTTCAGCTCGACCGCGCGCGAGATCACGCGCTGGCGCGTACGGCTCGAGAACCACGGCGCGCCGGTCACCGAACCGGACGGCAGCGTGCGCGTCGTCGTGCGCGAGGCGATCCCGCAGTCGCGCGACGAGCGCCTCGAGGTCGAGGTGCGCAAGAGCTCGCACCCCGTGTCGACCGACCCGCGCTGGCGCGCGGATCGCGACGACCGCGGCTTCGTGACGTGGGTCGTGCCCGTGCCGAAGGACGGCGAGACGGACCTGACCTGGGAGCTCGTGCTCGCGCACCCCGAGAGCCGCGAGCTGATCCTGGAGTAGCGGCGCCGGCGGTCGCCCCGTCGCACTTCGGGTAGGCTGCGCCTCGAATGCCGGCGGCGCCGCGGCGTAGCGGTGCCGTCCGAGGAGGTCCCCGATGAGCACGACGGAGCGAGAACGCTACCTCGCCGCGCTGGCGCTGGTGGAGGAGGCGCGGCGCGCGGAGCGGCGGCGCGTGGAGCTGGAGCGCGAGGCGCAGGCGAGCGCCGCCCTCCTCGCGGCGCTGGCGGCCGAGGTCGAGAGCACGGAGGGCGACCTCGAACGTCTGCGCCACGTGACCTGGGAGGCGTTCGTGCGCGAGCTGGTCGGCGACCGCAAGGAGCGCCTGCACGAGCGCGAGGCGGCGCGCGCCGCGGCGGAGCTGCGTCACGACGAGGCGCGGCGCGAGCACGAGCGGCGCGTGGAGGAGCTGGAGACGTGGCGCGCGCGCGCGGCGGCGCTCCCGGCGGCCGCGGCGGAGCTCGACGAGGCGCGTGCGCGCTGGAGCACCGCGCGGCGCGCGCTCGGCGACGCCGTCGCGCGCGAGCTCGGCGAGCTGGACGAGGGCGAGGCCGCGCTGGCGCGCGAGCTGCGCGAGCTCGCCGAGGCGGGCGACGCGGCGGCCGTCGCGCAGGACTCCCTGCGCGCCGTGCTCGAGACGCTTCGCAAGGTGCGCAACTGGGGCACGTTCGACCTCCTGGGCGGCGGCGCGTTCGTCACGATGATGAAGCACGGCGGCATCGACCGCGCGCGGGTCGAGCTCGAAGAGGCCAAGCAGGACCTGCGCGTCCTGTCGCGCGAGTTGCTGGACGTCGGCGTCGACCTCGAGGAGACCGAGATCGAGCTCTCCAGCGGCTGGCGCTTCGCCGACATCTTCCTCGACAACATCTTCACGGACCTGAGCGTGCAGCAGCGCATCACCGGCTGGCAGGCCGAGGTCGAGGCGCTGCTGGCCGACGTCGAGGCCCTCGAGGACGGCCTGCTCGCCCGCAACGCCGACGTGGCCCGCCGCCTGGACGCGGCGCGCGCCCGCCGCGACGCGCTGCTCGGCGGCTGAGTCGCCCGGACGCGCCCGGGCCCGTGCACGGCCGGTGAATCCGCGCACCCCGGCGCACGGATCCGGGGCGCGCGCTACCTTCTGCGCCATGAGCTCCCGCCTCTCCCGTCGCGCGCGCCTCCTCGGTCTCGCGCTGCTCGCCCTCGGTCAGCTCGGCGCGCGCCCGCTCGCCGACCGCACGCACGTCGTCCTGCTGCACACCAACGACGTGCACGGCCAGGTCGTCGCGCGCCCCGCCACCTGGCTGGACAAGGACGCGCCGCCGCTGATCGGCGGCCTGCCGCGCATCGCCGCGTACGCGCAGCGCGTGCGCGCCGAGTGCGCCGCGGAGGGCGTCGACGTGCTGATGGTCGACGCGGGCGACTGGACGCAGGGCACGCCCGAGGGCTTGATCGAGCACGGCCGCGCGTACCTGCGCATCCTCGCGCAGGTCGGCTACGACGCGCTGGCGGTCGGCAACCACGACCTGGACTGGGGCGTGCCCGAGCTCGCCGCCACGCTCGAGGAAGTGAAGCTGCCGGCCGTGTGCGCCAACGTGCGCGTCGAGCCCGGCGGGCCGCGCGTCGAGTGGTGCGCGCCCTGGCGCGTGGTCGAGGTCGGCGGCGTGCGCGTCGCCGTGGTCGGTCTGCTCACGCCGATCACGCCGACCATCACGCACGAGGACGCCAAGCGCCTGGGCTTCGACGAGCCGGCCGACGCCTTGAGCGCGGCGCAGGCGGCGCTGGCCGGCAAGGCCGACTGGATCCTGCCGGTGACGCACCTCGGCGTGACCGACGACCGGCGGCTCGCGAAGGCGCACCCCGAGCTCGACGTGATCGTCGGCGGCCACAGCCACACCTACCTGAAGCGCGGCGTGACGCAGGGTGACACGTTCATCGTGCAGTCCGGCTCGAAGGGCAGCGCGGTGGGGCGCCTCGACCTGTGGTTCGACGCGGAGACGAAGCGTCTGGACACGTACGAGTACGAGCTCGTCGACCTGCTCGAGGACCACGCGCCGGGCGAGGGCAACGACGCGGTCGACGCGGCGTGCGCGGCGCTGGTCGCGCAGAGCGCGACGTTCATGGACGAGCGCGTGGGCGAGCTCGTCGAGCCGCTCGCGCGCGGCTACGACCGCCTGCGCTCGGCGCCGGCCGGCAACCTGATCACCGACGTCATGCGCGCGCGCATCCCCGCCGACGTCGCGATCCAGAACCGCGGCGGCATCCGCTGCGACCTGCCCGCTGGGCCGGTCACGCGGCGCGGCCTGTTCGAGCTGGCGCCCTTCGGCAACCACCTCGTGCTGCTCGAGGTGAGCGGCGCGCTCCTCGTCGACATCGTGCGCGCCTCGGTCGAGGGCACGGCGCACACCGGCCTCGAGCTCTCGGGCGCGAAGGTGCTCTTCCGCCTCGAGGAGGACGGCGCCGCGCGGTTCGTGGGGCTCGAGATCGGCGGCGCGCCGGTCGACCCCGAGCGCACCTACACGCTCGTCACGAACAGCTTCCTGGGCGGCGGCGGCGACGGCTACGAGGCGCTCGGCGAGGCCAAGCACCTGCGCGAGGATCCGACCATGCTGCGCGACGTGATGGAGGCGTACTTCGCCGAGCACGAGCGCGTCACGCCGCCGACCGACGACCGCTACGAGCGACGCGAGCCATGAGGGCGTTGGCGTACGGGCTCGCGCTCGTCGCGCTCGTCGCCGGGCGCGCCGGCGCGCGCGACCTCGAGTCGGCCAAGCGCGCGCTGCACGCGCAGGACGACGAGCAGCGCCGCGCCGCGGTGCGCGAGCTGGCCGCGCTCGGCGGCGCGGAGGCGTGGGAGCTCGTGCTCGGCGCGCTCGAGGACGAAGAGGCGCGCGTGGCCGACGAGGCGCAGCTCGCGCTCGGCGGCGCGCCGGACGACGTGGAGGCGCTGCTGCTCGGCAAGCCGGGCCTGGGCGCCAAGCGCGAGCTGACCGCGCAACGCGTGGCCGAGGCGCTCGGCCGCCGCGCGAGCGCACCCGCGGCCGACGCGTGGAAGAAGGCCCTGCGCGCGAAGGACGCGGCGCAGCGGCGCCTGCTGCTGTGGAGCGTCGAGCGCCTCGCGCCGCGCCTCGACGCGCCCGCGCGCGCGGCGCTCGCGCCGGTGGTGGCCGAGGCGGCGCACAAGGACAAGGACGAGCGCGTGCGCGCGCACGCCTGGGCCGCGCTCGGTGCGCTCGACGCCGCGGCGGCGCACGCCGAGCTCGCGACGCTCGCGCGCGACGGTGCACCGCGTGCGCGCGGCGTGCGCCGAGCTGTGCAGCGCGGACGACCTCGCGCTCGCCGGCGCGCTGGCCGCCGACGGCGATCGCGTGCGCCTGCGCGCCTACGAGCGCTCGCGCGGCGTCGTGACGCGGCCGGCGCGCGCGCTCGCGGCGGCGCTCGGCGACGAGGCCGAGACGCGCCCGGCGTGGCGGCGCGTCGAGCTCCTGCAGGACCTCTCCGGCCGCAAGGAGGGCCGCAACGCGCGCGGCTGGCAGGCGTGGGCCGCCGGACTCGCGGACGACTGGACGCCCGGCGCCGCGCCCGGCGCGCGCGCGTACGACGAGCGCACGGTCGCCTTCGTCGGCCTGCCGCTGCTGTCGACGCGGCTCGCGTTCGTGATCGACCTCTCCGGCTCGATGTGGGCCGAGCGCGAGGGCGGCACGCGCAAGCAGCGCACGGACGTCGAGCTGCGCCGCGCGCTCGAGGGCCTCGGCGAGGAGGCGCGCTTCAACCTCGTCCCGTTCACGCGCGAGCCGGTGCTCTGGCAGAAGCAGCTCACGGCCGCCGACCCGCGCGCGGTGAAGAAGGCGCTCGAGTGGTTCGAGGGCCGCCGAGATCAAGGGCCGGGCAACTACTGGGACGCGATGCTCGCGGCGCTGGAGGACCCCGACGTCGACACGCTCGTCGTGCTCGGCGACGGCGCGCCCTCGGGCGGCACGCGCTGGAACCTCGAGCTCCTCGCGCCGCTCTTCGGCCACGAGAACCGCTTCCGCGGCGTCTGCGTGGACGTGCTGCTCGTCGACGCCAAGGGGCGCCTGCGGCGCTGGTGGGAGCAGCTCGCCGCCGCCTCGGGCGGGCGCGCGCTGACCGTCGAGCTCTGACCGCCGAGCGCGTATCCTCGCGCCATGCAAGTCGTCCAGATCCCCGTCCACGGCGGGCCGGAGGTGCTCCAGCTCGTCGACCAGCCGGTGCCCGAGCCGCGCGCCGGCGAGGTGCTCGTGCGCGTGCTCGCGGTGTCGGTCAACCACCTCGACCTGTTCGTGCGGCGCGGCATGCCGGGCTTCCCGATCCCGCTGCCGCACGTGCCGGGCAGCGACGGCACCGGCGAGGTGGTCGCGCTGGGGGAGGGCGTGACGGACCTCGCCGTCGGCGCGCGCGTGCTGATCCTGCCGGGTGTGTCGTCGGGGACGTCGGCGTACGACCTGCGCGGCGACGACCACCTCAGCGACGACTACGGCATCCGCGGCGAGCACTGTGACGGCATCGACCAGGAGTTCGTGTGCCTCGAGCGGCGCTACGTGCTCGAGTTGCCGGCGGGGCTCGACCCGGTGGTCACCGCGGCCGCGCCGCTGGTGTTCCTCACGGCGTGGGGCATGCTCGTCTCGCGCGCGGCGTTGCAGGCCGGCGAGACCGTGCTCGTCGTCGCGGGCTCGAGCGGCGTCGGCTCGGCCGCGATCCAGATCGCACGCGACCTCGGCGCGCGCGTGCTGACCACCGCGGGCAGCGCGGCGAAGCGCGAGTTCGCGCGCGAGATGGGCGCGCACGAGGTGATCGACCACGCCGATCCCGGCTGGCCGAAGGAGGTCAAGCGCCTCACCGAGGGTCGCGGCGTCGACGTCGTCGTCGAGCACGTCGGGCCGGCGACGTGGTCCGGCTCGGTGCGCTGCCTCGCGCGGCTCGGCCGGCTCGTCACGTGCGGCGGCACGACGGGACCCGAGGTCTCGCTGCTCCTGCCGCACCTCTTCATGAAGAACCTGTCGATCCTGGGCTCGACCATGGGGCCGCGCTCGGCCTTCCCCGCGATCCTCGACAAGCTGGCCGCGGGCGCCTATCGTCCCGCCCTCCACGACGTGCTGCCCCTCTCCCGCGTGGTCGAGGCGCACCGCCGGCTCGAGGCCGGCGACGTGCTGGGCAAGATCGTCCTGACGCCGGGGAGCTGAGCGCGGCCCGGCAGCCGAGAGAACACCGCCATGAACGCATCCGAGATGAAGACCGCCGCCGTGCTCGGCGCCGGCACCATGGGCCACGGCATCGCGCAGGTGCTCGCGACGAGCGGGCTCGAAACGCGCCTGTTCGACGTCGACGCCGCGGCCGTCGAGCGCGGGCTCGCGCACGTGCGCGCGAACCTCGACAAGGGCGTCGAGCGCGGCAAGCTCGACGCGGCGACGCGCGACGCGGCGCTGGCGCGGCTGTCGGGCACGACGTCGATGGACGAGGCGTGCGCGGGCGTCGACGTGGTGGTCGAGGCCGTGCCCGAGCGGCTCGAGCTCAAGCAGTCGATCTTCCGCGACCTCGGTCGGCGCCTCGGCGCGGGCGTGCTGCTCGCGACGAACACGTCGTCGCTGCCGGTGGGCAAGGTGGCCGAGGTCACCGCGCACCCCGAACGCGTCGTCGGCATGCACTTCTTCAACCCCGTGCACATCATGAAGCTGTGCGAGGTCGTCGAGGCGGAGGCGACGAGCGAGGAGGCCGTGCAGGCCGCGCTCGAGCTCGCGCGCCGCATGGGCAAGGAGCCCATCCGCGTGCAGGACAGCCCGGGCTTCGCGTCGAGCCGCCTGGGGCTCGTGATCGGCCTCGAGGCCATGCGCATGGTCGAGAGCGGCGTCGCCAGCGCGGAGGACATCGACAAGGCGATGACGCTCGGCTACGGCTTCCCGATGGGGCCGCTGAAGCTGACGGACCTCGTGGGCCTCGACGTGCGCCTCTCGATCGCGGAGTTCCTCAGCGCCGAGCTCGGCGCGACCTTCGAGCCGCCGGCGATCCTGCGCGAGATGGTCGCGCGCGGCGAGCTGGGCAAGAAAAGCGGCCGCGGCTTCTACGACTGGCGCGAGTAGCGCCGCCCGAATTCGCCCGGCGCGGCCGGAAATCCCGCCCGGTTTGAATCGCAGGCCCACGCGCTGGTAGAACGCCGCGCTGCGGCACTCCGCCGCGCGCCCCCGAGACCAGGAGAGGATCCCATGACCGGCGAAGAGTGGGCCGACGAGCCCGAAGTCCCCAAGAAGAAGGGCGGTCTGCCCGGTTGGCTGTGGTTCTGCGGCGGCGGCTGCCTGATCGCGGTGATCCTGGCGGTGCTCGGTGCGGCCTTCTTCTGGGGCCGCGTGAAGGAGGGGCTCGACCCCGACGTGCAGTGGGCCAAGATGGATCAGTACCTCGAGTACGACGCGCGGCCCGACGACTGGAGCATCGTGTTCGGCATGAACTTCATGCCCGGCACGGAGGACATGTTCACGTTCATGGGCCCGTCGGGGACGATGGTGAACCTGATGATCCTCAAGGCCTCCCAGGCCAAGGGCCGCGAGGAGATCTTCTCCCAGGACTTCAGCGGCGGCGGCTTCGCCGGCATCAACAAGGTCTCGGACCTGCAGGTGGGCGAGGTCGTCGTCCAGGGCCGCACGCTGCCGGTGGTGCGCTTCACGCAGAAGCCCCTGGGGCAGCCGACGCAGGCGCAGGCCATGGTCGACATCACGCCCGAGGGCGACAACCGCTTCTTCCTCGCGCAGTTCGTCCACGCGCAGAGCACGGACGCCGTCTCGGACGAGACGATCGTCGACTTCCTGAAGCCCTTCCGCATCGGTCCCGCGCACGTGCCGTACCTGCCGGTGCACGACGCGTCCTCGTCGGACGAGATTCGGACGACCCTCGAGCTGCCGCCCGAGGAGCCCTACGAGGACACCACGACCGAAGGCGACGGTCACTGAGCCGCGCATGGACGCGGTCGCGACCTCCGCAGACGCCGCCGAGCGACGCGCCTCGCTCGGCGGCGTCTTCGGTGTCGCGCTCGGGCTCGCGCTGATCGCGCTGTGCGTGGCGGCGCTGCTGCGGGGGCCGCAGCGCCTGCCCGCGGCGACGGTGCTCGCGGAGGCCTTCGCGCCGTGCGAGCGGCTCGGCGCGCTGACGCTCGAGCCCGAGGCGCGCGTGCTGCCGGGCGGCGAGCGCGTGCTGACCTTCACGGACGGCAGCGAGCTCGAGGTCACGCCCGCGGAGCTCGTCGAGCGCCGCGGCATGGGCCCCGGGATGGGGCCGGGCATGGGCCAGAGCCCCGCGGCGCCCGACGTCGAGCCCTTCGACTGGTCGAGCGTGACGCCCGAGGTCCGCGGCGCGCCGCCCGCGCGGCTCTACCTCGTCGGCTTCCCGGCCGAGGCGGGCGAGGCGGTGCTCGCGAGCGCGTTCCGCGGCCTCGAGTGGCGCGAGCTCGCCGACCTGCCGAAGGAGGGCGGCGCCGCGGTGGTCGGCGGCGGCAAGCTCGAGTGGGCCGGCTATGCCGCCGACTGGGTGCGCGAGCGGCGCTTCCTCGAGGGCGGCTCGTTCCGCGACACGCTGCGCGTCAACCTCACGCTCGGCCGACGTTGCTGGATCGCCTACGCGCTGTGGCCGGAGCGCAGCGAGGGCTCGGAGGCCGCCGTCGCCGCGCTGCTCGCCGAGCTGGCACCGCGGGACTGACCCGCGTCGAGCGCGCGCGCCAAGAGCTCCGCGAGGTGCAGCACCTCGACGTCGAGGCCCTGGCGCGCCACGCCGCCGGCCCACTGCATCTGGCAGCCGGGGTTGGCGGTGACGAGCGTGCGCGCGCCGCTGCGCTCGAGCGCTTCGAGCTTGGGCGCGAGGATCGCCGCGCTGTCCGCGGGGCGCAGCGCCGAGTACAGGCCGGCCGAGCCGCAGCAGCTCTCGCTGTCGGCGAGCTCCACGCGCGGCGCGTCGACGGCGTCGAGCAGCGCGCGCGGCTCGGCGCGCACGCCCTGGCCGTGGCACAGGTGGCAGGGGTCGTCCCACGTGATCGGGCCGGCGACCTCGGGCGCGCCGAGCTGCGGCGCGAGCCGCTCGAGCGCGTGCTGCGCGAGGTACTCGGCGAAGTCGTACGTGCGCGCGGCGAACGCGGCGGCGCGCTCGGCGTACTCGGGGTCGTCTGCGAGCAGCCGCCCGTAGTCCTTCATGTGAGCGCTGCAGCCGGCGGAGTTCACGACCACCGGCAGCGGCTGCCACGCCTCGTCGCGCAGCGCGTCGTAGCGCTCGATCATCTGGCGCGCGAGGTGGCGCGCCGTCACGAGGTCGCCGTTGTGCGCGTGCAGCGAGCCGCAGCACGTCGGCCCGGAGGGGCAGCGCACCTCGCGGCCCGCGGCGGCCAGCACGCGCACCGTCGCGCGGTTCACGCGGCCGAGCATCTCGGGCATCACGCAGCCCTCGAGCGTCGCCACGGCGCCTTCCACGACGCCTTCGGCGGGCGTCGTCTCGGGCAGCGGGCGGCGCTCGGCGGCGGGGGGCACCTCGGGCAGCGCGGCGAGGCCCTGGCCCAGCGTGCCGAGCGCGGCGCCGGCGGCCTTCAGCGCGCCGCTGCGCTGCGCCGCGCGCAGCACCGTCGCGCTGAACGACAGCATGTCGCGGCTGGTCAGCACGTGCTCGAGGCCGACCGCGAGCATCGTGCGCGCCAGCCACGAGCGCGCCGGCGAGTCCTTGAGCCCCGAGCGCGTGTGCTCGAGCAGGTGCAGGTAGTCGACGCCCGACGGACACACGCTCTCGCAGTTGCGGCACGCGAGGCACAGGTCGAGCTCGTCGACGAAGCTCGCGTCGGGCTCGAGCGTGCCCTCGGCGACCGAGCGCATCATGTGGATGCGGCCGCGCGGGCTGGCCGACTCGCGGCCGGTCAGGCGGTAGGTCGGGCAACTCGGCACGCACAGGCCGCAGTGCACGCAGTCCAGGCTCTTGGCGTAGTCGATGAGCTCAGCGGGGTTCAAGGCACGAGCCTCCCGTGGACGGGCTTCATGGCGAAGACGTGCGTCGGATCGTGGCTGGCGGCGAGGCGCTCGGCCAGCGCGGCCTCGCGCGCCGTCGCGGAGGACTCGAGCCGCTCGACGCCGCGGCCGCGCAGGTGCACGCGCGCGTCCAGCGGCGCGAGCGCGGCGCGGGCGCGCGTGACGCGCGCGCGGCGAGGTCGGCCGGTCGGCGCCGTCGAGCGCGAGGTCGAGCGTCGCCACCGCGGGCTGCAGCACCGCCGCGCCGTGCGCGAGGCCGTGCAGCGCGTCGAAGAGCAGCGCGCCGCACGCGGGCGCGAGGCGCTCGGCGGCGCACGGAGAGGCGCACGACGCTCGAGTGCGCGGCGTCGGGCTCGGCGTCGCGCAGCTCCGCGGCGCGCGCGCGGCGGCGTCGTCACCGTGCAGCACCTCGTCCGGCGCGCGCAGCGCCGCGACGCGCGCGAGGTCGCGCTCGAGCTGCGCAGCGCGGCCGACGAGCTCGACGTGCACCCACCAGGCCGCGTCGCGCGCGTTCGTGACCGTCAGCGCGCGCAGCGGCAGGCGCGCGGCGTGCAGCGCGCGCGCGAGCTCGAGCGCCGCGCCCAGCTCGTCGAGCGCGAAGCCCGCCGCGCGGCGCGCCTCGGGCGCGGGGAACAGGCGCAGCGAGGCCTCGAGCAGCAGCGCGAGGCTGCCGAACGAGCCGCAGTAGAGCCGGTGCAGGTCGTAGCCCGTGACGTTCTTCACGAGGCGCCCGCCGCTCTTGGCGACCTCGCCGCTCGCGAGCAGCGCGCGCGTGCCCAGCACGTGCAGGCGACCGGCACCGTGGCGCGTGCGGTCGGGCCCGCTCGCGCCGGCGGCGAGCGTGCCGCCCAGGGTCGCGCGCTCGGGTCGCGGCACGTCGGGCGTGAGCTCGAGGCCCTCGGCGCGCACCAGCGCCGCGAGCTCGGCCATCGTCGAGCCGCAGCGCGCGGTGAGCGTGCCGTCGCCCGGCACGAACTCGACGACGCCGGCGAGTCGGCGCGTGCCGAGCAGGGCGTCGACGCGCGCGGGCGGCGGCGCCCAGGCGAGCTTGCTGCCGCAGCCGAGCGGCGCGAGGCGCAGGCCGTCGGCGCGCGCGAGCTCGATCAGCGCGCGCGCTTCGGCCTCGTCGGCCGGCGACGCGACGGGCAGGCCGCCGAGGTGCGCGGCCGGGGCGACGTGCGCGGCGCCGACGACGCGCTCGAGGGAGGCGAAGAGGCTCATGCGCGCTCCTCCGCCGGCGCGGGCACCGGGCGCGTGCGCGTCTCCATGCAGGCGCGGATCGGCAACAGCTTGCCGGGGTTCATGCGCTCGGCCGGGTCCCACGCGTCGCGCACGGCGTGCATCAGCGCGAGGTCGACGGGCGAGAAGTACAGCTCCATCTGCGCGCGCTTCTCGATGCCGATGCCGTGCTCGCCGGACAGCGTGCCGCCGGCCGCGACGCACAGCGCGGCCATCTCGTCGCCGGCCTCGATCACGCGCCGCACTTCGTCGGCGTCGCGCCGGTCGTAGGAGATGTTGGGGTGCAGGTTGCCGTCGCCGGCGTGGAAGACGTTGCAGATGCGCAGGCCCTTCGCGACGCAGAGGTCGGTGGTCGCGCGCACGAGCTCGCGCAGCTTCGTGCGCGGCACGACCACGTCGCTGACGTAGAGGTCCGGCGCGACGCGGCCCATCGCGCCGTAGGCGCCCTTGCGGCCGGCCCACAGCTTCTTGCGCTGCAGCTCGTCGGTGGCGCGGCGCACCTCGCGCACGCCGTTGCGCTCGAGGATGGCCAGGATCGCGTCGGAGGTCTCGCGGCACTCGACCGGCGCGCCTTCGACCTCGATCAACAGCACGGCCTCGGCGTCGGCCGGGTAGCCGGCCGCGAACACGCTCGCCTCGACGGCGGCGATGGTGAGCTTGTCGAGGATCTCGAGCGCCGAGGGCTCGAGGCCGGCGGCGATGATCGCGCTGACCGCGTCGCACGTCGCGTCGAGGCTCGGGAAGATGCCGAGCAGCGTCTCGGTCACCTCGGGCGAGGGCGTCAGCGCGACGGTGATCTCGGTGGCGACGCCGAACATGCCCTCGCTGCCGGTGAACAGGCCGACGAGGTCGTAGCCTTCGGGGTCGACCTCGGGCCCGGAGAGGTCGAGCACCTCGCCGTCGGGCAGCACGACCACGAGGCCCAGGATGTGGCGCGTCGTGTTGCCGTACTTGAAGCAGTGCGGGCCGCCCGAGTTGTTGGCGACGTTGCCGCCGAGCGAGCAGGCCGCCTGGCTCGAGGGGTCGGGCGCGTAGAACAGGCCTTCGTGCGCGCAGGCGCGCGTGAGGTCGACGTTGACGAGGCCGGCTTGCACGCGCGCGAAGCGGTCCGCGGCGTTCACCTCGAGCACGCGCCGCATGCGCCCGGTGCCGAGCAGCACGCCGCCGGGCACGGGCGTCGCGCCGCCGGTCAGGCCCGTGCCCGCGCCGCGCGGCACGACCGGCACGCCGTGCGCGTGGCACAGCGCGAGGCAGCGCGAGACCTCCTCGGTCGAGGCCGGCAGCAGCACGACGTCGGGCACGCAACGCTCGTAGGCGAGCCCGTCGCACTCGTACGGCGTGCGCCGGCTCGCGTCGCGGACCAGGCCCGCGTCGCCGACGACGGCGTGCAGGGCCTCGAGGAGCTCGTGAGGGATCAAAAGTCGATGCGCGCGAGGCGCCACCAGGCGATGCCCAGCATCGCGAGGATGAACGCGAGCGAGGAGCCGATGGAGAAGAAGACGTTGAAGCGCCAGGGAGCGGTCCAGTCGAACTTCTGCGCGTACCACTCGCCGGGCTCGAGCAGCTCGACGTTGCCGATGACGAGGTTCTTGTCGGCCAGGAAGCGCTGACGCCGCGACCCCGCGACGTAGGCCTCCTCGCCGTTGGTGCTCAGGTCCACGTCGAGCTCGTACATGTGGTCGTTCACGTGGAAGCACAGGCGCTCGCGCTCGCGCGGCCCGTTGGCGCTCGGCTCCTGCCAGGTCACCTTTCCGGCGCGCACGCCGCCCAGCGACTCGGAGTCGTACTCGGGCGCGCGCAGCAGATCCGTGCGCGCCTGGAGCTCGTCCGCGAGATCCTTGGCGCGCCAGATGCCGGTCTGCGGGAGCGTACGCGCGCGGGCGCCGCTGCCGCGCTCGACCTCGGGCCGCGCGAAGCGCCGCAACACGTAGCTGCCGGCCTGCGCGCCGCTGTCGGCCTCCCAGCGCACGCCGGCGCCGTCGAGGTCGTCGCGCGTGCTCTCGACCAGGTGGAAGCCGAGCGGAGCGCGCTTGACCTCGATCTCGTCGTCGGCGCTCGCGAGGTCGGAAGCGCGCTCCGAGAGCGCGCGCCGCAGCTTGGCCGTGATGAGGTCGGCGTCCGACGTCTTGGGCAGGATGTAGTGCGCCACGCTCAAGGACGTGCGCAGGAAGTCGAGCACGACGCCGGGGTCCCCGCCCTTCCGCTCGCCGCCGTCCGCGGCGTCGTCGTCCTCGCCCGCATCGGGTCCCTGCAAGGCCGCGCGCAGCTCCTCCGAGGCCTGCTTGTCGTCGACGTAGCTCCAGATCATCCAGCCGCCGTGGAAGGCCGACGAGAGCGCGTAGAGCACGAAGGTCAGCAGGATCGCCGCCGTGCTGCTGCGCGTGAGCACCGCCACGCACAGCGAGAACGCGTGCATCATCCCGAACAGGTAGACCAGCGTCAGCGCGCCCCACAGGAAGCCGGGGTCCCAGTAGCCCGAGCGCAGGCCGAAGCCGAGGAACATCCCGAAGACCAGCACGAACGCGATCGCGCCGACGAACAGGAGGCCCGCGAAGTAGCGCGACAGGAGGATCGCCAGGCGCCCGACGGGCTTGGAGAACATCGTGTCGGCGGCGCCCTTCTCGAGCACGCGCGGCATGAAGAACGCCGTCGCGGCGATGCAGAAGAGCACGCCGAGGTTGCCCGCGAAGAAGTCGACGATCGTGCCCTGCCAGCCCTGGATGACGGCCGCCGCGTGCTCGGGCCCCGGCGAGTTCGTGCCGCCCAGGAAGTTCGGCATGTCGCGCCAGTAGATGGGCTCGAAGCCCCACAGGAGCTGCAGGTGGTCGGGGTAGAAGCCGATCAGGAACGACGCGAGGATCGGGATCGCCGTCAGCAGCACGAGCAGACGGAAGACCTTGTTGTCGAGGACCTGCTGGCGCGAGTCCTCCAGCAGCGCGCGTGCGATGGTGAGGTTCACTTGCGGTCCTCCTTCACGAGGTCGATGAAGGCGTCCTCGAGGCTCAGGCGGCGGCGCGAGATGCCGGTGATGGTGTGGCCGCGCGCGCGCAGGCGGTCGATGGTCGCGTCGAGGCCGGCGTCGTCGACGGTGAGCTCGAAGGCGCGCTCGCCGTCGCGGCGGAAGCCCTCGCCGACGCCGCGCAGCTCCTCCTCGAGCGACGCGCCGGGGGCGAGCAGCTCGAAGCGCGTCGCGTCCACGCTGGGCGTCAGCTCCTCGATGGTGCCCTCGCGCAGGATCAGGCCCTTGTTCAGGATCACGACGCGGTCGCAGACCATCTCGACCTCGTTGAGCAGGTGCGAGTTGATGAAGATCGTCGTGCCGCGCTCGGCCAGCTCGGTGACCATCTGGCGGATGACCTTGCGGCCGACGGGGTCGACGCCGTCGGTGGGCTCGTCGAGGAAGACGAGCTCGGGGTCGTGCACGAGCGCCTGCGCGAGGCCCAGGCGCTGCTGCATGCCCTTGGAGTACTCGCGCACCTTGCGGTGGCAGTCCTTCAGCATGCCGACGCGGTCGAGCAGCTGCGCGGCGCGCTTCTCGACGGACTTGCGGTCGCGCCCGGCGAGCATCCCGAACAGCACCATCACCTGCCAGCCGGTGAGGTAGTAGGGCATGCGGTGCGCCTCGGGCAGGTAGCCCACGCGTCGGCGCGTGACGGCTTGGCTCGGCGGCAGGCCGAAGACTCGCGCCTCGCCGCGCCATCCGCGCACGAGGTCGAGCAGGATCTTGACCATCGTGGTCTTGCCGGCGCCGTTGGGCCCGAGCAGCCCGAAGACCTGTCCGCGGCCGACCTCGAGGTCGATGCCCTTCAGCGCCTGGAAGCCCTTGCGCCCGAAGAGGCCGCTCTTGAAGGTCTTCTCGAGGCCGCGGACGGTGAGGATCGTCTCGTCTGCGCTCATGATGGCGCAGGATAACGACTGGCGCGCGCGACTATTCGCTCGCGTCGCCGATCGCGAGGCGCGCGGCGCCGATCCAGCCGGCGTCGGCGCCCAGCGTCGCCGGGCGCAGGCGCAGCTCCTCGGGGGCGCGCCCGTAGCTGCGCTCGAGCAGGCCCTCGCGGATCGCCGGCTCGAGCACGTCGAACGCCGCGCCGAAACCGCCGCCGATCAGGTAGCAGCGCAGGTCGAGCAGCGTCAGCGCCTGCGCCAGCCCGCGGCCCAGGTCGCGGCCGACCTCGTGCAGGAGCTCGCGTTCGGGCCCCGCGGCCGCGCGCGCCGCGGCGGTGAGCGCCTTGAGGTCGGCGGTCAGGCCCGCCGCCGCCGCGCGCCGGCTGGCCGCCGTCGCGCTCGCCAGCGCTTCCAGGCAGCCGCGGTTCCCGCAGCCGCAGCGCGGCCCGCGCGGGTCGACCGTCGTGTGGCCGACCTCGGCCGCGAGGCCGCCCTCGCCGACGAACAGCGCGCCGTCGAGGATCAGTCCGCCGCCGATGCCCGTGCCGAGCGTCACGACGAGCGCGTGGCGCTCGCCACGCGCGCCACCCAGCCAGTGCTCGCCGAGCGCCGCCACGTTGGCGTCGTTCTCGAGGTGCACGGCCTGCGGGGCGAGCCCCAGGCGCCGCGCGAGCTCGTCGCGCAGCGGATAGCCCTCCATCGGCGCGAGGTTGGGGCTCTTGGTCACCAGCCCGCGCGTGCGGTCGACCAGGCCGGGCACGCCGATGCCGAGACCGTGCGTCGCGCCCAGCTCGCGTGCGCACGCGGCGATGCGCTCGCAGACCGCCTCGGCGCCGTCGGCCACGCCCGAGGCGACCTCGGTGCGCGCCAGCACGTCGCCCGCCGGGTTCACGGCGCCGGCCTTGATGGCCGTCCCGCCCAGGTCGATGCCGACCGCGCGGCGGCTCAAGGCACTTCCGTGCGTTGCGAGCGCACGCGGCGCGTCACGCGGCGGTACGCGCGCAGGTAGGCCTCACCGGTGGCCTCCCAGGAGAAGTCCTGCTTCATGCAGCGCAGCGTCAGGTCCTTCCACTTGTTCGCCGCCTTGTAGACCGCGCGCAGCTCGTCCATCGCGGTCAGCAGGCCTTCGCCGTTGTAGGCCTTGAAGGTGAAGCCTGTGCCGCCCTTGGCGTCGAGGGCGTAGTCGACCAGCAGGTCGTCGAGGCCCGCGTGCTCGTAGATCACCGGCACCGCGCCGTAGCGCATGGCGATGGCGCACAGCGCGTTGCTCGGCTGGTAGTGCGCCGGCAGCAGGAACACGTCGGCGCCCGCCAGCAGCAGGTGCGCGGTCGCGACGTGGTAGCCCTGGATCAGGCGGCAGCGGCCCGAGAAGGTGGCCTCGATCGTCTTCACGCGCTCGAGGATCTCGGCCTGGCCCTGACCCATCATGACCACCTCGAAGTTGCGCTCGAGCAGGTCGGTCATGACCTCGGCCAGCAGGTCGCAGCCGCTGTCCGCGTCGAAGCGCCCGATGACGCCCACGACCGGCGTGCGCGGGCCCTTGTCGAGCTTGAAGCTCGTCTGCAGGTTCTGCTTGTTCTTGCGCTTGCCGGCCAGGCCCGCCGTCGACGCGCTGAAGGTCGCCGGGAGCAGGGAGTCCTGCTCGGGGTCCCACGTCGCGTAGTCGATGCCGCTGGAGACGCCGACGATCTCCTTCTTGCGCCGTGCGAAGGTGTCCTCGAGCCCGTAGCCGCGATCGGTCTCCTGGATGCGCTTCGCCTGCGTGGGGGAGGGCGTGCCGAGGATCGTCGCGAACTCCGCGCCGGCCTTGAGGAAGTTGACGCGGCCGTCGAGGGCCACGCCGTGGACGTTCTGGAAGAGGTGCAGCGGGATGCCGATCTTCGGCAGCACCTCGCGCTCGAAGGTGCCCTGCATCGCCAGGTTGTGGATGGCGAAGTAGACGCCGGCGCGCGCGGCCGGGTGCTCCGGGTCGCGCTCGGCGTACTCGAGCTCGCGGAAGACCGGGATCAGGCCGGTGGTCCAGTCGAAGCAGTGCAGCAGGTCGGCCTTGAAGTCGAGCTCGCCGAGCGCCTCGAGCACGGCGCGCGCGAAGACGGCGTAGCGGCGCCAGTTGTCGGCGTAGGGGCCGTTCTCGTCGCCGTAGGGCTGGCGGCGCCCGAACAGGCGCTCGTGGCAGACGAGCACGACCGGCAGCTCGCCCAGGTAGCCCTGCTGGAGCTCGAGCTCGACGCGACCCTCCCCGTCGCGGACGCGCACGCGGCCGACCGGGCGCAGGCCTTCGAGGACCGAGGTGTCGACCTCGCACGTCTTGGGGAGGAAGACGCGGACGTCGTGGCCGCCCCGCACCAGCGTGCGGGGGAGGGACTCGGAGATCTCGGCGAGGTTCGTCCGGCGGACGAGGGACTGCAGCTCCGGGGTGACGAAAGCGATCTTCACGCAGTGCGAATCGGTGGATCCGAGCCGGCGCTGTACAGGCCGGCTCCGCTCGTGTCCGAGATTCCCGTCCCGGACGTTGCCAATTCGCCCCACAAGCTATAGGAAATCCCGTTCCACGCCCTCCCCGGGGCGCGGGCCGATTTTCCTAAGCGCTTGTGGTTGCTGTTCTTGCGGCCGCGGCTTCGCGGCTACTTTTTCCCTTTTGCGGCCTCGTAGAGCGGCAGCGCCTCGGGCACCAGGGACTGGAGCTGCTCGATGCGGCGCTCGTTGGAGGGGTGCGTGGAGAGGAACTCCTCCAGCCCGCCGCCGCCGCCGCCGGTGAGCTGCGCCATGCGCTGCCAGAAGACCGGCGCCTCGCGCGGGTCGTAGCCCGCCGCCGCCATGACGAAGAGCCCTTCGCGGTCGGCCTCGAGCTCGTCGGAGCGCCCCCAGGGCAGCCCCACCCCGAAGTTGGCCACCACCATGGCCATGGCCTCGTAGTCCTCGTCCTCGAAGACCGCCTGGATCAGGCCGGTGGTCAGGCCGTTGCGCGTCAGGCGTTGCGTGCCGTGGCGCTTGGTGGCGTGGCTGATCTCGTGGCCCATGACGACGGCCAGGCCGGCGTCGTTCTGCGTGACGGGCAGGATGCCCGTGTAGACCGCCATCTTGCCGCCCGGCAGGCAGAACGCGTTGACCGTCTGCGGGTCGTCGATCACGACGACCTCCCACTGGAACTGCGAGGCGATGTCGGGCTGGAGCTCCGTCACCGCGTCGACGAGGCGCGCGGTGACGCGCTCGACCTGCTCGACCTGCGGGCCGGAGGTGAGGATCTTCTCGCTGCTGGTGACCTCTTGGAACGCCTGCGCGCCCAGGGCGACGTCGTCCTGGAGCGAGTACGCGTTCAGGCCGGCGCACGAGGAGCTGCCGGCGGCGAGGAGCAGCAAGGCGGGCAGCGCGGCGCCGCGGCGCGGCGTCGAGCGGTACACTCCGCGCCGCAGCGCGCCGACGAGGCGCGTCGCGAGCGCGCGCGACGAGGACAGGAAGGACTCGAGCATGGGGGCGGCGCGGCCACGCGGCCGAGCTGCCTTGCCCGACCTCCGCCGCGTGCGCGTCAGTATGCCGCCACCCCCGTCTCCCGCGCGAGAGGATCCGCCGTGAATCACCGCCCGCTGCTGCTCGTCGTCCTGGACGGCTGGGGCTTCCGCGAGGAAGCCGAGTCCAACGCCATCCGCCAGGAGGCGGGCTACTTCCACGACCTGCTCGGGCGCTACCCCAACACGCTGCTCTCGGCCTCGGGGCGCGAGGTCGGCCTGCCGCTCGGCCTGATGGGCAACAGCGAGGTGGGGCACCTCAACCTCGGCGCGGGCCGCACGGTCTACATGGACGTGACGCGCATCGACAAGGCCATCGACGACGGCGAGTTCCAGGCCAATGGCGCGCTCGCCGGCGCGATGGAGAAGGCGGCGCGCACGGGCAAGCAGCTCCACCTCGTCGGGCTCGTGAGCGACGGCGGCGTGCACGCCTCGGACCACCACCTGCGCGCGCTGCTGAAGCTCGCCGCCGCGCGCGGCCTCGCCCCGGAGCAGGTCGTCGTGCACGCGATCCTCGACGGCCGCGACACGCCGCCGCGCTCGGCCGACCGCTACCTCGCGCAGCTCGAGCGCGACATCGTCGACGCGGGCGTCGGGCGCATCGCGTCGGTCGTCGGGCGCTACTGGGCGATGGACCGCGACAAGCGCTGGGACCGCGTGCAGCGCGCGTACGAGCTCTTCGTCGGCGGGCGCGGCGAGCGCGTCGCGTCGAGCGCCGAGGCCGTGCAGCGCTCCTACGCCGCGAACGTCGGCGACGAGTTCGTCGAGCCCTTCGTTGTCGGCGCGCCCGACCAGGGCCGCATGCGCGACGGCGACGTCGTGCTGTGCTTCAACTTCCGCGCGGACCGCATGCGCCAGCTCTGCGAGGCGCTCGGGCTCACCGACTTCGACGGCTTCGACCGCGGCGGCGTGCCGCGGCTCGAGCTCGTCACCATGACGCAGTACCGCGCCGACTTCCCCTTCGCGGTGGCCTTCCCGCCGCGCGAGCTGAAGGGCGTGCTCTCCGAGGTGCTCGCCGCGCAGAAGCTGACGCAGAAGCGCATCGCCGAGACCGAGAAGTACGCGCACGTGACGTACTTCTTCTCGGGCGGCAAGGAGGCACCCGTCGCCGGCGAGGACCGCGTGCTCGTGCCGAGCCCGAAGGTGGCGACCTACGACCTTCAGCCGGAGATGAGCGCCGAGGGCATCACCGAGGCGATCCTCGCGAGCCTGAAGAAGGACGACACCGACGTCTACATCATCAACTACGCCAACGCCGACATGGTCGGGCACACCGGCATCTGGACGGCGGCGTGCTCGGCGATCCGCACGATCGACGCGTGCCTCGCGCGCCTCGTGCCCGAGGTCACGCGCCGCGGCGGCCTGGTGGCGATCACCGCCGACCACGGCAACAGCGAGCAGCTCTGGGACCCGGTGCACAACTCGCCGCACACGGCGCACACGACCAACCCCGTGCCGATCGTGCTCTGCGCGGAGGACCTCGTCGGCGCCAAGCTGCGCCGCATGGGCGTCCTCGGCGACGTGGCGCCGACGCTGCTCGAGCTGGCCGGCGTCCCCAAGCCCGAGGAGATGAGCGGGCTGTCCTTGCTGGAGCGCTGAGCGCGCGCGCTCGGGGCGTGCCGGTCGACGCCGAGGCCACGGCCGCGGGGAACGCGACCGTGGCCGGGCCGTCGGAGGGACAGCGTGGTGCCGGCGAGTCGGCGCCTACGGCGCCATCGTGACCTGCAGCGCGTTGGAGAGGTTCCACCCCTGCACGTCGCGGTACAGGTACTGCACGTAGCCGGTCTCGCCGGGCAGGAACGGGAAGGTCTGCGGGTAGATGGCCGAGTTCAGGAAGACCTCCGCCGTGCCGCCGTTCGAGAAGTTCGAGACCGTGTAGCGGCCGGTGCTCGGGTGGAACGGCGTGATGCACAGGCTCCCGTTGCCCCACGGGATGGCCGGTTGCGCGCACACCTTGCCGTAGATCAGCGCGCCGAACTTGCCGGACGGACCGCCGGTCACGACGGCGCGCTCGGGGTTGACGCCCACGGCGCCGTCGAGGCCGAGGACCACGCCCGGGCCCACCGAGTTCGTGGTCGTGGAGCACAGCTCCGTGCAGGTGTAACCGCCCTGCGTGGACGCGGCGCTGGCGATGGACAGCGCGACGAAGGAGATCGATAGAAGCGAGAAGCGAGTGTTCATGTGTGGCCCTCCGGGAGGCGAGGTCCGAGCCGGACCCCTCCGGGTGCCCGTCGCCGAGGCGACGCGCGGATGATTGGGATCACGGCGACGCCTCCGCACGCGGAAGCGGCCGCCGGCGAGCCCCCTCTCCTCCACACGCGGAGGAAGCCGCGGCGGGGTACCGATCCTGCCGGATCCGGCTCTCCCGAGCGCGCGGTCGCGTGGAGCGTGGTTCCGGGCCGCGAACCGCCGCGACCCCTCCCACGCAGGGACTCTGGATGCTGTCAAGGACTCGCGGCTTGGCGCCGCGAACTCGAGGCCGCGGGTTCGGCTTCGGGGCCGAGTCCACCGCCTCGCATCAAGAATGACGCAGGAATTCGGGGCGGGGTTGCCTGACTTCCTCGATTTCGTAGGGGGGCGCCTGCGCGCGCGCCTGGAGCGCGGAATCGTGTAACGGAGGCGCGAGTCGTGCGCTCCGACAGAGGGCCGCGTCCACGGTCCTCGACCCGAATTGCCGCCTCCCACCGCCACGGCTATCCTCCCGCTCCAGGCCCCCGCGTACGCCCTCGCACGCCGGCGCCGGGGAGCGCCCTTGGAACCCGAAGAGCTGGCCGAGCAACAGTCCTGGCTGCGCCGTCGCGCGCGGAAGCTGATGGGGTCGCGCCTGCGCGGCTGGATGGAGAGCGGCGACCTGGCGCAGGCGGCGCAGGCCGAGGCCTGGCGCACGCGCGGCGGCAAGCGCTTCGCCAACCGGGCGGCCTTCCGCGGGTGGCTCGGCCGCATCCTGCGCAGCCTGGCGGTCAACGAGGCGCGCCGCCGCGGACTCGACGCGGTGCCCGTGGGGGAGTCCGGTGTCGTCGACGGCAGCCGCACGCCTTCGCGCCTCGCCGCGCGCCGCGACTCGGGTCGCTGGGTGCGCGAGCAACTGCGCCGCTTGGGTGAGCGCGAGCGCGCGATCGTGCTGGCGCGCGTGGTCGACGGAGAGTCGTTCGCGGGGATCGCGGAGCGCTTCGGCTGCACCGAGGGCAACGCGCGGGTGATCTTCCACCGCAGCCTCGAGCGCCTGCGCGAGCACGATGAGTTCGGCGGATCTGCCTGACGCCGACGCGTTGTGGGACGCGTGGTGCGCGGCGCGCGCCGCGAGCCCGGAGCTCTCGCCCGGCGAATTCAGTGTGCGCTTCGGCGCTGCGGCGGCCGAGGCGGAGGCGCGGCTCCTCGCGCTGTGCGCGCTCGAGGACGAGGCGCCGTTGCCGTCGCTCGTGCGCGTGTTGCGTCCGGGGGCCGACGGCGCGCTGCGCTTCGCGGGCTTCCGCCTGCTCGACGAGCTGGGCGAGGGCGCGGCGGGAATCGTCTTCACGGCGATCGACGAGCGCGACGGCGCGCGCGTCGCCCTCAAGCTGCTGAACCCGGTGCTCGGCGGCGGCCGCTCGCAGCGCGACGCGATCTTGCGCGAGGCGCGCATCACGGCCGCGCTCGATCACCCGGGTATCGTGCGCGTGCTCTCGAGCGGCGTCGAGCAGGGATACGCGTGGATCGCGACCGAGCTGATCGAGGGGCGTAGCCTCGCGCGCGTGATCGACGGCGACGAGCCGGCGCCCGCGCGCGTCGCGCTCGCCTTCGACGTGGGCCTGCAGGTCTGCGGCGCGCTGGCGCACGCGCACGCGCGCGGTGTGCTGCACCGCGACCTCAAGCCCGCCAACGTGATGCTCGCCGCGGACGGGCGCGCGAAGGTGCTCGACTTCGGCCTCGCGCACAGCGCCGCCGCCGCCTTCGGCGTGAGCCGCAGCGGCGAGGCGGTCGGCACGCCGCTGTACATGGCGCCCGAGCAGCTCGCGGCGGCGCGCGACCTGGACGAACGGGCCGACCTGTACGCGCTCGGGCTCGTGCTGCTCGAGCTCGCGAGCGGGCGTCGCCTGATCGTGCGCGAGGAGGTCGTGCGCGTACTCGCCCGCATCGCGCGCGGCAGCGGCCGCTTCCCGCGCAGCTTCTACGAGGGCGTGCCCGACGGACTCGCGCACGTGCTCTCGCGCTGCCTCGAGCCCGACCGCCGCGACCGCTACACGAGCGCGGCGGCGCTGGCGCAGGACCTCGAGCGCGTGCGCGCCGGTGCCGCGCCGCAGCTCGGTCCCGTGCGCCGTTGGACGCGCCTGCGCCGCTCGGTGGCGCGCCGACCGTGGCGCAGCGCGGCGTACGTCGCGGTGGCCGGCCTGCTCGCGTGGGGCGGGCTCGCCGGGTGGTGGTTGCAGCGCGTGTCCGTCAGCCTGGCGACGACGCTGTCGCGGCCGCCGCAGGCGTACCTCGACGCCCGCGAGATCCCCGCGGTGTTCCCGTACTCGACCGAGCTGCGCGTCGGAGCGCACGAGCTGGCGGTCGTCGATCAAGGCCGGCGCTACGCCGCGCGCTTCGAGGTGCGCGCGGAGGACGCGCGCGACTTCTGGTTCCCCTTCGGGGCGTTGGCGGGCTGGCCGGCGCTGCCCGGGCCGGAGGCCGGGCCCACGGGGGACGTCGTCGCGTGGCAGCTGACCGTGCGTGACGCGCAGCCGGTGCTCGGCGCGCCCGAGCTCGCGGTGCAGGCGCGTTGCGACGGCTGGTTCGACCAGGTGCTGCAGGGGCCGCAGAGCTTCCTCGCGCGGGTCGACGGCGTGCAGCGCGTGTTGCGCCTCGCGGCGCCCGGGTATCGCCCGCGCGAGCTGTCGCTGCGCTTCGACGACGGCGTCACGCGCGCGCTCGATGTCGTGCTCGACCGCGAGGACTCGCCCTGGCACACGCTCGTGGTCGGCAGCCCGCTCGACCCGCTTCTGCAGGCGCGCGGCGTCGCGCTCGACAACCTCGCGCTGCGCTACGAGCCGAGCGGCGCCGCGCATCGCTTCGGCTACGGCGTCGTCGACCCCGCCCGCGAGGGGCGTCTGCGCTTCACGCTCGAACTACCCGTGTCCCGCGTCCAGGCCTTCGAGCTGCTCGACGTGGCCGACCCGCTGATGCTGAACGGCCGACACCCCGGCCAAGGGCTCCTGCTCTCCATGGGGCCGAGCGAGGACACGCTGACGCCGGTGTTCCACTGGTACTGGCCCGGCGACGAGGCGCGGGGCCTGGGGGGCGAGCTCGATCCGCGCGACGTGGCGGCCGTGGAGGAGGTCTTCCGTGCGCATCCGAGCCGCGAGCTGCACGTCGAGTACCGCGTGCGGGGCGAGGCGCCGTGGGCGCTGCGCACGAACGCGGTGCCCGCGGAGCGCGAGGATGGCAGCGTGCGCTGGGATCCCGCGCTCGTGCTGCGCGTGTCCGACGAGCCCGTCGCGCGCGCGCCGCGCCACGTGGCGGTCGAGGCCGAGCCGCTGCCCGAGGCAGCGCGCGTCGTGGACCTCGGCGCGACCGACGCGCTGCGCACGTTCGCGCCCGACGGCTCCGGCCTGCTCGTGCCGTTCGCGGGTTCGCTCGCGCCGGCCGCGGTGCGCACCGGGCGCGACCTGAGCGGTGACGGCGTCGACGACTACGTCGTGCGGCTCGGCGAGGAGGACGCGCTGCACCTACTCGACGGCCGCACCGGCGCAGAGCTGCGCGTGCTGAGCGGCGATCCCGGCGACGAGTTCGGCGGCCGCTTCGACCTGGTGCCCGACCTCGACGGCGACGGCTGCGCGGAGGTGCTCGTCGGCGCGCGCCAGCAGAGTCGCGGCGGCGGCGCGCGGGGCTACGTACGGCTCGTGTCGGGCGGCACCGGCGCGACGCTGGGCGAGCGCACCGGCACGCTGCGCGAGCAGCAATACGGCCACGCGCTGTCGTACGTCGGCGAGCTCCCCGTCGCCGGCGGCCATGCCGCGCTCGTCTCGACCTTCGAGTACCCCATCGGCGGCCGGGGCCTGGCCGAGCTGCTCACGCTACCCGGCCTCGACGTGGTGCGCACGTGGAAGGGCGCCGACACCGACGATCACCTCGGCAACACGTGCGCCGGGCTCGGCGACGTGGACGGCGACGGCGTGCCCGACTTCGCTGTCGCGGCGTACAACGAGGATCGACCGTACTGGGACTCGGGTGTCGCGCGCGTCTACTCCGGCGCGAACGCCCGGCTGCTCTACGAGCTGCCCGGTGATCGTGCCTGGGCCTGGCTGGGTGGGAGCCTGCTCGCGCTCGACGACGTGGATGGCGACGGCTGCGCCGATTGGCTGGCGTCGCAGGAGTTCCGCGGTGATGAGCTACGCGGGATGCACCAGCTCGTCGTCTCCGGCGCGACCGGCCGCGTGCTGCGGACCTTCCTGCTCCCCGGCCGCGCTTCGGATCCGACTCCGGTCGGCGACCTCGACGGCGACGGCGTGGGAGAGGTCGCGCTCTACGGCATCACCGATCGCGGGGACTTGGCGGAGTTGTCGCACATGTGGGTGGTGTCGCCAGGAACGGGGGAGGTCCTACTGGAAGTTCGGGCTGCGAAGTCCGTGCTCTCTGCAGCGGCAATCACGTGGGGGGGCCCGGGAAGGGCGCTCGTGATCGGCACGCGCTTGATCTCCGACGGTGCCGCCCCCGCCCTCGTGCTCCTTCTCATGCCTTGAACCGTGGAGCTCCCTAACGGCCCACGAAATTCGATCGTCGCTTCGTAACGTGAGTTGAGCGAGGAGCGCTCCAAGACTTGCCGAACCACGGCTCCCCCTTCCCTCGTCCTCAGGAGACTCACATGAAGCTCAGCTCGATCTACCCCGCACTCCTACTCGCTACTCCCGTGTCGGCGCAGTCTCTGTTCGGGCCCCCCGTTCTGCACCCGGCGTCGCCTGGGACGACGCTCCTCGACATCGACGTCGGGGACCTGAACGAGGATGGGAACCTCGACGTCGTCGCTGCATGCCGCAACGGCGGCGAGGACTACTTCATCTACTTCGGCGACGGCCTGGGAGGACTCTCGGCTCCCGTCGGTGACGACTACTACGACAACACACGGCGACTCGCGCTCGCAGATCTCGACGGGGATGGGCACCTCGACATCGCGCAGGCCGCAGGGAATCCCGCGAGCCTCGGAGTCCGGCTAGGTGACGGCACGGGTGCGTTCTCCCTGCCAATCTTGACGCAGCTCTCGGGAGGCTGCTGCACGACCGACCTGGCCCTGGCAGACTTCGACGGGGACGGTGACATCGACGCCCTGGTCTGCGATTGGAGTGCTCACCAGCTCGTGGCCCTGAGCAACGATGGGGCGGCGAACTTCTCGGTGGCTCACACCCTGCCCGTGCCCTACGGGCCGGTCGAGACGCGATTCTGTGACATGAACCTCGACGGCCTCCTGGACGTCGTCGCGACCTGCAACGACTACGGGACCGGCGACGTCGTCAGCGTCTTCCTCTCGACCGGTAGCGGCTTCGGGGCCCGCAGTGACTTCCCCGTCTCGACGTGTTGCACCGAGAACTTCGACGTCGCGGACGTCAACCTCGACGGGTTCCCGGACGTCGTCGTGTCGGTAGTCACATCGGGTCCGATGGGAGCGCCAGAGGTGCTCCTCGGCGACGGTAGTGGTGGGCTGAGCGCGCCGCTGCCGATCCCTGCACCGTCGTGGGCTACGCCGGTCACGGACGTCGACCTGCTCGACCTGGACATGGACGGAGTTCCCGAACTCGTAATGCCGGAGTGGGGCACGGGAATCGTGCGGATCTTCGTCCTGACTCCCGGCAGCCTGCCGGTGTTCCAGGGCGACTACGCCACACTCGGCGGGAACGAGTGGGGCGGCTCGGGGATCGCGGACCTGGACAAGGACGGTCGCCCCGAGCTCATCCAATCGCACTATCAGGCGGGCGCGATCAGCGTCCTTCCCGCCACCTGGGCGGACTGCGATGCCAATGGGAGCGCCGACGTTCTGGAACTCACCGCCTCGCCCTGGCTCGACTGTGATGGAAACGGGTTGCTGGACCCATGCGAACTGCTCGCTACGCCGTCGCTCGATCAGAACGGCAATGGCACGCTCGACGTGTGCGACGGGCTCGTCGTGAGCTATTGCCCCAACTCGGCGAACTCGAGCGGGACGCCCGCGGTGCTCGACCTGAGCGGGAGCCTCTCCGTGTCGAACAACACCTTCACCCTGCAGGTGGCCGGCGCCGTGCCGAACCAGTTCGGGATGCTCTTCTACGGCCCCTCGCGGAACCAGACGCTCTACGGCAACGGCATGGTCTGCATCACCCAGCCCTACTACCGGCTGCAGCCTGCGGTCCTGAGCGACGCTGCCGGACACGTGTCGAGGCACCTCGACTTTACGCAGATCCCCGCGAGCAGCGGGCCCGGGCAGATCACGTCGCTCTCGACATGGGACTTCCAGTACTGGTACCGCGACCCGAACGGCACGCCGACCTCGTTCAACTTCTCGAGCGCGCTCGAGGTCACCTTCACCCCCTGAGCACGCGCGGGGGCGCGCGTCGTCACTCCTCCGCTATCGCGAGGGTCGCTCCGCGGGGCGGCCCTCGCCTTCGTCTAGTACCAGGTCAGCCCGACCGCACGCGACGCCGAGAAGCGGCCCTGGGCGCCGGGGTCGAGGACGAACCACTGCGCGTAGAGCTGCGTGCCGATCGCGGTCGGTGCGCTCGGCACCGGCAGCACGGCGGAGGTCCAACCGTCGCCGGGGCCCTGGCCCTGGAGCGCGGGCACCGAGACGAAGGTGCTGCCGGCGAGCGTGGGGTAGACGAGCGCGCCGAAGCGCGGGACGCCGAGCGGGTCGTGGCTCGCGCTGAGCAGCAGGAAGGCGGGGGCGCCGCCGAGCGCGCCGTCGAGCGCGACGGTCAGGTGGCCGGCGCCGACCTTGGGCGGCTCGATGGCGATGAGCTCGGGCACGAGGCCGCCGCTGCCGGGCGTGCCGGTGCCGAGCAGCTGCGGCACGTGCGTCGAGTCCGCGTACTGCGAGGGTCGGTCGAAGGGCGGCAGCGCGGCGGCGACGCGCGGGTCCGTCAGCGGACGGCGCAGGAACGCGACGATCGCGGCGACGCCGCTCGGGTCGAGGTTCAGCTGCCGGATCGAGGGGTGCTTGTTGGGCGCGTCGAAGTCGCCGCCGCGGTTGTAGAACTCGACGACCTCTTCGAGCGTGTTGAAGCGGCCGTCGCGCATGTAGGGCGCGCGCAGCTCGACGTTGCGCAGCCGCGGCGTGCGCATCGCGCCGAGGTCCTGCGGGCGGCCGGTCACGGCGAAGCGGCCGGGGTCCTCCGTCGCCGGGCGCACGCCGATGTAGTGGAAGCGGTCGTCGCCGAAGTGGATCATCGACGGCGGGCGGCCGTGACAGGTCAGGCAGTCGCCGCGCGAGGGGTCGAGGAAGAACTGCAGGCCGAGGTGCTCCTCGGGCGTCAGCACCTGGTCGACGAACTGTCCGGCGAGGACGCTGTCCCACGGCGTGTGGTCGGGGATCAGCGTGCGCTCGTAGCTCGCGACCGCCATCGCGATGCGCGGCGCGGTGACCTCGGGCGAGCCGAAGGCCAGCGTGAAGAGCTCGGGGTAGCTGCGGCCGGCGACGAAGCTCGCCAGCGGCTCGGGGATCGTGTCGGAGAGCGCGAGCGGCGCGACCGCCGCGAGGCGCGCGGTGACGTCGGACCACGTGCGGCCGCCGAAGCCCATCTCGACCGAGCTGACCGGCGGGCCGAGCACCTGCGTCTCGAGCGCGGCGAGCGGCGAGGGGAGCGGCTGGCCGGTCTCGGGGTCGACCGTCGTCTCCTCCGCGCGGCCGTCCCAGAACAAGTGGCGCGAGTACGCCGCGCCGATCACGGTGGGCGCCTTGCGGCCCGTGACCTGGCGGTGGAAGCCGTACAGCGGGTCGCGCTGGTACGCGCCGCTCACGTCGTGCGCGGGCACGCCGGGCGAGCCGTGCACGTCGTCCGCCGTGCGCAGGAGGCCGTCGGCGCCGGGGTGCAGCGAAGCCTCGGGATCGAGCCGCGTGCGCGGGTCGCTGCCGCCGGCCTCGGGCATGTGGCAGGTGCCGCACGAGACCGTGCCGGTCGAGGAGAGCTGCTCGTCCCAGAAGATGGCCTTGCCGAGCAGGACCTTCTCCGGCGTCAGCGGGTTGTTGGCCGGGACGGGCGGCGGCGGGAGCTGGGCCAGGGCGCGCCCGGAGAGGGCGAGGACGGCGCAGAGGGCGGTGAGGCGGTGGTTCACGGGATCCTCCGGTGCGGTTCCAGTCAAACCTAGCACCGAGTGCGGGGGCGGGTCGGGTCAGAGGCCGGAACCCGGCCGGACGTTCCCCGCCGCCCCTACGGCGGGGGCCTCAGCGCGCGACCAGGGTGACCTCGAAGGTCAGCTCCGCGCCGTCGCGCAGGACGACGGCCTGGACCGTGTCGCCCGGGGAGAGGGTCTTGAGGTGGTCGGAGAAGGCGCGCAGGCCGTCGATGGCGGTCGTGTCGATGCGCACGAGCACGTCGCCCGCCTGCAGGCCGGCGAGGGCCGCGGGGGAGCCCTCGGTGACGCCGTCGAGGCGCATTCCGGGGCCCTGGAAGGCGAAGTCCGGGACGCTGCCGAAGCTGACGCGGCGGCCGCCGGCGGGCTCCGCGGTGGCGGGCGCGGTCGCCGCGGCCCCGTCGAGGCGCGAGGTGAGCGGCTCCTCGCGCTCGAGCATGTAGACGACGCCCTCGCGCGCGAAGGTCGCGACCTTCACGAGGTCGGCGCCCGAGACCTTGTCGGGCGTGTCGCTCGTGCGGTGGTAGTCCGCGTTCGCGCCCGTGAAGAGCTGCACAGCGGGCACGCCGGCCTCGAGGAAGCTCAGCTGGTCGGAGCTCTCGTAGAGGCCCGGCACGATCTTGTTCGGGAGGCCGGTGACGAAGCCGGCGCCGCGGAAGACGTGCTGCCACTCGTCGGCGGAGCCCGTCGCAAGCACCGAGATCGCGCCGTCGCCCAGGCGCCCGACGGTGTCGAGGTTGATCATCCCGCGCATGCCGGCGACGGGGAAGCGCGGCGCGCTCACGTAGTGGCGCGAGCCGAGCAGGCCGCACTCCTCCGCGCTGAAGGCCACGACCACGAGGTTGCGCGAGCCGCCGCCGGCCGCGACGAGCTGGCGCGCGAGCTCGATCAGCACCGCGACGCCGCTCGCGTTGTCGTCGGCGCCGGGGTGCAGCCGGCCCTCTTCCCCCGCGTGGGCCTCGGGCCAGCCGAAGCCCAGGTGGTCGTAGTGCGCGCCGAGCACGAGCGACTGGTCGCTCCACGCCGCGTTCTTGCCGCGCAGGACGCCGACGACGTTCTTGGCGCGCACGGGCGCGCCGTCCGGGCCGTGGGCGACGGTGAACTCCTGGAACCAGCCGTGCGCGTCGCCGCCGGGCTCGAGGCCGACCTCCGCGAAGGCGCGCGCGACGTAGTCGGCGCTCGCGTCGAGGCCCGCGGAGCCGAGGCCGCGACCTTCGCGCTCGGGGGCCGCGAGCCACGCGACGTGCGCGGCCAGACGCGCGGCCGAGAAGACCGGCGGCGTCTCGGCGAGGGCCGCGCGCGCGTCCACGACGGGCGGCAGGGCCGCGCCGCCGAGGTTCGCGACCAGCGGGGAGCCCTCGGCGTCCCACTGGCCCTTGACCACGTTGGTGGGTTCGTCGCCCTCGAACGCGAGGTAGGAGTACTTGCCGTAGTGGGGGAGCTTGCGCGCGAGGCCGGCGAGCGCGGCGTCGGGCTCGAGCACGATCAGGCCGGCGGCGCGCTCGAGGTCGTCGGGGTGACGCGTGACGACGACGAACGCGTGATCGGCGAAGGGCAGCGCCTCGCCGGCGAGCGTCAGGCCCGTGTCGGTCGCCTCGGCGCCGGGCTGCGCGTCGAGCAGCTGCGCCGCGAAGCGGTTCTCGCGCCCGAGGACCCACACCGGCAGGTCGGCGGGCAGCGCGTCGAGCTCGTCGTCGCGGACGATCACGAGCTCGTGCTCCGCGCTGCGCCAGCTCTCGACGAGCTCGCGGTAGCGCTCGGCGCGGCCGCCGCGGGACGGCAGCACGGCCATGACCTTCGGCTCACCGAAGAGCTGGCCGATCGACGGCGGCGTCTCGCGCGGGTCGAGGATGCGGAAGACGTCGAAGAGCGGGTCGACGCGCACGCCCAGCGGGCGCAACGGCAGCTCGAGCCGGAAGGGCGTGCTGCGCTCGTCGACGGGGAAGCGCACCTCCACCGCGCCCGCCTCGGTCTCGATCTGGAGCGGCACCTCGAGCGCGAAGGGCGCGCCCTCCTGCACCTGCTCGAGTCGACCCGCGACGGCGAAGCCCGCGCGCGTCGGCTCGACGCGCACGTCGCCGAGCGCCAGCTTCGGCGCGCCCAGGCCGTCGACCCACTGCGTGAAGAACGCGCCGAGCTCGCGCCCGCTCACGGCCTCCATCGCCCGCCGCAGGTCGTCGAAGCTCGCGCGCCGGCCGCGCTCGTCGCCGTAGAAGCGCTGCAACCCCTGCACGAAGGCCTCGTCGCCGAGCGAGCGCCGCAGCATGTGGAAGGTCATCAACGCCTTGCCGTAGCCCACTGCCTCGGTCGCCGCGCTGTGCCGCGAGTGGAAGTCGGCCAGCGGGAAGTCGCGGCCCTCCTTCACGTAGTCGCGGTACTTCTGCAGCGTGCCGCGCCGGTACTGCGCGCCCTGGCCGCGCTGTTCCTGGATCAGGTGGTCGGCGAGGTAGGCCGTGAGGCCCTCGCACCAGTTGCCGCTCGCGTAGTCGACGAAGACCGAGTTGCCCCACCAGTTGTGCAGGATCTCGTGCGGGTACGAGCTGTGCAGGATGAACGGGAAGCGCACGACCTGCGGCCCGAGCAGCGTGAACGAGGGCATGCCGTAGCCCGTCTCCCAGAAGTTCTCGACGAGCGCGAACTTGCCGTAGGGATAGGGACCGATCAGGCCGGCGTACATCTCGAGGTACTGGGCCGTCGCCTCGAGGTACTTGGCGCTGAGCGCGTCGTCGGCCTCGTGCAGGTAGACGAGCGTCTCGACGTCGCCGGCGCGGTCGCGCGTGCGCAGCAGCGGGCCGCCCACGAGGTAGACCTGCTCGAGCGGGCCGTCCGAGCGCCAGTGCGCGCGCCCCGGCTCGACCGCCGAGTCGCCGCTGCCCTGGCTGATGACGTGCCAGTCCTCCGGCGCCGTGACCGCGACCTCGAAGGTGATCATGCCGTCGCCGAAGCTCGGCACCCAGCCGCTGCCGCCGTGCAGGTAGACGCCCTCGGGGACGACGAGGCCGTCGGACTCGCGGAACCCGCGCGTGTACTCCTCCGCCTCGTCGGAGAGGCCGCTGTCGAACGTGCCGGCGTAGTGGAGCGCCAAGGTCTCCGACGTCGCGTCGAAGGCGTAGGTCGTGCGGCCGTCCGCGGAGGACACGACGCGCGCCTCGGGCGTGCTCTCGGCGAGCTCCAGGCGGTCGCTCAGCTCGAACTCGAGGTCGCCGCGCAGCGCCGCCGGCAGCGTCACCACGTCGCGCACCTCGAGGTGGCGCGCCGCGGGGTCGAGCGTCACGTCGAGCCGGTGGTGGACGGTGTCGGGGGCCTGGAGCGCGCTCGCGCCGAGGACGAGCGCGAGGAGGGGAGCGGTGTGCAGCATGGGCGTCGGGGGGCTGAGCTGCGCGCAGCGTAGCAAGACGCGCCGCGTCCCCGCGCCTCACGCCCGTGCGGTCTCGATGCCCGGCACGCCGGCACCGCCGGCGTCAGTCCCGCTCGTCCAGCCAGGCCATCTGGATGGCCTCGAGCAGCCCCTCGTTGCTGTCGCCGGGGGCGCCGACGAAGCCCTCGAGCGCGCAGACCCACGCGTGCAGGTCGGTGAAGCGCACCGCGAGCGGGTCGACGTCGGGGTGCGCCTCGGCGAGGCGGTAGCCGATCTCCTGGGCGTCGCTCCAGTCGAGCTCGTCCACGGCTCAGACGTCGGTCAGGGACTTGCCCGCGAGGGCCTTCTTGGCGACCTGGTCCATCAGCAGCGCGGCGAGCGGCAACGTGGCCTGCTCGAGCGCGTCGCGCGCGGCCTGCAGGCGCTTGGCGTCGTGCGTCTCCGCCGCGGCCTTGGCCTCGGCCAGCGCGTCGCGGATGTCGGCGCGCGCTTCGGGGTCGAGGTCGTCCGCCACGTGCGGCAGGTTGCGCTCGGTGGCGCGGATCATCGTGCCGAGCTCGGTCACGAGCCCTGCGGCGCGGCCCGCCTCGAAGTCCTCGCGCGCGTAGGTCAACGAGTCGGCCAGCATCGTCTCGACCTGCTCGTCGGTCAGGCCGTGCTTGGGCTGTACGGTGATCGACGCCGTCGCGCCGGTCGACTCCTCGCGCGCGGTCACCTTGAGCAGGCCGTCCGCGTCGACGTGGAAGCGCACCGCGACGCGCGCCATGCCGGCCGGCAGCGGCGGGATGCCGCTGAGCTTGAAGCGTCCGAGGCTGCGGCAGTCGCTGGCGAGCTCGCGCTCGCCCTGCACGATGTTGAAGTCGAGCCCGGTCTGGTTGTCGACGTAGGTCGTGAAGCCCTCGGTCGCCTGGCAGGGGATGGTCGAGTTGCGCGCGATGACCTTGGCCACCGCGCCGCCCATCGTCTCGAGGCCGAGCGACAGCGGCGTCACGTCCATCAGCAGCAGGTCGCGGCTGCCGCCGGTCAGGATGTGGGCCTGCACCGCGGCGCCGAGCGCGACCACCTCGTCGGGGTTCAGCTCGGTGTGCGGCAGGCGGCCGAAGAAGTCCTCGACGGCCTTGCGAACCACCGGCATGCGCGTCGAGCCGCCGACGAGCACGACCTCGCTCACCTCGCGCGGCTCGAGGCCGGCGTCGGAGAGCGCGCGGCGGCACGCGTCGAGCGTGCGTTGCACCAGCGGCTGCACCAGCGCCTCGAACTCCTCGCGCGTCACGTTGCGACGCACGTTGATGCCGCTGTCGGGCAGCACGAGGTGCAGGTCGGCTTCGGGCTTCGCGCTGAGCTCGTGCTTGCACTTCTCCGCCGCGAGGCGCGCGGCGCGCTGCAGCGCGGGGTCGGCCAGCTCCTCGCGCGAGAGCCGCTGATCGAGCCGCTCGAGCACGAGCTGCACGAGCGCCGCGTCGAAGTCGTCGCCGCCGAGGTGCGTGTCGCCGTTCGTCGAGAGCACGCGGAAGACGCCCTCCTCGATCGAGAGGATCGAGATGTCGAACGTGCCGCCGCCGAGGTCGTACACGGCGATCTTGCCGGTCGCGCTCTGGTCGAGGCCGTAGGCGAGGCTCGCGGCCGTCGGCTCGTTGATGATGCGCATCACGTCGAGGCCGGCGAGGCGCGCGGCGTCGCGCGTGGCCTGGCGCTGCGTGTCGTCGAAGTACGCCGGCACGGTGATGACGGCGCGCGTGATCTCGCCGCCGCCCATGCTGCGGCACGCGAGGTCGTGCACGCGCATCAGGATCAGCGACGAGAGCTGCTCGGGCGTGTACTCGCGGCCGTGCGCCTGCACGCGCAGCACGCCGTTCGCGTCCTCCTCGACGGGGAACGGGAAGGCCGTCAGGTCGGCCTGCACGTCGGCGAGGCCGCGGCCCATCAGGCGCTTGATGCTGAAGATCGTGTGGCGCGGGTCGACGATCGCTTGCTCGCGCGCCTTGTGCCCGACGACGGCCTCGCCGCGCTCCGGCAGGTGGATCACCGAAGGCACCGAGCCCGAGGGCGCGCCGTCGGGCTTGATCACGACGGGGCGGCCCTCCTTCCAGACCGCGGCCAGGGAGTTCGTCGTGCCGAGGTCGATCCCCATGGCGAGGGGCGACTCGTTGTTGTTGAGGACGTTGAGCTCGATGTAGCCCATGCGGCTGCGTCGGGGGTGGGGGGGCTCAGGAGGCGGCGCCGGCCAGGCGCAGGCGCTCCAGCTCGGAGAGGGCGCGGTCGACGTAGCGCACCGCGTTGAGGTCGCGGCGCACCTCGAGCAGGGCGGGCGCGCCGGCGGCGGGGAGGGGCGTGAGCTTGGCGGCGATCGTGGCGAGCAGCTCGGCGCGCTCGCCGCGCAGGCGCTCGGCGAAGGCCGGCAGCGCCTCGCGCTCGGGCGAGCCGGGCGCGCTGTCGCGCGCGGCCTCGAGCGTCTCGTTCCACTCGAGCACCTCCATCAGGAAGGCCTGCGGCATCTGGCGCTCCTGCTGCTCGCTGGGCCCCTCGAGGTGCGCGAGCAGCCAGTCGGCGCGCGCGACGGGGTCGGAGAGCACCTCGTACGCGCGGTTGAGGCACGCGCTGTTCTCCTCGGCGAGCTCGCGCTCGGCGGGCTCGGCCGTGGCGAAGAAGTCGGGGTGCAGCAGGCGCGAGAAGCGCAGCAGGTGACGCTCGAGCTCGTCGTCGTCCACGTCGAAGCGCAGCTCGACACCCAGCGCCTGGTACGGCGTGGGCACGCCCGCCGGGCGCCGCAGCGCCTTGCAGCTCGTGCAGACCAGCGGCGTCTCGAGAGGCGCTTCGCAGTGGGGACAGGCTCGACGCGTCGGCATGGCGCTCAGACGGAGAAGGACTCCCCGCACCCGCAGCTCTTGGCGGCGTTCGGGTTGCCGAACTTGAAGCCGCGGCCCATCAGGTTGTCCTCGAAGTCGATCTGCGTCCCGTTGAGGTAGAGGAAGCTCTTCGGGTCGCAGACGACCTGGATGCCCTCGAGCTCCGCGACCTGGTCGGTCTCGCCGACGGTGTCGTCGAAGCCGAGCGTGTACGAGAAGCCGGAGCAGCCGCCGCCCTTGACGCCCACGCGCAGCGCGGTGCCCTGGGGCAGGTTCTGCTCGGAGATGATGCGGCGCACCTCGTCGGCCGCGCGCGGCGTGATGGTGATCACTCGCCACCTCCCTGCTTGGACTTGTAGTCGGCGATGGCGGACTTGATCGCGTCCTCGGCGAGCACCGAGCAGTGGATCTTGACGGGCGGCAGCGAGAGCTCTTCGACGATCTGCGTGTTCTGGATCGCCATCGCCTCGTCGAGCGTCTTGCCCTTGATCCACTCGGTGGCGAGGGACGAGCTGGCGATCGCCGAGCCGCAGCCGAACGTCTTGAACTTGGCGTCGACGATCGTGTCGCCTTCGACCTCGATCTGCAGCTTCATCACGTCGCCGCACTCGGGGGCGCCGACGACGCCGGTGCCGACGTTCGCCTTGTTCTTGTCGAGGGAGCCCACGTTGCGGGGCTGGTTGTAGTGGTCGAGGACCTTGTCGGAGTAAGCCATGACGTAGAGATAGCCGGGTGGTCTGGTGAGCGCGTGCGTGCGGGGATCAGTGGCCGGTCCACTCGATGGTGCTGAGGTCGATGCCCTCCTGGACCATCTCGTACAGCGGGGACAGCTCGCGCAGGTGCTTCACGGCCTGGATCACCTGCTCGGCGGCGTAGTCGACCTCCTCCTCCGTGTTCTCGCGGCCGAAGCTGAAGCGGATGGAGGAGTGCGCCAGCTCGTCGCCGACGCCGCAGGCGCGCAGCACGTGGCTGGGTTCGAGGCTGGCGGACGTGCAGGCCGAGCCCGAGGACACGGCCAGGTCCTTGAAGCCCATGATGAGCGACTCGCCCTCGACGTACGCGAAGGAGAGGTTCGTGGCGTGCGGCAGGCGCAGCTCGGGGTGGCCGTTGCGGTGCACGTAGTCGAGCGACGCGAAGAGCTTCTGCTCGAAGCGGTCGCGCAGCGCGCTGCCGTGGGCGCGGTCCTTCTCGTAGTCCTGCTGGCAGAGCTCACACGCCTTGCCGAGGCCCACGATGCCGGGGACGTTCAGCGTGCCCGAGCGCATGCCGCGCTCGTGTCCGCCGCCGTCCATCTGCGCGACGAGGCGCACGCGCGGGTTGCGCCGGCGCACGTACAGCGCGCCCACGCCCTTCGGCCCGTAGAGCTTGTGCGCCGACAGGCACAGCATGTCGACGTGGTCGGCCTCGACGTCGACCGGCACCTTGCCGACCGCCTGCGTCGCGTCGGTGAAGAACAGCACGCCGCGCTCGTGGCACAGCGCGCCGATCTCGCGCACCGGGTTCAGCGAGCCGATCTCGTTGTTGGCCCAGATCACGGCGACGAGGATGGTGTCCTCGCGCATCGCGGCGGCGACGTCGGCGGCGCTGACGCGGCCCTGCTGGTCGGGCTGCAGGTAGGTCACCTCGCAGCCCTGCTTCTCGAGGTGCTTGCACGTGTCGAGCACGGCCTTGTGCTCGACGAGCGTCGTGATGACGTGGCGGCCCTTCTGGCCGTACATCTCCACGGCGCCCTTGAGCGCGAGGTTGATGCCCTCGGTCGAGCCGGAGGTGAAGACGATCTCCTTCGGCGACGCGCCGATGAGGCTCGCGACCTGCTTGCGGCCCTTCTCCACCGCCTCCTCCGCGGCCCACCCGAAGGCGTGGCTGCGGCTGGCGGCGTTGCCGAAGGTCTCGCGGAAGTAGGGCAGCATCGCGTCGAGGACGCGCGCGTCGACCGGGGTGGTCGCCTGGTAGTCGAGGTAGATGGGCAGCTTCATCGCTTGGGTTCGGAGCTCGCGGCGGCGTCGTCCGCGAGGAGGGTGGCCTTCACCGGCAGGCTGATGTCCGCATAGCTGGGCAGCGGATCCACCAGCGCGCGCAGCGAGGTGCGCTGCATCTGCCGCCAGATGCCCTGGCGGATGCGTTGCAGCGGTGAACGGATGGGGCAGACGGGCTCGACCTCGCACGTCCCGCGCGCGTCGGCCTCGTCCTCGACCTCGCAGCTCGCGAGGGTGGGCGCGCCCTCGAGCGCGCTGACGATGTCGCCGACCGTGATGTCCTCCGGGCGCCGCGCGAGCGCGTAGCCGCCCGCGGCGCCGCGCTGCGAGTCGACCAGCCCGCTCTTCGAGAGGTCCTTGAGCACCTCGGCGAGCAGGCGCTTGGGGATCGGGTACTGGTCGGACACCTCGCGCGCGCTCACGAACTCGCCGCCGCGGTCCACCATGTGGACCAGGGCGATCAAGCCGTACTCGGTGCGCTTGGTGAGCTGGAGCATCGCGGAGGTCGAGGTCTCGTCCTATCTGGCACTGATTTGGTGCTATTTGAAGGCGCGCCGAAGGGCTCGCTTGGAGTCCGGGGGGCCGCCGCCGACGCGACAGAGTACGTCCGGGGCAGTCGCTGGGCCATCCCTCTCGGCAGAAATCTCCCGTCCACGTTAGCTTTTGGACCGGCGGGCTTCCGCGCGGCTCCGCCGGGGCCGCGGGTCGGCGGCTGGCCCTGCGGCCCGGGGAGCCAGGCCGCGGTCGGGCCGCCGCGCGCCCGGACGGGCCCCCGAGCGGGGCGAGCCCCGCCGCGGCCGGGCCGCGCCCTCCGCGGCGGGGGGGGGCGCGCCCGTGCGACGAGTGCGCAGGCCCTGCGCCCGGCCCGTCCCGGCGCGTGTCGCGGTCCGCCGGGAACCTGCGCGCTCGGCGTCCCCACCGAGCCCCGGCCGACCCAGGGTCTCAAGCGCTCGGGGTCGCGGGCCGATCACTAGGCCATGGCACACCCCACCGAGACCATCTGCTTCACCTGCGGCCAGCCCACCGGCCTCGAAGAGGGTGGGTTCCCCCGGCTCAACACCCTGCGCAGCGGCCAGCCGTGCCCGACCTGCCGCGATCGCCTGCTCGAGTCGCTGCCGGGGATCCTGCCCGGTGCGCAGCCGGAAGAGGTCGACGAGCGGGACCTGGCCGAGCTCGGCGCCGGCGACGAGCGCACGTCGCCCGCCGAAGGCCTGCCGCGCACGATCTTCTGGGGCTCGCGCGACGACGACGAGCCGGCCTGAGCGCGCTCAGGGCGCCAGGAGCTCGCGCAGCTCGTCCGGCAGCGGCAGCACCCGCCGCGGCGTCGTCGTCATGTCGATGCAGGCGAGCTCCGTGAGCCCGGTGGCCACCAGCTCGCCGCCCTCGGCGCGCACGAGCTCGTACTCGAAGGTCACCGACGCGGCGCGCAGCGCCGTCACCCGCGTGCGCACGAGGAGCTCCTCCTCGTAGTGCGCCGGCGCGCGGTAGCGCAGCTCGACGCGCCGCACCGGCAGGCCCACGCCGCGCCGCTCCAGGGCCGCGTACGAGCAGCCCAGCGCGGCCATCATGCGCGTGCGCCCCTCCTCGAAGTAGGCCAGGTAGTTGGCGTGGTGGACCACGCCCATCTGGTCCGTCTCGCCGTAGCGCACGCGCAGGCGCAGCTCGTGGGGGGTCGCGCTCATCCCCGGAGTGTAGCGGCGAACTTCGCCCTCGCGACCGGGCGTGCGGTACCGTAGGACCGTACACTCTCCGGCCCCATGGGCATCCTGACCTCCCCGAGCGCCCCCGCGCGCCCCGCCGGCGACCCCAACGTGGCCGCACTGCTGACCTGGTTCGTGCCGGGGGCGGGGCACGTCTACCTGGGCCGCACGACCTTCGCGATCCTCGCGTTCCTCGTGGTGGAGGGGATCTACATCCTGGGCCTGAAGCTCTCGGGCGGCATGGGCTTCCAGTTCCTGCAGGAGGAGCTGCGCGGCGCGCTGGCGCCGGCGCTCGCCCCCGAGGCGGGCAACCTGGGCGGGCTGCTGTACCAGATGAAGGTCTTCAACTACGGCGGGCCCAACCCGACGGCCTTCCCCGCGACGGTGCACCTCGGCGTGATGCTCACCGCGGCCTCGGGCGTGCTGAACGCCTTGCTGATGAGCCAGGCCCACTTCGACGCGCGCCTGCCGCGCGGCGTGCGCTCGATGCCGGGCTCGCCCGCCTTCGCCGCGCTGCTGACCTGGCTGCTGCCGGGCGCCGGCCACCTCTATCAGGGCCGCAAGCTGCGCGGCGCGCTGGTCTTCGTCACCATCGTCGGCCTGGTCGCGCTCGGCACCGTCCTCGCCGAGGGCTCCAACCTCAGCCGCGAGCGCCACTACTACTACTGGGGCGGGCAGTTCCTCGCCGGCCTGCCGGGCCTCGTGATGGAGCTCGTGCACGGCCACGCGCCGCTCGCCAAGCACGTCGTCTACGGCGAGGCGGGCCTCGTGCTCGCCAGCGTCGGCGGCCTGCTCAACATCCTCGCGATGCTCGACGTGTACCGCTGGGGCGAGCTCGTCTGGCCCGGCTGGGTCGCGCAGAAGGAGGCCGAGCGCGAGTCCGCCGCCGCGGCTCAGGAGGCCGTCGCGTGAAGGACCTCGGGACCCACGTCGTGCTGTTCCTCGTCATCTCGGCGGCGATCGTGCTGATGAGCGCGTTCTTCTCCGAGACCGGCGACCGGGCCGCGCTGCGGAGCTTCCCCAAGCGCCTCGTGTACTTCCTCGGCGGCTGCGCGCTCCTGACGGCGCTGATGCTCGCCGCCGAGGCCACGCTCGCCGGCGTGTCCTGAGCCGCGCGGGTCACAGCCCGCCCTCGCCCAGCCGGAAGAGCCCGCCCGGCGCGCGCACGACGCGCCCCGCCACCTCGAGCGCGACGAGGTCCACGAGCACCTCGTCGAGCGGCCGCCCCAGGCGCTCGGCGAGCTCGTCCGCGTCGAGCGTCTCGCCGCGCAGGCAGCGCTCGAGCGGCGTGCCCGGTGGCGCCGCCCGCGGCTCGACCACGCGCACCTGCGCGGGGAACAGCTCCGCGACCAGTTCCTCGGGCGACTCGATCAACCGCGCGCCCTCGCGGAGCAGTCGGTGCGCGCCGCGGCTCATGGGGTGGTCGACGCGCCCCGGCAGCGCGAACACCTCGCGCCCCTGATCGGCGGCCCAGCGCGCGGTGATGAGCGAGCCCGAGGCCTCGGCCGCCTCGATCACGACGACGCCGCACGCGAGGCCGCTGATGACGCGGTTGCGCCGCGGGAAGTGATGCGGGCGCGGCTCGACCTCGGGCTCGAACTCCGACACGAGCAGCCCTTCGCGGGCGAGGCGCGGCAGGAGCGGCGTCTTCGGCCACGGCCGCGCGAGTCCGCTGCCGAGCACCGCGATCGTGTCGCCGCCTGCCTCGAGGCACCCGAGGTGCGCCGCCTGGTCGACGCCGCGCGCCATGCCGCTGACGACCACGACGCCCGCGCGCCCGAGCCCCGCGCCGAAGCGCACCGCCTGCGCCGTACCGTAGGGCGTCGGCGCGCGCGTGCCGACGATCGCGACGGCCGCGCGCGAGCCCTCGAGCAGCTCGAGCCGCCCGCTGGCCCACAGCTCGTCCGGGCCCTCCTCGAGCTGCGCGAGGCGCGCGGGATAGCTGGGGCCGCCGCGCGAGAGGCGGCGCATCGTCGCGAGGTCCATGACCCCACGACCGCGCGCGGCGGCGGGCGTCACGCGCCGCGCCGCGAATTCGCCGCCTACTCCCCGACGACCTGCCCGAAGCGCGCGTCGCCATTGCGTACCACGAGACCCACGCGGCTCGACGGACAGTCGTAGCCGCCGATCTCGTCGCCGTCGGCGGCGAGCACGGCGCGGCCGTCGCGCAGCGTAGCGGCGAGGCGGTGGGGGCCCTCGCCCAACCAGAACGAGCCGAGCGTCTCGGCCTTGCCGCGCTCGAGGTGCAGCACGCGCAGGCTGCCCTGCGCGTGGAGCGCGAGCGTGCAGTCGCGGGGCGACGTCCAGTCGAGCACGAGGCCGGGCTCGACGTCCTCGAGGAAGGGCGCGTCCGCGGCCACGTGCGTCCAGGACGCGGAGCCCAGCGCGATCGCGAGCGTCTCGCCGTCGACGCGGCGCGCGTCGAGGTCGGAGCCGTGCTGGGCCCACAGGCCGTACTGCGGCTCGAACGCGGCCGCGTTCCGCACGACCCAGGCCTCCATGCCCGCAGTGATCTCGGCCACGTCGCCGATGCCGGCGAGGAAGTCGGTGCCGAGCAGCATCGAGCCCTTCTTGCCGAGGGCCAGGCGCTGGAAGACGTCGCGGTAGCGCCCGTCGTCACCCCACAGCAGGTACGCGGTCAGGGCCCAGCGCACGTCCCAGTCGCTCATGTCCTCGATCGACAGCACGCGGTCGCTGATGCGCTGCAGGACGTTGCGATAGAGCGCGAGCGAGGCGCGGTTCTCGGTCGTGAGCAGGCGCCGCGCGCCGAGCACGAGGTGCTCGCCGTCCCAGGTGTGCGTGGAGAGCGCGTCGGCCATGCCGGTCAGGAACCACTCGCCGCCGAGGTACTGGTTCTTGGCCTTCAGCCCGTGGTGGAACTGCAGGAAGAGCCCGTACAGGAGCATCTTCCGCGCGTGGTAGAGGTCGGGCTCGCCGTGCAGGAAGACGGTGTCGCGCGCCGGCGCGTGGTGCACGAAGTTCACGCCGGGCAGCGGGAACTCCTCCTCGCGCTCCATGCCGCGCAGCCAGTCGTCGCGCGTCTCGTAGAAGCGCACGACGAGCTTCTCGCCCGGCCGCGACTTGGGCTTGCCGCCCAGCTCCTGCGCGTAGAGCTTCCACGCCGTCTCGACGAGCACGGCCCAGTCCGCGCGCCGGGCAGCGTCCATCGAGAGGTGCAGTTCGTAGTGCTTGGTCTCGACGACCGGCACCTCGGCCAGCGGGTCCTGCGCCGAGCAGGGGGCGAGTGCGAGCAGAGCGGCGACGAGCATGGGGACCTCCGTGGATCGGCTCCGCAGGACCGTAGCGCGCGACACGGGAGCGGACTACCGGGATTCCGCGAGGCGGGCCTCTGCTATCTTCTGCGACCTATGACCGCCGCGGAGGAGCGGGCGCAGCGCGCCGCATGAAGCCGACGAGGGACGAGCTCGGGAAGGGCGTCACGCCGCCCGTGTTGCCCGCGCGCAAGCGGCCGGCCGCGCTGCGCCGCGGTCAGCGCCTGGGCAAGTACCGCATCCGTCGGCGCCTGGCCGAGGGCGGCTTCGCGTACGTCTACGAGGCCACCGATACGGTCGAGGGCCTGCGCGTGGCGTTGAAGGTGCCGCGGCCCGAGCTCGTCAGCGACGAGGTGCTCAAGATGTTCCAGCTCGAAGCGCGGCTGCACGCGCGCCTCGACCACCCGAACATCCTGCCGATCAAGAACGCGGACGTCGTCGACGGGCGCCTCGTGATCGCGTACCCGATGGGCGTCGAGTCGCTCGCCGATCGGCTCAAGCGGCGCACGTCGCTGGCGACCAAGCTCGACTTCGTCGAGCAGATGCTCGCGGCCGTCGCGCACGCGCACGAGCACCGCATCGTGCACCGCGACCTCAAGCCCGACAACTTCATCCTGTTCGAGGACGGCGCGCTGCGGCTGACCGACTTCGGCGTGTCGAAGATCGCCTTCAAGACGCTCGTCGCGAGCGGCAGCGGTACGGTCGGGCACATGGCGCCCGAGCAGGCGATGGGGGAGGCGTCGCTGCGCTCCGACGTGTTCGCGCTCGGACTCGCGATCTGGGAGCTCTTCACGGGCGAGCTGCCGACCTGGCCCTTCGCGTGGCCGCCGGCCGGCGTCGAGAAGCTGCGCGGCGTCGCGCCGCCCGAGTTCCTCGCGCTGCTGCACCGCGCGCTCGAGGTCCAGGCGCGCAAGCGCTTCGCCGACGCGGGCGCCATGCTGGCCGCGTTCCGCCGCGCGCGGCCGCGCTTCGACGCCTCGCGCCGCGCCGGCGCGCGCGGGAAGGCCAAGGTCAAGCTCAAGACGACCAAGCACTGGCGCGAGGTGCGCTTCCGCCAGTTCCTGCGCGACCACAAGCAGGCGCTGCAGCTCGACCGCGAGTGCGCGCACTGCAAGGGTCCGCTGAGCGAGGCGATGACGCACTGCCCGTGGTGCGGCCGCGGCCAGAAGAAGCTGCACGGCGCGTCGGGCTTCCCGGCGACGTGCAAGCGCTGCGGGCGCGGGCGCAAGCTCGACTGGCGCTTCTGCGCGTGGTGCTACGGCCCCGGCTTCGACGACGTCAGCGGCCGCAGCTACTCGGACAAGCGCTACGTGGCGCACTGCGCGCACTGCCGCGGCTCGTTGCTGGCGTTCTCGCGCTACTGCCCGTGGTGCCACCGCAAGCAGACGCGCAAGTGGAAGGTGGTCGGGCTCGCGAAGCGCTGCCGCGGCTGCGGCTGGGGCGTGCCCGGTGACGAGTGGGCCTTCTGCGCCTGGTGCGGCAAGCCCAAGCCCGGAGGTCGCGCGTGAGCGTCCGCCAGGGAGCGGACCTCGAGTTCGTCCACGCCGAGGACGAGGCCGACCTGTGCCTCGACGGCTTCGGCGGCGGCGAGGTCGTGGTGATGACGCGCAAGAAGCCCGGACGCGACGGGCCGAACCAGGACGCCGCGCTCGCGCTCGACCTCGGCGCGGCCGGTGCGCTCGTCGCGCTCGCCGACGGCATGGGCGGCCTGCCCGCGGGCGAGGTCGCCGCAGGTGTCGCGCTCTTCACCCTCGAGGCCACGGTGCGCGAGGTGACCGGCGCCGGCGGCGACCTGCGCCACGGCATCCTCGACGGCTTCGACCGCGCGAACCGCGCCGTGCTCGACCTGCGCGCCGGCGCCGGCACGACGCTGGTCGTCGTCGAGCTGCAGCCGGGCTCGGCGCGCGCGTACCACGTGGGCGACAGCGCGGCGCTGCTCGTGGGGCAGCGCGGCAAGCAGAAGTACCGCAGCACGAGCCATTCGCCCGTCGGCTACGCGGTCGAGGCCGGACTGCTCGACGAGGAGGAGGCGCTGCACCACGAGGAGCGTCACCTGATCAGCAATGCGCTGGGCTCGACCGAGATGCACATCGAGATCGGGCCGGAGATCGACCTCGCCGCGCGCGACACGCTGCTCGTCGCGAGCGACGGCCTGTGGGACAACGCCTATCCGCACGAGATCGTCGACGCCGTGCGCAAGGGCCCGCTCGCGGGCGCGAGCGTCGGGCTGCGCGAGCTGTGCCTCGCGCGCATGCTCGCGACCCCGCCCGAGGCGGGCGAGCCGGTGCTGTGCAAGCCCGACGACCTGACGCTCGTGCTCTACCGGCCGCGCGCCCTCAGTCGCCGAGGCCGAGGCGCGGCGCCGCGCTGAGCTCGAAGGGCACGGCCTCGTCCGCGGCCGCGCGCAGCACCGGCCGCAGGCAGGCCTGCATCTCGGCCAGCAGGCGCTCGACGTCGAGCCCGCGGTGCGTCGGCAGGAAGGCGGCCAGGTACGCGCGATGGCCGCGGTAGAGCTTGCGCGCGCCCTCGAGCTCGCCGCGCCGGAAGTGGTGCAGGCAGATCGCGGCCTGGATCAGGCCCTTCCAGAAGTCGTCGTCGCCCGCGCCGCCGGCGAGCCAGACCTTCTCCCACTCCTCGTGCGCGTCGTGGTACGCGCCCGCGTCGAACAGCGCCGCGCCGCGCCGCAGGAGCTCCGCGGGCCCGAGCCGCGCGGCCTCCTCGGCGTCGAAGTCGTCCTCCGGCGGCAGGATGCGCTCGATGGGGCCGCTCATCGCGTTACTGTAGCGAGCGTCATGGACCGCTTCATCGAGAACGCCTGGGGCGAGCGCCTCGCCTGCACGTGGACGGCGGGGCCGCACGACGCGAGCCCGGTCGTCGTCATCGGCCACGGCCTGACGTCCGACCGCGAGCGGCCCTGGTCGCAGGCGC
>JACKHS010000025.1 GCA_020638875.1 Planctomycetota bacterium
GGAACACGCGCGCGACCTGGCGTCGGCGCGTGCCGAGCGCGTGCAGCACGCCGACCTCGCGAATGCGCTCGACGAGCGACATCGAGAGCGTGTGGAAGATCACGTAGAGGCCCAGCATCAGCGCGAGCAGCCCGGCCATGTAGACGCCGTTGCGGTACGCACGCTCGTCGGCGGCTTGCCCGATCACCACGCTGCGGCCCACGTCGTAGGCGAAGCTGCCGGCGAGGCGCGCCTGCAGCTCCTCGAGGTTCGCGACCGGGTCGGGGCGCACCCAGTAGCGCTCGTCGGTGCGCGCGCCCTCGAAGAGCCGCTGGCCGTACGGGAGGTCGACGAGCAGCACCTCGCCGTTCGAGCGGCGACCGAGCTTCTCGCGCGCGAGCACGCCGCGGACGCGGAACGCGAGGCCCGGCGGCGGCGCCTGCGCGCGGCCCTCGACGGCCTGCATGACGCCGTCGATGCAGACCTTGGGCGCGGCGCGGCGCGGGCGCGCGAGCTCGAGCGTGTCGCCCACGCCGAGGCCCAGGCGTTCGGCGAGGGCGGGGCCGAGCAGGAGCTCGGGTTCGCCGGCCGCGGGGTCGAGGTCGCTGCCGCTCTGCAGCGAGTACGCGTCGAGCTCGGGCAGCACCGCGGCCTCGACCGCGATCATGCGCGCGCGCGTCACCTCGCGCGCGCTCGCGCCGGGCCGCTTCAGCTCGACCTCGTTCTGGAAGAACGCGGCGGCGCCGGCGACGCCTTCGACCTCGGCGAGCGCGGCGCGCGGGTCGGCGACCTCGGGCGCCGGGCTGACCTCGAGCTCGGGCCGCCACTCCGCGCTGTCGGGCCCGGCGTAGCGCTGCTTGAGGCCTTGGATGGTGTTGTGGTCGAGCGTGTAGACCGCGACCACGGTCGCGATGCCGACGGCGATCCCGAGCACCGAGAAGAGCGTGCGCGCCGGCCGCTGCAGCAGGCTGCGGCGCGCGAGGGTGAGGGCGAGACCCATGCCGGACTAGATGTGCAGCTTGGCGAGGGTCGCGTGGACCTCGTCGACCTCGAGGTCGGGTCCGCGTAGCTCGATGCCCTCGGCGAGCTCACCGTCGACGAGGAAGAGCACGCGATCGGCGAACGTCGCGTCGCGCGGGTTGTGCGTGACGAGCAGCACCGAGCGGCCGTCCTCGTCGCGCAGCCCGCGCAGGAGCTGCATGACCTCGAGGCCGGCCTGCTGCGCGAGGTTGCCCGTGGGCTCGTCGCACAGGAGCAGCGGTTGGTCGCCGATCAGCGCGCGCGCGATCGACACGCGCTGCATCTCGCCGCCCGAGAGTTCGTGCGGGAACGCGCCCTCGCGGCCGCCGAGACCGAGGCGCTCGAGCAGCGCGTGGATGCGCGCGCGCTCGGGCGCGAGGCGCTTGCCCTGGATGGACAGCGGCACCGCGACGTTCTCGAGCACGTTGAGGTTGGGCAGCAGGTTGAAGAACTGGAAGACGTGCCCGACCGTCTCGCGGCGCAGCGCGGTGCGCCGACCTTCGCTGACCTCCTCGAGGTTCTCGCCGGCGAGCTCGGCGCGGCCCGCGTCGGGCCGGTCGAGCCCGGAGAGCACGTGCAGCAGCGTCGACTTGCCCGAGCCGCTCGGCCCCATCACGCACACGAACTCGCGCTCGTGCACCTCGAGGCTGAGGCCCTTGAGGACGGCGGTGCGCTCCCCGCCCTGGTCGAAGAAGCGATACAGATCGTGCGCGCGGGCGAGGACGGTCATGGGGATCCTGGGCAGCGGAGCCGGCAGCTAACTTTCGGCGGCGCAGGAGGTTTCGCCAAGGCCAATCCGCGCGAGCGGGGCGGCCGGAAAGCAGGCGAGAGGGAAGCGCGCGGGCGCCTCCCTCTCGCGGGACGTCACGAGCGGCGCGTGCGCGCTACTCGTTGGAGTCGATCTCGGCCTCGAGAGCTTTCAACGCGTCGTCGGCGGTCTGGTCGTTGATGGCGTCAGCGGCGTTCTGGGCCTCGGCCTCGATGGCCTCGACCTCCGCGGCGCTCGGCAGGACGTCTTCGACCGCCGTCGGCGGGGCCTGTTCGGCGGAGACCTCCTTGTCCTGGCACGAGGCGAGGAGCAGGAGACCGGCGGCGAGGAGCAGGAGGGTGGCTTGCATGGCAGGGGCGGGGCGTGGGGTCAGTCGGCGAGGCCGAGGCGCTTGCGCAGGGCGGCGTAGTCCTCGGCCGGGAGGTTCTTCTCGATGCGGGCCATCGTCCGCGAGAACTGCTGCTCCTGCTTCTGGCGCAGGGCGGCCACGCGCTCGACCTTGGCCTGGTCGCCGCGCTTGGCGAAGACCGCCTGGAGCTGCTCGAGCTCGGCCAGGCGGCGACGGTGGTCGCGGACGGCCCGCGTGGCGTTCGTCACGTGGGCAGCGCGCGCGGCGGCCTCGGCCTGCTGCTGGGCGCGCGCGTTCTGGATGCGGGCGTCCTTGGCCTCGGCCTGTTGCTTCTCGCGGGCGTTGTCGATGCGCTCCTGCTTGGCCTCCTGCTGCTGGATCTCGCGCGCGTTCTGCTTGCGAGCCTCCTTGGCGTCGGCCTGTTGCTGCTCGCGGGCGTTGTCGATGCGCTCCTGCTTGGCCTCTTGCTGCTGGACCTTGCGCGCGTTCTGGATGCGGGCGTTCTTGGCCTCGGCTTGCTGCGTCTCGCGCGCGGCCTGCTTGCGCGCCTCGACGGAGCCGTCCTGGCGCGGCAGGAGCGGGGTCGGGGCGGCGTGGGCGGCGGAGGCGACGGCGAGGAGGGCCAGCGTCAGGATCGACAGGGACTTCATGGGTGGGCTCCTTGGGAAGAGTGGGGTCAGCGTACCGCGCGGCCTTGCCGTGGGGGGGTCCCGAGAGGGAGCCGCCGCGCTCTGGGGGGGAGGGCGCGGCGGCTCCGGTTTTGGGGATTCCTGCCCAGGGGGCGAGGCTCGGAGACGTCACGCGAAAAGGCTCCCGCGCCGGGGGGGACTGGACGACAGTGGTGCACGGTCCCGCGCGTGGAACTCGGGACCGGCCGCGCGGTTCGCCCCGCGCTCCCGAGCCACGGCCTCCACCTCGACCTCGTCGCCCCGAAGCCATGCTGCACCACCTCCTCGCCCTCGTCGTCGCCATCGCGCCCGCGCTGCAGGAGCCCGCTCCGCAGGACCCGCCGCTGCCCACCCCCGAACGCGTGGCCGAGGCCGTCGAGGCGCTCGAGACCGCGTTCGACGAGGGCGGCACGCCCGAGAAGCTCGAGGCGCTCGAGAAGCACGGCGACGTGCTCGACGCGGGCGTCGTCACGTGGCTCGAGAAGGGCCTCGGCGACAAGGAGTCGGCCGTGAAGCTCGCCGCCGTCGACAAGCTGCGCTGGATGGAGCACCCCGCGGCGCTCACCGCGCTGCAGAAGCGCTACAAGCGCGACGCGAAGAAGCTGCAGAAGGAGCCGGCGCTCTGGGAAGCCTACCTGTGGGCCATCGCGCAGCACGGTTCGGCCGACTCGATCGACCTGCTCGTCGACGGGGCGCTGGCCGAGGAACCGCTCGCCGTGCGCAAGGCGCGCATCTACGGCCTCGGGCACGTCCGCGCCAAGCGCTCGGTCGAGGAGCTGATGGACTTCATGCAGAAGACGGGGCGCGGCCTGCGGCGCGGCGGCGGACAGCCGCTGATGGCCGAGTTCGCCGTCTCGCTCTCGGTGCTCACGGGCCAGGACTTCGGGCAGGACGAGAAGGCCTGGCAAGCGTGGTGGAAGGCCAACGCGCGCGACTTCGAGCCGACGCCCGAGGCCGCGCCGCCCAAGAAGGTCGCGCGCGTCTGGAGCAAGCTTTGGGCGCGCCCCGACCCCGAGGGCGAGGGGGAGGACGGTGAGGCCGGCCGCGGGCGGCGCAAGAAGCGCGGCGAGGACCCGGGCGCGGGCGGCGGCGAGGGAGGCGACGGCGCGGGCGGAGACGAAGGCTGAACGTCCGCGCGCCGCGGGGCGCGCTACTCTGAGGCGCATGAACCCCACGTCGCTCCTCGCTTGCGCCGCGCTGGCGCTCACGCCTCCCGCGGCTCCGCAAGAGGCCGCGCCGCCGCCGCGCGAGCCGGTCGTCTCCGTCGAGCTGCTCGCCGACGTGGCGGCGCTGCAACCGGGCGCGACCTTCCAGCTCGCGGCGTTCTTCGAGCTGCCGAAGCACTGGCACATCTACTGGGAGAACGCCGGCGAGAGCGGGATGGCGACCACGGTGAAGGTCACCGCGCCGGAGGGCTTCCAGGTGGGGGAGACGCGCTACCCCGGGCCGAAGAGCCTCGAGGTCGGCCTCGAGGTGACGAGCTTCGTCTACGAGGACCAGGTCGCGCTGTTCGTGCCGGTCACCGCGCCCGCGGAGCTCGACCCCGAGGCGCACTACACCTTCAAGCTCTCCGCGCAGTGGCTCGTGTGTCAGGAGGTGTGCTTCCTGCAGAGCAAGGACCTCGAGCTCGAGCTCGGCGTCTTCCGCGGCGAGGGCGCGCCGGAGCCCGCGAACGCCGAGCGCCTCGCGCCGCAGCTCGCCCGCCTGCCGCGCCCGCAAGCGGAGTTCGAGGCCCTGATGTTCCAGTGGCTGCCCTCGAAGCCCGAGTACCGCGCGCGCATCGTCGTGAAGGGCGCGCGCGACGCCGAGTTCTTCCCGGGGCTCGAGACGAACCTCGTCGTCACGCGCGTGGTCGACAACCCGGGCGGCAACGCCTTCGAGTTCGCCGTCGACTTCATCGCCACCGCCGGCCAGGAGGACGAGCCGCCCATCGCCTCCGGTGTGATGCGCGTCGTCGACGCGCAGGGCGAGCGTTTCTTTTCCGTGAGCTTCGCGCCGGCCGTCGAGGAGCCGGCGGTCGAGGACGGGAGTCGCTAGCGCACGCGCGGCACGGGGCCCGCGATTGCGGTGGCTGTCGGGCGCCGCCGCGTTCGAACCCGGCTAGGCTGGTGGCACCGCAACGCCCCACCCCGCCTGGAGGAACCGCGATGTCCCGCACTCTGTTGCTCGTCTCGCTCGCCGCTCTCGCCGTCCCCGTCTTCGCCCGCGCGCAGGAAGCGCCCGCCGCACAGGAAGCGGCGCAGACCAAGCCGAAGGTCGAGCGCACGTGGCGCGCCGAGCTCGGCGAGCTCGCGCCCGACTTCACGCTGACCGATTCGCAGGGCGCGGCGTTCACGCTCTCCGCGCAGCGCGGCAAGGTCGTCGTGCTCGAGTGGTTCAACCCCGGCTGCCCGGTCGTGCAGGACGCGCACGCCGCCGGCCACGCGCTCGCCACGCTCGGCAACGAGTCGCGCTCGCGCGGCGTCGTCTGGGTCGCGATCAACTCGGGCGCACCCGGCGCGCAAGGCACCGGCGCCGAGGAGAACGAGAAGGCGCGCGCGCGCATGGGCCTCGACTACCCGGTGCTGCTCGACGAGAGCGGCTGGGTCGGGCGCATGTACGAGGCGAACAACACGCCGACGATGTTCGTGATCGACGCCGCGGGCAAGCTCGCCTACGCGGGCGCGCACCAGGACGAGTCCGGCGCCTCGCTCGTCGCGCCGGCGCTGGCCGACCTCGCGGCCGGTCGCGCGGTCGCGACGCCGCGCACCAAGCCCTTCGGCTGCGGCGTGAAGTACGAGGCCAAGGCCAAGCTCGGGCAGGTCGCGCCCGACTTCACGCTGACGGACTACGCCGGCGCCGAGCACCGGCTCTCCGACCTGCGCGGCAAGCTCGTGGTGCTCGAGTGGTTCAACCCCGGCTGCCCGGTCGTGAAGGCGGCGCACGAGGGTGGCGCGCTCGAGGGCGCCGCCGCGCGCGCGACGGCCAACGGAGTCGCGTGGCTGGCGATCAACTCCGGCGCGCCCGGCAAGCAAGGCGCGACGCGCGAGGAGAACACCTCCGCGGCCGAGCGCTGGAAGCTCACGCACCCGATCCTGGCCGACCCCGAAGGCAAGGTCGGTCGCGCCTACGACGCGAAGACCACGCCGCAGATGGTCGTGCTCGACGAGCGCGGCGTGATCGTCTACGCCGGCGCGCACCAGGACCAGAGCGGCGCGACGCACTACGTCGACCAGGCGCTCGCCGAGCTGCGCGCCGGCAAGCCGGTGAGCGTGCCGCAGACGCGCTCGTTCGGCTGCGGCGTGAAGTACGCGAAGTGACGGCGCGGCGCGCGCCGAGCGCTCGCCCCCGCCCCGGTCGCGTGCCGGAGCGGGGGCGAGTCGCTTCACGCGCACCACGCGCGGCTCACGGGTTGGTGAGGATGCCGGCGGCGTCGCCCTGCGGGTCGCCGTTCGCGTCGATCCAAGCGTTGAGCACGATGCCCGAGTTCGGATCGGTCAGACGCCCGACCAACGTCGCGCCGAGCGGACCGGCGAGGCCCGGGAAGAGCGCGCCGTCGCGCAGGCTCGGCTGCGGCGCATCGGCGCCCATCGGGTGCTTGTTGCCGCCGTTCGAGCGACCGGACGGCTCGACCACGCGGTCGAGGTCCAGGCGCGCGCGCGCCGGGTCCCAGGTGTCGGCCGGAGCCTGACCGCCGGCGCCCTTGCGGTTCGCGTCGTGGTCGAGCGGGTTCACCGCCGCGCCGTTCTCGTCGAACAGGTACAGGCCCGAACCGAGGCCGGCCACGGCGTGCACCCACAGCGGCGAGTCGAGCTGGTTGCCCGGGTTCTTGCCGAAGTGGTCCTTCAGGAGGTCGTAGTCGAGCGCGCCGTAGTCGCGCGCGGCGAGCGCCGCGCGGAACGCGTCGTACTCGGCGCCCCAGGTCGCCAGACCGTCCGTCGTGAGGTGGCACGACACGCAGTTGCGCGCACCCTCGTCGGTGCTCGTCACGCGTCCGCGGATCGAGTGCGCCATCATCGAGTTGTGGCTCATCGACGGGTACGGCACCGCCGGGTTGTTGCCGCCGCCGTTGCGGTCGCTGAACACGTAGAAGTCGGACTCCTGGCCGTTGCGGTCGCGCCAGGAGAAGAAGGCGTCCGTGTTCGAGGCGAGCACCGCGATCTCGTTCTGCGAGTTCACGCCGAGCTGGAAGGGCACGGGCGACTGGTAGACGAAGTCCGCGATGCGCTGGCGGAAGACGATGCGCTCGCCGGTGATGTTGCTGAAGTTGTTGCCGTTGTTGTACTCGCCCTGGAGGTGGCACCCGGTGCAGGTGTTCGTCCAGGCCGAGTGACACGTCGCGCAGTCCATGCGGTCGGTGTGCGAGAAGCCCGCCGGCGCATGGCCGGTCTGGCGCGGCCCGATGCCCGTCGCGAGCGTGCCGTCGTCGCGACCCATCGCGAAGGACGCGCGCGCCGTGTAGATCGGCTGCCCGCTCACCGGGTGCAGCTTGCCCGTGTCCACGATCGTGTCGCGCGTCTGCGGCACGAAGTGGCGCACGCCGTCGAGGCGCGAGGTCAGCCAGTAGTTGCCGCCCTCGAGCTCGACGTGGTCGAGCGGGTTGCCTTCGGCGTCGACCGCGATCTGCGCGGCCTCGCCGTCGAAGGCGGTGCCGGCCACCGTCTGCGCGTAGGCCGCGGCGCTGCCGTGACAGCTCTCGCAGCGGACCTTCACGGCCTGCTCCATGCGACTCTTGATCTTGTCGCCGCTGGCGCCCGTGACGTCGCCGCCGTGCAGGTCGACCGAGCCGTGGCAGTCGATGCAGCCCATGCCCGCCTCGTAGTGCACGTCCGCCGGCGTGTCGTCGCGACCGTCGCCGTCGTAGTCCTCGAAGACGAGGTACTGGTGGCGGTTGCGGCCGTTGAACGTCTCGTTGCCGACCGCCGGGTCGAACAGGCGCGGGTCGTCGGTCGTGTCGCGGTAACTCGCCGGGTTGGCCGGGTACTGCCGCCCGCGACGCACGTCCTGGTTCTGGTCGAGGCGGATGCCCCAGTACTGCATGACCGTGCGGTTCGAACCCTGGTGGCAGCCTGCGCAGGTGTGGTCGTCCATGCCCGCCACGAACGTGCCGTCGGGGTCGGTGCGCGCCGTGCTGACGATGCGGTGGCTGCGCAGGTGCGGCCGCTCGGGGTCGTCGATGTTGTCCGGGTCGAGCGGCTCGGCCTTGTTCACGTTCGCGTCGCGGCTGCCGCTGCGCCCGCTGAGCGCGTACGGCATGTGACACGCGCTGCAACCCGACGAGCGGAAGTCGCCGTAGCGGTTGTTCGCGCCGGAGCTCCCGAGGTGGCAGTCTCCGCACGTGAAGGCGGTCATCTCGTGCCACAGGTTCGCCAGCGGCGAGCCCGTCACGAGCGTGCCGTCCGGGTTCTGGCCGGTGCCGAGGTTGCCCTCGAGGTACGCGTCGTTGTTGAACAGGCTGCTCGGCAGCGACTCGTTGCGCCGGCTGAAGACGGGGAACTCGAGCAGTTGCGTCACCGAGCCCACGTCACTCGCGCCGGAGTGCTGCGGATCCGTGACGGCGCGGAAGCCGAGGTCGGCCGCCGTGTCGAGGTCCTTGCCCACGCTCGCCGTCACCTGGTTCTCGATGCCGGCCGCGTACGTCGCGCCGGCGAGGATGCCGGTCTCGGTCGCGAGCGGACTGCCGGCCACCGCCTGACCGTGCGCCTGGTGGCACATGCCGCACGCGCGCCCCTGCGTGACGACGCGCAGGTCGCCGGGGTTCACGAACTGCAGGTAGTCGAGCGCCGTGTAGGTGACGCCGTCGACCTGGTAGTCGTCGAGCTTGTCGAGGCCGGTCAGCGTGAGCTTGTTGAACCACGCGAAGGCGTTCACGTCCTGGAACGCGCGGTCGCCGATCTCGGGCGGCGGCGGGACGTGGCTCGTGAGCTGGTCCGCTCCGTCGGGGTTGCCGCCGTGGCACGTCGTGCAACGCAGCTCGTTCGCTGCGCCGAACGGGTGCGGGTTCTCGATGCCCGGCCCCGCGTAGTCGTCCTGCGACGACGCGTTGTGGCAGTGCATGCACGACTCCGACTGGCTGACCGACAGCACCTTGGTGTCCGAGCTACAGCCCAGCGCCAACAGTCCCCATAGCGCGGCGCCGAAGCGCACGACGCTCCCTGCGTCCTTCCTTCCCATGTCGAATCCCCCTGGCCCGTCGGTCGCGCGCGCGCGCGGCGTCCTGTCGCCGCGGCCCCCGTGCGCGCGGCCTCCCGACCGCTCCCGTGTTCGTCCTTCGGCCCCGGCGCTCGTCGCGCTTGAGCCCGCCCGTGTTCCCTCAGAACTCCGCGTTGCTCCAGGTCGTCGGCTGGTGGCAACGATCGCAGTGGTCCACCCAACCCAGGCCGACGTGGCCCGGGTTCAACGCGACGGCGAGATCCTCGCGGTGGCACGTCACGCACTCGCGATCCGTCGGCGTGAAGCGGCCGACCTCCGCGCCCGGGTGGCAGCGCCAGCACGCCGTGCTCGCGTGGATGCCCTCCAACGGGAAGCGCGTGCGCCGGTGCAGCTCGACCTGACCGAACGGTCGCCACGTCTCCTGCACGTGACACGTCGCACAGCGCTGGCCGAGGCCGCCCTGGTGCACGTCCTCGTGACAGCCCGCGCAGCCCTGCCGCGCGAAGACGTCGACGGGTCCGCGGTCGTTGTGGCACAACAGGCACGCGGCCTGCGCGTGCGCGCCCTCGAGCGGCACCCCGGTCTTCTCGGCGTGGTCGAACTCGAAGTCGGCGCGCAGCGTGTGCCAGCCCTGTCCTTCGTGGCAGAGGCTGCAGTCCGCGGGGAAGTCGTCGTGCGGCAGCACGGGCCCGAGGCCGCTCCACCAGCGGTGCTGGTCGATGCCGAGCGGCCCCTGCGTCGTGCTGCACGCCGCGACGACGCTCGCCGCGGCGACGAGCAGCGCGCTGATCCGCTGTGCCAGGTTCCATCGCTTGGCCGTGCTCATCAGAAGCTCCTGGAGAGGTAGAAGGCGACGCGCAGCGAGAGCTCCTCGTTCCACACGACGCCCGAGCCGTCGAGGTGCAGGTCCCACGCGCCCATGCCGTACAGGCCGAGGTCGCCGCTCACGCGGTGTTGCCAGATCGTGTCGTTGTCGCTCGAGAAGCCGTCGAGGTCGTGCTGCGACACCTCGTACGACAGGTCCCAGCGCGCGCGCGCGAGTTGCCCGCCCACGGCCGCGCGCGCGCCGAGCACCAAGCTGTAGGCGCCCTGCGCGGCGAAGCCGGTGAGCTCCGCGCGCCCGCCGCGCCCACCGAAGTCGACCCACTCGTAGCCGCTCTCGAGGTCGCCGCCCGCATCGTCCTGGTCGACCCACAGGCCGACGTGCCCGTGCCAGCGGTTGCCGCTGGCGAGCTGGCGCCAGCCGCTGACCGACAGCCGCTCCGAGCGGTCGTCCGCCAGCCGCGAGGCGGTCGGCGGCTCGAACTCGTAGCGCTCGATGTCGGGGAAGCTCTGGTGCACGAGCGCCACCGTCAGCGCGTGGCCCTCGTCCCAGCGCCGGCCGGTCGAGAGCTGCGCGCGCGTCAGGTCGACGGGCGTTCCCTTCGCGTCGTCGCCGCCGGTGTACAGGTCCACCCACAGCGTGCCGTCGAAGTCCCAACCCTCGCCCGGCAGGTAGCGCAGCTTGCCGAGCAGGAGGTCGCGGTCAGCCGCGCCGTTGTGGAAGCTGCGCTGGTAGCCCGCCGTCGCCGAGAGCTCCTCGCGCTTGTCGCTGACCCACTGGTAGTAGCCCGACACCTGGAAGTCGTGGCCGGACTCGAACTCCGGCGTCGGCTCGGGCATGAAGCCCACGCTCGCACCGTAGCGATCGCCGCTCTCGAGGCGCCGGCCGTACTCGTAGCCGTCGAGCACGCCGAACTCGGGCACGCCGTCCTGCAGGAAGCGCCCGGCCTCCTGGCGCACCTTCTGGAAGCGCGTGCCGCCCCACGAGTACGAGGCGCGGTTGATGCGCAGGCGCTGCGCGTCCTCGTCGGGGTTCGCGTCGTTGCGGTCGGCGCGACGGTAGTCGAGCTCCGCGTCGACGTGCAGCTCGCCACCGCGCTCGAACGGGTTCTGCACGAGCACGTCGCCGCCGGTGCGCAACAGTACGTCCGAGCGCCCGACCTGCGAGGTCCACCCGCCGTCGGCGGAGACGAAGAGTCGCCCGTAGACGCGCCGCGGCCGCTGCTCCGGTCGCAGGGCCTCGACGCGCGCGAGCAGCGGCTGATCGCTGGTCCAGCCGTCGTCGCCGCGCTCCCAGCGCTCGGGCTCGTCGCTCGGCTCCGCGGCGGGCTCGGCGGGCGCTTCGACGACCGGCACCGGGCGCGGCGCGAGGCGCGCCCGCGGTACGGCGGTCTCGCCGCGCGTGCCGAGCGCGAGCACGACGTCGCGCTCGTCGAGCTGCACGCCCGCGCGGCGCTCGTCGGCCGAGATCACGCGCCCCCGCACGCTCCCGCCCCCGAGCGGTCGGAACAGCACGAAGTCGCCGCGCGCGAGGCCGTCCACGCGACCGCGGTCGACGACGACGAGGCCGTCCTCGCGCACCTCGACGACGCGCATCTCGAGCGAGACGCGCTCCTCGGCGGCGGGTGCTTGCTGTCCCTGCGGCGCGCCGGACTCCGGCGCGCGCGCGGCGATCCCCCGCGCCGCGAGCCCGGCGCACACCACGAACCAGACGGCTCCTCTCACGGCTTCCTCCGCTTGCGCCTCAAGAGCGCTCGTTCCTGGACGCCGTGGCAGTCGACGCACTCCTTGCCCAAGGGCTTGTAGCGCACGACGCGGACGCCCGCGATGGTCTCGGGTTTGTGACACGCGCCGCAGTCGAGCGCGGCGTGGTGCTCCTCGAGCGGGAAGGAGGAGTTCAGGTCGTGGTCGAAGAGCGTCGCCTCGAAGCGCTCGCCGACCGTGTGGCAGCGGTCGCAGCGCGCGGCGTCGCCCGCCTCGTCCGGCTGCGTGAGCTGGCCCGCGTGCGGATCGCCGTGGCACGCGTCGCACGACGTGCCGCGCGCGGGCTGCCACGTGCGCCCGTGCACGTCGGGCCGCACGAGCGGCTCGTGACACGCGGTGCAGCGCGCCGCGGCGTGCGCGCCCTCGAGCGCGAAGCCGGTCCAGCGCCCGTGGTCGAAGCCGTAGGGCTGCGAGCGGAACGACAGCTCGTCGTGACAGCGCGCACAGTCGCTGCGTCCGTCCACCGCGCGCGGCAGGCCGTCGCGATCGAAGGCGTCGCCGTGCGGATCGGTGTGGCAGCGCTCGCAGCCGGCGGCGACGGCGAAGAGCGCGTTGGCGCGTCCGAAGCTGCGGCCGGCGTCGTCGGGCGCGGGCGTCGGCGCGTGGCAACTCTCGCAGCCGTTCTGCTCGTGCGAGCCGCGCACCGCGAAGCCCGTGCGCGCGCCGTGGTCGAAGGCCTGGGCCGGCACGTCGGCGAAGTGCGTCGCGCGGTGACAGGCGTCGCAGTCCTCGGGGCGCGAGCGGCCGTCGACCACGGCGCGGCGCTCGAAGAAGCCGCGGTGCGCGTCGGCGTGGCAGGCGGTGCACGCGCGCGGCGTCCCGCGGAAGTGCCGCGGCGCGTCCTCGTCCTGCTCGTGGCAGGCCTCGCAGGCGAGCGCCGCGTGGCTGTCCTCGAGCGGCCAGGCGCGCTCGGCGTGCAGCGCGACGTCGACGAGGTGCGGCGCGAAGCGCTCGCGGGCGTGGCACTCGCGGCAGTCCGTCACGCCCGCCGCGTCGGCGAACTGCGCGCGGTGCGGGTCGGCGTGGCAGGCCGCGCAGGTCTCGGCGTCGCGCCCGGGGTGCTGCGCCGCGAAGTCGCCCTGCTCGGCCGCGTGGCAGTCCGCGCAGCTCGCCTCGGCGTGCGGCGCGTCGAGCGCGAAGCCCGTGCCGCGCGCGTGGTCGGCGGCACCGAAGCTCTCGCGCGCCACGTCGAAGTGGAGCTGTTCGGCCGCGTGGCAGGTGCCGCAGTCCTGGCCGAGCGCCTCGAGGAAGCTCGCGCGGTGCGGCGACTCGTGGCAGGCCGTGCACTCGCGCCGGTCCGCGGCGCCGGGCAGCACGAGCTCGAGCGCGTGCGCGTCGCCCTCGGCGTGGCACTCGCGGCAGCCGAGCGCCGCGTGCGGGCCGACGAGCGCGAGCCACGCCTCGTGGCCGGCAAACGCCTGCACCTCGAAGGAGTCCTCCGAGTGGCAGCGCGCGCAGTCCTGGCTGAGCCGGCCCTCGTGCGGGTCGTCGTGACAGCTCGCGCACGAGCGGTCGAGGCCGACGAAGCGGTGCTGGCCCTCGACGAGCACCGGCGTCTCGGCGTTCACGTGGCACTCGACGCAGGCCAGCTCGAGGTGCGCGCCGCGGCGCTCGTAGCCGACGAGCTCGTGGTCGAACTCGTCCGGCCCGGCGGTGCCGGCCTGCGCGAAGCTCTGCCGGTTCACGAGCGCGAAGCCGGCGCCGTGGTGCTCGCTGTGACACAAGGCGCACTGGTCGAGGCGCTCGGCGCCCAGCGTGCCGTGCAGGCCGCGGCCGGTCTCGCCGTGCTCGCCGATCAGCTCGTGGCACTCGAGGCACGCGTCGGCGAGGCCGGCGAAGACGCCGCCGTGGCACAGCGCGCAGTCCTGACCGCCGGCGAGCTCGGCCACGGCCTCGTGCGAGCCCGAGAGCGCGCCGGGCATCGGGCGGCGCGCGTCGACGACCGCGACGGTGAGCACGGCCGTCAGCGAGCCGACGGCGATGGCGAGCTGCGACAGGGAGAGCTTCACGCGCCCCCTCCGAGCAGCGACCCGTACGACAGCGCGTACACGACGTGCAGCGCGACGAGCAGCACCATCAGGAGCGCGACCCAGCGGTGCAGGTAGCGCCACGTGCCGAGCAGCGCGCGCAGGTCCTCGAAGTGCGCCGCCATCAGCGCGGTGCGGTGCGCGCGGCGCGCCAGCACCGCGGCTTGGTGCACGCGCTCGGCGGAGACGCCTTCGCGCAGCCCCGCGAGCTCGATGCGCTGCAGGCCGGCGCGCAGCCGGCGCGTCTCGCCGAACAGGCCGGCGAAGCGCTGCCACAGGCCGGCGCGCCACTGGGCGCCCTCGACGAGCGCGAGCACCTCGGCTCGCGCGCGCTCCTCGAAGCCGCCGTCGCGCTCGGCGACGAGCGCCGCGAGGCGCGCGCGCACCTCGCGCAGCTCGAGCTCGCGGCCGTTGGCGGCGCGCGGCACGAACGCGTACAGGTAGCGCCCGACCGCGCCCGTCACGAGCAGCACGCCGAGCCCGGTGAGCGCGTGACCGCCCAGCGAGTCGCGCGGCGACATCGCGGCGTGCAGCAGCGCGAACAAGAACGCGAGGATGCCGGTCGCGACGTGGCTCGTCATCCACGCGCGCAGGCTGCCCCACGCGAAGCGCACGCGCGGCGAGCGCCGCAGCAGGTAGGCGAGGTTCACCACGACGAGCAGCGCCGCGCCGACGCCCAGCCACAGGCCCAGGCCCTGGCCCGGCCGCAGGAAGGCGTGCTTGTCGTGCGTCGGCCGCTCGTGCGTCGCGAGGCCGTAGTAGTCGAGGTTCCAGAGCGCGAACGCCAGCGTCAGCGCCGTGAGCGCCAGGCCGGCCGCGAGCGCGTTGACGATGCCGGTGCCCTCCTCGAGCACCGCGCGCGGCGGCGGGCGCAACGACGGATCGAAGGACACGCCCGCGCGCTCGAGCAGCTCGACCGGGGGCGTGCCGCCGATCAGCACGAAGACGTCGTCGTTCGCCAGCGCGGTCACGCGCTCGACGCCGTCGGCGCGCACGCGCAGGTGCACGCGGTCGGCCTCGATCGAGAGCACGTCCGAGTGGAACAGCGCGCGCAGCTTGCCGGCCGCGACGCTGCGCTCGAAGCGCTGGAGGTTGCGCGCCTTGAGGCGCACCAGCTCGCCGCGGCGGTAGGAGAGCGTGACCTCGTTGCCCGGCTGCTCGGCGAGCGCGAGCGCGGCCTCGACCGCCGAGTCGCCGCCGCCCACCACGAGGATGCGCCGACCCGAGTACGCGCGCGCGTCGAGCAGGCTGAAGCACACCTTCGGGAGCTCCTCGCCGGGCACGTCCAGCTTGCGCGGCGTGCCGCGCCGGCCGATGGCGAGGCACACGTACGGCGCCTCGTAGCTCGCATCGCGCGTCTCGACGCGCCAGCCGCCGCCTTGCGTCGGCGCGAGCCCGGTGAACTCGCGCCCGCCGTGCACCTCGAGGCCGTGGTCGCGCGCGAGCTCGTGCCACAGGTCGATCAGCTCCTCCTTCTCGTAGCTCGTGCGCGTGAGGCGGCCGTGGCCCGGCAGGTCGACCGGTTGCGTGAGCACGAGCTTGCGCCGCGGATACGTGGCGACGGTGCCGCCGAGCTCCTGCTCGCGGTCGAGCACGACGCAGCGCAGGCCTTGCTGACGCGCCTCGAGCGCGCACGCGAGCCCCGCGGGGCCGGCGCCGACGACGACGAGGTCGAGCGCACGCTCGGGCCGCGGCGCGCTCGCGACGCGCGCGGCCACCTCGCGCGCCACCGCGCTGCCGGCCTCGATCGCCGGTCGGATGAGCGCCTGCGCGGTCACCTCGCCGGCGAGGAACACGCCCGGCACGCCCACCGCTTCGCGCGAGGGCTCGAGCGCGGGGATGTCGGGGCGCTTCTCGTAGTTCTTGATGGTGACGGTGATCGCGCCGACCGGGCACTCGCGCTCGCAGGCCGAGATGCCCAGGCAGCCCGCGCCGTTCACGACGGTGGCCTGGCCGTGGACGATCTCGAGCACGCCGGTCTCCGGGCAGACGGCGACGCAGGTCGCGCAGCCCATGCAGCGCGAGAGGTCGACGACCGGGTGCTGGAACTGCGTGGGCGTCTCGACCTCGAGGTCGCGGCGGTGCTCGCGCTCGGCGAGCGTGCGGCGCAGGCGGACGAGCTCTTCGCGGCGGCGGAGCACGACGGCCAGCGCGAAGGCCAGCGCGCCCGTGAGCAGCAGGAGCAACGCCCAGCTCAACGCTCCATCCTCCGCTCGCTCGTGCCGTGGCTCATTCGCTGCGCAACTCCCTCGTGTCGACCGCCTCTCCTGCGACCTGCGCTCCTCCCTCCTGGGGCCAACCCGGACGGCGCGCCCCCTCGCCCCGGCGACTCAGCGACGCGCGGCGACTTCGTCGCGCGGCTCGTCGATCTGTCCGCGCAAGGCGGCCTGCTCGACGTAGGTGCGCGCGGCCTCGCGCGCCGTGGAGAACTGCTCGGTCAGCGACCTGGCGACGTCGGTGGCCTCGCGCACGTCGCCCGAGAGCGCGCGCACGGAGGCGGCGTTGAAGTCGTTCTGGAGGAACAGCGCTTGGTCGCGCAACGCGGTGTTGAAGCCGCGCAGCACCGGCACCGCCGGTCCCACCTCGGTGGTCAGCGCGCGGTAGCGCTCGCGCGTCTCCTCGAGGCGCGCGCGGCTGCGCTCGCGGAGCGTCTCGCTCTGGAAGTCCTTGAGGTCCTCCTCCCAGCCGCGGAAGAAGGCGTTGGCCGTCTTCTCGAGGTAGCTCACGCTCGACTCGAGCAGGTCGGCCTGCACCTCGCTGGCGCGGATGGCCTCGTCGAACGACGCGAAGCTCTCGGTCGGGTCGGCGTCGAAGTCCGCGCGCACCAGGGCGTGCAGTCGCGTCGTCGCCTGCGCGACGCACAGCTCGGCGCGCTCGCACTCGACGTACACCAGCTCGATGCGGCCGAGCAGCGTGTCGACCTCCTCGATGCCCGCGTCAGGTCCCGAACCGATGCGCAGCGCTTGTTGCAGCTCCGCGCAACTCGTGAGCCCCAGGGCCGCGCAACTCAGCGCGACCCACTGCCACCTCGCTTTCCCCATGCCGAGCCTCCCCAAGGTTCGTCGTCTGCACGGGGCCCGTTTTCCCCGTGGACACGGGCTTTTCGACCGACCGGGGAGGCCGCTTGAGGCGCGCAGGGAGAAACCGGAGCGGCGCGTCGGGGCCCGCGGGGGCTCGCCGCGCGCCACCGCGCCGGCTCACTCGGCGGCGGCGGGCAGGAACGTCAGCGCGCCGTCCGGCGCGAGCAGCGTGAGGCCGTCGCCGTCGAGGCGGTAGCGCGTCGTGGCGCCGAGCAGCTTCAACACGTCGTTCTCGAGCTGCATCGAGGGCGGCGGGCCCGCCTTGCGCGTGGTGGCGAGCGGGCCGCACGCGAAGCCGTCCGCGCCGGAGAGCGTGACGACGCCGCGGAACGTGTTGACGCCCGCGAAGCCGACGACCGTCAGCAGGTGCGGCGCTTCACCCGCGGCGGCCGCGTCGGCGCCGAGCACGAGGTGCGGCCGCGGACCGGGCGCGTCGAGCGCGTGCATGCCGCTCGCCCCCTCGAGCTCGACGAGCGTCCACTCGGTGCCGACGAGCGGGGCGAGCGGCGCCGCGGGCGTCGACGTGCAGCTCGCGACGAACGCGAACGCCGCGGACGCAGCCAGCAGGGCGAGGCGCCTCACAGCCCCGCCGCTCCGAGCACCTCGGCCTCGCTGAGCAGGCGCGGCGTCTTCTTCGCCAGGTCGAGCACGCCCTGCACGGCCGCGTCGGTCGGCGCGTAGCCGCGCTTCTCGAGGAACCACATCACGTTCGACTTGCCGCTCATCGGGCCGACCATGATCTTCTGCTCGAGGCCGAAGAGGTCCGCGGGCACGCCCGAGTAGACGCGGTTCGCGAGCCAGGTGTCGCCCTTGCGCAGCGCCTTCACGACGGCCGAGGCGTGCACGCCCGTGCCCGTCTCGAAGGCGTCGGGGCCGAAGACCGGGTAGTTGACCGGGAACGGCATGCCGATCGCCTCGTGAGCCTTCGCGCAGTACTCGCCGAGCTTGGACAGGTCGTTGTGGATCACGCCGTTGAGGCGCAGGTTCACGAGCAGCAGGTCCATCTCGGTGTTGCCCGTGCGCTCGCCCACGCCGAGCGCCGTCGCGTGCAGGCGCGAGGCGCCCGCGTCGAGCGCGGCCAGCGTGTTGATGAGGCCCAGCCCGCGGTCGCGGTGGCCGTGCCAGTCGACGCCGACGTCGGCGCCGAGCTCGTCGATCAGCTCCTTCACGAAGCGCACGACGGCCTTCGCGCCCATCGGCGTCGAGTGCCCGCACGTGTCGCAGACGCACACGCGCCTGGCGCCGGCCTCGATCGCGGTCGTGTAGAGGGCGCGCACCTGCTCGGGGTGGGCGCGCGAGGTGTCCTCGGTCACGAACATCGCCGGCAGGTCGTGCTTCACGCAGAACTCGATGGCCTCGCGTGACAGCTTGAGCATGTCCTCGAAGCTCCAGTTCTCCGCGTACTGGCGGATCGGACTCGAGCCGATGAACGCACAGACCTCGATCGGCACGCCCGTCGCCTGCACCATGTCGACCACCGGCTCGATGTCGGTGATGACCGTGCGGCAGGCGACGTTCGGGGTGATCTTCAGGCTGGCGGTCTCCTTCACCAGCGTCGTGATGTGGTGCCGCGCGCGATCGCCCGCGCCGGGCAGGCCCACGTCCACCGTGTGGATGCCGAGCTCGTCCATCAGGTGCACGAGCTCGATCTTCTTGTCGAGGTCGGGGTCGGTGACCGAGGGGCTCTGCAGACCGTCGCGCAGGGTCTCGTCGTCGAACTGAACCTCGAAGTCCACGGCGGGATAGGGCGCGTTCCAGTCGTAGATCAGCTCGTCGCGGGTCGTGTCGGTCATGGCGGTGCTCCTGCGGTCGGTGGGCCGGAGGGCGATTGTAGCCCGGATCCGGGGGCGGCTCACCCCCGCGGCGCCGGGCCGCTTCGCGCCGCCCGAGGATCGCTTGCGACCCTGCGCAGCGAAGGCGCGCGCGCGCCGGCGCAGCGCGGCGACGCGCCGACCGTGGAGGTCGCTTCGGCGCGCGCCCGGCTCGGCCGGGGAGCTCGAGCCCGGAGCCTGCCGTGCGGGCCGCGCCGCGCGAGCGCGCGTGCATGCAGAGGCCCCCGCTCCGCGCGGGCGCGGAGCGGGGGCCTCGTCGAGCCGTCGGCGGATCAGAGCGACTGGATGAAGGCCAGCAGCGCCTCGATGTCGGCGTCGGCGTTGGTGCTCGCGAGCGTCTGCTGCACCTTCGAGATGCCCTGGAAGAACTGCTCGTGGCCGCGGACGTCGTGGACGTCGTTGTACAGCTTGAACAGCGTCGGGCTCGCGGAGTGACCGGCAGCCACGTGCGCCGGCGAACCGTACTGGGTGCCGAACATCTGCGAGTCCGGGTCCAGGAGGTTGCGCAGGCTCAGGGCCGAGTGGTCGTGGAAGTACGGACCCGTCGAGTAGACGCCGAGCTTCGTCGGGATCGAGAAGTGCGTCATCTGCCGCGTGAACAGACGCGTCGGGTTCTGCGCGTCGCAGTTCGGGTCGAGCAGCGGGTCGCAGGGGCACATGTAGCTGTTGCCGTCGTCACGACGGAAGTCGTCGTTCGTGTCGGCGTTCATGATCGCGTAGGACTCGCGGTCGTCGTACCCGTCGCCGTTGCGGTCGATGTCGGGTTGCCCGTTGTGGTCGATGTCGACGTTGCAGCCCGAGTTCACCGTGCGGATGTTCAGCGCGACGATGTTCTCCTGCAGCGAGAAGCAGTCGGGGTCGAGGGCCTGGAGGTTGGCCTCGTCCATCAGCAGCGGGTGCACGAAGTCGGCCGTGAAGAAGCGCGGCCCCGGGTTGGAGTTCGGGTTCGTCTCGACGTTCTTGTGGCACTCGAAGCAGTTGGCCGTGCGGTTCGTCGGGTTGAGGCCCGTGTCGTTCGTCCCGAAGAACAGGTCGCGACCGAACGCCGCCGTCGCGGTCAGGTTGCCGTTGGCGTCGAGGTTCGGGTTCAGCGGCGGGGAGATCACCTCGTGGTAGTCCGTGAGGCCCTTCTGCTGCGCGTCGGTGAGCTGGCCGTTGCCGCCGTTCTCGCCGCCGAACATCGGGCCGGTCTCGCCCATGTTCAGGCGCACGCCCTTCCACAGGATCAGGCCCGTGCCGAGCGAGCCGCCGTAGACCGGCATGGTCGAGCGCGGACCCGCGGGGCGTTGCCAGACGTTGCCGTCACCGCCGCCCTCGAAGTGGCACGAAGCGCACGAGTTGTTGAAGTTGCCGGTCGTCTGGGCGCGCGAGGCGTCCTCGAACAGCTCCTGGCCGACGATCTGCGACTGCGTGAAGACGTCCGCGCCGGTCACGGTCGGGATCTGGTCGGCGACTTTCACGATCGCGTTCGCGCCGAAGTCGACGCGCAGCGCGGAGAGCGTGCGCGTGCCTTCGTTGATGACGTAGAGCAGCGCGTCGTCGTTCACCGTCGAGAGGTCCTCGACCATCGCCATGCCGAGCGGCAGGTCGCCCATCGGCGTGGTGGTGTCGAGCGGAGCGCGCTCCTGGAACTGGATGCGCTCGGGCCACACGGTGGCCAGCGTCAGGTCGGAGCCGTTGACCTCGAAGAGGAAGAGGTCCTCGGAGCCGCGGTTCAGCATCAGCGCGTGGTCGCCCGAGGCGTTGTAGAGCACGCGGCTGGGCTGGCCGGCGCGGTAGCCGAGCACGTTCGCCGCCGTGGCGCTCGAGCCGATGCGGAAGCGCACGCCGTTCGAGAAGCCGACCTCGCTCGTCGTGCCGTCGGTGACGATGGCTTGCGCCACGAGCACGGCGCCGCCGAGGTGGGCCGAGTTCGGGATCGGGATCTGCAGGCGGTTGGTCGCCGGCGAGAACACGAAGCGCTGCTTCACGTACACGTGGCCGGCCGCGCCCGCGGGGACGTCGACCGGGAAGCTGCCGATCACGATCTGCGCAGTGTCGCCGGGGTTCATGCCCTCGACGGTGAACTCGAGGGTGCCGCCGAGCACGGGGTGCCCGACGCCGCCGAGGACGACCGCGTTGCCGTTGGCCATGACGTGGGCGTCGCCGTACGAGGCGAAGCCCTCGGGCGTCAGCGTGTCGCTGAGCTCGTGGTGCAGGCGGCGCGAGGCGTCACCGGGCTGCGCGTACGAGTCGGCCGCCGTGTCGATCTCCGTCAGCGCCGGGTAGACGCGGTTCGCGAAGTCCCCGGCGAGCGCGGGCCCGAACGAGTGCGTGACGTCGTGGTTGATGTTGTGCAGGACGTGCGGGACGAGCGCGCGCGTGCCGTCGGGCGACAGCGCGATGTCCTCCAGGAAGCGCGGCAGACCCTGGCTCTGCAGCACCTGCACCTTCGTCGGGTTGTAGAACGGGTCGTAGGGGTACTCGTTCAGGTCGATCTTGCCGGCCAGCGTGATGCCGGTCGGGCTGCCCGTGCCGTCCAGCGCGATGTCGAGCACCGACACGTACGGCGAGCGGTTGTGCGTCACGTACATGCGCGCCGAGTCCGAGCGAATCACGAAGCCGCGCGGCTCGCCGAGGTCGGCGATGCCGTCGTGGTTCGCGTCGGCGTCGGCCACCGTCACGCCGACCGGCAGCATGCTCAGGTTGTTGTCGTACTGCAGCGAGGCCATCTGCGCCTGCGTACTCGTGCGGAAGAGCTTGACCGTGCCGCTGCGGAAGGCCGTCACGGCGAAGAACTTGCCGTTGGGCGCCATCGCCAGGCCGTAGGGCTCGACGCCCACGCCGGTCAGCGTCGAGCTGACCGCGAGCGTGCCGGTGTCGATCACCGAGACGGTGCCGCGCGCGGCGTTGGCCGGGAAGCCCGTCACGCTGTTCGCGGACAGCGGGACGTCGCCGCGCTGGTTGACGACGAACAGCTTGGCGCCGTCGGGCGACAGCGCGAGCGAGCGCGGGTTCACGCCGACGCCGATCTCGGCCACGACGCTGGCGGTGCCGACGTCGACGAGCGAGACCGTGTTGTTGTCGCGGTTGCAGACCCAGACCCGCTGGGGGTTCGCGGGATCGACGGCGACCGAGGAGACCTGCGAGTGCTGCGCGAGCGCACTGGCGCTGAGGAGGCCGGTGAGGGCCAGGCTCGTGAGGGAATGGATGCGCATGGAACGGGGAAGCTCGATACTCGGAGTCGGGGGAGCCCTCCCCGGGCGGGGGAGGGATGTGTGGAAGCGCGGAGCCCGCCCTGAGGGCCCCTGGGAGGCGCGGGCGGCGGGGGAGAGGCCACGAAGGGCCCAAGGCCGCGCCGACGCTGCCCAGAGCAGCATACCGCGGACTCCATAGAGAGGGGGGCCTCCTGAGTTGCAAGGAAGAGGTGCGCAACGGCGCCGGGAGGGCCCTCCGCGGGCGGCCGTCGGGCCGCGGGGGGCTGGGAAAGAACTTCCCTCCGCGCGCCGTCCTTTCCGGCGGGCCGCGAAGCGATCGCCCGTCGAGGCCCGGGCGGAGGCCTCGCGCCTGCTCGGTGGACGCCCTAAGTGGCTTGTGAGGGGCTAGTTACGACTCTGACCGACGCTTGGCACCGGCCTTGCTCTCCGGGCAGCCATGGGAAACGACCTGAGTCTCCCTTCCTTGGATCGTATGGGGCGGCCGCTCGGCACGGAGCGGTCGCCCTTCCGATCCTTCCGCGGGCACGTCGCCCAGGAGCTCGAGACCGGGGTGCCGGTCGAGCGCCTCGAGACCTCGCGCGAAGCCGGCGGCAGCCGGCGCGCCCGCGCCGAGGCCCGCGCCTCCAGCCGCCGGGACGAGCTCGGCACCCGCCCCGAGGACGTGCGCGCGGAGCGCCAGGCCCAGGGGGCCGAGACGCGCCGCGACCGTGAGACCCGCGCCCGCGAGAGCGCGCCGCGAGCGCGCGCGAGCGCCGAGCGGCCCGCCGGCCCCGAACGTGGCGGCGTCGAGGACTTCGCGCGCGCCTCGAGGCCCATGCCGCGCGCGCCGACGAGCGCCCGCCGAGCGCGCCGACCCGCGCGCCGCGGCCGAAGAGTCGCGCCCGACGGCGCGGCGCCGACCGCCAGCCGCGAGCCGCAGCCCGCAGCGCCCCCGTAGCGCTCGCGCCAGCCGCGCCGCCAGCCCCCAGACCACGACCGCCCCGCCGCGCCGCGCCTCGTCGCCGCGGCGTCAGGCGGCGCGCTCAAGCGTCCGCGCCCGTCGGTGCAGCCGCGACGAGCGACGCGCGCGCGCAGCGCAACCCGCAGCCGACGCGCCCGGGCGAGCGCCCCGAGCCGAGCACGCGCTGGAGCGACGCCGAGGCCGCGCGCGCGGCCGACGTGCTGCGCCAACTGCGCGTGACGCTGCACCCCGAGCTGCGCAGCGCGTCGATCCACCTCGCGCCGGCCGAGCTCGGCCGCGTGTCCATCCGCCTCGAGGTCGAGGGCGGCCGCGTGCGCGCCGAGCTGCGCGCCGAGTCGCCCGAGACCCTCGCGCTGCTCGAGCGCCACGTGCCCGAGCTCGCCGCCGCGTTCGAGGGCCAAGGGCTCGAAGCCGAGGGCTTCGACCTCGGCCTGGGCTTCGAGCGCGGCGATCACTTCGCACGACCCGACGGTGCGCGCGCGAGCGTCGCGGCCGTCGAGCCCGAGACCTCCGTCGCCCTCGACGCCGCCGAGCTCGCCCGAGCCGTCGCGCGCGCGAGCGGCCTCGACACCTACGCCTGACCCCCAGCCGCCATGGACATCTCCGGTATCAGCGCAGCCACCACGCCCACGACCTCCGTCGGCGCGACCCCCGAGCAGTCGCTCGGCAAGGACGCCTTCATGTCGCTGCTGGTGGCGCAGCTCCAGAACCAGGACCCGACCAACCCGCAGTCGAACGAGGACTTCATCGCGCAGCTCGCGCAGTTCTCGTCGCTCGAGCAGATGACGCAGCTCAACGACGCCTTCCTAGGGCTCGCCGTGCTGCAGCAGAGCAACGCGTTGATGTCGCAGCTCACCGACTCGAGCTCGTTGATCGGGCAGACCGTGCGCTACGAAGACCCGTCGACCGGCGAGCTGCTCGAGGGCACCGTGGACTCGGTCAAGATCCAGGACGGGCTCGCCGTGCTGAACATCGAGGGCGCGGACGTGCCGCTGATGAGCGTCACCGAGATCACGGGCGGCGCCGCCGCCGCGGCCGCTGGCGAAGGCGCGGAGGGCTGAGCCGGGATGTCGACCGCACTGTTCACCGCGCTGTCGTCGCTGAAGGCCCACCAGGACTGGATCGACGTCATCGGCAACAACCTCGCGAACACGAACACGCCGGGCTTCAAGGGCTCGCGCGTGAGCTTCGCGGACAACTTCTCGCGCGCGCTCGGCCTCGCGCAGGGACCGACCGGCCTGCTCGGCGGCGTGAACCCCTCGCAGATCGGCCAGGGCGTCAACGTCGGCGCCATCTCGCGCAACTTCCAGCAGGGCGCGCTGACCGAGACCGGCCGCACCTTCGACCTGGCGATGCAGGGGCGCGGCTTCTTCGCGCTGACCAACGGCACGCTCGACCTGTTCACACGCGTCGGCACGTTCGGCCTCGACGCGGCGAAGAGCCTCGTCGACCTCGCCACCGGCTACCGCGTACTCGGGCCGACCGGCTCGGCGATCACGATCGACACCGACGCGCTCTACCCGCCCAAGGCCTCCGAGACGGTGGAGCTCGCCGGCAACCTGCCGGCCGAGGTCACCGGCCCGCTGTCCGAGGTGCTGACCGGCGCGTCGGGCCTCAAGCACGGCTACCCGGCCACGCTGGCCGGCACGGTCTCCGGCACGATCGCCATCCCGGCGGGCGAGACCTGGACGATGGAGGTCGTCGTCAACGGCGGCGCGCCGCAGACCGTCGAGGTCAACGGCGCCGCGGGCGGCGTGACCGTGGCGAGCATCGCCGCCGCGATCGACGCGCTCAGCGACGTGAACGCGACCGTCAACGGCAGCGGCTTCGTCGAGCTCACCAGCACCTTCACCGGCGCGGAGGTCACGCTCAAGGTGAACCCGGGCGAGGGCGGCAAGGACCTCTCCTCCGCGCTCGGCATCCCGACCACGCTCGTCACCGGCTCGGAGGTCGCGCTGATCCCCGGCGTGACGACGCTGAACGACCTGCCGGCGAACCTCGAGGACTACCAGAACGGCGACGTCATCACCGTGCTGGGCGTCGACACCGACGGCGCGCCCGTGAACGCGAGCTACCGCTACGGGCCGACGTCGCTCGGCTACGACGGGCAGACGGTGGACGAGTTCGTCAGCTTCCTGAACGGCCTCTACACCGACGCCACCGTCAGCCTCAACGCGGCCGGCCAGCTCCTGGTCGAGGCGCAGACGCCCGGCGAGAGCGAGCTCCTGCTGTCGATCGGCGACAGCCTGGGCCAGGCCGGGCGCAGCGACTGGAACCACTACGCGGCGTCGGTCACGACACAGGGCACCGGGCCCGACGTGGTCGTGACGTCGACCGAGATCTACGACGCGGCGGGCACCGCGCACACGCTGACGCTCGAGTACGAGCGCCAGGCCGACCTGACCTGGAACGTCTACCCGTCGCTGCTCGACGGCGAGGGAACCGTGCTCAGCGGGCCGATCACCGGCGTGCAGTTCGACGAGCACGGCGCGCCGTTCGGCCTCGGCGCGGTGAACACCCAGCTCGTCGTGCAGCTCAACGGCGCGTCCGGCACGCAGACCATGCACCTCGACTTCGGCTCCGACGGCGCGCTCACCGGCCTGACGCAGTTCGGCTCCGCGGCCGAGGTGTACGTCGCCGGCCAGGACGGCTACGCGGCGGGCGAGCTCGCCAGCATCAGCGTGCTCTCGAGCGGCTCGATCAGCGGCTTCTACACGAATGGCCAGTCCACCGAGCTGGGCGCGGTCGGCGTGGCGACCTTCGCGAACGAAGAAGGTCTCGCCGAGGTCGGCGACAGCCTCTGGGGTCGCACGCCGAACTCCGGCCAGATGGTGCTCGGCGGCGGCAACGTCGCCGCGGCCGGCAAGGTCGTCGGCGGCTCGCTCGAGAACTCCAACGTCGACACGGCCGAGCAGTTCGTGCGCCTGATCGAGGCGCAGCGCGGCTACCAGGCCAGCTCGCGCGTCATCTCGATCGAGGACGAGATCCTCGCCGAGGCGGTCAACCTGATCTAGATCGGCCTCGCGCCGACTCGCGGCCCGCCCGCGCGCTCTCGTGCGCGGGCGGGCCGTTCGCGTCGGAAAGGAAGGCCCGACCCGGAAAGAACTTCCAGGGTCCGCGCGCGCTCGACGCCGCGCGAACGCCCCGCAGAGGGTCGTCAAGGCCGCTCGGCCGCTTGGCACCGGCTTTGCTCCTGCGAGGGCGTGAACATCGGACTCTACAACGGCGTCACCGCCGCGCGCGCCTCGGAGCGACGCCTCGATGCCATCGCCTCGAACCTGGCGAACCTCGAGACGCCCGGCCACAAGCGCACGAGCACGGGCACGCGCGCCTTCGCGATCCCCGGCGCGGACGCGACCACCTTCGAGCTGGCGACCTACTCGCAGACGGACTTCTCGCAGGGCCCGCTGCAAGGCACGGCGAACGCCTACCACATGGCGCTCGACGGCCCGGGCTTCTTCGCGGTCGAAGGCCCTGACGGCGAGCTGCTCACGCGCAACGGCGCGTTCCGCGTCGACCAGGCCGGCGTGCTGCTCACCGGTGAGGGCTTCCCCGTCGCCTGGGCGAGCAAGGGCGACCCGCTCGACCCGACCGGCGTGGAGATCACGGTCGACGGCCTGGGCAACGTGATGCAGGGCCGCAAGTCGATCGGCCGCCTGCGCGTCGTCGACTACGACCGCCCCGATCAGCTCGCGCCGCTCGGCGGCGGCTTCTACCAGGCCTCGCGAGGCACCAGCGAGATCCCCTCCGCCGCCGTCGTGCGCCAGAAGACGCTCGAAGGCTCCAACGTGCAGGGCATCGACGAGCTCGTGGCCATGATCGCGATCCAGCGCGACTTCGAGTCGGCGCGGAACGTGATGCAGATGATCGACCAGTCCTACGCGCGCCTCACCACCCGCTAGCGCGCGCCTCCTCCTCGGCGTTCCGAAGAACCCTCCTCCTCAGCGAAGCGATGATCCGAGCCCTGATGACCGCGGCCTCCGGCATGAAGGCCCAGCAGAAGCAGGTCGACACGATCGCGAACAACATCGCGAACGTGAACACCGGCGGCTACAAGCGCAGCGACCTCACGTTCCGCTCGCTCCTGTACCAGACGTACGTGGAGCCCGGCACCGCGACGGCGCAGAACGCGATGAGCCCCAGCGGCCTGCAGATCGGCTCCGGCGTCGAGATCTCGGGCTCGCGGCGCAGCTTCCGTCAAGGCGAGCTGATGCCGACCGACAGCCCGTTCCACATGGCCATCAACGGCCAGGGCTTCTTCCAGGTCCAGCTCCCCAACGGCGAGTTCTACTACACGCGCGACGGCCACTTCCAACGCGACGGCGACGGCAACGTCGTCACCAGCGAAGGCTACAAGCTGCAAGGCTTCCCGATCATCAGCCCCGACGTGATCGAGGTCTCGATCGCCGAGGACGGCACGATCACCACGCGCACCTCCGAGAGCGACGTCGGCACGCAAGCGGGCGTGCTGCAGCTCTGGCGCTTCGCCAACCCCGAGGGCCTCAAGGCCCAGGGCAACAACCTCTACAGCGAGACCGCCAGCTCGGGCACCGGCGCCGCGCAGAACCCGGGCACGAGCGGTACCGGCCGGATCATCCACCGCCACGTCGAGCGCTCGAACGTCGAGGTCGTCGAGGAGCTGGTGGGCCTGATCATGGCTCAGCGCAACTACGAGGTGAACAGCCGCGCCGTGCAGGCCGCGGACGAGATGCTCCAGCAGACCAACCAGATGATCCGCTAGGTCGCCGCCATGATCGCCCTCCTCCTCAGCACCCTCCTCCTCAGCACTCCCGCGGCGGCGCCCGAGACGGTCGTCACCGTGACCCTGCCGCTCGAGGCGACCGTCGACGGCTCCGAGTTCACGCTCGGCGACGTCGCGACCGTCGACGGCGCCGACACGGCCGAGGTCAAGCGCGTGCGCGAGCTCGAGCTCGGCTACGCGCCGGCTCCCGGCTACAGCCGCGTCATCCAGCGCTGGCGCGTCGAGCAGCAGCTCCAGCGCGAGTTCACCGGCTTGACGGTCGTCTTCGAAGGCTCGTCGGCCTGCCGCGTGTGGCCGCGCGTCGCCGAGATCAGCCCGGCCGAGCTCGAGGCCGCCGCGCGCGAGATGCTCGCGGGCGAGCTGGCCGGCGAGGACGTCGAGCTGAAGCTGCACCGCGAGCTGAGCGAGGAGCAAGTGCCGGCCGGCCGCTCCACGCGCCGCCTCGAAGCCGACCCCAGCGGCGCCGAGGTGCGCACCGGGCTCGTGAACGTGCCGGTGAAGATCCTGATCGACGGCGCGGTCTATCGCACCGTGTGGGTCGGCTTCGACGTGACGCTGTTCCGCGAGCTGCCCGTGCTCAAGCGCGACGTCCCGCTCGGCGGCCGCATCGCCGAGGGCGACCTCGTGCTGCAGCGCACCGCCATCGAAGCCGCGTTCACCGGCGAAGCGCTCAGCCCGAGCAAGCTCGTCGGCGCGACGGCGAAGCGCCCGCTGCACCTCGGCATGCCCGTGCTCGCGCACGACGTGAAGCGCGAACCGGCGGTCAAGCGCGGCGAGACCGTCACGCTCGAGGTCATCAACGGCCAGGTGCTCGTGGGCACCAAGGTCGTGAGCCTGATGGACGGCTACCTCGGCGACGTCGTCGCCGTGCGCACCGTCGACACCGGAAAGGAGCTCACCGCCGTCGTGTCCCAGAAGGGCCGCGTCGAGCTGCGCCTGGGCGTCGAGCAACAGAACTAGCCCACCTCCCCCTCAGCACCATGCACCTCCGCACCCTGACCTTCGCGCTCCTCTCCCTGGCGACGCTCTGCGCGCCGGCCGACGCCCAAGCGCGTCGCGGCTCGATCTACGACGCCAGCCGCGGGCCCTACGGCCTGATCGGCAACAAGACCGCCAGTCGCCCCGGCGACCTCGTCACGATCATGATCAGCGAGACGCAGGCGGTGAAGGACGAGGAGAAGACCGACCTCAAGCGCCAGACCGACCTGAACTACGCGCTGACGAGCTTCGACGTGAAGCCCAACGCGTTCAGCGTGCTGCCCGACCTCGGCGCGTCCTCGGCGGACGACTTCAAGGGCGAGGCGAAGCAGGAGAAGAACGGCGCCTTCAACGCGCGCCTGACGGCCGTGGTCGTCGACGCGCTGCCGAACGGCAACCTCGTCATCCGCGGTCGCCGCGAGATCCGCGTCGACAAGCAGGTCAAGACCATCGAGTTCTCCGGCATCGTGCGTCGCTACGACATCCGGCAGGACAACACGGTCGAGAGCGAGCTCGTCGCCGACGCGAAGGTCTCCTACACCGGCCAAGGCCCGTCGACGGACACGACCAACCGCGTCGGTCTCGGCGGCGTGATCCACAGCGCCATCGTCTGGCTCTGGCCCTTCTGAGCGACGGGAGTCCTGACCATGCTGAACCTCCTCCTGCTGGCCTCCTTGGCCCTCGCGCCGCAGGGCGCGCAAGACCCCGCCGCGGCCGGCCCGGCCGAGGCGCCCGCCGCGCAAGGCAACACCGTGCTGCCCGCGTGGCCGTCGATCGAGGCCCCCGCGCAGCCGAGCGGACGCTCGAGCTCGAGCTGGTCGCGCACGCGTCGCTTCGCGCCCGCGCCGGCCACGACGAACCAGACCGCGACGCGCACGCCGGTCTCGAGCCTGGTGGGCGTGCGCGGCATGGAGGAGAACCACGTGATGGGCATCGGCCTCGTCACCGGTCTCGCCGGCACCGGCGACTCGGCCTCGGCCGCGAAGCAACTGCTGCAGAACCTGCTGCTCACGCGCACCATCAACGTCGACCTCCAGGCGCTGAGCTCCAAGAACATCGCCGTGGTGCTGGTCGAGGCCGACCTGCCCTCGGGCACGAAGGAAGGACGCACGATCGACGTGCGCGTCTCGACCATCGGCGACGCGGCCAGCCTGCAGGGCGGCACGCTCGTCATGACCGAGCTCACCGACATGATGGGCCGCGACGTCTACGTGACGGCCGCCGGGCCGATCACCGTGGGCGGCTTCTCCGCGGGCGGCGAGAGCGCCACCGCGACCAAGAACCACGTCACCGTCGGCACGCTGCCGGACGGCGGCAAGGTGCAGCGCGAGGTGCCGACCTCGATCGTCAGCGAGCACGGCTTCATCTACCTCGACATCAAGGCCGCGCACAACACGTTCGGCAACGTCGTCAACATCGCCGAGGCGGTGAACGCGCTCTACCCCGGGCTCGCCGAGGCGACCGGCGACGGCAAGTCGATCCGCGTGCGCGTCCCCGAGGACCTGCCGAGCTGGGCTCACGCCGAGTTCGCGGCCACGATACTGCGCCAGGAAGTGCTCAGCGAGAACATGGCGCGCGTCATCATCAACGAGCGCTCCGGCGTGATCGTGATGGGCGGCGACGTGCGCCTGCAGCCGGGCGTGATCGCCTACGGCAACCTGACGGTGACGATCGCCGAGACGCCCGAGGCGAGCCAGCCCGGCCCGCTCTCCGGCGGCACGACGCAGAACATGGACCGCACCAACCTGGCGGTCGAGGAAGAGAACAGCGCGCTCGTGCTCGCGCCCGGCGCGGTGACGCTCCAAGAGGTCGTCGACGTGCTCAACGTGCTCGGCACGACGCCGCGCGACATGATCACGGTGCTCCAGGCCATGTCCCAGGCCGGCACGTTGCTGGCCGAGATCAAACGGATGTAGCCGCCATGGACGCCACTCGTTCCCTCACCGGGCCCGCGACGGCCCCGCTCGACCCGACCGCGCTCACCGCCCCCGACGGGCAACGCGCGAACAGCGCCGAGACGGCCAAGAAGTTCGAGGAGCTGATCGCGACGCTGCTCGTCAAGGAGATGCGCAAGGGCTTGCCCGAGGGCTTCTTCGGCAAGGGCGTCGGCTCGGACACCTTCGACGGCTGGCTCGACACCACGCTCGGCTCGAACCTCGCGTCGAGCTGGGACCTGGACCTCGCCGGCATGGTCAAGACCGACCTGGACCGCAAGCAGGCCCAGCTCGACGGCGCGCTCGGCGCGCAGGAGCTCGCCGAGTGAACGCGCAGAGCGTGCTCAACCACCTCGCGGCCAACGTGCGCGAGGAGCTCGCCGCCAAGCGCGCGGCCCTGGCGCTGATCGAGGCGCAGGAGGGCGCCGTGGCGCGCTGCGACATGGACGCCTTCGAGGCCGGGCTCGAGCGCATGCGCGTGCACCTCGAGGGCGACCGTCGCCGCGAGCAGAAGCGCCAGCGCCTGATCGAGCAGCTCGCCGCCGCCTGGCAGGTCGCGCCCGGGACGCTGACGCTGGGCAGCATCGCCATCCGGTTCGGCGCGCAGGGCGACGAGCTGCGCGGCCTGCGCGGGGAGCTGCGCCAGGTCGTCGCCGACGTCGCGCGCCGCAACCGCCGCCTGTCCGCCCTCCTGGGCATGCACCGCCGCCTCAACCGCGACGTGCTGAAGGTCGTGCTCGGCGCCGAGGGTGGCGCAGAGCCCACGCAAGCGGGAAGCCTCGTCGACGCGAGGGCCTGACACATGAGCAGCATCGGACTCCAATCGGGCCTCAAGGCCCTGCTCGCCTCGCAAGCCGCGCTCGACACGATCGGGCACAACGTCGCCAACGCGAACACGCCGGGCTACTCGCGTCAGCGGCTGGGCATCAGCGCCAGCGCGGCGCTGCAGGTGCGCGGCCTGAACATCGGCGCCGGCGTGAACGCCGAGGTCGTGACGCGCACGGTCAACGAGCTGTTGCAGGTGCGCATGGTCGGCCAGATCGGCGGCCTCAACCGGCTGCAGGCCGCGCTCGGCGGCATGAGCGAGGTCGAGGCGCTGCTCGGCGAGCCGGGCGGCTTCGGCCTCGGCGGCGGCATGACCGACTTCTTCGGCGCCATCTCCGAGCTCTCGGCCTCGACCGAGGACCTCGTGCTGCGCTCGGGTCTCGTGCAGAAGGCCACCGCGCTGACGACGCAGTTCAACCAGCTCGCCGGCAACATGCAGTCGCTGCGCTTCGACACGTCGAACCAGGTCGGCATCCAGGTCAAGCAGGTCAACGCGCTGTCGGAGGAGCTCGTGCAGCTCAACCTCGAGATCGCGCAGACCGAGGCGACCGGCGTGCCGGCCAACGACCTGCGCGACCAGCGCGACCAGAAGCTGCGCGACCTCGCGGCGCTGGTCGACATCGACTTCCACGAGGACGCGAACGGCGTCGTGCGCGTGACCGCCGGCGGTCGCCTGCTCGTCGGCGCGAGCCGCGGGTTCGAGATGAGCTCCGTCACCCACGAGGACGGCTCGGTCGAGCTGTACCTCGAAGGCAGCAGCGTCCCGCTCAAGCTGAACAGCGGCACCATCGCCGGCCTGTCGCAGGTCGGCCAGCAGTTCATCCCCGGGCTGACGGGCGACATCGACAAGCTCGCGTCGAACCTCATCTACGAGATGAACCGGCTGCACAGCACCGGCACGCCGCTCTCGGGCTACTTCACCACGCTGACCTCGGCCTACGCGCTCCAGGACACCGACGGCGACGGCGCGATCACCGACGAGCTGCTGACGCACGCCGGGCTGCCCTTCGGCATCCAGGAAGGCCGCCTCTACGTCAACGTGACCCGGCAGGACACCGGCGCGATCGTGCAGCACGCGATCGACATCGACCCCGTGTCGACCTCGGCCGGCGACCTGCTCGACGCGCTCAACGCGATCGACGGCGTCAACGCGAACCTGAACAGCTTCGGCAAGCTGCAGGTCTTCGCCGACGCGGGCTTCGGCTTCGACTTCGCCGCCAAGCTGGACGCCGCGCCCGACAAGTTCGGGACGATGGGCGGCCCGCACGCGTCGCTCGGCACGGCCGACGACGGACCCTACGCGCTGGCGAACGGCGACACGCTGACGCTGACGGGGCCGGTCAGCACCTTCTCGCTGACGCTCGACCAGAACGACTTCACCGAGATCGCCCAGGCCACCGCGGACGAGCTGGCGAGCGTGCTCAACGCCGACCCCGACATGCAGGCCAACGGCCTGCGCGCCGTCGTCGTCGGCGAGCGCTTGTACGTCCAGACGGCCGCCTCGGGCGCCGCCGCGAGCCTGACCGTCAGCGGGGGCACCGCCCTCCCCGGGCTCGGTTGGACCGCCGGCACGACCGTCAACGGCCACGACACGAGCGTCGGCGTCGCGATCTCCGGCGCGTACACGGGCCCGGCCAACGGCCACTTCACCTTCGTCCCGCAAGGTGACGGCGTCATCGGCAGCACGCCCGGGCTCGAGGTCGACGTCTACAGCGCGAGCGGCCAGCTCGTCGCGACGCTCGACGTGGGCGACTCCTACCAGCCCGGCACCGAGCTCGAGGTCGACGCGGGCATCCGCGTGTCCTTCGGATACGGCACGCTCTCGGCCACGCACAACGACTCCTTCCGCGTCGAGCTGATCTCCGACTCCGACACGTCGGACGTGCTCGCCGCCGTCGGCCTCAACGCGTTCTTCACCGGCACCAGCGCGGAGGACATCGCGATCCGACAGGACCTCGAGGTCGACCCGAACCAGATCGCGGCCGGTATCACCGGCGCGGCGGGCGACAACCAGACGCTGCTCGCGCTGATGGAGCTGCAGTCGAACGGCGTGAAGGGGCTGGCTGGCGAGAGCCTGGGCGACTTCTACGGCGACGTCGTCAGCGACGTCGGCTTCGACATCTCCAGCGCGAACACCGCGCTCGACGTCGAGACGTTCCTGCTCCAGAACCTCGAGCAGCGCCGCGAAGAGACCTCGGGCGTCAACGTCGACGAGGAGCTCGTGGACATGATCCGCTACGAGCAGAGCTTCGCGGCGGCCTCGCGCTACATCCAAGTCCTGAACGATCTCTCGGGCGACCTGCTCTCGCTCATCTAGACATGACCATCCGACCTACCCAAACGAGCACGTTCAGCCTCGTCGCGCGCGGCCTCACGCTGAACTTCCTGAAGCTCGCGACGGCCCAGGAGCGCGTGGCCACCGGCAAGTCGATCCTGCGCCCCTCGGACGACGCCGTCGGCACGGCGCGCGCGATGTCCATGCGGCGCCAGATCGGGCAGCTCTCGCGCTTCCGCGACAGCGTCGACGCGGGCCAGCCGGTGCTCGAGACCAGCACCTCGGCGCTCGAGGAAGCCTCCGGCATCCTCAGCGAGGCGCGTTCGCTGCTCGTCACCGCGATGAGCGGCTCGATGAACCCCACCGACCGCGAGGCGATCGGCCTGCAGATCGAGCTGATCCTCGAGAAGCTCGTCGACGTGGCGAACTCGAAGCTCGGCGACCGCTACCTGTTCGCGGGCACCAAGACCAGCGAGGCGCCCTTCGAGCTCACCCGCGAGGGGACGCTCATGAAGGTCGACTACAAGGGCAACGAGGAGCGTCAGAACATCTCGATCGGCTTCGGCACCGAGATCGCGCTGAACATCCCGGGCTCGGAGATCTTCGGCTCGCCGTCCGTGCAGAGCGTCGACTTCGCCGGGCTGACCGGCCTCGCGCTCGGGCCGTCGGCCTCGCAGGGCGAGGGCTTCGCCGACGTCGAGCTGCGCCACGACGCGACGGTCGGCGCGCTGGGCTCCGGCCTGGCGCTGGTGAGCGGCGGCGCGCTGGACACCGTGCTCGGCGCGCACACGCTCGTCGTCGACAGCGGCGCGAACACCGTGACGCTCGACGGCGGTCTGCCGCACCACATCCCCGACACGACCGACCCCGACTTCACCGACTTCGTGGTGACGGACGAGAACGGCGCCGAGCTGCACCTCGACTTCAGCGCCTACGACCACACGCACAGCGTCTCGGCCGTCGACGGCCAGGGCTCGATCTCGCTCGACGGCAGCACCTACAGCCCGCTGACCTTCACGGAGACCGACCTCGAGCTGCTCGACACCGCGACCGGCACGGTGCTGCACGTCGACGCCACGGGCGTGCGGCGCGCGGGCAACGAGGCCGTGAGCTTCGCGGGCAACACCGACATCTTCTCGGTCCTCGCGAGCGCGGCGCACGACCTGCGCAACGGCGACGGCCTGCCGCCGTCGGACGTGGTCGACCGCGTGCAGCTCCGCTTCGCGGAGTTCGAGCGCAACTTCGACCGCATCCTCAAGGGCCTGGGCACGCTCGGCGCGCACACCGAGCGCTTGCTCTCGAGCGGTGATCGCCTCGAATCCCTCAGCCTCAACGTCGAAGGCCTGCTCTCGCAGGTCGAGGACACCGACCTCGCCCAGGTCGTGCTCGAGATGACCAAGTCCGAGCAGACGCTGCAGGTGGCGCAGGCCACCGGCTCGCGCCTGATCCAGAACTCCCTGCTCAACTACCTGCGCTGATTAGGCCATGGTCGAGAACAACCCCATCCAACGGGCGGGCGTCGGCGGCATCGGCGGCGCGAACGCGCCCGCGAGCCAGAAGCCGACGACCGCGAACGGCCCGGCCTTCCAGGCGTTGCTGGAGAAGCTCCAGCAGCAGGCCAAGCACCTGCAACGCGACAGCGAGACCGTCGAACGACCCGAGGACCTCTCCGGCGCGGTCGATCGAGCCCAAGCGTCCCTCGAGCAAGCCCTCTCCCTCAGCGACAAACTCCTCGAGGCCTATCGCGAAGCCCAGCTCGGTCGATCCGCGCCCGCCGGAGGCGACGCGGCGTGAAGACGGTCGTCCGCGCGCGACCCGGCGATGCGCTCGGCGTGATGCGCCGGGCGCTGCGCGGCGGCGCGCCGCTCGAGGCCGAGTACCCGCTCGTCTTCGGTGCGGACGCCGCCGGGAGCTTCGTCGTCGCGGAGGAAGCCGGCGCCGCCGCGGCCGGCTGCGCGGTGCTCGTCCGCGAGCTCGTGCTGCCGGGCGGGCGCCTGCGCGTCGGCCTGATCGGTTCGGTGTGCACCGACGCCGACCGCCGCGGGCGTGGGCTCGCGAGCGCGGTGCTGCTGCGCGCCGAGGCTGAGCTCGCCGCGGCCGGCTGCGCGCTCGCGCTCCTGTGGGCCGACGACGCGGAGTTCTACGAGCGCCGCGGCTACGCGGAGGTCGGCGCCGAGCGCGACTACCTGCTCGAGCCCGAGCTCGCGTCGCACTTGCCGGCGTGCGCCGGCGTGCGCGACGCGTCGGGGGGCGACCTGACGCGCCTGCACGAGCTCTACGCCGGTCACACGACCCGTGTCGAGCGCAGCGCGGCCGAGAGCGTCGCGCTCTACACGGTGCCCGGCATGCGCGTCGTCGTGCGCGAACGCGACGGCGAGGTCGACGCGTACGCGTGTCTCGGCCGCGGCGGGGACCTGCACGGCGTCGTGCACGAGTGGGCGGGGGACGCGGAGGGCGTGCTGGCGTGCGTGCGCGCGCTGCTCGAGCCGCGCGACGAGCCGCTGTTCCTGATGGCGCCTGTGACCGCAAGCGAGCTGAGCGCGCGGCTCGACGCGCTCGGCGCGCCTTCGGCGCTCGGCGTGCTCGGCATGGGCAAGCCGCTCGACGGCGCGCGGCTCGTCGACGAGCTGTGCGCCGCCGCGGACGTGCCGCTCGTCTGGACCGCGTGCGGTGGCGAGCGCTGGCGCCTCGAGGGACCCGCCGGCGCGAGCGAGCTCGACATCGACCAACTCGTCGCGTGCGTGCTCGCGCCGCGCGCGGAGCGCCACCGGCTCGACGAGCTCGAGGCGGCGCTCGGCGTGCGCTTCGGCGCGCTGCCGCGCACGCCGTTCGTCTGGGGGCTGGACTCGATCTGAGCGCTCCCGTCCCATGGGCCGACCGTCGGCGAACCGCACCCTCCGCGGCGCGGACGACGGAGCGAGACCATGAGTGACGAAGAGCTGGACCTGATCGTGGTGGGCGGCGGCGTCGGCGGCGCGGCGGCGGCCTTGCGCGCGGCGCAGTACGACCTGCGCGTGGCGTGGGTGTTGGGCGACGCGCGGACGGCCAAGCGCAGCCGCGGGAAGTACGTCTTCAACGTCGACAACATGATCGGCGTGCACCCCGGCGTGCTGCTGCCGCGCATCGAAGCGCGGCTCGCCGATCACCCGGCGGCGCGCGCCGCCCTGCGCGCCGAGCCGCTGCACATCGGCACGCAGGACATCATCGACAACGCCGTCGAGCGCGTGGGAGAGACGTCCACCGCACGCATCCTGCGCGAGGCCGCCGTGAGCGCCGCGCGCGACGCGGACGGCTTCGCGGTCACGCTCGCGAGCGGCGTGGAGGTGCGCGCGCCCGACCTGGTGCTCTCGACCGGCGTGATGGACCGGCAGCCGAGCCTCAAGCGCACGCTGAAGAGCGGCCGCGTGCTCGACGACGTGCGGTGGATCTACCCCTACGCGAACCTCGAGCGCTTCCTCTACTGCATCCGTTGCGAGGGCCACCTGACGCGCGACGAGCCCGTCGCGGTGATCGGCGCGAGCGAGGGCACCGCGCAGATCGCGCTGATGCTGCACGAACGCTATCGCGGTCGGCCGCTGCTCCTGACGAACGGCGAGGCGCCCGCATTCAGCGCGCGGACGCGCCGCCTGCTCGAGCTCTACGGCGGCGAGCTGTGCGAGGAACGCATCGTCGACGTCGACGACGGCCCCGCGACCGAGGCGGCCAAGGGTGCGCAGATGCACGGCCTGGTGCTCGAGAGCGGCCGCGTGGTGCGCGCGCGCTTCGCGATGGTCGCGCTGGGGCTCTACCGCGTGTACAACGAGCTCGCGCGCGAGCTGGGCGCCGAGCTCGAGGCGGGCGAGGGTGCGCCCGAGACGCGCCACGTGCTGATCGACGACGCGACGTCGGAGACGAGCGTGCGCGGACTCTTCTGCGTGGGCGACATGGCGCGGCGGCGCGATGGCGGACCGTTGATGAAACAGGTCTACACGGCGCAGGAATACGCGGTGCGTGCGGTCGACACGCTCGAGCGTCGTTCGCGATTGGCGCGCCGCGAAGCCACGCTCGGCGACGCGAAATAGGAACCCTCAAATCGGAACGCGGAGCGCTCGCCGGGTGTGCGTCGGGTTCGGGGTCGCCCTACCCCGAATTGAACAAAACACCCTAGTGTGAAAGTTGTGAGCGCGTCCGATCTTGGAAGTGTGAGGGGTTCAAGGGTAGTTCTCTGGGAACACGTCTCGCTCGACCGACTCGATCGCGATGTGCAACACCTTGATGTGAACTTCCTGGATGCGATCGGACGTCGTCGCCACCGGCACGACGATCGGGATGTCGACCTTCTCGAGCGCGGCGCCACCGCCCTTGCCGAGCAGTCCGACCGTGGTGACGCCGCGTTCCCGCGCGACGTCGAGCGCGCGCAGGATGTTGGGCGAGCCGCCGCTCGTCGACAGCGCGACGAGCAGGTCGCCGGGCTTGCCGTAGGCCGCGACCAGGCGCGCGAAGACCTCGTCGTAGCCGAAGTCGTTCGCGATGCAGGTCAGGTGACTGGGGTCGGAGAACGCGAGCGCCGGCAGCGGCGCGCGGTCCGAACGGAAGCGCCCCGTCCACTCCTCGGCGAAGTGCATCGCGTCGCACATGCTGCCGCCGTTGCCGCAGGACATCAGCAGGCCGCCCCGGTCCAGGGTGGCGCGAGCGGCCGCGACGAAGCGTTGCACGCCCTCGAGGCAAGCGGGGTCGTCGAGGAAGGCGCGCAGCGTCGCGGCGGCGTCCTCGAAGGATCGGCGGATGGTGTCGGAGCTCATGGCGCGGGCATTCTGGGCCTCGCCGGCGCCGGCCACAAGCCGCTGGGGAGGGGGCGCACGCACCGTCGGGGTTCCCTACCGAACGCTGGAAACGGCGCGCTTCCCCACCTTCGGAATTCAGCACAAGTCTCTGTTACGTTTGTTCTTACGAGTGGCTGCCGAAAGCGGGCCCGGGGTCGTGTTCCCAGCACTTCGCCCGGTGCCGTCTTCTAGCCCTAGGGGGTAACCAACCATGATGCGCCTTGGAGCCATTTTGAAACGAGCGCGCGGGAAGGAGTCCCGCGTCCAGTTCGCGCGCAAGCTCGAGCTGTCCTACACCTTCGTCCGGGCGATGGAGCACGGCCTGCGCTTCCCGTCCGACAAGGTCCTCCTCGACATCGCCGACCGCCTCGGCGAAGACTCGGAGGAGCTGCTGCTGGCCGCCTACTGCGACCGCTCGCCGCTCCTGGCCGAGGTGCTGAAGGCGCGCGGCGTGGCGGTCCCGCCCGGCGGCGAGGAGGAGCTCGAGGAACAGAGCGCGGCGCAAGCGAGCGCCCCACCCCCGGCCAGCGCACCGCCGCCCCAGGTGATTCGCGCCAACGACCCGTTCTGAGGCTCACCGCTCGAGGGGCTCGCGCCGTGACCGCGGCGCGAGCCCCTCGGCGCCTCCGGCGCGCCCATCGCCGCGCCCCCTGCGTGAGAGCCCCGGTCGCGCCCCGCTCCTCGAGCCCGGCGACCGACGCGCGCTCCCCGACTTCCGCGCCCCGGGGTTGACGAATCTCGGGTCGCGCGGGATAAGGCGGGGCTCCTCACCATGAAGCACATCCCCCTGCTGCTCCTGCTCGTCGCCGGATTCTGGCTCGGTCGCGTGGCCCTGCGCGCCGGCAAGGCCGACTACCACCCCGTCCTGGCCGACGTCCCGCACGCTCTGCGCGGCGACGCGCCGGCGGGGTTCCGCGACCTCGACATCGCCATCGAAGGCATGTGCGGTCCGTGTTGCGAGCGCACGCTCTACGACAAGGTGCTCGCCGTCGACGGCGTCGAGTGCGCCGCCGTCTCCTACGACGAAGAGGTCGTGCACGTGCGCTACGCCGCCGACCACGACGCGAGCGCGCTGCTCGCGGCGCTGACGACCGACCAGCACACGCCGACCCTCGCCGGCGAGTGAACCGCGAGCGCCGCACCTGGCTCGCGCGCGCCTGCCTCGTGCTGGGGCTCGCGGCGATCGTGTGGGCGGTGCTGCACGTGACCTCCGCCGCCTTCGGCGACGTGCCGCTCGAGCGCGGCTTCGAGCACCGCCGCAGCTACAACCAGATCAAGGTCGCCACGCACGGCGCCTTCCTCGGGCTCGTGTGGCGCGCGAGTCTGGGCGGCGCGCTGCTCTTCGTGGCTGCGCGGCTCCGCGAGCCGTCGCCCGAGTGAGTCAGCGCGGCTCGCCCGCGCGTTCGCGCAGGAGGCGCTCGAGCGCGCTGCGCAGCGCCGGCAGGATCTCGTCGTACGAGTAGGCGCCGAGCGTCTCGGGCCCCTGCTTCAGGTTGACCTTCGACGGACCGCACCACAGTCCGAGGTCGGCGTCGTCGGTCTCGCCGGGGCCGTTCACCCGGCACCCCATCACCGCGATGGTGAGGTCCTCGTCGGCCAGGTCGGCGGTGATGCGCTTGACCTCCTGCGCGAGCTCGATGAAGCGCTCGTTCTCGACGCGCGAGCACGACGGGCACGCGATGATGTTGAGCCCCTCGAAGAAGCTCGGCGGCACGGAGCGGAAGCGACCGGCGGCGACGTCGGCGAGGATCTCGCGGCCGACCTCGATCTCGCGGCCCTTCTCGTCGAACGGCAGCGTCAGCGAGACGCGCAGCGTGTCGCCCAGGCCGCGCGCGAGGAGCTGCTCGAAGGCGACGCGCGTCTTGATGATGCCGTCGGGCGGCAGGCCGGCCTCCGTCACCCCCAGGTGCAGCGGCACGTCGGGCCGCGCCTCCGCGAAGCGCACGTTCGCGTCGATCACGAGGCGCGGGTCGGAGTCCTTGATCGAGACGACGTAGTGCTCGAAGTCCGCCGCGTCGACGAGCGCGCAGTGGTCGACCGCGCACTGCACGATCGCCTGCACGTGATCGTCGGGGAAGCGCTGCTTGTACTCGGGCGCGATCGAGCCGGCGTTCACGCCGATGCGCAGCGCGCACGCGTGGCGGCGGCAGACCTCGACGAGCCAGGCCACCTTGTCGGCGACGGGCCGCTCCTTCTCGTGGTGGTGCAGGTGGCCGGGGTTGTAGCGCAGCTTGTCGACGAGCGGCGCGACCTCCTCGGCCAAGCGGTAGTTCTCCTGCAAGTCGACCGACAGGCGCGCGTCACTGTGCCGACGCAGCTCGCGCAGCGCGGCGACGTCCGCCGCGCTGTCCACGGCCACGCGGATCAAGTCGGCGCCGGCTTCCTCGAGGATGCGCACCTGGCGCAGCGTGGCCTCGACGTCGCGCGTGGGCGTGGCGGCCATGCTCTGCACTGCCACGGGGGCGTCACCGCCGACGCGGAGGTCGCGGATCAGGATCTGACGGGTGGTGCGGGGAGGCAGCATCGCGATTGGGAGGTGCGCCGAGGTCGGCGAGGTTTCGGGCGAAAATCCTACCCAGGGCACGGCGCGCCCTCGGACGGGGGGCGGAGAAACCTCGCGGTAGACTCCGCCCCGCGCTGGAGGGCCCCTCTTGCCTGCGGCGCGGGAGAGTCGCCCGGGCCGCGAGGTCTCCACGTCCCACCGAGATCCCCTCCCGGTGGGACATTTGCGTTTCGGGAGGGACGCCGCGCGGGGGCGCACCGCGGACCGCGAGCGGGCGTCGCGCCGCGGCGAGTAGAATGGCGCCGCGGCGCCCGCGCCGGGCGCCCGGAACCTGCACCCCGAAGGAGGTGGGCGCATGAGGGCCAAGGTGGTGATCGTGGGTGGCGGGGTGATGGGTCTCTCCATCGCGTCCTGGGTCGCGCGCCGCACCGATCCCTTGGTGGAGCCGGTCCTGCTCCTCGAGCGCGACGAGCCCGGCGCCGGCGCTTCGGGCCGCTCGTCGGCCGTGCTGCGCCAGTACTACGGGTCGCGTTGCACCGCGGGCATGGCGCGCGACTCGCTGCGCTACTACGCGGGCTTCGAGAACCGCACCGGTCGCTCGATCGGCTTCGTGCGCACGGGGGTGTTGACGCTCGCGCTGAGCCGCGCGCCCGAAGACGTGGCGCGCCTCGAGGAGCTCGTCGAGATGCAGGCGTCCATCGGCATCGAGGTGTCGGTCGTCAACGCGGCCGAGATCCGCGAGCTCGTGCACGGCATCGAGATCGAGGACGGCACCTTCGGCGCCTGGGAGTGCGGCGCGGGCTGCGTGGACGCCGAGCGCACGCTCGAGGCCTTCACGGCCATCGCGCGCAACAAGGGCGCGGTGATCCGCAACGGCGCGCGCGTCGAGGAGGTGCTCGTCGAGGGCGGGCGCGTGCGCGGCGTGCGCACGGCGGAGGACGTCGTCGAGTGCGAGCAGGTGGTGCTCGCGGCGGGCGCGTGGACGAAGGGCCTGCTCGCCCGGCTCGGCCTCGACTACCCGCTCGAGGTGACGAGCACGGCGCACCTGTTCGTGTGCAGCAGGGACCCGCACCTCGCGCAGGGCCATGACGACCCGAAGTTCGGCATGCACGGGCCCGAGGACTCGGGGGCGACCACCTGGTTCTCGCGCGACGCCCTGCACGCCGCCATGGCGCACCCCGACCTCGAAGGGCACGACCACGATCTCGTCGAAGGCTCGGGGACGCGCGTCTCGCACCCGGTGCTGATCGACCCGGAGGTCGGCTTCTACGCGCGCTGCGAGCCGTTGCACGGACGCGCGCGCGTGGGGCGCTTCAGCTACGACGGCGACGCGCGCGTCGACGACCCGGAGGGCCACGAGCCCCGAGTCGCGCCCGAGTTCGAGGCCTGGGCGCTCGACGCGCTGTCTCGCCGCCTGCCCGGCTACGCGGACGTGCGCGTGCTCGGCGCGGAGGCCGGCCTGTACACGCTGACGCCCGACGCGCAGGCGCTCGTCGGCCCGGTGCCCGAGGTCGCGGGGCTCTTCCTCGTCAGCGGCTTCTCGGGCCACGGCTTCAAGCTCGCGCCGTCGGTGGGCGAGGGCGTCGCGCAGATGCTGCTCGGCGAGCCGGTCAGCGCGTTCGAGCCCGAGTTCTTCGCGCCCGAGCGCTTCCGCGGCCGCGCGCCCGCAGCGCCGCCGCTGCCGTTCGGGATCTAGCAGCCCGCTGAAGAAGTGCCTCGGACGCCGCGACGGCGCCGGAGGACGTCACGGACGGGCTCCTGGTCGCCCGCACCACGCGGCGGCTCCCGGCACGTCAACGAACGGGCCGCGGCGGTCGTGGCGACCCCGCGGCCCGCGAACGATCGAGCGACCGAGGCTCAGAGCACCTCGGTGATGCGCACGGCGTACTTCTCCTGGATGGTGACCACCTCGCCGCGCGCGAGCAGGCGACCGTTGATCACGATGTCGGCCGGTTCGTGCGCGTCGCGGTCGAGCGGGATGATGGAGCCGGGCGCCATGCTCACGAGCTCGGACAGCTTGAGCTGCGTCGAGCCCACGCGCACGGTGACCCGTACGGGCACGTTCATCACGCCGCTCAGCCCGAGCGGCGCACCGCTGGGGGTGCCGTCGCTCAGCTCCGGCAGCTCGTTGGCCTGCACGGCGACGGCTTGCGTCGCGTCCTCGATGGCCTGCTCCAGTTCGCTCTCTTGGCTCTCGTCGGTCATGTCGGGTACCTACAGGTCCTCGTTGATCTTCTCGATGCGCAGCGCCAGCCGGCCGCGCAGATTGCCCCAGGTCGCCTTGGCGGCCAGGCGTCCTTCGATGCACAGGTTGATCCGCTCGCCGACGACGGTCGGCAGCGGGATCACGTCGCCCACCTCGAGCTTCATCAGGTCGTCGAGGTCCAGCTCGACGCGGCCGAGCTCCGCGGACAGGTCCACCGGCAGGCGATCGAGGTGGTCGGGGAGCTCGGCCGGCATCTCGCCGGTCTGCTCGACCTCGGGCAGCACGCCCGGCAGGTAGAAGCGCAGCGTGCTCGGGCCGCCGGGGCCGTCGAGGGCGAGGTGCACGTACAGGCGCTGCGTGTCCGCGCGCTCGTCGTTCTCGAGCTGCGCGAGGAAGCCGCGCACGGACTGCGACAGCGGACCGGGGCGGAAGCCGAGGCCGAGCTTGCCGCAGATGACGCGCGCGAGGTCGACGAGCAGGTCGCCGACCAGGCCCGCTTCGAGCGGGGTCAGGCGCCGCTGTTCGGCGCCCTCCTCGAGCTCGCAGCTCATCGCGACCGTGGCGGCGGCCGTGGCGGCCGAGTTCTCCCACACGAGCCAACCCTGCGAGCCGGCGACGTCGATGCTGCGCACGACGATGGGGTCTTCCAGCCCGTCGAACAGACCGTGCGCACCGGTCTCGCCGATCTCGGCGACCTCGACGCCGTACGGACCTTGCAGCCAGCCGCTGACCACGTCCTCCAACTTCGCCGTGAGCTTGTTCAGCGCGGCGCGGATGGCGCGCTGCTGCGACAGGCTCAGCCGGCGCGGCTTGGTGAAGTCACGCCGCGCCACCCGCGGGAGGGCGGCGGCTCGCGCGCCCTCCAGGAGGGCGTCGACTTCTTCGGGGCTGACGTTGCTGCTCACGGTGATGGGGGAGGATGTTCCTACTGGACGATCAGTCCGGTCGGGAGCACGCGCAACGTGCGTCCCTTCACGCCGACGTTCATCTCGCCGACGTAGCCGCCGGTGAGGCCGCCCGAGTCGACGTATAGCACGCTGCCGCGCACGTCGACCACCTGGACGTCGGGGTCACCCGGCTCGAACTGCGTCACCGGGCCGTCGTCGATCTGCATCGTGTTCTGCTTGCCGTCGACCTTCAGGACGTGGTCGTAGTAGTAGCCACGGAAGGTCGCGCGGTCGGCCGAGAGACCGGGGCGCAGGCCGCTGGCCTCGTCGTGGTCGAGCGGCAGCTTGCCCGAGCCGATGTGCGCGGGGAACAGCACCGGGTCCAGCGAGTCGCGCAGCTCGGCGACGAAGGTGTCGCGGTCGGCCTGGCTGAACAGATCGTCGAGTGACTTGTTCGAGGAGATCAGGTGGACCGCATCCCACGCCTCGTGCTTGAACGCCTCGTCGGAGATGCGCACCGAGAGGTACTCCGGGTCGTAGACCTGGTACTTGATCTCCGGCTTCATCTGCAGGTAGTGCTCGA
>JACKHS010000026.1 GCA_020638875.1 Planctomycetota bacterium
GGGCGCCGAGCCGCCGCGCTTCGGCCACCTTCCGCTGATTCTCGGCAAGAACGGCAAGAAGCTGTCGAAGCGCGACGGCTCCGTCTCGCTGCACGACTACATCGAGCAGGGCTACTCGCGCGATGCCGTGGTCAACTTCCTCGCGCGCCAGGGCTGGGCGCTCGACGGCGAGACCGAGATCTTCTCGCGCGAGGAGTTCGTCGCCCACTTCGACCCGGCGAACGTCTCGAAGGCCGGCGCCGTCTTCGACTTCGACAAGTTCCTGTGGATGAGCGGCGAGTACGTGCACAAGGAGCCGCTCGACGAGCTCGCCGCGCACTGCGCGCCCTTCGTCGTCGCCGCCGGGCTGATGACGCAGGAGGAGCTCGAGGCGCGCGCCGACTGGTACCGCGCCGCGGTCGCGGTGGGCCAGGAGCGCATCCGGCGCTACTCGGAGCTGCCGGGCGTGATCGACTTCCTGTTCATGCCCGACGACGCCGTGGTCTACGACGAGGCGGCCGAGAAGAACGCGCGCAAGCACGAGGGACGGCTCGTCGAGCTGCGCGCGTACCGCGACCACCTGCAGGCGTACCTCGAGCTCGGCGTCGACCCCGAGGTGCTGCGCGACGACGCCAAGACCTGGACCAGCGAGCGCAACCTGAAGTTCCCGCAGCTCTTCCAGCCCCTGCGCTGCGCGCTGACGGGCAAGGCCGGCGGCCCGGACCTGTTCGACCTGATGGCCCTGCTCGGCCCGGCGGCGACCCTGCGGCGCCTCGAGGTGGGGCTAGAGCGGCTCGCGTAGGCCTCCCGGCCCGCTTCCGGGCCCGCGCGGCGGTCGGCGGTCAAGGGATCGCCGGCGCCGGCCGATGGGGGAGTCGCGGCGTCCTGGCCGCGCGACCATGACGCCCGAGGCCCCCGACCACACGACCGCGCTGACCTGCGAGGGCGCGGCCCCGCTGCTGCACACGTACGTGGCGAAGGAGCTGGGGCGCGACGACACGCTGCGGCTGCGCTCGCACCTCGCGCGCTGCCCCGAGTGCATGGCGGCCTACCGCGACGCGGTCGAGACCACCGCCGCGCTCGGCAAGCAGGCCGGCGCCGTGCGCGAGCAGCGCATGGCCGAGCGTCAGCGCGTCGCGCGCGCCGCCAAGGCGCTCGGCAAGGACCTCTCGAAGACGCCCCGCAAGCGCAACTTCCGCCTGCGCATCGTGCTGATCCCGGCGGTGGTGATCTACGTCATCCTGCAGCTCACGAACCTCGGCCCCCCGCCCGGCAAGGTCACGATGCTCTCGGCCGAGGGCGGCGTGACGATCGGCGAGCGCGAGCCGGACTTCGCGCTGGGCCCGCCGCTCGTGCTGCCCGGCCGCTGGATCTTCACGAAGGACTTCGGCAAGGCCGTGCTCGAGGGCGGCTCGTGCACCGTGGACGTCGGGCGCAAGACGCAGCTGCTCGTCGAGTCGGCGCGCCCCGTGCGCTTCCGCCTGCGCGCCGGCCAGATGCGCGTCGTCGGCACCGCGAACGTCGTCACCGTGCTCGGCATGGTGCAGTTCGAGGAGGGCCGCGGCGTCCTGACCTTCGACGACCACGGGCTGTTCGTCGAGGCCGAGGCGGGCAGCATCACGATGCTGACGCCCGACGGGCCGCAGCGCCTCGACCTGGGGCGCAAGCACCAGTTCACGATGGAGCTCTGAGAGCCTGCGAAGCATTCGCTTCCCAGGCTCTCAGACTGCCCTTGGCACGGCCGCGAGCGCGGCCGTCGCGCAGAGTGCGAGACTTCTCCTCGCACTCGGAGCGCGCGCGGGCGCAGTACACTGCGCGCCGTGACGTTGCGCGCTCCCGTCCGCCGCTACTCCGACGCCTTCCTGGCCTTCGCGCTGGGCGTGGAGGTGGTCTGCGCGGCGCTGGGCGGCCGGCGCTGGTACCGCGCGCGCCACCTGGCCCCGGCGCGGCTCGCGCTGCGCCGCGAGCGCGTGGTCGTGCCCGACCTGCCGGACGGGCTCGCGGGCCTGCGCCTCGCGCAGCTCAGCGACCTGCACGCCGGGCGCTACCTCGGCCGCGGCGACCTGCGCGCGGCGGTGGACGCGGTGAACGCGTTCGAGCCCGATGTCGTCGCCCTGACCGGCGACTTCGTCTCGCACCACTGGAGCGACGCGCTCGCGCTGGTGGACGACCTCGCGCGCCTCGCGCCGCGGCGCGCCTGCGTGGCGGTGTTCGGCAACCACGACTACCGCGACCGCGCCGAGGGGCGCATCGCCGAGGCCTTCGCCGCGGCGGGCGTGCGCGTGCTGCGCGACGAGTGCCTGCGCGTGGACACGGGCGCCGGCGTGCTCGCGCTCGTGGGCCTCGAGGACCTCGAGGAGGCCAAGCGCGTCGACCTCGACGCCGCGCGCGCCGACGTGCAGCCGGGCGACGTCGAGGTCGTGCTCTGCCACCACCCGGCCGGCGGCCCGCGCCTCGCGCGCCCGGGCTGCGCGCTGGTGCTCAGCGGCCACACGCACGGCGTGCAGGTCGACCTGCCCTTCCTGCGCCGCTTCGGCCCGGCGCACCCCGGCCTGCGCCTCACGCACGGCGCGACGACGCAGCTCGTCTCGCGCGGCGTCGGCGTCGTCGGCCTGCCGCTGCGCGTGGGCGCGCCGGCCGAGGTCGTGCTCGTCGAGCTCGCGCGGGAGGGCGCGGCGTGAGGGGCAGCCTCGCGTTGCACGCCGGCGTGCTGTGGGTCGGCACGGAGACCGAGCACGCGCGCGTGCAGAGCTACGACCTCGACGGCGCGCCGCTCGAGGCCGCCTTCGAGGTGCTCGGCGAGGACGGCGGCCCGGCCTCGGCCGAGGGCCTGGCCGTCGACGCGGACCACCGCGTGTGGGTGGCCGACGGCGTCGGCAAGCGGCTGGTGGGCTACTCGCTCGTCGGCGCGCCGCTCGCGCGCGTCGAGGCCGCCCGCACCGGCACGCGCGACGCGCGCGGCGTGCTCGCGCGCTGCGTCGACGTCGCCACGCGCGGCGTCGAGGACGAGCAGGTGCTCTACGTCGCCTCCGGCGGCACGCGCCGCCACGCGCTGCAGGCGCTGCCGCTCGGCCCGGGCCGCTACACCGAGTCGCTGCGCCCCGCGGGCGAGCAGGACGGGCGCTTCCACGACCTGCGCGGCCTCGCGCTCGGCGACGCGGGGCGCGAGGTCTGGGCCTGCGAGGCCGGGCGCGCGCGGCTGCAGGTCTTCCGCGACCACGACTTCCACCGCGCCGTGGCGCCCGTGCTCGGCGCTGCGCGCTTCGAGCCCAACGCCGTGGCCGTGTGCGCGGACGGGCGCCTGGTGGTCGCGCAGGGCGGCGCGGCGAGCGCGCTGCTCCTGCTCGCGCCCGGCGGGCGCCTCCTGCGCGTGCTGGCCGAGGGCGGCGGCGAGCCCGGGCGCGTGCTCGACCCCGGCGACGTCGTCGTGCAGCCCGGCGCCGCGGACCGCGACACGCGCGTCGTCGTGATCGACCGCGACGGGCTGCGCGTGCAGGTCTTCAACCTCGAGGGGCGCTGCTGGGGCGCCTTCGTGGGGGAGGCCTTCCTGTCCGACGCGACGGACCTCGCCTGAGCCCCCGGGCCGCCGCCGGAAGCCCCGGAACGGCTGCGCCCGGCCGCGCGCTCGCGCCGATAGGGGAGGCTCCGCGTCCGCTCCCCCGGCGCGGCCGCTCCCCATGCTGCGCACCGTCGTCACCACCTTGCTCGGCCTCGCCCTGCTCGTGCCCGCCGCCCGCGGCGGCGACGAGGGGCGTCGCCAGTCGACCTTCTCCTGGGCCCAGACGAGTCAGGACCTCGGCACCGTCGCCGTGCCCGCCACCGGCGGCACGAGCCCGTGGTACCAGGGCCCGCTCGGCACGCGCTACCGCAGCGTGCCCAGCTACACCGGCGACCCGACCTTCGAGGTCGTGATCCGCGCGCCGCAGTCGGGCAGCCCGACGCTGGCCGAGCGGCTCCTGATCCAGATCCCGGCCGGCTTCTACGCGCAGCCCTGGTCGAACCGCGCGGCGGTCTTCGGCTTCCACTCCTTCGGCGTCAGCGAGAAGGACGTGTTCCTCAACAGCTCGCTCGCGTGGGAGTGCAGCGCGCGCCAGTGGCTGCTCGTCGCGCCCTACGGCCTGACGGACACGAACTACGCCTGCCCGCAGACGCAGGACTCGCTCGAGGCGATGGGGCACGTGCTCTACTCGCTGATCCCGTTCAACTACCGCCGCGTGTACGCGGTCGGCTTCTCGATGGGCGGCCTGTCCGCGCTGAGCTACGCGACCCGTCACCTCGATCCGTGGCAGCTCCAGTTCGCCGGCGTCGTCGTGCACACCGCGCCGCTGGACATGCGCCGCGAGGTGCAGGTGAAGCCCTTCATCGCGTCGATCCTGCTGGCGAACGCGGCGCACTTCGGCGCGACGTACGCGACCGCGCCCTTCGAGTACGAGCGCGTCTCCCCGGTGCGCTTCCTGACCAGCGGCCTGGTCGACGACCAGGCCGCGCCCGTCGTGAACCTCGAGGGCCGGCCGATCTTCCTGCACGCCAACCTGGCCGACCCCGACCCGCTGCTCGTCTCGGGCATGACCGAGCTCGGCTCGTTCCTGTCGGCGCGCGGCGCGTGGGTCTACCCGTCGCTCGTGCACGACCCGGCGGCCGGCCACGCCTGGTCGACGCTGCCGATGGCGCAGGCGCTCGACTTCGTCGCGCAGTCCTGGCTGCCGGCGGTGGGGCCGCCCAAGGTCGAGGTCTTCGCCGACCGCCCCGGTCGCTGGCCGCACGCCGAGGTGCTCGCCCAGCCGCCCGACACCTTCGCGCGCTACACGCTCGAGCTCTCGCCCGTCGCGGCGAGCACGCCCAACAGCGTCGCGCTGACGGCGACGCGCGAGCTCGACCAGGTGCTGCTGGACCTCGGCCGCCTGAACCTCTCCAAGCTCGCGCCGCTCGAGGTGCGCCACCAGAGCGCCGACGGCTCGCCCGACACCTTGATCCTCGCGGGGTACGCGGGGCCGCCGAGCGCGGTCACTGTCGACGGCGGCGCGCCGGTCTCGGTGCAGTGGCAGGACGTCTACCAGGAGCTGTGGATCCAGCCGACGAGCGACGGCCACGCCTGCACGCTCGTCGTCACGCCGTAGGGCGGCGCCGGCGGCGCGGCGCGCGTGGGGCCGCCAACCGACGCGCGACGCGTTCGGTTCCTGCCGTGCGACGAGTCCGCTGCCTGACGTGCGACGAGTCGCAGGGAAAGAAAAGGGGCCGACAGCGGGAAGTCTGTCGGCCCGAGGGAGAGATGAGCATCGTCAGGCTTCCCGGGGTCGCGCCGCTCGCAATAGCGCGATCCCTCCTGTCGAAACTCAGGCGTAAGTGTAGCCCTCCCGCGCCCCCGTCCAAGCTTTGCCCGGGAAAATCATGCAGGTTTCGTGACGGCCGTGGCGAGCCGCCGCGCGCGAGCTGATGGCGCTTAGGGTATTCACCCTATGCCTCGAGCGCCAGCGTCTTCTCGCGGACTTCGCGTGCGCGGCTCGGGAGGGGGACGCGCGCCTAGACGTCGAGCGGCACGCGCAGCTCGACGCGCAGACCGTGCGCGTCGCGCGCACCGACGCGCGCGTCGAGGCCGAGGGCCGCGAGGTCGCGCGCGAGGCGTCCGAGGTCCTCGCCGCGCACGTGCGGCGCCGAGTCCTCGAAGACGAGGCGGCCCGCGTCGGCGTCGCTCGCCGTCCACGTGACCGCGAGGCGCCGCCGTCCCGGCGGGCAGTGGGCGAGCGCGTCGAACGCGCACAGCTCGAGGCGCGCGAGGCCCGCGCGCAACGCGCCGGCGGCGAGCGTCGAGCCGCGTCGGGCGAGCGCCGGCGCGAGCAGCGCGTCGAGGTGCACGCCCGCGCGCTGCGCGCGCTTCGTCGCGCTGCGGTGCCACGCGTCGAGCTCGGCGCCGGGCACGCTCGCGTCGTCGTCGTCGTCGCTCGCGCTGTCGCGCAGCACGTCGCCGAGCAGCTCGGCGAGGTGGTGGCGTTCGTGGTCGAGGAAGCTGGCGAGCGCCGCGTCGTCGCGCGCGTCGAGCTCGCCGTGGAGCAGGGCTTCGGTCGTTCGGATTCCGGTCAAGAGATCGTCCAGCAAGGGGTCTTGGGCGTCGCCGGCGTCGGAGGCCGGCAGGGGGGCGCCGAGGATGGAGAGCAGCGTGGGCGCGTCGGCGTCGGCGCCCTCGACGGCCGCCAGCACCTCGAGCAGCGCCTCGACCAGCTCGAGCGGCGCCTCGTCCTCGCCCGGCCCGCCGAGGGCCAGCGCCGAGGCGCGCGCACCGCGCCGCGCGACGAACACGCGCGCCAGCGGCAGGCGCCCGTCGAGCTCGCCGCGCGCCACGGCGGCCACGAGCTCCGCGTCGGGCAACAGGTCGCGCGGTCCGCGCGCGAGCACCTCGATCCAGCCCGCGGCCTCGTCGCCCTCCGCGCGGCGCAGCAGCGCGGCGCTCTGGGCGAAGCCGCCCGCGAGCAGCGCCTCGACCAGCACCCGGTCGCGGGTGACGGGGTCGGCGCAGTCGACGAGGCGCTCGGTCAGGCGCGCGAGCTCGTCCAGGCGGGAGGGGGGCGTCATCGGGGCGCGGCGGGGGCCGCACCCACCCTCTCGACCGCCGGGCCGGGGCGACCTGACGGGGCGCCGACGCGCTAGACTGGCCGCCGCCATGGAACTGGGCCGGATTCCCGCATTCGAGGCGCACCTCGACCTCGCGCGCCTGCCCTGGCGCGCGACGAAGAGCCCCGGCGTGAGCTGGATCCTCGTCGCGCCCGACGAGGCCGCCTTCCGCGCCGCGCTCGCCGCGGGCGGGGGCGAGGTCGTCGCGCTGATCCGCATGGACCCCGGCTGCGGCTACCCGCCGCACCGCCACCTCGGCGACGAGGAGGTGCTCGTGCTGCAGGGCGGCTACGCGGACGAGCTGGGCGAGTACCGCGCGGGGAGCTGGGTGCGCTACCCGGCGGGCTCGAGCCACGCGCCCGTGGCGCTGGGGGACGCGGCGGCGCCGAGCGGGCCGGGGAACGAGGTGTGCGTGCTGTTCGCGACCGCCCGCGGCGGCACGCTCCCGCTCTGACGGGCTGTTCGGGCGGCGCGTGGGCGGTGGGGCGGGGCGCGCGGCGTCCACCACGCGGCGCACAGCCCCGAGGGCGGCGTCGCGCGCGGGCCTGGCGGGCGCCCGCCGGGCCCGCGCGCGTGACGGCGCGCGGACGTCGCGCGTGCGCCGGGGTTGCGCCGCCGCCGTCCCCACGCGACCCAGGCAGGACCGAGCTGCGGCGCGCCGTAGCTTCGGCCGCGCCGAGCGTGTATGCAGGCCAGTCCGGCGGGCCCGCCGCCCTTCGAGCGACCCCGGTTCCTTCGAGCGACCCCGGTTCCTTCGAGCGACCCCGTTCCTTCGAGCGACCCCGTTCCTTCGAGCGACCCCCGCCCCCGCGATCCCCCGCCCCCCCGCATACTGGACCCATGCCCCAGCCCGCGACCCCCCTCGAGCGCTACTTCGACACCAACGGCTCCACGCCGCTCGCCGACCCGGTGCGCGCGCTGGCGCGGACGCTGCTCGAGGAGACCTACGGCAACGCCTCGGCGCCGCACCCCGAAGGCCGCGCCGCGCGCGCGCTCGTCGAGACGGCCCGGGCCCAGGTGGCGGCGCTGCTCGGCTGCGCGCCGGGCGAGGTGATCTTCACCTCCGGCGGCACCGAGTCGAACAACCACGCGCTCTTCGGCACGGCCGCGCTGCGCCCCGGCGCGCACCTCGTCGTCAGCTCGATCGAGCACAAGTCGGTGTTGCAGAGCGCGCGCGCCCTCGAGCGCCGCGGCCACCCGCTGACGCTCGTCGCGCCGCGCGGCGACGGCGCGGTGCACGTGCGCGACGTGGAGGCGGCGCTGCGGCCCGACACCGCGCTGGTGTCCTTGATGTGGTCGAACAACGAGACCGGCATCGTGCAGCCCGTGCGCGAGGTCGCCGCGCTGTGCCGCGAGCGCGAGGTGCGCTTCCACACCGACGCGGTCTGCACGCTCGGCAAGCTGCCGGTCGACGTGCGCGAGGTCGCCTGCGACCTGCTCTCGCTCTCGGGCCACAAGCTCTACGCGCCCAAGGGCATCGGCGTGCTCTACCGCCGCGCCGGCGTCGCGCTCGAGCCCTTGCTGCACGGCTGCGGCCACCAGGACGGTCAGCGCTCGGGCACCGAGAACACGCTCGCCATCGCCGGCTTCGGTCTGGCGTGCGAGCTCCAGCGCCGCGGCGAGCTCGCGCCCGTCGAGCCCTACGAGGCGCTGCGCCGCGAGCTGTGGGAGGGCATCCAGCGCGCGCTGCCCGCCGCGCAGCGCAACGGCGCCGGCGGCTCGCTGCCGAACACGCTCTCGGTCTGGTTCCCCGGCGCGCCCGCCGCGCGCGTGCAGGCGCGCCTCGCCGCGGACGGCTTCTCGGTCGCCGCCGGCGCGGCCGCGTCCACCGGCGCGCCGAGCCACGTGCTCGTCGCGATGGGGCACACGCCCGCGCGCGCCTCCGAGTCGCTGCGCTTCAGCCTCGGCCGTCACACGACGCGCGCCGCCGTGAGCGCGCTGCTCGAGCACCTGCTGCCCGCCGTCGAGGCCTGCCGCGACGAAGCGGCCGCGCTCGCCTGACCTCGCCCCCTCGCCTCGAACCCGCCCGACCCGACCTCGCCCGCCTCGCGCCGTCCCTCGACCCCGCTCGCCCCGCCTCCGACCGCTGCATGAGCCGACCCCTCGAAGCGCCCTCCCTGCAGACCCTCTGCGACGACCTCACGGCCGAGCTCACGCGCGACCCGCGCGGGCGCAAGGTGGCCGCGCTGCTCGCCGAGTACGCCGCGCACTGCGACTGCTGGGCCGAGCACGCGCACTTCGACCGCGCCGAGTACACGCGCAACCTGATCCACAAGAACGCGCACTACGAGCTGCTGCTCCTGTGCTGGGAGGCGGGCCAGGCGAGCCCGATCCACAACCACATGGAGCAGCACTGCTGGATGGCCGTCGTCGAGGGCGTCGTCGAGGAGGTGCAGTTCCGCCGCGTCGCCGACGGCGCCCCGCTGCAGGAGGGCCGCACCACCGCCCTCGAGCGCGGCGGCGTCGCCTACATCCACGACGACATCGCGCTGCACCTGGTGCGCTCGGGCGCCGGCGCCCGCGGCGCGAGCCTGCACCTCTACGCGCGGCCCTACGCCACCTGCCTCGTCTACGACCGCGAGACCGGCGCCGAGGAGCGCAAGGCGCTCGTCTACCACTCGCTGGACGGCCGGCGGCTGGAATCGCCGGTCGACGCGGGGAGCGTCTGAGCCGGCGGGCTCCGGGGCGGTGCGCCTACAACGCGTCGAGCTCGGCCTGCATGCACGCGAGTACGTCGAACTGACGCGCGAGCTTGCGCACGTGACCGCGTTGGACGACCGCGCGTCGCCCGGCGCCGTGGCCGCCCTTGGGTAGGTAGAACGCGGCGCCACCGCCCGGTGGATAGATGTGCCAGCGATGCACGCCGAGCACCCAGCGACAGCCCGGGAGGCAGACCTCGAGCGCGCGCTCGATGTCCGTCAGGCGCAGCTCGCCCGAGGACGCCACTACGCGGCGATCTGGAGTCCCGTCTCGACTTCGTTCGCGTCCGCGTCGAGGTGCGACAAGTCGACCACCTCGTACGCGACCTCGACGTCGGCGTCCGCCGACTGGAGGGACGGGTCCACGTAGTGCTCGCGACGGATCGAGGCCACGGCCTCGTCCCACAGCGTCGTCAAGGACGCCTGCTGCGACGACAGGAAGGGCCCACACAGCTCGCGGAACTCGTCCAGGGAGCCCGCCGTCGCGGCGAGGTCGAACAGCACCTCGAGCCAGGCCCTGCGGAACTCGGTGCACGCCACGCTGCGGTCGGAGCCGCCGCCGGCGATGCCGACCGGCGCGATCCCGGTGATCCACTGCTCCTCGTGCCCGTCGATCCGCTCGACCTCCAGGAGCGCGCGCCCGCGCATGCGGACGCCGGCGACGAAGCCGTTGCCGACGACGACTTGGTGGAAGGAGAAGAGCAGCGGGAGCCGGGGCACCATGAGGGCTCGAAGGGGCGGCGCGGCGGCCGAGGTCGCCGCGCTAGGGTTCGAGGAAGTTCAGTATCGATCGTCGCGACCGAGCTGAGGAGCCCCCGGTCACGCGAATCGGCCTGGAACCCTCGACGCGGCCCGGGCGGTAGCCCGTCGCGGGACGCTCGGTCGCCCGCATGGGGCGGGGCTCCGGCGTGGCCGGGCCAGGGGCGCACCATCTTGCGGGAGAGCCCGGTGCCTGCCGGCGGCCTGCCGTTGACTCCGGCGGCCCCAGGACCTAGAGTTCTCGCCCCTTCGTGGCGAGGTAGCTCAGTCGGTTAGAGCACTGGCTTCATAAGCCAGGTGTCGCGGGTTCGAGTCCCGCCCTCGCTACCAGCTCACCGCGCGCCCCGGCGCCGCGCCCGCGAGGCGCGCCTGGGCGCCCGCCTGCGCGGCGCGCTGCCTGCCGCCGAGCCGTCGCGGTCGGCGCCGCGCCGCGCCTGAGCCCCGCCGCGGCGTCGGGAGCGCCACGTCCTGACACCTCCGCGCCTGGCGCCCAAGCTCCGAAGCGATCCCCTCGTCCGCCGAGTCGCCGCGCTCGCGCTCGAGGCCCCCTGGACTCTTCCGCCGCAAAGGAGTCGCCTTGGGCCCATCCGAACCTCCTCGTGATCCGCAGGACGCCGAGCGCCACGAAGGCCTCTGGCGGTCCTACGTGGAGCGCAAGGCGGCGCGGGACGCCGAGCGCGCGCGGCTCGCGGGGCTGGCGCACGAGGGGGTGCTGCAGCCGCAGGCGGGCGGCGCGGGGCTCGTGCGGCGCGCGCCGCGCAACCGCCCGTACCCCGGCAGCGACGTGCTCGGCGGCGAGACGGCCGGCGAGGTGCTCGAGCGCGTGCTCGACGGCGACCCGCTCGACATGGACGGGCGCTGCTTCGCGCGGCTGCGGCACAACGCGACGCTGGTCGACGGCGATCGGCTGTACGACCGCGCGACGGCCGCGGTGGCGATCGCGGCGCTCGACTACGACGGCGCGCCCGAGCTCGGCCGCTGGCTCGACCGCGTCATCGACCGCACGATCCGCGCGCTGCTCGACGAGGACATCGAGGCCGAGCGGCAGGGCCTCCCGCCGACGCGGCCGCGGGACCCGGCGCACGGCTTCCTCTCGGACGCGCTGGGCGTCGAGCCGCCGATCGCGCGCAAGTGCGCCGTCGTGTTCAACGGCCTGCCGATCCCGGTGCGCAAGGCGTTCTGGGCGATGATCATGCAGGACAAGAGCCTCAACCGCGCGGTGGCCGAGGGCCTCGGTCCGCCGGAGACGTGTGAGGCGCGCGTGCGCTATGCGATGGGGATGATGAGTTCCCTCGGCGACTGGCCCGAGCCCAACCCCGACCCTGGCGCGCCGAGCTGGTGCGACGACGAGGAGGAGGGGACGTGAGCGACACGCTCGAGCTCCTCTCGCCCGAGGTGGAGGCCTTGCTGCGCGAGCTCGCGCAGGATCCCGAGTCGACGCTGCTGCGGGTCGACCGCCCGCGCGAGCTGCGCGACCTCTCCATGCGACGTGCGGAGGTCTCCGCGCGCAGCGCCGGATGGACGAACGCGGAGCGCAAGCTGCTCGAGTGTCATCGCGAGGAGGTCGCGTTCCTTCTGCGCTACCTCTACTACGTGCGCTTCGTGTCCAGCGAGCGCCAGATCGCCCTGCGCGAGCTGCGACTGCGGCAGAACTTCCGCGGCCTGCGCCCTGACGAGGACCTGTTGCGCTCCCGCATCGCGCGTCACGCCGCCCAGCTTCGCCGCGAGCACGCGGCCGACCCCACGACGGCGCTGGTAGAGGAGTCGCTGGATCTGTCCCGCGATCCTGCCGTTGCCCCGATGCAACTCGCCGCGGTGTCGCTGCGCCTGGTGCCCTCGGAGTCGGCGCGGCTCTACATGGGTTACGAGTACAGCGCGGCTGGGCACGCGCGCAGCGCGTTGAGGGTGGCGCAGGCAGTCATCGAACGAGGGGAACGGAGCAGTGTCCAGGCTCACGCGCTTGGTCTGATCGGTCGGATCTACACGAAGCTGGGCTGCACCCCTCTGTCACTGGCTGCGTACAAGAGTGCCCACCATCTTGATCCCACGCTTCCCACGACTGCCTTGGAAGCGCTTGGACAATCAGTTCAAGTTGGAGATCAGGCAGGCGCATCACGAATTGCCCGAGGCCTCGACTTGCGGTTCCTCGAACACTACGCAGGCATGGAGAGGTGGGCGACTCTCCTACGTCTTGCGCGGAAGCGCGGGGAGTGGGCTCCAAGCTCGGATTCTAGGTCAGCAGTTCGGGACGTACTGCGCACTTGCGGGCCATCAGTGGCAGTTGTCTTGGAGGTGTTTTGCGAGTGAGGCTCACCAAGAGGTTCCTGCCAGTGTTCGCGCTGCTAGCTACTCTAGTTGGAGACACAGCTATCGGGCAGATCGGTGGCATCGATCCAGTTCCACCGCAGGTCAGCACCAGCGGGGCGAAGAAGCGCGATAGGACAACTCCGAGCCCTAATCCCGGCCCTATCAACAACAAGACAATCGGCGGTTCGCCGGGAACCGGTGGTGGTAGCGGCTCCTAGGCACCGTTTGTCCAGGATGAAGTCGTATCGTGCTCTTGGACTCCTTGGGGCGGCTGTCGCATCACTGCTGTTCCTGATCCTGCGGCAAGCGCCCACGCAGCATGTGCGGGACGCCGAACTCGATGGTAGGGAAGAGTCAATTGACCATCGATCGTCGCAAACTGACGAAGCGGCCGCCCCAGATACCCTCGGCGTGGTGGTCGTTGATGGGGCAGCAAGCCAGACCCCATCGGAGTCAAGGTTGGCTCTTGATCAGTTCCACGAGGTCGTTGTTGCCGACCTTGATGGCAATCCGATCGTCGATGCAGAGGTTACTCTATGTGCAGTTCTCGGAGCGGCTGTGCATCCACTCGCCGCAGAGAAATCGACACTCCTAGAGTTGGAGGAACGAGGGTCGAGTGGACGAACTGACGCCTCCGGCCACTGTAGGCTTGTTGTGCCTGGGGAGCGCGACTGTTCCAAGGCGATCATGTGGGCTAGCAAACCCGGCTACCTTACAGTTGGTTGCGAGCTTGAGCGGGCGTCGTGGAGCGGAGCGTCGAATCTGGTCCTGGTTCCTGCCGGTGCGGTACATGTGCGTGTTTCGGACCCAACTGGAAACCCACTAGTCGGAGCTCAAGTCCACTGCTTCGGACTTAGGATTGAAGATGCTCGGATCATGGGGCAGCGCGGGCCCGACGTCGAGAGCCTGCAAGGGGGCGACGACCTTGATTCAGCCTATGGCGCCCTTCGTCGCAAGTACGTCACGAATGTCAACGGCGTAGCGCATGTGGCTGCCTGTCCGCGCACCACGCTTCTCGTGGTGTCATACGAGGGCTTGGCGCCTACCATGGTGGCGCAGCTACCAGGCGACATCGAAATCGCCGTGCAACTTGGCCAAGGCACCTTTCGCACTGGCGGGTCGCTTGCGCGAGTTGATGGAGGCGCACTCCCCGAAGGAATGCGAGTGCTGGTTCGCTGGATGAGCGAGACCGGTCGTCCTCCGCTGGGCGTGTTTCGTGTCAATCGACGGGGAGAGTGGGGCCCGGCGACACTTCCTGTTCCGAACGGCGGTTCGATCCAGTTCAACGTCGAGGGAGGCGACTGCTTCACCGAGCCGCTCCTTGTGGATGTGCCAGAAAACGGCAAGTGGGTCCAGGCGGACTTCGTCCTAGAACCGGGCTACGATCAATTGGTGCATGTGCTCGACGAGGATGACGAGCCGGTCGTCGGGGCTGAGGTTGACCTATGGTGGCAGGGGGAGCTGTCATCACCATGGCGTCGAGCTTGGACCGATGAGCGGGGGCTTGCGCTCATTACAGGCTGCCGCATGGGAGCAACTGCTTCATGTCGGGCGCGCGCCGAGAACTTTACCGTCGGCATACAGGATGCGGTTGGAATCGTTCATGATGAGCCGGTCGAGTTGCGGATGCAGCGAGCAGTATCGCTTGGCGGTCATGTCTCGTATCGTGGGCATCCCGTGGAGGACTTCAATGTCCACGTTATCTCGGAGTTCGCTGATGCCAGTCGTTCTCAGGCCTTCCGCGGCAGGCGTGACGGGAGTTTCCTAATGAACTCCCTGTCGAAGGGGCGGAAGATCATCTTTGCTTCCGCCGTTGGTCGTGGAGATAGCACGGAGGTTGTGGTCGAAGCCGATGCCGGCTTGGGCCATTCCGATGTTGAGTTGGAACTTCTCGAGGGCTTTCCTGGCATCGCGGTGGTTCTGGACGCTCTGACCGGACGTCCCCTGTCCTCGGCGACCGCAGTCGTTCGGCCTTGCCTTTTCTCCCAGAGTTTCGAACCCCTTGGGTCACCGATTCAAGCGGACCCAAGCGGCGCGATACGCATCGAAGCGGTCTCAGGATCTGAACCGACCCTCGAAGTGAGCGCGCCTGGCTACGGCTCCGTCATCGCCAGGGGGGTACTGCAGCAGGCTGGCGTTGTCGACTTCGGTGAAGTCGCACTGAGCCGCGCTCAGATCCTCCACATCGTGCTGTCCGGCCGTGACGAGTTGGTGCGTGAGGGCTGGTGGTTCCGAGCGGATGGCACAACGAGGATTCCCTACACCTTGGTGCCCGATACCGGTCGCCTAGACATTCCCGATGTGCTTGCCGGGCACTACACGTTTGAGTTGCTTCGGCAAGATGGTGATGGGCAATTGGTGAGCGCAGTGCTTCGGGCCGGGGTCGAATGGGAGCATATCTTCTGTCTGGATGGCGGTTGCTCGATAGATGTCCGCCCTGCTCATGGCGAGAGTGGTGGCCTGCGGCTCCCGGTCGCAGCAACGGTGATCTTCGAAGGTCGAAGCGGAACTCCAGTTGAGCTAACGAATACTCTCGACGAGAATGGCTGTACGAGATTCTCAGGAGTCCTGGGGAGTCATGCCACCATCGAGTTCTATGGCGGGGGAGAACTAGTCTCATTCACGGAGGTCCAGCTGGACGAGAAGGCATCGATACTCGTCGAGTACTCGCTGAGGCACCGACTGAGTATCCGATTCACTTCAGATCGTGATATTGACTTCACTCGTTCAGTCGCCTGTATTGCAAAGTCATTGGGCTCTGTTGGTAGCTTGCCATGGATGACATGCGGCGTCGATGGCACTGTCGAGTTCGGGATTGAAGGTCCGGGATCCTACTGTGTATTCTTCTACGCCAAGGAAGTGGGTGTCTCCTGGTACGAAGTCGCCGTGGGGGCCAACGATGTTCACTCGGTTGGAATCCAAGTTCATGAGGGCGTTCGCCTCTCGTTGAAGTCAAGTGATGACGGGATGCCCGTCGGCGGGGCAAGTTGGAGTGGGAGTCTACCCGGGACTTGGGCGGCGCTAGTCGGTGGAGTGACCCTGGCGTCGGGGGCGAGTGAGGAAGTAGTTCTGCCAATCGGCACCTACGATTTCCGCGTCGTCCGCGACGGATACTGGGCCGCTCGCGTGACCCGCGAACTGCGGGGGGACACCACGGTCGAGGTCGAGCTTCGGCGTGTCGGCAATCTGCGGCTGACTGCGGTCGACCTGCATGGCGAGCCGCTCGCCGGCGTCGAGTTGCACGTGCGGTCGGTCGCGGACGAGGTGGGGGTCGACTCCTGGATCGCGCGCGGGGAGTTGGCCAGTTCGGCGCTCCGAACGCCGACCGATGGCGAAGGGCACGCGTCGGTGTTCGGCGTGCCCGCAGGCGAGTACGCGTGGGAGGCGCGCTTCCCCGATGGCTCAACCCGCTCCGGCACCGTCCAGGTGCCCGGGTGGGGGTGGGCCGAGGTCGAGGTCGAAGCCGGCCACTAGGCCGAGCGCGCTCGCGTACACGGCGGCGAGCCACCCAGTGTTGCCGCGCCCTCGCGCGATTCCCGCCGCTCCGGTTCACGCGCGCGCGCCCGAACCCCATCATGGGCCGCCATGCAGTGCGTCCCCCGCGTGCGCCCCTGGCTGACGGCCCTCCTGCTCGCTCTCGCGTGCGCCCTCCCGGCGCCGGCGCAGACGACGGCGGGGGCCCAGGAGCCGACCCCGGCCCCGACCCCCGCCCCCGCGGCCCAGCTCCCCACCCAGGCCGAGCTCGAGGCCCAGCTCGCCGCCCTCGCCGACGCGACCGACGAGGACGCGGTCGCGCGGCGGGACGCCTACCGGCAGGCGCTCGACGCGCTCAAGGCGGCCGAGGCGTCGAAGCTGCGCGCGTCGGAGCTGGCGGCCGAGGTGGCCGCGGCGCCGGCGCTGAGCGCGGACCTGCGCGCCGAGCTGGCGCGCGACCCGGCGCCCGTGGAGCTCGACCCGGCGGTGACGACCTCGAAGGGCGCCGAGGCCAAGCTGGAGGAGGTGCGCGCGGGGCTCTCGGCGGCGCGCGCGCGGCTGGCCGACCAGGAGACCGGGCTGGCCGGCGCGAGCGGGCGGCGGGCCGCGGCGCTGGAGGAGCTGGCGCGCGTGCCCGAGGACCTGGCGCGCGCGAACGAGTCGCTGGCCGCCACGCCGGCCGAGAACGCCGCGCGGCGCGCGCAGCTCGCCTGCCAGGCCGAGCAGCTCGCGGCGCGCCAGCGCGTGCTCGAGCTCGAGCGCGACGGCGCCGAGCCGCTGAACGAGCTGGCCACCCTGCGGCGCGACTGCGCGCAGCGCGAGGTGACGCGGCCAGGCGGTGGTCGCGGCCTGGGAGGCGCGGCTGGCGGCGCTGCGCCAGGCCGAGGGCGCGGCGGCCGAGGCCGCGGCGCGCGCCGAGCGCGAGCGCATCGCGCGCAGCTACCCGCTGCTCGAGTCGCTGGCCGACCGCGTGCACGCGCTGGCGCAGGCGCGCACCGGCGCGGACGGGCTGCCGGCGCGCGCGGAGGCGGCGCGGCAGGAGCTCGACGCGAGCCGCGCCACCATGCGCGAGCTGACGCGGCGCTACCTCTCGGCGCAGGACCGCGTGCGCGCCGGCGGGCTGACCGAGGCCATGGGCCTGATCCTGCGCCGCGACTACGAGTGGCTGCCGAGCGAGCGCGACCTGCGGCGCGACACGCTCGAGGCGCAGGCGCAGAGCTCGGCCGCGCAGCTCGAGGCCATCGAGTACTCCGAGGAGCGCGAGGACGCCGGCGACCCGACCACGCTGCAGGCGCTCGAGCAGAAGCTGCCCAGCGACGCGGCGCAGCGCGACGAGCTGGTCGAGGTGCTGGGCGAGCAGGTGCACGCGCAGGCGGCCGCGCTCGACGACGTGCTGCACGACCTGCAGGGGCTGACCGCGGCGCTGGACGAGCTCGTGGACGCGCGCGTGCGGCTCGAGCGCCTCGCCGGCGAGTACCGCAGCTACATCGAGCAGCGCATCCTGTGGGTGCGCAGCACCGAGCCCGACCCGCTGCCCAGCCTGCTCGCGGCGCCGACGCGCGCGCTCGAGCTGGCCGAGCACCTGGCCGGCGCGCCGTGGGGCGAGCTCGCGTCGGCCGCGCGCGAGCACCGCGCCGAGCTCGGGCTGAGCGGGCTGCTGCTCGTCGCGCTCGTCGTCGGGCGGCGGCACCTCAAGCGCAAGCTGGCCGAGCTGGGCGGGCTCGTGCGCTCGTACAAGACCGACCGGTACCTGCACACGGTGCGCGCGCTCGTGATCACGCTGCTGCTCGCGGCGCCCGGGCCGCTGCTCGCGTTCACCGCCGGGTGGCTGGCGGGCGCGAGCGAGGACAAGCTCGTCGGCTCGATCGGCCTCGGCCTGCGCGAGACGGCGCGCGTCTGGCTGGCGCTGAACTTCGTGCGCCGGCTGCTGGTCGACAAGGGCGTCGGCAGCGCGCACTTCCGCTGGCCCGTGAACAGCCTGAGCGCGGCGCGCCGCGAGCTGCGCTGGCTCGCGCCGATCGTCGTCGCGCTGCTGTTCGTGGTGCTCGCGCTCGACCGCTACGGCAAGGCGACCTGGAGTGACTCGCTCGGCCGGCCGGCCTTCGTGCTGGTGATGAGCGCGGTCAGCCTGGCGAGCTGGCGCCTGTTGCACAGCGAGGCCGCGTTCTGGAGCGGACTGATGCGCTCGGGCGAGGGCTTCGTCTCGCGCACGCACCGCCTGTGGTCGGCCGTGGCGATCCTGCTGCCGGCCGCGCTGGCCGTCGCGGCGCTCGCGGGCTACCTGTACACCGCGCTGCAGTTCGGCGAGCGGCTGCGCGACTCGATCGGGCTGACGCTGCTGCTGCTGCTCGCGTACGGCCTGCTCGTGCGCTGGCTGTACCTCGAGCGGCGCAAGCTCGCGGTCGCGCAGGCGCTCGAAGCGCGCGAGCGGCGCGCCGCCGAGGCCGAGGCGCAGGCGCAGGCGGGCACGGCCACGACGAGCGGCGAGCAGCCGGTGACGCCCTTCGACGCCGACCGCATCGACATCCCCGCGCTCGACGCGCGCACGCGCGAGCTCTTCCGCAGCGGCATCACCGTCGCGATGGTGCTGGGGCTGTGGTTCCTGTGGGCGTCGGTGCTGCCGGCGCTGCAGGGGCTCGACCGCGTGCAGCTCTGGCCCGAGCTGACCTTGCTCGACGCGCGCGACGTGCAGGGCACGGCGGTCGCGCCGGCGGGCGCGCGGCGACCGGCGCGGCGAGCGCGACGCCGACGGGCGCGCCGAACGCCGCGCCCGCGAGCGCGCCGGCCGGCGCGGAGGGCGCGAGCGCCGACGCGGCGGCCGAGGGCGGCGCGCCGGCGGTGATGACGCCGACCGCGGTGCTGACCTCGGGCGCGAGCGCGAGCGCCGGCGCGACGAACGGCCTCGGCCTGCCCGCGCGCCTGACGCTGGCCGACGTGCTGCGCGCGCTCGTGTTCGCGCTGCTCACCGCCGTGGCCGCGAAGAACCTGCCCGCGCTGCTCGAGCTGGCCGTGCTGCAACGGCTGCCCTTCGACGGCGGCGCGCGCTACGCGGTCTCGACCATCGCGCGCTACCTGATCCTGCTCGTCGGCCTGTCGGCCGTCTCGGGCGCGCTCGGCGTCGGGTGGAAGGAGATCCAGTGGCTGGCCGCGGCGCTGACCTTCGGCCTCGCGTTCGGCCTGCAGGAGATCTTCGCCAACTTCGTGTCGGGCCTCATCATCCTCGTCGAGCGTCCGATCCGCGTGGGCGACATCGTCACGGTGGGGGGCATCGAGGGCCGCGTGACCGAGCTGCGCATGCGCTCGACGACGATCCTCGACTGGGACCGCCGCGAGCTGCTCGTGCCGAACAAGGAGTTCATCACCGGCAGCGTCATCAACTGGACGCTGACCGATCCGGTGACGCGCGTCATCATCCCCGTCGGCGTGGCGTACGGCTCGGACACGGCCGAGACCAAGCGCCGCCTGCTCGCGATCGCGAAGGCCATGCCGCTCGTGCTCGCCGACCCGCCCCCGCACGTGCTCTTCAAGCGCTTCGGCGACAGCTCCCTCGACTTCGAGCTGCGCGTCTACATCGGCAGCCGCGACTACTGGGTCGACGTCGTCGACCGCCTGCACACCGAGATCGACCGCTCGTTCCGTCAGGCCGGCATCGAGATCGCCTTCCCGCAGCGCGACCTGCACCTGCGCAGCGTCGACCCGGGCGTCGGCGCCGCGCTGCGCGGCGAGCCGCGCGCCTGACGCGAACGCGCGCGGCGGCGCGGCCCGAGGGCCACGCCGCCGCGTCGCTGCGGAGCGCGCCGCGCTCCTACCAGAAGGTCACCTGCATCGCGTTGGAGGTGTTGAAGCCGTTGGCGCAGGGGCCGAACGGGTCGCGGTACCAGCCCTGGAAGTTCCAGGTCGAGCCGGGGATGATCGGGCAGCCGGCGGACGCGGCGAGGACGCCGATGCCGGGGCCGTACACGATCTGGCCGGCGGCGCCGCTGTTCTGCAGCGGCAGGCGGCACACGTTCCCGCCGGCGCAGCGCAGGCCGTCGCCGAAGGGCAGCGGGCCGACCTGCAGCGTGCCCATGTAGACGATGCCGAACTGGAAGGTGGGCATCTGCGACACGGTCAGCACGAGGTCGTCCGGGATCACGCCGCTCGAGCCCGCGGCCGTCATCAGCGCGCCGACGCCGGTCGAGTTCTTGCAGCCCGCGGTCGCGTCGACGTTGCCGCACGGCGCGCCGACGGCGCAGAAGCAGTAGGGCGTCGCGATCAGCAGCGGCCCCTCGCAGACGTCCGGGATGCCGTTCTGGTTCGTGTCCGCGGCGGCGCCGGTGACGATGTCGAGCGTGTCCTCGACGTTGTTGCCGTTGCAGTCGCGCAGGTCGAGGCGGTGGTAGTCCAGCGCGTCGAGCTCGTCCGCGCCGCAGGGCAGCATCGGCGTCGAGCGCAGCGTGGCGAGGCCCAGGTTCTCGGCCGGGATCCAGATGGCGGGGAAGGGCGAGACGCCGCCGGCGATCGGCGGGATCAGGATGTCGCCCGGCTCGATCGGCAGCCCGAACATCGAGTCCGGCGCGCCGATCACCGCGGAGCCGCGGCGCACGGAGAACATCAGCATGTCCGTGCCGCCGCCGACCCAGTCGTACGGCGCGCTCGAGACCTGGTAGCCCGGGAAGCCGTTCTCGGCCAGGATCAGCGCGTCGAGGTCGTCGCTGTCGGGACCGCCGATCAGGTCGAGGCCGAGCGCCGGCGCCGGCGCGTACAGCCCGACGCCGGCCGCGGTCGTCACGAGCACGTCGCCGCCGACGAAGCCGTGCGCCATCGCCGAGCCCGTGCCCGTGATGCCGTGGCAGCCGTCGAAGAAGGTCGGGCCCGCGTCGAGCGAGAAGAAGTTGCCGAGCGCCGGGCCGCTCTGCAGGTTCAGCGCGTCGAGGTTGTCGCCCATCGCGACCGGGCCGGGGAGCGGCGCGGTGGGCTCCTTCAGGCCGACGCCGGGGTAGGTGTAGCCCGAGCCGCTGTACAGGCCGTCGCCGTCGAGCGTGCCGACGTGGCCCCACACGCCGACGACCGGCGGCACGGGCGCGGGCGGCATGCCCGGGCTCAGGTTGATCATCACGTCCGCGGCGCCGTCGCCGACGGGGAACTCGCTGACGAGGTTGGGCAGCGCGGGCGCGCCCGGCGCGCCGGCGGCGAACTCGTCCACCGAGAACCACAGGTCGCCCGACTGGATGGGGAAGTTGGGCGAGAAGCGGTCATCGGTGCCGTGGCTGAAGGCGTCGACCTCGATCTTGCACGGCGTGCCGCCGGGGTGTCCGACGCAGCCCGCGTGCAGCGCGAGGTTGAGGCCGCCGGCGCCGCCGGTGATCGAGATCATCGGCGTCGGCAGCGGGCCGAGCGCGGGCACGCCGCCGCACGGCTCGAGGATGTCGCCCTCGGTCAGCGGGACGGCCGCGGCGCAACCGGGCGCGCCGACCGTGGGGCTGTTCCAGTCGATGGAGAACTGGACGCGGGTCTGGGCCGCGGCGGAGGCGCCGAGGGCGAGGACGGGGAGGGCGCGCAGGGCGAGTCGGGTGTGTCGCATGGGAAAGGTCTCCGAGGGTGGTGAGGTGCGGACACCCCCAACTGCGGCGCGCCGCGCGACCCGGACAGCGCGTCGCGAAAAAGCTCGCCGCGCGCGCGACCTTCGCCAGCGGATAGGAAGTTGCAACCTACGCACGCGGACGTAGCCCTGCAGCTCGTCGCCGGAAGGCTGGCGAGAATTCGTATTCTCGGCTTAGACTGGGGGCCTGCTCGTGCAGAGACATGCGCATCACCCAGCACGACATCGCCCGCAAGGCCAACGTCTCGCAGTCCACCGTGAGCCGCGTGCTCGCCGGAGACGCGAAGGTCGACGCGTCGCTGCGCCGCCGCGTGCAGGAAGTGCTCGAGGCCGAGAACTACTTCCGCAACGCGCGCGCGGCGGGCCTGCGCAAGCGCAGCTCGGCGCAGGTCGGCGTGGTGCTCAAGCGCCCGGCGCGCAGCCTCGAGGGCGACCCGTTCGTGTCGGTGCTCGTCTCGTGCATGACCGAGGTGCTGCGCCCGGCCGACTACCACCTGTGCGTCGAGGTCGCGTCGTCGTCGGCCGAGCAGGCGCACATCTACGAGCAGTTGCTGCGCTCGGACCGCGTCGACGGCGTGGTCGTGCTCGAGCCGGAGATGCGCGACGCGCGCTTCGCGCAGTTGCTCGAGGACCGCTTCCCGTTCGTCGTCGTGGGGGACCCCGGCGAGGTCGCGGTGCCGTCGGTCGACAACGACAACGTGATGGCCGGCGCGCTGGCGACGCGACACCTGCTCGAGGCGGGCTGCGCGCGCGTCGGCATGATCGCCGGACCCGACGAGGTGCGCTTCAGCGAGGACCGCATCCGCGGCTACGTGCAGGCGATGCGCGCCGCGGGCCAACCGCCGCGCGTGTGGCACTCCGCGTTCGGACCGCGCGCCGCGCGCGAGACGGCGCGCCGCGCGTTCGACGAGGACGCGCCGCCGGACGCGCTGGTGGTGCTGGACGACGCGATGGCGCTCGGCGCGGTGAGCGAGGCCCAGCGCCTCGGCCTGCGCGTGCCCGAGGACCTGGCGCTGGTGGGCTTCAACGACTCCGGGCTCTGCGAGCTCGTCGAGGGCGGGCTCAGCAGCGTGGCGCTGAACATCGAGGACCTGATCCGCAAGGCGACGGAGGAGCTCTTGGAGATGATGAGAGGACGCAAGCCGATCCGCAGGACTCGCGAGCTCGTGCCGTGCTCGCTCGTGGCGCGCCGCTCGAGCGCCCGTGGAGGTCGCGCGTGAGCCGCCTCGCCGGACTCGTCGCGGTGCTCGCGCTGAGCGCCGCGCCCGCCGCCGCGCAGGGCATCGTGAGCCGCACGCGCCTCGCGCCGCTGCCGCCCGCGCCGACCCGCACGGCGCTGTACTTCGACTACTACACCGTGCAGGTCGACGGCTGGGACTGGCGCTTCGACGTCACGCTCACGCAGACGAACAGCACCGCGGTGGACCTGTACCTCAAGCGCGGCGCGCTGCCGACGCTGACGGACTTCGACGCCAAGAGCGCGACGCCGTGGACCGCCAACGAGGCGCTCACCGTCGACGCCGCCTCGACGCCCGTGCTCGCGCCGGGCACGTGGTACGTCGGCGTGTTCCACCCGCTCGGCGGCGGGTACGGCCTCGGCATCGTCGAGGCGCCCGAGCCCTCGAGCCACGCCGGCATGGGCGCGAACCCGTACACCGGCGGGCTCTTGGGCGAGGACGGCGTGGGCTTCCGCGTCTGGGCGCCGAACGCGAGCAGCGTGCACGTCTCGGGCGACTTCAACGGCTGGTCGGGCACCGCGGCGCCGATGGCGTCCGACGGCGCGGGGCACTGGTCGCTCGACGTGCGCGGGGCGAGCGCGGGGCAGCGCTACAAGTACGTCGTCCGCAACGGCGCGCAGACGCTGTGGAAGAACGACGCGCGCGCCCGCGCGCTGACCTCGTCCACCGGCGAGAGCCTGATCGTCGACCCGGCGGCCTTCGACTGGGGCACGCAGCCCTACGCGACGCCGAACTGGAACGACCTCGTCGTCTACGAGCTGCACGTCGGCACGTTCTTCGACGCGCCGGGCGGCCTGCCCGGGACGTTCCAGACGGCGCTCGCGAAGGTGCCGTACCTGGCCGACCTCGGCGTGACCGCGGTGGAGCTGATGCCGTCGTGCGAGTTCCCGGGCGACTACTCCTGGGGCTACAACTACGCGCACCCCTTCGCGGTGGAGTCGATCTACGGCGGCACCGACGGCCTCAAGGCGTTCGTCAAGTCCTGCCACGAGCACGGCATCGCGGTGCTGCTCGACGTGCTCTACAACCACTGGGGTCCCAACGACCTCGACCTGTGGCGCTACGACGGCTGGGCCGTCGGCAACTACGGCGGCATCTACTTCTACAACTCGACGCAGTCGCAGACGCCCTGGGGGGACACGCGCCCGGACTTCGGCCGCGGCGAGGTGCGCCAGTACATCCGCGACAACGTGCTGTTCTGGCTCGACGAGTACCGCCTCGACGGCCTGCGCTGGGACTCGACCTCGAACATCCGCACGAGCCCCTGGGGCGACAACGCGGACGGCTGGTCGCTGATGCAGTGGTGCAACGACGAGGTCGACGCGACCGCGCCGTGGAAGATCAACATCGCCGAGGACATGTTCAACGCGCCCAACGAGTGGATCACACGCTCGACGGGCACCGGCGGGGCGGGCTTCGACTCGCAGTGGGACGCGCTCTTCGTGCACCCGATCCGCGCGGCGGTGATCGCGGCGAACGACGGCGACCGCAACATGTGGTCGGTGCGCGACGCGATCGCGCAGCAGTACAACGGCCAGGCGACGCGGCGCGTGATCTACACCGAGTCGCACGACGAGGTGGCCAACGGCAAGTCGCGCGTGCCCGAGGAGATCTGGCCCGGCAACGCCGGCAGCTACTATTCGAAGAAGCGCTCGACGCTGGCCGCGGCGGTCGTGCTGACCTCGCCCGGCGTGCCGATGCTCTTCCAGGGCCAGGAGTTCCTCGAGGACGGCTTCTTCAGCGACGGCGACCCGCTCGACTGGAGCAAGCTCACGACCTTCGCGGGCATCCAGCAGCTCTACAAGGACCTCATCCGCCTGCGTCGCGACCTCGACGGCACGACGCGCGGGTTGACCGGGGACCACGTCAACGTGTTCCACGTCGACGACTTCAACAAGCTCGTCGCCTACCACCGCTGGGACCAGGGCGGCGCGGGCGACGACGTCGTGGTCGTGTGCAACTTCGCCAACACGACCTGGGCGACGCCCCAGAACTACACCATCGGTCTGCCGCGCGCGGGCACGTGGTTCGTGCGCTTCAACAGCGACGCGGTGGGCTACGACGCGAGCTTCGAGGACTGGCCGGCGGTCGCGATCACCGCGCAACCCGGCGGCTACGACGGCTTGCCCTATCACGGCACGATCAGCATCGGCAAGTACACGGCGCTGATCCTCTCCCAGTGAGGCGCGCGGCGCCTCGCCTTCGATCCCTATCCCGAATTCTCCCCCGACTCATCAGAAGAGGAAGACCCATGACGACTCGACTCCTCGGCGCCGCCCTCGGCACCACCCTGCTCGCCTCCTTCGCCGGCGCGCAGGTCTACGACACCGTCTGCTTTGAGAGCTTCGACTATCCGGCAGGTTCGCTGCAGGGCCAGGGTGGCGGCACCGGTTGGGCCAACACCTGGTGGTCCAACGGCGGCACCCCGCAAAGCGCGGACGTGCTCGTGCCCGGCCTCGACGCGATCGGCGGCTGCGCGCGCGACGTGCTCGAGAACGTCGGCTCCTACCGCGTGCCGGACTCGGGCGCCTGGCCGGCGATCACCGAGAACCTGCAGTTCGGCGCGGACGGCGCCGAGATCTGGATCGACTTCCTCGCGGTGCGCGCGCCCCTCGGTGACGACGAGTACGGCGGCGTCTCGCTGAACCTGCAGTTCGTGGGCGAGAAGCTGTTCCTCGGCAGCCCGTTCCAGACGTACGAGTGGGGCTACCAGGTCCCCGGCGGCGCTTCCGGCACCGTGGCCGGCTCGAGCGTCGACGTGCCGACGCACCTCGTCTACCGCATCCAGTTCCAGCCCGGTGACGAACAGCTGTCGCTGTGGGTCAACCCCGCCAGCGATCACCCGACCACGACGCCGGACCTGACCGCGCCGGTGCCAGACATGCGCTGGAACGAGTTCCGCCTGCAGTCGGGCGTGTTCACCAGCGTGCACGGCTACGACTTCGACGCGCTGCGCGTCACGACGCCGCGCCTCGAGCCGGGCTTCGCGTTCTGCTTCGGCGACGGCGCCGGCACGGCCTGCCCCTGCGGCAACAACAACGACGGCTCGAACGGCGCCGCCGGGTGCGCGAACGGCGTGAACCCGGGCGGCGGCGCGATGACCGCGGCCGGTGACGCGAGCGTCTCCGCCGACACCGTCGTGTTCACCGCGACGGGCGTGCAGCCCAACCAGCCCGGCCTGTTCTTCCGCGCCGACAACGCGGTCAACAGCGGCCTCGGCAACGCCTTCGGCGACGGCCTGCGCTGCGCCGGCGGCAACGTCATCCGCCTCGGCACCGTCTTCGCCGACGGCAGCGGCACCGCGGTGTCGACCTCGAGCGCCGGCGCGGGCCTCTCGGCCGGCGACGTCAAGCGCTACCAGTACTGGTACCGCAACCCGGCCGGCACTCCGTGCGGCGCCGCGTTCAACTTGACGAACGGCTACGAGATCACCTGGGGCATGTAGCCCGCACGCGGGGCGGCTCCGGTGAGCCGCCCCGCTTCCCTCTCGCGCTCCCTTCGACCGTCCAACCCCACTTGGAGGCCCCCATGCGCTTCCGTCCCTCGCTGGCTCTCCTGAGCCTCTTCGCCGCAGCGCCGCTCGCCGGCGCCCAGTCCTACGTCACCATCGCCTACGAGTCGTTCGACTACCCCACCGGCACCGACCTGCACGGCCAGACCGGGGGAACCGGCTGGGCGAACGCGTGGTGGTCCGACCTCGCCGCCGGCGTGCCCGACACCGAGGTCGTCGCGCCGAGCCTCGACGGCGTCGGCAACTGCGGTCAGACGACCGAGCCCGATACCGGCGCGTACCGCTTCCCCGCCACGGCGGGCTTCGAGCACCTGCTCATGACGCCCGGCAAGTTCGGCGCGGACGGATCGACGATCTGGATCAGCTTCTGGTGCCAGCAAGCGCCCGGCTCGACGGCCGGCTACGGCGGCCTGAGCCTGAACGAGCAGTTCGTCGCCGAGCACCTGTTCCTCGGCTCGCCCTTCGGCTTCTACGAGTGGGGCTACCACGACTCGCCGCTGGTTCAGACCGGCCTGGTGGGCACCGTGCCGGGCTCGAACGTCACCCAACTGTCGCACCTCGTCTACCGCCTCGACTTCCAGACGGGGGACGAGCGGCTGCGCCTGTGGATCGACCCGCCGGTCGCGCACCCCGACACGACGCCGGACCTCGACACGCCGATCCTCGACTTCACCTTCAACGAGATCGGCATCAAGTCGGGCAGCAACCCGGGCTCGCTGTGGTGGTTCGACGGCATCGAGCTGAGCGCTCCCGTCGGCGGCGCCGGCACGGCCTTCTGCGCCGGTGAGCTCACCTGCCCCTGCGGCAACGCGGGCGCCAACGGCAGCGGCTGCGCGAACGGCACGGGCCTCGGCGCGAAGCTGGACGGCATCGGATCGTCCAGCATCACCACCGACAACCTGGTGCTCTTCGTGGACGGGCTCGTGCCGAACCAGCCGGGCCTCCTGTTCCAGGGCGACAACCAGGTCAACGGCGGCGCGGGCAACCCCTTCGGCGACGGCCTGCGTTGCGCCGGCGGCGGCGTGAAGCGCATCCAGATCACGGTGGCCGACGGCAGCGGGCACACGCAGTCGAGCGTCTCGATCGCCGGCGCGACCGGCGTGGTCGGCGGCGACACCAAGCGCTACCAGTACTGGTACCGCGACCCGGTGCTCTCGCCCTGCGGCACGGCGTTCAACCTCTCGAACGGCCTGGAGATCGCCTGGCAGCCGTGAGCCGCGCGCGCGGTGCCCGACGCCGTGAACGAACGAGGGGCCTCGCCGGTCGTGACCGGCGGGGCCCCTCGCGCTTCGGAACCGCGCCGCTCAGCGCGCGCGGTGCGCCGGCAGGTACGCCTGCGCGACGTAGTCGCCGACCATGCGGTGCGTGTTGAAGGTGCCGGGCAGGGTCTTCAGCGCGTGGCGCATGCGCGCGACCCACGCGCGCGGCACGCCGTTGCGGTCGCGGTCGTAGAAGCACGGCACGACCTCCCGCTCGAGCACGCGCAGCAGGGCCTTCGCGTCGCGCGCGTCGCGGGCCGCGGGGTCGGCGAGCTCGCGCTCGTCACCGACGGCCCAGCCGTTCTCGCCGTCGAAGCCCTCCGGCCACCAGCCGTCGAGGATCGACACGTTGAGCCCGCCGACCAGCGGCGGCTTCATGCCGCTCGTGCCGCTGGCCTCGTGCGGGCGGATGGGGTTGTTGAGCCACACGTCCGCGCCGCTCGTCAGCATGCGGCCGACCTCGAGGTCGTACTCCTCGAGCAACGCGACGCGGCCGGCGAAGCCCTCCTCGCGCGCCCAGCGGTGGACCTCCTGCGCGTAGGACTGGCCGCCGTGATCGTCGGGGTGCGCCTTGCCGGCGAAGACGAGCTGCACCGGCCGTTCGGCGTCGCCGAGCAGGCGCGCGAGGCGCTTGGCCTCGCGGAAGATCAGCGGCGCGCGCTTGTAGGTCGCGAAGCGGCGCGCGAAGGCGAGCGTCAGCGCGTCCTCGTCGAACGTCGTCCACGCCGCGGCGACCTCCTCCGCGCTCGCGCCGCGCCGCAGCGCCTGCGCCGCGAGGCGCCCGCGCAGGAAGTGCACGAGGCGCGCGCGCAGCGTGCGTCGCAGCGCCCAGAGCTCCGCGTCGGGGATCGCGTCGGCGCGCGCCCACGGGTCGTCGTGCGGCCCCGCGGTGTGCCAATTGGGCTTCAGCCAGCGCGCGTAGAGCGCCTCGGCCTCGGGCGGCAGCCAGGTGCGCGCGTGGACGCCGTTGGTGATCGCGCCGATCGGCACCGCAGCGGGGTCCGTCACGCCGTAGGCGCCGGTCCACATCTCGCGGCTGACGCGGCCGTGCAGCACGCTCACGCCGTTCACGTGGTCCGCGGTGTGCAGGCCGAGCACCGTCATGCACAGCGGCTCGTCGCGGTCGCCGGCGCGCTCGCGCCCGAGGTCGGCGAACGCCTCGCGCGAGAGGCCCAGCGCGCGCAGCAGCGGCCGCGCGTGCTTGGCGACGAGGCGCGGGTCGTAGCGGTCATGGCCGGCCGGCACCGGCGTGTGCGTGGTGAACACGGTGGTCGCGGCGACGCGCGCGCGGGCGGCTTCGAGGTCGAGACCGCCCGCCACGAGGCGGCGCAGGCGCTCGACGTTGGCGAAGGCCGCGTGGCCCTCGTTGAGGTGCAGCACCGTCGGCCGCTCGTCGACCGCGTCGAGCGCGAGCAGGCCGCCGACGCCGAGCAGGAGCTGCTGGCGCAGGCGCAGCTCGGGCCCGCCCTTGTACAGGCCCTGCGTGAGCTCGCGGTGCTTCGCCGGCGCGCCCGGCAGGTCCGCGTCGAGCAGGTAGAGCGGCACGCGGCCGACCTGCAGGCGCCAGACCTTCGCGCGCACGACGCCGTTGCCGAGCGGGCACTCGATCACCGCGCCGGTGTCGACCACCGGCAGGCGGGTGAAGTCCTGCGTGGGGTAGAGCACGCGCGTCGCGCCGTCGGCCGCGAACTCCTGCACGTAGTAGCCGTGGCGGTAGAGCAGGCCGACGCCGCAGAGCGGGACGCCCAGGTCCGACGCCGACTTGAGGTGGTCGCCGGCGAGCACGCCCAGGCCGCCCGAGTACTGCGGCAGGCTCTCGTGCAGCGCGAACTCGGAGCAGAAGTACGCGACGCGCAGGTCGCCGTCGCGCTTGGCGTGCGCGCGCTCGTACCACGTGCGCGCGGCGAGGCGGCGCTCGCGCTCGCGCTCGGCGGCGTCGACGAGCGCGACGTAGCCCGCGTCGGCCGCGCGCGCGGCGAGGCGCGCGGGGTGCACCGCGTCGACGAGCTCGAGCGGCGCGTGCCGCAGCGCGTCCCACAGCGCGGGGTCGAGGCCGGCGAACGCGCGCTTGGCGAGCGGACACCAGCTCCAGCCGAGGTCGTGGGCGAGGGCGCGCAGGCGCCGCGCGAGCTGCGCGGCGTCCTTGGCGGGGGAGGGGCTCATCCTTCTGGGAGTCGGTCGGTGGCTTCGAGGAGGTCGTGGACGCGGCGCGCGAGCTCGGCGGACAGCGCGCCGGGCGCGGGGCGCCAGCGCCAGTTGCCGCGCGCGACGCCCGGGCGGTTCGTGCGCGCGGAGGAGCCCAGGCCGAGCAGGTCCTGGAGCTGGACGATGGCCGTGTTCGCGCGCGTCGCGCACGCCGCGCGCCAGAGGTCCCAGCCGACGCTCGTCGCGCCCTCGCAGGTGAACGCGAGCACGCGTCGGCGCGCCTCGGGCGGGAGCTTGCGCAGCCAACCGCGGCACGTGTCCATGTCGTGCGTCGCGGGGTACACGACGCTGTTCTCGGGCACCTGGTGCAGCGCGTGCGTGGGGTCCTCGCCGAAGGCCCACTGCAGGATGCGCATGCCGGGCAGGCCGAACGCGTCGCGCAGCGCGCGCACGCCGCGCGTCGCGGCGCCGAGGTCCTCGGCGACGAGCGGCAGCGTCGGGTGGTCCGCGCGCAACGCGGCGAGCAGCTCCTCGCCCGGCGCGCGCCGCCAGCGGCCCTCGCGGGCGTGCGGGTTGGCGGCGGGGATCTCGTAGGCGTGGTAGAGCCCGATGAAGTGATCGATGCGCACCGCGTCGAAGTCGCGCAGCAGCTTGCCGATGCGCGCGCGCCACCACGCGAAGGCCTCGGCGCGGTGCGCGGCCCAGTCGTAGTGCGGATGGCCCCAGCGCTGGCCGTCGGGCGTGAAGTCGTCGGGCGGCACGCCGGTCACGACGCGCGGCGCGCCGCGACGGTCGAGGCGGAACAGCTCGGGGTGCGTCGCCACGTCGACGGACTCGAGGCCGACGAAGATCGGCGCGTCGCCCATCAGCCGCACCCGGCTCGCGCGCGCCGTCTCGCGCAGCGCGGCCCACTGCACGGCGAAGCGGTGCTGCAGGAAGCGCGCGCGCAGCGGCTCCTCGTCGCGCTCGGCGAACGGGTCGAGCCAGCGCGCCTCGTCGGCGCAGTAGCGCTCGAACGCGCGGTCCTGCACCGCGGCGGTGCGGCGCCAGACGGCGAAAGCCTTCGCGAGGCGCGGCGTCTTGAAGGCGCGCGCCTTCGCGTAGTCGACGCGACCGGCGGCGGCCTCGCGCGGCGCCGCGAGGTCCTTGCGCGTGAGCAGCCCCTCGCGCGCGAGCGCGTCGAGGTCGAGGTACAGCGGCTCGCCCGCGAAGGCCGAGCTCGAGCTGTAGGGCGAGTCGCCCGGGCCGAGCGGGCCGACCGGCAGGAGCTGCCACCAGCCGAGGCCGGCCGCGCCGCACCAGCGCACGAGCGCGTGCGCCGCCGGGCCGAGGTCGCCGATCCAGTGACGGCCGTTCAGGCCGGCGAGCGGCATCAGGAGCCCGCCGGTGCGCGGGAAGGTGGGGGCGTTCATCGCGCGCGCACCCACACGACGCCGTTCACCGGCGGCACCTTCGCGCGCCCGTTGTGCGCGCCCTCGCCGAACACCGCCGTCCACGGCGCGCCCTCGGGCAGCGCGAAGCGCGCCGGCGCGTCGCCGGCGTTGAGCGCGACCACGAGCTCCTCGTGCGCGTCGCGGCGCAGGAACACGAACAGGTCCTGGGCGTCGTCGGCGGCGAGCGTGGCGAACTCGCCCGTGCGCAGCGCGGGGTGCGCGCGGCGCAGCGCGCCCGCCGCGCGGTACCAGGCCAGGTGGTCGCGCTCGACGTGGTTCTCGCGCGGCTTCGCGTAGGGTTCGAGGTCTTCCCAGAGCATCGGCTTGCGGCAGGACGGATCGTCGGGACCCCACATGCCGGCTTCGTCGCCGTAGTAGACCATCGGCGCGCCGACGTAGGTCATCTGCAACAGCGCGAAGAGGCGCGCGCGGCGGTAGCACAGGGCGTCGGGCTTCGCGCCGTCGTAGTGCGCGTCGTCCTGCTCGCGGTTCCCTTCGTCGTAGCCGCGGTCCGGGTTGGCGAACATCGACACCAGGCGGTCGGTGTCGTGGCTGTCCGCCAGGTTCATCAGGCACTGCGTGGCCTCGAGCGGGTACGCGAGGCGCAGCTCGGCCAGGCGCCGGTCCAGCGCGCTCGCGCTGAGCTTGCGCGCGCGGTTGCCGATCCACGCCACGGCCGCGTCGGCGAAGCGGTAGTTCATCACCGCGTCGAAGCGCGTCCCGTCGAGCCACGCGTCGGCGCGGTCCCACACCTCGCCGACCAGGTAGGCGTCGGGATCGATCGACTTCACGTGCCGGCGCCAGCGCTCCCAGAACGGCATCGCGACCTCCATCGGCACGTCGAGGCGCCAGCCGTCGATGCCGTCGGAGGGGTCGCCGTCGCCGTTCGGGTCCATCCAGCGGCGCGTCACGGCGAAGACGTGGCGCTCGACCTCGGCGCACGCGAAGCCCTCGCTGCTCTTCTTGAACGCGGGCAGGTCGCCGAAGCCGGCCCAGCCGTTGTACTGGAAGGGCTCGAACGACGTCACGTCGAACCAGTCGCGGTAGGGCGACGCGGCGCCGTGCTCGCGCACGTCGGCGAAGGCCGGGTGGCGCGTGCCGACGTGGTTCCAGACGCCGTCGAGGATCACGTGCATGCCGCGCGCGTGCGCCGCCGCGAGGAAGCGCAGGAACACGCGGTCCGAGGGCGACCAGGTCCACGTCGACGGGTCGCGCAGGTCCTCGCGCGCGGCGACCTCGGCCCAGTCCTCGCCCGCGCCGAGGGCCGTGTCCACGTGGCGGTAGTCGGTGGCCTCGTAGCGGTGGTTGGACTCGGCCTCGAAGATCGGGTTGAAGTAGAGCGCCGTCACGCCCAGGCCCTGCAGGTAGTCGAGCTCCTGTTCGACGCCGGCCAGGTCGCCGCCGTAGAAGCGCTTGAAGATCGACCAGCGCCAGAGCGTGCGCCCGTCGCGCTCCTCGTCCGGCGAGGGCGTGTACCACTCGCTCGTCCACGCGCGCGTGTCCGGCGGGTCGTTCGCCGCGTCGCCGTTGCGGAAGCGGTCGGGGAAGATCTGGTACCAGGTCGCGTGCTTGGCCCAGTCGGGCGTCGCGAAGTCGGGCAGCGCCGCGGCGTCGAGGCGCCACTCGGCGGGGTCGCTGCGCTCGGCGCCATCGACGTCGACCAGGAAGGTGTACGCGCGCGGCTCGTCCGGGAGCGCGACGAGCGCCTCGTAGAGCGCGTAGCCGCCCAGCTCGCCGGCGAGCCCCATCTCGACCGGCGGCTGCGCGCGCAGCACGAGCCGCGGCGCGCGCGCTGCGCCGAGCGGCGCGCGGTAGCGCACCAGCGCCCGGCCGTCGCCCGCGCGCTGCAGGTACACGGCCTGCGCCGGGTCGTGCCGGTACGCGAACAGTCGCGCGGCGCCGGTCAGCGCGCCGCCGCCCGCCAGGTGGCCCTCGACGCCCAGCGCCAGCACGGTGTTCTCGCCGCCGTGACCGTCGTCCTCGCGCGCGGAGTTCCGCGGGTCGGGGATCCAGCGACCGCCGTCGAGCACGAACTTGTAGAGGTGGCGGCCGCCGTCGAGCTCCACCTCGGCGCTCCAGCGCCCGTCCGCGCCGCGGCGCAGCGGGGTCTCGCCGACGCGCCAGCCGTTGAAGCTGCCCGCGAGGTCGACGCGCTCGGCGCGCACCGTGCTGTCGAGGAAGAAGCGCGCGCGGAAGCGCCCCGCGCCCAGCGGCGTGACGCTCACCGAGGCGGGCAGCTCACCGACCTCCTCGGCCGGTCGTTCGAAGGCCGGCGCGGGCGGCCACGACTCTTGCGGGAGGGCGACGCCGACGCAGGCGAAGAGGAGCTCGAGCAGGGGCATGGAGGTCGTTGCTGGCGTCGTTCGGGGCGTCTAAGGTACTCGCACGTGACCGACGCGCTGCATCCCTTTCCGCGGCTCCTGCTGCGTATTCTCGCCATTCTCACGACCCTCGCGGTGCTGTGGTCGGCGGGTTGGGTGTTCGCGCGCGACGTGCTCGGCGGTGACGACGACGGGCGCACGGTGTTGACCGTGATGCACTGGTCGGGCGACGCCGGTCAGGAGGAGGACGCGATCGTCGAAGCGGCGCTCGCGCGCTTCGAAGCGACGCACCCGGAGCTGCGCGTCGAGCGCATCAACCCCGGCGACGCGGGCAGCTTCTACACGAAGCTCCAGACGATGATGGCGGCCGGCACGCCGCCCGACGTGTTCTACGTCGGCGACGAGCGCCTGCCCTCGCTGGCGTCGATGGGCGTGCTGACGCCGCTCGACGACTTCGTGGCGAGCGACCCGGACGTGGCGCTCGACGACTTCTACCCGGTCGTGCTCGACGCGTACCGCTTCGACGGACAGCACGCCGGCCGCGGCCCGCTGTACGGTCTGCCGAAGGACTTCACGACCATCGGCTTCTACTACAACAAGGACCTCTTCCGGCGCGCCGGCGTGCCCGAGCCGGCGGACGACTGGACCTGGGACGACTTCCTCGCCGCGGCGCGCGCGATCGGCGAGCTCGACGGCTGCACCGGCGCGGAGTTCGTCACCTGGCCGCGCATGCTGCGGCTGTACCTCGCGACGCGCGGCTGCGACGTGGTCGACGCGAGCGGCGACGAGCTGCGCGTGCTGGAGCCGCGGGTGCTGGCGGCGCTCGAGGACCTGTACCGCTGGCGCCACGTCGAGGAGAACACGCTCACGAGCGGCAAGTCGCGCGTGGCGAGCGGCGCGACGGTGTTCCTCACCGGGCGCGTCGGTCTGGCCGGGCCCTTCGGGCGCTGGGTCGTGCCGAGCTACCGCCAGATCGAGGGCTTCGCGTGGGACTTCGCGCCCATGCCGCGCGGCGAGCAGCGCGCCAGCGTGATCGCGTCGGTGGCCTGGGCGATCTCGAGCGAGAGCCGCCACCCGCGGGAGGCGTGGGAGCTCGTGCGCAGTCTCTGCTCGCCCGACAGCCAGGCGGGGCTCGCGCGCCTCGGGCTCGCGATGCCGAGCCGCCGCTCGGTCGCGCGCTCGGACGCGTTCGTCGACCCGAGCCTGCCGCCGTCGCGCGACGACGTGTTCCTCGCGCAGGCCGAGTACGCGACGCTGCTGCCGGTGCCCGCGAGCACGAAGTTCGACTCGCTGCTCGAGACGCGCCTCAACCAGGCGGTGCTGACCGGCGACCTCGACGTGACCACCGCGGCGCGTGCGTTCGACGAGGCGTGGCGCGCGGAGCTGGAGAGCCCGCTCGGGCGCGGCGACCACCCGCTGATGCCGTGGGGGACGGTGACGCGCGTCGCGCTGGCGATCGCCGCGCTGGTCCTCGTCGGCGTGCTGCTCGCGCGGCGCCGCACGCGGCTGGGGCCACTCGCGCGCGCCGAGGAGCGCGCGGGGCTCCTGCTCTCGTCGCCGCTGCTGCTCGGGCTGCTCGGGCTCATGGCCTTCCCGATCGTGCTCTCGCTGCTGCTCTCGTTCACGCGCTGGACGGGCATCGCGGGGCTCGACACGGCGCGTTGGGTGGGGCTCGCCAACTACCGACAGCTCCTCGTCGACGATCCGCGCTTCGTCACCTCGCTGAAGGTCACCGCCTACTACGCGCTGCTCGCCGTGCCGCTCGGCCAGGCCTTCGCGCTGGGCGCGGCGCTGCTGATGAACGGCAAGCTGCGCGGCATCGGGTTCTTCCGCGCGGCGTGGTACCTGCCGAGCGTGCTGGCCGGCGTGGGCGTGGCCGTGCTGTGGCGCTGGGTCTTCGACGGCGACAGCGGCCTCGCGAACGCCTTGCTCGAGCCGTTGCTCGCGCCGCTGGGCCTCACGCCGCCCGACTGGTTCGGCGCCGACGCCGCGGTGTGGGGCGTGCCTGCCTTCGCGCTGATGAACCTGTGGATGGTGGGCGGATCGATGATGATCTACCTCGCCGGCCTGCAAGGCATCCCCAGCGAGCTCTACGAGGCGGCCGAGCTCGACGGCGCGCGCGGCTGGACGCGCTTCCGGCGCGTGACGCTGCCCATGCTCTCGCCGGTGCTGGTGTTCAACGGCGTGATGGCGATCATCGGCAGCTTCCAGGTCTTCACGCAGGCCTTCGTCATGACGCGCGGCGAGCCCGGCGACCTGACGCGCTTCTACGTGCTCTACCTCTACAACCAGGCCTTCGACTACTTCGAGATGGGCTACGCGTCCGCGATGGCGTGGATCCTGCTCGTCGTCGTGCTGGCCCTGACCGCGCTCGTGCTGCGGGGCAGCCGCAAGCACGTGCACTACGAGGCGCTGTCGTGAGCCGCGGGCGGTACTGGGCGCTCGTGCCGCTGGCCTTCGGCGCGCTGCTGATGCTCTTCCCGCTGTGGTGGATGCTCGTGGTGTCGCTCGAGACGCCCGCGCAGGCCGGCGCGGCGACGGTCGAGGTCGGGGCGCTCGAACTCCTACCGAGCGAGCCGCAATGGCACAACTACGCAGACGCCGCGCGCGAGGTCGGCTCGGTCGAGTGGCAGGGCTTCCTGGACGCGCTGGCGAACTCGATCCTCGTGACCTTCCTGACGGTGCTGTTCACCGTGCTCTCGTGCAGCCTCGTGGGGTACGCGCTGGCGCGCATCCGCTTCCGCGGCCGCGGCGCGCTCTTCGGCGTGATGCTCGCGACGATGATGCTGCCGCCGCAGGTGACGATGATCCCGATGTTCCTCGTCTTCCGCAGCCTGGGCTGGGTGGACACCATCCTGCCGCTGGTGGTGCCGGCGCTGTTCGGCAACGCCTTCTTCATCTTCATGTTCCGCCAGTTCATGGCGCAGGTGCCCGAGTCGCTGGTCGAGGCCGCGCGCCTCGACGGCTGCGGGCACCTCGAGGTCTGGTGGCGCGTGATGCTGCCGCTGTGTCGGCCGGTGATCGCGATCACCGCCGTGTTCACCTTCATCTTCGTCTGGAACGACTTCCTCGGGCCGCTGATCTACCTGCACTCCGAGCGCAAGGCGACCCTGGCCGTGGCGCTCAACTCCTTCCGCAACCAGTTCGGCGGCCTCGAGGACGTGCAGTACCTGATGGCGCTCAGTCTGATCACGATGATCCCCTGCATCCTGCTCTTCCTCGTCGCACAGCGGCAGTTCGTCGAAGGCCTCGGCAAGGGCGCGGTGAAGGGCTGATGGCGAGCGTCAGTCTGAAGGGCCTTTCGAAGGTCTACCCGGGAGGCGTGACCGCCGTGCAGGGCGTCGACCTCGAGGTGCGCGACGGCGAGTTCGTCGTGCTGGTCGGCCCGTCGGGCTGCGGCAAGAGCACCACGCTGCGCATGGTCGCCGGGCTCGAGGAGATCAGCGCCGGCGAGCTGCGCATCGGCGAGCGGCTGGTGAACGAGGTGCCCGGCCGCGACCGCGACGTCGCGATGGTCTTCCAGAGCTACGCGCTCTACCCGCACCTCAGCGTGCGCCAGAACCTGGCGTTCCCGCTCGAGCGCCGCCGCGCGCACGGCTCGAAGCTGCTGCGCCTCGCGTCCGCCGGCTACCGCGCCGCCGCGCGCGCCGAGGACGCGGCGCTCGCGGCGCGCGTCGACGAGGCCGCGCGCACGCTCGGCATCACCGCGCTGCTCGAGCGCAAGCCAGGCGCGCTCTCGGGCGGTCAACGCCAGCGCGTGGCCGTCGGCCGCGCGCTCGTGCGCGAGCCCGCCGTGTTCCTGTTCGACGAGCCGCTCTCCAACCTCGACGCCAAGCTGCGCGTCGAGATGCGCGCCGAGCTCGCGCGCCTGCACCAGCGGCTGGGGGCGACGATGCTGTACGTCACGCACGACCAGGAGGAGGCGATGACGCTCGGCGACCGCCTCGTCGTCATGGAGGGCGGCGTGGTGCAGCAGTGCGGCACGCCGCGCGACGTCTACGACCGGCCCGCGAACCGCTTCGTCGCCGGCTTCGTGGGCACGCCCTCGATGAACTTCCTGCCCGCGACGCTCGTCGAGGACGCCGGCGCGCCGGCGCTGGACGTCCACGGCGCGCGGCTGGCGCTGCCGCCGAGCTCGCGCGCGCGGCCGCGCGCGCCGCGGCGAGGTCGTGCTCGGCGTGCGCCCGGACGCGCTCGCGCCCTGCGCCGCGGGCGCCCCGGGTAGCCTCGCGGCGCGGCTCGAGCTCGTCGAGGACCTCGGCGACCGCGTCGATCTGCGCTTCGTGGTGGGCGACACGGCCGTCGTCGCGCGCCTCGGCGGCGGCGCGGCGCCGGCGCCTGGGCCCGCGGGCTTGCGCCTCGACCTCGCGCGCGCTCACCTGTTCGAGCCCGGATCCCACGGCGCGCGCCTGTCGGCGTGAGCCCTCGCCCCTGCCGTCGCCCGCGACTCCACCCATGACCGAAGCTCGCCTCGAACCCCACGCTCACGGCCTCCTGCCCAGCGGCGCGGGCTGGTACGTCATCGACATGCGCGCCGCGCAGTGGCGCTCCAACCCCGCGTTCGGCGACTGGTTCAACTTCGAGGGCGACCAGCGCTTCGAGGACTTCGGCATCAACGTGCACGTGCTGCACCCGGGCAAGCCCGCGTGCAAGTACCACCGCGAGAGCGTGCAGGAGGGCTTCCTCGTGCTCAGCGGCGAGTGCGTGGCGATCGTCGAGGGCGAGGAGCGGCCGCTGCGCGCGTGGCAGTACCTGCACTGCCCGGCGGGCACCGATCACGTGCTCGTGGGCGCCGGCGACGGTCCGTGCGTGGTGCTGATGGTCGGCGCGCGCAAGGACGGCTGCGAGATCGTCTACCCGGTCGAGCCGGCGGCTGCGCGCTACGGCGCGAGCGTCGCGCAGGAGACCGGCGATCCGCGCGAGGCCTACGCCGGCACGCCGCCGAGCGCGGAGATCGCCGCGGCCTGGCCGCGCGACTGATCAGCGCGGCGCCAGCGCGTCCTGCGCCGCGGACGGCCGCGGTCGCGACGCGCGCGGCTTGCGCGGCCGCGCGACGATGACGCGGTTCATGGGCGTGATGACCTCGGCCAGCTCGTGCCAGCGCACGTGGAAGCCCGCGCGCTCCAGCCGGTACGTGCGGTCCACGTCGTAGGCGAGGTCCGGGCCGAGCGCGCGCGCGAGCACCGCGGGTGCGGGCGACTGGCGGTGGGAGCGGCAGCAAGGCAGCAGGGCGAGGGGACCGCCGGTCTCGAGCGCGAGTTCGAGCGCTGCGTCGGTCAGCGTGCCGCAGGCGTGCACGGCGACGACGGCGCAGCCGCGCGGCAGCGCGGGGCGTGCCTGGCGCAGGTCGACGTGCTGCTCGACCAGCTTGTCGCGCACCCACGGGCCGACCGCCGCCGCCGCGGCGAGCACGCGCTCGCGGTTGGGCGGCCGGCGCCGCTCGAGCAGGTGCACGCGCTCGACGCTGCGCTCGCAGAGCGCGAACAGCACGCCCACGAGGCCGTGCCCCGCGCACAGATCGGCCAGGTGCGCGGCGCGCACGTGCTTGCGCACGCTCGCGTAGAACTCGTAGGACTCGAGCAGCTCCTTGAACGGCAGCGCGCTGCGCTCGCACAACGCGCGCGCGAGGCGCGCCGGCTGCGTGTCGCCGGGGAAGAAGCGCGCGCAGCCCGGATCGGCCGTGCCGCGATAGCCGAGCACGTGGGCGTTCGCGGGGTCCTCGAACTGACGCAGGAGGCGGAGGCCGGACATGCGCGAGAGCATACGCGGCCGGGCGCGCGTGGGCGCCGGTGTCGCTCGCAACACGCCCGGCGCGCCTCGCTCCAGGGTCGGCAGCGGGCGCGCAACTCCGGCCGAAGTCGGCGTATCTCTGCACCGGCGCGGCAGGACGCGCCTCCCGTCGAGGCCCGCTGGCCTCGGAGACCCCCGACTCAGGAGAGCAGCATGAACCGCAGTCGATCCCTTCTCCTCGGCCTGGCCTGCATGGCCTTCACGGCCGGCACGTCGCTGGCCGCGCCGCAAGAGCGCGCCGGCGAACCCCTCCGAGCCCAGGCGCAAGAGACCCACGCGCCGCGCGACGACCGACCGGACGCGCGGCGCGCTCACGTCGAGCGCATCCGCGACCTGCGCCGCCAACTGGCGCAGGAGCGGCGCTCGCTCGGCGAGCTGCGCGGCGAAGCACAGCAGCGCGGCGAGGCACGACAGCGCGGCGAGGCACGGCAGCGCGGCGAGGCACGGCAGCGCGGCGAAGTGCAGCAGCGCGATCGCGCGGAACGCCGCGGCGATGCCCA
>JACKHS010000027.1 GCA_020638875.1 Planctomycetota bacterium
ACGACCAGCTCGCCGTCGACGCCGACGTCGCCGAACTCGTTGACGACGACGGCGAAGCGCTCGCGCGTGTGCTCGCGCAGCACGCGATTGACGAGCGTGGTCTTGCCCGCGCCGAGGAAGCCGGTCAGCAGCGTGACGGGCAGCGGGTCGGGGGGCGTCACCTCGCTCGGGCGCTCAGGCGTAGATCGGGTGCGCGCGGGCGGTCTCGGCCACCTCGCCGCGCACGCGCGCCGCGAGCGCTTCGTCGCCGGGCGCGCGCAGCACGTCGGCGATCCAGCCCGCCATGCGGCGCATGTCGTCCGGGCCCAGGCCGCGCGTCGTGATCGCCGCCGTCCCCAGGCGCACGCCGCTGGCCTCCATCGGCGGCCGCGGGTCGAAGGGGATCAGGTTCTTGTTGCAGGTGAGGTCCACCGCGTGGAGCACGTGCTCGGCCTCGGCGCCCGACAGGCCCGTCGAGCCGACGTCGACGAGCATCAGGTGGTTGTCGGTGCCGCCCGACACGACGCGCAGGCCGCGCGCGGCGAGCTCGCCCGCCAGCACGCTCGCGTTCGCGACGACGCGGCGCGCGTAGTCGGTGAACTCGGGCGCCAGCGCCTCGCGCAGCGCCACCGCCTTGCCGGCGATGACGTGCATGAGCGGGCCGCCCTGGCCGCCGGGGAACACGCGGCTGTTGACGTCCTTGTGCACCTCGAGGTCGTTCGTGACGACGAGGCCGCCGCGCGGGCCGCGCAGCGTCTTGTGGGTCGTCATCGTGACGACGTCGGCGTGCGGCACCGGGCTCGGGTGCTGGCCGCCGGCGACCAGGCCCGCGATGTGCGCCATGTCGACGAACAGGCGCGCGTCGACCTCGCGCGCGATCGCGGCGAAGGCGGCGAAGTCGATCGTGCGCGAGTACGCCGACGCACCCGCGAGGAGCACGCGCGGCCGCACGGCCAGCGCCCGCTCGCGCACGCGGTCCATGTCGATGCGCTCGCTGCCCTGCTCCACGCCGTAGCTGTGGAACTCGTAGAAGATGCCCGAGAAGTTCTTCGGGTGGCCGTGCGAGAGGTGCCCGCCGTGGTCGAGGCTCATGGCGAGCACGCGGTCGCCCGGCTCGCACAGCGCCATCAGCGCGCCCATGTTGGCCTGCGTGCCCGAGTGCGGCTGCACGTTCGCGTAGCCCGCGCCGAAGAGCTGCTTCGCGCGCTCGCGCGCCAGGTTCTCGACGGTGTCGACGTGCTCGCAGCCGCCGTAGTAGCGCCGGCCGGGGTAGCCCTCGGCGTACTTGTTCGTGAGCACGGTGCCCACCGCGTCGATGACCTCGCGCGAGGTGTGGTTCTCGGACGCGATCAGCTCGAGCTGCGCCTCCTGGCGCGCGGCCTCGGCGTCCACGGCGGCCCAGACGGCCGCGTCGGTGCGCGGGCTCATCGTTGGCCTCCCTGGGCCGCGGGCGCCTGCGGCGCGGGCGGCGCCACCGGGTTGCCCTGCGCGTCCTTCACGCGCACGCCGTCCGCGTAGGTCCCGCTGCGCCTGAGGTCCACGCTGCCGTCCGGCGCGAAGAAGCTCCACTCGCCGGTCTGCTTGCCGGCGCTCATCGTGCCGCGCGACTCCGGCGCACCGTCGGGGTAGAAGGTCTCCCACGCGCCGTCGGCCTTGTTGTCCTTGAAGGTCGTGCGTTGCATCACGGCGCCCGAGTCGAAGTGCCGCTCGAGCGGGCCCTGGATCATGCCGTCGCGGTACGTGAGCTCCATCTCGAGCTCGCCGTTGGCGTGCAGCACGCGCCACGGGCCCTGCTGCAGGCCGTCGACGTACTCGCCCTCGGACTCGACGCGGCCGTTGGGGTGGTAGCTCTTCCACGCGCCGATCTGCTTGCCGCCGGCGTAGTCGCCCTCGCGCTTCTTCGTGCCGTCGGACCAGTACTCGACGAGGTGGCCCTGCTCGAGGCCGTTCTGGTAGGTGGCTTCGAGCTTGAGCTCGCCGGTGGGGTGCCACTCGCGGAAGGCGCCCTGCTTCTGGCCCTGCGCGTAGTCGCCCTCCTCCTTCTTCTTGCCGTTGTCGTACCACGCGACCCAGTGGCCCTCGGGCTTGCCGTCGACCCAGTCGCGCACGCTGGCCTGGGCGCCGTTGGCGTGCCACTCGCTCCAGGTGCCCGTCTCGCGGCCGGACGCGAACTGGCCGCGCACGGCCACCTGGCCGTTCTCGTGCCACCAGGTCCACTCGCCCTCGAACTGCCCGTAGCGCATGGGGCCCTCGGACTTCTTCTGCGTGTGCGCCTCGTCGAACCAGTCGGTGACGGTCTCGAGCTGGCCGCTGGCGCTGGTGCCGGAGGACGCGCCGCCGGCGCCTCCGCCGTCGTCGCAGCCGCCGACGAGCGGCAGCGCGAGGCCGAGGGCGAGGAGCAGAGCGGCGCGGAACCGCGGAGCGCGGCGCGTGGGCTGCGTGCTGTGGATCATGGCGAGGATGGTACCGTCGGCGCGCGGGGGGCTGAACGGCGCGCGGGGTGATTGTGGGCCAACAGGAGGGTCGTGCGCGTCGTACGCCGGCGCCGGCGCCGCGTTGGCTGACGGCGCCCCGCGGCGCTGCTACGCTGCTCGCTCGCTCCTCCGCCGTCCCGTGCGCCGCCGTGCGCTCCCGACCTCCGCGCCCATGAAGCTCCCCCTCCACGCGCTGCTCGCCCTCGGCCTGACCGCCGCGGCCTCGTCCTGCACCGGCGGCGGCGACGCGCGCCCGAACGTGCTGCTGGTGACCCTCGACACGACGCGGCCGGACTTCTTCGGGAGCTGGGGAGCCGCGGGCGACCTCACGCCCAACCTGGACCGCCTGGCGGCCGAGGGCACGCGCTTCGCGATGGCGGTCAGCGCGTCGGCGGTGACGCCCGTCTCGCACGCGTCGATCCTGACCGGACGCGTGCCGTACGAGCACGGCCTGCGCGTGCTCGCTGCGCGCAGCGGCTTCACGCTGCCGCGCGACGTGCCCACGCTCGCCACCACCTTGAAGGCCAAGGGCTACGCGACGGCGGCCTACCACAGCGCCTTCCCGGTCTCGCGCGTGTACGGCTTCGAGCGCGGCTTCGACGTCTACGAGGACCTGTCCAACGTCGCGCTCGAGAGCAAGCAGGGCGCGCGCGTCGGCTGGGACGTGACGCAGGGCCAGCGCCGCTCCGACCAGACCAGCGACATGGTGCTCGACTTCCTCGCGAAGACGCAGGAACCCTTCTTCCTGTGGATCCACTACTGGGATCCGCACGACATGACGCTGGTGCCCGACAAGTCGTTCCTCAGCGGTCCGCGCGCCGTGAAGAGCCCCGAGGGCACGCTGGCCTACTGGCGCGAGATGTACGGGCTCGAGCTCAGCTTCGTCGATCACGAGTTCGGCCGCGTGCTCGACGCGCTGCGCGCCGACGGCCGCCTCGACCGAACGCTCGTCGCCGTCATCGCCGACCACGGCGAGGGCCTCGACGACGGCATGGCGCGCCACGACTGGGGCGCGCACCGCATCCTCTACCAGGAGCAGGTGCACGTCCCGCTGATCGTGCGCGTGCCGGGGGCGCCGCAGGGCGTCGTCGTCGACCAGCTCGTGCGCTCGATCGACGTGCTGCCGACGCTGCTCGACTACCTCGACGTGGCGCCGGAAGGCGAGGTCCAGGGCCGCAGCCTGCGCCCGCTGATGGAGGGCCGCCCCGACGAGCCGCGCATCGCCTACGCCGACCAGATCAACCTGTTCGACGACAACGCCGGCATGGTCGACCACCGGCCGAAGGCCGACCTGCTGCACATGGCCATGGACGAGCGCTACAAGCTCATCTACCGGCCGAGCTACCCCGAGCAGTCCGAGCTCTACGACTACCGCGCCGACCCCGGCGAGCAGCGCGACCTGTTCGACGACCCGGCGCACCACGCGGACCGCGTGCGGCTGCTCGAGGATCTCGCGCGCCGCGCGCCGTGGGTGCTGCAGCCCTTCCCGCCCGGCGGCGACGCCGAGATGAGCGCCGAGGCGCGCGCGGCGCTGGAGAAGCTGGGCTACGCCGGCGGGGAGTCGGCCGAGGGGCAGCACTGGTCCTGGCTCTGCCCCGAGCACTGGCTCGCAGCCGAGCACGAGAAGCCCGGTCCGTGCCCCGAGTGCGGGCGCCCCTGCGTGCCGCGCCGGCTCCTGCCCGAGACGGCCCCCGAGGACGAGCCGCCGCGCTAGCCCGATTCCCTTCCTGCACGCACTCGCGTGCGGCTCGAGACTGAGCCAGGCGCCCGTCGGAGACGTCTCGCGGCGCGTTCGCGGCGTCCTCCACGCCGGCCTCCGCAGCACGTCCTGGACCGGCACCTCGGCGGCGCGCGAGGCTCGCCCGCGGCGACCGCGCCCGGGCGACGCCGCGAGGCCGTTGCGAGGGGCCGCAGCGCCCGCGGCACCCACGCCGCGCGTCGCGCGGATCGACCGTGATCTCGCGCCGATTCCACGTGATCTTCACGCCGGATCCGGGGAGATATGCCACCATTCTCGCGCCTCGCTACCCGAGACGGGGGGTCCGCGCTGTCCCGGCGCACCCGAGCGATCCCCCTCGGCGAGGAATCACCACCCCACACCGAGAGACGATTCCACTTCGATCCGATGAAGAAGAACACCCTGCTGCTCTCCGGCCTGGCCCTCCTCGCCGGCGCCTCCCTCGCCCAGGCCCAGGTCCTGGCCAGCGACGACTTCAGCTACGTCGGCGCGCTCACCTCCAACGGCTGGATCGCCCACAGCGGCGGCGGCGCCAAGACCATCATGAGCGACGGCCAGGTCGCCACCCTCGACCAGAGCAGCGGCTCGGGCGAGGACGACAGCCTCGTCTTCGCCGCCCAGACGGCGACGGACGTGACCTACGCCTCCTTCGACTTCCGCGTCGTGAGCGGCACCCCGGTGAACCCGGACGCCCAGGGCCTCTACTTCGCCCACTTCAAGGACTCGGGCACGAACTTCAGCGCCCGCACGGGCGTGCTGAGCCCGGCCGCCGCCGGGGACTTCGTGCTCGCCATCAACGCCGACTCGGCCGACCTCGGCGCCGGCGCGCAGTGGCCGGGCGACCTGGCCTTCGACACGACCTACTCGGTCGTCATCAACTACGACGCCAACACGAGCGCCAGCACCCTGTGGCTGAACCCCGTCGACATGGCGAGCGCCAGCATCACCAGCATCACCGGCACCTCGATCGGTGACCTGGTCGAGGGCTTCGCCCTGCGTCAGTCGAACGACTACACCGGCTTCATCCAGGTCGACAACGTGGTCGTCGGCAAGACCTTCGCCGACGTGTGGGGCGGCAGCCCCGCCGGCCCCGGCACCGCCTTCTGCTTCGGCGACGGCACCGGCACGGCCTGCCCCTGCGGCAACGCCGGCGCGGCCGGTGAAGGCTGCGCCAACAGCACCGGCGGCGGCGCGATCCTCGCCGGCACCGGCTCGGCCTCGATCGGCTCGGCCGACCTCGTGCTCTCCGCCTCGCAGGTCCCGGTGAACCAGCCCACGCTGTTCTTCCAGGGCGACAACGCCGTGGCCGGCGGCGCCGGCACCGTGTTCGGTGACGGCCTGCGCTGCGCCGGCGGCAACGTCGTGCGCCTCCAGGTGCGCGTCGCCAACGCCAGCGGCGTCGCCGCGACGACCGTCAACGTCTCCTCGAAGGGCGGCGTCGTGATGGGCGACGTCAAGCGCTACCAGGCCTGGTACCGCGACCCGGCCTCGAGCCCCTGCGGCGCGTTCTTCAACCTGTCGAACGGCTACGAGATCACCTGGGGCATGTAGTCCTGCCGGCGACCGTCCTGGTCGCCACGTGATTGGCGGAGGGCCGCACGCGTCGCGCGTGCGGCCCTCCGCGCTTTCGTGCCGGGCGAGGGCCTCCGAGGGCGTCAGGGGCAGACGTCGTTCGGCGCGCCCGGCGTGCCGGTGTCGGCGCCGCCGCCGGTGACCGAGCTCGCGTGGCACCAGTGCGCCGGGTCGTCGTTGAGCGTCGTGTCGAGCACCGTGGGGTCGAGCGAGATCGACATGCCCGGCGTGTCGGGCCAGAGCACGCCGTCGTCGTAGACGACCGCGTCCATCAGGTTGCCGAAGCGGTCGTGCAGGAAGATCTCGTCGGAGGAGTTGCGCAGCGAGAAGCCGCTCCAGGCCCAGTCGACCGTGACGCCGCCGTTCGTGGCCGGGTCGGTGTTGGCGCCGAAGACCCAGTCCTCGTGCGGCCGCAGGTAGAGCGGCGCGCCGCCGTTGTCGAAGACGTAGGCCGCGCCGCTCGCGTCGGAGAGCACCGCGCCGGAGAGGTCGAGGCGCCAGGGCAGCAGGTTGCGCACCTCGACCCACTCCCCGCTCGTGTCCGCGACGTCGGTGGGGTCCTTGAGGAACTCGGTGATGACGAGGTCGCCGGGCTTCGCCGTCGAGGCGAGCTGGCCGCCGGGCAGCGCGACCGCGAGGTCGCTCCAGCGACCTGCGGGCGTGGCCGCGCCGGGGCGCGGCGGCTGCCAGGCCTGGGCGAAGACCGGACGGCCGGGCGCGGGCAGCGCCAGGCGGCCGCGACCCAGCGGGTCGAGCTCGACCCAACGCGCGGCGAGCGGCTCGACGCGGCAGCCGCTGCGCGGCGCGGCGGTGCGCGGCGCCCCGACGAGCAGCAGCACGCGCTCGCCGGGCGCGCCCTGCAGCTCGAAGGCCGGCGCCTCGCGATCGGTGACGACGCGCAGCGCGTCGCCGGCGTCCGGGCCGGCGGTCGCAGTGGACTGCGCGGCGGCGGTGCCGGCCAGCGCGACGAGGAGAGCGGAGTTGAGAAGGAGTCTCGTGTTCATGGAGTCGAGGGCTCGAGGGAGGCGCGAGGACGCTCGCGCGGAGGACGGCGCGGCGACCTGCCGCGCGCCCCTCGACGACCGCGCCGGCCGCGCGCGGTGGCGCGCCGACCCGGAAGAGTTTTCCGATCGCGCAGCTCGCGGCCGTGCTCGCCTTGACGCGTCGCGGAACCTGGGGGACCATTCCCCCGGAGGCGTGCGCGCCGCCGTGCTCGCAGGTGACCGCGGCGCCCCTCCCCGGTAGCTACCTCAATTCGTTCTCGGCAATCCGCACGGATCCCCCATCTCCACGACCATGGTCCGCCTCCTCTCGGCCCGCTCGATCGGGTCCCTGACCGTCGCCGGTCTGCTCGGCCTCGGCACCTTCGCCCTCGTCGGGCGCGACGCGCAGGGCGTCGGCACGTCCGCCAACCTGCCCCTGCCCACCACGCTGGTCGACTTCTTCCAGCCCGGCACGCAGGAGAACACGCTCGTCGCCAACCCGCTGCAGGACGCGCTCAACTGCCGCATCTGCCACGGCAACTACGACCCGAGCACCGCGCCCTACGACCAGTGGGTCGGAAGCATGATGGCGCAGGCGACGCGCGACCCGATGTTCCACGCGGCGCTCGCCATCGCGAACCAGGACGCGTCGTTCGCCGGCGACCTGTGCCTGCGCTGCCACACGCCCAAGGGCTGGCTGCAGGGCCACAGCGTGCCGACCGACGGCTCCGCGCTGGACGCGAACGCCGGCGAGTACGACGGCGTCACCTGCCACGTCTGCCACCGCATGGTGGACCCGGTCTACGACGCGAACGCGAACCCGATCGAGGACCAGGCGATCCTCGCGGCGCTCGTGCCGCAGATGGGCGCCCAGCCCGACAGCGCGCAGTACGTCATCGACCCCGACGACAACCGCCGCGGGCCGTTCGACCTCGGTCCCGGCTTCTTCTGGCACAACTTCCGCCAGTCGCCCTTCCACCAGGAGTCGCTGCAGTGCGGCACGTGCCACGACGTGTCGAACCCGGCCTTCACGCGCCAGCAGGACGGCACCTACGCGCTGAACGCGGTCAACACGCCGCACCCGACCCACGACAAGCGCGACAAGTTCCCGGTCGAGCGCACCTTCAGCGAGTGGAGCGCGAGCCAGTTCGCCGTCGAGGCGATCGAGATGGGCGGGCGCTTCGGCGGCAACAAGACCGCGGTCGCCTCGTGCCAGGACTGCCACATGCCCGACACGTCGGGCGGCGCGTGCGCGCCGGGCTACGGCCCGATCCAGCGCAACGACCTGCCGATGCACAAGTTCACCGGCGGCAACACCTGGGTGCTGCGCGCGATCGACGACCTCTACCCCGACTGGGAGACGAACCTCACGCCGGCCATCATCGAGGACGCGATCACCGAGAACCTCGGCATGCTCGCGAACGCGGCGGACCTCGAGACGTGGTTCCGCGGCAGCAACCTCGTCGTGCGCGTGGTCAACCAGACCGGCCACAAGCTGCCCACCGGGTACCCCGAGGGACGGCGCATGTGGCTGAACGTCAAGCTCTTCAGCCGCGGCGGCGCGCTGCTGCAGGAGTACGGCCACTACGACGTCCCCAGCGCGACGCTGACGACGGGCAACACGACGGTGTTCGAGGCCAAGCTCGGCATGGACGCCGCGGTGGCGACGGCGGCCGGGCTCACGGCCGGTGAGAGCTTCCACTTCGTGCTCAACAACACGGTCGTCAAGGACAACCGCATCCCGCCGCGCGGCTTCACCGCCGCCGCGTTCGACGCGGTGCAGTCCCCGCCCGTCGGCGAGACCTTCATGGAGGAGCAGTACTGGCACGACAGCACCTTCGCGCTCGTCCCCGGCACGCACCGCGCGGTGGTCACGCTGTACTACCAGACGACCTCGAAGGAGTACGCCGAGTTCCTGCGCGACACGAACCTCGACCAGCAGAACCCCAACAACCCCGGTCAGGTCGCCTACGACAAGTGGGTGCAGTTCGGCAAGAGCGCGCCGGCGCAGATGGCGAGCGCGCAGGCCGTGCGCGAGGCGAGCCAGTGCGCCGAGCCGATCCAGTACGGCGTGTCGTCGACCACCTCCGGCGGCTCGAAGGTCGTGCTGGCGCCGGTCGGCCTCCCGATGGTCTCGGCGGCGAACTTCAAGCTGAACGTCTCCGGCGGCCCGGCCAACGCCTTCGGCATCATCTACCAGGGCACGGAGACGGCCTCGGTGCCCTACATGGGCGGCACGCGCCTCGTGGGCGGCACGCTCTCGCGGCTGACCACGGTGCACCTCACGCCGGCCGGCGGGACGCAGGTCCCCGTGCCGCTGAACGGCGCGCAGGTCGGCAGCGACCTGTACTTCCAGGTCTGGCTGCGCGACATCGGCCTGCCGCAGGGCGTGGCCCTGTCGAACGGCCTGCGCATCGACGTGTGCAACTGAGCTGACCGCTCGTAGCCTGCGACACCCGGCCGGGCTCGATGGACACTGCTCCATCGAGCCCGGCCGCGTCGTCGGGTACCCTGGGCGCCATGAAGTGCCTCCTGAAGCTCGTGGTGATGTTCGTCCTGGTGCTCGTGCTCGGCGTCGTCGGCCTGGGGTTCCTGCTCGACCCGGCGGCCGAGCAGGCGGTCTCGAAGGGTCTCACGGCCGCGACGGGCTGCACGTCCAGCCTCGGCGCGGCCGACGTGGGCCTGCTGTCCGGCGGCGTGCGCTTCGAGCGCCTCGAGGTGCAGAACCCGCCCGGCTTCCGCGCCGAGCCGCTGCTCTCGATGGGCGCGCTGGGCGTGAACTGGGACACGGCCTCGCTGCTCTCGGACGAGGTGCAGGTGAAGGACGTCGAGCTGTCCGACCTCGTGCTGTCGCTCGAGCTGAAGGGCGGTGAGTCCAACGTGAAGCCGGTGATCGATCGCCTGCGCCAGCTCTCGCAGTCGAGCGGCGGCGGCGCTGACGAGCCCGGCGGCCCCGCGCCCGAGGGCGGCGGCGACTCCGGCGGCGGCGGCAAGAAGGTCAACATCGAGCAGGTGCGCGTGTCGGGCGTGCGCACCGACCTGCACGTCACCGGCGTGCCCGGCGTCGAGGGCGACTACTCGGTCAGCGTGCCGGCGTTCGTCATCGAGGACCTCGGCAACGGCGAGAACAGCGCCACGCTCGGCGAGTGGAGCGCGCGCATCCTCCAGGTGACGCTGCAGAAGGTGCAGGAGGCCGGCGCGGGCACCTTCCCCGGCGAGTGGCAGACGCTGCTCACGGGCAACCTCGACGCGCTGAAGCAGGGCGCGCTCGACGCGTTGAAGGACGAGGCGCAGAAGCAGCTCGAGGGTCAGCTCGAGAACCTGCCCGAGGACGTGAAGTCGGGGATCGACGCGCTCAAGAAGAAGAGCGGCGGCCTCGGCGGCCTGCTCGGCGGCGACGACAAGCAGTGACGGCGCGCGCGGGCTACTCGTCGCGGCCCGCGCTCGACTCGCCCGGCTTCTGCTCGCCCGCGTAGCCCAGCGCGCGTAGGCGGCGCAGCACCTCCTCCGTCTGCGTCGCGTTGAAGCGCGAGAGCGGCGGGTCCTGCGCGGAGCTCCACACGGCCAGGTCGCGCTGCAGGCGCGGCAGCTCGGCTTGCGCGCGCGGCGTGGGCGCGAGGAAGAGATCGCGCGTCTCGCCCGGGTCCTCCTCGAGGTCGAAGAGCTGGAAGCGCCCGAGGTACGGCGCCTCGATCAGCTTCCAGCGTCCGCGCCGCAGCGCGCGCGGCTTGCGCTGCCCGGCCCACGGCGAGGCTTGCTCGAGGCCGACCACCGGCTGCGTGGCCTCGCAGAAGACGGCGCGGTCGGGCAGCGGCGCGCCGTCGAGCGCGGGCACCAGGCTGACGCCGTCGACGGGCGCGGGCAGCGTGAGGCCGAGCAGATCCGCGAGCGTGGGCAGCACGTCCACACCCGAGCTCAACCCGGCGATGCGACGCCCGGCGCCGCGGCCGTCGGGCAGGCGCACGATCAGCGGCACGTGCACGTTCGTCTGGTAGACCCACGCGCCGTGGTGCCAGTGGTCGGCGTGCTCCCAGAACGTCTCGCCGTGGTCCCCCACCACGACGACGACGCAGTCGTCGAGCACGCCGCGCGCGGCCAGCCCGTCGAGCAGTCGGCCGACGTGACGGTCGAGGTAGGCGAGCTCGCCGGCGTAGAGCTGCGCGAAGGTCTCGTCGGGCTCGAACGGCTGGCCGTCGCTGCCGTCCAGCAGCACGTCCGAGACGCCTTCGTTGAAGAGGTCGCGCGGCGGCGAGCCGGCCGCCTGCTGGTGGCGGATCGCCTGCACGTTGATGTCGAGCTGCGTGACCCGCCGCGGCTTGCCCGGCCCGGCATACTCCGCGGCGAACGGCTCGGGCGGGTCGTACGGCGCGTGCGCGTCGAAGAAGTGCGCGAACAGGAACAGCCGCTCGTCCGTGCCCACGCGATCGACGTAGTCGAGCACCGCGTCGGTGACGCGCTCCGCGCGGCGCTGGTCCTGGTCGGCGTAGCTCGCCTCGACCTCGATGTCGAAGTCCTGGTCCCAGTGCGCGAAGCCCTGGTCGACGTCGAACATCTGGTCGAGCGCGAAGGAGGCCACGAAGCCCGCGGTGCGGAAGCCCGCCCGGCCCAGGAGCTCGGCCGCGAGCTCGTCCTCCTCGGGCACCATGAAGCCGTTGCGCGGCACGCCGTGCCGGCGCGGGTAGAGCCCGGTGAAGATCGACGTGTGCGAGGCCAGCGTGGTCGTCGCGGCCGCCGAGCAGTCCTCGAACAGCGCGCCCTCGGCGGCCAGGGCGTCCAGGCGCGGCGTACGGGCGCGCGTGCCGCCGTAGCAGCCGAGCTGGTCCGCGCGGGTGGTGTCCAGGCTGATCAGCAGGACGTGCTTGTAGGGCCCCTCGTAGGTCGCGCGGCTGCAGGCGCCCAGGGCGAGCACGAGGCCCGCGCCCAGCGCGAGGCGGGCAGGCGGGAGCAGGCGGCGGAGGGGGGCTCGGAAGGCTCGGCGGCGGCGCATGGGCGTCGGAGGGGGCTCTCGCGGGCGATGGCGGGCACCGAGCGTACGGCTCGGCTTGACACCTCCTAGAACTCGGTCGAGAATTCCCGGGGTCTCCAGGTCCGCCCGGCCGTCCCCCGCGGGCGGTCTCGGCTCTCCGCAGGCAGCGGCTCGCCTCCCGGCAGGGGCGCTCCGCACCCGGCGGAAAGCGGCCGCCGCGCGCACGTAGCCGGTTGCCTCGCGCCCCGGGAGACCTATGGCCCCCGGACCCAGCTCTCCTTCCCCCGCCCGGCCCCACCCGACTCCATGCGTTTCCACCAGCTCTCGCTCGGCATCCTCGCCGGTCTCGTCGCGACCGTCTCGGCCTCCTCGGCCTCGGCCCAGGCCCTGCAGGTCACGCAGATCGGCGCCGGCTTCACCAGCCCGCTCTTCGTCTGCTCGCCCCCCGGGGACACCCACCGCCTGTTCGTCGTCGAGCAGACCGGCCGCGTCAAGATCATCAAGGACGGCACGCTGCTCGCGACGCCGTTCATCAACATCGACCCGCTGACCAACGGCGGCGGCGAGGCGGGCCTGCTCGGCATGGCCTTCCACCCGAACTACGCCTCGAACGGCAAGTTCTACCTGTCGTACACGAACACGTCGGGCAACTCGATGATCCGCCAGTACCAGGTCAGCGCGAACCCCGACGTGGCGGACGCGGCGACCTTCACGGACATCTTCGGCCCGCTCACGCAGCCCTTCTCGAACCACAACGGCGGCTGCATCCAGTTCGGCGCCGACGGCAAGCTCTACGCCGGCTACGGCGACGGCGGCAGCGCCAACGACCCGGGCAACCGCGCGCAGAACCCGACGCTGCTGCTCGGCAAGATCCTGCGCTTCGACGTCGACCTCGCGGCGCCCTACATCCCGGCCGACAACCCGTTCGTCGGCGACGCCTCGACCGACGACCTGATCTGGGCGCTCGGCATGCGCAACCCGTGGCGCTTCAGCTTCGACCGCCAGACCGGCGACCTGTGGATCGGCGACGTCGGTCAGGGCGCGCGCGAGGAGGTCGACTTCGAGCTGGCCGGCAACGGCGGCCAGAACTACGGCTGGCGCTGCATGGAGGGCTTCAACTGCACGGGCCTCTCCGGCTGCACCTGCAACGGCGCGGGCATCACCCTGCCGGTGCACGACTACAGCCACAGCCTCGGCTGCTCGATCACCGGCGGCTACCGCTACCGCGGCGCCGCCATGCCGAACTTCGTCGGCCGCTACTTCTTCGGCGACTACTGCTCGGCCCGCGTCTGGTCGTTCGACTTCAACGGCACGGCCATCTCGAACCTCGTCGAGCACACCACCGACCTGGCCATCCCGGGCGCCGAGCAGATCACCTCGTTCGGCGAGGACGCCAACGGCGAGCTCTACATCTGCGACTTCACCGGCGGCGAGATCTGGCGCATCGAAGAGGAGTGCCCCGGCGGCGTGACGAGCTACTGCACCGCGGCGCCGAACTCGGTCGGCCCGGGCTGCTTCCTCGGCACGGGCGGCTCGGTGAGCCTCTCGAGCAACGACTTCACGCTCGTGGCCAGCGCCGCGGCGCCGAACAAGCCGGGCCTGTTCTACTACGGTCCGAACCAGATCTCGGCGCCCTTCGGCGACGGCTTCCGCTGCGTCGGCGGCGGCTCGCTCGGCATCTTCCGTCTGTCCCCGCCGGTCACCGCGGACGCCTTCGGCGACGCGGGGCGCGCGGTGGACTTCACGGTCTCGCCGGCGAACTCCGGGCCGGGCATGATCACCGCGGGCTCGACCTGGAACTTCCAGTTCTGGTACCGCGACCCGGCCGCCGGCGGCTCGGGCTTCAACCTCTCCAACGCGGTCTCGGCGACGTTCTGCCCGTGATCGCTCCCGCGCCGCGGTGACCGCGGACGCCCGCTCGACGCGAGGGTCGGCCCCCGGGCCGGCCCTCGCGCGCGTTCCGGGCGGACGTGCGCGCGCCGTGGGCGAGCCGCCGCGCGGCTCGCGGACGGGCTGCGCGCCTTGGAGGCCCGCCGCGGGCCTGCTAGGTTCCCCCGCGCCATGCTCTCCCTCCCCCGCTCCCTCGCGCTGACGGCGCTGGCCGCGCTCGCCGGCGCGTGCGGCGGCGCGCCGGCGGCGGGGCCGCCCAACGTGCTGCTCGTGGTGCTCGACACCACGCGGGCCGCGGACCTGGGCTGCTACGGCGGCGCGCGCGGGCTCACGCCGCGCCTCGACGCGCTGGCCGCCGAGGGGCTGCGCTTCGCGCACGCCTCGGCGCACGCGCCCTGGACGCTGCCCTCGACCGCCAGCCTGTTCACGTCGCGCCTGCCGGAGGAGCACGGCGCGGGCGGCGCGCTCGACCTCGGGCCGCTACGCCGCGGCGGTCAGCCGAGCGTCGACTTCCACGCGCTGGCGCCCGAGGTCGACACGCTGGCCGAGGCCTTCGCCGCCGCGGGCTGGCGCACGGCCGCCGTCGTCAACGTCGACTTCCTCGACCGGCCCTTCGGCCTGACACAGGGGTTCGAGCACGTGGACGCGGCCTGGAGCGCGTCGAACGACGAGGTGCGCGACGCGCGCGGCACGACCGACGCGGCGCTCGCGTGGCTCGACGGGGCGCGCGGCGCGGCGCCCTTCTTCCTGCTGGTGCACTACTTCGACCCGCACGCGGTCTACGCGCCGCCGGCCGAGTACCGCCGGCGTTTCGCCGCGCCGCAGGACCGCGGGCCGCAAGGGCTCGTGTTCGGCACGCGCGAGCAGATGCTGCTGTTGCGCGCCGGGCGGCTCGAGCTCGACCCGGCGCTCGTGGCGCGCGCCAAGGGGCTCTACGACGGCGAGCTGGCGTACCTCGACGCGCAAGTGGGGCGCCTGCTCGACGGGCTCGCCGCGCGCGGGCTCGAGCGCGACACGCTGGTGGTCGTGACCGCCGATCACGGCGAGGAGTTCCGCGAGCACGGCGGCTTCGAGCACGGGCACACGCTGTACGAGGAGCTCCTGCACGTCCCGCTGCTCGTGCGCTTCCCCGGCCGCGTGCCGGCGGGTGCGGTGCGCAGCGACCGCGTCGGGCTGATCGACGTCGCGCCGACCGTGTGCGCGCTGGCCGGCGTCGCCGCGCCGGCGGGCTTCCGCGGCCACGACCTCCTGGCCCGCGACTTCGCGCCGCGGCCGCTGCTCGCGCACGGGAACTTCTGGGGCCCGGCGCTGTCGAGCTGGACCTCCGGGCGCTGGAAGCTCGTGCTCGTGCCGGAGGCGGACGGCGCCGAGCGCGCCGAGCTGTACGACCTCGAGGCCGACCCGGGCGAGGCGCGCGACCTCGCCGCGACCGAGCCCGCGCGCGCGGCCGAGCTGCGCGCCGAGCTCGACGCCGCGCGCGCCCTCCTGCGCGCGCGCGCGCGCGGCGAGGCGGTCGAGCTCTCGCCCGACGAACGCCGCCGGCTCGAAGCGCTGGGCTACCTCGGCGCGGGAGACGACGCGCGATGAGCGCTTGGCGGCGACGCGTCGACCCGTGGGCCGTGGGCCTCGTCGTGCTCGCGGTGGCCGTGCGTCTGGTCTACCTGCTGCAGCAGCGCGCGAACCCGTTCTTCGCGTACCCGCTGATGGACTCGCTCTACCACGTCGAGTGGGCGCGCGCGCTCGCGGCGGGCGAGGACTTCCAGCCGGGCCCCTTCTTCCGCGCGCCGCTCTACCCCTGGCTGCTCGGGACGGCGCTGCGGCTGTTCGGCGAGCAGTACCTCTGGCTGCGCGCGCTCGGCGCGCTGCTCGGCGGCGCGACGACGGCGCTCACCTACCTCGTCGGACGGCGCGCGTTCGGCGTGGCCGTGGGGCGCGTCGCGGCGCTGCTCGTCGCGTTGAACTGGGTGCTCGTCTACTTCGACGGCGAGTTGCTGATTCCGACGCTGGCGGTGCCGCTCGACCTCGTCGCGCTGTACCTGACGCTGGGCCTGGAGCGCGCGCGCGGACCGCGGCCCGTCGCGCTCGCCGGCATGGCCTGGGGCGTCGCGGCGCTCGCGCGGCCGAACGTGCTGCTCGTCGTGCCGTTCCTCGGCGCGTGGCTGCTGTGGCGCGCGCGGCCGCGCTGGTCCGCGGGGCTGGGACGCGCGGCGCTGCTCGGGCTCGGCACGCTGCTGCCGATCGTGCCGATCACGACGTACAACCTCGTCGTCGGCGGCGACGCGGTGCTGATCTCCTCGCAGGCGGGCGTGAACCTGTGGATCGGCAACAACCCCGCGTCCGACGGGTCCACCGCGATCGTGCCGGGCACGCGGCCGGGCTGGTGGGACGGCTACCGCGACGCCATCGCGCTGGCCGAGCAGGCCGAGGGGCGCACGCTCGCACCGTCCGAGGTGTCCGCCCACTACACCGGCCGCGCGCTGGCGTTCTGGCGCGGCGAGCCGCGCGCGGCGGCGCAGCTGTTCTGGTGGAAGCTGCGGCTGTTCGCCTCGCGGTACGAGCTGGGCAACAACCAGGACGTGCGCTTCTTCGCCGAGCGCTACAGCGCGCTCGCGCGCTGGCTGCTGCCGAGCTGGTGGCTGCTCGTCCCGCTGGGGCTCGTGGGACTGGCGCTCGCGCGCGGCGCACGGGTCTCGGTCGCACCGCTCGCGTGGTTCGTGGCGCTCTACGCGCTGAGCGTGCTGCTCTTCTTCGTCTGCTCGCGCTATCGCGTGCCGCTGTTGCCGCCGCTCGCGGTGCTCGGCGCGCACGCGCTCGTGCGCGCGTGGACGGCCGCGCGCGCGCGCGCGTGGACGCCGCTGGCCTGCGGCGTCGCGGCGTGGGGCGCGCTGCTCGCGCTGGTGCTGCCCGTGCCCGCCGCCGTCGACACGAGCGACGCGAAGGGCCTGTGGCAGCTCGGGCTCTTCGAGCTCGAGCACGGCCGCGCCCACGAGGCGCTGCCCTTCCTCCACCAGGCGCAGGAGCGCAACCCGCGCTTCTGGCTCGCCTGGCGCGACCTCGGCACGGCGCTCGTGCAGACCGGGCAGGCGCGCCGCGGCCTCGAGGCCTGGAGCGAGGCGCTGCGCCTCTCGCCGGGCGACCTGCAGGTCAGCGGGCCCTTCGTCGAGCTCGCGCTGCAGCTCGGCGAGCTCGACGCCGCGGAGCGCGCCGCGCGCGAGGCCGTCGAGCGCTACCCGCAGCTCACGCCGCCCTACGACGCGCTGGCGCAGGTCGCGCTGGCGCGGGGCGGGCCGGACGCCGCGCGCGCGGCGCTCTCGCGCGGCCTGGCCCTCGATCCGCGCGACTTCCTGCTCAACCTGCGCCTGGGCCTCGTCGAGCTGGCGGCGCAGCGGCCCTGCGCCGCGGTCGAGCGCTCGCGCGCGCCGCGCGGGCCGAGCGCGCGACCAGCGACGCGGCGCGGGCGCGCGCCGAGGAGCTCTGGCGCAGCGCGCGCGCGGCCTGCCGTTAGCGCGCCCCAGGAACGCAGGAGGGGCGGCGCCCGTTCCGGCGCCGCCCCTCCCGTAGCGTCGGGTGCGGGCTCGACTCAGCGACCGAGCGAGGCGATGTGGCTCGCGCGCTCGGCGGCCTTGGTCCCCGGGAAGTCCTCAGCGATCTTCGCGACCTTCTTGAAGAGCTTCTCTTCCTTCGGGTCCTCGAAGAGCTTGGCGAGGTGCTTCTCGAGCAGCTCGGAGGCCTCGACCTCCTTCGCGAGCTCCTCGCCGTCGAGCGAGGTCTGCAGCGCGACCGCCGCGTCGTACAGCTCGGTGCAGCCCTTCAGCGCCTTCACCAGCGCGTCGACCTGGTCCGCGCCGCGCGAGGCGTAGCCGTTCTCGATGAGCCACTTGGCCCGGTCGAGACGCGCCTGCACGCGGTTCTGAAACTCGATCACGCACAGCTCGGCGTCCGAGGACAGCTCGGGATCGGCCCCGACCTTCTTGGCCTCGTCGATCGCCTTCGCGATCTGATCCTTGGCGAACAGCTTCCACGCCTTCTGGAGCTTCTTCGGCGTCTCCGCCGGGCCCTCGTTGGCGCGCTTGATCTCCGCGTCGATCAGGTCGTGGACCTCGCTCGTGGAGAAGTTGCCCTTGAAGAGCACCTTGCCATCGTTCGACAGGAGCGCGAAGTTCGGCAGGCCGTTCGAGCCCGTGTTGAACGGGTGCTCGTTGGTCCACATGGCGTTGTTGCCGAACCACTTGTGCTCGAGGATGAACTTCTCGGTGGCGTCCGGCGCCGTCCCTTGGGACTCGACGAACAGCACCTGGAGATCGTCACCGAGCTCTTGCTGCAACTTGACGGAGGCCGGCACGGACCCCCCGATGCAGCTACCTCACCGCGTGCCCCAGAACTCGACCAGCACGGGCTTGCCGCGCAGGTCGGAGAGGCTCTTGGCCCCCATGCCGTTCACGATGGGGTCGCGGAAGGAGTAGGCCACGCTGTCGCCGACGCCGACGCCCTCGGGGGCGAGCGGGGCGGCGAGGCCCAGCGTGAGGCCCAGGACGAGGGCGGCGCCCCCGAGTTGGAACCAGGTCTGCTTGGTCATGATCGGTCCAGGTGTATTGGAGGGATCCGAGCGGACGCCGCGGTGCGGCGTGCTGTGTCGTGCCACCAGAGGAACGCACGGGCGCCCTTTTGTCCACGTCCTTCGGGCGACGGGGCCCGCGGCGCGGCGGTCCTTTCCGCGATGTTACAGAACCCTCACGGCGACCCGGGGCGGCAGGCCGATGGGCACCACCTCGACCTCCCCCAGCACGGCGCGCGCGGCCTCGCTCGCGAAGCCGACCTTGGGCGCGACGAAGGTCAGGGTCACGGCGCAGCGCGGTGTGCCGGGGGCCGGCGTGCCCGCGTCCGCGTCCAGCCCCGAGGGCAGGTCGAGCGCCGCCACGGGTGCCCGGGCCCGCGCGGCCCAGGCGCCCAGCGCCGCGAGCAGCCCGGCCGCCGGCTCGCGCAGCGCCCCGCGGAAGCCGGTGCCGAGCAGGGCGTCGACGAGCAGCCCCGGCGGCGGGAGCGCGCCGCGCGCGCGCGGCGAGCGCGGCGCCGTCGGGCACGAGCTCGAGCGCCAGGCCGAGCGCGGAGGCCGCGCGCCGCATGACCGCCGCGTCGGGCGCCAGCCGCGCGGGCGGCGCCGTCTCGAGCACGCGCACGCGCACGCCGGCGAGGTCGAGGTGCCGCGCGACGACGTAGCCGTCGCCGCCGTTGTTGCCCGCGCCGCACAGGATCACGACCTCACCGCGCTCGAGCGCGAAGCGTCGGCGCAGCGCTTCGGCCGCGCCGCGACCGGCGTTCTCCATGAGCACCACGCCCGGCACGCCGAGCTCCTCGATGGCGATGCGGTCGACCTCGCGCACCTGGGCGCGCGTCAGCGGGCGGGGGGCGTCCATGCGGCCATGGTCGAGCGCGCGCCCCGCGATCGCAAGCGCGCGTGCCGCCGGCAACGCCGCCGCGGCGCTTGGCGCCAGCGGCGCGGTGGCCTGTAGGCGGGCGCCGCGGGGGCGCTACAGTGCGCGCCTCCCCGTCCCTCGCTCCCGCGTACGCATGCGCTCCGCGTCCGTGTTCCGCCCGGCCCTCCTGGCGCCGCTCCTCCTGCTCGCTTGCCGCGGGTCCGACGCTCCGGCGGAGAGCGCGCGGCCGCAGAACCTCGTGGTGCTCGTGATCGACACGCTGCGCCCCGACCACCTCGGCTGCTACGGCTACGCGCGCCCCACCTCGCCCGCGCTCGACCGCTGGGCGCGGAACGCGACGGTCTTCGAGCGAGCGCAGAGCGCGGCGCCGTGGACGGCGCCGGCCCTGGTCTCGTTGATGACCGGCCTGTACCCCGAGGCGCACGAGGTGGCGCGCTTCCCGGACCCGGCGCGCCTCGCCGACGACGTGACCACGCTCGCGGAGCTGCTGAGCGCGCGCGGCTACGACACGGCCGCCTTCACGGGCGGCGGCTACGCGAGCGGCGACTTCGGGCTCGACCAGGGCTTCGCGCACTTCGAGCGCCAGACCGGTGACGACGAGTCGCACGCCTCGAACCTGCGCTACGCGAGCCGCCTCGAGGCCAACGTGGACAAGAGCCTCGCGTGGTTGCGCGAGCGCGAGGGCCGCCCCTTCTTCCTGTTCCTGCACACGTACGAGCCGCACGTGCCCTACGCCCCCGCGCAGCGCTGGCTCGACGCCGTCGGCGCGCACGTGGACCTCGAGCGCGAAGAGGCGGCGCTGGCCGACACGATCGCGCGCTGGAACGCCGGTGCGCGGCTCACCGCCGAAGATTGGGCGCGGCTCGCCGCGCACCGCTTCCACTGCGGCTGGGAGGGCGCGGGCGCGGTGCAGCGTCGCGACGCGCTGGAGGAGGAGCTCGCGCTGCGCGACCAGGCGCGGCGCGCGAGCGCGGACGAGCCGATGCTGCGGCTCGTGCGCGACCTGTACGACGCGGAGATCGCGGCCGCCGACGCGCAGTTCGGCCGCGTGCTCGCCGAGCTCGAGGCGCTCGGGCTGGCGCAGGACACGGTCGTCGTGCTCGCGAGCGACCACGGCGAGGCCTTCGGCGAGCACGGCGAGCTCGGCCACGGCCTGCTGCTCTCCGACGCGGTGCTGCGCATCGCGCTCGTCGTGCGCGCGCCGCACGAGCGGGCGCGCGGCGGACGGTGCGACGAGCTGGTCAGCGCGGTCGACCTCGTGCCGACGCTGGCCGAGCTCCTGGACCTGGGCGTGCCCGACGCGGAGCTGCCGGGGCGCAGCCTCGTGCCGCTGCTGCGCGGGGCGCGCGGCGCCGCCGCGGCGTACGCGCAGGCGAACTCCGCGCCCGACGAGCACGCGCGCTTCCGCAGCGTGCGCGAGGGACGCTGGCGGCTCGTCGCGCAGGTCAACGGCCCGCGGCGCTGGCTGTACGACCTCGAGCGCGATCCCGGCGAGGAGCACGACCTCGCCGCGAGCCAGCCCGTCGAGGTGGCGCGCCTCGAGGCGTTGCTGGAGGAGCGCGCCGCGCGCGACGAGGCCACGCGCCGTCGCCACCCCGCGGGAGCCGCGCCGGCGCTGCACGACGCGCGCGACCTGCGCGCGCTGGGCTACGTCGGCGGGGACGCCCCCGGAACGTCGGAGGGCGCGCCGCACTGAGGCGGCGCGCCCTCCCCGGGACCTCGCGAGCCGCGCGGGTCAGCGCCCGGGCGGGTGGCGTTGCAGGAAGGCCTTGGCGCGCGCGGCGCAGCGCGTGTCGGGGTACTTGTCGACGATGCCCTCGTAGACCTTGGCGGCCTTCTCGAAGTCACCGGCGAGCTGCGCCTCGTCGCCCTTGACCATCTTCTTGAAGGCCGCGAGCTCCTCCTTGGCCGCGGGGTCCTTCTCGAGCTCCTTCTGCAGGAGCTTGGCCTCGTCGGCGGCGGGGACGCCCTTGTAGAGCGTCTGCAGCTCGGCGTAGACGCCCACGGCGACGGAGTAGTCGTGCGCCTCGACGGCCGCCTTGGCGCGCTCGAGCTTGCGCGCGAGCAACGCCTCGAGGTCGGCCTTGGCCTTGGCAAGCGCCGCGTCCTCGGGTGCCTTCTCGAGCTCCTTCTCGAGCGCCTTCAGCGCCTTGCCGAACTCCTGGCCGGCGATGAGCTTGTCGAGCTTCGCGTGGTCGTCGACGCCCGTCACGGGCACGAAGGCCGTGCGCCCGAGCAGCTCCTCGATCGTGCCGCGCGGCACGCTCGCGGGGTGGCCCATCCAGACGACCTCGCCGTCCGGGTCGAGCAGCGCGCCGGACGGGAAGCCCTTCACGCCGTACAGGCGATCGACGTCCTCGCCCTTCGTCTTGGCGAGCGGATACGTGATGCCCTTCTTCTCGATGTGGTTCTCGATCAGCCCGTTCGCTTCGTTGGACACGCCAACGACGACGAACCCCTGCGGCCCCAGCTCCTCTTGGAGCTTGTTGAGCTCGGGGATCGCCGAGTTGCAGGGGCCTCACCAGGTGCGCCAGAAGTCGATCAGCACCACGCGCCCACGCAGGGCGCCGAGGCTGTTCGCTTCCGACAGGTACCACTCCGCTTCGATCTCGGGGGCGAGGTCGCCGACCTGCACCACCGGCGGTGCGGGTGCGACGTTCAGGGCGGCCGTCACGACGAGGGCCAGGCCGAGGGTCTTCATGGGGCTGAGGGCGAGGGACTGCGGGCGGCCGCCGGGGCGACCGGGCGCCGAGCGCCGCGCTCATCCTCCCCCGCCGAAGCGTCGCGCGCCAGGGGACGTCGCGTGAGTTCCGCCCGCGGCGCCCGGGGCGCGCGCTGGAGGACGTCGTCCGGGCGCCGGAGGAGTTCGTCACCGGGCTGCTAGACTCTGCCCATGATCGCCCTCGCCGCGTTGCTCTGCCTCGCCGCGCAGGCCTCCCCCGAGGTGGAGGCGCTGTGGCAGCGCGGCGCGCGCGTCGAGGCCCTGGAGCGCATGGAGGCCGAACTCGCCGCGCGGCCCGACGACGCGCTGCTGCGCCGGGCGCTCGTGACGCGCGAGCTCGGCGTGTCGCGCTTCCAGGCGGCCCTGGCCCACGCGGAGCCGCTGGGCGAGGCCGGCCACGCGGCGCGCGGGCGCGCGCTGTACTTCCTGGGCCGCTACGAGGAGGCGCTGGAGTTCCTCGCGGCCGACGACCCCGCGCTCGTGCTGCTGCGGGTCGAGAGCCTGCGCGCGCTCGGGCGCCTGGACGAGGCCGACGCGCTGCTGCCCGCGGTCGAGCGGCTCTTCGGCGCCGACGACGCGCGCTACCGCCTGCTCGTCGGCCGCAAGCGGCTGCGCGAGGGCGACGCGCGCGGCGCGGCGGCGGAGTTCCGCGCCGTGCTCGCCACGCGGCCGCTGGAGAGCGAGGCGCACTTCGGCCTGGGGCGCGCGCTGGTCAAGCTCGGCGAGCGCGAGGAGGGCCTGGCCGTGCTGGCGCGGCACCGCGCGCTCGTGCCGCTGCTCGACGCGCTCGACTTCGCGCAGCGCGGCGTCGCGCTGGCGCCCACGGGCGCGTCGAACCTGGCCGCGCTGGCCGAGGCCTGGGCCGCGCTGGTGCCGTACGACGAGAGCGCGCGCGCGCGGGCCCGCGCCACGTACGCGGACGCGGCGCGCTGGGCGCGCGCCGACGAGGTGGCGCCGATCGCGCTGCGGCGCGCGCGCTGGCTCGCCGAGCTCGAGCGCGAACCCGGCGCCGCCGTGACCTGCCTCGAGGACGCGCTCGCGCGGCAGGAAGACGTGCGGCTGCACGTGCGCCGCGGACTACCTCGTCGAGCTCGGCGAGCCGACGCGGCGCGCGCGCACCTCCGCGCGCGCGCTCGAGCTGCGGCCCGGCGACCGCGCGATCGCGGAGCGGCTGGCGCGGCTGGCCGGAGGCGGCCGGTGACGGCGCGCGCGGCCGCCGCCGTGCTGGTCGGACTCGCCGCGTGCGGCGGCGAGGCGCCCGCGCCGGTCGTGCGACCGGTCCCCGCGCCGACGAGCGCGAGCGCCGACGACGACCTGCGCTTCGTCGACGTGACCGAGCGCAGCGGTCTGACGTTCCGCCACGACGCGGGCATCAGCGAGGAGCGTCAGCTCCCCGAGACGATGGGCGCCGGCGCGGCGCTCTTCGACGCCGACGAGGACGGCGACCTCGACCTCTACCTGGTGCAGAGCGGTCCGCTGCCGCTCGCGCCCGAGCGCGCGGGCGCGCCGCCCAACGAGCTGTGGCTCAACGAGGGCGGCCTGCGCTTCCGCGACGCCACCGCCGCGAGCGGCGCGGCCGCGCACCGCGGCTACGGCATGGGCGTGGCCGTCGGCGACGTCGACGGCGACGCGCACGACGACCTCTACGTGACCAACCTCGGGCCCGACGTGCTGCTCGTCGGCGACGGCGCGGCGCGCTTCGCGGACGCGACGGCCGCGGCCGGGCTGGGCGACGAGCGCTGGACGGCCGGCGCGGTGTTCTTCGACCCCGACGCCGACGGCGACCTGGACCTGTACGTCACGGCGTACCTCGAGGTCGACCTCGCGCACCCGCTGTACTGCGGCGAGCGGCGGCCGGGCTGGCGCAGCTACTGTCACCCGGACGCCTACCCGGGGCTGGCCGACCGCTACTGGCGCAACGACGGGCGCGGGCGCTTCCACGAGGCGAGCGCGGAGGCGGGCTTCCACGACACCGCGGGCAAGGGCCTCGGCGCGATCGCGGGCGACTTCGACGACGACGGCGACCTCGACCTCTACGTCGCCAACGACAGCGTCGAGAACCGCTTCTGGTTCGGCGACGGCCGCGGCGGCTTCGAGGACGGCACGCTGCTGACCGGGACGGGCGTGAACGCGATGGGCATGACCGAGGCCGGCATGGGCCTCGCGTCGGGTGACGTGGACGGCGACGGGCGCCTCGACCTGTACGTGACGAACTTCGACGACGAGTCCAACACGCTCTACCGCAACGACGGCGACGGGCTGTTCACCGACGTGACCGCGCGCGCGGGCCTCGAGGGCTCCTCGCGCCTGCCGGTCGGCTTCGGCGCGGTGATGGCCGACCTCGACGACGACGGGGACCTCGACCTCGCCGTGACGAACGGCCACATCATCCACAACATCCACCTCTACCACGACGGCAAGACGTGGGCGCAGCTCGGGCTGTGCTACGCGGGCGACGGCGCGGGCGGCTTCCGCGACGTCTCGCGCGAGAGCGGCGACCTGTGCGCGAGGCCGCGCGTCGGGCGCGGGCTGTACGACGGCGACCTCGACGGCGACGGCGACCTCGACCTGCTGGTGACCGAGTGCAACGGCGCGGCGCGCGTGTTCGAGAACCCCGGCGCGACGCCCGCGCGCGTCGAGCTCGAGGGGCTGCCGCGCGGCACGCGCGTCACGTTCGAGCTGGCGGACGGACGGCGCCTCGTGCGCGAGGCCGGGCCGCAACCGAGCTACTTCGGCAGCACCGCGCCGGCGGTGCGCTGTCCGCTGCCGGGCGTGCGGGCGCTCGCGGTGCGCGTGCCCGGGGAGGCCGCGACGCGGCGCGTCGAGGGCGCGCTCGGCGCGGGGCGCTACCGCGCGCGGCTCAGCGGCGCCGACGTCGTGCTCGAGCGCCGCGGAGACTGAGGCCGACGCCGCGGGCCGCGCTGGGAAAGGCGCGAGGCGCGCCCCCGCGTGCGGGAGCGCGCCTCGCGCAGGCGGACGCCTCGAAGGGCTGCTAGAGGTTCTTGTTGGCGAACGCCCAGTTCACCAAGCTCCAGAAGGCCTCGACGTACTTCGGGCGCGCGTTGCGGTAGTCGACGTAGTACGCGTGCTCCCACACGTCGCAGGTCAGGATCGGCTTCTGGCCGGCGGTCAGCGGGCAGCCCGCGTTGGAGGTCTGCACGATCTCGAGCGCGCCGGCGGCGTTCTTGACGAGCCAGCACCAGCCCGAGCCGAACAGCGTGGTGGCCTTCTTGGTGAACTCGTCCTTGAAGGCGTCGAAGGAGCCCCACTGGGCGGTGATCGCGTCGGCGATCGCGCCGCTGGGCGCGCCGCCGCCCGAGGGCGACAGGCTGTTCCAGTAGAAGGTGTGGTTCCACACCTGCGCCGCGTTGTTGAAGATGCCGCCGTCGGAGGCCTTGACGATCTCCTCCAGCGACTTGGTGGCCCAGTCGGTGCCCTGAGTCAGGTTGTTGAGGTTGGTGACGTAGGCGTTGTGGTGCTTGCCGTAGTGGTAGTCGAGCGTCTCGGCCGAGATGTGCGGGCTGAGGGCGTCCTTGGAGTACGGCAGCGCGGGAAGTTCGAAGGGCATGATCGCTTCTGTCGGGGGGCTTGGCGCCACCGAGCGCGGGACGGGGCGGCGGCGGCGCGGATCCGAAGGGGGCGGGCCAGTCTACGCCCCGCGCGCGGCGGATCCCAGGCCGCGCACGGGCGAAGGCAAGCGAGATCAGGCTCCGTAATGGGCGCGATCAGCCGCGCTGCTCGCCGCGCGGCGGGTCAGGCGAAGCGATCGCTGCGCGCTCGCAGCCAGTCGGCCTCGAAGGACTGCGGCACGGGCTCGAACAGCAGCGCGCCCGGCTCGACGTAGTCGTAGAGCTCGGCGTAGGACTTCACGGTCACGGGGTCGACGCGGCGCATGATGTGGCGCGGCTCGAGCTGGCGCGGCGAGTCGAGGCCCGCGGCGCCGAGGATCTCCAGGAGCGAGCCGACCGTCTCGGCCTGGAAGCGCCGCGTGCGCTCGGCTTTGTCCTCCACGTCGAGGCCCGCCACCAGGCTCGGGCGTTGCGTCGCCACGCCCACCGGGCACTCGTTCGAGTTGCAGCGCCGCGCCTGGATGCAGCCGATGGCCAGCATCATGCCGCGCGCCGAGTTGCAGAGGTCGGCGCCGAGCGCCATCGCGCGCGCCATGTGGAAGCCCGAGACGATCTTGCCCGAGGCGATGACCTTGATCTTGTCGCGCAGCCGGTAGCCGGTCAGCGCGTTGTGCACGAAGACGAGCCCCTCGACGAGCGGCGTGCCGATCGAGTTGGAGAACTCGAGCGGCGCGGCGCCCGTACCGCCCTCGCCGCCGTCGACGGTGATGAAGTCGGGGTGCAGGCGTGTCTCCTGCATCGCGCGGCAGATGCCGAGGAACTCGGAGCGCGAGCCGATGCAGAGCTTGAAACCGACCGGCTTGCCGCCCGACAAGCGGCGCAGCTCGGTGACGAACTCGAGCAGCTCGACCGGCGTCGTGAACGCGGTGTGCGCCGGCGGCGAGAGCACGTCCTTGCCGAGCGGCACGTGCCGGATCTCGGCGATCTCGGCCGTGACCTTCGCGGCGGGCAGGATGCCGCCGTGGCCGGGCTTGGCGCCCTGGCTGAGCTTGACCTCGATCATCTTGACCGAGGGGCGCGCCGCGTTCTCCGCGAAGCGCTGCGCGTCGAAGTTGCCGGAGGCGTCGCGGCAGCCGAAGTACCCGGTGCCGATCTGCCAGATCAGGTCGGCGCCGTGCTCCAGGTGGTACGGGCTGATGCCGCCCTCGCCCGTGTTGTGCGCGAAGCCGCCCAGCTTGGCGCCCTTGTTCAGCGCCATCACCGCGTTCTTGCTGAGCGCGCCGTAGCTCATCGCCGAGACGTTGAGCAGCGCCGCGGAGTACGGCTGCGCGCACGTGCCCTCTCCGACCAGCACGCGCGGCTCGGTCGACGGGCCGTGGTGCGCGAGCAGCGAGTGGTTGATCCACTCGTAGCCCTGGGCGTACACGTCCCACTGCGTGCCGAACGGCAGGGTGTCGAGCTGGCCCTTCGCGCGCTGGTAGACGAGCGAGCGCACCTCGCGGTTGAACGGCGTGCCGTCGGTGTTCGACTCGATGAAGTACTGGTTGATCTCCGGCCGGATCGCCTCGAGTAGGTAGCGGCCGTGACCGATGACCGGGAAGTTGCGAAGCACGGCGCGCTTCGTCTGGAACGCGTCGTGCACGCCGAGCAGCACGAGCGGGACGACCGCGACGTACGCCCAGAGGAAGGGCTGCCAGTAGAGGCTGACGACCCAGACCGTGACGAGCGCGAGGGCGGCGCTGAGGTAGAACAGGTGGCGCATGGACGGGCGAGGCGGTGGACGCGGCTGCTAGTTGAGCGTCCGCGCCGAGCCGTTTCCAGGGCCCGCGCGAGCACTTCCGGGCGCCTCAGGCGAGGTCGAGCAGCAGCTGCAGCCGCAGGAAGTCGACCTCGCGCAGCACCACGGCGATCGGGTAGCCCTCGGTGAAGGAGCGGTGGCCGCGGCCGACCTGGATCGTCAACGTGGGGCCCTTCACCTCGCCGCGGCGGCCGATGGCGCGCGTGGGCAGGAAGGCCGAGACGTTGTAGTCGTCGAGGTGCACCTCCATCCCGGCCGGCATCACGCGCCGCACCACGGCCTTCAGGGTCTCGCCGCGGTGCGGGTCCATGTACTGGCAGACCTTCAGGTCGAACACGGCCCGCGAGGTCATCTCGGCGACCTCGGCCCGCACCGAGGCGTGCTGCGCGACCTGGTTGAGGTCGTCGAGGAAGGCCTCGGTGCGCAGCGTCTCGCCCGCGCCCTCGACGCCGCTCTCGATCTGGTGCAGCCAGCGGTGCACCACGAGGTCGGGGTAGCGCCGGATCGGCGAGGTGAAGTGCAGGTAGGCCTCGCGCGCCAGCCCGAAGTGCGTCGCGACGTCCTCGTGGTCCTTGACCTCGTACACGGCGCGCTCGACGAGCCCCATGATGCGCTGTGTGAGCGCGTCGGCGTTGGGCTTCTTGCGCGCCGCCTGGATGAGCCGCGCGACGTCGCGCCCCGTCAGGCGCTCCTTCTCCGGCACGCGCAGCCCGAAGTCCGCCAGCAGCGCGGCGACGGCCGCGACCTCCTCGGGGTCCTTCTCGGGGTGCACGCGGTAGATCGTCGGCAGCCCGCGCTGGCGGAAGAAGTCCCCCACGGCCTGGTTGGCGGCCAGCGCCGTCTCCTCGATCAGCGTCTGCGAGAAGTAGCGCGGCGCGTCGACGATGGCGGTGACCTCGTGGTCGGGGCCGAACTGGACCTTCGGCTCGCGGCTCTGCATGCGCAGCGAACCCTTGGCGTCGCGGATGGACTGCTGGCGCTTGGTCCACGCGGCGAACTGCCGCAGCGGCTCGGCGAGGTCGGCCAGCGCGCGCGCCGCGTCGGTGTCCGCGCCGTCGAGCAGCTCCTGCACCGCCTTGTAGGTGCAGCGCCGCACGCTGTGGATCACGGACTTGCGCACCTCGTAGCCCGTGCGGCGCCCCTTGTCGTCGAAGCGCATCAGCACCGAGAACGCCAGCCGGTCGCGGTCCGGCACCAGCGAGCAGAGGTGGTTCGAGAGCGCCTCGGGCAGCATCGGCACCACCTGGTCGGGCAGGTAGACGCTGGTCGCGCGCGCCAGCGCCTCCGCGTCGAGCGCGGTGCCGGGGCGCACGTAGTGCGAGACGTCGGCGATGTGCACGCCGAGCTCGACGCCGCCGGGCACGCTCTCGATCGAGATGGCGTCGTCGTAGTCCTTCGCGTCCTCGCCGTCGATCGTGAAGATCGTGCGCCCGCGCAGGTCGAGGCGACCGGCCCAGTCCTCCGGCCGCGGGTCGCGCGGCAGCGTGGCGACCTCCGCCAGCACGTCCGCGGGGAAGACCGTGCGCACGCGGAACGAGCCGACGAGCTCCATCTCCTCGGAGTGCTCGTCGCGGTAGCACGGCGGGCCGGTGTCCATCGCGCCGAAGCCGGCCGGCCGCGCGTCGATGCGCTCGCGCGCGGCGGCGTCGCGGTCGGTGAGGCTGTCCATGCGGCCCTCGTCGACCGCGCCCTCGCCCGTCTCGAGGGTCCAGCCGCGCGCGGGCTCCGCCGGCGGCTCGGGCTCGGCGCCGGTGGAGCGCAAGAGGTCCTTGAAGCTCTTGAAGGTGCGCTCTTCGTCGCCGCTCATGCCGCGATCCTAGCCCGAACGACCCGCGAAGGCGCGCGCCGGACCGCGCGAACCGTCGTGGCCGGGCGCGCGGCGCGCGAGCTCAGCGCCGCCCGCCGCGCGCGGGGGCGCGCACGCCGTCGACCTCGAGCGTGAGGCGCTCGCGGGCGAAGGCGTGCTTCACCACGAGCGCCTGGTGGTCGGGCAGGTACAGCCAGCCCTCGCGCACCGCGTCGAGGTCGGGTTGCGCCGCGAGCTCCTTGCCGTCGATGCGCACGGCCGCGGGCGCCTCGATCGGCGCGAGCAGCGTGTGGCACGCGCGGCGCGGCGCGTAGGCGAGCTCGGCCGTGAGCCGCTCGTCGACGAGCGTCAGCGACTCGGGCCGCGCGGCGCTGGTGACGTGCACGTTGCGCCGGCCCTCCTCGACGAGCACGCGCAGCCACGAGCCGCGCCAGCCGCGCAGGTGGTTGAGTTGCCGCACCAGCGTCCACGGGCCGAGCCACTTGCCGAGCAGCAGCCCGTCCTCGAGGCGGTAGTAGTCGGCGTAGGCCTGGGGCCAGGGGTTGTGCGCCTCGGGCGCGAGGCCGAGCTCTTGCTGCTCGACGCACGAGGCGACCAGCCCCTCGGCCAGCCGCCGCCACGGCAGCGCGTCGTCGACCTCGCCGAGGCGCAGCAACGCGCCGGCGTAGACGAGCCCGATCCACTGCACGGGCCGCCCCCACCACGGCTCGCCGAAGTAGCTGCCGCCGAAGACGGCCGTGCTCGCGTAGCGTTGCCCCGGGCGCTCGGGCGCCTCCCACGTGCTCACGAAGGCGAGGCCGATGCGCGCCCAGCGCCGCGCCTCGGCGAGGTGCGCGGGGTCGCGCGTGACCTCGTACGCGTCGAGCTCGAGGTCGATGCCCTCCTGCACCGACAGCAGGTCGGGCGCGCCGATCGGCACCTCCCAGGTCTGCGAGCCGTTGGGCACCGTGAGCGTCGCGGTGAACTCGAGCCCGCGCGACGCGGCGCGCAGCATGCGCAGGTCGCCGGTCGCGCGTCCATACTCGAGGATCGGCGCGAGGTGGTTCGCGCTCACGCCCAGCGCCGGCGTCCCGACGGCGCCGAGGCGCTCCTTGGTGTGCTCGGTGCCGTCGATCTCGTAGCCCCACGCGCCGTCCTTGCGTTGGCCTTCCAGGCGCCGCTGGGCCGCGTTGCGCGCCTGGTCGAGGTTGCGCTGCACCTGGCCGACGTGCAGCGCGAGGTCGAGGCCGAAGCGCCACGCGTCGCCGCGCGCGGTGGCCGCGCTCGTCGCGCGGTCGACCTGCTCGAGCGCGCGCTTGCCCGCGGCGCCGCCCGCGTCCAGGCCGTACAGCAGCAGCGTCAGCGCGACCTCGCTGTAGAAGCCCGGCTCCTCCTCGCCGGCGTAGGGCCAGCCCGGCACCTTCGCGTCGTACGCCTCGAGCATGGCCTGCGCGCTGCGCGCGCGCGCCGCGTCCCAGTCGGCCTGGGCCGGCGGCGCGCCGCGCCGTCGCAGCGCGGCCGCGAGCGCGTCCTCGGCGCCGCTCTCCGCGGGCAGGGCGAACAGCTCGGCCGTGAGCCTCAGCGACTGTCCGCGCCGCACGGTGTACGGCGTGCGCGCCAGGTCCTCGCCGGGCCGCACGAAGTCGGGCGCCGAGGGCAGGAACAGCGCCATCAGGTGGTCGTCCTGCTCCATCCAGCGGTTGGGCGAGGCGAACAGCGTCGAGGGCATGCGCCGCCGGCCGTCCCAGGCCTGCTCGGGGTCCCACGTCACGCCGAGCACGAGGCCGTCGTCGGCCACCGCCATGGCCGGGAACGCGACCTGGTAGGGGTGCGGCACGAAGCGCGGCGCGAGCTCGAGCGTGGTCGCCTCGGTGCCGCTCGAGAGCTGGTCCGCGGCGAGGTACTCCAGGCCGCCGAAGACCGCCGAGTGCTTGCGCCGCCCGGCGGCGCCCCAGCCGGCGTGCAGCTCGGGGAAGACGTAGCGCGCGAGGTCGACCGGGCGCAACGCGTCGAGCTCGGCCTCGAGCGCGAACCAGCCGTCCCCCGCCGCGCGCCAGCTCAGTCGGTGCCGCAGCCCCGCGGCAGTCACGTCGGCGCGCGCGACGTCGCCCTCGACGCGCACCTCGCCCGTGACGAGCACGTCGACGTCGTCGCCGCCGATGCGCACGCGCGCCAGTCCGGGCAACACGCCGCGCGTCGTCCACGCGTCGCCGCGGCGCACCTCGAGCACCACGAGCGCGTGCTCGCCGCCCGCGCGCTCGAACGCCAGGCGCGCGTCGCCGCTGGTCAGGGTGACGCGCCCCGGCTCGGCGTCGCGCACGAGCACGGTGCTCGTCGCGCTCGCGGGCAGCCCGAGGCGTCCGCGCAGCGTGAGACGCGCGGCGTGCACGCCGCCGGAGAGCACGGGCACCGCGAGCGCGAGCTGGCGCACCTCGCCGGGCTCGAGGTCCCCCACCTCGACCGGCACGTGCGCGTCGCCGACGACCACCTCGCCGCGCACCATCGGCAGCGCGTAGCCGCCGCGGTTGACGAGCGAGGCTTGCAGCTCGACCGCCTCGCCCGCGCTCCAGGCCGCGCGGATCGGCGCGAACGAGACGACGTCGAGCTCGCCGACGAGCTCTTCGACGACCACGTCGTCGATCACGCCGGCGCGCTCGCTCGGCGCGCTGAACTCGAGCCGCACCTGGCGCGTGCCGGCGGGGACGACGAAGTCGTAGCCCAGCGGGCGGAAGGTGCCGTCGACGAGCAGCGCGTTGCGGCTCGGCGGGCCGCCGCGCACGCGGCCCTGGGGCGTGACCCAGTGCACCTCGGCCTTGAACTTCGCGGGCTGCTCGGTGAGCGAGCGGCCGCGGAAGGACAGGCGGTAGCGCTTGCCGGCCTCGACGGTGAAGGGTTCGGTCGCGGCGGTGGCGCTCTGCCGCAGGCCGCGCGCGTCGATGCGCAGCCCGCCGGAGCGGTCGACGCCGCCGCGCGGATCGAGGGACACCGCCCCGCGCGTCGGGCCGGGCGGGAGCGGCTTGTTGCGCGCGTCGAGCCAGTGCTCGGTGCCGCGCGAGAAGTCGCCGTTCAGGACGAGGTTCTGAGCGGGCGCGAGGGCGAGGGCGGGGGCGCGCACGACGGACGCGGGCGCGGGCGCGGACGGCGCGGCGCAGGCGGCCAGCGGGAGGACGAGCGCGAGAGCGAGGAGCGACAGCACGGGGGCGGAGAGCGGGCGGGGCATGGAGGGCGCGGTGAACAGGGCGGCGCGCAGAGGTTACGGCATGGGGAGCGAAAGGGTGGCGCGCGAGCGGAGCCGGTGAGGCGCCGCTCCTCGCTCCACGCGCCCCGGGCCCGCGCGCCGTCCGGCGAGCCGCTACTCCCCGCGACTCACGCGCCGATACGCGCTGCGGAAGCTCTCCCCCGCGCGCGCCGCCTCGAGCGCCTTGCGCGTCGCCTGCAGCGCCGGGTCGTCGGCGGCGGCCTCCAGCGCCTCCTCCACGAGCGTCATCCCGCCCACCACGCGCTTCGTCATCCGCAGCATCCCGATCATGCGATCGTGGCCGCGGAACAGCGGCGGCTTCACGAGCTGGAAGTCGCGGTGGTAGCCGCTCGGCAGCCCCGCGACCACCTCGCGCAGCGCGTCGCGGTCCGCGCGCACCTGCCGCGCGTTCCCGCGCAGCAGCTCGACGACGTCGGGGTTGCGCTTGTGCGGCATCAGCGAGCTGCCCGTGGTCAGCTCGACCGGGAGCTTCACGAAGCCGAACTCCTCGGTGCTGTACAGCCACAGGTCGAGCGCGAGCTTCTCGAGGTCGAGCGCGACGCTCTCGAGCGCGTTCAGGTACGCGAGCTCGGCGCGGCCGCGCAGCACCTGCGTCGCCGTCACCGGCTCCTCCGGCGCCTCGAAGCCCAGCGCCCGGGCGACGAACGCGCGCTGCAGCGGCAACGGCACGCCGTAGCCCGCGCCGCTGCCCAGCGGCGACGTGCGCAGGCGCGCCGCGACGTGCAGCACGTCCGCGAGGCTCGCGCGCAACGCGGTGCCGTGCGCCCCCAGCCAGTCCGCCACGCTCGACGGCATCCCGCGGCGCAGGTGCGTGTAGCCCGGCAGCGGCAGCGCGCCCTGCTCGTCTGCGCGCGCTTCGAGCACCTCGAGCAGCCCCTGCAGCTCGACCTCGACCAGCCCCAGCGCCTCGCGCAGCCAGAGCCGCATGTCGAGCGCGACCTGGTCGTTGCGGCTGCGGCCGGTGTGCAGGCGCTCGCCGGGCTCGCCGATCGCGGCGACGAGGCGCCGCTCGACGGCCGAGTGCACGTCCTCGTCGCCCGGTTCGACGTCCCACTCGCCGCGGCGCCAGCTCGCGAGCAGCGCCTCCAGGCCGGCGCGGATCGCCGCGTGGTCCTCGGCGCTCACGAGCTCCGCCTCGCGCAGCCCGTCGACGTGCGCCAGGGAGCCGCGCAAGTCGTGCTCGACGAGGCGCTGATCCATCAGCCAGTCGTCGCCGATGGTGAAGCGCATCATGTCCGCGTCGATCGCGTCGCCGCGGTCCCAGATGGGACGGTGGAAGTCCTGGCTCACCGCGTCACCTCCGAGCGGGCCGCCCCGAGCGCGGCGCGCGCGAGGTCCTCGTAGAAGCGCGCGCCGGCCCGCAGCTCCTCGCGCGTGACGTACTCGTTCGGCGTGTGCGAGCGCGCCGTCTGGCCGGGGCCGACCTTGACCGCCGGCACGCCGGGCAGGAAGGCCATGTCCGAGAGCGTGTTCGAGCCCAGCGCCTGCGTACGGCCCGCGCAGCGCAGCGCGGTGCGCACGAACGGGTGGTCGGCCGGCGTCTCCACCGCGCCGAGGCGGCGCGAGCGCACCGCGAGCTCGGCGTGCGGCAGCTTCGCCGCGAGCACGCGCAGGCACTCGTCCGCGTCGTGCGGCGCGGCGAGCCGCGCGTCGAACAGCGCTTCGGCCAGGTCGGGGACCTTGTTGTGGCGCTCGCCGGCGTGCAGCACGGTCGGCGTCAACGTGCTCGGGCCGAGCAGCTCGTGCTCGCCGTCGAAGGTGTAGGGCTCGGGGAAGCCGGCCAGGTCGCGCGCGGCCGCGAGCAGGGCGTTGACGTTGTCGACGCGCGTCACGTGCGCCGCGTGGCACGAGCGGCCGTGCCAGCGGGCGGTGAGCACGGCGAGCCCGGCCTGCGCGCGGACGACCTCGAGCCCGGTCGGCTCGCCGATCACCGCGAGGTCGGGTGCGCCGAGCGCCTCGAGCGCGGCGGTCATCCCCGCGTTGGTCGTCTCCTCCTCGTGGTTCAGCGCGAGCCACAGCTCGCCGTCGAAGCCGCCGTTGCGCGCCAGCGCGGCCGTCGCGTGCATCATCGCGGCCACGCAGGCCTTCGCGTCGTTGGCGCCGAGGCCGACCACCCGCCCGTCGCGCCAGTCCACGTCCCAAGGATCCGCGTGCCAGCCCTGCCCGGGCGGCACCGTGTCGTAGTGGCTGCACAGCAGCAGGCGCGGTCCGTCGCCGCCCGCGACGCGCGCGAGCGTCGTGCGGCCGGCCGTCGTGACCTCGACGCCGGCGCCGCGCAGCCACGCGATGCACCAGGCCTGCACGGCGTCCTCCTCGCCCGAAGGGCTCGGGATGCGGACGAGCTCCACGAGCAGGCGCTCGAGCTCGCGCTCGGCCGCGGTCACCGGTGCGCCTCCAGGAGCGAGGCGCCGGCCTGCGGCTCGCGCGTCACGAGCGTGCCCGTGCCCTGCGTCGTGTAGAGCTCGCCGAGCAAGCCGTCGGGCGTGGAGCCGCCGACGAGGTGCACGCGCTCGACGCCGCCCTCGAGCGCGGCGCGGATGGCGGCGGCCTTCACGGCCATGCCCTCGCGCAGCGCGCCCGAGCTCGCCAGCTCCGACAGCTCGGCCAGGCTGAGCGAGGACAGCAGCGAGTGCGGGTCGTCGGGGTCGCGCAGGATGCCGGGCGTGTCGCTCACGATGACGAGCTTGGTCGCGCGCAGGCCCTTGGCGAGCTCCGCCGCGCACAGGTCGGCGTTGACGTTCAGGAAACCGCCCTGGCCGTCGTAGGCCGGCGGGCCGAGCACGGGCACGAGGCCCGCGTCGAGCAGCGCGGTGATCGGCTCGACGTGCACCGCGGTGACGTCGCCGACGAGGCCGAAGTCGACGCGGCCCTGGCTGGTCTCCATCGGCGGGCGGCGGCGCGCGACGACGATGCCGGCCGACGCGGCGCACAGGCTCACGGCGCGCGCGCTCTCGGAGGTCAGCGCCGCGGCGAGGTTCGGGCCGAGGTCGCCGCCGGTCGCCATGCGCAGCGCGCGCAGGCCGACCTCGCTCGTCACGCGGCGGCCGTCGACCTTGCGCGGCTCCTCGCCGAGCAGGGTCTGCAGCTCGCTGGCCTGCGGGCCGCCGCCGTGCACGACGACGGCGCGCACGCCGAAGGCGCAGATCACCGAGAGCTGGCGCGCGAGCGCGCGCGTCTGCGACCGGCGGGCGAGCGACGAGCCGCCGATCTTGAAGACCATCGTCTGGCCGTGGTGCAGGCGGGCGTACTCGGAGGCGCGGAAGAGGTCGATCACGGGGCTACCTCGCAGGCGTGGAGAAGGCGGTCAGAGGGTCGCGAAGGCGTCGCCGAAGCGCCGCGCCTCCGCGGGGGTCAGGGTCAGGGCGGGGAACAGGCGCAGCACCTGCGGGTCGTCGCTGGTGCCGACGAGCACGCCGCGCGCGAGCAGCGCGTCGCGCGCGGCCTTGCCGCTGATGCGGTCGTCGAGCACGAGGCCGAGCAGGAGGCCCGCGCCGCGTACCTCGCGCACCGGGCCGCGGCGCGCCTCGCTGGCGAGGGCTTCGCCGCTGGCGCGCACGTTGGCGAGGAAGGCCTCGTCGCCGACGCGGCGCGCCACCGCGGCGGCCATCGCGAGGATCGTCGGGCCGCCGCCGAAGGTCGAGCCCAGCAGGTGGCCCGGCAGGCCCTCGACGAGCCCGGCGCGTGCGACGGTGATGCCGACCGGCAGGCCGGCGGCCGCGCCCTTCGCGGTCGTGATGAGATCGGGCAGCACGCCGTAGGTCTGCGCCGCGAAGGGCGCGCCGGTGCGGCCGCTGGCGGTCTGCACCTCGTCGAACAGCAGCGCGGCGCCGCGCTCGTCGGCGAGCGCGCGCAGGCCCTCGAGGAAGCCGGGCGTCGGCACGCGCATGCCCGCGATGGACTGGATCGGCTCGAGCGCGATCGCGCCGACCTCGGCGTCGCACGCCGCGCGCGCGGCGGCGAGGTCGCCCCACGGCACGCGCACGACGTCGAAGGGCGTGCGCGGGAAGGCGTCGAAGCTCATGTCGCTGATCGCCGCCGCGCCGGCCGTGCGGCCGTGGAAGGCGCCGGTGAAGCACAGCACCTTCGTGCGCTTCGTCGCGGCGAGCGCGAGCTTGAGCGCGTTCTCGTTCGCCTCGGAGCCCGAGTTCGACAGGAACACGCGCCACTCGCCGTCGGGCAGCAGCGCGCCGAAGGCCTCGAGGAAGGCCGCGCGCGGCGCGTGCTCGAAGAGGTTCGAGAGGAACGACGCCTTGGACCACTGGTCGGCCAGCACGAGCCCGAGCTCGGGGTCGCTGCCGCCCATGGCGCTCACGCAGTGACCGCCGTACAGGTCGAGCACGCGGCGGCCGTCGCGCAGCACGAGCTCGGTGCCCTCGGTGCGCTCGACGTCGACGGGGAGCCGCCCGTAGGCGGGGTATTCGCGGAGGATCGCCATGAGCATCAGACGTAGCCCAGCCCCGCGCGCGGGAGGCCGGCGGTCTCGTCCAGACCGAGCAGGAGGTTCATGTTCTGCAGCGCCTGACCGGCGCCGCCCTTGAGCGTGTTGTCGAGCGTGACGAGCACGGTCGCCAGCTCGCCGCGCAGCTCCAGGCCGAGCGACGCGCGGTTCGAGCCCACGACGGTGCGCAGCTCGGGCGCCGCGCCGACCGGCAGCACCTCGATGAAGGGCTCGCCCTCGAACCCGGCGGCGTAGTGCGCGTGGAGCTCCTCGCGCGTCGTGCCCGGGCGCACCGGCAGGAACGCCGTCAGGTGGATGCCGCGCGTGAACGGCCCCGAGGCCGGCAGGAAGACGAGCGGCGGCACGGGCCCGCACGCGGCGAGCGCCTGCTCGAGCTCGGCCTCGTGGCGGTGACCGGTGAGCCCGTACGCGAACAGGTTCTCGTTGCGGAACGGGTGGTGCGTCGAGGCCTTGGGGCTCACGCCGCTGCCGGACGAGCCGGTCACGCCGTGGAACACGAGGCGCTCGCCCGCGGCGAGCAGTCCGGCGCGCGCGGCCGGCACCGCCGCGAGCTGCAGCGCCGTCGCGAAGCAGCCCGGCGCGGCGACGCGCGTGGCGCCCGCGAGCGCGGCGCGGTCGAGCTCCGGCAAGCCGTAGACGAAGCCCTCGCGGCCCTCGGGGTCGGGGTGCGCCGCGCCGTACGCGCGCTCGTAGCGCGCCGCGTCGGCGATGCGGAAGTCGGCCGAGAGGTCGACGACGCGGAGGTCCTTCGCGCGCGGGCCGAGGATGCCGGCGAGCGCGCGCCAGGCCGCCGCCGACTCGCCGTGCGGCAGGCCGAGGAAGCACGCCGCCGGGCCCGTGTCGAGCGCGCGGTGCAGCGCGCCGGCGGCCTCCTCCAGCGCGACGGTCTCGAGCTCGCGCGTGAGGCCCGGGTGCAGCGCGCGCAGGCGCTGGCCGCGCGTGCGCGAGGCGACGCCCGCGAGCGCGAGGCCCGGGTGGTCCTCGAGCAGGCGCGCGAGCTCGCCCGCGAGCAGGCCGCTCGCGCCGACGATCCAGGCGGGCGTCGTCACGCGTGCACCGCCTGCCGGCCCTCGAGGTGCGCGAGCAGCGGCTCGAGCCCTTCGCGGCCGCCCTGCAAGGCGTTCCAGGCCGGGATGCCGAGGCGCTGCTGGCAGAACGTGCGGCCGACGGGCGTGTCGGTCACGCGGCCCGAGACGAGTGCGGGCTCGAGGCCGTAGCGGTCGCGCAGGAGCTCGCGCGCGCCCCAGGCCCCCACCGGGTCCTGCGCGCACAGCACGATCGCGCCGAGGCTCTTGGCGAGCGCCGGATCGCCGAGCAGGGAGTGCACGCCGTACGTGCCGAGCAGACCGTCGCCCATCTCGAGCACGATCAGGTCGGGCTCGGTCTCGGCGAGGTGCGCGATCAACGCGTGGGCCGCGGGCAGCGCGCTCTCCTCGGTCGTGGTCACGACGCCGAAGTCGGTGAACAGCGCCACCGGCGCCGCGCCGCAGTCCTGCATGTGCAGCACGTCGCGGCGCAGCGACACGCCGGTCAGCTTGCCGGCCGCGATGCGGCGGCCCTGGCGCGACCACTCGGCGATCATCACCGCCGCGGTGGTCGTCTTGCCCGCGTCCATGCTCGTGCCGACGAGCGCGACGATCGGCGGCAGCTTGCGCGGCAGCGGCACGAGCGGCAGCGCGGCGCGCTGGATGCGCGCGGGGACGCCCACGCGGTAGTCGAGCAACGGGAACTCCAGCACCGCACCGAGCACCTCGAGCCGGAACGGCTCCCCGATGCCGGGCGCGGCCACCGCGCCGCTGCCGATCACGCCGCCGATGTTCAGCATGTTGAGCACGTCGCCGACGGCGACCGCCTCCGGCACGTGGCCGGAGTAGCCGTACAGCGCGTCGCGGTGTCCGAGCGCGCCGGCGACGATGTCGCCGGGGTGCAGCGTCACCATGCGGCCGTGCACGTCCTCGAGCGTGTTGTAGCTCGTCTTGGAGTTCAGCACGCGGCAGGCGACGACCACGCCGGCCTCCGCGGGCACCTCCTCGCCGAGCACCGCGTGGCGGCTCAGCTCGAGGCGCTGCGTGACCGAAGCGATCTTGTCGAGGTGGACGCGCCTCACGAGCCGACCTCCTCGAGCGCAGCGGCGCGCTGCTCGGCGCGGCGCGCGAGGCGCGCGGGCTCGGCCAGGATGCGGCCGTGGTGCAGCCCGGCCCGCGGGTCGGCCTTCTTCGAGCGCGCCTCGCCGTAGACGGCGTCGCTGGCC
>JACKHS010000028.1 GCA_020638875.1 Planctomycetota bacterium
AGCTCGGCGAGCACCTCGCGGCGCGCGTCGGCGGGCAGGTCGAGGTGCGCCGCGAGGTGGCGCAGCACGTCGTCGAACGAACTCACGGACGACCTCCCACCACGCGCAGGACGAGCTCGAGCAGCGCGGTCAGGTCCGCGCGCTGGCGCTCGGCGAAGCGCTCGCCCGCCGGCGTCAGCCGGTAGGCCTTGCGCTTGCCGCGCGGGCCCTCGTCCGACCAGGCGCCCTCGATCAGGCCGTCCTCCTCGAGCTTGTGCAGGATCGGATAGAGCGTGCCGTGGCGCAGGCGGAAGGCGCCGCCGCTGCGCTGCTCGAGGTCGAGCACGAGCTGGTACCCGTGCCGCGGACCGCCCGCGAGCGCGGAGAGGATCAGGGCCTCGTTGCAGGCGCGCGGGAGGGCCTGGAGGGTCAGCGGCGGGGGCTCGGGCTCGGCCATGCGCCGATAGTATCGCGCCTCGATATATCGACTACCGATATTTTGCCCACGAGGGCGCGATCGGCCCGGACGGGGCCTTCAGGGCCGTTTCGGCCCGGCCCGGGCCCCCGAGCGGGGACCGGCGGCCGCGGCGGCGCGGCGGTGCCGGGAGGCCCGCCCTACGCCAGCGAGCAGAGCACCTCGACCAGCTTGCGCGGGTCGATCTCGGCGCGCGCGGCGCCGGCGAGGTCGGTGTCGATGACCTGCACGCCCGTCGCGTCGAGCTCGTCGAAGTCGAGCGCCGCGCTGTAGTCGAGGCCCTCGGAGTCGACCAGCACGAAGTCGAGCACCTCGCGCGGCGGGCGGGCGATGCCGACGTCGCGCGTGACGAACTCGCAGACCTTCTTCAGGCAGCCGGCGATGGAGTAGCCGTGCATCTCGGGGTCGTCGCCGGCGTTGGGCACGTAGATGCGCGGGCAGTCGCTGTGCAGCACGGCGCGGCCGATGCCGCGCGGCAGCAGGTTGGCGAGCACGCTGCCGAAGAACGAGCCCATCGGGAAGGCGATCAGGTCCGCGGTGCCGATCAGGTTCACGCCGAACTCGTCGGCGTCGATCACGAGCGGCGCGCCGTCCCGCAGCGCGGTGGTGAGCTCGAGGTCCTCGATGCGGCCGTGCGCCATCGACTCGGGCTTGCCGAGCCGGTGCTGGCCCACCGTGCGCGTGCCGTCCTCGTGCACGGCGACGAGGTGCGCGTCGACGGTCGTCGTCGGCCGCACGGTGCCGCGCACGGAGACGAGCTTGGAGAACTCGTAGAGCACGGCCTCGATCTCACGCTGGTTCACGAGGTACCCGCCCGCGAGGATCAGGTTGCCGATGCTCGCCACGCGCAGGTCGAACGCGACCGGCATCTTCTTCGCGAACTTGCGCAGGTGCGTCAGCACGATCGTGCGCAGCGGCTTCTTGAGCGCCGTCACGAGCGGGTGCACGCCCTCGAGCATCTGCTCGAACTCGGCGCGCAGCTCGTCCTGGCTGGCGTCGGCGGCGAAGCGGTGCGAGAACAGCGCGCGCACCTGCGGCTCGCTCAGCGCGGTCTCGTCGGCCAGCGCCATCAGGCGGTTGCGCAGGTCCCCCACCCCGAGGATGTGGAAGGCCTCGCGCAGGATCGCCGAGCTGCCGCCCGAGTCGAACGGCGTGATGAGGTGGATCGAGTTGTGCGTGTGCGTCTTGAGCACGCGGCTCGCGTCCTTGAGCGCCGAGCCGCCGCTGAAGAACAGCAACCGCGGGCCGAACTCGGGCAGCCGCACGCAACGCTCGACGCGCCGCGAGTCCGGCACCACCGCGCGGCGGTGCACCGAGATCTTCGCGTTGCGGTGCCTCACGCGCGGCCCCCCAGCAGCGCCTCGCACGCCTCGACGGCCGCGAGCCAGTCCACGCCGCCGCTGATCGCGAGGACCGGGACGTCGCCCATCGCCGCCAGGTACGGCTCGCGCGGCAACGCGCCCACCGAACCGCGCAGGTCGAACGCGCCCGCGTCGTGGAAGAACGGGCCGGGGTGCTTCTCGATCGTCTCGAGCAGCGCGGGACGTTCGCGCAGCGTCGTGCGCTCGACGCGCGTGGCGCCGCCGTCCTTGTGGCTCCAGCCGAGCACGACGAAGGCCGAGAGCGGCGCCGAGGTCGCGACGCGCTCGGGGCCGAACAGCGCGGCGATGTCGGCGTCGTACTTCTCCTCGAGCTCCCACAGCTCCTCGCGCGGCATCTCGGCGAGCTCGGCGACGCGCCGCGGCGGCAGGAGCGGCGTGAGGCCGGGCAGGCTCAGCAGCGTGCCGGGGTTCACGCGCGGGTGCTTGGGGATCCCGCGCATCACGGCGCCGTCGGCTTCGCGGCGCACGAGCAGGCGGTCGTTGCTGACGAAGGCCGCGCCGCGCTCGACGAGCCGCAGCGCGAGCGTCGACTTGCCCGCGCCGCTGACGCCCGCGAGGCCGAGCCCGCGCCCGCCGCGGCACACGCCGGCCGCGTGGCACAGCGCGAAGCCCTCGGCCATGTGGCGCGCGATGACCTGGTTGTTGACCAGGTTGATGACCTGGTTGAGGTTCGCGCCGCAGGGCCCCACCGCGACCACGCGCTCGGGGCGGAGCAGGAACAGCATGCCGGTGCGCACCTTGTGGATCGCGCGGCCGTCCGGCGCGTCGTGGTAGCGCTCCTTGAGCCCGCGCTTGCCGGCCTCGCGCGGCCACTCGGTCCAGGCGAGGTCGAGCGCGAGCGGCGCGCGCTCCAGCACGACGACCTCGAGCGCGTCCGAGGGCGCCGCGCTCACGGTGTACGGCGCGAAGTAGGCCGCCAGCCGGGCGCCGACCTCCGGCGAGTCGCCGAGGACGCGCACCGCGCAGCCGTCGACCTCGAGCGCGCACAGCTCGTGCAGCGGCACGCCGGCCGTGAGCTCGGCCTGCAGCGCGGCGACACTGTCGAGGCTCACCGGCCCAGCTCCTGCAGCACGTGGTCGACGTAGGCGCCGGCCGCGTCGAGGCCGCACCCCTCCTCGATCCCGCGGAAGCCGCCGAAGGCCGAGACCTCGAAGACGAAGGTCCCCGCGTCCGACTCGACGACGTCGACGACGGTGAAGTCCAGCTCGAACACGTCGCGCGCGCGGCGGGCGAGCGCGACGATCTCGGGGCTGGCCTCGTGCGCCGCGTACGTGCCGCCCTCGCGCGTGGTCGTGTTCCACGACTCGCCGCCGGAGACGCGCGCGTAGGTCGTCCAGTAGCGCTCGCCGATGAACACGACGCCCAGGTCGCGGTCGGGCATCGGCACGCGCCGCTGGATGTACATCATGCGGTGGCCCTCCGCGCAGAACTCCTCCACCTCGCGGCGCACCTCGGCCTCGTCGTCGCTCTCGATCATGCGCATGCCGCGCGCCTTGGTCGAGTAGAGCGGCTTGAGCACCGCGGCGCCGTAGCCCAGCACGGTCTCGACGGCGTGACGCGGGTCCTCGGTGACGACCGTGTCGGGCACGGGGATGCCCGCCGCGCGCAACTCGACGGTGCCGGAGAGCCGGTTGATGAGGCGCCCGATGCGGTCCGGGCGCGAGAAGATGCGCACGCCGCGCGCCTCGAGGAAGCGCAGCAGCTCGAGCCGGTCGAGGTTCGCAGGGCTGTAGACCTCGTCGATCTTCTTGACGACGATCGCGTCGAGCTCGGCGAGGTCGGTGCCGCGGAAGTCGCAGACGCCGCTCGCGAGGTCGAGCGAGGCTTCGGCCAGGTCGACGACCAGGCGCCGGCCCGTGCGCTCCTCGACCGCGTCGGCGAGGCGCTCGGTCGACCAACGGCCGGGCAGGCCGGCCACGGCGAGGGCGGGGCGGCGCTCAGTCACGGAACACGTCCGCGGGGATCCTGAAGCGCTCGAGGTCGGGCGCGGCGACGAGGCGATCGGCGAGGTACATACCGCGCAGGAACATACCGCGCGCGAAGCCCTCGTCGAGGATGAAGCGCGTCGAGGTGACGAACGAGCGCACGAGGCCGAGCGCCAGGCGCGCCTCCATCGCCGTGTCGCCCCACTCGGCCGCCTGGGCGCGCGCGAGCTCGAGCACGGCGCCGGTCACGCTGCGGATGCGCGCGCGCACGGGCCGTTCGAAGACCTGCAGGCGGAAGCACGAGACGAGCAGCACCGACATGTCCTGCAGGTAGTCGCCGCGCATCGAGCGGTGCAGGTCGATCAGGCGCACGTACTCGCCCTCGGGGTCGGGGATGATGTTGTCGAGGTTGAAGTCGCCGTGGATCAGGGTCGAGCCGGCGAAGCCGACGCGTCCCTCGACCTCGGCCAGCGCGTCCAGCAGCTCGGCGAGCGACGGGATGCGCTTGTTGCCCAGCGCGGTGCTGCGGCGCTCGAAGTGCGGGTGGATGGCGAGCACGTCGGTCAGGCGGCGCCGGAGCTGCTTGACGAAGCTCGGGGGCGCGGCCTCGCGCTGGAACGTCTCGCGCCAGACGTGGCGCAGCGTGCGCCCGGTCTGCTCGACCGCGGTGGCGAGCTGCGCGGCCGTGCCCTGCAGCAGCACCTGCTCGAGGGTCTCGCCCCCGAGGAACTCCATCAGCATCGCGGCGCGATCGCCGTTCTCGTGGAAGGAGCGCACGGCCGGCGAGATGCCGGGCACGAGCTGCTCCCACAGCGCGATGGCCTGCTGCTCGTCGCGCAGCTTGTCGAGGCTGCCCTCCTTGAACACCAGCGCGGCCCGCGCCGAAGCGGGGTCGCTGACCGTCGCGATGCGGCAACCGGAGCGCGACTCGCCGGGCACGCGCAGGTGCACGTCGGTCACCGCGCGCAGCGGGTCGACGTCCTGCAGCGAGTCCTGCAGCGCCCAGAGCTGGCCGATCTTGACCTTCTCCCCGAGCGCGGCGCTGATGACCGCCTCGCCGATGTTCATCAGCGAGTCGCCCATGCGCTCGAAGTAGTGCTCGATGAAGAGCATCGTGATGCTGGCGTGGACGCGCTCGCCCTGCTCCATGCTCGCGAGGCGCTTCTGGAACGCCTCGGAGTAGAGCTCGTCGAGCCGCGGCTCCGCGTGGCAGATCTCCAGCGCCTCGTGCACGTCGCGCTCGAGGACGGCGCGCTCGACGTGCGACAGTCCGCGCTCGACCTCGGCCAGGAACGGCTCGAGCTCCTCCACCGCCGGCCAGTCGTCCTCGTCGAGGTGCCGCAACTGGTCGATGATGTCGATGCAGAAGTCGGCGATGCGCTCGAGGTTGGTGGCGATGGTCGTCGCCGCCATGGGCACGGCCAGGTTGTCCGCCTTGCCGGCGCGCTCGAACGAGGCGCGCTGGATGAACGTGCGCAGGTTGTCGATGTAGTTGTCCCGGCCGCGCAGCGAGTCCTCGGTCGCCTCGGAGCGCTCGCGCACGAAGACGCGCGTGCGGCCGATCTGGAGCTGCACCTCGCGGATCAGGAAGCGCAGGTTCTCTGCGACGCGATCGGGGATGTACATCGTGCGCGCGGCGCTCAGCCGCCGGTCGAGATGCGCAGGGGATCCTGGCCGGCGCCGGAGTCCTGGCCCGGGCTCCACACCAGCTTGAGGGCGAGGCGGTGGCGGTCGGGGCGCTCGCTCGCGCGCACGGAGAAGCGGATCAGGCCCTGCGGTCGCAGGTCCACCTCGCCCTCGCCGCTGCTGACGGTGAGCTTCCCGGCGCGGATGCCGTTGATGATCGTCTCGAGGTAGTCGGCCACGGACTCGGCGTCCTGCAGCGACTCGTGCTCGAACTCCTTCTTCGAGGGCACTGGCGTGACTCCTTGCCGCTGCTCAGTCGATGGCGAGGTCGCCCTCGCCCCCGGTGCGCCACTTCAGCTCGAAGGTGATCTTCTCCTTCGGGCCCTTGCGGCTCGCCTTGACGCTGACCTTGATCGCACCGCACGGGCTGAGCTCGAGCTCGTCCTCGCCCTGGCGCATGTGGAGCTTGCCGGCGTACACGCCGCGGATCAGCGCCTCGAGGTAGTTCGTCGCCTCTTCGCGCGAGAGTTCGGCCTCGTAGGTGACCTTGCCGCGCGCGTCGTCCTTGGCCGCCTCGGCGTGCTCGCCCTGCTGCTCCTTGCGGTCCTTCTTGTGCTTGTCCTTCTTCTTCTCGTCGTGCTTGGCCTCGGCCGCCGCGGCGCCCTCCTCCAGCACTTCGGTCTTCGTCTCGTCGCTCATGGGTGTCCTCCAGGGTGTCTCTGGCCGCTCAGATGACGGTGAGCAGCTTGCAGTAGTCGGTGAAGTCGATCAGCTTCGCGCCCGGGCGGTCGGAGCTGACGCCGACGATCGAGCCGTCGGGGTGGAAGAGGGTCGCGGCCGCGCCGTGGCCGCCGAGGCCCTCGATGATGCGCGTGTTGCGGTCGACGCCGCAGTCGCACTCGACGTTCAGGATGCCGCGCCGGAACATCAGGCGCTGGCCGGCCACCAGGTTGCGGTGGCCGTGGACGATGACGTACGCGCCCGTGTCGCGCACGCGCTGCGCGCCGCGTTCGCTGAAGGGCAGGTCCGTCGTGCGGTACTTCGTGCGGAAGCAGTTGCCGATCGAGCCGTGGTAGAGGCGGAAGAGGTCGCGCCGCGCCACCATGTCGCGATAGGTCTGGTTGAGCCCGTCGACGCCGCGCTCGGCCAGCAGCTCCGCCGCGCCGTCGTCCAGCCCCGCGTGCACGAACAGCAGCGAGCCCTCGCGGTGCGCGACCTGCAGGCGCGGGAAGAACCAGCTGAACTCGCCGCCCTCCTCGACGAACGCCTTGCGGAAGGCCTCGACGACGTCGTCGAGCATGGCGAGCGAGATGCCGGCGGCGTGGCAGGAGTCGAGCATCAGGTGGCACTTCTGCCGCATGCGCACGAGCTCCTGCTCGATCTTGTCGGGCGGCACGATGCCCTCGGCGACGCGCGGGTAGTCCTCGAACCACGACGGCGGCGGGAACAGCTTCTCGTGCGCCGCGTCCTCGCCGCGCGCGCCGAGCGGCTGATGCTCGATGCCGAACTCGCGCACGAGCTCGCTGAACAGCGGCACCGCCTTGTTGCCCATGCGCACGAACAGGTGCGCGAGGTCGGTGGACTGCGCGCCGGCCGAGAACATGCCGACGAGCGCGCGCACGTCGTGGTTGCCGGCGAGCATCACGGACTCGACGCCGAGGTCGAGGAAGCGCTTGATGCTGCGCAGCAACGTGAAGTTGCTCGGCCCCTTGTCGAAGTAGTCGCCGCCGAACACGAACAGCACGCCCTCGGCCTCGGCGCACAGCTCGAACTCGAGCGGCCCGGGCCCGGTGCGCGCGACGGTGCCGCTCGCGACGAGCGAGTCGACGAAGGCCTCCGCGTCCGCGTGCAGGTCGGTCAGGAAGACGATGCGCCGGCTCGGCCAGACGAAGGGCTTGTCCTCGCAGTAGGCGCGCAGCTCCTCGGCGCGCGCCTCGTCGCGGTGGAAGCCGCGGCCGATCATCAGCGCCTCCGGGTCGAGCGGCCAGGCCTCGAAGGTCTTGGGCAGGAGCGCGCGCAGGTGCTCGGCGCCGTGGTAGACGGGCAGCCGCGGGTCGCGGCGCTCGGGGCTCTGGACGGGTGCGGCGGAGGCGGTCATGGCGGTCAATCTCGAGGAGCGGCGGCTCCGCGGGGCTTCCAGGCCCCAGCGGCGTGCTCCCAGGGCCCCTCGGCGGGGGCGCGCAGGGTCACGGGCTTCGCGTAGTACATCGAGACGGCGGCCGCATCTCCGTAGTCGAAGAGGCCCAGCGAGGCCGCCGCGTGCCGAAACGAGGCCCCGTGGCCGACGCAGGCCACGAGGGTATCCCGGGCCAGGCTCGGCTGCAGCGCCCGCGCGACGCCGCGCACGTAGCCGGCCACCCGCTCCCCGGCCTCGGCCAGCGACTCGCAGCCCGGGAAGGGCAGCCGGTAGTGCGCGGTGGCCTTCCAGCCCTTGGGCGGGAGCGCGAGGCGCGGGTCGGCCGCGACCAGCTCCTCGATGCGCGCCACCGTGAGGTTCGCCATCGGCCCCAGGCAGCGCTCGGCGAGCGCGGGGTCCTGGACGACCTCGAGCGAGGGGCCGCCCTGCTCGAGCAGCGCGGCGCGCGCGAGCTCGGCCGTCTCCCACGCGCGCAGCAGGTGCGAGCTGTGCACGCGCGGGTGCAGCGCGGCGCCCAGCTCGCTCGAGAGCGCGACGAGCTCGCCGGCCAACGCGCGCGCCTGCCGCCGGCCCTCCGCGGTGAGCGGGTGCGGCAGGTGCGCGCTGGGCACGCCCTCGGGCTGCGCGAAGGCGGCGTGGCGGATGAAGGCGACGTAGAGCTCGGCCACGGGTCGGGGCGGGCCCGTGGGTGGGACGGGCGATCGCGGGCGGCCATTGTCCCACGCGGGGCACCGGAGCGTGGCGGCTTCCGGTGAAGATCGGATGAAGCGGGGGCCCGCCCGACGGCGGCGCCGGGCGGCGCGGCGGGGCGCGGCTTGCACCCCCCCGCGCCAAGGTCGAGAATCCGCGCCATGCGCTGCACCCCCCTGCCGCTCGTCGGCCTGCTCGCCCTCGCTCCGCTCGCCGCCGCCCAGGGCGACACCCCGACCCCCGCGCGCGACGGCGGGTGGCACCTCGTCGACCGCGTCGAGCTCGTCGTCAACACCGACTGCCTGACGCTCAAGGCGCTCGACCGCAAGGTCAACGCGAGCCCGGAGATGACGGCCACCCCCACCAGCGACGCGCAGCTCGACCAGCTGCGCACGAAGATCGCCCTGGAGGAGGTCGACGAGCGCCTGCGCCGCCAGGCCGGCGAGGACCTCGGTTTCGAGGAAGCGCTGGTCAAGGCGCGCGCGAACGAGATGCTCCAGACCGAGCTCGACGAGAGCGGCGGGCTCTTCCAGGCCTCGCGTCAGCTCTCCACCGACGGCGAGACCGTGGTCGAGCGGCGCGAGGAGAAGGAGGGCGAGCTGTACTCGATGTCGTGGCGCGCCTCGGTGACCGGCTACGACGCCGGCCCCGGCGGGCGCCCGGTCTACGACCGCTTCGCGCGGCCCGGCCAGCTCCGCCAGCGCTACAAGCGCATGCGCAGCACCGGCCTCGAGCTCCAGGCCGTGCTCGCGCGGCAGGGCGCGAAGGAGGCGACCTACTCGATCGAGGTGCTCGCCATCGACCCGCGCCAGACCGGCGGCTTCGAGGGCGCCCACGAGCGCGCGGTCCTGTTGCGCCAGGAGCTCCTGGCCGGGCAGCGCGACTGGCAGGAGACCCTCGACGAGTACGGGGCCCTGGACAACCCCGGCGGGGCCGACATCGGGCGCAGGGACCTGCTCTCCATCTGGGACCCCGGAGATGGGAGCTTGGCGGCCTTCTGCGAGTCTGCCCAGCCCGGCGACCTGTCCCCCGTGCTGCTCTTCGCGCCGTCCGACGTGCGCGGCCAACGGCCGGCCCGGGCGCTCCAGATCGTGCGCTTCGAGGGGCGAACCGACCCCGTACTTCCCAGCTTCGACGCCCCAGGCGTCCAGCGCTCGCTGACCTACTACCTGCAGAACCTCGGCGACACCAAGCGCGAGGACCTGGCGCTCGACGAGCTGCGCCGGCGCGCCTACATCTGGTACCCGGGCATCGATCAGGTGCGCTCCCAACGCGCGGCCGAGGCCGAGCAGCGCGAGCGCGAAGCCCGCGAGCAGCGCGAGGCCGCCGAGGCGCGGCGCTCGGCGCCGGGCGAGTCGAAACCGGCCGACGACGCGGCGGTACAGCCCGACGCCCCGAGCGACGGGCGCTGAGCCGCGGCGTCGCGGCGCGCGTGCGCGGAGCGCCGGCGCGCTCCGCGCCCCCTGCCCGGCCTCCCGCCGCCGCCATGGCGCCCGGAGATTCCCCCGATATACTCTGAACCCCCTCAACCGGGGGACGTTGCCCCGCCACGGCCCTCCCGGGCCTCCAGACGGCTGGCGCGGCCCCCCTTCCGGGACTCGACCGCTTCCCCGCTCCGGCCCCCGGATCACCCCTCGCGGCCCCGCCGCACCCGGCCCTCGGGCCGGCCCGAGACATGACCGAAGACTTCTCGAACATCCACATCGAGTCCTCGCTCCCCAAGTCCTGGGAGGAGGAAGTCACCTTCAACGACATCCTCTACGACTGGATGGGGCGCGCGCCGTGGCTGGCCATCTCGGCCGTGGCGCACGTCATGATCTTCCTGCTCCTGGCGGTCATCCCGTGGAACCTGCTGAACCAGGAGCCGCCGAAGGAGGTCCAGGCCACCCTCGAGCAGCCGCCCGAGGAGGTCTTCGAGGACCCCGAGGAAGAAGAGCCGGAGGAGATCGAGGAGGAGGAGCCGCTCGAAGAGCCGGTCCTCAAGGACGCCGAGGTCTCGGACCACAACGAGACGGACGACAACCAGGAGTTCGAGAGCTCCGAGGGTGACCCCGACTTCCTCAGCGACTCGCCGTTCGACGACAAGGCGTTCAACGACGTCATCGGCATCGGCGGCGGCGCGGGCGGCAAGTTCGGCGGGCGCTTCGGCGGCAAGCGCAACCTGCGCGCCGCGGGCGGCTCCGGCACCGAGCAAGCGCTGAAGGACGGCCTGGAGTGGCTGAAGGCCCACCAGGACGAGGACGGCAAGTGGGACTGCGACGAGTTCTCGAAGCACGACCCGGCCGGCGACCAGTGCGACGGCCCCGGTCAGCCCGAGCACGACGTCGGCGTCACCGGCCTCGCGCTGCTGGCCTTCATGGGTGACGGCCACACGACCCGCAGCGGTCTCTACAAGGAGACGGTGACGAAGGGCGTGAAGTGGCTGCGCGAGCAGCAGGACTTCGAGTCCGGCCTGATCGGCGAGAAGATCGGCCACTCCTACATGTACAACCACGGCATCGCGTCGCTCGCGATGTGCGAGGCCTACTACTTCTCCAAGTCGCCGCTGATCCGCACCACCGCGCAGAAGGCGATCGGCTTCGTGACGCGCGCCCGCAACCCGTACGGCGTGTGGCGCTACGAGTCCCCGCCGGTCGGCGACAACGACACCTCGGTCACGGGCTGGATGGTGTTCGCGCTCAAGTCGGCCGAGGAAGCCGGCCTGACGATCGACTCGGCCGCCTTCCAGGACGCCGTGTCCTGGCTGGACGAGGTCACCGACCGCTCCACCGGCCGCGTGGGCTACGACTCGCCCGGCTCCCAGTCCTCGCGCATCACGGGCGTCAACGACGACTACCCGCGCGACAAGACCGAGACGATGACCGCCGTGGGTCTCCTGTGCCGCTTCTTCCTCGGCCAGGACCCGGCGAGCGAGGACATCATGGAGAAGCACGCCGACCTGATGCTGAAGGCGCTCCCCGAGTGGGATCCCGACGGCCTCACCAACGACGTGTACTACTGGTACTACGGCTCGTACGCCATGTACCAGATGGGCGGCAAGCACTGGAACGCCTGGAACAAGGCCATGAAGAAGGCCGTGCTCGACTCGCAGCGCAAGGACGGCGCCGCGAAGGGCTCGTGGGACCCGATCGGTCCCTGGGGCTTCTCGGGCGGCCGGGTGTACTCGACGGCCACGCTCGTGTTGTGCCTCGAGGTGTACTTCCGCTACGCGAAGGTGCTCGGCGCGCGCTGACGCCGACATCGGCTGAGAGGTGGGGCGGGCCCGGGGACGTTGAGTCCTCGGGCCCGCCTCGTTCTCGGCGAGCTGCGGCGGCGGCGCGCGCCGAGCACCTTCGCGTAGCGGAAGTCCACCTCGGGGCACAACCGCTGCCTTTTGCCCAACGCCTGGCGGCGTTGGCGCTGGCAGTTGAGGCGGGTCGGTAGGGAGCGAGACGCAACGGCCGTTGCAGCGGCCCGCTACGCGAAGGGGCTCGGCGAGCGCTCGCGCAGGCATCGGCTGAGAGGTGAGGCGGGCCCGGGGACGTGGAGTCCTCGGGCCCGCCTCGTTCTAGGCGAGCTGAGGCGTCGGCGCGCGCCGAGCACCTTCGCGTAGCGGAAGTCCACCTCGGGGCACAACCGCTGCCTTTTGCCCAACGCCTGGCGGCGTTGGCGCCGGCAGGTGAAGTGGGTCGGTAGGGAGCGAGACGCAACGGTCGTTGCAGCGGCCTGCTACGCGAAGGGGCTCGGCGAGCGCTCGCGCAGGCATCGGCTGAGAGGTGAGGCGGGCCCGGGGGCGGCGGCGCGTGCTGGGCGGCTCGTGGGCGCGGTGTGGTCGCGGACCGAGGTGCGCACGTGAGCGCGGCGGCGAGGGCGGTGCGGGGAAGAGCGGGGTGGGGTCGGGCGTCGCGGCGGCGCGAGGGCTGACACGCGCGGGCGGCTGTGCTGCAATCCGGGCATGGGACGCTTGCTGATCCTCGCGCTGCTCGCGGCCGCGGCCCTCGGGGCGCCGGCCCTCGCCCAGGACGATCCGCGCACGGTCTTCGAAACGGAGCTCGAGCGCGTGCGCGTGAAGATGGACCGCGGCGACTGGGCCACGGCCCAGCGGCGGTTGCAGCGCCTGCTCGAGGCCAACGCGCGCGAGTCCTTCGTGCTCGAGGAGCTCGGCGCGGTGGAGTTGATGATGCAGCGCTGCGTCTTCTGGCGCGATCACGGCGCGGTCGACCTGTCGCAAGGGCTCGTCGGGGAGTTCGAGTACGACCTCGCCACGGGTCGCGTCTCGCTGCACTACGCGGCCGAGGCGCCCAACGACTTCGAGTCACGCGGAGGCTGGCTCGTCCTGCCGGTCGAGTTCGACGGCCCCTACTCGGTCGAGCTCGTCGACGGCCCCGAGCCGCAGGTGTTCGTGTGCTCCGACGGCGACCAGTACGTCAGCGCGTCGTTCAGCCGCGTCTTCCACCTCGGGCGCGGCAACCCCGGCCAGAACAAGCCGACGGAGCGCACGCTCAGCGTTCGCGCGCGGCTGCGCGAGGCGGACGGTGACCTGCTCGACGAGACCACGTCGAAGGAGTTCACGTCCAAGCGCGACCTGGACGAGCGGCGCTACGAGGTCGAGGTCAGCGGGACCTCGGTGAAGTGCTCCTTCAACGGCAAGAGCCTGCTCACGCGCACGAAGCCCGCGGAGCTGTGGGGCCACGTCGCGTTCGCGCTCACGATCCCCAAGAGCGAGCTCCGCGTCGAAGGCCAGGCGCGCACGTGGCTCCAGCACCGGCTCGACGAAGCAGTCGACGGTGACTGGAAGCGCTTCGTCGCCGAGTGGAAGCTCGCGCCCTACCTGCCGGCCGAGCTGGCCGCGGCGCTGGCCGCACAGGAGCGCGCCGCGCCGCCGGTCGCGCCCGCGGAGCTCTCGCCGGCGAGGCTGCCGCAGGCCGACGTCGTCGAGTGGAACGAGATCGTCGCGCGACTGAACGCGCTGGACCTCGAGGCCGGGCTCGCGCGCCTCGAGCCGCTACTCGCGCGTCACCCGGCGCTGGCCGAGGGCCACCGGGCGCGCGCGGGCGCGCTGCTCCTGCTGCGCCGCCCGGACGAGGCGTGCGCCGCCTACGCCGAGGCCGTGCGCCACGCGCCGGCGCGTGAAGAGCTGCGGCGCGAGCAGGCCGAGACGCTGCTGCGTTGCGGGCGCTTCGCCGAGGCGCTCGACGCCGTCGCTGCCGCCGTCGCCGCCGGCTTCCCCGCGACGCACTTCCAGGACGTCTCCGTCACCGCGAACAAGGCGCTGCACGGTCCGCCGTGGAACCAGAAGTTCGAGTACGACTCGCGCCACTTCTCGGTGGCCTCGGACCAGTCGCGCGAGCTCTGCCGCGGCATCGCGCTCGAGCTCGAGGAGAACTTCCGCCACGTCTCGCGCCGGCTCTCGCTCGGCGAGCACGCCGAGGACCGCAAGTTCCAGGTCTACGTCTTCTCCGGCCCGAACCGCTACGCGGAGTACGTCGCCGACGTGTTCGGCGGAACGGGCGAGAACACGCTCGGCATGTACTCGCCGTTCCTCGAGCAACTGCTCGTGCTCGACTCGTCCGACCGCGAAGCGCTCATGCACACCGTGCGACACGAGGGCTTCCACCAGCTCATCGACTCCGAGCTCGACGCGCCGCCGACCTGGCTGAACGAGGGCCTGGCGGAGTACTTCGCCGCCGCGCGCACCGCCGACGGCTGGAAGGACGGACAGCTCAACGAGCCGCGTCTCGCCGCGCTGCGCCGCATCCGCGAGCACGTGCCGCTCGCGACGTTCCTCTACCAGGATCAGCCGGCCTTCCTGCGCGACGCGCAGCGCTGCTACGCGCAGGCGTGGCTGCTCGTGCACTACCTCCTGAACTCCACGCAGGAGAACGCCCGCGTGCTCGACACCTTGCTGGCGGAGCTGCGCGCCGGCCGCTCGAACCGCGAGGCCGTCGAGACCGCCTTCGCGGGCATCGATCTCGCGGCGCTCGACGCCGCGCTCCTGCGCTTCCGCGACGGCCTCTGAACCTCCGCGCGCGGGCGGCGTTCGTCCTCTCGCTAGCGGAGGGCACGCCGTCCTCCGCACCTGGAACACGAAGGTCGCCCCCGCGCGGGGCCGAGCACCCTGCGCCGAGGCGCGACGAGCTCGGCCCTGCGCGGTGCCGACTGGAGTCATGTCCGAATCGAATCTCGAGACGGTGGGCGGGAGAGGTCTGCCCAGAGCCTGGGAGCACGACGCGAGCTTCCAGGACGCCCTGTACGACTGGATGCAACGCGCCCCGTGGCTGGCGATCAGCGCGCTCGCGCACGTGATGGCGATCCTGCTGCTCTCGATCGTGCCGTGGGGCTTGCTCGGCCAGGAGCCGCCCAAGGAGCTCGTCAGTCGCATCGAAGTCCCCGCGGAACCCGAGTACCAGGACGATCCGATCGAGCCGCCGCCCGACGTTCGGCCGGACGTGCCCGACGTCCCGCCGGACCTGCCGCTCGACGACCCCGACGTCGTCGACGACCCGACGCCGGTCGACGACGCGGCCGACGACACCAAGCTCGGCGACCCGGACCTGCGCGCGGACGCGCCGTTCGACTCGATGGGCCAGGAGAAGCTGCTCGGCATCGGCGGCAACGCGGGCGGGACGTACGGCTCGCGCTTCCCCGGCCACGGCGGTCGCAAGGGCGGTGGCCGGCCGAGCGAGGAGGCGGTCGGGGCGGGCCTGAAGTGGCTGGTCGATCACCAGGACCGCGACGGCAAGTGGGACTGCGACGCGTTCATGAAGCACGATCCCGCCGGCGACGTCGAGGACGGCGCGGGGCAGCCGGAGCACGACGTGGGCGTGACCGGCCTGGCGCTGCTCGCGCTGCTCGGCGACGGCCACACGACCGTCACCGGTCGCTACAAGGACGCGGTGGCGCGCGGCGTGCTCTGGCTGCGCGACCAGCAGGACTTCGAGAGCGGCCTGATCGGGCAACCCATCGGCCACTCGTACCTGTACGACCACGCGATCGCCACGCTGGCGCTGTGCGAGGCCTACCACTTCTCGGGCTCCCCCATCCTGCGCGGCTCGGCGCAACGCGCGATCAACTTCGTCACGCGCGCCCGCAACCCGTACGGCGTCTGGCGCTACGAAGCGCCGCCGAACGGTGACAACGACACCTCGGTCACGGGCTGGATGGTGTTCGCGCTGAAGTCCGCCCAGGAGTCCGGCCTGATGGTCGACAGCCAGGCCTTCGACGACGCGTTGAGCTGGTTCGACGAGGTCACCGATCCGGCGACGGGGCGCGTGGGCTACGACTCGCCGGGCTCGGTCTCCTCGCGCATCGTCGGCGTCAACGACGACTACCCGACGGCCGGGACCGAGGCCATGACGGCCGTCGGGCTGCTCTCGCGCTTCTTCCTCGGTCAGGCGCCCGACGCAGAGCCGCTGATGACGCGCCACGCCGACCTGCTCGTGCGCAACCTGCCCGAGTGGAGCGACGACGGCCTCACGAACGACATGTACTACTGGTACTACGGCACGTACGCGATGTACCAGATGGGCGGCCGACACTGGCGCGCGTGGCAGCGCTCGATGACCAAGGCGGTCGTCGAGTCGCGGCGCACCGACGGCGCTGCGAACGGCTCGTGGGAGCCGAGCGGACCGTGGGGCTTCGCGGGCGGGCGCGTCTACTCGACGGCGACGATGGTGTTGTGCCTCGAGGTGTACTACCGCTACGCACGAGTGCTAGGAGCGCGCTGAGCACTGTGCGTGGCGCGCGCGCGTCGCGCAGACGCGGCGCGTTCCGCGGGGTACCCTTCCAGGGATGACCTCCTCGAGGACGCGTCGCGCCACCGCGCTCACGCTCGCCGTCGTGTGGACGCTGTGGCTGGTCGGGATGGCGCTGGGCGATCGCTGGGCGCTGTTCCGCGACGACTGGTTCATGTCGGCGACGATGGCGTTGGGCTCGTTCATCGCCGGCGCGACGAGCGAGGGCGGCGGCGCGGTCGCCTTCCCGGTCATGACGCTGGGCTTCGGCATTCAGCCCGCGGTGGCGCGCGACTTCTCGCTGATGATCCAGGCGGTCGGCATGAACGCGGCCGCCTTCTCGATCCTGTACACCGGCATCCGCGTCGAGCGCCATGCGCTGCTCTGGTCGAGCCTGGGCGGCGCGCTCGGCATCGTGCTGGGCCTCGAGTTCGTCGCGCCGCACATGACGCCGGCCTACGCGAAGATGTTCTTCACGTCGGTCTGGCTGTCGTTCGCCTTCGCGCTCTACTGGATCAACCGCTACCACGACCGCGAGGTCCACGCGGACATCACGAACTTCCTGCCGCGCCACGCGGTGCTCCTGGCCGGCACCGGCCTGGTCGGCGGCGTGATCTCCTCGATCACCGGCAGCGGCCTCGACATCGCGACCTTCGCGCTGCTGGTGCTGCGCCTGCGCATCAGCGAGCGCGTCGCGACGCCGACGTCGGTCGTGCTGATGGGTCTCAACGCGCTCGTCGGCGCGCTGTGGAAGGGCGGCGTCCACCAGGCGCTGGCGCCGGACGCGTGGAACTACTGGTGGGTCTGCGTGCCGATCGTCGTGGTCGGCGCCCCGCTCGGCGCGCAGTTCATCCGCAACCGCTCGCGCCTGTTCATCTCCGGCCTTCTGTACGCGTCGATCCTGATCCAGTCCGTGGCGGCGTTGTTGATCGTCCCACAGTCGGCGGCCCTGCTCGCGTTCAGCGCGACGGTGCTCTTCCTGGGCCTCCTGTTCTTCCGCAGCATGGCCGACCGCGGAGTGCGGCGCCTGGCGTGGCTGGCGCAGGAGGGCCACGCCCCGCGGCTCGAGTAGCGGCGCGTGAAGGGCGCGAGCGCGCGCGGCGCGGCGGTCCCGACGGCGTAGAATCCGCGCCATGCTCGCGAACCGTACGGCTCGGGCCACGGCGTACACGTTGGCCGTGGTGTGGGGACTCTGGTCGGTGGCGATGGTGCTCGGCGACCGCTGGGGCCTCTTCGCCGACAACTGGTTCATGTCGATCACGATGGCCTTCGGGTCGTTCGTGGCCGGCTCGACCAGCGAGGGCGGCGGCGCGGTCGCGTTCCCCGTGATGACGCTCGGCTTCGGGATCCGGCCCGACGTCGCGCGCGACTTCTCGATGCTGATCCAGTCGGTCGGCATGAACTCGGCCGGCTTCTCGATCCTCTACACGCGCATCCCGGTCGAGCGCCACGCGCTCGTCTGGTCGAGCCTCGGCGGCGCGGTCGGGATCGTGCTGGGGCTCGAGTTCGTGGCGCCGCTCCTGTCGCCGGCGTTCACGAAGATGTTCTTCACGGCCGTCTGGCTGTCGTTCGCGCTCGCGCTCTACTGGATCAACCGCTACCACGACCGAGAGGTCCACACGGCGATCACGAACTTCCTGCCGCGCCACGCCGTGCTGCTGTTCGGCACGGGGATCGTGGGCGGCGCGATCACCTCCATCACCGGCAGCGGCCTCGACATCGCGACCTTCGCGCTGCTCGTGCTCCGCCTGCGCATCTGCGAGCGCGTCGCGACGCCGACCTCGGTGGTGCTGATGGGCATCAACTCGCTGGTCGGGGCGCTCTGGAAGGGCGGCGTGCGCGGCGACCTCGCGCCGGAAGCGTGGAGCTACTGGTGGGTCTGCGTGCCGATCGTCGTGATGGGCGCCCCGCTGGGCGCGCAGTTCATCCGCAACCGCTCACGGCTGTTCGTCTCGGGTCTGCTGTACGTCGCGATCGTCGCCCAGACGCTGGCGGCGCTCTTCATCGTCGAGCAGTCGCTCGGGCTGGCGCTGTTCAGCCTCTCGGTCTTCACCGCCGGAGTGCTGTTCTTCCGCGCGATGGCCGCGCGCGGCGTGCGTCGGCTCGAGTGGCTCGCCGACGAGGGCCACTCGCCGCCCGGCTAAGGGCGCGTCCACGGCTCGCGGTTCGCGACGTCGGAGGCGAACTCCACCGCGACCCACAGCGCCATCGACTTGGGCAGGAACCAGAAGCTGAAGAGCAGCACGATCGGCAGCGACACCGCGATCGAGGTCCAGGCGCTCCACGACGTGCTCACGAACACGAGCACGCACAGGAGCGCGGCGAAGACCTCCGTCACGGCGGCGCACAGGTACATCGAGCCGGTCTGCGCGCCCTCCTCGCGGCGGTAGACGAGCCCGCACGCGTCGCAGCTCTTCGCCAGGCGGAAGCGCGAGGCGAACAGCGCGCCGTCGCCGCAGCGCGGACATCTCCCGCGCATGGCCAGGCGCCGCCCGCGCCAGAACGTCTGCCAGGGGTCGCCGCCGTGCTCGCTGGTCATGCTCAGATCGTATGTTGCACGCCGAGCAGCTCGTACAGCCGATTCTTGATCCGGCCGTACTCCGGGCTGCCCAGGTCGCGCGGGTGGTCGAGGCCGACCTCGACCACGTCGGCGATGCGTCCGGGGCGCGCGGAGAGCACCACCACGCGGTCCGCGAGCTGGATCGACTCGTCGACGTCGTGCGTCACGAACAGGATGGTCGGCCGCTGCTGCTGCCAGATGCGCACGAGCTCGCTGCGCATCGTCAGTCGCGTCAGCGAGTCCAGCGCCCCGAAGGGCTCGTCCATGTAGATGACGTCGGGCGAGACCGCCAGCGCGCGCGCCACCTCGACGCGCTGCTTCATGCCGCCCGAGAGCTCCATCGGGTACGCCCGCTCGAAGCCGCCGAGCCCGACCATGTCGATCGTGGCCTGCACGATCGCGCCGCGCTCGCCCGCGGGCATGTGACGCAGCCCGAGGGCGACGTTGTCCCACACCGAGGCCCACGGGAAGATGCCGTACTCCTGGAAGACGAAGACGCGCCGCGAGCTCGGCTCGCGCACCTCCTCGCCGTCGATCGTCACGCGGCCGCGGTCGGCGCGCTCGAAGCCGCCGGCGATGTTGAGCAGCGTCGACTTGCCGCAGCCCGAGGGCCCCAGGAGGCAGACGAACTCTCCGTCGCGCACGGTCAGGCTCACGTCGTCGAGGACCAGCAGGTCGTCGCCGCGCTTCCGGAAGATCTTGGAGACGCCCTCGAAGACGACCTTCGGGCGCCGCGCTCCGCTCGCGCTCATCGCTTGACGTACCCCCAGCGGACCTCGTCGAAGCGCTCGAGCTGCCGGACGAGGAAGTCCAGCACGATGCCGATCAAACCGATCACGATCATGGTGGCGACGACGAGGTCGTAGCGACTGCCCGCGTTGCGCGCGTCGTTGATGAGGTAGCCGAGCCCCGAGTCCATGCCGACCATCTCGGCCGCCACGATCACGAGCCACGCGACGCCGAGCGCGATGCGCAGGCTGGTGATGATCTGCGGCATCGACGCGGGCAGCACGACGCGGCGGAACAGCTCGAGCCCGCGCAGCCCGAAGTTCTGCGCCGAGCGCTGGTGCACGAGCGAGATGTTGCGCACGGCGGCCATCGTGCCGACGGTGATCGGGAAGAAGGCCGACAGGAAGATCAGGAAGATGCCCGCGCCGTCGCCGATGCCGAACCACAGGATCGCGATGGGGATCCAGGCGATCGGCGAGATCGGGCGCAGGCCCTGGATGACCGGGTTCAGCGCCGTGAAGGTGCGCGTGTTCCAGCCGGCGACGAGGCCCAGCGGGATGCCGATGCCGGCGGCCAGCGAGAAGCCCCAGCTCACGCGGAAGAGGCTCGCGATGATGTCGCCCCACAAGCGCTGGCTGCGCACGAGCTCGGCGAGGCCGCGCGCCGTGTCGCCGGGGCTGGGGAACGTGAAGGTCCCCGACCACGTGACCGCCAGGCTCCACAGCGCGCCGCCGACCAGCGCCACCGCGAGCGGCGCGACGACGCTGCGCAACGCGCCGGGCAGGCGCTCTTGCACGAGCAGCAGCGCGACGCCGGCCACGATCGAGAGCGCGGGACCGAGCATCACTGCTTGCCCTCCATGTCCGCGGCCGTGGGCTTCGCCAGCTCGTCCATGTGCCAGTCGAGCTCGGCCAGCGGCTTGACGAAGCTGTCGTCGGCGTACTCCTCGAACGCGATCGGCTTCGACAGCACGCCGACCTCCACGGCCAGGTTCATGATCTCGTCGAAGTCGTCCTTCAGCGGTGCGAGGTTCGTGTACTTCACGCGGTCGACGGGCTTCGAGAGCACGTGCTTCAGCAGCGCCGGCGGCTGGAAGTAGTAGTACTTGCCGGCCACCTCCGCGGCGTCCATGCGGTGCTCCTGGCTCTCGTCCAGCCACTTGCCGGACTTGGCGATGCCGTCGATCAGCTCCTGCACGAGCTCGCGCTGCTCCTCGATCAGGTCGTCGCGCACGACGAGCACGCACGAGATGAACTCGGGCCAGATGTCCTTGGTGTGGTAGAGCACGCGCCCGAAGCCGTCGACCTCGGCCTTCGCGGCGAAGGGCTCGCCGACGATGTAGCCGTCGATGCTGCCGGCGAGCAGCGCGGTGGGGTGCTCGGGCGGCGGCAGCTCACGCAGCTCGATGGAGTCGTCGGGCATCCCCCACTCCTTCATCATCTTGTGCATGAGCAGGTTCTGGTTCGCGAAGCGGCTCGGGATGGCGACGATCTTGCCCTTTAGGTCGCCGAAGTCGTGGATGTCGCTGTCCTTGCCGACGACGAGCGCGGTGCCGTCGCGGTGACCGAGGTAGCACACCTTGACCTTCACGCCGTCGGCGCGCAGTTGCATCGCCATCGGCGCCAGGATGAAGACCGCGCCGACTTCCTTCGCGATCAGCGCTTCCTTCACCGTGGGCCAGTCGGTGAACTTCTGCGAGCGGAAGAGCGAGCCCTCCTCGGAGTGTTCGGTCACCCAACTGGTGACCGGGCACGTCAGGTGTCATGTCACGGGCAGGAAGCCGACGACCAGCTCGTCGCGCTCCTTGCCCATCAGCACCTCGAAGCGGTGCGCGAGGTTGCCGAAGCCCACGTTCCACCACACGTGCGCGAGCGAGATCAGCGCCAGCCAGAGCGCGGCGCCGCTGAGCACCTTGAGCTTCATGCGGCGCTCCTCGAACGCGGCGAGCCCTGCGAGACCGTCGGCGGGGCGAGGTCGGCAGGGCTCGTGGACGGCCCCTGCGCGGTGGTGCGGGCGATCGCGGGGACCTCGCGGCGGAGCGCGCGCTCCGTGCGGGGTCGCGGCGCGCCCGGGCGCGGGGCGACCGGGGCGAGGACGGGACGCGGCGGGATCGTGTTGAGGGTCCGCAGGCAGTAGACGCTGAGCTGGAACATGGCTTGGGCGGGTGCTATCGCGCACCGCGGGGGCGCGACCTTAGCAGGCTCGACGAGATCCGACTACCCGTGTGCTCGGCGAGAGCCCGTCCCCCGTCGCTCCTCAGAGGTAGACGAGGCAGTCGTCGCCCTCGGCCTCGACGCGGTACGTCTTGGCGCTGCCGCACACGGCGCCCACGGGCCGCCCGGTCTTCGCGTCGAAGCGGTAGTTGTGCGCGGGGCAGTAGACGTGCTTGCCCTGGATCAGCGGTCCGTCCATGAAGTGGCCGTCCGCGGCGTGCGGGCAGACGCCGTTGAGCGCCTGCAGCTCGCCGTCGACGCGGCAGATCACGAGCTCGCAGCCGCCCGCGAAGGGATCGCCGACGAGCACGCGGCGCGCGTGCCCCTCGGGCAGGCTGCCGATGCCGACCACGCGCACGGGCTTGCCGCGGAAGAGCTGCAGGAGGCGCTTGAACATGGGCGGCATGCTAGCATCCGCGCGCTCCACGCGGTGGCATGACTCCCCTCCTCCTCCTCGACCTCGTCGGCCTGACGCCGCGGCTGATCGGCGAGCACACGCCGCGTCTGGCCGAGTTCGCGCGCGCCGGCGCGATGGCGCCGATGAGCGCGGTGCTGCCGGCGGTGACCTGCTCCGCGCAGGCGACGATGCTCACCGGGCTGGCGCCGCAGGAGCACGGCGCCGTGGGCAACGGCTGGCTCGATCCGGCGACGCTCGAGCCGCGACTCTGGCGCCAGTCCAACCGGCTCGTGAGCGGCGAGAAGCTCTACGAGGCGGCGCGCCGCGAGCTGCCCGGCTTCACCTGCGCGAAGCTGTTCTGGTGGTGGAACATGGGCGCGCGGGTCGACTGGTCGATCACGCCGCGGCCGTTCTACTGCGCGGACGGGCTCAAGGTGCTGGCGACGTACTCGGACCCGACCGCGTACGGCGCCGACCTCGAGGCCGCGCTCGGGCCCTTCCCGTTCTTCGAGTTCTGGGGCCCGAAGGCCGGGCTCGGCGCGACGCGCTGGATCGCGGACGCGACGCTGCGCACCCTCGAGCGCCAACGGCCGACGCTGACGCTGGCGTACCTGCCGCACCTCGACTACGACCTGCAGCGCTACGGCCCGCGCGACGCGCGCAGCGTCCAGGCGCTGCGCGAGCTCGACGCGATCTTCGGCGAGCTGTGGGACGCGTGCCGGCGCCTGGGCGTCGAGCTGGCGGCCGTCAGCGAGTACGGCATCGACGAGGTCGACACGCCGGTGCACGTCAACCGCGCGCTGCGCGCCGCGGGCTTGCTCGAGGTGCGCGAGTCCCCGCGCGGCGAGGAGCTCGACGTGTTCAAGAGCCGCGCGTTCGCGCTCGCGGATCACCAGCTCGCCCACGTCTACGTGCGCGAGGCGACCGACGTCGCGGCCGCGCGCGAGGTGCTCGCGGGCCTCCCGGGCGTCGACGGCGTGTGGGCCGGCGCGGAGCGCGCCGCGCTCGGGCTCGACCACGAGCGCGCCGGCGCGCTGGTCGCCCTCAGCGCCGCGCGCGCCTGGTTCACGTACTACTGGTGGCTCGACGAGGCCGCGCGGCCCGACTTCGCCACCACGGTCGACATCCACTCGAAGCCCGGCTACGACCCCTGCGAGCTGTTCGTCGACCCGCGGCTGCGCCTGCCCATGCTGCGCGTCGCGCGACGCCTGGCGCAGAAGAAGCTCGGCATGCGCTACCTGATGGACGTCGTGCCCACCGACGCGACGCTCGTGCGCGGCAGCCACGGGCGGCCGCCCGCCTCACCGCAGGACGGGCCGGTGTTCCTGTGCTCGCGACCCTTCGACGCGGCGAACCCCGCGCCTGCGAACGGCGTGGTCGACATGGCGTCGGTCAAGGCGCGCGTCCTGGCGCTGCTGCGCTGATCCTGGCGCGCGGCCCGCTCATCGGCCACACTCCGCGATCATGCCGCCCCTCGCCCGCCGCTACCTCAAGACGTCCTTCTTCCTCGGCGCGCTCGCGATCCTGACCGGGATGCACATGGCCTCGGCGCTGCACCTGCAGGCCGGCTCCATGCACCGCTACTACGCGTCGGCCCACACGCACCTCGTGCTCGTGGGCTTCTTCATGATGATGTGGATGGCGCTCTTGCTGTGGAAGCTGCCCGCGGCGCCGGCGGGATCGCGCTACAAGCCGGGGCTGATGGTCTTCGTCTACTGGCTGCTGCTCGCCACGACGCTGGGCCGCTACCTGCTCGAGTCCGCGCTCGGCTACTTCGACCCCGAACCCGACGCGCTGCACCAGGTGACCTTCCTCGTCGCGTCGCTGCAGGGCGTCGCGATCGTGATCTTCCTGTGGAACCTGTGGCCGCGCATCGACGGGCCGCCGGCGCCGGGCGCGTGAGCGCCGACGCGCGGCTCAGTGCCCGCCGTCGCCGCCCTCGTCGCCCTGGATGTAGCCGATGCCCTTGAGCAGCTCGGTGGTCCCGGCGGTGGCCGGCACGAGCTCGGGGCGCCGCGCGCTCGACTCGTCGATCCAGTGGCGGATGCTCATCCGCAGCGCCTCGACGCGCTCGGGCTGCTCCTGCGACAGGTCGTTCAGCGAGCCCGGATCGCGCGAGAGGTCGTAGAGGTTCATCTCGGGCACGTCGCGCCCGTTGTCGTTGCGCCAGATCAGGCGCCAGTCGTCCTGCAGCACCGCGTGCTGCATGCCGTGCTCGTGCGCGCGGTGCTCCGCGAGGTTCGCGCTCCAGCCCTGGCTGTTGCTCTGGAAGACCGCCGGCGGCGCGGCCGCGAGCGCGTCGAGCCCGCGCAGGAGGTCGGGCCCGTCGAAGCCCGCCGGCACGTCGACGCCCACCGCGCGCAGCAGCGTGCCGCCGAGCCAACGGTTCTCGACGCGCACCTCGGCCGTCTCGCCGACGGGCACGCCGGGGCCGGCCAGCATCAGCGGTACGCGCACCGACTCGTCGTAGAGCTGCGCGTGGTGACCGCTCCAGCCGTGGTCGAGGAACTCCTCGCCGTGGTCGCTGGTCACCGCGACGATGGTGTTGTCGGCCACGCCGAGCTCCGCGAGCAGCGCCAGCACGCGCCCGATCGAGCGGTCGACGTCCATGATCTGCGCGTCGTACAGCTTCGAGTGGTAGGCGTTCGTGTCGAGCAGCGGCTGCACCGGCTGCGACGGGTCCGCGTACCACTTGGGCAGCAGGTTCGCGAGGCTGTTCGGCAGCAGGTCGGCGGGCTCCTCCCGCGCCCCCACCGCCGCGCGCGACTCATCCGTGACGAGGTACGGGTAGTGCGGGTCGGTGTAGTGGATGTAGTAGAAGAACTGCTTGTCGACGTTGGCGCGCAGCCACGCCTCGATCGGCTCGTCGACCTTGAAGCTCTTCGACCAGTTGGTCACCTCGAAGCTCTCGAAGCCCTGCGTGAAGTTGCGGCTGGGCGAGATCAACGGGTTGGTCGCGATGCCGCCGGTCGTGAAGCCCGCGGCCTGGAACGTCTCGGCGAGCGTCGTGATCGAGTCGGCCAGGTAGTAGGAGGCCGTGAAGCCGAGCCCGTGCTCGGGCGGGCTCATGCCGGTCAGGACCGAGGCCGTCGACGGGATCGTCCACGGCGAGCTCGAGTACGCGTGGTCGTAGCGCACGCCGCGCGCCGCCAGCGCGTCCATGCTCGGTGAGGTCTCGACGCCGTAGCCGTAGCTGCTCAGCCGGTCGGCGCGCAGCGTGTCGATCAGGATCAGCACGACGTTGTGCTGCCCCGCGCGCGCGGGCCGGCGCGGCACGCTGAACGGCACCTCGAGCTTGAGCAGGCCCAGGCCGACGCGCGGCGGACCGGGCTGATCGCCGTCGTAGCTGGTGCGCACCTGCAACTTGCCGCCCTGACCGATGGGCAGGCTGAAGCGGTACCACTTGCGCAGCTCGGGGTCGAGGTCGCCGTCGCACGACAGCTTGTGCGTGGCGACCTTCTCGCCGTCGAGGCCGACCTCGACGGTCACCTCGCCGTGCCCCGCGTAGCCGCCCTTCATCACGCACACGGCGTAGTTCAGCACGGCGCGCGGGTGCAGCGCGGGCACGTCGTACTCGAGCTGGCAGGGCGGCGTCACCTCGATCGCCGGCAGCAGGCCGAAGTCGTCGTTGCCCGACCCGCGCGGCTTGATGAGGTTCTGCACCACCGGGTACGCCTCGTTCTCGCGCTGCACGGTGCGCCGGCCCTCGAGCGCGAGCAGGCTCGTCAGGCCGCCGTAGGCCTCGATGGGCGGGAGCTCGACGGCCTGGGAGCCGCCGCAGCCCGCGAGCGCGAGCAGCGCGGAGAGGACGAGCGCGCGCAGCGGAGCCGCCGAGCGGCGCGGAGCGGAGGGGGGCATCATGGGTCGTGGCGCCGTGGCGCGGCGCTCATCGTACACGGCGTGCGCGGCTCAAGGTTCGAGCCGGCGCGCTTCGAGCTCCCAGCCGAGCGCCTCGTCCTCCTCGCCGCGGCGTCGGTGGTACTCGGCCAGGACGCGCGCGAGCAACCCGCGCGGCGCGATGCGCTGCGCGGCGCGCAGGTCGGCGGCGAAGCCCTCCTCGTCGCCCAGACGCTGGCGCAGGATCGCGCGGTTGCGCAGCGCGCCCTCGGCCTGCGGGTGCGCCGCGAGCACGCGGTCGAGCTGCGCCACGCCCTCCTCGGTACGACCGACGGCGCCGAGCAGGAGCCCGAGATTCACGCGCGTCTCCGCGGCGTCGGGGTCGAGCTCGAGCGCGCGCTCGTAGCTGTCGACGGCCTCGCTCACGCGCCCGAGCTCCTCGAGCAGCGCGCCGCGCAGGTGGTGGTACGTCGCCAGGCGCGCGCTCACCGGCCCGGGCGGCACGTCGACGAGGTCGCGCGCGCGCGGCTTCTGATCGGCCGCGAGGGCGGCCATCAGCTCGAGCCCGAGGTCCTCCGCCGCGGGCGGCGAGTCGGGCCACGCGAAGCGCGCGAGCAGGCCGTCGCGGCAGTGCTTGACGCGCAACGGCCCCGGCTCGTGCACCTCGGGCGCGACGCGCACGAAGTGGTCGCGGATCTCGACGCCGTGCACGTCGAACACCCGCGTCGCAGGCATGTGGCAGTCGACGCAGTCGCGCCCGGCGCGCTCCTCCGCGGGCGCCGCGCACGCGCCGCCGAAGGGCTCGGCCTCGCCGTGGCACTGCAGGCACGCGCGCCGCGCGGCCGCGCGCTCGTCCGCGTCGCGCAACGTGCCGTGCGGGTCGTGACAGGTCGTGCAGGTCAACGTGCGCGCGCCGTAGCTCGCCGTGAAGCAGCGCGAGCGCGCCAGGCGCTCCACCTGACTGACGAAGGCGACGTCGGTGTCCTCGGTCGCGGGCAGGTACACGGCCCACTCCTCGAGGTGGTCGACGCCCGGCGCGGACAGCCCGCGGCGGCCGTTCTCGAGCGCCAGGCGCGCGTCGCCCTGCAGGTGACAGCGCGCGCAGAGCGAGAGGCGCGCGCGGTCGCTCTGCGGCGCGGCGAGTTCGAGCGGGTCGTCGCCCGCGAGCACCTCGCCGTCGGCCTCGCGCTCACGCCAGTCCGCGTGCGCCTCCGCCGCTCCGTGACAGACGTCGCAGCCGATGCCGCGCGGGCTCCACGCAGGCGGCGGCGCGAGGTGGTGCGGGTAGTCGAGCGGCGGCAGCGCACCCGTGTGGCACGCGAGGCACTCGACGGTGATCGGCACCTGCCAGCGCGTGCCGCTCCGCATCATCGCGCCCGGCGCGAGCGCCGCGTGGGCCGCGCCGTCCGCGGCGCTGAGCACCTCGACCGGCGCGAAGCGCATCGTGCGCCCGCGCAGCGCCGCGAAGGAGCGGTCCTGGTGCCCGGCGCCGACGCGGAACAGCAGGTCGCTCGCGAGCTGCACCGTGTAGCGCGCCTCGCCCTCGCCCACCTTCCACGACTCGACGAGCCGCGGGCGCTTGCCCGTCGCGTCGAAGCGATAGGCGAGCCCGGCCTCGTCGTCGCTCACGCGCCCCAGCCCGGCCACGTCCGCGGCCCGCACCGGCCCGAGCGCGCGCGCCATGCCCGAGCGCGCGTAGCGCTCGACGACGGCGCCGTGGCAGTCGACGCAGCGCTCCGCGCCGAGCTCGGCGGCGCTCGCGGCGGGGACCTCGCGCGCGTCCTCGGCGGGGAGGAGCGAGGCGGCGAGGAGCGGCAGGCAGAGGGCGCTGAGGGCGAACATCGGCGCAGTGTAGGCGATGGGAACGGCCGGGCTGCGGTGTGGACGGCGCGCGCGCAGGCCGCGACCGCGTCGCACACGACGGCGCTCGGCCACGTCCGCAGGGCCCGCGCGCGGCGGTGGCGCGACACCGGCGCGGCGCGAGGACCGCCCGCGGCCCGCACCCGGGCGCGCGATCCCCACGCGACCCCCACGCGACCCCGGCAGCGCCCCCGGCCCGCCACACTTTGCAGCTTCGTATGCCGCGCGTGCGCCCCGCGGCCGGCCGCGGGCTCACCCTCCCCTGAATTGGGTCGTCCTACCGATCCCCGGGGGGATGCGGAATTCACGGCCGCCCTTATAGTGTCTTCACCCGCGAGGGGGCGGCTTCCGCGCCGCGATCGCACCGTGTGAGCCTCGCCGCGCCGAGCGCGCGAGGGAAGAGACCGTAGGGGCGCAGCCGACTCACCGCGTCGGCGACGCGTCCAGCGAGGGGGGAAGGTATGGAGAAGAGGTTCGTCGGCCGCGCCGCTGCGCGGTCCTGTGTCGTGATCCTGCTCGTCGGGGCCGCCGGCGCACAGACGTCGGTGTTCACCGACTACACCACCAGCGCCGACTTCGAGCGCGGCACGCTGCTGAATCTGCACCACGAGGCGCTCGCCGACGGTGCGTTGCGCCTCGACACCGTCACCGCGCCGTTCGACTACCTGAACGTCACCACGACCAACGGCGACGGTCCGCGCGAGGGCACGGTGGTGCGCATCGACACCGAGACCGGCGAGGTGCTCGGCGAGTACCGCACCTCCCCCAACGGTCGGCCCTCGAACCCGTCGCGCACGACGGTCGACCTGTTCGGCAACGTGTGGGTCGGCAACCGCGACGTGCTCGGCCTCGAGACCGGCGGCACGGTCGTGAAGATCGGCGTCGTGGTCGGCGGCACGCGCTGCCGCGCGGACGGCACGCCCGATCCGCAGGGCGAGTACCTGCGCCCGCCGTTCGACTACTCGACCGCGGTCGACCGCGACGGCGACGGCCTGATCCACACCTCGCGCGGCCTCGGCGACGTGCTCGCGTGGCCGGACGTGACCGACGGCGAGGGCGGCTCGGCCGGCGGCCCGGCGCCCGTGGAGGACGCGCTCGACGAGCTGATCCTCGTCTACCAGCGCACGCCGAGCGAGGGCGTGCACCACGTCTCGGTCGACCCGAACAACCAGGTGTGGGTCGGCGGCTACACCGTCTCGCCGCGCGGCTTCGAGCGCCTCGACGCCGACTCGGGCGCGATCCTCGAGACCCTGCCGAGCCTCCCCTGCGGCGGCTACGGCGGCCTGGTCGACGCGCACGGCGTGGTCTGGTCGGTGAGCTCGAACGAGAACGCCGTGATGCGCTACGACCCCGCGCAGCCGAGCCAGCTCGCCTGCGTGCCCGTCGCCAACCCGTACGGCGCGGCGATGGACTCGCAGGGCCGCCTGTGGGTCAGCCAGCGCAACAACGCGACGGTGACGCTGCTCGGCAACGACGGCGCGGTGCTGCTCGCGAACAAGTCCGTGCCCGGCGCGGCCTTCCTGCGCGGCATCGCCGTCACGCCGGCCGACGACCACGTGTGGGTCACGGATCCGGTGCAGAACGTCGTGTTCCGCCTCGATCCGGCCGGCGAGCGCGTCGGCGCGCCGATCCCGGTGGGCGAGAAGCCCTCGGGCATCTCGGTCGACAGCGGCGGCCGCGTCTGGGTGACGTGCCGCGTCTCGAGCGACGCGTGGCGCATCGATCCGGGCAGCGGGGCGGTGGACCTCGTCGTGCAGCTCCCGCCCGCGTCGACGCCCTACGACTACAGCGACATGGCCGGCACGGTCAGCTACACGACCACGCTCGCGGTCGGGAGCTGGGAGGTCGTGCACGACGGCGGCGCCGCCGGCGCCGAGTGGGGCCGCCTGCGCTGGACCACCGACGCGCCGAACGGCGCGCGCATCCGCATGCTCGCGCGCGCGAGCGACAGCCAGGCCGCGCTGACGAGCCAGCCGTGGAAGCCGCTCAGCCACAACGTGCGCTGCAACCTCAGCGGTCGCTTCCTGCAGGTTCGCGCCGCGTTCGAGCGCTCGCCGCTGACCGGCGAGTCCCCCACGCTGCACGACCTCTCGATCGAGCAGATCTACCAGCAAGGCGTCGACCCGCCCTGCGTATCGCCCAACCGGCGCACGCCCGGCAGCCTGCTGCTGTTCCCCGAGTTCGACAGCCGCGAGGGCGTGGTCACGCTGCTGACGGTGACGAACGTGCTGCACGCCGACGTGAAGGTCGAGTACGTCTACATCGACGGTCAGAACTGCCAGGAGTTCAACCGCACCGAGCTGCTGACGGGCAACGACACGCTGACGGTCGTCGTCGCGTACCACGACCCGAACGACGAGTACGGCTACGTCTACGCGTTCGCGAAGCACCCGACGACCAACGCGCCGATTCGCCACGACGGCCTGATCGGCCAGGTCATGTCGATGGACGGGCTCGAGGCGTTCGAGTACGCGGTCGACGCGGTGGCGTTCGCGGGCGTGGCGAGCGGCGCCACCACGGACGTGGACGGCGACGGCGTGCGCGACCTCGACGGCGTCGAGTACGGCATGGCGCCCGACGAGCTCCTGATCCCGCGCTTCCTCGGCCAGACCGACCCGGCGCTGCCGGGCCCCGACGGCGGCCTGGGCGCCTTCCGCAGCGAGCTCGTGCTGATCGCGCTGAGCGGCGGCGCGGCCTTCACCACGACCGTCGACTTCCTCGTCTACAACGACAACGAAGAGGAGTTCTCGCTCGAGCACAGCTTCACGTGCTGGCAGCGCATCCCGCTGCTCGCGATCTCGGGCGTGTTCGCGCAGTCGTTCCTGCACAACGCGACGAACGACGCGCCGAACGAGATCCTCGGCGCGCAGGGCAACGAGGCCGGCTGGATGCGGCTCGACGGCGACGTCGCGACCAGCTCGGCGGCGACGATCTACGACCCGGCGATCTACGCGGTGCTGATCGAGCGCGTGGCGTCCTTCGGCGTGGCCGACCTGCCCTTCGAGCTGTGCTCGCAGCCCAACGGCGACCTGCTCGCCACGGGCCTGTTCGGCGACGAGTAGGCCCGCGCGGATCCGGCGCGGGAGCGCACCCCGCCCGCGCCGGAATCGGCTAGGCTGGAGACCTCGGCGCTTTGCCGGGCAAGAACTGCGGCCTCCGACCCCTCGTGAGCCCGGCGGCGAGACGTGACCGCCTTCACGCCGAGACCGGCGCGCTACACGCGCAGGCGGCGCGCAGGACAGCTCGAGGTCGAGCCGGCCCTGCACGCGCTCGCGCGGCCAGCTCGCGTCGGCCGGCGCGCGCACGACGCGCACGTCAGCTCGGCCGAGACGCCCTGGCTCGAGGTTGCGGCCGTTGGCGCCCTGGCCCACCTGCACCGCGCCGTCGAGCTGGCGCACCTCGAGCAGCGACTGCCGGCCCACGGCGCCGGTGCCGACGAGGATGCCCTCGACGGACTCGAAGTAGTGCCACGTGCTCGGGTCGATCAGGCCGCCGTGGTCGACGTACGCGCCCTTGGGCAGCTCGAGCGCGGGGCCGCCGACTCCGGGGGCGCGCGCCCGCCGTCGCGCGGGTCCGAGCTCGCGCCCCCTTGAACTCGAGCAGCACGTCGAAGCGCTGCTCGGGGTCCGGATTGACGCGCGAGCACGCCCTCGAGCTGCGCGGTGCCGTCCTCGGCCTCGCGGTACTCGGCGCCGTCGGGGAACACGAGGTCGGTGGCGAGCCCGGGCAGGCGCAGCGCGTGGCCGGCCGGCAGGCTCACCGCGGCGAGCGCGCGCGCCTCCTCGGCGCGGCGCACGACGCCGCGGCGCGCCTCGAAGCACAGCTCGCCCTTGCCGAGCGCGCGCGCGAAGGCGCCGCCGGTGGGCTGCGCGAGCACCTCGAAGGCGACGCCGCCCGCGCCGCCGTAGCCGCGCCCGCGGTCGTGCGCGCCGAGGCCGAGCTGGAAGGCCGGGCCCGAGCGCGTGAAGCGCACACGCGCGCCGGCGAGCTCGTCCAGGCCCTCGAGCAAGCCCTCGACGCGCTCGAAGTACGTCCAGCGCTCGGGCGCGATCACGCCGCCGTGCGCGACGAGCAGCTCGTCGGGCAGGCCCAGGCGCGGGCTGCCCAGCGGCGGGTGGCACGCGTCGCCGAAGTCGCAGCGCCCACCGAGCAGCGCGCTCAGGCGGAAGCGCTGCGTCGGGAACAGGCGCCGCGCGACGATGCCGGTCAGCTCGACGCTGCCGTCGCCGCGCTCGACGAGCTCGCCGCCCGAGGAGAACACGAAGTCGTCGCCGAGGCCGCCGATGCGCAGCACCGACTCGCGGCCGGGCGCCTCGAGGCCGACCTCGCACGCCACGACGCACGCCGCTTCGCGCAGCACGTCGTCGAGGTGCAGGTCGAGGTGACCCTCGGCGTGCTCGGGGAACTCGAACACCGTCGGCGGCGCCTGCGTGCGCGTCGCGCGCAGCTCGCTCCACGCGCCGTACGCGAGGTACGCGTCGCCGGCGCCGTAGCCGACCTGCAGCGGCGTCGCGCCGCCCTCGAGCTCGTAGACCAGCCCGTCGAGCGCGTCGAGACCGCGCAGCGTCCCGCGCAGCGCGCCGTAGGCGTGCCAGGCGCTCGGGTCGACCGGACCGCCGTGGTCGACGTAGCGTTCGGTCGCGAGGCCGAGGTGCGCGTCGAAGCCGAGCGCGCGGCCCGTGTTGCGGCCGCCGCACGGCGCGTCGAACTCGAGCTCGGCGATCAGGCGCTCCTCCGGCCGGCCGGCGCGCGCGAGCACCGCGCTGAAGCGCGCGCTGCCGTCGGGCTGCTCGCACAGCGCGCCGCCCGCGGTGATCGTGAAGTCGTCGCCGAGGCCGGCGAGCGCCAGCACCGCGAGGTCCGGGCGCGCGCCGTCCTCGCGCCGCGGCGCGAGCGTCGCGTAGTGCACCTGTTCGCGGCCGAGCGCCACGCAGAGCTCGCCGCCGCCGAGCGCGGGCAGGCGCTGCGCCTCGTCGGCCGGGTCGTGCGTCGTGACGAGCTCGAGCGCGCAGCGGGCGCCCGGCTCGAGCGCGCGTCGCCGCCCGCGCCCAGGCCGAGCCTGGAACGCCGCGCCGCGCCGGTCGAGGCGCACGCGCGCGCCGGCCAGCTCGCCGATACCGACGAGCGTGCCGCTGCACGACTCGTAGTAGCACCAGGTGTCGCCGGCGTAGCGGCCGTGCCGCAGCGCGCGGTCGCCGCGCGGACTGCCGACGGGCGGGTAGCCCGTCTCGCCCGGCGTGCGCGCGCACGCGAGCGAGAGCTCGAGGCGGTAGCACGCCTCGCGCTCGCCCACGCGAGCGAGCAGGCCCGAGAGCCGCGCGGTGCCGTCGGCGAACTGCTCGAAGCGGCCGCCGGCGGTGAAGGTGAGCTCCTGCGCGCCGTCGAACAGGCGCAGCGCCGGCGCGTGCGTCGGCGCGAAGACGCGGCACGCGTCGCGTTCGGTGAGGCGCACCTCGAAGCCCGCGCGGCCCGGGCGGTCGGCCAGCGTGGTCGTCGCGCCGGGCGCGGCGACCTCGTACTCGAGCGCGCCGCGCAGCGCGTGACGCGCGTCCACCGCGCCGGTCACGCTCACGCCGCCGGCGCCCTCGCGCACCTCGAGCAGAGCGCCGTCGTTCTCGCCGAGGCCGCTGAGCGTGCCGACGAGGCGCGCCCAGGCGGTGCCGCCCGCGGCGTCGGCCATGCGGCCCGACAGCGCGGCCTCGAACCACCAGCGCGCGTCGCGCCCGCCTTCCTCGGCGAGCAGCACCTCGACGCGTCCGCTGCCGTCGCTGAGCTCCTCGTAGCGCCACGGCGAAGCGGGGCGCAGGCGGCGCTCGGCGTCCCCGAGCCAGAAGGCGGTCGCGTCGCCCTCGGGCGCGTGGCCGAACCAGGCCTGGCGCACCTCGACGGCGGGGCGCACGAGGCGCGGCTGGGTGCGCGGCGTGCACTCGCTACCGAGGCGCGGAACGGCGACGAGCAGGCTGATGGCGAGGAGGCCGAGACCGATGGTCAGGCGAGCGGCCGGGGTGCTCCGGGACGTCATGGGGAGGACTCTGGGTGGGAGGAAACGGAGATCCGTCCCCCATCGGAGTCAGGAAGTCGCAACTTGACGCCGTTTGCGACTTCCTCGGTCGACCGCCTTCCGCGCGGTCAATCCAGCAGCCAGAGCCAGTACGCGCCGGGGTCGAGCAGGAGGTGGAGGCCCACCGCTGCGAGCACCGCGAGGCCGAGCGCGCAGACCCCGCGCGCCACGCGGGTCGCTCCGGGCAGAAAGCCGCCGGGCGCACTCACGAGGCCCACCGCGAGCGCCGGGGCGAGGCCGAGGAGCAGGGCGTAGACGACGTCGGCGTGCCGCCCGAACTCTCGTGGGTCGACCGAGGCCTCGACGAACGGCGCGAGGAAGCCGTCGCCCTGGCTCGCGCGGGGCCAGGCGCCGAGCTCGAAGCGCGCGCGCAGCACCAGGCTCCAGAGCCCCAGCTCGACCAGCGCGAGGTAGACCGTCGCGCCGGCGGAGAGCAGCGCGAAGGCGCGCGCCGTCACGCCCCGGGGGCGCGCGGCGGTCGGGGCGAGCGAGGCGTCCATGCCCCGAGCCTAACAGCCCGGGGCCGGAGCGGGGCGAGCTCTCAGAGCCCGCTGAACTGCACGTCCTCGAACACCAGCGTCGGCGCGGCGAAGCGCGACCACGGGCGCGGGTCGTTGCCGACCTCGACGAGGCGCTCGAGCAGCTCGCGGTAGTTGCCGCTGACGTTCATCTCGGTCAGCGACTCGGCGCGCGCGCCGCCGGAGAGGCGCCGGCCCTGGAAGCCGAAGGAGAAGTCGCCGGTCGTCATGTTGGCGTTGCCGCCCAGCCAGGTCGTGAGCAGGATGCCGTCCTGCGTGTCCGCGACGATGGCCTCGAGGTCGCGCGGGCCGTGCGCCCAGGTGACGTTGGACGAGCCGCCCGTCGTCGGCGCCCAGCCGAGCTTGTTGCCGTAGTACGTGTCGACGTAGTAGTGGCGCAGCACGCCCTGCTCGAGGATCGGCAGCGGCTTGGCGGCGATGCCCTCGCCGTCGAAGTGACGCGAGCCGAGGCCGCGCGGCTTCAGCGGGTCGTCGGTCCAGGTGAGCAGCTCCGAGCCGATGCGCTCGCCGAGCTTGCCGGCGAGGAAGGAGCGCTTCTGCTGGATCGCGCCGCCCGACAGCGCGCCGAGCACGCGGCCGAGGAAGCTCGCCGCCGCTTCGGAGTGCAGCACGAGGCGCGTGCGCAGGCTGGGGATCTTCGCCGCGCCGATGCGTTCGCGCACGCGGCCGAGCAGGTCGTCGCCGAGCTCGCTCGCGCCCGGCAGGCCCGCGAGGTGCGCGCCGCCGGCGTAGGCGTAGGCCTCGGGGCGCTTCTCGCCGTCCTCGGCGCTGACCTGACCGATCAGCCACAGCGACGTGCTCTCGGAGGTGCCCTCGAAGCCGTTCGAGCTGACGCGCGCGGACACCGAGTGCCCGTCGTTGACGCCGGCGGTGACGGAGATCACGCGGTCGTCGGCCTGCGCCGCGCGCTCGAGCTCGCGACACCACTCCACGCGCCGCTCGCGCGAGAGGTCGAGCAGCGCCGGATCGACGAGCTCGAGGTCGACCTCGCTGCGGCCCGCGTACAGCTCCGGCGGCGTGATGCGCCGGTGCGGGTCGGGCTCGAGGTGCCGCGTCAGCGCGACGGCCTGCGCGACGAAGTCGGCGAGGCGCGTCGGGTCCTGGTCGTTGGTGCTGTGGCTCGAGTAGCGCCCGTCGACGTAGAGCGAGAGGCCCAGGCCGCGGCTCTTGGTCTCCTGCACCTTCTCGAGCTTGCCTTCGCGCCACTCGTGCTCGAAGCCGTGCACCCAGCCCACGCCGGCCACCACGTCGTCCGCGCCCGCGCGCTCGGCGAGGTCGACGGCGCGGCGCGCCTGCTCCAACAGCTCGTCGCGCAGCTCAGGCATCTTCGCCCCCCACGGTCAGCTTGGAGACCAGCGCGGTCGGCAGGCCCTGCGAGACGGGCACGCTCTGCCCGTCCTTGCCGCAGGTCCACCCGCCGCTGTCGATGGCGAGGTCGTCGGCGACCATGGTGATGCGCCCGAGCGCCTCGGGACCGTTGCCGATGATGTTCACGTCCTTGATGGGCGCGGTGATCTTGCCGTGCTCGATCAGCCAGCCGTTCTTGATGTAGAAGGTGAAGTCGCCCGCGCCGATGGCCACCTGGCCGTTGGTGAAGGTCTCCGCGATGATGCCGCGGTCGACCGAGGCGATGATCTCCTCGCGCGAGTGCGGGCCGTTCTCCATGTACGTGCAGCGCATGCGCGGCATCGGCGCGTGGCGGAACGACTGGCGCCGCCCCGAGCCGGTCGAGGGGATCCCGTAGTGCTTCGCGCTCAGGCGATCGTGCAGGTAGGAGCGCATGGTGCCCTGCTCGACGAGCACGGTGCGCTCGGTCGCGTTGCCCTCGTCGTCGAAGTTCAGCGCGCCGCGCTCGTGCGGGTGCAGCGCCGAGTCGACGATCGTCACGCAGTCGGCGGCGACCTTCTTGTCGATCATCGTCGAGAAGATCGAGGTGCCCTTGCGGTTGAAGTCGGCCTCCATGCCGTGGCCGATGGCCTCGTGAAGCAGGATGCCCGAGGCGCCCGCGGCCAGCACGACCGGCAACTCGCCCGCCGGCGGCTTGCGCGCCTCGAACAGGATCATCGTGCGGTCGACGGCCTTGCGGCACATCTCGTCGAGGCGCGCGGTGTCGAAGTGCTCCACGCCGTGGCGCGCCGAGAGGTTCGCCGAACCGCTCTGCACCTGGCCGTCCTTCTCGGCGGTCACGCTGGCCGCGACGAGCCCCATCGGGCGCCGGTCGGCCTGCGCGAAGCCCTCGCTCGTCACGACGAGCACGCGGCTGTCGGCGTTCGCCCACGTGACGCTGACCTTGGTGATCGCCGGGTCGAGCCGGCGGCAGGTCGCGTCGATGTGCGCGACGAGCGGCAGGATCGTCGCGACCTCGACGTCCTCCCATGCGTGCGGGATGGCGTAGAGGTCGGCGAACTCGCGCCGCGCGAAGCCCTGGGGCGGCGCGCCGCCGCCGCCGCGCGCGATCGAGGCCGCCGTGCGCGCGGCCTGCAACATGGACTGGAGGTCGAGGTCCTCGCTGTACGCGTACCCCGTCTGGTCCCCCACGACCGCGCGCACGCCGACGCCGCGGTCCACCGAGCTGGACGCGCGACTGATGATGCCGTCCTCCATCGAGATCGAGCTGCGGCGCGACTGCTCGAAGTAGAGGTCGCCGTAGTCGGCGCCGTGGCCCATGAGCTCCGCGAAGACGCGGCGCAGCAGCTCCTCGTCGATGCCGAAGAAGTCGTAGTAGAGCGGGTCCCGCGGGGGCGCGGGGCTGAGCGGCGGGGTCATGCGGCGGTCACGGGGCTGATGTCGCGGGGGCGCACATCCTACCGGCCCCGCGCCCCGGCGCGGTCCGCCCACGCTCGAACCCACGCGCAGGATTCATGCAACCTTCACGAGGCCGGGATACCTTCTGGAACCGTGATCACGCAGACAAAGACGCGCATCACCATCGTCGAGGACGAGGAAGACATCCGGGAGATCCTGGAGTACACCCTGCGCCGCGAGGGCTTCGAGGTGGCGTGCGCCGCCGACGGGTCCACCGGCCTGGGGATGATCCGCCGGGACCCGCCGGACCTCGTCCTGCTCGACCTGATGCTCCCCGACGTGGAGGGCCTGGAGATCTGTCGCCAGCTCAAGGCCGACCCCAACACCCGCGGTGTCGCGATCATCATGGTCACGGCCAAGGGCGAGGAGTCGGACATCGTGCTGGGCCTGGGTCTGGGCGCCGACGACTACATCCCCAAGCCCTTCAGCGCGCGCGAGCTCGTGGCGCGCACGCGCTCGGTCCTGCGGCGCGTCAAGCAGCCGGAGGAGGAGCTCGAGGACAACGCCGTGCTGCAGCGCGGGCGCCTGCACATCGATCCGGCGCGCCACAAGGTGAGCGTCGACGGCGAGAAGATCGACCTGACCGCCACGGAGTTCAAGATCCTGCAGCTGCTGGCGCGTCACCCCGGCCGCATCTTCAGCCGCAGCCAGATCCTCAGCGAGTCGCGCGGCGAGTTGGCCGCGGCCTTCGACCGCTCCGTGGACGCTCACGTCCGCACGATCCGCAAGAAGCTCGGGCCCCTGCGCGACATGATCGAGACGGTTCGCGCGGTCGGGTATCGTTTCACCGAGGA
>JACKHS010000029.1 GCA_020638875.1 Planctomycetota bacterium
TGCCGGCGTCCTTGGTGGCCTGGCGCTGCGCGTCGTTGAAGTACGCCGGCACGGTGATGACCGCGCGCTCGACGGTGCCGCCGAGGTAGGCCTCGGCCGCCTCCTTCAAGTGCGCGAGCACCAGCGCGCTGATCTCCGGCGGGGTGAACTGCTTGTCGTCCACCTGCACCTTCACGAGCTCCTCGGGGCCGCCGACGAGCTTGTAGGCCACACCGCGCTCCTCGTCGGCCACCTCGCTGTGGCGGCGACCCATGAAGCGCTTGATGGACGCGATGGTCTTGGTCGGGTTGGTGACGGCCTGCCGGCGCGCCGCGGCCCCCACGAGGCGGCCGCCGTCGCCGGTGAAGGCGACCACCGAGGGCGTGGTGCGCATGCCTTCGGCGTTCGTGATCACCACCGGCTCGCCGCCTTCCATCACGGAGACGACCGAGTTGGTGGTGCCGAGGTCGATGCCGATGATCTTGTTGCTCTTGGTCATGGGAGTCCTGGGGTTCGCGAGGTCGCGGGTCTGCCTGGGTCCTGGGCTCTGGGTCCTGTCGTGGTTCGTGGTCGGGTCGCCGGCCGCGCCGCGGGCGCGCCTGGCCGGCGTGTACGGGTCGACCGGGTAGAACAAACCCCGTGCCAGCGCCCGGCGCCGTTCGCAAAGGACTACGGAGCAGGCACTTAGGGCACGAGGCTGCCTCGCCGGGCTGCCAACATGGCAGCTCCTCCGCGAGGCCGCGCGCGGCCCCTGCAAGATTGGCAGGCGCGCGCGGGGCGCGCCGCGGGCCCGCGGCTCAGCTCAGGCCGTAGTCCTTGATCTTGCGGTAGAGGGTGCGCTCGCCGATGCCGAGCACCTTGGCCGTCTTCTCGCGGTTGCCGTCGAGCAGCGCGAGGTTGGCCGCGATCAGGTCGCGCTCCACCTCGGCCAGCGAGCGCCCCGCGAGCCGGTAGTCGCCCTGCACCGCCGGCCGCCCGCCGCTCGCCTCGGCGATCTGCGCCGGCACGTCCTCGAGCCCGAGCACCTCGCCGCCGGCGAGCACGACCATGTTCTCGACGCAGTTGCGCAGCTCGCGCACGTTGCCCGGCCACGCGTAGCGCACGAGCGACGTGCGCGCCTCGGGGCTGATGCCGCGGATCTGGCGGCCGTGCTGCGCGGCGAACTCGTGCAGGAAGTGGTCGATCAGCAGCGGGATGTCGCCGCTGCGTTCGCGCAGCGCGGGCAGCTCGAGCGTCACGACCTGCAGCCGGAAGAACAGGTCCTCGCGGAAGGTGCCCTCGGCGACCATCTCGCGCAGATCGCGGTTGGTGGCCGCCACCAGCCGGATGTCGACCGGCACGGCCTTGTTGCCGCCCACCGGCACGACCTCGCGCGCCTCGAGCACGCGCAGCAGCTTGGCCTGCGTCTCGAGCGGCATGTCCCCCACCTCGTCGAGGAACAGCGTGCCGCCGTTCGCGTAGGCGACGCGGCCCTCCTTGGCGGAGATGGCGCCCGTGAAGGCGCCCTTCACGTGACCGAAGAGCTCCGACTCGATCAGGCCCTCGGACAGCGCCGCGCAGTTCACGGCGACGAAGGGCCGCGCCTTGCGGTCGCTGTTCTGGTGCAGCGCCTGGGCCACGAGCTCCTTGCCCGTGCCGCTCTCGCCCAGGATCAGCACCGTCGCGGCCGTGCGCGACACGCGCGCGAGCACCTCGAACAGGCGCTGCATCGGCGGCGAGTGCCCGATGATGTTCTCGAATCCGAAGCGCTTGTCGAGCTGCCGGCGCAGCTCCAGGTTGGCGACCTTGTCGCGCACCGCCTCGACCGCGCGCGGCAGCTTGGTGCGCAGCTCGGCCAGGTTGACGGGCTTGGTCAGGTAGTCGGCCGCGCCGATCTGCATGGCCTCGACCGCCGTCTGCACCGAGCCGTGGCCGGTGATCACCAGCACCACGGCGTCGGGCTGCAGGCGGCGCGCCTCGCGCAGCACCTCGAGTCCCGAGCGGTCGTGCATGACGAGGTCGGTCAGCACCGCGTCGAAGCTCTGTTCCTCGAGCCGCCCGATGCCCTCGCCGCCCGAGGTCGCGATCGTGCAGACGTGGCCGTCGAGCTCGAGCCCGTCGGCCAACGCCTCGGCGTGGCCCTCGTCGTCGTCGACGACCAGCACGCGGATCGGCGCCTCAGCCACGCTCGTCCCCCGCCGGCTTGGCCGGCCCGGTGATCTCGACGACCAGCGGCAGCACGATGCGGAAGCTGGTGCCGCGACCGAGCTCGCTGACCACCGAGATGGTGCCCTCGTGCTCCTGGATGATGCGCCGCGTGGTCGCGAGGCCGAGGCCCGAGCCGTTCTTCTTCGTCGACCAGTAGGTGTCGAAGCAGCGCTCGAGGTCCTCGGGGCTCATGCCCACGCCCGTGTCCGTCACCGTCAGGATCACGTGGTTGCCGTCGCGCTTCACGCGCACGATCAGCTCGCCGCCCATCGGCATCGCCTGGCGCGCGTTGACCATCAGGTTGAGCAGCGCCTGGCGCATCGCCTGCGCGTCGAGGATCGCCAGCGGCAAGGAGGGCGGCAGCTCGACGTGGTGGCGGATGCCCTGGCGCTCGTCCTCGGTGGCGACGAAGTCGAGCACCTCGCGCACGACCTCGAGCAGGTTCTGCGGCGAGCGGTTGACCTCGCCGCCGCGCGCGTAGGTGAGGAAGTCCTGCAGGATGTCCTCGAGCCGGGCGACCTCGCGCTGCAGCGTCGCGACTCGCTTCAGGCAGCGCTTGTCGCGCGCGCTGAGCTCCCCGTCCGCACCGGGCCCGCGCCCGCGCAGGAACTCCTCCTCGAGCAGCGAGAGGTTGATCGACATGGTCGAGAGCGGGTTCTTGATCTCGTGCGCCAGCCCGCCCGCGAGGCGCGTGAGCAGGACCTCGGTGTCGGGCGCGGCGACGCGCTCGAAGCCTTCGGGCTCGGGCAGCGCCGCCGGCGGCGTGGCGGCCGCGGGGACCGGGGGCGCGGGGTCGGTGGGCTCGCTCATGGACGCGAGCGCCCATGGTCGTGGGCGCGCCCCGCGAATGCAACGGGCGGGGGCGGCGCGACGCCTTCAACGCCGCGCGCGCAGCGCTTACACTCCTCGCGATGCCGCCTCGCCTCCACCGCCTCGAAGACCCCACCGGGGAGCCCGCGCTCGAGGACCTGCACGAAGCCCTGGCCGTGCTGGCCGAGGGCCGCCTCGTGGCCCTGCCCACCGAGACCGTCTACGGGCTCGCCGCGCGCGCCGACTCGGCCGAGGCGCTCGAGCGCCTCGCCGCGATCAAGGGCCGCCCCAGCGACATCGCGTGGACCTGGCACGTCGGCTCGCTCGAAGCGCTCGCGCGCTACCCGCACGCTGGCGCGCACGTCCACCGGCTCGCCGAGCGCTACTGGCCCGGACCGTTGACGCTCGTGCTGCCCGGCGTGCCGCGCGGGCTCGAGCTCGCCGCGCGCGGCGGCTGGACCGGCGTGCGCTTCACCGCCGAGCCGTTCGCGCTCGCCCTGTGCAAGCGCGCCGACTTCCCCATCGTGATGACGAGCGCCAACCGCCACGGCCAACCGCCGGCGGTGTGCGTCGACGACCTGGCGCAGCTCGACCCCGCGCTGCTCGACCTCGTCATCGACGGCGGTCGCACGCGCCTGCAGGAGGCTTCGACGATCCTGCGCGTCGGACGCGGGCGCTTCGAGCTCCTGCGCGAAGGGCTGCACGACCTGGAGGCCCTGCGCCGCACGTCCGGCCGGCGGCTCGGCTTCGCGTGCACCGGCAACACCTGCCGCAGCCCCATGGCCGAGGCGCTCGCGCGGCACCTCCTGGCCGAACGCCTCGAGTGCGAGCCCGCGCGCCTCGGCGACATGGGCTTCGAGCTGCGCTCGATGGGCGTCTTCGCGTCGTGCGGCGCGCGCGCGTCCGCGCACGCCGTCGAGGTGCTGGCCGAGCGCGGCGTCGACCTCGCCGGCCACCGCTCCTCGCCCGCGCTGCCCGAGGTCGTCGCCGAGCTCGACGAGGTGCTGTGCATGACGCACGCGCACCTCGAGGCGCTCGCGATGCTGCTGCCGCCCGGCAAGGACGGTCACCTGCGCCTGCTCGACCCGGAGGAGCGCGACGTCCCGGACCCGATCGGCGGCACGCTCGCGGACTACCGCCGCTGCGCGGACCACATCGAGGCGAGCCTGCGCGCGCACCTCGACCGCTGGGCCTGAGGTCGAGCGCGGCCGCGCCCGGCGCTCAGCGCCGCCCCGCCAGTTGCGCCGCGCGTCGCCCCGCGGGCGTCTCGTCGAGGCGCGGGCAGAGCTCGCGCGCGCGTCGCCAGGCGGCCTCGGCCTGCGCCAGTCCCAGGCGCTCGAGCGCCGCGGCGAGGTAGGCCTGCACGTCGCCGCGCTCGGGCCGCGCGCGCAGCGTCTTCGAGCCAGCGCGCGCCCTCGGCGAGCGACTCGCCGTCCCCGCGCGCCAGGAGTTGCACGCCGCTGCGCAGCTCGCGCAGGAAGAGCTGCTCGGCCAGGAAGGCGCGCACCTCAGGCTCGCTCGGGCAGCCTGCGCGCGCGTCGCCCGCGAGTCGATCGGCGTCGTGCGGCAGGCCCTCGCCGCCGAGCGCGGCGCTCGCCGCAGCCACGAGCGCGGCGAGCTCGGCGGCAGCCAGCGCCGCAGCGCTTCGAGGCGCGCGTCGAACTCCTCCAGCCCCGCCGCTTCGCGCGCCAGCCGCAGGAGGCGCAACGCCTCGAATCGCGCGCCGGCGTCCGGCGGCAGACCGACGCGCCACTCGAGCGGCGCGTCCTGCGCGTGCGCGCGCAACGCGCGCAGGTTGGCGGGCAGGTCGAGCAGGCGCACGAGGCCGTCGCGGTCCGTTCGGTACACCACCCAAGGGTCCACGTCGCGCAACGGGCGCGCCGGACGCGGCCACGCGTCGGCGCGCGCGATCCAGCGCGCGACGATCGCCGCGGCGCCTCGAGCCCCAGCTCGCGCAGCTCGGGCCAGCCGCGCTCGTCGGCGCCGGGAAGCGCTCGGCGCGCAGGAGCGGCGGCGCCTCGGCGCCCACGAGCACGACCTGCGTGCCGAACTGCCACACGCCGCTCCACGGGAACGCGCTGCCGAAGGCCGCGAGCACGGCGTCGAAGGTCGCGGGCTCCAGCGCGTGCGGCGGCACCCACTGGCACACGAGGCCGCCCGGCGCCAGCGCGCGCGCGCGCGCGTAGAACTCCTCCGTGTAGAGGTACACCCCGAACGGCGAGTCGGGGAGCAACGGCTCCATCGTGATCACGTCGTAGCTCCCGCGGCGGCGCCGAGCGTGCGGCGTCCGTCGCCGAGGCGCAGGTGCGTGCGCGGGTCCGCGAGCACGCCGTGGTTCACCTCGGCGAAGCGCGGCGCCTGCTCCGCGACGGCGGCCGAGAGCTCGAGCACGTCGATGCGCTCGACCTCCTCGTGCAGCGCCACCGCGCCGGCCGTGGTGCCCGTGCCGAAGGCGAGCACCGCGACGCGCCGCGGCGCGGCGTGCAGCAGCAGCGGCAGGTGCCCCAGCGCGCGCATGTAGGCGTAGTCGCGCCCGGTGCCCGCCGCGCGGAAGCCGTCGGTCATCAGCGTGCGCTCGCCCTGCAGGCCGTCCTGCACCACGCTGACCGCGAAGTGCGCGTCCTCCTCGAACGCGAGCACCTCGAGCGCCGGGTTGAGAGCGGCGGCGACGCGAGCGCGAGCGGCGGCCGCCCGCGATCCAGGCCGCGAGGCCCACGCCGAGCGCCAGCGTCCGCGCAGGCCGCGCGCGCTCGCCAGCGCGAGCCCCGCCGCAGCGCGCCCAGCGCGCACCACGCGGCGAGCGTGCCGTTCCAGCCCACGCGCGGCAGCAGCACGAGGTGCGCGAGCGCAGGCCCACGCCGGCCCTGAGCGCCTCCACAGGAACAGCCGGCCGAGCCGCCGGCCGCTGTCGCCGGCGAGCTCGCGGTGCAGGAGCGGAACGACCGCGCCGAAGGCCGCCAGCGGCGGCCCGACGAGCAGCAGCGCGCGCACGAGGAGCGCGGCGTCGGCGAAGCGCGTGAGCGCCACGGCGCGAGCAGGAACCACGCCGCGCCCAGGACCAGCAGCCCCGAGGCGCGCGAGCGCCGCGGGCCTGCGCCCGAGCGCGCGCGGCAGCAGCGCGGCGCCGAGCGCCACGCGGCGAGGCTCGCCACGAGCACGCCGGTCAGCGCCGGTTGCATGCCGCCGAGCCAGAGCACGCCCTGGCGCAGGCCGAGGCCTTCGGCGTGCGAGCCACGCGGTCGCCAGCGCGAGCAGCAGGCCGGCGCGACGCGGCGCGAGGGCGTGCGCCTCCGCCTCGCTCGCCGTCGCCGTCGCCTCGGCGGGCTGCGCGCGTCGGCGCCACGCGCCCAGGAACGCGGCGGCGAGCGCGCACGCGCCCGCACCGAGCGCCGCGCCGTCGCAGCCGGCGCGCGCCGCGAGCGCTTCGCCCAGGAGCCACGCTCCCAGCGCCGCGCCGAGCAGGTTCGCCGCGAGCAGCCACCCGAGGTCGGGGCGGCCGCGCAGGCGCCACTGGCGCGCGAGGCTCGGCAGGAACACGCCCTGCGGCACCGCGACGGCGAGCAGCGCCGCGAGCGTGAGCGCGACGGCGAGCGCGCTCGACGCGCCCTCCGCCGCGGAGGTCAGGAGCAGCGGCACGCCCCACGCCGCGCACGCGAGCGCCAGGCCCGCGCCGACCAGCAAGGCGCGCGTCGAGCCGCGCCAGCTCCCGGCGAGGCCGGCGCCGAGCGACCAGCCGGCCAGGAACACGGTCAAGCCGAGCACGGCGTTGACGCCGTAGCCGACCGTGCCGCCGGCGAGCGCGACCGTCACGACCTCCAGCGCGACGCCGGAGGCGCCGGCGAGGAGCGACGCGAGAGCGAGGCGCGGCTTCGCGCTCAAGCCTCGCCGCTGCGCAGCGCGTACCAGGCCGCTTCGGGCGTCTCGGCGCCGAGCAGCCCCTCGCGCACCGCGTCCTTCCCGAGCACGCGTGCGACGTCGGCCAGCGTGCGGATGTGGAGCAGCTTCTGCGCCTTGGGGATGACGAGCAGCACGACCAGCCGCGCGGGCTGACCGTCGATGCTGTCGAAGTTGAGCCCGGCCTCGCTGCGCACCACGCCGAGCGCGACCGCGAGGTGCTCGATGCCCTCGACCGCGGCGTGCGGGATCGCGATGCCGTGCTCCATGCCGGTCGACATCGAGCGCTCGCGCGCGAGCACGGCGTCCTCGATGCCCGGCGCCTGGTCGGCGCTGATGCGACCGACGCGCACGAGGTGCTGCACCAACTTGCCGAGGGCGTCCCACTTGTCCTCGGGCTCGAAGCCCAGGACGAGGTCCGCGGGGGTGAAGAGCTCGGTCAGGTGCATGCGCGGCGGAGGATACCCGCGCCCGCCCTTCGAGGACCAGAAAACCCCGTCGGGGACTCTGGAAAACTCCGCGCCCGGTCGCGGACGACGCGGCCGGGCGCGAAGCGCGGGCGGGGCGGAGGTCAGGCGGCCTCGGAGACCTTCTTGGACGCGGGGCTGGAGTTCGAGCGCCGGCCGAAGCCCAGCGCGCGACCGATGACGATGGCCGTCATGCCGACGAAGCCCGAGAAGAGCGCGCCCATCTTGGCCTGGCCCTGCATGGTCGGGTCGGTGAACGCGGCGCCGGCGACGAACAGCGCCACCGTCAGACCGAGGGCCGCGACGTAGCCGGCCATCACGAGCTCCTTGAACGTCATGCCGGTCGGCAGCGGGAAGCCGACCTTCGTGCCGATCCAGCCGAGCAGCGTGATGCCGACGGTCTTCCCGACCACCAGCGAGCCCAGGATGATCCAGGTCATCGGGCCGATGCCCGAGAGCTCCACGCCCGCGTTGGCGAAGGCGAAGAAGAACAGGCCCAGGTCGACGAACAGCTTGAGCTGGTGCTCGAACTGGTGCAGGGGAGAATGATGGTGATCGGTCGGCAGCCCGGCCTTCTCGGCCTGGTCGACCTCGTCGTCCTCCGTGAACAGCCCCGTGTCGTGCTTGGGCCCCGGCAGGAAGGGCACGATCGGCACGAGCGCCAGCGCGGGGTGCAGGTGCGCGAGCATCAGGCCGATCCAGGAGACCGTGCCGCCCAGCGCGATGTAGGGCACCCACGACTGCACGTTGCGCTTGCGCAGCACGAACGCGATCACCATGCCGAGCGCCACCAGGCCCAGCCACTGCGGGGCGGCCGGGTTGGCCGGGTCGCCGTAGAAGACGGCGATGATGCCGAGGCCGATCGCGTCGTCGGCGACCGCGAGCAGCAGCAGGAAGTTGATCGCCGGGTGGCCCTTGCCGAAGACCGCGCGCGCAACGAGCCACGCGAGCGCGATGTCGGTGGCGGTCGGGATGCCCCAGCCCTTGGAGAGGCTGGGCGCGCCCCACAGCGGCAGGGTGTGCCCGTCGGCGCTGAAGGCCTCCGGGTTCGCGCCGTGCCAGGCGAGCAGCGCGAGGAAGAACACCCCCACCGGACCGAGCACGCCGCCGAACGTCGCCAGCAGCGGGTTGATCGCGTTCTTGATCGGGTTGAGGCTGCCGCCGGGGAGCGCGGCCTCGGTGATCTCCTTCGCGGCGATGCCGAAGAAGAAGACCATGAACAGGTCGTTGACCAGGAAGTGCAGGCCGACCGGGTGCCCGAACAGCGAGAAGCCGAGCGAGAAGACCTCGCCGTGCTCGCCCCCGTGCGCTCCGCCGCCGCTGTGGATCTCGCCGAACCAGTGGTGGTAGGCGTCCCCGGCGAGGTTGGCGGCGAACAGCGCGGCGACGACGCCGGCGATCAGGGGGATCGAGAACTCCTGGAGGAAGTTGACGAAGCCGTTCTTCTTGGAACTCAACGGGACCTTCCGGGCAAGGGTGGGCGGAGGGGGGTGGTCGCGGTGGGAAGCGCGCAAGGATGCCGAGGGCACCGGGGTGGGGCAACGTTCGGCCGCGTTCGCGCTCGGACTTGACGCTCGCGACGCGCGCGCCACGCGATCGCTCGCCCCGAATCGTCTCCGCGGCGGGGATGCGCGGGAAGAAGCCTCCAGGCGCGACGTCGAGGGGCCCGACGACCTGCGCGCGCGCGCTCTGCATCGCATTGACACGCCCTCCGGCGGTCCCTAGATTGCCGCTGCGCGCGCCGCAGGCCGTGTACCTAACAGACGATTTTCCAACGAGTTGTGTCCTCCGATTCGCCCCGTGCGGAGGACCGCGGGCCGGAGAAACGCGGCCTCGCTCTCGACCTCGCCCGCCTCAGACCAAGAATCTTCGTCCACCGACCCCCCCACGCGACCAAGCTCGCTTGCGTCGCGCTCGGCACCGCCCCGGCTGCGCGCCGGGTCCCTCGGCCCAGAGCCCCTGCCCCGATGATCACCTTCCTCGCCTCCCTCGCCCTCGCGTTCCCCGCCCCCGCAGCGCCCCAGGGTCCCGACGCGTCTCGCGGCCAAGCCGGCGGTCAGGAAACGCCCGTGCTCCAGGACCTCGTCGAGCAGGACGCCTGGCGGCTGCAGTTCCCCGAGGGCGAGGAGGGCATGACGCTCCAGCAGTTCGTCAAGATCTGCCAGCAGAACACCGGCATCAACTTCACCTTCACGAAGGACACCGAGCAGCTGCTCAACACGACGAAGGTGCAGATGTTCGGGCCCAAGGTGATCCCGAAGAAGGACTTCTACTCCTTCTTCCAGATCATCATGATCATCAACAAGTTCGTGTGCACGCGCATCGGGCCCGAGCACATGTCGGTGGTGGTCGTGTCGAGCATGGACTCGCAGGCGCGCACCAGCGTGCGCGCGGACGCCGTCTACATCACGCCGGAGGAGGTGCCCTCCTACGCCGACCAACCGGCGACGCTGGTCCAGACGGTGCTCAACCTGCCCAACCTGGACGTGCGCACGCTGGGCAACTCGCTGCGCCAGTTCATCGTCGACCCGAACACGCTGGTGATGATCCCGGTGCCCGAGTCGAACAGCTTGATCCTGGTCGGCTTCGGCTCGCACATCGCGGCGCTCGCGCACATGCTCGATCTGATGAACGAGGTGGCCGAGCCGGAGTCGCCGGTGCTGCCCGAGTTCGACGTCGTGCCGCTCGAGTACGCCGCGGCCGACGAGATCGCCGACACGCTCGAGGAGCTGCTCGAGGCCAGCCGCCGCGCCGCGCAGGCCGGCGCGCCGCAGCAGCCCGCGCAAGGCCCGACCGGTCGCCTGCAGACCGGCAGCACCGAGGCCAAGATCATGGTGCAGCCGCGCGCGAACGCGCTGCTCGTCATGGCGATGCCCGAGGACATGCCGCGCATCAAGGAGCTGGTCGCGCGCCTGGACGTCGACGTGATCGACCGCGAGCGCAACTACCACTTCATCAGCCTGGAGAACGCCGACGCCGAGGAGCTGGCGGACACGCTGACCGAGTTCCTGCAGGACGCCAGCCGCGTCGAGAACAACACGCCCGGCGGCGCCGCTGCGCGCCCGCAGGGCGCCGCGGGCTCGAACAGCAGCGAGATCGCGGTCGTGCCGGACTCGGCCACCAACTCGCTGCTCGTCGCGGCGCCGCGTTCGCGCTTCCAGGAGATCCAGGACATGATCACGCGCCTGGACCGTCGCCAGGACCAGGTGCTCATCGAGACGGCACTGATCGAGCTCTCGGGCCGCGACTTCCTCGACCTCGGCGTCGAGCTCGGCGGCGCGAACATCCCCGGCCAGGACGCCTACGGCGGCTTCGGGGTGAGCAGCTTCGACATGAGCGACTTCGTCGACAACAACAACGACGGCGTCCCGGACGTGCGCACGCCCAACCTGACGCGCGGCCTCACGGCCGGCATCATCGACGGCAGCAACTTCTCGCTGCCCGTGCTGGTCTCCGCGCTGCAGGAGCGCCGCAACACGAACGTGCTCAACATCCCGTCGGTGCTGGTCAACAACAACGGTTCGGCGCGCGTCACCACGCTCGACGAGCAACCGACCACCACGATCACGACGAACGGTCAGGGCCAGACCCAGGAGAACTTCAACGGCTACGAGCCGGCCGGCATCACGCTGGAGATCTCCCCCACGATCAGCGCGTCCAACTACCTGCGCCTGTCGGTGGCCCTCGAGGTCTCGACCTTCCAGGGCTCGTTCTCGGGCGCCATCCCGCCGCCGAAGATCACGCGCACGATCGACACGATCGTGAACGTCCCGGACGGCTACACGATGGTCATCGGCGGCATCATCGTCGACAACAAGACCAACGAGAAGGACCAGGTCCCCTTCCTGGGCGACATCCCCTTCCTCGGCGTGCTGTTCCGCCGCTCGCAGGACACGCAGGACCGCACGACGCTCTACTTCTTCGTGACGCCGCACATCATGCACGACCGCGAGTTCGCCGACCTGGCGGCCTACAGCTACCAGCGCAAGCTGGACGCGGCCGACACCATCGGCGCCAACCGCGTGCGGCTCATCGACCCGAAGTTCGGGCTCGACAACGAGGCGCTGGACCTGGGCGGTTTCGACCTGCCCATCTACCAGGCGCCGGTGCACGGTGAGGTCGACCAGGCCGAGCTGGGCCTCGAGTCGCAGGACGTCAACGAGATGCTCGACAGCGACAAGCGCTGAACCCGAAGACCATGGTCAACATCGGCGATCTCCTGATCGACGCCGGCCTGCGGCGTGAGCGGCTGGAGGAGTGCCGCGGCGTCGTCGCCAACACGGGCGAGACGCTCGACCGCGTGATCCTGCAGAAGGGCTACCTCGACGAGCCCGAGCTGCTGCAGGTCTACGCGCGCGCGCTGGGCATGGAGTACGTGCCCAAGCTCGAGGGCACGCAGGTGCCGCCGGACTTCGTCAACAACGTGCCGGTGCACTTCGCGCGCAACTACAACCTCGTCGCGCTCGGGGCCAACGAGCGCGGCGTGATGCGCGTGGCGACCTGCTCGCCGCTCGATCCGCACCCGATGGACGACCTCGGCTCGATGATCGGGGCCGAGCTCGACCCGGTGCTCGCGCCGAAGATCGAGATCACGACGCTGATCGCCCGCGCCTACCGCCACAAGGCCGACGGCGTCGACGAGGCCATCGCGGACGTGGCCGAGGACGGGGACATCGCCGGCCTCGCGCACGAGCTCGACGACGTCGAGGACGTGCTCGACGTCTCGAACAAGGCGCCGATCATCAAGCTCGTCAACACGATCTTGTTCCAGGCGCTCAAGCTGCGCGCGTCCGACGTGCACTTCCAGGCCTTCCCGGACCGCCTGCAAGTCCGCTTCCGCATCGACGGCATCCTCTACGACATGGACTCGGTGCCGCGCCGGATCCACGAGGCGATCGTCAGCCGCGTGAAGATCATGGGCAAGATGGACATCGCCGAGCGCCGTCTGCCGCAGGACGGCCGCGCGTCGCTGCGCATCGGCGACGGCGAGGTCGACGTCCGTATCAGCACCGTCCCCACCACCGTCGGCGAGCGCATCGTCATGCGTCTGCTCGACAAGACGGCCAAGATCTACACCGTCGGCGAGATCGGCCTGACGGCCGAGAACGAGGCCCTGCTGCGCGAGTTCCTCAACTACTCGCACGGCATCATCCTCGTCACCGGCCCCACGGGCTCGGGCAAGACGACCACGCTCTACGCCGGCCTGTCGGAGATCGACACCACCACCAAGAACGTGCTGACCATCGAGGACCCGGTCGAGTACTCGATGCCCTCGATCAGCCAGGTGCAGGTGAACACCAAGAAGGGCCTCACCTTCGCCGCCGGTCTGCGCTCGTTCCTGCGTCAGGACCCCGACGTGATGATGGTGGGCGAGATCCGCGACCTCGAGACGGCGGAGGTCGCCATCCGCGCGGCCCTCACGGGTCACCTGGTGTTCTCCACCGTCCACACGAACGACTCGGCCTCGACGATCACGCGGATGATCGACCAGGGCGTCGAGCCCTACCTCGTCTCGAGCTCGATCGTGCTCGTCATCGCGCAGCGCCTCGTGCGCACGCTCTGCAAGCACTGCCGCGAGGACCTCCCGATCGGCGAGGAGGAGGCCGCGAAGCTGCGCAAGGTCGGCATCGACCCGTCCGAGATGGGCGGCACCGCGGCGCACGCGCCGGGCTGCGAGGAGTGCTTCCAGTCGGGCTACTCCGGTCGGACGGCGATCTACGAGTTCATGCCGATCGACGAGACGCTGCGCACGGAGATCATGGAGGGCTACACCGCCAGCCAGCTCAAGCGCTCGGCCGTCTCGCGCGGCATGATCACGCTGCGCGAGGACGGCCGGAAGAAGATCAAGGAGGGCCTCACCACCGCGGACGAGGTCCTGCGCGTCACCCAGATGGACCTGGAGTAGGCGCCCGAGGCCCATGCCCATCTTCCAGTACAAGGCCCTGGCCGCGGGCGGCGAGAAACGCTCGGGCGTCATCGACGCCGACACGCCGCGCGACGCGCGCGCCATGCTGCGGCGCGAGGGGCTGCTCGTCAGCGAGATCAAGGAGTCCGCGGGCCGCAAGAGCCGCGGCAAGGGCGCCGCGGCGAGCGAGAAGCAGGGCCTGTTCGCGCGCATCCGCCGCAGTCGTCAGCGGCGCCTCTCCACGAGCGCGAAGGACCTCGACCTCGTCACGGGGGTCACGCGTCAGCTCGGCACCATGCTCGGCTCGGGCATCCCGATGACCGAGGCGCTGCGCGCGATGATCGATCAGGCCGAGGACCGCCGCTCGGAGACGATCTTTCGCCAGATCCGTGAGCGCGTGAACCAGGGCGCCAGCTTCGCCGACGCGCTCGAGGACCACCCCAACCTCTTCAGCGCGCTCTACGTCAACATGGTGCGCGCCGGCGAGGCGACGGGCAACGTGGACGTCGTGCTCACGCGCCTCGCCGACTACCTGCAGGCGCAGCGCACGCTGCGCCGCAAGGTCGTCGGCGCGATGACCTACCCCGCCATGATGATCGGCCTGGGCCTGATCGTCGTGACGGCGCTGATGAGCTGGGTCGTGCCCAAGATCACCGACATGCTGCAGGACACGGGCCAGTCGCTGCCCATGCCGACGCAGATCCTCGTGGCGGTCTCGGGCGTCTTCAAGAACTACTGGTGGTTGATGTTCCTGGGCATCGCCGCGATCTCGTTCGTGTTCGAGCGCGTTCACCAGCACTCCTACCGCGGCCGCCGCGTGCTCGACCGCTGGCTGCTGAAGATGCCGATCGTCGGCGACGTGCTGCTCAAGCAGTCCGTGTCGCGCTTCACGCGCACGCTGGCGACGCTGCTCTCCTCGGGCGTGCCGGCGGTGCAGAGCCTCGAGATCACGCGCGACGTGGTCCAGAACAAGATCATCTCCGACGCCACCGAGCACGTCCGCTCGCGGATCGTCGAGGGCACCGACATCGCCACGCCGCTCAAGCAGACGGGGGTCTTCCCCTCCGTGGTCGGCTACATGGTCTCGGTCGGCGAGCAATCCGGCGAGCTCGAGCAGATGCTCGACCGCATCGCCGATGCCTACGACGAGGAGATCGAGATCGCCACGGACCGCATGACGTCGGTGCTCGAGCCCATCCTGATCATCTGCCTCGCGGTGGTGGTGGGCTACATCGTGGTCTCGATCGTGCTGCCGATCCTCCAGGTCGGGCAGTTCTAGGCCCGGAGATCCGGCGTCCGCCGCGGCGCCTGGCGGCCGTCCCCGCGGGCGGCGGCCGGGCCCGTGCGCACTCGGGCGCTGCGCCCCGCCCGGCTCGCGGGCTGCTGCGCCCCACCGCGGCGCACGGCCCCGCCGAGCCGCTCCCCAGGAACGCGAACCTGTAGGGAAGATCCCCCCGGTGCTATCGTAGGTAGCGCCGTCGGGCCTCCGCGCTCGCGCCCTCCCCCCTGGACACCGATTCGAAGTACGCTTCCGGCATGAACACCCGCCTCCTCTCCCGCCCCCGCCGCCAGGCGCGCGGTGGCTTCTCCCTGGCCGAGCTCATGGTCGTGATCGTGATCATCGGCCTGCTCGCGACCCTCGTCGTCCCCAACGTCGTCCAGCGCCTCAAGACGGCCTTCATGGGCAAGGCGAAGGCCGACATCACCGCCCTGGCCTCGGCCCTCGACGACTACGCCACCCAGAACGGCGGCCGCTACCCCGACAGCCTGGACGTGCTCGTCACGCCCGACGAGAACGGCTACACGTTCCTCAAGCAGAAGTCGGTGCCCGTCGACCCGTGGGGCAACGAGTACGGCTACGAGCCGCCCATCCCCGGCAGCGGTCAGCCCGAGCCGCGCGTCTACACGCTGGGCTCCGACGGACAGCCCGGCGGCGACGGCGACGCCGCGGACGTCGACAACTTCACCATCCAAGGCGGCCGCGAGCGCTGAGCCCGATGCCCCGGAGAGCCCCTGTCGCGCGCCCCGCCGCCGGGGGCTTCTCGCTCATCGAGCTCCTGGCCGTGATCACCATCCTGGGGCTGATGGCCGGCATCGTGTCGGTGAGCTGGGCGGCGCGGCTCCCGCAGGCCGAGCTCAACTCGACCGTGCACGACATCGCCGCGGCGGTCAGCGGCGCGCGCTCGGACGCCATCGCGCGCAACGGCGAGTTCCGCATCTACTACGACCTCGACCACGAGAGCTACAAGGTCGTCTCGCCCTACCGCCTGGGCGGCGGCCTCGCGCAGACCGAGGCCGAGCGCGTCGTGGTCAAGCGCGTCACGCTCCCGGAGTCGATCGACCTGCGCCGCGTCACCATCGACGGCGTGCGCTACGAGGAGGGCGTGGTGTTCGTCACGTTCGATCCGCTCGGGTCGGCGACCGGGCACACGCTCCAGCTCGTGCAGCACCCCTCCGAGATGCCCATGACCATCGAGGTGCTGCCGCTCACCGGGCTGATCCGCTTCCACTACGACGAGTTCGAGCGCCCCGTCGTCAGCGAGGAGGACTTCGATTGAGCGCGCTGCGCCCGCTCCCGCGTCGGCGCGGCGGCTTCACGCTCGTGGAGATCGCCGTCACGCTGCTGATCATCAGCATCGGCCTGACGCTGTGCGTCGAGTCGCTCTTCACGGCGAAGCACCAGGCCGCGCACACGCGCAACCTCAAGCTGGCGCGCGAGCTCGGCACGATGACGCTGGGCCAGATCGAGTCGGGCATGTACCAGGAGGAGCTGCAGAGCGGCTGGAGCGGCAGCTACGCCCAGGAGGGCTACCCGGACTTCTACTTCGACGTCCTGCTCGGTGACGACATGTTCGAGGAGCAGGAGGTCGACGTGTACGACGACTCCGGCTTCCACGACACCTTCGCCGACCGCCGCGAGCGGCAGGAGGAGGCCCGGCGCGAGGCCGACGAGGACGAGGAGGAGGTCGAGGAGCCGTTCGAGCGCGTGAAGCTGCGCGTGACGTTCCCCAAGACCAAGCAGTTCAAGAACCAGCTCGTGCTGGAGTCCTGGATGCCGTGGGAGCAGGTCTACGGCCCGGACGAGGACGAGTCGGGCAGCACCCCCTCGGGCAGCGCCCGCTGACGCGTGGAGGCGAAGACATGATGCGCAGGAACCCCGCGCCGGCTCGCGCCGGCTTCACGCTGGCCGAAGTCCTCGTCGCCATCCTCATCATGGGCGGCATCCTGGTCTCGGTGACGCAGATCCTGAACGTGGCGCGCCTCAGCCGCGACAACATCCACAACATCCAGGAGACCCAGCTCGCTGGTCCCGCGATCATGGACATGATCGAGCGCGACATCCGCGGGATCGTGATCTACAACCGCACGAAGCAGGACCACTTCCGCGTGCAGAACCGCGTGCTGCGCGGCGTCGACGCGGACTCCCTCGACTTCGTCACGACCACGGACAACCTCGTCCTGCACGTCGACGGGGATCGCTTCCTGCGTTCGAGCGTGAACGAGGTCGGCTACCGCCTGCGCCCCAACCCCGACACCGACGACTTCCTCGAGCTCTATCGGCGCGAGGACATGGGCATCGACGACAAGCCCTTCGAGGGCGGAGAGTTCACCTTCCTCCACGACCGGGTGAAGAACTTCGACATCCAGGTCTTCGAGGAGGACGGCCCCGACGCCGACCCGTTCGAGGAGTGGGGCGGCGCCGAGGACGAGGAGCACGTCGGCCTGCCCGCGCGCATCGAGATCTCGCTCACGCTCGAGCTGCAACACCGCATCGAGCGCGAGGCGCTGCGCCCGAACTTCCTGACGGAGATGACCTACCGGCGCATCATCCGCCTGCCCGAAGCGCTGCGCATCGCCGAGGAGCTGATCCCCGTGCCGACGATCCCTTCAGGCCCGAGCGGCAGCGCCAGCGCCAACGGCGGCGCCAGCGGCACGGACGCCGACGACAAGGGCACGAAGCCCGGGATCCAGGACGCCGGCGGCAGCACGCGCGGACCGCGCGGCGGCTCCGAGCGCCCGAGCGTGCGCTGAGCGGGCGACCGCCGCAGCGGCATCCGAAGCTCGACTCGGACGGGCTGCTAGCGGCGCGGCTGGCCCAGCACCTCGCGGCCGCCGAGGTACGGCCGCAGCGGCGCGGGAACGCGCACCGTGCCGTCCGCCTGCTGGTGGTTCTCGACCAGCGCGATGAGCATGCGCGTGCTCGCGGCGACCGTGTTGTTCAAGGTGTGGCAGAAGCGCACCTTGCCCTCGGCGTCGCGGTAGCGCAGGTTCAGGCGCCGCGCCTGGAACTCGTGGAAGCGCGACGCGGAGTGCGTCTCCCCGTAGGCGCCGCGGCCCGGCATCCAGGTCTCGATGTCGAACTTCTGGATCTGGGGCTGCCCCAGGTCGCCGCCGCAGACGTTGACCACGCGGTACGGCAGCTCGAGGCTCTGCAGCAGGTCCTCGGCGTTCTTCAGGATCGCCAGGTGGTGGTCCAGGCTCAACGCGTCGTCGGCGCGATCGATGACGACCTGCTCGACCTTGAGGAACTGGTGCACGCGGTAGAGCCCGCGCGTGTCCTTGCCGTACGTGCCGGCCTCGCGCCGGTAGCACGAGGACAGGGCCACGAACTTCTTCGGCAGCTCGGCGAGGTCCAGGGTCTCCTGCTGGTGCAACGCGGTGATCGGGACCTCGGCGGTGCCGACCAGGCACAGGTCGTCGCGCTCGTCGCAGCGGTACGCCTGGTCCTCGCCGCCGGGGAAGTAGCCGGTCCCGACCATCGTCTCGGTGCGCACCAGCGTCGGCACGGAGAGCGGCGTGAACCCGCGGCTCACCATCAGGTCGAGCGCGTAGCGCATGACCGCGCCCTCGAGCAGCGAGAGGTCGCCCTTGAGCACGTAGTTGCGCGACCCCGCCAGCTCGGCGCCGCGCTTGACGTCGAGCCAGTCGTGCAGCTCCCCGAGCGCGATGTGGTCGAGCGGCTCGAAGTCGAACGCCGTCGGCGTCCCCCACGTGCGCAGCTCGACGTTGTCGCCGTCGTCCACGCCTTCGGGGACGGCGTCGGCCGGGACGTTCGGCACGAGCAGCATCAGGCGCCGCAGCTCCTGCTCCAGCTCGCCGAGCTTCGTCTCCCGCTCCTTGAGCTCGGCCTTGAAGGCCTGCTGGGCCGCGAGCAGCGCCGGGCGCTCCTCGGCGCTGGCCTGCCCGATGGCCTTGCTGGCCGTCTTCTGCTCGGAGCGCAGGCCGTCGACGACGACGCCCAGGTCGCGCCACTCCTGGTCCAACGCCAGGATCCGATCGACGTCGCAGGGGATGCGCTTCTTGGCGGCGCCGGCCTTCACCACGTCGGGGCAGGCCCGCAGGAACTTGATGTCGAGCACGCAGTCACTCTCCCTTCCACTCGGAGTCGATCTTGCCGAAGAGCTTGTTCTTCTTCTCGGAGAGCTGGAGTTCCGAGCTCTCCACGTTGCCTTTCTTCTCGAGCACCAGGTCGAGCGGGAACCAGGCCGCGGCCCAGCCGTACTTCGTGAACTGGTCGTTCTCGGAGATCACGTCGGTCTTCTCGGGCTTCGAGCCCTTCTTCGCGCCCGCTTCGCGCCACGACACCTCGGGCCGCGGCACGCAGTTCCACGGGCGCTCGTAGCGCTCGCCGGCCGCGCCGACGATCACCACGCTGTTGCCCTTGAGCGTGATGCTGTGCTCGTCCTCTTCGAAGGTGAAGTCGAAGCTGAAGGGCGCGCCGAGCTCGACCGTGGTCGTCTTGCCCGCCGCGACGTCGTACTTGGGCGGCGAGTCGCCGGGCAGGATCAGCGTCTTGCACGTCTGCTGCTTCTTGCCCTTGCGCAGCTCGCCGAAGTAGAGCGTGTACTTGCCGACCGGCACGTCGGCGCCGTCGGTGACGTCGAAGTAGGAGTTCTCGTAGCGGCCCGCGCCGCGCAGCACGACCCAGGTCGGCTTGCCGCCCTTGAAGGCCACCTTGACCTTGCCGGTCTCGAGCGTCACCTCGGTCGCCTTGAGCGTCGTGCCCGGGCCCTGCGGCTCGAGCTGGTACCACTTGCCCTCGACCTGCAGGAACTCGCTGTACGGCACGGCGCGCTTGGCCTTGCCGATCAGCACGGAGTCCAGCTCGGGCTGGAGGTGCTTCGCGGAGGTGCCCACGTGCGCCCAGGTCAGCGGGTACGAGCCGTACACGCCGTCCATGTTGTCGTCGAACACGCGCACCGGGACGCCGCCCAGGTCCCCCACCACGCTGGCCGCGGGCGCGAGGTACAGCGACAGCGACTCGTCGCTGGGCGCCATGTTCATCTGCACGCCCTGGTACATGTCGGACTGCGTGCCGATCATCGCCAGGAAGCCCCACTCGCGCTCCGCGTCGCCGGTGCCGAGCTTGAAGCGCACGGGCTCGAGGTTGCCCGTCATGGGCACGTTCACGTCGACCTTGTCGTCGCCGTCGAGATCGATGCCGACCGCCGCCGACGCCGTGCGCAGCGCCATCGGCGAGAGCTCGCCGAGCGAGGCGATCTTGGTCTTCGAGCCCTTCTTGCCGAAGCCGAGCGACGGCCACATGCCGTGCAGCTCGTCGATGTAGTAGCTGGGCCGCTCGTACTCCTCGAGCTTGTCCACCAGCTCGAAGCTCAACGTCGCGGTCAGCACGGCGCCGGTCGCGAGACTGCCGGCGGCCGGCGGTCCGCCCTCGGGCCCGGCCTCGCCGCCCTCCTCGCCGGAGGCCTTGTCGAAGCCCTGCCCCTTCAGCGACTCGTAGCGGTTCTTCGCCGCGACGTAGCTCGCCTCGCGCAGGTCGATCTGCTTGAGCGACTCGGCCGCGTGCTTGCAGGACTCGCAGACCTTGTAGAGGTCCGCGTCCTCGCCGCGGTTGTTCTCCTCCCAGCAGTTCGAGCGCAGCAGCCAGCACTGCGCCGCGAAGTAGTGGTCGCCGAGCGTCGTGAACGCGTCGGCCAGACCCTCGAGCTCCAGCGACAGCAGGCCGTAGACCTGCGCCTCCTTCTTCTCGACGTTGGCCCAGTACTTGGCGTTCGCCTGGTCGTAGCGCGACTTCAGCTTCGCGCGCTCGTCCTTCTCCGCCGGCGAGAGCAGGGCGAAGTACTTCTCCATGTTCTCGGCGAAGGACGTCTCCATCGCCGCCTTCCACGCGTTGCGCAGCGCGATCATGCGATCGGCCAGCTCGTCGGTGGGGTTGTTCGACAGCCCCTCGGCCGTCTCCATGATCCAGGAGACCGCCTCGGGGACGTTCTTCTTGACCAGCTTCTGCATCTCCGCGGCGGCGTTGAGCACCTGGGCCTTCTTGAAGGCCTCGCGGAAGACCGTGTGGCTGTCCTGGGCGCGGGCAGCGCCGAGGGGCGCGGCGCCGGCGAGCTCGAACCCCGCGCCCAAGGAGGCGCCGAGGAGGGCGAGCCCGCACAGGGGGAGGATGAGGGGGCGTACCATCGATACCGCGGGGGGAAGAGGGGCCGGGAGAGCCCGGAGTGTAGCGCGTGCGCCGAGCGCCGGCACGCCCGGGGCGGCCCGCGCCGGCGGCCGGGCTATTTGCGCTTCGAGACGCGCTCGAGGAAGTCGCGCTCGCGGCGGCTCAGGGAGCCGATGCCCTCGCGGTGGATCTTGTCGAGCAGCTTGTCCATGTCGAAGTCGTCCTGAACGCGCTGCGCCTCGCGGTGGACGGCCCGGCGCGCCTCCAGGCGCCCGATCCAGTCGCGCCGGATCCAGCCCGTGCGCACCATCACGAAGCCCGTCGCGGCGCCGCCGAGGTGCACCCAGTGCGCGACGTGGTCCTGCACCCCGCCGAACAGCCCTTGCAGCGCCGACAGCGTGTCGAGCGCGACGATGACGATGGCGAGCACCTTGAGCGTGATCGGGATGAAGAGCAGGAACACGCGCGCGTTCGGCCGCATCGTCGCCGCCGCGACGACGACGCCGAGCACCGCGCCGGAGGCGCCGATCGCCAAGCCCTGCGACCCCGTGGCGGTCTCGACCAGCAGGTGCACGACGCCGCCGACGATCATCGCCAGCAGGTAGAAGACCAGGAAGCGCCGCCCGCCGAGCTCGCTCTCCAGCATGGTGCCGAAGAAGTAGAGCTGCAGCATGTTCCAGAGCACGTGCGTGAACTGCACGGTGTCGTGCAGGAACCCGTAGCTCACCAGCTGCCACAGCGGCACGAGCGGGAACCACGCCAGCCACACGTCCGGCGAGAGCCCCAGCACGTGCAGCAGCGAGCCCCACGCGCTCGGCGTCGCCAGCGACAGGAAGAACGTCGCCAGGAAGACGCCGAAGTTGATCAGCAGCAGCCGCTTCGTCATCGGCGTGAGCGGCGGCAGGCCGAGCTGGACCTGCTGCCGCCCGAAGCCGTCGTCGAAGCCGGGGCCGTCGAAGGAGGCGGGCGCCACGTCGTCTGCGCGCGGCTCAGCCCGCCGGCGCCAGGACCTCGGTGAGACCGGCCTGCCGCGCCGCGGCCAGCACGGTGTTCTTCAGCAGCATCGCGATGGTCATCGGGCCGATGCCGCCCGGCACGGGCGTGATGGCGCCGGCGCGCTCCGCCGCCGGCGCGAAGTCGACGTCGCCGACAAGCTTGCCGTCCTCGCCGCGGTTGATGCCCACGTCGAGCACGATCGCGCCGGGCCGGATCCACTCGCCGCGGATCAGGCGCGCGCGCCCGACGGCCGCGATGAGCACGTCCGCGTCCCCCACGACCTTGCCGAGGTCGCGCGTGCGGCTGTGGCACACGGTCACCGTCGCGTTGCGCTCCAGCGCGAGCAGGGCCACCGGCTTGCCGACGAGCATCGACCGCCCGACGACGACCACGTGCCGGCCCTCGAGCTCGTAGCCGTGGCGGTCGAGCAGCTCGATGCAGCCGGCCGGCGTGCACGGCCGCAGCCCGCGCGCGCCCTGCACGAGGGCGGCGACGTTGCGCGGGTGCAGGCCGTCGACGTCCTTCTCGGGCGCGATGGTGCGCACCACCTCGTCGGCGTCGAGCCCGCTCGGCAGCGGGAGCTGCACGAGGATGCCGTGCACCGCGGGGTCCGCGTTCAGGCGCTCGACCTCGCTCAGCAGGTCGGCCTGTGAGGTCTCCGCCGCCAGCTTCAGCGTGCGCACCGCGATCCCGGCCTCCGAGGCCGCGCGGTCCTTGTTGCGCACGTAGACCTGGCTGGCGGGGTCGTCCCCCACCAGCACGACCGCGAGGCCGGGCTGCAGGCCGCGCTCCGCGAGGCGGGCCACGTCGGCCGCCACGCCCGCGCGCACGGCCTGCGCCGTGGCCTTGCCGTCGAGGAGGCGCGCGCCCTCGGTCATGCCGCGACCTCCGCGGGGAGGTCCTGCCGACCTACGAGGTAGTGCACGAGCGAGATGCCCATGACGAGGAGCTCGACGATCCAGAAGCCGGCGAGCAGCAACGCGACGCCGCTCGTGAAGCCGTAGCTGTGCAGCCCGACGTTCAGCAGGTTGACGCCCCACCAGGAGGCGGAGACCACGGCACCCGTGGCCACGGCCATCACGGCCAGGCCGCGATCCTGGATGTACCCGCCCAGCCGCGCGTGGAGCACGATCAGCACCCACAGGCAGATGATGAGCGCGCCGTTCTCCTTGGGGTCCCAGCCCCAGAAGCGGCCCCACGAGTCGTTCGCCCACACACCGCCCATGATCGTGCCGAACATGGCGAAGAACAGGCAGAAGCAGAGCACGCCGTAGATCATGCGCGCCAGCGTGCGGAAGGCCTCCGGGTTGCGCCGGCCCATGCCGAAGAGCTGGCCGAAGATCCAGGCGTGCGCGAGCAAGCCCGCCACGAGGCCGCCCACGTAGCCGAGCGTCACGGTGGTCACGTGGATCGCGAGGTAGTAGTTCGTGTCGAGCACGGCGATGACCGAGGCCATCGTGTCGCCCGCGGAGGCGACCTCCTTCACCTCGTAGCGCCCCGCGAGGAACATCCCCGCGACGCCGAACAGCGAGGCCAGCGAGAGCGCGACGCGCAGGCGCGTCATCGCCTCGAGCGCCAGCAGCACGAACACCCCGCACGCGGTGACGAACAGGATCGTGTCGTACAGCGAGACCACCGGGGGCCGCTCACGGATGATGCAGCGCAGGACGATGCCCGTCGCCACCATCAGGAAGCCGAGGATGCCGAAGCCCCAGGCGCCCCAGCGCGGCAGCTTCGCGGCCGGCAGCAGCCAGGTGCCGACGACGCACAGGAAGCCGACCAGGAACACGTACAGCGCCCGCCAGAAGAGGTCCAGGTCGTAGAGCCGGACCTCGAGCGGGATGTGCCCGTACTCACCGCGCGCCTCGGCCTGCTCGCGCAGCGAGACGCGCAGCGCCTCGAGCTCGGCGGTGAAGGCCGCGGGGTCGGTCTTGGTGGCCTCGAGTCGCTCGAGGTGCGCCACGTCCTGGATCTGGCGGTCCATCTGCACGGCGCCGAACAGGCCCGCCTGCAGGACGTCGCCCGGAGTCCACCAGGTCTCCGTGTCCACGACGCCTTCGGGCGGCGGCAGCATCGTCACGCCGAACTTCGAGGTGTCGAGCACGAAGCCGAGCTGGCTGCTGAGCTCGCGCAGCGCGTCACCCTCGTCGCCGTCGAGCGCGCCCGAGGAGAAGATGCGCTGCAGCTCGCCGCCGTGCGCGAGCACTTGCGACAGGGTCGAGGGGCCCTCGCCGTAGACCTCGCGCAGCGCCTCCGAGCCGCCCGTCGCGTACTCGAGGCGCGCGAAGTCCATCGTCCCGAGCAGGCTCTCGAACGCCATCAGGTCGCTCGCGAGCTTGCGCGTCTGGCGCTGGACCTCGCTGAGCTGGCTGTTCTCCATGCCCGCCAGCTTGCGCGCCTCCTCGGCGAGCCGTTGACGGCCGGGCAGCAGCTCGTCGTAGCTGTACCAGTCGCGCTTCTTCTTGGGCTCGATGCCGATCAGCACCGGGACGCCGTCGGTCTGGATGCGGAAGCACGGGTACTCGCGCGCCTGCTCGGGGAAGAACAGCACGTCGAGCATCCACGCGCGGTGGTCGAGCTTCGAGCCGTCCGCGAGCTTGAGCGAGCGCTTGCCGTTGAAGGTCAGCAGCTTCAGACCCGCGAGCGAGTCCATCGGCTTGACGCGCCCGCCGTCCTGCACCGGCAGCTCGGCGAAGGCGTGCTTCGCCGCCTCGCTCCACGGTTCGGTGCGACGCACCACGGGACCGTGGTCGTGCCCGTCCCCCGGAGCGTGCGCGAAGCTCCCGTGCGGGGAAGCGCCCTGGGCGGCGGCCGTCGGCGCGAGGGCCGCGAGGCCCGCGATCATGGGGAGTACGAGTCGAGCGATCGTCTTCACGCGGCACCTCCGGCGCGCGCGGCGCCCTGGCGGGTCATGCGGATGAGGAAGCGAAGCAGTTTCGAGCCGAAGTCGTAGGCCATGCCGGCCGTGATCACCCACAGGGCGATCTCCGGCCACTTGTCCGAGGGGTTGCGCACCACGCTGAAGCCCGAGAAGAGCGGCTCACCGGGGCGCGCGTTCTGCGGTCCCCAGCTCGACTGGAAGAGCACCAGCCCTTCCGAGCGCAGCGGCTCGTTCATCTGGATCAGGATGCGCTCCTCGCCGTCGCCTTCGACCTTGTAGACGTAGGAGCGGTAGGACTTGGCCAGGCCCGTGCCGGGGTGGTCCTCCTTCTGGAAGTCGTCGAGGCGGATCTCGAACGGCATCGGGAAGCGCGTGTGCCGCAGCGCGACGGCCCACGTGTGTCCGCCCGCCTCGAGCGTCCAGGGCAGGCTCGGTCCGCCCCACAGGATCGACTCCTGCGCCTTTCCGTCGACGAGCGCGCGCGCGAACAGGCCGGCCGAGTTGGCCTCGGCCTGCTTCGCCGGCGAGCGCTCGAGCAGCGCGTAGCCGTCCACGACCGGGCTCGCGGCGGTCCAGTTGGGCCCCTTCGGCAACGGGTCGCAGTTGGGCAGGTAGTTCGAGAGCTCGAGCTCGAACGGCACGCCGGGGAGCGTGAAGGTGCGCTTGCGGCCGTCGACGAGGTCGGTGAGGAACTGGTTGTCGACGACGGCCTCCTCGGCCGCACCGCCCGGCATGCCGTCGACGCGCCAGACCGCGACCTCCCAGTCGTAGTAGCTGGTGAAGTGCCCCGACTGCTCGCCCTCGAAGAGCTGCAGGTGCCCCTCGTCCGAGGAGCGCAGCTTGACCAGCGACGCGATCAGCAGGAAGGCGATGCCCAGGTGGATCACCAGCACGCCGAGCGTGCGCGCGCCGATCTGCAGGCGGACGAGGCCGCCCACGACGAGGTTCACCGCGAGCACGGACATCGCGAGCACCCCCGAAGGGGCGAACGGCACGGCGGTGTCGCCGAAGTGCATCCACAGGAACCACGAGTTGAAGTAGCGCTCCTGCGCCGCATAGAGCCCGTTCTCGCGCTGGTACAGCGTGCCGAAGATCGTCAGCAGGAACAGCACGAACAGGCACAGACAGGAGAGCCAGTAGGAGCCCAGCCCGTCCATCACGGCGCGCCCCAGCGAGCGCTGCTTCACGCTGTCGTCGCTCATCGCCCTTCCCCCAGCGAAGCCACGAAGGCCAGGAACCCGGCGCGCTGCGCCTCGATCTGCTCCTCGGGACCGACCATCTTCACGAACACGCTGACCGAGTCGCGGATCAGCGGCACGCCCAGCAGGCGGTAGTTGGCACCGCCGCCCTCGCCCATGCCCTTGTAGTCGCCGCGCACGTCGAGCAGCGGCGCGTCCTCGCCGAGGATGCGCACCTTCGCCAGCTCGTCGAGGTCGGAGGTCACGAGGTCGGGCAGCCCCACCTCGCCGCGCCAGCGGTTCAGGTTGCCGAGCAGACCGCCCGCCTGACCGCCGAGCAGGATCACGTAGCACTGCGAGTCGCCGACGGTCAGGTTGACCGCGCGCATGCTCTTGGCCCCCACGTCGTTCCAGCCCGCCGGCACGTCGTACGTCAGCGGTCCGGCGCCGCCGCCCTGGCTCGGGGCGCTCGCGGGCGGCGCGTCGTCCATGTCGAGGCGCAGCGAGCCGCACAGGCCCTCGAAGCGCGCGCGCTCGGCCTCGAGCAGGTCCGCGGGGCCGGTCATCTTCATGAACAGCATCGCGTCGTCGTTCGCGAGGATCACGCCGAGCATGCGCCAGTTCTCGCGCGCCTGGCCGCCCATGCCCGTGTACGTCCCGGTGAAGTCGCAGTAGAGGCCCTCGGCGCCGAGCATCTCCAGCGACGGCAGCGCCATGACCTCGTCCATCGCGAGGTCGGGGAGCCCGAGCTGTCCGCGCCAGCGGTTGACGTTGCCGAGCAGACCGCCGGCCTGCCCCTCCAGGATGATGAGCGAGCAGTCCGCGTCCGCGTCGCCGGCCGGGCGCAGGCTCGCCAGGCGCATGCCGCCCGCTTCGAGCTCCTCCCAGCCCTTCGGGACGTCCCAGCGCAGGTGCTTGCGCAGCGCGTCGCCGAGCGACTCGCCGCCGGGCTGCGGCGCGCTGGCCGGCCCCATCTGGCGTCCGAAGCGATCGCCCATCGAGACGCCCGGGACGGCGCGGTCCGTCTCGTTCACGGTGCGCGTGTGCGTCACCTCGACGTGGTCGGGCGGCGCGCACGCGCCGAGCAGCAGCAGCGCAGCGACGCCGAGCGGGCCGAGGCGCGGGTAGAAGGTCTCACTCATGTGCCTAAGGGGGGGAAAGGGGTGCGAGCCGAGGGCTCGTTCCGTATGGGAGAGAGGCGCGGTGCGGACGAGAAATACCTCGGCGCGGATCACCACTTGCGTTCGAGCACGAACTCGCCGAGCTCCTCGAGGCTGCGCCGCGCCGCCGTGTCCGGCAACGCGCTCAGCCGCGCGAGCGCCTGCTCGACGAGCGCCTGGGCGCGCGCCAACGCGTGGTCGACGCCCGGCTGCAGGTCGCACACCGAGCGCAGGCGCCCGAGGCGGTCCTGCAGGTCGGGCAGGGTGTAGGCGTCGCGGATGGCCGCGCGCGTCGCGGTGTCCGCGTGGGCATACGTGCGCAGCACCGGCAAGGTCACCTTGCCGTCGTCCACGTCGTTGCCCACGCTCTTGCCGACGACCGCCTCGTCCCCGCAGAGGTCGAGGCAGTCGTCGATGATCTGGAACGCCAGGCCGATCTCCCAGCCGAAGGCGCGCATCGCGTCGCCGCGCGCCGCGTCCCCGTCGGGGTACCGCGCGCCCAGCTCGCACGCCGCGCTGTAGAGCGTCGCGGTCTTCGCCCCGGCGATCGCCTCGTAGCGCTCCTGGCGCATCTCGAAGTCGTAGCGCCGCGAGGCCTGGTCGATCTCGCCGACGCACAGCCGGTGCGTGGTCTCGGCCAGCAGGCGGCTCGCGAGCCGCGACGAGAGCCGCGTCGACAGCCCGAACGCCCGCGCGTAGAGGAAGTCCCCCAGCAGCACGGCGATCTGGTTGTCCCAGCGCTCGTTCACGCACGCCACGCGGCGCCGCACCTTGGCCCCGTCGAGCACGTCGTCGTGCACCAGCGTCGCCAGGTGGATCATCTCGACGATCGCGGCGACCGTCGGGTGCTCGTCGGTGTACGCGTCGTGCGCGCGAGCGACCAGCAGCACGAGCGTGCCGCGCAGCTGCTTGCCGCGGAAGCGCCCGATGTGATCGGTCATGTCGCCGACCGCGGGGCTGTCCGCCGCCAACTCCGCGAGCAGGCGCTCGCGCATCGCCTCGAGTCCGTCGGTCACCGGCGCCACCAGCCGGCTGAGCTTCACCTCGGCCGAGCTCATGCGCGCCCCTCCCGGTCCCAGCGGACCCGCTCCGCCGCGAGGTCCGCGGGCGTGTTCAGGTTCACGGCGCAGTCGCGCGCCGCCAGCGCCGCGTCGAGCTCGGCCTCCCCCAGCCGTCCCACGCGCAGCTCTTCGGTCACGAAGCCGGTCACCTTGAGGCGACCTGCGCGCAGCGCCGCGCGCATCGGCGCGAGACAACGCCGCGAGTACACCGCGCACAGCGGCTCGAGGCCGCGCGCGCTCTCGAACCAACACACGTCGAGGTCCGCTTCCTGCGCGCGGTCGAGCAGCGCGCGCAACAACGCCGGCTCGACGCGCGGCATGTCGCAGGCCACGACGAGCACGCGCTCGTGGCGCGCGCTCGCCAGCGCCGCCGCCAGCCCGGCCAACGGCCCCGCGTCCGGCGCTTCGTCGGCCACGGCGGCCACGCCGAGCTCGGCGTAGCGCGCGGGGTCGCCGCTGGCGAGCAGCACCTCGTCGCAGGCCGCGCCGACGGCGTCGAGCGCGCGGCGCAGCAGGCTCGCGCCGGCCAGCTCCAGGCGCGCCTTGTCGCGCCCCATGCGGCGGCTCGCGCCGCCGCACAGCACGACCCCCGTCACGGGAGCCAGGCGGTGCGGGCGCTCGGTGCGCGCGGCGGGCTCGGCCACGGCGAGGGTCTCGGGGTGGCAGGAGCTCGGGCTCACTTGTGTTCCGGCTCGTCGGGCTGCTCGCTCGCGCCCTGCCCGAGCTGATCGAGCTTCTCGTTCTCCTCGGACAGGCCTTTCTTGAACTGCGTCACGCTGGAGCCCATCGCGCGCGCCAGCTCGGGCAGCTTCTTGGCGCCGAAGAGCACCACGACGACGAGGAGGATCAGCCCCCACTCCGGGAGGCCGGGAATCGCTACGAACAACATGGGTCGACCTCGCGAGGGAGCGCGGCGCGGCGCGCTCCGGTAGGACGGAGGAAGATGGACCCCACGAGACGGCGCGCGTCCGCGCCTCCAGCGGGCCCACTGGGAAATCGGGCAACATTCTAAGCCATGCGCTACGCCGCTCGACGAGACGCGCGAGCCCTTTTTGCCAAGCCTTGGCGCGCGCGCATCGATACCCCCGCCTCCTGCGATGCCCGCAGCGGCGCGCTACGACGACGTCCGTAGCGAACCGACGCCGCCCGCCGGAGCCAGCGCCTGCGCGCGGCGCTCCAGCCGGCGCGCGGTGCGCAGGTCGAAGCCGGCCACGTGCGCCAAGGCCGCGGCCCCCGCGGCGGCCAGCGTGCCCTGGGCCTTCGCCCCCACGCGCGGCCCGGGAGCGACGTCCCAGCCCGCGGCCGCCAGCCCGGCGCGCACGGCCGTCGCGGCGCTGTAGGTGGCGAGCCGCGCGCCCGGCGCGGCGAGGGCGCGCAGCGCGCGGAAGACGTCCACGCTCCACAGCTCGCCCTCGCGCCGCGGCGAGAAGGGTCGTGGTAGATCGCGTCGAAGGGCGGCTCCCGGCGAGCTCGCCCAGGCTGGCGCGCGCGTCCCCAGCAGCAACCGCAGCGTGACGCCGGCCTCGACGGCGTGCGCCTGGCGCCGCCAGGCCGGCCGCGAGCGCCGCGTGCACGCGCGCGAGCGCGGGGCCCTGCGGCGTCGCGACCTGCAGCGCGAAGGCCGCCTCCAGCACCGCGCGCGAGCGCTCCAGCGTCACGAGCTCCAGCGCCGGCCGCCGGGCCGCGGGCAGCTCGTCGCGCGCCTCGAGCGTCGCGGCCAGGTTCCAGCCCAAGCCGGTGCCGACGTCGAGCACGCGCCAGGCGCGCGGCCGCTCCGCCGACGAGCGCTCCCCGTCCTCCAGCCAGCGCAGGGGGAACCCGCAACCCGCGACGTAGCGCTCGCGCGACTCGCGCCGCGCGCCGAACGACGAGTGGCAGGCCTCGCCGTGTTCGGGGTGCGCGAGCGTCAGGCTGCCGTCGTCGGTCGCGAGCGCGCGCCAGGCGCCGGCCTCGGGCTCAACCACCCGCGCCCTCGCCGCGCTCGAGCTCCTCGAGCAAGCCGCTCAAGCCGCCGCGCCGCGCCGGCGTCTCGGCCTCGAGCGCGCGACGGCTCTCCTCCAGCAACTCGGCCGCCCGCTGCGCGCCGCCCGTGCGCGAGGCCGCGAGGCCCTCGAGCAGCAGCTCGCGCGCGCCCGGCGGCACGAGCTCGCGACGGCGCGCGAGCAGCGCGGCGGCGTCGGCCGGGCGCTCCTGGCGCAGCGCGAGCGCCGCGCTCAGCCAGAGCCAGCGCGGGTCCGAGCCCCAGCGCTCGCCGAGCTCGCTCAACCACACCGCCAGCGCCTCCGAGCGCCGGCCGCTGCCGCGCGCGCCGAGCAGCCAGCCGCTGCACAGCTCCTCGCACAGGCGCAGGTCGCCGCGCGCGTGCTCGAGCGCGGCCAGCGAGCGCTCGCGCTCCTCCTCGCCCAGCGCGCCGTCGTCGCGCAACGCGGTCTGCACGAGCTCCGGCGAGTAGAACTCGCGCAACAGGTCGCAGACGTGCGCGCTCGCGAGGTCGAAGCGGCGGTACTCCTGCGCGCGGTGCGCGTAGCGCTCCTCGGCGCGCGCGGACTCCCACACGACGATGCCCGACTCCGGCCCGACGCCGACCAGGCGCTCGCCGAAGCCGTCGAACTCGAGGTCGAGGGCCGCGCCGCGCAGGCCGACGAGCTCGAGCAGGCTCTCGCCCGACTCCAGGCTCCACAGGCGCACCTCGCCGTTGCTGCCGCCCGACGCGAGGCGCGTGCCGTCGGGGTGGAACGCCAGCGCTTGCGGCGCCGTGCGATGCCCGCGCAGCACGTGCAGCGCCTCGAGCGTCTCGGCGTCCCACAGGCGCACGCTCTGGTCCTTGCCCGCGGTCGCCACGCGCGTGCTCGTCGGGTCGAACGCGACGGCGGTCAGGGCGGCGCCGTGCGGGTTGCGCAGCGCGCGCTCGAAGCCGCCCGTCGCGGCGTCCCACAGGCGCAGGTCGCCGTCGCTGTCGATCGTCGCCACGAGCCGTCCGTCCGGCGAGAGGTCCGCGCCGCGCAACGGGCGCTGCACGCCGCCGCGCCGCGAGTCGTCGCCGAGGCGCGTCCAGCGCGCGCCGTCGACCTCGACCACCCAGGCCTCGCGGCCCTGACCGGCGACGAGCAGCCGCGCGCCGTCCTCGCTGAAGCGCAGGAACAGCGGGCTGCGCTCGAGGTCGACGCGGCGCAGCACCTCGACGCCATCCGCTGCGCGCACCACGCGCAGGCTGCGGTCGCCGAGGCCGAGCGCGAGCAGCTCGCCGTCGGGGCTCGCCTCGCACGACAGCACGAGCGCGCCCTTCGGCAGCGCGGCGCCGGGCGCGAGGTGCAGCTCCTCCGAGCGGTCGACGTCGAGGTCGACGCGCCGCGCGCGGCCCGAGAGCGTCGTCGCGTACACGTGCCGGCCGTCGGCGTCGAAGTCCCCGGCGAGGAAGGAGTCCGTGGACGCGCACAGCGTCGTCGCCGCGTTCCAGCCCAGGTCCCACACGCGGATCGAGCCGTCGGCCGACGCCGTCGCGACGCGCCGGCCGTCGGCGAGCGTCACGACCGCGTGCACCGCCGCGTCGTGTCCATGGAGCACCGAGCGCTGGCGGCCGCTGGTCAGCTCCCAGACGCGCACGGTCATGTCTTCGCCGGCGGAGACGACCAGGCCCTCGCGGTCGACGAGCGCGACGTCGTTCACCGCGCCGGTGTGCCCGTGCATCATCGCGACGAGCGCGCCGCTGCGCGCGTCCCACACGCCGAGGCTGCCGTCCTCCGACGCGCTCACGAGCCGCCCGCCGTCCTCGGTCAACGCGATCGCGGTGATGCCGCCCAAGTGCGCGCCGGCGAGGCGCAGGCGCGTGGCGCCGGTCTCGAGCTCGAACAGCCCCACCGAGCCGTCCGAGGCGCCCATCGCCGCCAGGCGGCCGTCGGGCGAGAGCGCCAGACACGTCGCCAGCGTGCGCTCCGCCCAGCCCGCGTCGCCCGCGCCGGCGCCGCTCGCGAAGCCGAAGCGCGTCAGCTCCTCGCCGCCCCACAGCGCGTGCACGCGGCCCACGCCCTGCCGCGACGCGGTCACCACGCGATCCCCCTCGGGCGTCACCGCCAACCCCACGATCGCCTGCGCGGCGGCGTCCGAGGTGCGGTAGCTGAGCACCGGCCCGGCGCGCTGGACGTTGTAGAGCTGCGCGAACGAGGTCGTCGGGTCGCTCAGCACGAGCATCTCGCCGGCCGGGTGGAAGGCGGCGCAGACCGCGCTCGCGTAGCGGCTGAAGTTGAAGGCGGTCATGCTCGCGACCGCCTCGAGCTCGCTCACCAGCGACAGGTCGTCGGCCTTCCACACGCGCGCCGGGAGGCCCAGCCCGTAGCTGACGAGCAGACGCCCGTCCGCGCTCGCCTCGAGCGTCGTCACCGGCCGCTCCTGCACGAGCGGCGTGCCCACGCTCTGCTCGGTGGCGAGCCGCAGGTGACGCCACTCCCAGCCGCGCGAGGCCGGGCTGCACTCTTCGAGGTGCGCGCGCGCCTGGTCGACCTCCGCCAGCCGCAGCGAGTACGCGGCGGCGTTGACGTGCGAGCGGTAGGCGCCGGCGAGCGCGGCCTGTTCGCTCTGCCGCGCGCGTTCGGCGCTGTCGTTCGCGCGCTGCGTGGCGAGCTTCGCGCGCTCCTCCTCGGCCTGCGCGTTCTGCCGCTCGCGCTCGGCGCGCGCCGCCTCCAGGCGCAACTGCTGCTCGTTCTCGCGCAGCTCGGCGACCTTGGCGTTCAGGTCCTCCTGCGCCAGCTCGCGCGCCTTGACGGCGAGGTCGCTGCGGTCCTTCTCGCGCCGCAGCTTGTCGAAGTTCGCCTGCTGCTGCCACATGAACAGCAGCACGCTCGCGAGCGCGAAGCCGATCAGCGCGAACAGCGCGGCCGTGGTGGCGCGGTTGCGCGCCATCCACTTGCGCGTCTCGTAGAGCACGCCGGTCGTGTAGGCGCGCACGCCGCGGCCCTCGAGCCACGCGCGCAGCTCCTCGCCCAGGTCCATGACGTCGCCGTAGCGCTGCTCCGGCTCGCGTTCCATCGCCTTGGCGCAGATCGCGGCGAGCTCCTCGTCGACCTCCGGGTTGAGCTGACGCAGCGGCCACGGCGGGCCGCGGCGCACGGCCTCGAGGATCGTGTGCGCGGCGACCTTCTCGCCGAGCGGCTCGTAGGGCATGTGCCCCGAGAGCAGGTGGTAGAGCATCGCGCCGACGGCGTAGACGTCGGAGCACGGCCCGACCGCCCCGAGGTCGCCGCGCGCCTGCTCGGGCGCCATGTAGGCCGGCGTGCCGACGACGTCGCCGTCGAGCGTGCGCAGCGCCGCGTCCCCGTCGCTGTCCGAGTCGCTGCGGTCGGTCACGACGCGCGCGCCCTCGAGCGCGTCGCGCAGGCCGCTCTTGCGCGGCGCGGCGCTCTCGCTGCCCATGACCTTCGCGAGGCCCCAGTCCATCACGAAGGCCTCGCCGAAGCGCCCCACCATGATGTTGGCCGGCTTCAGGTCGCGGTGGACCACGCCCTTCGAGTGCGCGTAGGCCATCGCCTCGCACACGCGGATCAGCACGCCGATCACGCGCCGCGCGGTCCAGCCGTCGCGCTCGAGGCGCGCGAGCTCGAAGACCTTGCGCAGGTCGAGCCCGTCGACGAGCTGCATCGTGAAGAAGATGCGTCCGCGCGCGTCGATGCCGATGTCGTGCACCGGCACGATGCCGGGGTGGTCGAGCTGACCGGTGATCTGCGCCTCCTCGAGGAAGCGCGAGAGCCGTCGCTCCGTGCGGCCTTCGCTGTCGTCCGAGCCGTCGTCGGCGCGGTCGGTCAGCACGACCTTCATCGCGAGCGTGCGGCGCAGCTCGGTGTCCCACACCTCGAGGATCGCGCCCATGCCGCCGCGCGCGATCTCGCGGCGCGGCTCGTAGCGGCCGCCCTCGCGGCCCTGCGTACCCAGGCGCTCGAGCACGCCGCTGCCGGAGCCGGAGGCCGCGCCCGAGCTCGAGCCGCCGCGGCGCGGCGCGTCGCCCGAGAGCGAGATGCCCGGGTCGAGCTCGTCGCCGTAGCGCGCGCGCAGGCGCGCCGAGAAGCTCGCCGCCGGCGCCAGCGCCTCGAGGATCGCGCTGATGCGCTCGTACTCCTCGCGCAGGCGATCGAGCTCCTCGGGCGGCACGCCGGCGCTCTTGCGCCACGCCGCCCAGTCGACCTCCTGGCCCAGCTCGAGGAGCCGCAGGTACTGGCAGAACGCCTCCACCGCCGCGCCGCAGGGCGGAGCGGGTCGAGCGGGGTCGTGCGAGGGCTCCGAGCTCATCCTGCCGTGACGCCCGAGGGCGCAGGCCCGAGAGCGTAGCAAGGCCTGCGAGCGGCCCCCAGGCGGTACCCGCCCTTCACGCGCCGCGGCAGGCGGCTACTGCCAGAGCACCTCGTAGCCGTTCGAGAGGTTGAAGCCGTTGCCGCAGGGCGAGCCCTGCGGGTCGCGGTACCAGAGCTGGTAGCGCAGCACGTCGCCCGGCGCGGCCCCGCCGCGCGCGGACACGGACGGGTCGCCGGCGCCGGGATAGGCCACCGCCCCCTGGGCGTCGGGCGTCAGCACGTCGAGCCGCACGACGCCGCCGCCCGCGCAGCGCAGGCCGTCGCCGAAGGCCGCGCCGGCCCCGCCGTTGACCGCGTTCAGGCCCTGGAAGAGCAGCGCCGGCTGGCCCGGAAGCAGCCCGCTGCCCAGGAGCTGCAGCGAGTCCTGCGCCACGACGGCCGCGCCCGCGCCGAACAGCAGCGCGCCGGCGCCGCTGGAGTTCGCGCAGCCGCCCGCCGGGGACGGGTTGGCGCACGGGCAGGCCGCGCCGAGGCCGTCGCCCAGGCAGTAGAGCGCGCCCGGCCCCAGCGGCGTGCTGGTCGCGTCGGCCGGGTCGCTGCCCGCGTCGCGCTCGTCGCCGTCGAGGAAGCCGTCCTCGTCGCGGTCGACGCCGAGCCGGAACTCGCAGCCCACCGGCACGACGGTTAGCGTGACCTCGGCGCCCGGCAGCGCGGCGGCCAGCAGCGTCAGGTTGCCGACGGTCCGGCCGGCGCGGTCGCTCTGGAACTGGCCCGCCCCGACGTAGGCGTACCCGCGCGGCTCGCCGGCCACGCGCCCCTTCGCCACGACCGCCACCGCGCCGGCGTCGGCCAGGCCGAAGGCGTCGCTGAAGTACTGCACGTCCTCCGCGCTCGGGTTCGCGCCGTTGCGGTAGGTGTGCTGCCGGCCCACCGCGGCGTGCGCGTCGAGGCTGACCGTGCCGGGCGGGAAGAGCAACGAGGTGCTCGAGCCCTGCGGCAGGTCCGACCCCGAGAAGCACAGCAGGAAGGCCGTGAGGTCGGCCACGTCCTGGTCGCTCTGCACCGCGAAGGCCGGCTCGCTGACGAAGCGCTCGATCGAGTCGACGCTGCCGTCGTGCAGCAGGCCGAAGCCCGCGGTGTTCGTCGCCTGCGTGCAGTTGAAGCCCGTGCGGTCGTAGAGGTTGCGCAGCTGCGGCACCTTGAGCGTGCGCTGCGTCGAGCCGTCCACCGACACGGAGGCGTGGTGACGCTCGCCGTTCGGACCGGGCGGTAGCGGCACGAACTGGAAGCCGTTGAAGAGCAGGTCGACGCCGATGCCCACCGGCAGCGTGTGACAGCTCACGCACGCGAGCCCGTCGAGCAGGCTCGGCGGCGTGTACAGCGCGAGGCCGCGCGTCGCGTCGCCGACGCCGAGCGGCGCGCCCGCGGGGGCGAAGCGCCCGGTCGTGTAGTGGCCCGGCAGCGGCAGCGCCGTGGGCAGCGAGTTGTCGACGTTGCGGAAGGGGTTGGGCGGGAAGTGGATCGTCGCGAGGAAGTCCTCGAGCTCCTGCATCGCCGCGGCGTCGGGCTCCGCGTCGCCGCCCTGCAGCGCGACGAACGCGCCCTTGAACTCCTCGAGGCCGGCGCGGTCGGCACGCCAGTGGTGCGGCTCCTTGCCGACGATGTCCTGCAGCGTCTGCGTGAGCATGGGACCCTTCAGCGGGTGCCAGTCCTGGCAGGCGCCGTCGGGGCAGTTGCCCGCGAAGGCCTTCATGTCGCCCGACGGATCGCCGAGGTCCCACGCGAGCCGGTCCATGCGCGCGTCGGCGTGGCACGTCGCGCACGCCACCTGGCCGAGGCCGGAGTTCGCGTGCGTGTCGTACAGGTGCCGGCGCCCCAGGCGGATCGCCGCGGGCGACGCGTCGTGGAAGGGCACGCGCGCGACCTCGCTCTGGCTGCCGAGGTCCACCACCGAGATCGCGCTCTCGAACTTGTCGAGCACGTAGAGCCGCCCCGCGGCCTCGTGCAACGCGAGCCCCGTCGGCCCCTCGCCCACCGGGATGGTGAACCCGGGCGTCTCGCGCGTCGCGCCGCTGCCCAGCACGACGACGTTGTTCGAGCCCATGCCGCTGACCCAGGCGCGATCACCGGCCGCGTTCCAGACGATGCCGCGCGGGTCGCCCAGCGCCTGCGCGCGCTGCGCGGCGGGGACGCTGGAGGTCGAGTAGTCGAGGTGGTCGTTGAGGTCGAACACGCCCAGACGCGCGCCGGCCGCGCTCGTCACCGCGACCTCGACGCGCCCGAAGGTGCCGCGCAGCACGGGCTCGAAGCGCACCTCGTTGGTCGCGTCGGTGCCGACCGCCGCGAGCTCGCCGGTGCTCGGGTTCACGTCCACCGCCATGACGAGGTTCATCAGGCCGCTCGCGTAGCTCACCGCCAGGCTCGCCGTGTCGATCACGGCCACGTCGTGGTCGACGAGCTGCCAGCCCGGCGGGCGCCCCGAGTCGGCCGCGTTCGGGCCGCTGACCTTCGCCGTCCAGTCGGCGCCCGTGTCGTCGCGCCACGCGCCGCCCGCGTCCTGCTTGACGACGAGGCCCACGCGCGGCGCCGCGGGCAGCGCGGGGTTGAGCGGCGGGTCGAAGACCGCGCCCGCGTTGGGCGGCGGGTTCTGCCCGGCGTGCGGCCCGTTCGCGTCGTTGACCACGTTCGGCGGGAAGCCGATCACGCCGCCCGCCGCGCCGCCGCCCAGGATCGTCGAGCGGTTGCCCGACTCGAAGAGCGCCGCGTAGACCTTGGTGCCGTCGGGCGCGACGGCCAGCGCGCGCGGGTCCTCGCCCTCGATCGACAGCACCAGCGGCGCGAGCGCCAGGTTCGCCGGATCGAAGACGAGCACGGCGTTCGCCTGCGAGCAGGTCACGAAGGCGCGCTCGGGGCTGCCGGCGAAGACGACGTCGCAGGGCTCGTCGAGGGTCTGCAGGGTCGCCACGACGTTGCGCGTCGCGAGGTCCACCACGCTGATCGAGTCGCTGACGTGGTTGACCACCCAGGCCTCGCTCGCCGCGCGCGCGCGTACCGACACCGGGTCGTAGCCCACCGGCACCGCGAACGCGCGCTGCGGCAGCGCGCCCGTGAGGTCGAAGACCTCGAGCACCGCGTCGGGCGTGTTCACGGCCAGCAGCAGGTCGCCGACGCGCTCGAGCGGGTGCACGTGCGGCGTCTCGAAGTTGACGAAGCTCGACTGCGCGGCGCCGGGCACGGCGGGCGCGGCGAGCGCGAGGGCGAGGAGGACGAGGCGCATCGTTCCGCGGGAGCTCGGGGACGGAGCGGCGGGGAGGAGCCCCCGCCGCGCTCCCAGCCTAGCCCGGTCGATTCAGGAAGGCGCACGCCAGGCACAGCAACTCGGTCCC
>JACKHS010000003.1 GCA_020638875.1 Planctomycetota bacterium
CGGCCAGCTCGAAGCGCGCGCCGTCGACCGTCAACGCCACGCTGCCCGCCTTCGCGTCGTCGGGCGCGGCGAGCAGGTCGGCCGGCGCGAGCAGCGCGCCCGGCAGCGCCACGGCCCAGCCTGCGCGCTCGTGCCTGGACTTGAACAGCCCCGAACGCCACTCCAGGCGCACGGGCAGCGCGACGAGCTCCGCGGCGGCGGGCGCGAGCGGCTCGGCGCCGACGAGCAGGGCCGGGCGCCAACTCGCCGCGTCCTCGTGCGGTTCGCGGTGCAGCACGAAGCGCGTGCCGTCCGTGGCGAGCGCGCCCGCGTCGCTCGGCGTCGCGAAGGAGATGCCGCCCACGAGCAGCGCGCGCAGCGACTCGAGCTCGAGGCGCACGCCCGAGGTCAGGCCCGCGCGCAGCTCGAGGCCGCCCGAGCTCCAGAAGTAGCTGTTCGCGCGCACGAGCTGCGCGTACTCGGGCTCGACGTAGGCGCGCACGACGACCGAGCTCGCGTCGCCGGCGAGGTCCGCGGAGAGCACGGTGCCGACCGGCACGCCGCGATAGCGCACCTCCGCGCCGGGCACGAGCCCTTCGCGCGAGGCCGCCTCGAGCTCGAGCTCGAGCCCTTCGGCGCGCACCTCGACCGGCACCGGCGGCTCGGCCAGCGCGTCGAAGTCGTAGCGCTCGGGCCCGTCGAGCGGGCCGGGCAGCACGGCGAGGTAGCGCGCCCCGACGACCGTCTCGAGGCCTTGCACGCTGTCGAGCGTGAGGTGGGGCCGGACGATCCAGAAGCGGCTCTGCTCGCGGCACAGGCTCTCGGCGCCCGGCTCGAGCGCCAGCACGAGGTCGACGTGCTCGCGATCGGCGGCGAGCGCCACGCGCCGCACCTCGCCGACGGTCACGCCGCGGTAGCGCAACGGATCCCCTACGCCCACGCCGTGCCCCGCCGCGGCGCGCACGGTGATCTCGGGGCCGCCGCCCATCCACGCGTGGATCGCGAGGAAGAGCGCGACGGCGCCCGCGACGAGCGGCAGGAGCAGCGGGAAGCCGCGGCGACGCGCCGCGACGACGCGCGCGCGCGGCAACGCGCCGTCCGCCGGCGGGACGGGATCGTGCGTCATGACGGGACTCCGCGCGCCTCTTCCGGGCGCTCCCACAGCACGTGGGGGTCGAAGCGCGCGCTCGCGAGCAGGCTCGCCAGCACGCACAGGGTGAAGGCCAGCACGCCGGGCCCGGGCGTCACGTCAACGAGGTCGCCGACCTTGACCCACGCGACTACGAGCGCGACGAGCAACACGTCGAGCATGCCCCAGCGGCCGACGAGCTCGACGGCGTGGTAGAAGCGCGCGCGGTGGCGCGTCGCGAAGCGCTCGGAGGTGCACAGGAACGCGAGGCCGAGCAGCTTGGCGAGCGGCAGCACGACCGAGCAGAGGAACACCACCGCGCCGACGGCCCACTGGCCCTCGCGCAGCAGCCCCAGGCTGCCGCTCCACACGCTGGCTTCGTGCGCGTGTCCGAGCTGCTCCAGGCGCAGCACGGGCAGGCTGATCGCGAGCGGGTAGAGCGCGAGCGCCGCGAGCGTGGCGGCGAAGGCCGGGCCGTTGTCGCGCGGCGCGCCCGCGGCCACGCGTCCGTCGCAGCGTGCGCAGCGCGCGAGCTCGCCTTCCGCGAGCGCGGGCACGCGCTGCACGAGCCCGCAGGTGGAGCAGGCGCGCAGGCGGTCGGGATCGGCGGCGGTCACGGGTCGCGGTCCTCGCGCGGAGGGCCCTCACTAGAAGGCAAGGCGGCCCCCCGGCGCAAGTCGCCGGGGGGCCGCGGAGAGTCCTGCCTCGGAGGCTCAGTTGCCCGCCGTCATGGGCAGCGGGAGCACCGGCTCGGCGCCGTGCGTCTCGTGCGAGAGCTGCACGCGGGCCATGTCCTCGTAGTCGAGCTGGTGCTGCGTGTTGGAGAGCACGTCCAGCTCGGCTTCCTGGCGGCTGCGCACCTCGGCGAGGCGCGCCGTGAGGTGGTCGAGGCTCACGCCGTCGTAGCGGCTGCACTCCTCGATCGTGCGGTTGCGCTTCTCGATCAGGTCGATGAGGCGCTCGTTGCGCGCGATGGCGTCCACCTGGCGCGAGAGGCCGAAGATCTGCGACTGGAACTGCGCGCGCTCGGACTCGAGCGTGCCGAGCAGCTCCTCGAGGCGCTGCGCCTGCTGCTGCAGGTAGGCCAGGTCGTGCGAAGCGTCGGCCGCGCGGTTCTGGTAGGCCATGACGGTTTGGCGCATCTGGTTGACCTGGTTGGTAGCGCGGTCGTAGCTGTACACCTTGTCGCCCCAGGAGACGACGACGGCGTGAGAGTTCGCGCTGGTCGCGCGACGCGCCGTGGCTTCGTTGACCACCGGCTCGAGCGAGTCGAGGTCGCCCTGGGCCATGGCCACCACGCGCTCGCTGATGGCCCGCTCGCGCTCGAGCTGACGGATCTGCTCGTTCACCTCGGCGAGGTCACCACGCACCGCGCTGATGCGCTCGGGGTACTCCTCCTCGAGGCTCTGCAGCTGAGCACGCAGCGCGACGGGGTCGTTGATGTTGTGGTCGATGTGCTGGAGGATGTCGGCGTGCATCTGCTGCACGGCGGCGGCGGTGCGACGCGGACCCGCGATGAGCAGGGCGCCACCGACGGCCGCGCCGGCGAGCACGACGATGCCGAGGCCGACTTTGAAGATGGACTTGAACATGCTGGTTGGCTCCTTGTAGGCCCGCGCTACGGGCGTCTCGGGGGTGGACGGGCCCGTGGGCCCAGGTCCGTGCGTCGCGACCTTTGTGGGAAGCCCTCCCGGCCCGTTTCACGCCGCGGTGCTTTTCCGGCGCGCCGCTCCGCCGGCCGGGCGATTCGCGCCCACGCGGCCCGTGGCGTCGAATACTCTCGTGGGGCCGGCGTTAAGCAGGCCGCCCCTCGCACCCTCGTGCGGCCCCCCCGGATCCCGACGTGAACGACCTCACCACTTCTTTCGTGCGCCGGCTGCGCGCGCGCGACCCCCAGGCCTGGTTCGAGCTCTGGGAGACCTTCGGCCCCGTCCTGCGCGCCCAGCTCCACCGCTGGGGCCGCGGGCGCATCGGCCAGGAGACCGTCCAGGACCTCTCGCAGGAGACGCTCGCGGCGCTCGCCACCGCCATCGACCGGCACGACCCCTCGAAGGGGGCGCGCTTCTCGACGTGGCTGCTCGCGATCGCGCGCTACACGCTCGGCGACGAGATGGACCGGCGCAACGCGCAGAAGCGCGGCGGCGGGGTCAAGCCGCACTCCCTCGAGGAGGAGTACCAGGGCGAGAGCCCGGAGGCCGGCCCGGGGCAGACCTACGAGCGCGAGGTGTTCGAGGCCAAGGTGGCGGCCGCGCTGCGGCAGGTCGAGCGCGAGTGCGACTTCCTCGAGTTCTCCGTCTACCGCATGCGCGTGCTGGACGGGCTCACCGGCCGCCAGGTGGCCGAGGACCTCGGCATCAGCCCGCCCACCGTCAGCCGGCGCCTGGCGGCGGTGCGGCAGAAGATGCGCGAGAAGCTCTTCGAGGTCTTCTCCAAGTACAGCTTCACCGAGGAGGAAATGGGCGAGCTCGCGCGAAACGGGCTGGCGGCGAATCCCAGCAAGGAAGACGAGGCCGGTTTCGACGAGGCCGTCGCGGAGATCTACCACCGAATCTGCGCACGCGAGCACCGAGCAGCCCGCGCGGAGTCCTAGCCCCAGAGCACACCCCCCATGAGCGCCGCCCTCGTGTTCCTGAAGTTCCTGCTCACCTTCGTGCTCGTGATCGCGGGCGGGGTCCTGCTGATCTGGGGCGGCGTGAAGGGCATCCAGGGACTCGTGTGGCTGCTCGCGCGGGTGTTCCGCGGCATCGGCTTCCTGGTCCGCCACGTGTTCGGCTTCGTTCGCGCGACCTTCGTCGACGCCGGCCGCAGCGTGGGCGCGCTGCTCACCGCCGCGGTGCTCTTCCCGCTGACGCTGCTCAACTTCCTGTTCGGGCGCTGGAACCAGGGCCGCCACTACGCGCGCGCCCTCGAGGACGAGCTCGTGGCCTTCGGGCTCGGCGTCTACAACGTCGCGCTCGGCAACCCGCTGAAGCTCGTGGGTCTGGGCGTACTCACCGACGGCTTCGAGCGCCGCCTGCCCGAGGTGGTGGCCCGCGCGCCGCGCGCGCCCAAGGGCTCGCCGGCCGCCGGCAAGTTCGCCGGATACAAGGTCACCGGGACGCTCCCCGCGGGCGGCTCGGGCGCGCGCCTGTTCCTCGCCAAGCCGCGGCCGCAGAAGCTCGAGGAGCTCCTCGCCGCGGGCCACGCCGACCCCGGGCAGGTCGTCATCAAGGCCTTCGACCTCGGCGCCGGCTCGACCATGCCGCAGATCGTGCGCGAGAGCCGCGCGCTCGAGGCGGCGCGCCGCCTGGGCCTCGTGCTCGAGCACGAGCTCGGCGAGGCGAGCTTCTTCTACGTGATGCCCTACGTGCCCGGCGAGAACCTCGACGTGGTCATCACGCGCCTGCACGAGGACGCCGCGCCCGCCGGCCTGAGCGACCGTCAACTGCGCATCTGCCTGGGCTACACCGGCGACCTGCTGTACACGCTCGACGCGTTCCACGGCGGCGGCCTGTGGCACAAGGACATCAAGCCCTCGAACCTGATCGTCTCCAGCGGCCGCGCGCACCTGGTGGACCTCGGCCTCGTGACGCCGCTCGAGAGCGCGATGACGCTCACGACGCACGGCACCGAGTACTACCGCGACCCCGAGATGGTGCGCCTCGCGCTCAAGGGCGTGAAGGTGCACGAGGTCAACGGCGTCAAGTTCGACATCTACAGCACCGGCGCCGTGCTGTACTCGATGATCGAGGACAGCTTCCCCGCGCAGGGCAGCCTCTCGAAGATCAACAAGCGCTGCCCCGAGGCCGTGCGCTGGATCGTGCGCCGCGCGATGGCCGACCTCGACGTGCGCTACGGCTCGGCGCAGGAGATGCTGGCCGACATCCGCACCGTGCTGGCCGCGCGCGACCCGTTCTCGGTGCGCCCGGCGGACCTGCCCTCGATGGGCGGCAAGTCCGACTGGAGTCTGCGCCGCGCGAGCTTCCAGCCCGGCGGGTACGCCGCCGCCTCGCAGCAGGCCGGCCGCGCCGAGCCGCTGCGCCCGGTGCGCGGTGAGCGCGGCCGCCTCGACACGGCCACCTTCGTGAAGGAGCGCCGTCGCTCGACCGGCCGCAGCCTCGCCGCCGCGTTCATCGGCTTCCTGTTCCTCGCGGGCGGCGTGCTCGTCGCCCTGGCGGTGAACCACGAGGGCCCCTTCGGCAAGCCCTACGTGCCCGTGCGCCTGCGGCCGCAGAGCGAAGCGCGCGCCGACAGCGGCCCGCGCTACGTCCCGCCGTCGTACGGCCCGACCGCCGAGACGGCGCCGCCGGCGCCCGACGCCCCCGTCGCCGACGCGGCCCCGCCGCTGACGCGCGAGGAGCGCCGCCTGCGCCAGAAGCTCGTGCGCTACCTGAAGCTCGACGAGCTCCCGGCGGGCGACGACGGCCAGCGCACGCTGCTGGTGCTGCAGGACCTGGCGCCCACCACGGACCGCTCGGTGCTCGAGCTGCTCGAGCGCGAGCTCGGCGAGCGCGGCATCGCGGCCTACGGCCTGCAGGGCGCGGGCCTCGACGAGGAGACCGAGCTCGCCTACGTCGCCGGCGCCCGCAAGGCCGTGGGCCTCGCCGAGCCCGCCTCCGCGGAGGCGCGCGACGACCTGCAGCTCTACCTCACCGAGACGCCGGTGCTCGACGGGGCCATCTGGCTCACGCAGGGCGAGAGCGCCGAGGACGTGCGCGTGCAACTCGTGCGACCGCTCGGGACGCGCGAGGGCGAGCAGGCGCCCTTCGCGATCGCCGGCGAGCGGACGCACTAGCCTGGGACTCTCCGGGAGCGCGCCGCGTCCGGCGCGGGCACTCGGCGCCTGGGGGGTGCGCGGCTCCTGACGACGCGGGCGACCCGGAGCGGGTCGTCGGGGACGTCTGGAGCCGCGACGCACCGCCGGCCGCCGAGCGGTCGGCGCAGGTGGCGGGTGGTGACGTGGGGTGCGCGCGCTCCTGAGGCATTCGGGCCGGGTGCGCCGAGCCCCGGGGCGCTGGCCCGGCCGGGTGGCGCGAGCTGGCGGAGCGTGACGGCGCCGGGCTCCCGAGGCCTAGGCCGCGGCCCGCACCGGACTGGCCCCCTTCGATGGGCACGCGTGGGGCCGACCGCCGCGGCCTGCGCCCGGACGCCCCGGACTGGCCCCCTTCCGTGTGCCCGGACGGGCGCGGAGCAGGGTCCACGGACAGGCGCGGGGCGCGACGGCGTCGCGAGCCGGCTCGCAGGCCCTCCGTCGCGCCGCGCCGACGCAAGCCGCGGTCTCCGCGGGACATCCGTCCGCGGCGTGCCCACGCAGGGGGGCCAGTCCGGTGGGCGGCAGCCGCGCGCGCCGCAGGCGAGTCGGAGGCCCTGCGCCAGTCGCGCGCGACGCCCCCCCCCCGAGACCCTGCCCCCCGCGAAGCCCTGCCTCGGCGCGCGGCGCGAGCAGGCGGCGCCCCGCCGGGAGAGGCGCGACGCAGCGCGAGGGCCGTGCCCACGCAAGGGGGCCAGTTCCCTCGGACGCCGGGGCGGGCGGCGGGGCTCGGTCGCACCTCCCCCGCTCCAGCACCTGCCCTGCTGCCGCGCCCGCGGCCCAACTCGCCGCACCGCCCCGCCCGCTCGCCGTCGCGCGCCCTAGCCGCGCGGCTCGTCGTCGATCGGCGGGATGTCGGCGTCGTGGCGCCAGGCGCCCGGGTCGAAGGGGCCGCTGCTCGGCGGCTCCGGTGCGGCGCTCGGCGGCGCGGCGGCGGGCTCGTCGACCTCGACGTCGCGCATGGGGCGCTCGCGGTGGTAGCTCGACGGGTCGCGGCGGTAGTCCCGGCGGCCGGGGCCGCGGTCCTGGCTCTCGATCCACCACTCCTCGCGGTCGCCGACGATGTCCGTCGCGCGCACGTAGGCCTCGACCCACATGATCTTCGCGAGCGCGCCGGCGGGCAGCACGCCCACGCAGCACAGCAACAGGCCCACGAGCGTCAGCAGACCCTCGGCGAGGCTGAACAGCAGCAGCATCCAGCGCACGCCGCCGGCGAGCTCCCACGAGCGCGAGAAGGCGGCCAGCGGCGAGAGCCCCTCGAGCGCGGTGGCCCACGGCATCAACGCCATGCCCAGCGCGATGTAGACGTAGACCGGCAGGTACACGAGGACGCCGATCACGGTCACCGCGATGGCCAGCTCCTCGTCGGCGCGCAGGCCCTCCTGCAGCATCAGCCCGATGGCCCACGGGATGCCGAAGGGAAGCAGCGCGAGCACGCTGAAGAACCACTGCGCCAGGCGCGTGAGCAGCATGCGCGGCAGCAGACCCTCGGACCGGAAGAGGCTCTCGAAGGGCACGTCGCCGTCGCGCATGACGGTGCGCACGCCGCGCGAGAAGCCGATCGTCAACCAGGAACCGGCGACCACGGCGAGCAGGCTGAAGCAGCAGCTCACGCTGCCGATCGCCGCGAGGAACGCCATCTGATCGCGGTGACGGCCGTCGCCGACGTCGAAGATGGCGGAGAAGCCGCCTCCGAAGCTCTCGATCGCGATCAGGATCAGACCCCCCACCCACATGGGAAGCGGCGCCTTCATGGCGATCTTCCAGGCCGACTCGAGCGAGCGCAGGGGGTTGAAGGCCTCGCTGCGGATCATCGGCGGGGAGCGGCGCCGCGCGGCGCGTGGGGGTCGGAGGTCTGGGGGCGGCTCATGGGCGGAACCTCGGGCCGCGACGCGGCCGCGGAACCGTCGGGCTGCGACCGGGCGACCGGGCTATTGCACGGCGGCCCGCGGATTTTGCCCGCGAACGGCGCTCCGCGCGACCCGCGCTCACTCGAAGCGGTTGGCCCAGGGCCCGCTCGCCGGCCCGGTGGCGTTGCCGTCGGCGAGGCGCACCTCGCCGCGCACGTGGTTCGCCAGCAGCGTCCCGTCGCGCCCCTCGAGCCACAGCGCGGGCCCCGCGCCCTCGCTCACGTCGTTGGCCACGAGCAGCGCGCCGTCGCCGCGCACGCGCAGGCCGAAGCTCCGGTTGCCGCGCAGCGCGTTCGAGCGCAGCTCGGCGGCGCCCACGGCCGTGAGCCCGCCGCCGCGGTTCTCCTCCAGCGCGCAGCCGGCCACGCGGCCCGGTCCGTCCAGGGCCGCACCGGGGCCGTGGTTCGCGACGCTGCGCGAGCGCACGAGCTCGGCCCCCGCCGCCAGCGCGAAGCCGGGTCCGTCGCGCGTCTCGCTCGCCTCGCAGGCGCGCACGACCGAGCGCGGCCCCACGCGCACGCCGGCGGTCAGGTTGCCGCGCGTTCGGCCATCGACCACCGCGGCCTCGGCGCCCAGGCGCAGGCCCTCGTCGTCGTTGTCGTGGGCCTCGACGCGCACGAGGGTCGCCGCCGCGCCCGCGGCGACCCCGGCGCCGTAGAGGTTGTTCGAGCCCTCGCACGCGACGAGCGTGGCGCGCGCGCCGAGCACGAAGCCGCCGTACTCGTTGTGCGTCGCGCGGCAGCGGCGCAGGTCGGCGTCGTCGCCGGCCACGACGCCGCGACCGCCGTAGTTGAAGTGGGTCTGACAGTCGACGAGCTCGGCCGCGTCCCCCACGACGATGCCGTGGCCGGCGTTGTTGCTCGAGCTCAGCGCCTCCAGGCGCGCGCCGTGTACGCTGGCGAGGTCGACGCCGTCGGCGACGAAGTTCAGGAGCTCGCCCCGCCGCACGCGCACGTCCTCGAGCGCGCCCGAGGCGCGCACGCCGGGCACGCGCACGCCGCCGCCGTCGAGCACCGCGCCGCCGAGGTCGAGGTGCACGCCGCTGGCCACGATCGTCACGCACGGCGCGTCCCCGACGACGCGGAAGTCGGGCGCCAGCCGGTAGGCGCCAGGCGCGTCGAGCGTGCAGGGCAGCTCACGGATCCACGCGACGGGCGCCTCGGCCTGTGACGCGGTCTGCACGGGCGCGGCGCGCGGCGGGCTCGTCGAGGCGCTCGCGCCCCGCGCCGGCGTACGCGTCGCGGCGAGCAGCGCGCCGGCGACGAGCGCGGCGGCGGCGCCGAGCGCCACGGAGAGCGGGTGCAGCCTGACCAAGGCCCGGACGCTACGGCGCCCCGGGAGAGGTGTCAACGCCGCGCGCGCCTCGCAGCGGGCCGCGCGTCCGTCTCGCCGCGGCCTCACCTGCCGTCTCGCCGCGGCCCGCGCGTCCGTCGCGTCGAGGCCAAGCTGCCGTCTCGCCGAGGGCCGGGCTTCTGCCTCGCGCGCGGCGCGGCTACGCTCTCGTGCGCGCCGCGCCGGTCGTCGGGCGCGCCCGCCCCACGCCCACGCCGCCTTGGTCCGCCCCCGCCCCTCGCTCCTCGCGCTCGCGCTGCTGGTCGCGCTGCTCGTGCCTGCGCCCGCGCCGGCCGCGGACGCCGCCGCCGCGCGCCCGAACGTCGTCGTGATCTACGTCGACGACCTGCGCTTCGACGGCGCGGCCTGTCTGGGCAGCGCGTTCCTGGCGACGCCCGCCATCGACGCGCTGGCGCGCGAGGGCGTGGTCTTCGAGCGCTCGTACGTGACGACCTCGCTGTGCTGCCCGGGACGCGCGAGCGTGCTGACCGGAAAGTACGCGTCGACCACCGGCGTGTTCGACAACCAGCCGCGCGAGGACTTCCAGGCGCGCCACGCGACGATGGCCGACCTCCTCGGCCGCGCGGGCTACGACACGGCCTTCGTCGGCAAGTGGCACCTGCCCAACCCGGGCGCGGCGCCGCGGCCGGGCTTCGCGCACTGGGTCAGCTTCGACGGTCAGGGCCAGTACTTCGACCAGCCGCTCAACGTCGACGGCGAGGCCGTGATCGGCGAGGGTCACAGCGCCGACGTGCTCGCGCGGTACGCCGTCGAGTTCATCGAGCGCGAGCGCGGTGAGCGGCCGTTCTGGCTGTTCCTCTCGCTGAAGAACTGCCACCTGCCGTTCCTGCCGCCGGCGCGTCACCGCGGCCTGCTCGACGACGCGCCGCTCGCGTTGCCGGAGAGCTTCGCCGACGGCGCCGCGCGACTGCCGCGCGAGTACGCGGGCGACCTCGTCTCGCGTCGCAACCTCGGCGCGCACACGCACCCCGAGCTCTACCTCGATCAACTGCGGCGCTACTGGGAGCTCGTGCTCGGCGTCGACGAGGTCGTCGGCGCGGTGCGCGCCGCGCTCGAACGTCAGGGCCTGACGCGCGACACGCTGGTGATCTTCACCAGCGACAACGGCTACCTCGTCGGCGAGCACGGGCTGACGCAGAAGGGCGTCGCGTTCGAGCCCTCGATCCGCGTGCCGCTCGTCGTCTCGTGGCCCGGCCACCTCGAGGGCGGCGGGCGCTCGCGGCGCCTCGCGCTCAACGTCGACCTCGCGCCGACGGTGCTCGCTGCCGCGGGCGTCGAGGTGCCGGCGGACCTCGAGGGCACGAGCCTGCTCGCGCCGCCGCCCGCGGACGAGGGTCGCGAGGAGTTCCTGTACCTGCCGCCCTGGTTCCTCGCCGACGACACGCCCTCGCACCTCGTGCTCGCCGGCGGCCGCTGGAAGTACCTGCGCTTCCGCGCGGGCGCGATCGAGGAGGTGCTCTACGACCTCGAGCGCGACCCGGACGAACGCCACGACCTGGCCGCCGACCCCGCCGCCGCTGCGGAGCTCGAGGGCGCTCGCACGCGCCTGCGCGCGCAGATGCGGAGGCTCCACCTGCCGGAGGCCTGGTGGGAGCCGGGCCCCGCGCACTGAGCCCCCGCCCCGCGACCCGGAGACGCGACGCGGCCGCACCCCGCTCGAGCGAGGTGCGGCCGCGTGTCGTTCACGTCGAGGCTCAGTCGAGCCCGAGCGCGCGCGTCTGCTTCAGGCGCCGCGCGAGCTCGAGGAAGTCCTCGAAGGGCATGACCACCTGCTCGCGCGTGCCGCGGCGGCGGACGGCGACCGTGCCGTCCTCCTGCTCGCGCTCGCCGGCGATGAGCATGAACGGCACCTGGCGGTGCTGCGCCTCCTTGATCTTCTTGTTCATGTGCACGGGTTCGGCCATGAAGTCGCAGCGGAAGGGCTCACGCGTGAGCCGGTCCGCCAGGGTGGCGCAGTAGTCGGCGTGCTCCTCGCGGATCGGGATCACGGCGACCTGCGTCGGCGCGCACCAGAACGGGAACTTGCCGCCGAAGTGCTCGATCAGCACGCCGACGAAGCGCTCCATCGAGCCGAGGATGGCGCGGTGCACCATGATCGGCCGCTTCTTCGCGCCGTCGGAGTCGACGTAGGTGAGGTCGAAGCGCTCGGGCAGGTTGAAGTCGCACTGGATCGTGCTGTTCTGCCACTCGCGGCCCAGGGCGTCCTTGATCTTGTAGTCGATCTTGGGGCCGTAGAACGCGCCGCCGCCCTCGTCGAGCACGAGCGGCAGGCCTTGGATCGCGGCCGCGTCGCGCAGCGCCTGCGTCGCGCGGTCCCAGACCTCGACGTCGCCGATGGTCTTGTCCGCCGGTCGCGTCGCGAGGTACGCCGTGTACTCGAAGCCGAAGGTCGTGAGGATCTTGTCGACCAGCGCGCACACGCCGGCGATCTCCTTCGGGAGCTGTTCGGGCGTGCAGAAGATGTGCGCGTCGTCCTGCGTGAAGCCGCGCACGCGCAACATGCCGTGCACCGTACCGGAGCGCTCGTAGCGGTACACCGAGCCGAGCTCCGCCCAGCGGATGGGCAGCTCGCGGTAGCTACGCCCGCGGTTCTTGTAGATCAGGATGTGCCCCGGGCAGTTCATCGGCTTGACGCGGTAGGGCATCTCGTCGATGGCCATGGGCGCGTACATCATGTCCGCGTAGTTCTCGAGGTGCCCCGAGACGGCGAACAGCGACTCGCGCGCGACGTGCGGCGTGTAGACGGGCTTGTAGCCGTCCTTGGTGTGCAGCTCCCACCAGAACTCCTCGAGCTCGCGGCGCACGACGCCGAGGTCGGGGTGCCAGAACACGAAGCCCGAGCCCGCCTCCGCGTGCGAGCTGAACAGGTCCATGTCGACGCCCACCTTGCGGTGGTCGCGCAGGCGCACCTCCTCGAGCCACGCGAGGTGTCGCTCGAGCTCCGCCTCGCTCCAGAAGGCCGTGCCGTAGATGCGCTGCAGCATCGGGTTGTGCTCGTCGCCGCGCCAGTAGGCGCCGGCGGTGTGCTGCAGCTTGAAGTAGAACTCGCGGTCGAGCCGGTCGATGTGCGGGCCCTCGCAGAGGTCCTGCCAGTCGCCGTGCTGGAAGAAGGTGATCTTCTCGTCGGCCGGGATCAGGTCCAGCGCCTCGAGCTTGTAGTCCTGCCCGACGAGGCGTTGCCGCGCTTCGTCGCGCGAGACCTCGTGGCAGACGAGCTCGGGCGACTGCTTGGCGATCCGCCGCATCTCCTTCTCGATGCGCTTGAGGTCCTTGTCGGACAGCGGCTCGGCCAGGTCGAAGTCGTAGTAGAAGCCGTGCTCGATCGAAGGCCCGAAGCCGAACTTGACGCCGGGGAAGAGCTTGGCGACGGCCGAGGCCATGAGGTGCGCCACCGAGTGGCGCAGCGTCGAGAGCGGGTAGGGCTCCACCACCTGCGGAGCTTGCTCGAGCTCTGACATGTCGTAACTCCTGCGGGACGTGAGCCTCGCCGACCCGACCTGGGCCGTGGAGGGCCGCGCTCCTCCCGAGAGAGCGCGGACGAGAAGCGTACCCGGGCCTACGGCGCGAGGGGCGCGCGGAGGGCCGCGAAACTCAGGCTTCGGCGCTCCAGAGGCGCACCTCGCGCTCGAGGCGCACGCCGCTCCCGGCCGCGACCCGCGCGACGACCTCCTCGATCAGGCCCAGCACGTCGGCCGCCGTGGCGCCGCCCGCGTTGACGATGAAGTTGCCGTGCAGGCGGCTGACCTCGGCGCCCCCGCGGGCCAGGCCCTTGAGCCCGAGGTCGTCGATCAGCTTGCCGGCCGAGCGCCCGTCGCTGTGCTCGGGGTCGGGGTTCTTGAAGATGCAGCCCGAGGAGGCCTCGGTCACCGGCTGGACGGCCTTCTTCTCGTGCAGGTACTGGCGCATGCGCTCGCGCACGGCGAGCGCGCGATCGACCTCGAGCCGCAGCACGGCGCCCAGGCAGATCGCCTCGCCCAGCCCGCCGTTGCGGTAGCGCGGCGCGCACTCGGCGCGCGCGCGGTCGACCACCGTGCCGTCGGGCAGCAGCAGGCGCACCGCCTCGACGACGTCCCACAGCTCGCCCCAGCGCCCGCCGGCGTTCATCGCGACGCCGCCGCCGAGCCGTCCGGGCACGCCGACCAGCCCCTCGAGCCCGGCCCAACCTAGCTCCCCCGCCGCGCGCACGACGCCCGGCAGGCTCGCGCCGCACCACGCGACGAGGCGCGGATCGGCGTCGCGCTCGGGCGGCGCCACGCGCGCCAGCGCCTCGGGGTCGGCGTCGAGCGGCTGCTCGCCGTCGAAGCTGCCCGGCCGGAACAGGCGGTCCAGCCGGTCGGTCGAGATCACGACGCCGCGCAGGCGCCCGTCGGCGACGAGCAGGTTCGCGCCGCCGCCGAGCACGCGCACGGGGCCGCCGTGCTCGTGCGCCGCGAGCCACGCCGCGCGCAGCTCCTCGGGCGACGTGGGCTCGAGCAGCCACTCGACGTGGCCGCCCACCTTCATCGTCGTCCTAGGCGCGAGCGGCGCGTTCGGAACCGCGGCGCAGGGCCAGCTCACGGAAGAGGTCCTCACGGATCGTGTCGATGTCGCCCGCGCCGAGCACGAGCAATGCGCTGCCGCCGGGTAGCTCGGCCAGCGTCGCGGCGACACTCTGCGCGAGGTCGCCGCCGGCCTCGGCGCGCACGCCCGCGCGCACGAGCCGCGCGGCGAGCTCCTGCGCGCCCGCGAAGTGTGCGTCGATGTGCGCGCGCGCGCCGTACACGTCGGCGACCACCACGCGGTCGACGCCGCGCAGGCTCTCGACGAACTCCGGCAGGAAGCGCGCGGTGCGGCTGTGCTGGTGCGGCTGGAAGAGCACGTGCAGCGGCATGCCCGGCAGAGCGCGGCGCGCGGCCTCGAGCGTCACGCGCACCTCGGTCGGGTGGTGCGCGTAGTCGTGGATCACCTCGACGCCGCCGGCCTGGCCCCAGCGCTCGAAGCGCCGCACGGCGCCGCGGAAGCCGGCCAGGCCCTCGGCCGCGGCCGCCGCGGCGACGTCGGGCGCGAGCTGCCACGCGGGCGCGACGAGGCCCACCGCGAGCGCCAGCGCCAGCGCCGCGTTGTCGGCCTGGAAGCGGCCCGGGACGGCGAGCTGCACCGGCGGCGTGGCCCAGCCGGGCCCGACCAGGCGCAGGCGGAAGCACCCGCGCGTCTCGCCGAGCAGCTCGAGCTGCAGCTCGCGGCCGAGGCGCCACGTGCGCGCGGCGCAGGCGCTCTCGACGCGCGCGGGCACGTCGTCGCCGAGCACGAGCAGACCGTCGGGGTGCACGCGGTCGGCGAAGCGCGCGAACGCCTCCTCGATCGCGTCGAGCGTGCCGTAGTAGTCGAGGTGATCGGCCTCGAGGTTCGTGACCAGCGCGCCTTCGGGGCGCAGGTGCAGGAAGCTGCGGTCGTACTCGCAAGCCTCGACCGCGAACCAGCCGCCGGGCGCCTCGCTGCGCGCGTTGCGGCGCGTCGCGCCGTCGAGGCCGCCGACGAGGAAGCCCGTGCGCGGCGCGCCGCTGCCCAGCGCGCGCTCGAGGCCGAACAGCGCGTGCGCGAGCATCCAGCTCGCGCTGGTCTTGCCGTGCGTGCCCGCCACGGCGAGCGTGCGGCGCGCCGGCGTCAGGCGCCCGAGCAGCTCGGCGTACTTGAGCACCGGAATCCCGCGCGCGGCGGCGGCGCGGCAGTCGGCGTCGGTGAGCGGTACGGCGGCGGAGCGCACGACGAGCTCGACCTCGCGCCCGAGCGGCGCGCGCGTCGCGTCCCCCACGCGCACGTCGACGCCCAGCGCCGCCAGCTCGGCGGCGAAGTCGGAGGGCGCGCGGTCGAAACCGGTCAGGCGGTGGCCGCGCTCGGCGAGGATGCGCGCGGCGCCGCTGAGGCCCGCGCCGGCCACGCCGACGAGGTGGATGTGCTCGGGGAGGGTCGTGCTCGTCATGGTCACGCAGCGGAAGGTAGCAACCGTGGGCGCGCGTTCAACGCCCCGCGAGCGTCGCGAGCTCGCGCAAGAGGATCAGGGCGGCGTCGGCCGAGCTCGCGGCCGCGAGCGCGGCGCGCATCGCGTCGCGCTCGGCGCGCCCGGCGGGTCCGGCGAGGCGCGCGAGCTCGCGCGCGAAGGCCGCGTCCAGCGCCGCGTCGTCGACCAGCCGCACGCCGGCGCCCAGCTCGCGCGCGTTGCGCTCCTGGTGGCGGTCGGCGTGGTGCGGGTACGGCACGACGAGCGCGGGCACGCGCGCGGCCGCGACCTCGGCCAGCGTCGACGCGCCGCCGCGGCAGAGCACCAGCGTCGCGGCGGCGAGCGCGGGCGCCACGGGCGCCACGTACTCCTCCACGCGCAGGTGCGGCCCCGGCGCGGGCGCCTCGTCGCGGCGCCCCGGCCGCACTGGTGCCAGAGCGAGAGGCCGGCGTCGACCAGCGCGGCGCCGTGCGCGCACGAAGTCGTTGAGGCTGCGCGCGCCCTGGCTGCCGCCCAGCACGAGCACGAGTGGGCGCGCGGCGTCGAAGCCCAGCGCGGCGCGCAGCTCGGGCTTGCGCTCCTCGGCACGTCCGCGGCCGTCACGGCCGGCGCCACCGGCGCGCCTGTCAGGCGGTGACGCGCGTCCTCGCCGCCGCCGGGCAGCGTGCCGCGCCAGGCGTGCAGCACGCGCGCGGCGCTGCGCGCGAGGAAGCGCGTCGCGCTGCCCGGCGCGGCGTTGATCTCGAGCAGCGCGCAGGGGATGCCGAGCGAGCGCGCGGCGAGCGCGGCCGGCAGCGTGGTGAAGCCGCCCAGGCCGAGCAGCACCTCGGCGCGGTGTCGCTGCAGCGCGCGGCGCGCGAGCCAGGTGGCGCCGGGCGTGCGCAGGGCGAGGCGCACGCGCGAGGGCGCGCCGCCGCCGGGCGGCTCGAGCGGCAACGCGACGCGCTCCCAGGCCAGCGCGGCCGGCACCTCCGCCAGCACGCGCTCCTCGACGGCGCGCCGCTCGTGAACCACACCAGGTCCTCGAGCGGCGGCGCGCCGGCGCCTCGAGCGCGCGCGCGACGAGGTGCAGGCCGGGCACCAGGTGCCCGCCCGTCCCGCCGCCCGCGAACGCGACGCGCACGCTCAGCGCGGCGGCGAGCGCCAGGTCCTCGCGCTCGCGCGGCGCTTCGCCGTGCGCGCTCGCGAGCGCCGGCGTGCGCAGCACGCAGCCCGCCGTGGCGAGCGCCGCGCGCGGCGCGGGGCAGGCCGCGGCGTCCCAGGCCGAGCGCGCGGTCAGCGCGACGAGCCCGAGGCAGCCCAGGAGCAAGCTCCAACGCAGGGCGGAGCTCATCGCACGCGCCTCCCCGCGTCGCGGGCCGGCGCGTTCGTGCGGCTGGCGACCAGCGCGGCCGTCGGCTTGGCGTCGGTCGGCAGGACGAGCACGGTGCCTTCGAGCAGGCGGTCGGGGTCGACCTTCGGGTTCAGCGCGGCGATCTCACGCCAGCGCTTGGCGCTGCCGAGCCGGGTCTGCGCGATCACCGAGAGCATGTCGCCCTTCCGGACCGTGTAGCTGCCGGCGCCGCTCTTGGACGGCGCGGCCTGCGCGGCGGTCGTCGCCGGCGCGGCGGACTTGGGCGCCGCGGCGACGGGGGTCGGCGCGGCGGCGGCCTCGGCGCCGGGCAGCGTGAGCACCTGACCCTCGTAGATCGTCTCCTTGCCGCCGTTCAGCGCGGCGAGCTCGGGCCAGCGCTTGCTCGAGCCGAGCTGCGCGTAGGCGATCTCGCCCAGCGTCTCGCCGGCCTTCACGGTGTAGGTGCGCGGCGCGCCCGCGCGCTCCGGCTTGGCGTGCGACTCGAGCACGTGCATGCCGCGCGTGTCGCGCTCGAGGCCCGCGTCCGCGTCGAGCTCGCGCGACGGCGCGCTCTTGGGCTGCGACGGCGCGGGGCGTTCGCCCGCCGCCTCGGTGAGCGCGTCCGGGAAGCCCAGGTCCTGCGGCTGGGCCGCGGGCGGCGGCGTGGTCGGCGCAGGCTGCTGCTGCGCGGCGCGCGCCTGCGCGGCGGCCTGCTGCATCTCGAGGTCGCGCGCGGCCTGGTTGCGCTGCGAGGCCGCCTGGTACCTGCGGTTCTGGCTCTGCTGCGCGTTGTTGTGCTGACGCTCGCGCGAGTCGTCGGTGGGACGCGTCGTCGCCGGCAGCGCGCGATCCGCGTCGCGCGGCGTCACGCGCTCCTTCGGCGCCTGGGCGAGTTGATCCTCGGGCTTGGCGGCCTTGACGCCGTCCTGCTCCCAGAAGGAGACGGCAGCGATGGTCACCAGGAGCAGCACCAGGGCGATGACGCCGTAGCGTTCGATTCTCTGCATGGTCACGGCAGCGAAGAGTGGAGGTCCGAAGGTGTGGAAACGGAGTGGAGCGCGCGGCGAGCGCTAGCAGCTCGTCGAAGCAGGGCTTCGGCGGCCAGGGCGACGGCATCCGCGTCGGCGGGGCGCGCGGCGCCGCAGGCGAAGCGGTCGCTCCGGCGAGGCGTTCGCGCGCCGCACCGGAGTGGAGGACGTCGTCAGGGCACGAGAGGACGGCTTCATCGGGAGGCTAGGCCGCGTCGCGCGGGTGTTCCTGGCGGGCCGCGCCGAGCGCGAGGCCGACGGCCAGGGCCGAGACGATGAGGGACGTCCCGCCGTGCGAGAAGAACGGCAGGGTCATGCCCTTGGGGGGCGCGAGCTTCGTGACGACCTGCATGTGGATCATGGCCTGCAGGGCGACCGAGAGCAGCAGACCGAAGGCCGCGAGCGCGGCGAAGCGGTCCTTGATCGAGAGCACGAGGCGCAGCGAGAACCACACGAAGGCCAGGAACAGGCCGGTGCACAGCACCATGCCGAACAGCCCCAGCTCCTCGCCCACCAGCGAGTAGACGTAGTCCGAGTCCTGGTACGGCAGGCGCATGTTGCGGTACTGGCCCTGCGCCAGGCCGACGCCCCACAGGTCGCCGCTGCCGAGCGCGCGCAGCGAGTCCTCGACCTGCGAGTTCTTCGCGGCGCCGAACCACATGTCGATGCGGCCGCGGATGTACTCGACGCTCGAGACCGCGAGCAGGATGGCGACGCCGCCGAGCGTGCCGAGCGAGCCCGTGAAGTGCGCGATGCGCGCGCCGCCGACGAACCACGTCGAGAGGAACACCAGCAGGAACACGAGCGCCCCGCCGAGGTCGGTCTCGAAGCCGATCAGCGCGAAGAAGAACAGGCCCAGCGCCAGGATCGGCGCCACGCCGCGGCGCAGGTCGCCGAGGCGCTCCTCGAGCCGCATGCAGCGGTCGGCCACCCACACGGCGAGGACGATGCGCGCCACCTCGGAAGCCTGGATGCTGATGTTCGTGAACGGGATGAAGACCCAGCGCCGCGAGCCGTTGCGCGAGTCGTTCAGCGCCGGCACGTAGCACGCGACGAGCATGGCCGCCGACAGCACGACGAGCGCCGGCAGGAACGGGCGCAGGCCGCGCGGACCGACGCGGAAGCCGACGAGCAGCGCGAGCACCGCGCCGACGCGGAAGACCGCCTGGTGACGCAGCGCGGCGTGGAAGGCCTCGACGCTGTCGAGCGTCGTCGCCGCGTGGCTGGCCTGCAGGAGGAAGCCCAGCCCCATCATCGCCAGCACGACGCACAGCACCTTGACCGCCGGGCGCATGGCGTCGGCCGACTCCGCGCGCCGCGCGAAGGCGTCCAGGCGCTCGAAGATCGTCGTCTGGTGTTCGACGGTGCCGGCCTCGGCCGCACCCCCACGCTTGCGGAACCGAGCCATCAGCGCACCTTCAAGAGGGCCAAGCTGGCCATCGCGCCGACGGCGGCGATGATCCAGAACCGAACGGTGACCGTCACCTCGTGCCACGGGGCGGCGCCGGCGTGGAACAGCCCGCCGTGGCGCTCGAGGCCGTGGTGCACCGGTGCGCAGGTGAAGACGCGCTTCCCGCCGCTGCGCCGGTACCAGAACGTCTGCAGCCACGAGCTGCCGAGGTCCATGAAGAACACGCAGCCGATCAGCGGCAGCACGAGCTCCTGCTTCGAGACCAGCGCGAGCCACGCGAGCAGGCCGCCGATCGGCAGGCTGCCCGAGTCGCCCATGAAGACCTTGGCCGGGAACGCGTTGTACCAGAGGAAGCCCAGGCACGCGCCGCACAGACCGGCCGCGACCACCGCCATCTCCGAGGCCGCCGGCACGTGCGGCAGGCCCAGGTAGCCGGTCCAGTCGAAGCGGCCGCTGATGTAGCAGAAGACCGCCAGCGCGAGCCCCGAGATGATCATGCAGCCGGCGGCGAGACCGTCGAGGCCGTCGGTGATGTTCGCCGCGTTCGCGGTGCCGACGACGACCAGCCACTGGAACGCGACGAAGATCAGCGCGCCGGCGAGGCCCCACGCGCCCAGCGGGATCACCGCGTCGTTGAAGAACGGCGGGTACAGGTTCACGAGCGTGTCGCGCCCGGCCGCGCTGGCGTAGTAGACCAGCGCCGCGAGCGCGCCCAGCACGACCACCGACAGCCCGACCATCTTCGCGCGCGGCGAGATGCCCTTGCAGCCGGGGACGGTGAGCTTCTTGAAGTCGTCGACGAAGCCGACGGCCGCCATGCCGGCGGTCAGGGCCACGGCGAGGATCACGTGCACGTTGTCGAGGCGTCCCCAGCACAGCACCGCGGCGAGCAACGCCGCCACGAGGAAGCTGCCGCCCATCGTCGGCGTGTCGCGCTTGTCCACCTGGCCGGGGCGCGTCGGCATCGGCACGAGGTCGGTCTTCTCGAGGTTCTCGGTGACGCGGTGCGCCTTGAGCCAGCGGATCGTCGGCGCGCCCCACCAGAGCGCGAGCAGGAAGGCCGTCAGCCCGCACGCCGCCGCGCGGAACGTGATGTAGCCGAACAGGCGCACGCCCAGCCAGTCCTCGAGCAGCGCCGGGATCACCGCACGCCCTCCCGCGCGTAGCGCGCCTCGAGGTCGGCCACGAGCCGCTCGAGCCCCACGCGCCGGCTGCCCTTGACGAGCACGAGGTCGCCGTCGCGCAGCAGCGCGGGCAGCTCGCGCCGCGCGTCCTCGACGCCGGTCCAGTGCACGATCGCCTCGCGTGCCAGCCCGCCCTCGAGCGCGCCCGCCGCCGTCGCGCGCGTCAGCTCCCCCACCAGCAGGCAGAGGTCGAGCTCGCACTTCGCGACGAGCTCGCCCACCGCGTGGTGCAACTCGGCCGCGCGCTCGCCCAGCTCGAGCATGTCGCCCAGCACGAGCACACGCCGACCGTAGCCGTGCATGCCCGCGAGCACGCGAACGCTCGCCTTCGCCGACTCGGGGTTGGCGTTGTACGTGTCGTCGAAGACGGCCAGCGCGCCGAGCTGCTTGAGCTCGAGCCGCCGGCGGCCGCCCGACAGCCGCGAGACCTGCGGTAGCACGTCGTCCAGCGCGAAGCCTAGGCCCTCGCAGGCGGCCAGCGCCGCGAGCAGGTTCTGGACGTTGTGCAGGCCGAGCAGCGGCGAGGTCACCTCGCGGCCGCGCAGCTCGAAGGTCGTGCCGCCGGCGTGGAACCAGACGTTGCGCGCGTCGAGGTCGCCCGCGCCGTCGACGCTGAACGTCAGCACGCGCGCGCCGGTCATCGCCGCGAGGCGCGGCATGAAGCGGCAGTCGGCGTTGAGCACGCAGAAGCCGCGGCTCGGCAGGCACGCCGCGAGCTCGCCCTTCTCCGTCGCCACGCCCTCCTCCGAGAGCAGGCCCTCGAGGTGCGACGCGCCGATGTTCGTGATGATGCCGCCCTCGGGCCGCGCGGTGCGGCACAGCGCGGCGATCTCACCGGGGTGGTTCGTGCCCATCTCCACCACCAGCACCTCGGTCTCCTCGTCCGCCAGGAACAGCGTGTGCGGCACGCCGATGTCGTTGTTGAACGAGTTCGGCGAGGCCACCACGCGGCGCAGCGGCGCGAGCAGCTCGAGCAGGATGTTCTTGGTGGTGGTCTTGCCGCACGAGCCGGTGATGCCGACGACCGGGATCGCCAGGCGCGAGCGGTGGAAGGAGGCGAGGTCGGAGAGGACGCGACGCGGGTCGATGCTCGCGTACACTCCGACCTCGACAGGGAGCTCCGCGACCCGCGGTGCGAGCTCTTCGGGCGTGCCGCGCAGGCACACCGCCCGAGCGCCGCGCCGCGCGGCCTCCATGGCGAAGCTGTTGCCGTCGAAGTTCGGGCCCGAGAGGGCCACGAAGAGCGCGCCCTCGGGGAGGGCGCGCGTGTCCGTGCTGACGCCGGTGAGCGCGGGCGCCGCGGGAGCGCGCAGCTCGGCCACGCCGGCACACGCGACGAGCTCGGCCCCCGTGAAGCGGATCACGCCAGGGCCTCCCGCGCGACGACGCGGTCGTCGAGCTCCACGGTCACGTCGCCGATCACCTGCCGGGTCTCGTGACCCTTGCCGGCGATCAGCACGACGTCGCCAGGGCGCGCCTCCTGCAGCGCGCGCTGGATGGCGCGGCGTCGGTCCGGTTCGACCGTGACCTGCGCCGCGCCCGACACACCTGCGCGGATGTCGTCGATGATGGCCAGCGGGTCCTCGCCGCGCGGGTTGTCGCTCGTGATCCAGAGCGCGTCGCAGAGCTCGGAAGCCGCGCGGCCCATGGGCGCGCGCTTGCCCCGGTCGCGGTCCCCGCCGCAGCCGAAGACCACCGTGAGGCGGCCGGCGTCCTTCTCCATGGCGTCACGCAACACGCCCAGCACGCGCCGCAGCGCGTCCTCGGTGTGCGCGTAGTCCACGAAGAGGTGAAAGCCCCGGTCCCCCGTCGAGACGCGCTCGAGGCGGCCGGGAGGTGGAGAGACGGCTGCGAGCCCTTCCACGATGGCGGAAGGGCTCGCACCCGACAGCAGTACAGCAGCCATCGCCGCCAGCGCGTTCTCGACGTTGAACCGACCCAACAGGTCTAGCCGTAGCCTGTCCAGTGAAATCCCCATCCCACTCAGCGTCAGGTACGTTGAGACGAGGTCGGTTCCCGCGAGGGAGGCGCGCAGGTCGGCGGGCGACTGCGTACTGTACGTGAAGATGCGCGCGCCGGCCCGCTCGGCCGCGGCGCGCATCGTGGGCGTGTGCGGATCGTCGGCGTTCAGCACGGCGACGGCGTCGCCGCCGAGCCCCTCGAACAGCCGCGCCTTCGCGCGCGCATACTGCTCGAGATCGCCGTGGTAGTCCAGGTGATCGCGCGTGAGGTTGGTGAAGATGGCGCAGGTGACGTCGAGCCCGGCGAGCCGCTCCTGCGCGAGCGCGTGCGAGCTCGCCTCGAGCACGACCGCGTCGCCGCCCGCGTCGCGGTGACGGCGCAGCAGCGCTTGCAGCGTGGGCGCGTCGGGCGTCGTGTGCGACGCTTCGAGCGTCACGCCGCCGGCGAGGCGGTGACCCGCGGTGCCGAGCACGGCCGGGCGGAAGCCGCAGGCCTCCAGCAGTTGCCCCGTCAGGTGCGCGGTGGTCGTCTTGCCGTTCGTGCCGGTGACGGCGACGACGTGCATGCCGAACGCGGGGCGGCCTTGCACGAGCGCGGCCGCGCGGCCCGCGATCGCGCGCGCCTCGGGGTGCACCCAGGTCGGCACGCCGACGCCCTCGACGGGCTCGTTCACGAGCAGCGCGCTGGCGCCGCGCGCGAGCGCGTCCGCGACGTAGCGCCGCCCGTCGTCGCGCGTGCCGCCCAGCGCGACGAACAGGTCGCCGGGCCGCACGCAGCGGCTGTCGAGCGCCACGCCGACGACGTCGGGGCCCGGCCCTTCGAGGCGGCAGGTCCCGCCGAGCTCGCGCACGAGAGCGCTCAGCATCACTGCTCCGCTCCCGCGCGCTGCGCCCAGGGGTGATCGGCGAGCGCCGTCGCGCGCGCGTCCTCGTAGCCGTAGTCCCGCGCGTCGTCGGTGAAGCGCGACAGCGGCAAGCCGTGACGCGTCAGCCCGAGGCCTTCCTTCAGCAGCGCGACGGCGGTCGGGCCCGCGACGTCGGAGCCGAACTTGCCCTTGCCGCGCGGCTCCTCGACGACGACCAGCGCCATGAGCTCGCGCTCCTCGCCCGGGACGCGCCCGAGCAGGCAGATCGACGAGGTGTAGCACGCGCGCGAGTGCGGCGCCCCCTCGTTGAGCTGCCGCTGCATCATCTGCTTGAAGGTCTCGAAGCCCGGCTCGCCCTTGTGCTTGCCCAGGTTGTTCGCGTTGCGCGCGAGCTCGAGGTGCAGGCAGGGCTCGCTCGGCTTCTTCTCGGTCGTGCCGGTCTTGCTGCGCAGCTCGATCGGGGTGCCGAGGTCGAGCTCGGCCTGGTAGAGGCGCTTGCCCGTGCCTTCGAGCGCGCCCATGCGCATCATCTCGCGCACGGTCTCGCACGTCTCCGGCGCGAACACGCGGTCGGGACGCTCGGGCAGCGGGAGCTCGCGCACCTCGCCGTTCCACTCGACCGCGTCGACCAGGCGCAGCGGCAGGAACTCGCCGCCGCGCGCGATCGTGGCCAGCGCCGCGGCGTGCTGCCACAGCGACACGGAGAGCTCGTGACCGAAGCACACCGACGCGTGCGACTGCGGCCCCTTCCACGGCAGGTCGGGCACGTCGCCCTCGCGCTCGGCGCCGACGCCGCTGCCCGGCCGCGCCTCGTAGCCCAGGCGGCGCAGCTTGTCGGCGAAGTAGTCGTCGTCGACCTTCATGCCGATCTGCACCATCACCGCGTTGACCGAGTAGGCCAGCGCCTTCCACGCCGGGATGTGACCGACCGGTGCGCCGCGCGCCTCGTGGATCACGCGGCTGCTGCCGGGAATCCTGTAGTTGCCGTCGAACGTGTCGAAGTCGTCACCCCAGCTCACCTGGTGCGCGTCGAGCGCGGTCGCCATGACGACGACCTTGAAGGTCGAACCGGGCGTGAAGAGGTGCCACGTGGGCAGGAACTCCCACGTCGCGGGCTCGCTGACGCCGTCGACGGCCAGCACGTCGCCGGTCGCCACGTCGACCACGATGCCCATCGCGAGCGCCGCGTCGTTCTCGCGCCGCGCGCCGACCAGGCTCTCGTGCAGGAACGTCTGCAGCTCGGCGTCGAGCGTGCTGCGCACGACGGGCGTGCGCCCCTCGCGCGCCTCGCCGACGTAGTAGCGCCGCGAGCCGTGGATCGCGGTGCGGTTGCGGAGGAAGTCGTAGCTCGCGCGCTGCGGCGCGATGTAGGCGAACGCGTCGCCCTCGAGCAGCGTCGCGGACACGCCCTCCAGACCGTTGAGCGGGAACTTGCGCTCGAGCAGCTCGCGGCGGGTGCGGTCGCGCCGCGCCTCCGACGCCTCGTCGTCCGCGGGCACGAGCTCCAGCGCCTGCGCCGTCGCCTCCGCGTTCGAGAGGTGACGCCAGTCGCCCAGCAGCGCGAACGCGGCCTCGCCGGCCTCGTCGCCGCGCGTGGGGTACACGCGCTCGTGCTCGAAGTCGACGCGCATCTGGTGCGGACGCACCGACTCGCGATCGAGTACCTTCAGGATCTCGGGCACGACGCCGGGCCGCACGCCGCGGCTGACCACCGCGTCGGCGACGGGCATCAGCGCGCGCCACATGCGCGCGTGCTGCTGCTCGCGCTCCTCCCAGTTGGTCGTCTTCCGGAAGACCTCGAGGTCGGGCCACAACGCGCGCCCGAGCCCCTCGGCCAACGTGCGCCCCCACTCCCACGCGCTCACGTGCTCCGCGGGGTCGCCGTCGCTCGCGTCGCGGCGCGCCTCGGAGAGCACGAGCTCGGGGCACCACCACAGCTCCCACACCGGGCGGTCGCCCTCGCGCACGAGCTGGAAGCCGTCCTCGATGCCGAGCTCCCGCGTCCAGGCGCGCACGCGGCTCGCCATCGCGAAGTCCAGCCGCCAGCCGCCCTCGCCGCCACGCGGGTGCGAGAGCGAGATCCAGCCCGGCCGCTCCTCCGAGGTCGGCAGGAACACGTCGAGCAGCGCGTCGGGCGTCATCGGCGCGCCGTGCTCGTCGACGAGGAAGCCCGCGAGCTGCTCGGCCATGTGTCGCGGCGTGTGGGCCTGCCACATCGCGCGCGGCGACAGGCACAGGTCCATGCGCTGCACCGACATGGCCAGCTCGCGGCCGTTGCGGTCCACCAGGTCGAAGTCGGGCGCCGGCAGCGCGCGGCTCGCCGTGCGCGACGGCTTCTCCGCGCGCGCGCGCTCGGCCTCGACGAGCGCGAACGCGCGCGCGACGACGAGCACGAGCACCGCCGCCACGCCGACGAACGCGGTCGCGGGGCGCAGGCCCGACGCGGACTCGAACGAGGGGCGCTTCACTCGGCGGCCTCCTCGGGCTCCACGGCCAGCTCGGCGGGCAGCGCGCGGCGCACCGCGTCCAGCCGCAGGCCGAGCTCGTACTGCGAGCGCTCGCTCGTCGCCTCGAGCAGGTCGCAGCGCGACTTGATCGCGTCGAGCTCGGCGCCCTTGGCGTAGTTCTGCGCCTGCACCTGCGCGGTGTACAGCCCGACGGCGAGGCACAGGCCGCACAGCATCAGCGAGAGCAAGGTGCGCGTCACGCGGCACCTCCCTTGCGCCGGCGCAGGCCCACGCGCAGCCGCGCCGAACGCGCGCGGCGGTTCTGCCGCAGCTCGCCGGCGCTCGCGCTGCGCGGCTTCTTGTTCACGAGCTCCCAGCGGCCCTCCTTCGCGCCCTGCTGGAAGAAGCGCTTCACCACGCGATCCTCGCCCGAGTGGAACGAGATCACGCACAGGCTGCCGCCGTCGTCGAGCCAGTGCTCGGCCGCCTCGAGGCCGGCGATCAGCTCGTCGCCCTCCTCGTTCACCGCGCGGCGCAGCGCCTGGAAGCTCTTCGTCGCGGGGTGCGTCTTGCCGTGCACGCCCCCCATGGCGCGCGCGATCTCCTCGGCGAGCGCGGCGGTGCGCAGGAACGGCGCGCGGCGGCGCGCCTGGCACAGCGCGCGCGCGATCTTGCGCGCGGCGCGCTCGTCGCCCTCGTAGTACAGGAGGTCGGCGAGGTCGCTCTCGTCCCAGTGGTTGACGATGTCCGCCGCGGTGCGCTCGCGGCTGGGATCCATCCGCATGTCGAGCGGGCCGTCCTCGAGGAACGAGAAGCCGCGCTCGGGGCGATCGAGGTGCAGCGAGCACACGCCCACGTCGAGCAGCACGCCCGCGAGGCGGCCGATGCGCTCCTTGCGGATCACGCGGCACAGCTCCGACAGGCGCGCGCGACGCAGGCGCACGCGCTCGCCGAAGCGCGCCAGCCGTGTGGTGGCGAGGCCGAGCGCCTCGGGGTCCTGATCGATGCCGAGCAGGTGCACGCCCGGGCACGCTTCGAGCAGCGCCTCCGCGTGCCCGCCCGCGCCGGTCGTGCCGTCGACGAACCAGCCCGTGAGCGCCTGCGGATCGCGCCCGGCGAGCTGCCCGTCGAGCACCTCCTCCGGCAGCACCGGCAGGTGGACCGGTCGCGCGTCCGCTTCGGGCTCCTCGGCCATCGCGCGTCTCGCGTGCACGCCCCTCATCTCCTCCCGCCCGGCCGCTAGGCCGGACTCCCCCCGGGCCGTGCGCCCTCGCAGAGCACTTGGTCGAGCTGGTCGAAGCGATCCTCGAGCTCGGCCTGCAGGCGCTCCCAGCGCTCGCGCTGCCAGATCTCGGCGCGGTGCACCACGCCGACCATGACCACGTCCTTGTCGAGCTGCGCGACCTCGCGCAGCTTCTCGGGGATGAGCAGGCGCCCCGAGGCGTCGAGCTGGACGCGCGTCACGTTCGAGAAGAACAGCCGTTGCATGCTACGCTGCTCGGGCCCAGTGAACGCCTGCGTGTCGAGCCGCTCCACGGCGCGCTCGAAGCCGGCTTCGCTGAACAGGAACAGACAGCCGTCCAGACCGCGGGTCAGGAAGGCCACCATGTTCCCGTCGGCGTCGCGACCGAGAGCCTGCTGGAAGCGCTTGGGCACGAAGACGCGGTTCTTCGCGTCGAGAGTGTGGGTGGAGGAGTCGTAGAACATCACGACTCCTCCCGGGCAGGAGCGGAGGCGCGCCACCATCCCCCCCCTCGGAGGAGGGTCGCGCCCCACGAGCCCCACTTTGCACCACTTTGCCCCACGGAGGTATTCAAAGCCTGTTCACGGACCGTGTCCATGACCTGCGATGCGAAATGCGCGAGCGGGTCCGGGAGGGCCGGGAGGGGGGCGCGGAGGCACCACTAGATGTAGTGGTGTCGAGGGCGTGTGCGGCCTACAACGCCGATGGATGGGGTTGGAGGAGGGGGTGAGAAAGGGCGAGAAAACTTGCGCCCCAGGCCCGGGAATCCGAGCGGACTGGCCCCCTTCGATGGGCACGCCGCTCCGCGGCCGGCCGATGAGCGTCCGCTGAGCTCCGCGCGGCGGGTTCCGCGACCCCCCGCGCCTCGCAGCCCCCGCCCCAGGCCCTCGGGTACCAGCCCGCCCTCGCAACCCCATCGCTGCCAGCGACTTGAGGCGGTCCTCCCACCCGGCGTGCCCACGCAAGGGGGCCAGTTCCGTGGAGGTGGAGCGGGGGGTGGGGCTCGATCCCAGCGCCCGTCTACGGCGCCGCCGCGCCGCCCTCCCCCGGCGCCCCCGGTCGGGGGCGCGCGACCTCAGCCCTCGCGGGCCGAGAGTTCTTCCGCCGGCGCCTCGTCGTCGACGCGGTCCTCGACCTCGTGCTCGAGCGCGCCCTCGTCGGCCGGCGCGGGACCGTCCTCCGCGCGCGCCTCGACGTCCTCGCCGCTACCGGGCCCGTCGGCCCCGGACGCGCCCTCGCCCTCCTCGTCGCCGCCCACGCCGTCGAGCACCTCCTGCAGGCGCGTGCGCAGCTCCTCCATGCGCTCGGGCGTGAAGTCGAAGACCCACACCTCGAGGTCCTCCTGGCGCCGCGGCCGGCGCACGACCAGGCGCTCGCCCTTGGAGCCGCGCTGCACGCGCACCAGCTTCAGCCGGCGCTTGCGCATCAGCAGCAGGCACAGCAGGTAGCGCAGCTCGCGCAGCGTCTCCTCCTCGCGGCCGGCGAGCTCCAGGAACAGCCGCTCCAGGCTGCCGAGGTCGAGCTGCACCGTGGTGCGGCGGTTCGCGGTGTGGTGCGTGAACCACCAGAACACGTAGTTCGCCTCGTCCCCGGCGCGCCAGCAGGCGCGGCAGAGGTCCTCGCGCACCAGCGCCTGCTCCTCGTCGAAGCGCAACGACGAGGCGTGGCGCTCCCCGTCCTCGAAGGCCCGTTGGCAGGTGGAGCACTCTCCGTGACGACGGCGGATCTTCCACTCGGCCATGGACGCTGGGGCGGGCTGTGCGGGGGGCGGGAGAGGCGGAGGCGCGCGGCCGCCGGGGCCGCGCACGAGCCCACTCTACGCTCTGCGAGGGCCCGGAACCGCCGTTCAGGGGCGGTTTTCGCGCCACCAGGCGCGCCAGGCGCGGGCGCCGTGGAGGCCCTGGACGCCGGTCACGCGGGCCAGCGCCTCGTCGAGGCCGCGCACGACGGTGAGCTCGGGTTCGGCGGCGCGCTCGCGGCGTTCGAGCTGGTTCAGCAACGCCGGCACGGCGCCGAGGTCCACGGACGCGGCGAGCTGGCGCGCGGCCTCCAGCGCCACCGCGCGGTCGTCGTCGGCGAGCGCGCGCGAGAGGACGCGGCGCACGACGACGAGGTCGCTGCCGGCGAGCGCGCGCGCGCCAAGAGCGCGCACGGCCTGCGCGCGCACGTGCCACTCCGGGTCCGCGAGCGCGAGCGGCTCGAGGCGCGCGAGCACGCGCGGCTCGTCGCCGTGGGCGTGCGGCAGGCGCGCGCACAGCTCGAGCGCGCGGCGGCGCACCTCGGGCGCGGCGTCCTCGGTCAGCGCGAGCGTGGCGAGCGTCCAGCGCGCGTCGTCCATGCGCACGAGCAGGTCGCCGGCGAGCACGCTGACGACGCCGTCGCCGACGCGCACGAGCTCGACCAGCACCGGACCGGACGCGTCGCGCAGGTACAAGAGCTCGCGTTGCGCGCGCTCGAAGTAGCCCGGGAGGTCCTTCGCCTGCGTGAGCGCGGCGTGGTCGTAGAACTTGACCATCACGCGCAGCAGGTTGTCGACGAGGAAGGCCGCGAGGTGCGGGTCCGCGAGCGCGCGCTCGCGCCACGTCCCCCACTCCGGCGCGTCGTCGTACCACGCCCGCCACGCGTCGCGGTAGTCGGGCGGCAACTCGGCCTCGGCGGTGAGCGGCGCCGCGTCGTGCGCGCGGGCGTCGCCGGGCGCGCCGCACGCGGCGAGCGCGAGCAGCGCAAGGAGCGCGATCGTCGAGGTCGGGAGCGAGGGCATGCTGCGGCTACCGCGCGCGAGGCGGCGGGTCACGGCTCGAGCCCCAGCGCGCGCGCGTCCGTCTCGGAGAGCGCGCGGTCCCAGCTCTCCTCGGCGAAGAGCGCCATGCGCTCGGCGTACCAGGCGTCGTCGGGCGCGGCGGCGGCGGGCGGCGGCCCGAGGCGTGCCGCCTCCTCGTACGCGGTGAGGTGCGCGGCGAGCACGTCCGACGCGCGTGGGCGGCGCGACCGCGGCGCGCAGCGCGGCGAGGCGCCCCGGCGCGTCGAGCAGCTCGGCCCACGCGCCGGCGAGCGCGCGCGTCGCCCGGCTCGAAGAGCAGCGTGTCCGCGCCGGCGCGCTCGACGAACGCACCGTGACGCGGGAGCACCGCGGGCAGGCCGAGCGCGCGCGCCTCGTCGAGCACGAGCCCGAAGCTTCGGGCGCGCGCGACGCTGGTGAAGACGTGCGCGGCGCGCGGCGGCGCCCGCGCGTCGACGCGTCGGCGAGGTCGGCGGGCGCGTACGCCCTGACCGCCTCGGCCCTGCGCATCGCCGACGACCGACGCGAGCCAGCCCGGCCGCTCCTCGCGCCCGGCCAGCACGAGGCGCACGCGGCCGGCGACGCGGGGTCGCGCGCGGCCGCGAGCAGGAGGTCGCTGCCCTTGAGCGGCGACAGCGCGCCGAGCGCGAGCACGACGAGCGGCGGCGGCGCGGCCGGCTCGACGCGCGCGGGCGCGCTGAAGGCCGGCGCGGCCGGCGGCACGACGCGCAGGCGCTCGGCCGTCAGCCCGAAGGTGAAGCGCGCGAGGCGCGCGGCGTGCGCGCGGCTCGGCGCGAGCAGCACGCGCGCCCAGGCGAGCTCGCGCGCGAGGTCCTGCTCGCGCGGCCGAGCCTCGAGGAAGGCGGCCTCGAGCGGCACCCACGGCGTGCGCGGCGGCACGCTGCCCGCGCACGGCACGCAGGCCGTGCCGCCGTACTCGCGCTCGCACACCGCGCCGCTGCGCGGGTCGACGCGGAAGCCGAGCGGGCAGCTCGTCCACGCGTCGTTCAGGCTCACGACGCTCGGCACGCCCGCGCGCGCGGCGACGGCGACGAGCTCGCGCGAGAGGCGCAGCCAGTGCAGCACGTGCACGACGTCGGGCGCGAGCTCGCGCAGCAGCTCGCGGAACACCGCGTTCACGCGCACGCTGCGGCTCTTCTGCCAGTGGTCGTGGTAGAGGTCGGGGCGCGTGACGCGCACCACGCGCACGCCGTCCTGCTCGCCGCGCTCGACGCGCACCGCGCCGGGCGTCCGTGGCGCGAGGCTCGCGGCGACGACGGTCACGTCGTGCCCCGCGGCGGCCAGCCCGCGCGCGAGGCCCTCGGCGGCGAGCTCGGTGCCGCCGACGAGCTCGGGCGGGTAGCCGTGGACGGCGAGCAGCAGCTTCATCGCGCGTCGCGCAGCTCGCGGTAGACGGCGAGCACCGCGTCGGTGTGCTCGTCGAGCGTCGGCACGTGCGGCGGCGCGGCGTAGAGCGCGTCGAGCTCCGCGGGCGCGGCGACGAGGCGCGCGAGCAGCGCGCGCAGCGCCTCCACGTCCCCGGCCGGCACGCGGTACCCGCTCTCTCCGTCGCGCACGAGCTCGGCCATGCCGCCCAGATCGCTCACGACGAGCGGCGTGCGCGCGGCCTGCGCCTCGAGGATCACGAGCGGGCGGTTCTCGTACCACAGGCTCGGCACGACGAGCAGGTCGAGGCCGCGCAGCAGCGCCGGCACCTCGGCGCGCGAGGCCGGACCGAAGAGCCGCGTGTCCGACGCACGCGCGAGCTCGGCCAGCCGCGCCGCGTAGGCCGCGTCGTGCGAGGGCGGGCCGTGCACCTCGAGCCGCGCGCGCGCGCGCAGCTCGGGCGCGAGCCCGGCGAAGGCCTCGAGCAGCACGTGCGCGCCCTTCACGGGCACGAGGCTGCCGAGGAAGCCGATGCGCAGGACGTCGCCGCGCGGCGCGCGCGGCCCGCGAAGGCCGCGACGTCGACGCCGGTCGCGAGCTGCGCGGTGCGCTCGGCCGGCAGGCCCCAGCGCACCAGCTCGTCGCGCAGGAAGGCGCTCGGCGCGAGGAAGCGCTCGACGCTCGCGACGAGCTGCGCGCGCAGGCCTGCGCCGCGGCGCGCACGGCGGCCTCGAGCTCGGCGAGCTGCGCGGGGTCGGCCGGCGCGGGCTCCTTCGCCGCGCGCGCGCGCCACCAGTCCCCCGCCGCCCGCGCCGGCCCGGCGAGGTCGACGCCGGTCGCGCGCTTGACGCCCGCGATCCAGCCGGCGAGGCGCTGCTCGAGCGCCGAGTTCGCGTAGCGGAAGCTCGCCAGGCACGCGGCGCAGCGCGCGACGTCGACCTCGTCGCACAGCGTGCCGTCGGCCGCGAGCCGCTGGCCGAAGCGCGCGCACTGCAGCCAGAAGTCGTGCAGCGTCATCACCACCGTCGCGCCCGCGGCGCGCGCGCGCTCGGCCACGCCGACCGACAGGTACAGCAGGTGCTGCAGGTGCACCACGTCGGGGCGCACCTCGTCGAGCACGCGCGCGAAGACCTCGTCCACCGCCGGCAGGTCCCACGTCTCGGCGAAGCTCGCGTAGTGCAGGTTGTTGACCAGCTCGAGCACGCGCACGCCCTCGTGCTCGCGCACGTGCAGCGAGAGGTGCGGCCGCGCCACGTCCTTCTCCGCGCAGAACACCACCACCTCGTGCCCGCGCGCGCGCAGCCCGCGCGCGAGGTTCGCGGTGTAGACCTCGGTCCCGGCGGTGTGCGCCGGCGGGTAGTTGTGGCTGACGAGCAGGACGCGCACGCGAGGAGGATGCGCGGCGGGCGCGCGGAGTGCAACCGCGCGGGGCCGCGACGCCGGGCCGGGCCGGCGGCGCTAGACTGGTGCCCATGCGCCTCGCCGTCGCGCTCGGCCTCGTCGCCTCGCTCCAAGGCCCCGGCCCTTCGCCGCCGGTGCGCGCGCTGCGCGAGAGCCTGGTGGTCGAGTGGGACGCGCCGCGCGTCGTCTATCCCGACTGCGAGGGTGACCGCGAGCGCGCCGAGCCGCGGCTCGCGATCTCCGGTCGCGTCGTGCGCACCGGTGACACGCCGAACGACGCGCCCGACTGGCGACGCTGCCGGGCCAAGGTGCTGCTCGCGCGGCGGCCGGGGCCCGACCTCGACTGGGCGCAGCGCCTCGACGAAGCGACCACGGTCGTCTGGCCCACCACGGCGCCGACGCTCGGGCGGCCGGACGCCTGGTTCGACGCCTTCGACGTGGCGTCCGACGAGCGGCCCAACCTCGACGCGGACGGACGCTTCGAGGCGCTGATCGAGCTGCACGAGGTGCGCCGCGCGGTCGGCGCGAGCGTCGCGCTGCAGGTCGGGCTCGAGCTCTCCACCGTCGGGCCGCCCGAGCAGGTGCGCTACGGGGGCTGGGACCCGCACCCCGCGCGCCTGCTGCTCCCGCAGAGCGTGACGCGCCTCGTCGTGCCGGGGCCCGATCCGCTCCGCCCCGCGCTCGCGCGGATCAACGCGGCGCCCGTGTGCTGCCCGTGGTGCTACGACCCGATCGCCCTCGCACGCGCGGTGAACGAGCTGCACGCGCTGGGCTTCGACGACGCGCTGCGCGAGCTGCGCGACTACCTGGCGATCGCTCGAGACGGCGGCTACGCGCGCTACCACGGTCCGTACGACCCGCGCAGCCCCGACCTGGCGCTGCGCGAGCGCGTCTTCCTCGTGGCCGCGGCGCTGTTCGAGCCGCGCGCGGCCGACGTCGAGCAGCTCCCCGCCGTGGTCACGGGGAGGGTCGAGCCCGCGCCGCCGCCGGGCTTCCCCGGCCGGCACTACCCGCTGGTCGAGGTCGGCGGCCTGCCCTACTTCCTGCCCGGCTGGCGTTCGGGGCGGACGGGACCGGATACGAACCTCGACCGCTGGCTCGCCTGGATCGAGACGCACGCGGTGTTGCGCGCGGCGTCGCTCGTCCCTGGCGACGCACCGCTCGCCGACCTCGAAGCGCTCGCCGGCGAGGCCTGGTGGGAGACGCGGCTCCCCTTCGCGCGCTGGCAGCTCTGGGAAGGCCTACGGGCGCAGACGGGCTTCGACGCGCTCCCGCTGCCGCACTACGCGAACCACGGCTACCCCTCGCCCTTCGAGCTCGGCGTCCCGTGGGCGCGCCTGCGCGCGCGCTTCGCCGAGCTCGGACTGCGCTGGGACGCGGAGGCGCAGGCCTACCGCGTGACGGCGACGCCGGCCGACGGCGACTGACGGCGCGCCTAGTGCCAGACCCCCGGCGCCTCGTGGCCGGTGCGCTCGACCCAGCTCGCGTAGTCGCCGTGGAAGACGAGCGGCTTGCGGCCGCGCTCGTCGCCGCCGCCGGCGAGGTCGAGCACCTTCGTCGCGAGGCCGCGCAGGAAGGTGCGGTCGTGGCTGACGAAGAGCATCGTGCCCTCGTAGGCCGTCAGCGTCCGCACCAGCATCTCCTTGGTGGCGAGGTCGAGGTGGTTGGTCGGCTCGTCCAGCACGAGGAAGTTCGGCGGGTCGTAGAGCATGCGCGCCAGCACGAGGCGCGAGCGCTCGCCGCCCGAGAGCACCGAGACGGGCTTCTCGATCTCGTCGCCGGGGAAGTCGAAGGCGCCGAGCAGGTTGCGCTTGCTGCCCAGCGTCGCGGTCGGGAAGGCCGAGTCGATCGTCTCCCAGACGGTCAGCGACGGGTCGAGCACCTCGAGCGAGGACTGCGCGAAGTAGCCGAGCTTCAGCGAGGCGCCCAGGCGCACGCTGCCGCCGTCGGCCTCTATCACGCCGGCAACGAGCTTGATGAGCGTCGACTTGCCCGCGCCGTTCTGGCCCATCACGCACCAGCGCTCGCCGCGCTTCACCTCGAGGTCGAGGCCGTCGTAGATGACCTGGTCGCCGAAGCGCTTCTGCAGGCCGGCGATGGTCACGACGTCGTTGCCCGAGCGCGGCGCGTCGGGGAGCTTGAAGGGCACGAGCACGCGCCGGCGCGGCGGCTCGAGCTTCTCGATCTTCTCGAGCTTCTTGACGCGCGACTGCACCTGCGCGGCCTTGGCGGCGTGCTTCTCGAAGCGCTCGATGAAGCGCTCCTCCTTCTTGAGCATCGCCTGCTGGCGCGTGAAGGCGGCCTCCTGGCGCGCGGCGCGCTCGGCCCGCTGGCCGTCGTAGAAGTCGTAGTCGCCGGTGTACGAGACGAGCTCGCCGTCGTCGAGGTCGACCAGCCGCGTCACCGTGCGGTTGAGGAACTCGCGGTCGTGCGAGGTCATCAGCACGGCCGAGCGCGAGCCGCGCAGGAACTCCTCCAGCCACAGGATCGACTCGAGGTCGAGGTGGTTGGTGGGCTCGTCGAGCAGCAGCACGTCGGGCTGGCCGATGAGCACCTTCGCGATGGCGACGCGCATGCGCCAGCCGCCCGACAGCTCGCCCACGTCGCCCTCGATCTGCGCGTCGCGGAAGCCCAGGCCGTGCAGCACCTCGCGCGCGCGGGCCTCGAGCTCGTAGCCGCCCTGCTGCGCGTAGTCGCCCTGCACCTCGCCGAAGCGCTCGAGCAGCGTGTCGAGCTCGTGCTCGCGCGCGGGGTCGGCCAGCGCCGCCTCGAGCTCGGCCAGCTCGAGGTGCAGCGCGCCGAGCGGCCCGCTGCCGAGGATGGCCTCGTCGAGCACGCGCCGCCCGGTCATCTCGCCCGCGTCCTGGCGGAAGTAGGCGATCGTGGCGCTCTTCGGCACCGAGACCTGCCCGCCGTCGGGGTCCTCCTCCCCCACGATCAGGCGGAAGAGCGTGGTCTTGCCGGCGCCGTTGGGCCCGAGCAGCCCGACCTTCTCGCCGGGGTCGAGCTGGAACGAGGCGTCGACGAGCAGCGCGCGCCGCCCGAAGTGCTTGGAGACGTTCGTGAGCGAGATCATGGGCCGAGAGGGTACGCCCCCTCGGCCCGGACCGCATCGGTCGACGCGCCAGCTTCGGCGCGCACCGGCCGCTCAGGGCGTGAACGTGACCTCGACGCCGTGGCTGAGGTTGAAGGCCGAGCCGCAGGGCGAGTTCACCGGGTCGCGGTACCAGACCTGGAAGCGGCGCGTGTCGCCCGCGGCCCAGCCGCCGGGCGCTCCGAGACCCGGGCCCCAGCTCGAGGCGCCGGCCGCGTCCGCGGTGCGCACGCCGAGGCGCCGCACCGTGCCGCCGGCGCAACGCAGGCCGTCGCCGAAGATCGCGCCCGCGCCGCCGTTCACGGCGTTCTGGCCGGCGAACAGCAGGCCGGGCTGGTTGGGCAGGAGTTGCGTGCCGTGGAAGGTGAGGTCGTCCGAAGCGACCGACGTCGTCCCGCCGGGCGAGAGCCGCGCGCCGACGCCGCCGGAGTGGTGGCAGCCCTCGGGTTCGGTCACCTCGTTGCCGCACGGGCAGGGCGAGCCGGAGCCGTCGCCGAAGCAGAAGGCGCCCGGCGGCACGCCGCCGATCTGGAAACCGACGCCGTAGAAGCCCGACGTCGCGCTCGAGTGCGTGGCGGGACGGTTCAAGGTCGTGCCGGTGCTGTACGTCGCGTCCACGAAGACGAGGTCCGGGTGCACCGTCTGCGTGACGTTCGACGTGAGGCACTCACCGTTCTGGCCGTTCATCCCGCCGGCGATGTAGCCCGCGCCAGGCAGGAGCTGGGTCGGCGGGATCGACACCACGCGCCAGTGCCCGTCGAGCGTCGCCGTGGTCCCGCTCGGGATCGTCACGTGGGTGCTCGCGATCAGGTTGCCGGCCGGGTCCCAGAGGCCGACTTCGTGCCCGACGGACAGTCCGTCCAGGCCGTCGTCGAACCACGTCATCGCCGAGACGACGACGGGGTTCACGACGTCGAACTCCCATCCGACCGGTTGCAGGGAGTTGCTGCCGCAACTGCCGCTGCCGGCGACGAACTCGATGGCGTTGTTGCTGGCCGCGACGCCGAGCGCGACGCCGCCGCTCGCGGGTCCCAGGTTCGCCGCGGGGTCGCCCTGCGCGGCTGCCGTGCCGCTCGTGCCGATGACGAGGAGCGCGCCCCCCAGGGCGCTCAGTGTGTTGCCGCAGAAGTCCATGCGTCCTCTCCGTAGGATCCGGTCGATGCCCACGGCCCCCCCGCGGGTCTCCTCCATCCTGAGAGTACCCCGGAAATCCGCAAGGGAGGGGAGGACGGGGCCGCCGCAGCGGCCCCGCGATCAGCGCACGAGCGGCGCGAGCAGGCCCTGGGCCAGCTCGGCCTCGGCGGGCGCGTACTCGAGCACGAGCTCGGCCGCGTAGCGCTCGAGCGTCGTGCGGTCGGCGAGGTGCACGACCTCGCCGCCCGTCGCCAGCGCCTCCGCGACGCGCGCGGCGGGCAGCGGACCGACGCCCTGGGCGACGGCGAGGGCCTGCTCCTCGGCGATGCGCGCGGCGTCCACGCGCTCGGGCAGCTCGGGCCGGCCGTAGAAGCACAGCGCCTGCGCGAGGTCGAGCACCGGCAGCCCGTCGGCGCCCTGCGGCGCCGGGACCAGCGCGACGACGCGCCCGGAGTCCGTGCCCCAGTTGATGCGCTCGGCGGTCTGGTCGCCGACGTAGAGCACGCTCTCGGCGGTGTTGCGCGGGATGGTGAAGGGCTCCTCCACCTCGAGCACGAGCACGTAGCCCGCGCTCACGCCGGGTTGCTCGGCGCGCCAGGTGTGCACGTAGGGCTCGTCGAGCACGAAGGGCTGCGCGAGCAGCACGTCGCGCACGCCGAGCGCCTGCACGGGCAGCGCGGGCAGCGGCGCGTTCGGAGCCTGGAACCAGCCGAGCGGACCGCGCAGGGCGGCGGCGCCGGCGATGGCCGTCAGGGCCAGGGCGGAGAGGGTCAGCAGCGTCGTCTTGGGCTTCATCGCGTCAGTCCTTGGTGATCTCCACGTCGTCGAGGCCCAGGCGCCCTTGCGCGGAGCCGGAGGTGCCGCCGAAGTCGAAGCGCACGGCGTCGATGGCGAACAGGTTGATGCCGCTGCCGTTGGCGAGGAAGTCGGAGAGGCGCACGCGCACCGTCTCCATCTCGTCGTGCCAGCCCACGCCCGCGCCCGAGCCTCCGCCCGAGCGCTGGTAGGGCTCCTCGATGCCGCCGCCGTAGGCGGAGATCTTGATCGAGCTGGTGATGCCGTTCACGTCGCGCAGCGTGACCGTGAAGTCCAGGTCGCCCAGCGCCGCGATGGTGTTGGGGTGGCGCGTGCCCTGGGCCGCGCGGAAGGACAGGTACGCGTCGTCGGTGAAGTCGGCCTCGAACGGGTCGACGTGCACCTCCCAGAACGAGGGCGTGGTCCAGTCGAAGACGGTGCCGAGGTTCTGATCGGTGCTCAGCGAGTGCGTCATGCCGTTCATGCCCTGCACCCCGGTCCAGGCGAACGAGCTGTCGGTGTCGCGCTCGTTCTCCTCGCTGAGGTTCTGGACGTTGAACGCGACCGCCTGGCCGCTGCTCGAGAGGTTCGTCGCCGAGTTCGTCGAGAAGTCGTCGAGCACGACGTTGCCCGCCGCCGGGCCGTCCTTGTAGTCGAAGGTCACCACCACGCACGGGTTGGTGGTCGGCGGCGCGCCGATGGGCTTGAAGCTCTCCCACTGGCGCCACAGGAAGTCCTTCGAGGGGATGTCGCCGTCGATGTAGTGCTTCACGAGCGGCAGGAGCTGCCCGCGCATGATCGCGTGCACCTCGGCGCGCGTCAGCAGGCACGGCCCGGTGGCCACCAGGCCGGCCGTGCCGTTGTGGAACGCGCCGTGGCCCGCACCCTGGATCGTGATGCTCGAGCGGTCCTGGTTGGCGCGCTCGAGCAGCGCGTAGAAGTGCGTCTGCGGCACGAGCCCGTTCACGTCGTCGTCGGACGAGCCCACCCACAGGTGGTAGTTCACGCCCGCCGGGTTCGACTGCGTCGGCGAGAGGAACGTCACCGGCGCGATGCTCGAGACGAGCTGGATGTCCGCCGCCGTGAAGTTCGCGGGCACGAACGCGCCGGTCGAGAGCCGCGTCCAGGCGCGCACGACGCCCTCGCCGCCGCGGCTGTGGCCGATCCACGTGATGCGGTGCGAGTCGATGTGGCCGTTCAGGATGCCGCCGTCGATCGTCGCCAGGTTGCCCAGGAACCAGTCCGTGTTCGTCAGCGTCGTGGTCGAGGCCGTCTCGATGCCCGGCCCGGTGTTGTTCTGGTGGCTCATGACCACGTAGCCGTAGGAGGCCAGGTGGTTGCCGATGTGGTCGTACCACTGGTAGTTGTGCCCGTTGCCGTGGCTGACCACCACGAGCGGCACCTGCCCCAGCGAGGCGATGTTCGCCGGGTAGAACGTGTTCTGCCCCAGGAACGTGCCGCCCGAGTAGAGCGTCTCGACCACGCTGTAGGGTCCGGGCGCGGCGACGTCGCGCACGACGTAGAAGCCGGCCTCGTCGGACAGGCCGTCGATCAGGTCGCCCGCGTCGTACACGCCGTTCTGGTTCGCGTCGACCACCATGTCGTAGCCGATGCCGACCTCGGTGCCGACGGTGCCGTTGAGCGTGCCCGCGTCGATCAGGAACGTGTTCGCCTGGACGTTCGAGCCGCCGAAGGTGACCTGCGTCGCCGCGCCGCGCACGTCGACGAGCGACGGGTCGCTGGCCCACGCGTGCACGCCCTTCGCCGCCACGACGTACACGTCGGCGGTCACGCCCATCAGGCTCGGCTGCAGGCCGGGGTCGACGGCCAGGTACACGTCGTCGCCCGAGTTGAACGTGCGCGTGTACTCGAAGTGCGGGTACTGCGCGAGCGGGCGCCCGGCGAGCTGCGTGTGGTTGCCGCCGCCGCCGGTGCTGAAGAAGTCCACCGGGATCGCGTTGGTCAGGTTGAAGCCGTTGCCGCACGGCCCGCTGGGGTCGCGGTACCAGACCTGGAAGTTCCACGAGCTGCCGGGCTGGATCGCGCCGGCGCCGGGGAAGCCCTGCGACCCGCTGACGATGTTCTGCAGCGTCACGTCGCCGAAGAAGTCGGTCTGGAAGACCGGGAAGCGGTGCACGCCGCGCCCGCCCGAGGTGACGCAGCGCAGGCCGTCGCCGAAGGTCGACTGGCCCTGCCCGCCGCCCATGAACAGCACGCCGAACTGGTTCGCGCCGATGCCGTAGACGGTGAACTCGAGCGAGTCCTGCAGCGCGCTGGCGTTGCCGCCGGAGTGCAGCAGCAGCGCGCCGGTGTTCGAGTTGAAGTCGCCGCCGAAGCTGCCGCAGCCGGCGTTCGGGTCGTCGTTGCCGCAGGGGCAGCCCACGCCGAAGCAGTAGGAGGCGCCCACCTGGGCCGCGGCGACGGTGGATACGAGCGCGACCGCCGCGGCGGTCGCGAAGGAGCGGAGGATGGAGTTCACGGGCGCTGGGGTCGCAGCCGGGGGGACGGGCCTCGCCGTCCGAGGCCCCGACTCATCCTAGCCCAATTCCGAAAAGCGGTTACCGCGGGCCCCGAAGCCTTAGCGCGGTCCGCGCGGGAGCCCGTAGAGCTCGAGCCGCGGCCCAGGCCGCTCCACGCGCCACAGCGCCGTGAGCGCGAAGTCCATCTCGAGCGGCAGGAAGGCCTCGGGCGCGCGGGCGCCCTCCCCCGCCGGGTCGAGCACCCACAGCGGCGGCGCCGACGCGAGCTCCTCCGCGAGCGGGTGGGGCTCGCCGGGCCGGCGCCGCACGAGCAGGAAGTGGCTGACGTCGAGCCCCGCGAACAGCGCGGCCGGCGTGGCGCCCAGCCCCTCGAGCCCGGCGCGCACGACGGGCGTGCCCGCGCGCCCCTGGAACTCCACGAGGTCCTCGACGCGCAGCGCGTCCTGGCCGCGCTCGTCGGCCGGCAGCGCGCCCTCCTGCAACAGCTCGAGGCGCCGGCGCTCGCGGCCGTACAGCTCGCCGCCGGTGCGCCGGCGCACGTCCGCGAGCGTCTCGAGCGCGGCCTGCGACGGCGGCACTTCCGGGCCGTAGCGGTCGACGGCCAGCACCGCGGACGGCGGCAACGCGGCCAGGCGCTCCTCGGCCAGCGCGCGCGTGTCGGTGCGCCGCAGGAGCTGCACGAAGCGCAGGCTCTGCACGACCGGGACCACGCACAGGAGCGCCAGCACGAACGCACCGAGGCGCGCGCTCAGCAGCCGCTCGCCGAACACGCCCGCGGGCAGCGCGAGCAGCGCGAGCACGGGCAGGAGGTAGCGCACGTGGTCGCTCTGCGAGGTCAGGAAGAACGCGCCCATCACGAGGCACCACGCGACCACCGGTCGCAGCGCGCGGCGGCGCCACGCCAGCGCGAGGCCGCCGAGGCCGAGCAGCACGAGCACCGGGTCGTAGCCGAGCAGCGCGCGCGCCAGGCGCGGGAAGCTCTCGAGCCGGATCTGGGGCACGATCGTCATGCCGCCCAGGGTGAACGCGCCCGCCGCGTCGTTCGCCTCGGCGCCGCCGACGACGGCGCTCGCAGCGGTGCGGCCGTGCACGAGCCAGTACGGATGGCCGAGCGGCACGCTCACGACGAGGCACAGCAGCACGCACATGACGCCCAGGCGCCAGCGGCCGCGCACCGCGCCCGGGCCGGTCCACGGCAGCGGCGAGAACAGCCAGGCGAACCCGCACAGCGCGAGCGCCATCAAGCCGGCCTGGTGCGTCGCGAAGGCCAGCCCCGCCGCCGCGCCGGCGCCGAGCAGCGCGCGCCCGTTGCCGTCGCGCGCGTGCACGACGCTGCCCCACGCGGCGAGCGCGATGAACGTCGTCATGGGCGCCCACGGCCGCTCCTGCGTCCCGAACTGCACGTCGAGCAGGCAGAACGCGCCGAGGAAGCCCGCGAGCCACGCGCCGCGCCCGAGCCCCGCCGCGCGCGCGGCGCGGAAGAGCGCCCACGGCAGGAGCGAGCCGAGCACCGCCACGAGCCAGCGCGCGATGAGGTGCGGCTCCTCGGGGTGCAGCAGCATGCGGTCGCCGAAGTCCTCGGCGCCCGCGAAGCGCCCGGTGAGCTTGCCGACGGCGAAGTCGCCCACGTAGAGCGGCAGCAGGCAGTAGGGCAGCAGGTTCGGGTAGAACGAGTACTTGCCCACCGGCGGCACCGGGTTCTTGTCCTTCGCCATGCCGAGCGCGCTGCGCACGATGTGCGTGTCGGGCACGTAGTCGCGCGGCAGGCCGTGCTCGAGCGCCGCGGCGCGCAGGCCGAGCGGCAGCACGAAGAGCAACAGCAACGCCCACAGGCGCGGCGCGCGCGAGGGCCGGGGAGGGACGTCGTCGGGAGTCATCGCGGCGGGCGCAGAGGGTAGCTGGCTTTCGGAGGCCGACGGGCCTCCCAGAACGTACCCTCTCCCCCGCCATGACCAAGCGGCCGCTCCTCGTCTTCCTGCTGGCGCTCGTCGTCTACCTCGCCTACCGCGCCCTGGTGCTGGCCACCAACTTCGACGCGGTCGCGATCCCGGTGTACGAGCTGCTGTTCGGGAACATCGGGGAGGTCACGCGCGCCGGCTGGGTCGGGCCGCCCTTGGCGCAGTACTACGACAACTGCGGCGGCCACCTGGTCGTCGGGCTCCTGTCCGCGCCGGTCTTCGCCGCGGTCGGGCCGAGCTACCTGGCGCTCAAGCTGATCCCGCTGACGCTCGGCGCCGCCGCGCTGGCGCTGCTGTGGCGCATCGCGCGGCGCGAGTTCGGCACGCTGGCCGCGTGCCTCGCGGTGCTGTGCTTCGCCATCGGCCCGCCCACCCTCGCGAAGTACTCGCTGCTCGCCAAGGGCAACCACTTCGAGAACCTCGCCTTCCAGCTCCTGGCGCTGCTGGCCTTCTACCGCGTGTTCGACGCCGCGCCCGGCTCGGCCGCGCGGCGGCGCGCGCTGTGGCTGTTCGGCGGCGCGGCGGGCTTCGCGGTGTTCTTCTACTTCGGGTCGCTGATCCTGCTGGCGCTGCTCGGCGTGACGTACCTGCTCGTGCGCGGGCCGCGCGGGCTCGCGGCGGACCTCGTGCACCTCGTCCCGGCCTTCCTGATCGGGCTCTCGCCGCTGCTGTGGATCCAGCTCTCGGGCGGCGCGCGGCCGGAGGTCTTCCTCGAGTCGCACTTCGTCGGCGAGGGCGGCACGCAGGCGGCGGAGATCGACCGCGTCGCGCGGCTGAAGGAGCTGCTGTTCGACTTCCTGCCGCGCGGCACGTGCTTCGAGGACCTGGGCCCCGTGCCCGGGCGCGTCGCCGACGGCGCCTACCTCGCGCTGTTCCTCGTCGCGTGGCTCGTGCTGCTCGCGCCGCTGCTCGCCGGCGTGCGTCGCGCTCTGGCGAGCCTCGCGGCGCCCGCCGAGCCCGACGGCGAGCGGCGCCGCTTCGAGGCGCTGCGCCTGCTGCCGCTCGTCGGTTACCTGCCGGCGTTCGTCGTGCTGTACGTCGTCAGCCGCTTCGAGTTCGACGTCTACCTGCCGCCGGTCGAGATCGGTCAGTTCCGCTACCTCGTGCCGCACTACATGCTCGCGTGCCTCGTCGTCGCGATCGCGTCGGCGCGCCTGGTGGGCGCCGGCGGGGCGCGGCGCGCGCTGGGCTGGGCGCTCGTGGGCGGCGTGCTGCTGCTCGACGCGTTCAGCCTGCCGGTGATCGACCTCGGCGGCGGGCACGGCGACCTCGCGGCGCGCTACCCGGGCTTCGACTTCCACTACGAGCGCGCGGTGCTGCTGCGCGACGGCGCGGTCGATCCGGTCAGCGGCGAGACGCGCTGGGACCTCGCGCGGCTCGAGGCGCAACTCGGCGAGCTGCCGCGGCGCTGGCGCCAGGACGCGGCCTTCGGCGTCGGCCACTGGCGCGCGTGGGCGCAGACCATGCCGCCGGCCAAGCGCGCCAGCGCGCCGCGCGCGCCGCACCTCTCGCTGGCCGAGCTCTGCGCGACGCCCGACACGGCGCAGCACGTCGAGCTCGCGCGCGGCATGGGCTCGTTCCTCGGCGACACCGGCGGCGCCGCGCGCTGGCTGCCGCGGCTGCAGGCCGAAGGGCACGCGCTCCTGCCCTGCGTGGTCGAGGGTCTGTGCCTGCGCGCCGAGTTCCCGCTCTCGCGCAACGTGCCGCGCTGGCTCGAGCGCGCCGCCGCGGAGGGCGCCGCCGTGCCGCAGGACCTGCGCTGGGCCTGGTGGCGCGGTCAAGGGCTCTTGCAGGGCCGCCTGCTCGCGCGCGGCGTCGCCGCCGACGTCGAAGCGGTGCGCAAGGCGCGCGCGCAGACGCCGCCGGAGGGCGCGCGCGAGCTGTGGTTCGGCACCGGCCAGGGCTTCGGCGAGGAGCTCGGCGACCTCGCCGCGCCGCCGCGCGTGCTCGCGGCCCTGCCCGAGGGCGCGCGCCTGGACTTCGTGCGCGGCCTGGGCGCGGGCCTGCGCCACCGGCTCGGCCTGCAGGACGCCGCACCGGTCTTCCAGGCCTGGTCGAAGCAGCTCGGCGAGGCCGAGCGCGGCGCGCTCGAGCAGGGCCTGCGCTGGCCGAGCTACCCGGTGCCCGCGCGGCTCCCGTGAAGGTGCCGGTCGGGCCGCCGCTGCGGTCTAGAACTGGAAGTAGATGAACGGCGTGTAGTCGCTCGCGATCCATGGGATCACCAGCGCCCACGCGAGGCCGTACAGCGCGGCGAACACGTACACCGGCACCTTGGCCGAGCGCTCGAGCACCTCGAGCTTGTACATGAACGCGTGCACGACGAAGAAGCCGAGCGCCGCCAGCGCCCACCAGCGCGAGATCGACAGCGTCGCGCCGGCCGCGTCCGCGCCGAAGCCGTACATGCGCCCGAACAGGTGCGCGCAGGCGTGCATGTCGTCCGCGCGGAAGATCGTCATCGTGTGCAGCCAGAGCACGTTCGTGTAGACGAAGCCCAGGCGCAGCGGCGCGCGCGACAGCCACTCCTTGAACCCGCCGCGCTCGACGACGGCGAACAGGCCGTGGCAGATGCCGAAGATCACGAACGTCCAGGCCGCGCCGTGCCACAGGCCGCTGATGAGGAAGATCGTGAAGAGGTTGACGCGCGTCCTGGTCAGCGACCCTCGACTGCCCCCCATGGGGAAGTAGATGTAGTCCATGAACCAGGCGCCCAGCGTCATGTGCCAGCGCTGCCAGAAGTTCGTGAAGCTGCGCGCGAAGTACGGGAACAGGAAGTTGCGCGGCAGCGAGTAGCCCAGCAGCCCCGCCAGGCCGATGGCCATGTCCGAGTAGCCCGAGAAGTCGCAGTAGACCTGGACCTGGAACAGCAGCGTCGCGATCCACACCGAGACGGAGTCGTGCGCGCCGGCGTCCGAGAAGACCTGGTCGATGATCGGGGCGAACTGGTCGGAGACGACGCTCTTCTTGACGAAGCCGTACAGGAAGATCGCCAGCGAGCTGCGCACCGGGACGTGCTGCGCCCAGGTGCGCTTCTCCGTGAGCTGCGGCATGAACTGCACCGCGCGCACGATCGGACCGGCGACGAGCTGTGGGAAGAACGCCACGAACAGCGCCAGATCGGTGAAGCGCTCCGAGGGCTCGAGCTTCCCGCGGTAGATGTCGATCGTGTAGCTCAGCGTCTGGAACGTGTAGAAGCTGATGCCGACCGGGAGCAGGATCGCCAGCGTGTAGTCGTCGACGCCGAAGCCGAGCCAGCGCAGCAGGTCGCTGCCGGACTCGACGAAGAAGTTGTAGTACTTGAAGAACCCGAGCATCCCCAGGTTCCCCACCAGGCTCGCCCAGAGCCACGCCTTGCGGTGCGGCTTGCCCGGCGCGGCGCCGTTGCCGGCGAACCAGTCGAGCACCGTCGAGGCCAGGATCAGCAGCAGGTAGCGCCAGTCCCAGGAGCCGTAGACGAAGTAGCTGACGGCGAGCAGCCACAGCTTGCGCCAGCGGTCCGAGCGCAGCGACCAGTAGACCGCGAACGCGACCGCGAAGACGAAGAAGAAGCGCAGCTCGACGAACAGCAACGGGCTACTCCTTCCGCTCCGCGTCGAGGTGGTCGGCCAGCGCGTCGGCCAGCAGCTTCGAGAAGATCTCCGCGCCGCTGCGCGTCAGGTGGTTCTCGTCGAAGTGGTTCTCGAAGCGGTAGAGCGCCGGGTAGCGCTCGGGCCGGTTGAAGCCGAAGAACGTCGGCAGCACGCCGGCCTCGGCGAGGCGGTAGGCGAGCGGCGACGAGGCCGTGCGCGGCCCGAAGTAGAAGATCGGCTCGACGCCCTTCGCGCGCGCCGCCTCGACCTGCTTGGTGAACCAGTAGGCGGCCGAGTGCCCCTCGACCGGGATCGGCTGCTCGTTCGCGGCGGTGATCGCACGCACGCGCTGCGTGTAGCCCTCGAGGTCACCGAGGAACTCGGCGCGCCAGGCCTGCCACTCGTCGCCCTCGATGTGGTCGAGGTCGATGTAGCCGCCCTCGCGCCGGAGCTCCGCGGCCGTCGGCAGCACCTCGGCCGCGTCCAGGCCGAGCAGGCCCGACACGATGCGCGCGCCCTGGCCCTTGCCGGTCAGCTCGTGCAGGCAGAGCTCGGCGTGCAGCCGCGCCGACGCCAGGCGCCAGTCCTCGTCGCTGCGCACCGGCAGGCGCAGGCCGGCGAGGAAGCGGTTCCACGCGCCCGCGGTGCCCTCGGCCTCCGGCCCCGCCTCGCCGGCGACGACGAAGTTCGCGAGGAACGCGTTCCACAGGAGCGGCAGCGGCTCGAGGTACCAGGCGCCCGCGTCCGGCCGGTCGCCGCGGAAGCACGCGCGCAGCGCGTCGAGCGTCATCTCCGGCGTGTGCCAGTACAGCAGGCGCGGCGAGAGGTGCGCCTGCTTGCCGCCGTACACGCGCGCGCCCCAGCCGGACACCTCGATCAGCAGGTACTTCAGGTTCGGCGGCGCCTCGTCGAGCACCGCGCGCACCATGTGGTCGGCCTCGAACTCGGTCATGCCGCCGATGCCGAGGTTGAACGTGCGCAGCTCGTGCCCGCGCGCGGCGAGCTCGCGGTCGATGTCCGGCGGGATCAACCCGTACGAGGTCGCGCTCGAGCCGACGAACACCGCGTCGAACTCGGTCTTGTGCGCCTGCCAGTACTCCCACTTCGAGCGCACGCCGTACTCGCTCGGCCACGGCACGAGCGCTCCCATCAGGAGGCTCGTGGGCACGAAGACGGCCAGGAAGAGGAGGACGGGGGCGAGGCGGCGCATCACGGGGGGCGGCGCCCGCGGGCCGCGGGCGCGGAGGCGCAGGGGATCGGCCGGCGCGGCGGCGAACTGTAGGTCCCCTCCCGGGAGCCGTCAAACTCCGGCGCGAGCGCTCAGGACTTCCGTCCCGCGGCGACCAGGCTCAAGCCGAACGGCGGCGGCACCAGCCGCTCGACGCGCTCGAGCCACGGCATCAGCCGGTTGTAGAGCCCGACGCGCCCCTGGTCGATGGTGCCCGAGAAGTTGGACCGCTTCTTGAGCACGCGGCCCTTGAAGAAGTACGGCAGCGTCGCGGCGGCGTTCATGGGACGCAGCATCTCGACCCGGAAGCCCGCGCGCTCGAGCTTCTCGCGCAGCTCGCGCTTCTCGTAGCGCCGAAAGTGCAGCGAGGCCTCGTCGACCGTCCCGTACAGGAACGGGTGCGCCGGGACCTTGATCAGCAGCGCGCCGCCCGGCCGCAGGATCTCGTGGTAGCGCGCGAGCGCGGCCGCGTCGTCCTCGAGGTGCTCGAGCACGTCCAGCGTGACGATCGTGTCGAGCTCGTAGCGCGCCAGCTCCAGCGCCGCCGGCGCCGTCAGGTCGCAGAACTCGACCACCACGTTCGGCACGCCGGCGAAGCGCGCGCGCAGCGCCTCGAGGTTGCGCTCGGTGAACTCGGTCGCGACGACCAGCTCCGCCTGCGCGGCGAGCAACGCCGTCACGTGCCCCACGCCGGCCCCCGCGTCCCACACCCGCCGCCCGACGCGCGGCCCGAAGTTGCGCAGGATCCAGCGGTAGTAGTTGTCCATGCGGCCCAGGGTCCCCTGGGCCGCGAAGTGCGCCTGCTCGGTGCGGTCGTCGAGCTCCATGGCAGGGAGTGGACCCGTCCCCCGCGTCCGCGTCAACCGCCCGCCCCGGCCCGGCGCGCGCCGCGACCGCGTCGCCCCGAGCCGCGCGCGAGCGCGGCGGCGGCGCGGTTCAGTCCCACGTCTCGAGCGCGCGGCTCACGAAGCCGCCCGGCTCGGCGAGCTCGCGCGCGCGCTCGCGGTGCGCCGCGCGCTCGGCGCTGTCCGCGGCCAGGCGCGCGCCTCGCACAGCTCGAGGGCCGCGCGCACCTCCCAAGGCAACGCGGCCGCCCACGGGCTCGCCGGCCCCTCGGCCAGCGCCGCGGCGCGCGGCTCCGCGGGCAGCCAGGTGGACTCGAGCAGCGCCGCGGCGCCCTCGCGTCCGCCTTGCAGGTAGAGCAGTCGCGCCAGCGCCAGCAGGCGCGCGTCGTCGAGCTCGCAGTGTTCCGCCGCGAGCGCGGCGTCGAGCGCGGCGAGGCCCTCGTCGGGCGAACGCTCGAGCGCGCGCGCGGTCCGCGCCCACGCGGCGCTCGCGCTCCGCTCGACGGTGTCGAGGTCCAGCTCGGCGGGTACGGCCGCGCCGGCCAGGAGCCACAGCCCGAGCGGGCGCTCGAGATCGAAGTCGAAGCCCGCGCCCTGCCAGGCGTCGCGCAGCGCGGCGCTCGTCGCCGTGCCGCCGCGCGCGAGGTCCGCGCGCGCGGCGAGCGCGAGGCTGCGCAGCACGTCGGGCGCCTCGCCGTCGAGCGCGCGCATCGCCAGCGCGACGGCCTCGTCGGGGCGCCCGAGCGCGAGCAGCGCGTCGACGGCGAACTCCGTCAGCTCGGGCTGCGCGAACGCGACGGCCTCGGCGCACGCCGCCAGCTCGGGCGCGGCCTCCGCGGCGCGGTGCGCGGCGTACAGCCCGCGCGCGCGCAGCTCACGCAGTCCGGCGTGCTCGGGGAAGCGTCGCGCCTGCGCCTCGCAGTCGGCGAGCGCCTCGCCGGGCGGCCGGCAGCGCAGCGCGAGCCACGCGAGGTCGGCCGACGCGGGGTCCGCGTCCGCGAGCGCGGCGTACTCGCGCGCGATGCCCGCCGGGTCCTCGCCGAGGCGACGGCGCCGGTCCTGCTGCAGCGCGTTCAGCGCGGGGTCGGCGGGCGTCTGCGCGAGGGCCCGCTCGACGCAGGCCTCGAGCACGTCGACGTCGAGCAGCAGCAGCTCCTCGAGCAGCCGATCGCGCAGCGCGCGGTCCCCGGCGAGCAGGTCGACGAGCCGACCCGCGAACTCCGCTAAGCGCTGCGGGTCCTCCTCGTCGAGCAGCCACAAGGCCTCCCGCCACGCCCCGTACGCATCGAAGTGCGTGCGCGTCGCGAAGCGCTCGCCGCGGCGCAGGTAGACCTCGTCGGGCGCCTCGTCGAAGGACGAGTCGACCTGCTCGAGCGCCACGACCCACTCGCCCGCGAACCAGCGCGGAGCGGGCTCGGGGACGAGCGCCGCGTCGCCCTCGTCGTAGTAGTGGATCTGCTCGAGGCACAGCGCCGCGGCGCCGCACACGTTCACGGCGAAGAGGTCGAGCCCGGCGCGCACCTCGCAGGGGTGCTCGCTCACCAGCGCACCAGCGGCGTCGCGCACGCGCAGCGTGTACGCCCCCGCCGCGACGTCGGGGAGCACGGCGTGCTGCGCGTCGTCCGCCGCGGCCGCGAGCGTCACGCGCTGCTCGCCGAGCTCGACCTCGACGGCGACGGGCAGACCGTTGAAGACGTGCACGTCCTGCAGGTCGCGCCGCAGCCACGCCTGGAGGCACACGCTCGCGGCGAGCAGCGCACCGAGCGCGTGACTGCCCACGACCAGCCCGCGCTCGAGCGGCCCGCGCGCGCGCACGGGCGCGTGGCCGCGCGGCACGTGCACGACGCGCGTCCCGGCCACGAAGTCCCCCACGCGCCGGCGCTCGGCGTTCATGAAGAGCACGATCCAGTCGAACACGCTGGCGCAGGCCAGCGTGACGTTGCGCAGCACCGCGCGCAGGTAGCCGATCGGGCGGCCGTCCGAGGCGTTGACCACCTGCAGGCCGGCGAGGCGCTTGCCGGGGCCGCGCCCGCTCGCGCCGTCGACGAAGAACTGGACGTAGAGGTACACCAGCACCCCCAGCCCCACCACGGCGTCGTCGTGCACCTGCAGGCCGAACAGGACGAAGCCCGACGCGAGCGCGGCGCCGAGCAGGAAGTCCACGAGGCGTGCGCCGGCGCGCGGCAGCGCCTCGCCGGGCTCCAGCCGCGCCGCGCTCTCGCCGGCGGCGCCCGCAGCCTCCCCGAACCTCGGCGCGCTCCACGTGCGCGGATCCTCGTCGCCCTGCCCGTCCGCTCCCATGGCCCCTCTCTACGGCCCCGGGCCGCGCTTGTCTAGGCGAGCGGGCGCATCAGACGCCACCACAGCGCGAGCGCGCCGTCGACGACGCGCAGCACGCCGCGCGCGGCGCCGCGCACCGCATCGGGCGTCACGGTGATCGGTCCGGGCACGAGCAGGTCGCGGTCGCGGACCACGCGCGACGCCTGCACGACGCGGCGGTCGCGCAGCACGCCCGGCAGCAGGCGCAGCGCGGCGAGCTTGCCGCGCAGCCACGCGCCGAGGCCGCCCTTGGCCAGGGCGAAGGCGAGGCCGACCAGCTCGTAGAGCGCGAGCCCCGGCGCCCCCAGCAGCAGCGCGCGCCACGACCAGCACTTGGCGAGCAGCACCCAGCGATTGCGGCTGTGCAGGAAGACGCGCGTGCTCGGGTAGTCGCGGCCCTCGCGGAAGCTGACGCCCGGCGTACCGGCGCGGTGCTGCACGACGACGTGCTCGACGCTGACGATGCGCTCGCCGCGCGCGCGCAGCCGGTAGCTCAGGTCGAAGTCCTCGAAGAGGATGAAGTAGCGCGGGTCGTAGCCGCCGAGCTCCAGCAGCTTCGTGCGTCGCACGAGCAGGCAGAGCGAGATGGCGCAGTCGACCTCGACCACGCCTGCGCCCTCGGCCTCGGCCAGCGGGCGGTAGAAGTTGCGCAGCGCGACGAGGCCGGCGTAGTGGAAGGCGCCGCCGTCGTAGTGCACGCGCGTCGGCTCGTCCGCGAGTACCGAGCGCGGTTGCGCGATCACGGCGCCGCTCGCCTCGGCCGCGGTGAGCAGCTCCTCGAGCGCCTCGGGCGGCAGCACCGCGTCGTTGTCGAGCGCGAGCACCCACTCCGTGCGCGCCTCGCGCATGCCGAGGTTGCGCGCGACGCACGGCCCGTCGTTGCCGCCGGCCTCGACCACGCGCACCTCGGGGAAGTCGCGGCGCACCAGCTCCAGGCTGCCGTCGGTCGAGGCGTTGTCGACGAGCACCACCTCGGCCACGTCGCCGCGCAGCGCCCGCAGCGCGCCCAGGCAGTGCGGCAGGTGCCGCTCCCCGTTGTAGTTCGTGACGACGACCGTGACGCTCATTCCAGCGGCAGGTCGAAGTCGGGGTGGTGCACGGGGGCGCGGTGCTTCAGGCAGTAGGGCAGGTTCCAGAGGATCGAGCCCAGCGCCTTGAGCACGATGAACAGCGCGCCGGGGGTCTCGCGCAGCGAGCGGCCGATGCCGATCGTGCCGACCGCGACGGCGACGTCGCCGGCCGCTTCCTTCTTGCCGCCGCGCAGCACGACCTTGGCGAGCACGAGGAACGGCAGCCGCGCCAGGTCCCCCGCCGGCGCGTACTTCAGCATCGTCAGCCAGGCGTTGCGCGCGTGGTAGTACAGGCTGCGCTTGCCGGGCTTGATGCCGAACGGCGTGCGGTGGAAGACCTCGGTGCCGGGGTACTGCAGCACGCGGTAGCCGAGGTTGAGCAGCCGGCAGGTCAGGTCGCGCTCGTTGCCGTAGATGAACAGCCGCACGTCGTAGTACCCGGCCGCGCGGATGGCGTCGCGGCGCGCGAGCGAGGCGCAGCCGCGGAAGGTGCTCATGTAGCGCTCGGTGTTCACGGCCGGCGCGTCGCGGTAGCTGTCGGGCATGCCCGGCTCGACGACCTTGGTCGAGACGATCGCCGTCGACGCGGGCTCGGCCACCAGCCGCCGCGTGGCCTTCTCGAGCCAGTCCGGCGGCATCACGATGTCGTCGTCGAGGATCGCGACCAGCGGCGTGCTGGCGCACTCGAAGCCGACGTTGAAGGTCTCGCACGCGCCGTAGTCCGAGGTCGGCATGACGACCAGCGTCACGCCGGGGAACTCGGCCTCGATCATCTCGCGCGTGCCGTCGCTCGAGCAGTTGTCCACGACGACCACCTGCGCGAACGGCAGCGTCTGGCGGTGGATCGCGGCGAGGTTCTCGCGCACGTCGTCGCGCTTGTTGAACGAGGTCAGCACCGCCGTCGCGCGCGGCAGGTCCTGCAGCCCCGGCGGCAGGCCGCGCAGCGCGGCCACCTGCGCGCCGAAGGCCAGCAGCGCGCCGGCGCGGCGGTCGGCGAAGGCCTCGACGGCCGCGACCTCGGGGAGGTCGACGTCCAGCGTCGCGGCGCGCGCGACGGCGTCGGCCAGCGCGGCCAGGCGCGCGCCGTCCTGACTCGCGTGGTGGGCGAGCGCGCGGCGCTTGGCGTCGGCGTGCGCGCTCACGTCGAACAGCGCCTCGCGCGGCGCCGGCGCGTTCACGCCCCACAGCAGGCAGCGCAGCGCGGGCACGGCGCGCCCCGCGCGGGCGAGCGCGTCGAAGACCGCGCGGTGGTCGGGGTGGTGCTCGAAGGGCGAGGGCGCGTAGACGACGCTCGGCTCGAGGTCCGCCAGCGCCGCGGCCACGCGCTCCTCCAGCGCGGCCGAGGCGCCCAGCGCGCCGTCGGGGAGCTCGAGCGCGACGACGTCGGTGACGCCGAGCTCCGCGAGACCCGCGCGCGCCTCGGCGACGCGCCCCGCGTCGCCGCTGCACAACACGACGCGCACGCGGTCGCCGCGCGCCGCGTGCAGCGCCAGCATCCCGCCGCAGCCCAGCAGCTCGTCGTCGGGGTGCGGCGCGAAGCAGAGGACGCGGCTGCCGAGGTCGGCCGCATCGCGGAGAGGAGGGAAGGCGTCGTTCAAGGGCGGAGGGCGCGCTCGCGGCGCGCGACGAGGTCGCCGTACAGCTCGCCGAGGTCGCGCGCCGCGTCGGCGGCCGTGCGCACTCGCGCCGGCACGCGCGCGGCGAAATCTTGCAGCCTGTCCCGGTCGGCCACAAGCGCGCGCAACGTGTCGCGCCACGCGCGCCGGTCGCCGGCCGGCAGCACGCCGCCGGGCAGCGGGCCGAAGTGCGCCGCGCGCGCGAGCACCTCGGGCAACGCGCCGCGGTCGGAGACCCACACCGGCAGACCGAGCGCCAGCGCCTCCTCGATCACCAGGCCGTAGCTCTCGTACGCCAGCGAGGGCACCAGCGCGAGGTCGGCGCCGCGCGCAAGCCGGCGCATGTCGCTGGCCTCGTAGCTGCCGTGCAGCACCAGCTCGAGCGAGCCGGCCGTCGCGCGCAGCTCGTCGTCGAGCCCGGCCTCGAGCTCGCGACCGGCGAGGATCAGGCGCATGCCCGGCTCGTCGCGCAGCCCGCGCACCAGCTCGAGCAGGCCCTTCACGCGCGTGCGGTTGCCGAGCACGAGCGCGGTCAACGGCCCCTCCTCCGACTCCTCGCGCGTCTGCGACGCGAACGCGCGGCACAGGCCGTGCGGCACCACGCGCCAGCGCGCGCCGCTCACGCCGAGCTCGCGCGCGAGCGCGTCGCGCAGCGCCTCGCTGGGCGCGACGACCTCGTCGGCGGCGCGCAGCTCGGCGCGGAAGTCCTCGGCGCGCGCGGCCAGGCGCCCGGCGAGCTCGGCCGGCGCGAGCAGCGGCACGAAGGCCGCGACGCACTCGGCGCAGGCGTCGTAGCGGCCGTTCGGCGGGCAGGCCAGGCCTTCGAGCGGCGTGCGGAAGAAGCGCGGGCAGCTCGCGTAGTGGTCGTGCAGCGTGAGCACGACGGGCGCGAGCTCGCGCAGGCGGCGCACGAGGTCCCCGCTCAGCGGCGACCAGTGGTGCACGTGCACGAGGTCCGCGCCGCGCACCGCCTCGGCGACGAGCTCGCGCAGTCGCGGTTGGATCCACACCGGCGCGAGCGCTTCGGCCGGCGTGCGCGCGATGCGCGTCACCTCGAGCCCCTCGACGACCTCGTGGCTCACCTCGCCCGTCGGCGACGTCTCCGCCGCGCCGCACACGACGCGCACGTCGTGGCCCAGCTCGGTCAGGGCGCGCGCCTGGGCCTTCACGACCACCTCGCTGCCGCCGCGGAACTCGGGCGGGAAGGACGCACACACGCAGACGATCTTCATCACGGCACCTCCGTGGTCACGGGGACGTCGAAGCGGCGGAAGGCCTCGAGCGCGCCGGCGCCGAGGCGGTGGGCCCGCGCCTCGCACCAGGCGGCGAGGTCGCGGTAGGCGAGCTGGGTGTCGTGCTCGGCGAGCGCGGCGAGCTTGGCGGGCCAGACGCCCGACACGTCGACGAGGTGCTCGGGCGCGAGGTCGCTCCAGACCTCGTAACCCCAGACCTCGGTCGGCGCGGCGCCCTCCGCGAGCCACAGCTCGACGGCGCGCGCGACCGCGCGGTGATCGGCGTGCGCCTCGCCGGCCCAGGGCGCGAGCACGAGCTCGGGCCGCAGCTCGCGCGCGAGCGCGTCGAGGCGCGGCACGAACGCGCGCAGCTCCGCGTCGCTCGGCGCGTGGCCCTCGGGCAGCTCCCAGAAGCGGTAGCTCGTCACGCCCAGGTGCGCCCCGCCCGCGCGCGCCTCCGCGGCGCGCCGTGCGGCGTAGCCCTCGCCGTCGAAGCGGCCGTCGGGGTCGCCCAGCGCGCCGTCGAAGACGACGACCACCGTGACCCGCGCGCCGCGCTCGGCGAACAGGGCCAGCGTACCGCCGCAGCCGAGGACCTCGTCGTCGGCGTGCGGGGCGAGCACGAGCACTCGGCGCGCCTCGATCATCCGACGCGCTCTCCTCGCCCGTCGCGCGGACGCGCCATGGCGCGCGGCTGCGGCAGGCTGCCGGGATCGAGCGGCCACGACCGCGCGGGCGAGGTCTTCTCGAAGCGCCACGCGCCGGCGAAGGCGCCGCTGTCGGCGTCGACGACGCGCGCGTGGTAGACGGCGGGGAAGAGCCAGCTCCAGGTGCGCGCGGGGAGCGCGTAGGTCGCACCTTCGAAGCGCGCGCCGGCCGCGAGGCCGAAGTGCGGCGTCAGCGAGAGCTCGAGCTGCCAGCGCCCGTCGCGCGCGAGCTCGAAGGTCGGCGCTTCGCCGCAGGCGCCGAGGTCTCGCGCGGGGTGCAGCGGGAGCGGCGGCCGCTCGAAGCCCAACCACGTGACGAGCCGTCGCCGCGCGCGATCGAGCGCGCCGGCGTGGTGCTGCGCGTGGTAGCGCGCGCGGCTGACGTGCCAGCGGCGCGCCGGCTCGCCCTCGAAGCGCGGTCCCGCGGCGCGCGACCAGTGGTGCAGCACCTCGCTCGCCGGCACGAGCTCGAGCCGCTCCCCGCGCGCGCGCAGCCGCGCGCACAGGTCGGCGTCCTCGAAGTAGAGCGGGTAGTCCGCGTCCATCGGCCCGCCCAGCGCGTCGACCGTGCCGCGGCGCAGGAACAGGCACGCGCCGGAGAGCATCTCGGCGCGCACGGGCGACTCTGCTGCCCCACCACGCGCGCGCGAGCGCGCTGCGCCGCGCAGCGCGCCGGCGGCCGAGCGCGGGGAAGCGCGCGGCGAGCAGCTCGGCGAGCTCCTCCGCCGGCGACGGCGGCGCGTTGGGCGGAAGGTGCAGCGCGCGCGCCTCGTCCACGTAGCAGCGCGGCGCGACCAGCGCCACCTCGGGCGCGCGCGCGAGCCGCTCGAGCAGCGGACGCACGCTGCCCGGCAGGAACCAGAGGTCGGGGTTGCACAGCGCGACGACGTCGTCGGGCGTGCCGTGGGTCAGCTCGTACGCGCGGTTCAGGCCGCCGGCGTAGCCGACGTTGTCCTTGCACGTCACCACGTGCGCGCCGAGCCGCCGCAGCGAGCGCAGCCAAGTGCCCTCGGCCTCGCCCGAGCCGCTGTCGGCCACGACGACCTCGAGGTCGCGCAGCGCGCGCCCGTCGCGACCCCACTCGAGCATCAAGCTCTCGACCGCGCGCAGGGTCCAGGCCCCCGAGCGGTGGTTGACGAAGAGCGCCGCGAGCCGCGTCACGCTGCCGCCTCCCGCGTCGCGTCGACGCGCCAGCGGTGCGCGAGGCGCACGAGCCCCACCTCGGCCGTCCCCGCCTCGACGACCAGCGGCGCGTCCAGGCTGCGCTCCTCGAAGCGGAACAGCCCGGCGGCGTCGAACAGGTGCACGCGCACGTCGAAGCTGCCCGACAGCAGCGCGAGGCGCGGCAGCTCCAGCACGGCGCGGCCGCGCGCGCCCACGAGCGCCGGGCGGCCGTCGAGCTGCGTGCCGGCCGCCGCGCACAGCGTCTGGTCCTGGCGCGTGAACGTCACGCCCACGTGCAGGCCCGCGCGCGCCGCGCGCGGATCCTCCCACTCGACGACGAGCTCGAGGTCGTCGCCGCTGCGCGCGCGCTCGAGCGGCGCGCCGTCCGCGCGGCGCAGCGCGAGGCGCGTCAGGCGCGGCCAGTCGGCCGGGCGCTCGGCGCCGTCGGCCCGGCTCAGCACGCGCTCGCGCTGCCACGCGGCGTAGGCGTTCGTGACCTCCACGACGTCGCCGCGCGCCCGCACCGCCCCGCTGTCGAGCCACAGCGCTTCGTCGCAGAGCTGGCGCAGGTCGTAGAGCCCGTGGCTGCAGAACAGCACCGTGCAGCCCGCGCCGCGCAGCTCGAGCAGCCGGTCGACGCAGCGCTTCTGGAAGTACGCGTCCCCGACCGCGAAGACCTCGTCGAGGATCAGCACCTCGGGCTCGAAGCCCAGCGCCGCGGCGAAGCCCAGCCGCAGCCCCATGCCGGTCGAGTACGTGCGCACCGGGTCGTGCACGGCGTCGCCGAGCTCGGCGAACTCGAGGATCGCGGGCAGGCGCCGCCGCACGTCGCGACGCGCGTGCCCGGCCAGCACGCCGAGCATCTCGACGTTCTCGACGCCGGTGAAGTCCTTGTGGAAGCCGCTGCCGAGCTCGAGCAGGCTCGCCACGCGGCCGGCGACGCGGTAGCGGCCGGCGCTGGGCGCGGTCGTACCGGCGAGCAGCTTGAGCAGCGTGCTCTTGCCCGCGCCGTTCGCGCCGCACAGCCCCAGCGCCGCGCCGCGCGGCAGCGCGAGGTCCACGTCGCGCAACGCCCAGTGTTCGGCGTGCCCGCGCACACGCCCGAGCGTCGCCGCCTCGAGCGCACGCGCCAGCGGCGAGCGGTAGAGCCGGTAGGCCTTGCCGAGGCCCTGCGCCTCGAGGACGAGCGGTGCCGCCACGGTCACACCTCGTCCGCCAGGTGGCGCTGCAAGCGGAAGAAGACGAGCGAGCCCAGCGCGAACGCGGCCGCGCTCCAGCTCGCCAGGCGCGCGAGGCTCTCGCCGAGCGCGCGCGGGTGCACGAGCGCCGGCTCGCCGCCCATCAGCACGTGACGCCACGCCTCGACCAACGCGGTGGCCGGGTTGGCCTCGATCCACGGCATCCAGGGCGCGACGCTGGGCAGCACCTCGGGCGAGGCGATCCAGAACACGGGCGTCGCGAACATCCAGACGGTCAGCGCCGCGGTGAGGAACGGCGCGGTGTCGCGCCACAGCACGTTGACGCTCGCGACGAGCAGGCCCAGGCCGGCGCTGAAGACGAGCTGCAGCAGCAGCAGCAGCGGCGCGAGCGCGAGCAGCGCCGCGGAGGGCAACGGCCACAGGCCGAAGAGCGCCGCGCAAGCGAGGTAGACGAGCGCACCGAGCGCCAAGGTCACACAGGACGCGAGCGCCGCCTCGAGCGGCAGGAGCTCGGCCGGGAAGCGCAGGCAGCGCAGCAGGTGGCCGCGCTCGGTCAGGCACGTCGCCGAGCGCGTGAGCGCCTCCGCCAGGCTCGACCACACCAGCGTGCCGGTGAACATCGAGACGGCGAGCGTCGCGCTCGGCAGCCCGTCCCCGCCGACGCGCAGACCGAGCACGGCCGTGAACAGGAAGGCGTAGACCGCGAAGAGCAGCAGCGGCTGGGCCAGGAGCCAGAGCCACGACAGCGCGGTGCCGCGCACGCGCGCCTCGAGGTCGCGCCGCAGCAGCGTGGCGAGCAGGTCGCGCCGCGCGAGGAGCACGGCCGGCCAGCGCAGCATCCGCGCGGCGAGCGCGAGGGCGCCGGGCGGCGTGGCGTGGATCCACGGAGCGGCGCACGCGTCCGCGGGGGACGCGCCTGGACGGGGGGCGGGGCGGGGCATGCACGCGGCCGGGGGCGACGGCCGATGCCGGGCCTTTCGGAGCCGCGTGGGACGCGAATTGAGCTGCGCCGGGCGAATCTCGGGCGGCCTGCGGGGGGCCGTGGGGCCGTTCCCGGCGGGCCACGGACCCGTTACGAGACCCGGACATCCGCAGGTCGAGCGCTACGGCGCGAGGGCAGCGGGCGCCGCGCTGGCGCAGCTCCGCGCGCTGGGAACGGCGCTTGCAAAGGCGCGGCGTCCCCGGCGACGGCCGCCGGCGCGCTGCGAGCGCCGCCCCCCGTCGCGCTCCCCCCCCCGGCGGCCCGGCGCACCCCGCCGGGCCCGTCCCACGGCTTCCCCCGCAGCATGAGCGTCCCCCGCACCCAGCGACCGAGCGTCGCCGCGTCCCTCGCCCGCCCCGTGACCCTGAGCCTGACCGGCGTCGCGCTGTTCGCCGCGCCGGGGCTCGCGCGACAGGCACCCGCGCCGCCGGCCGCCGCCGCGCAGGAGGTGGACGACGACGCGGTCGCCGAGGACGCCGGCGCCTTCCCTGCGCTGCACGACATCGTCGTCACCGGCGAGCGCGGTGTGCCGCTCGACTACGCCGGCGGACGCGACCAGCTCGACCGCGCGACGCTCGAGACCTACCCCGACAAGACCCCCGAGAGCGTGCTGCGCCGCGTGCCCGGCGTGTACTTCCTGCCGGAGAACGGCAACGACGCGCGCATCCACATCGGCCTGCGCGGCAACGACCCGCGGCGCTCGGGCCTGACCGCGGTGCTGCTCGACGGCATCCCGGTCGCCGAGGCGCCCTACGGCAACACCGACATCGACGGCCTGCCGATCGCGATGGAGCGCGTATGGAAGGTCGACGTGATCCGCGGCGGCGCCTCGGTGCGCTACGGCCCGAACGCGGCCGGCGGCATCGTCAACTTCATCAGCGAGCCGGTGCCCTTCGACCCGCGCCTGACCGTCGGGCTGCGCTACGGCGACAACGGCGAGCGCGGCGTGTGGGCCTCGGCCGGCGGGACGTGGGAGCGCCTGGGCGTGCTGGTCAGCGGCGTCTACAAGGAAGGCGACGGCTACCGCGAGCGCAGCGACTACGCCGACAGCGACGGCGCGATCAAGCTGCGCTACGCGCTGAGCGACCACGAGACGGTGCAGGCCTACGTGAGCCGCTTCTCCGAGCCGCAGTCCAACCAGGCCGGCGGGCTGACGCAGGCCGACTACGACGCGGATCCGTGGCAGTCGACGCGCCAGGACAACTGGTTCTCGTTCGACACGAATCGCTACACGCTGCAGTACGAGAACCGCATCGACGAGGACACCGACTTCCAGCTCCTCACCTGGTACCAGGACGGCACGCGCATCCTGCGCGACGTGCGCCCGGTGGTCGCGCCGTACACGCTCGGCCGCGAGCAGCACAGCGAGTTCTCCTCGCAGGCGATCGAGGCGCGCTACGGCTGGGCGACCGAGCTGGGCGGGCTGACGCACCGCTTCTACCACAGCGCGCGTTACCTCCAGGAGACCAACGGCGAGAACTACTCGCGCTGGGACCTCGCCACGCAGGTGCCCGCGACGCCCGACCTCTTCGCCGACTTCGAGGGCCGCGCGTTCGCGCTGTTCACCGAGGACAAGATCGCGCTGACCGACGCGTTCGACTGGGGCGTGGGCTTCCGCCTCGAGAGCCTCACGATGAGCGGCGTCGCGCTCGCCGACCAGAACCAGATCGTCAAGAACTACGACGTCTTCCTGCCCGAGACGAACTTCACGTGGCGCGTCGCGCCGCGCACGTCGCTCTACGGCACGTACCAGGAGACGTTCTACCCGCCGCAGTACGAGACGGGGTTCGACCCCGACAGCGTGCTCTACGCGCCCACGAACCCCGAGTCGGCCGACGCCTACGAGGTCGGCGTGCGCACGCGCCGCGTGGAAGGCCTCGACGCCACGCTGGCCCTGTTCCACACGCGCTTCTCGGACAAGATCGACTTCCTCAACACGCCCGACGGCAAGGTGCCGATCAACTCCGGCGACGCCGAGGCCACCGGCGTCGAGCTCGCCTTCCAGTACGACTGCGGCGCGAGCTCCGACGCGCTCGCGGGCCTCTCGCTCTACGGCAGCCTCACCGAGCAGCGCTCGGAGATCACCAGCGGCGCGAACGACGGCAACGACACGCCCGACTCGCCGCACCACCTGGCGAGCTGGGGCGCGCTCTACCAGCACCTCGACAGCGGCCTGTGGGGACGCTTCGGCGGCTCGCACAGCTCGGCGTCCTACCGCGACGCGGCCAACACGCCGGTCGGCACCGCCGACGGCCTCAACGGCCCCGTCCCGTCGTTCACGCTGTGGGACGCGGCGCTCGGCTGGAACCAGCGCGAGGACGGCACCGGCCTCGCGCTGTCGGTCGGCGTGACGAACCTCTTCGACTACCGGTACTTCCGCCGCTTCGCGACCGGCATCTACCCCGGCGCGCCGCGGCAGGTCGCGGCGACGATCTCCTACACGATCAGCCTGTGATGCGACGCGCGTCGAGCTCCCGCACCCTGTCGCTCGCCGCGGCGCTCGTCGTCGCGGCGAGCTGCGCGCGGATCGAACCGCCGCCGGCGCGGGCCGACGGCCCCCACCGCATCGTGGCGTTGACGGTGGGCGCGGTCGACTCGCTCGCGCTGCTGGGCGAGCTCGACCGCGTGGTCGGCGTCGAGGCGGACTGCTTCGTGCCGGGCACCGAGGGGCTCGTCAGGATCCGCAACGACGACCACGCCGGCCCCTCGCAGGCGCTCAACGTCGAGGCCGTGCTCGCGCTCGCGCCCGACCTCGTGATCGCCAAGGAAGACCTGCGCCCCGCGCTCGAGGGTCGCGGCGTGCGCGTGCAGTGGGTCCCCAACCGCACCGGCCTCGACACGATCGTGCCCTTCGTGCTCGAGCTCGGCCGCGAGCTGGGCGCGCCCGACGAGGCCGCGGCGGTGCTCGACGACATGCACGCGCGCATGGACGCGGTCCGCGCGCGCGTCGCGGGCCGGCCGCCGGTGCGCGTGTACTACGAGGCGGGCAGCCTGGGCCGCACGGCGGGGCGCGGGACGGTCGTCGACGACATGATCCGCCTCGCGGGCGGCGTCAACGTCGCCGGCGAGCTACCGCTGGCCAACCCGGTGCTGACCGCGGAAGCGATCGTCGCCGCCGACCCGGAGGTGATCGTGCTGTCGCCCTGGAGCGACGCGCCCGAGGCCGTCGCGCAGCGGCCGGGCTGGGACCACGTGCGCGCCGTGCGCGACGGTCGCGTGTATCGCGTGCCCGAACGTCAGCGCAAGCTGCAGTACCCCTCGCCGAGCTGCGTCGTGGGCTGCGAGGAGCTGCTCGTGCCCTGGCTGCACCCCGAGCTCGCGCCCGTCGGCGCCCAGGAGTAGCGCGTGCCGCTCCGCCGTCGCGCGCCGCTGCTCGCGCTGGGCCTGGCCGTGGTGCTGGCCGCGCTCGTCGTCTCGCTGGGCGTCGGCGTGATCGACGTGCCCTTCGGCGAGGTGCTCGCGATCCTCGGCGGCCGCGACGACGGCGCGAGCCTGCACCGCACGCTCGTGCTCGACATGCGCCTGCCGCGCGCGGTGGGTGCGCTGACGGTGGGCGCCGCGCTCGGCGCGGCGGGCGTGCTGTTGCAGGCCCTGCTGCGCGACGCGCTGGCCAGCCCGACGATCATCGGTACCGCGCAGGCCTCGGGCTTCGGGCGCGTGCTCGGCGTGTTCGTCGGCCTCGGCTACGCGGGCTCGGTCGGGCTCTCCTTCGTGATGGCGCTCGCCGGCACCCTGCTCGTGCTCGCGACGTCGCGCTCGCGCCGGGGGTTCCCCGCCCAAACGGTGCTGCTGACCGGCGTGAACGTCGGGATGCTGTTCGCCGCGCTGATCGGGCTGTTGCAGTACCTCTCGCGCGACGAGGGCCAGCTCAGCCGCATGGTGCTCATGCTGCTCGGCGGGCTGTGGCAAGTGACTTGGGCGCCGCTGGCCTGGATCGCGCCGTTGGCCGCCGTCCTCGTCGCGGCGGCGCTGCTGCTCGCGCGACACCTCGACCTGCTCTCGCTCGGCGAGGAGGACGCTCGGCGGCTCGGACAGCACACGCAGAGCGTCGGCACGCTCGTGCTCGTGCTCGCCTGCGCGCTGACCAGCCTCGCGGTCTCGATCGCCGGCGTGATCGCGTTCGTGGGGCTCGTCGTGCCGCACGCGGCGCGGCGCCTCGTCGGTCCGGTGCACGCGGCGCTGCTGCCGGCGAGCGCGCTGCTCGGCGGGCTGCTCGTGCTCGCGACGGACTGCGTCGCGCGCACGGCCGCGCAACCCAACGAGCTGCCGCTCGGCGTGCTGACGTCGCTGATCGGCGTACCGTGCTTCCTCGCCGTGCTGCACTCGATGGCGCGCAAGGGGGCCGCGCGATGAAGCTCGCGGCGCACGAGGTCCGCTGCGGCTACGGCGCGCAGGACGTGTTGCGCGGCGTCTCGCTCGAGCTGCGCGAGGGCGAGCTGTACGGGCTCGTCGGCCCCAACGGCGCGGGCAAGTCCACGCTGCTGCGCTGCCTCTACGGCGCGCAGCCGCTCAGCGGCGGCGAGGTGGTGCTCGGCGAGCGGCCACTCCCCCGCTGGGGCCGTCGCGCGATCGCGCGCGTGCTGGGCGTCGTGCCGCAACGCTCGAACCCGGCCTTTCCGGTGGCCGTGCGGCACTTCGTCGGCATGGGCCGCTTCGCGCGCGAGCCGCTGCTCGGCGGACCGACGCGCGAGGACGAGCGCGCGGTCGACGCGTGTCTGGCCGAGCTGGGGCTGGTGGCGCTCGCCGACCGCGCGGTGGACGAGCTCAGCGGCGGCGAGTTCCGGCGCGTGCTGATCGCGCAGGCGCTGGCGCAGGAGCCGGCCGTCCTGCTCTTCGACGAGCCGGTGCAGCAGCTCGACCTCAAGCACCAGCTCGAGGTGATGGAGTTCGCGCGCGCCTTCGCGCGCCGCGCGGGAGCCTCGGCCCTGATCGTGCTGCACGACCTGGGCCTCGCGGCGCGCTACTGCGACCGCCTCGGCGTGCTGCACGCGGGGCACCTGGTGGCCGAGGGCCCCCCGGACGCGACGCTGACCGTCGAGCTCCTGCGCCGCGTGTGGGGCGTCGAGGCCTCGCTGGAGCGCAGCCCCGCCACCGGCGCGCTGCACGTCGTGCCGCTGCGCGAGGCGCGCGACGCGTAGGCTCCTCGTCGAAAGCACGGAGCCGAGAGCGACACGCCCTCGGCTCCGGTGCGGGATCGGCGGGCCCGTTCGCAGGCCCCATCGCGCCGCGGCTCAGTCGCCGCCGACTCCCGCGGTCTCGAGCCACAGCCCCCCGACGGAGGGCTGCGAGTCGGCCTTGCTCCAGACGCCGACACCACCGGCGTCCGGGAAGGTCTCGTCGCGCACGCGCAGCACGACGCTGTCGTTCAACGTGCACGTGATCCTGTCGCCGACGTGCTCGACGCGGATCGTGAACCACTCGCCGCTCCGGAAGGGCAGGCTCCCGACGGCCTGGATCTGCACGCGCACGCCGTCCTTCACGCGGTAGACGCGGAAGTCCTGCTCGAGCGGGTTGAAGCGGCAGACGTAGTAGTTGTCGGCGTCCTGCACGCGCCAGATCGGCCCGCCGCCCTGGTCGATGCGCCCGCGGTCCGCGCGCATGCGCAGCGTGAGCGCGCCGTCCCGGAAGCGCGGCGCGCGGCTCCAGAGCAGGTTGAAGGTCTTGCTGTCCCAGTCGCCGGGGTCGGTCATCGCCGCCACCGGCTCCGCGCGCGCCTCGTCGACGACGCTCCAGCGCGCCCGCGCAGGGCCGGCCGGCCACGTCGCGTCCGGCGTCCAGCGCGCGGCGAGCGCGCCGCGCTCGAGCCCGAGCACCTCGGGCGCGTCGGGGGCGCGGAAGGCGGCCTCCGCCGGCAGCGGCGGCAATGCGAGCTCGCCGAGCGCGTCGTGCAGCGCGCGCGCGAGCTCCGCCACCGGTCCGCGCGCCACGAGCGAGACCTGCGTCAGGTCGTCGTCGAGGCCGGGCGCCGCCGCGCACAGCGACTCGAGCAGCCACCCGCGTCGGCCGAGCTCGCCGAGCACCGTGGGCAGCTCCTCGGGACGCAGCGTCCAGTCGACGCGCGCGCGCCCTTGCGCGTCCGTGCCCGCGAACGCGGCGAACACCGCGAACCCCAGGCGCAGACCCGCGGGCCCGCCGGCCAGACGCGCGGGCCCGGGCAGGCGGAACAGCGGCACGCCGTCCTTCACCTCGGCCTTGCTGCCGAACAGGCGCTCGAGCGGCGCGACGCTCACGTCGCTCGGACCGTAGCTCTCGGACGTCCACACGTTCGCGGGCGGCAGCGCCGTGCGCGCGCGCACCGCGTCGAGGCGCGCGTGCGCGAGCGCGACGGGTCCGGCGAGCTCCTCCTCGGAGCCGCGCCCGACGAAGCGCAGCTCGAAGCCCTGCGGCGTGCTGCCGGCGAAGCGCGGCACGCACGACGTGACGCGGTAGCCGCCGCCGGCGAGCGCGCCGACCGTGGGCAGGACTTCGTCGGCGAAGACCAGCCAGCGCCCGGCGCCCAGGCACTCGTCCCCGTCCTTGCGCACGGAGAAGCGCAGCGCCTTGCCCTCGAAGACCTCGACCGGCCGGTCCTGCCAGGTCATGGGCACCTCGTGGCGCCACCAGTAGAAGTGCAGCACCTGCTCGGCCTCGATGCGCAGCGGGCCCTTGCCCAGGAGCTCGGTGAGGCGCGCCTCGTCGGGCCAGTCCGCCGGCGCGGAGGCCGGCGGCGGCGCGAGACCGAGCGCGGCGACGAGGCCGAGCGCCGCGACGGGGGCGAGGGCGAGGCGAAGGGACCAGAACACGGGGCGGCGGCGGGGCGCGCGCGACGAGGGTGCGATCATCGAGAGGCTGCGGGGACGGGGGGCCGGGCGGGGAGCGCGCGCGGCTCAGCAAGGCCTGTGCCCCGGCCGCGGCCGCGTCGGAGCCGGGCGCGACGCGGCGCCCCCGCTACGCGCGAAACACAGGATGTCACGGTCTCGAAACACACCGAGGCTCGCGCGCGGACCCGCGGCGCCCTCGCGCGGCGCCCCGCGCGGGGAACGCCGCTTGCAGTCCGGCGGAGCTCGCCGACGCCCCCACCTCCCCCGACTCCCCCATCGCATGCTCCCCACGCTCTGCGTGCTGCTGTGTCTCGGCGGCCCCGCGACGCAAGACGCGTCGCCCGCTCCCGCGCCCCTCGACCCCGCCGCCGCGCACGTCGTCGCCGCGCAGGAGGCCTACGCCGGCGGACGGCTCGGCGACGCGCACGACCACCTGCGCGCGGCCCTCGAGCTCGCGCCCGGCGAGCCTGGCGTGCGCCTGTGGACGGGGCGCGTGCTGAACGACCTCGGGCACGGCGCGGAGGCGCTCGAGGTGCTCGCGCCGGCGCTCGCGGACGCGCCGCGCTCGGCGTGGCTGCTCGTCGAGCGCGCGCGCGCGGAGCGCGGACTTCAGCGCTTCGACGACGCCGAGGCCGACCTGCGCGCCGCGCTCGACGCGTACCCGACGCTCGACGCGGCCCGCCTCGAGCTGGTCGACGTGCTGTGCGAGCGCGGCGCCGCGCGCGCGGCGGACGCGCTCGTCGAGCTCGCGCCGCTGCGCTGCGCCGGAGCGGAAGCGCCCGCGCTCGTGCTGCGCGAAGCCCGCGCGCTCACGCTGCTCGCGCGCGACGACGAGGCCGAGGCGCTGCTGCGCGCAGCCGGCGCCGAGCCGACCGTGCGGCTCGCGTTGTGCCGCCACCTGGCCGAACGCCACCGGCCGCTCGACGCGTGGGAGGTCGGCGCGCCGCTCGTCGAGGAGCTCGCCGACGTCGAAGCCCGCACGTTGCTCGCCCAGGTCGCGCGGCGCGCGGGCGAACCGCTCGTCGCGCTGCGCCTGCTCGGCGCGGTGCTGCTCGAGGACCCGACGCACGCGACGGCGCTCGCCGAGCTCGGCGAGGTGCTCGAGGAAGCCCCGCGCGTGCTGGCCGAGGTCACGGCGCGCCGCCTCGCGGCGCGTCCCGACGACCCGGACGCGTGGCTCGAGCTGCTCGAGGGCTGCGCGCGCGAGGCGCGCTTCGAGGACCTGCTCGCGCGCTGCACCGAGCTGCCCGCCGCGCTGCGGGACGACGCGCGCGTCGCGCTGCTGCGCGGACAGGCGCTGCGCCGCCTCGGGCGCGCGGACGAGGCGCGCGCGCTGCTCGCGCCGCTGGCCGAGCGCGGCGGCGCGCGCGCCAGCTCGAGATCGGCCTGCTCGACTACGCGGCCGAGGACTTCGAGGGCGCCGCCGCCGCGTTCGCGCGCGGCGCCGCCGAAGCCTGGGCCGCCGACGCGCACTTCAACCGCGGCGTCTGCCTCGACCGCCTGGGGCGCTACGCGGCGGCCGCGGACGCGTACCGCGCGGCGGTCGCGGCGCGCGCCGACCTCGCCGAGGCCTGGCTGCAGCTCGGGCACGACCTCCGCCTGCGCCTGGCGCGGCCGGCCGAGGCTCGCGCGGCCTACCGCGAGTACCTGACGCTCGGCGGCGACGACGCCGAAGTGCGCCGCTTCGTGGAGTCCGCGCCGTGATGGTCTGGCTCGAACGCGGCGGTCCGATCGTCTGGCCGCTGCTGCTGCTGTCGCTCGTCTCGCTCACCGTCGTGATCGACCGCGTGCGCTTCTGGTCGCGCGCGCGGCGGCGCCACGCCGAGCTGTTCGAGCTCGCGCGCCGCGACGGGCTCGAAGCCGCCGAGCGCGCGATGGCGCGCGGCATGGTGCTGCTCGACACGGTCATCACCGTCGCGCCGATGCTCGGCATCCTCGGCACGGTGACCGGCATCATCCAGTCCTTCGAGCTGCTCGGCGGCGCGGGGCGCCCCGATCCGCTGGGCGTCTCGAGCGGCATCGCCGAAGCGCTCATCACGACGGCGATCGGCCTGGTCGTCGCGCTCGGCACGATCGTGCCCTACAACTGGTTCCGCGCGCGCCTGCGCACGGCGTTGATCGACCTGGAGCTCGCGCTCGAGCGCGAGGAGGCCGCGTGAGGCGCGCCGACCGCTGGAGCGAGGGACCGCGCGTCGAGATGCTGCCGCTGATCGACGTGATGTTCCTGCTGCTCGTGACCTTCGTCTACTCGATGACGGTCATGATCCGCTCCGAGGCGATCCCGGTCGACCTGCCGCACCTCGCCTCGGCCGCGGCGACGGACCTGCCCACGGTGCTCGTCGTGACGGTGCAGGCCGACGGTCGACTCTTCGCCGCCGGTGAGGAGGTGGACGGCGCCGCGCTCGGCGAGCGCGTGACGCGCCTGCGCGCCGAGGACGCCGAGCTGGCCGTGCTCGTCAACGCGGACGCCGACGCGCGCCACGCGGCGGTGGCCGGCGCGCTCGACGCGCTGCGCGGCGCGGGGCAGGAGCGCGTGTGGCTCGCGGGCGTGTCGGAGGGCGGCGATGCGGCTCGTTGAGCTCCCGCTCTCGGCGCTGCTCTCGCTGCTCGGCCACGCCGCGCTGATCGCGAGCGGAGCCTGGTGGCTCGCGCCCGCGGCGCCGCCGTCTCGACCGCCGCGCGCGAGCGACGCGCGCGTCGTGCTGCTCTCCCCGCCGAGGTGCGCGCGTTGCTCGAGCCGACCGTCGCGCCAGCCGCGCCGCGCCTGCGCGAGCCGTGGCGCGCGAGCACCGCGTCGAGCTCGCGCGCCCGACCGAGGCGCGAGCTCGCGCCGCGCGCCGCCGAGCGCCCTGCCCAGCGCCGCACGCGCACCGTCGACCGCGGCCGCGCTACCGACCTGCACGGCGCGCGCGGCGCGGCCCGTAGAACGCGTCACCGCCGCGCCCGCGGACGACGTCGAGCGCGCGGACGTCGCGGACGAACCGCCGCCCGCGGACGTCGAGACGGCGAGCGACGCGCCTGGCGACGCCGCCGAGCTCGCGCCGCTCGGCGCGGCCGTGGTGCTGCTGCACCGTCCCGAGCTGCTCTACCCGGACGCCGCGCGACGCGCCGGCGTCGAGGGCACCGTGCAGGTCGGGCTCGAGGTCGGCGCCGACGGCGGCGTCGCGCGCGCGTGGCTGCTGCGCAGCAGCGGCAGCGCCGCGCTGGACCGCGAGGCGCTGCGCAACGTGCGCCGCTGGCGCTTCGACCTCGCGACCGTCGCCGCCGGCGGCCGCTTCCGCCAGGCGATCGCGTTCGAGCTGCGCTAGACCCGACGATTCAGGAACGCGCGCGCCAGCCTTCGCAACCGGCCGGCGAAGCCCGGCGCGCGCGTCCCTGTCGCGATCCGGCGCGGAGCCGGCCCGCGACGTCACCCGCGCGCCTCAGAAGGTGTAGCGCGCGCCGAGGTACAGGAAGTCCACGTCGTCGTCCGGTCCCGACTCGCGGATGGCGTCGCCGGCGAAGAGGTGGCTGTAGCCGGCGTAGGCCGCGAGGTGGCGGCCGAAGCTGCGGTCGACGAGCACGTCGACCTCGTAGCCGACCTCCTTCGAGCTGAAGCCCGTGCGGTAGGGCGCGCCGCCGGCGTTGTAGAGCGCGTCGTCGGTGTCCATCAGGCGGAAGGCGTGCAGGCCGAGGGCGAGGTGACTCTGCGCGTCGAGCGACCACTTCGCACCGGCGCTGGTGTCCTGGATGTTCTGACGCCCGATCGCGTCGATGAAGCCGAAGTAGGCGTGTCCGAGCGGGAAGAGCTGGTGGAACGTGCCCACGTCGCCGCCGGGCGCGCTGTCGCCGCTGGCGAAGTCGAGCCCCAACCAGAAGCGCGGCTTGCCGGCCAGCTCCGCGGCGCGCCAGCCGGCCTGCGCGGCCAGGAACCACGCGCTCACGTCGCCGTCCCCCACCTCGCCGATCTGCCAGGCGCCTTCGACCTCGTAGTCGAACGGCCCGCTGATCGGTCCCCACGAGCGCGCGCCGAAGGTCTCGCGCCGCTCGTCGCCGCTCGTGCCGTTGACCGTCACGGAGTCGCGCGTGTTGCCGAGCGCGTACAGCTCGAGGCCGCGGCCGCCCTGCGCCGGCGCGCGATGCGCGTACACGCCGTACAGCAGCGTGTCGTCGTCGCGGTCGTTGAAGTCCGTCTGGTCGACCGGCACGTACGCCGTGGCCAGGCCCGTGATCGTCCAGGGTCCCTGCCGGTACTCGGCCGTCAGGCCCTCCCAGGTGCGCAGCGAGTTGCCCCACGGCAGCGGGCTCACGAGGCGCTGCGCGCCGAGCTGCAGCATCTGGCGGCCGGGGCGCAGCAGGAGGCGCCCGTCGCCGACCGCGAAGTCGACGTCGACGAAGGCCTGCTGCAGGTCGAGAGAGTCGAAGTCGAGGTCGCGCCGCCCGCCGGGCAGGTCGCGCTCGGTGGACTGCGCCGTCTTGCCCTCGACGAACACGCGCAGGTGTTCGCCCGCGTGCAGGTCGCCGTGCACGAGCAGGCGCGAGAGCAGGAACTCGTCGTCGTGGTTCGCCGTCGGCGGCGCGCCGAAGTTGAAGCCTCGCCAGCTCTCGAGGCGCGCCTCGGCCCGGCCGCCCACGCTCAGCCACACGTCGCCGTCGTCCGAGAGCGCGACGTGCTTCAGCGGGTCGAACAGGTCGCGCGCGGGCGACGCGGCGCGGAACGCCGACCAGTCCTCGCGCTGGCGCAGGAACTGGTAGGCCGGACGACCTTCGTCCGCGGCGTCCTGACGCGCGAGCGCCAGCGGAGCGGTGACGAGGAGCAGCGCGGCGGCGGCCGCCGCGCGGTGGAAGGCATCGGGGATCATGACTCTTCGGTGCGGGTGAGGGTCGACGAGCCGCGGTCGTGCGCTCGTTGCAGGAACAACGCCCGCAGCCACAGCAAGGCCAGGGCGAGGAACGGGAAGGCGAACCAGATCAGGTTGAAGACGCCCAGGCCGGGCGGCGTGACGTCGAGGTCGAACGCGAGCTCGCCGAGCACGCGCCCCTCCTCGGGCAGGGACACGACGAAGCGCGTGGGCCAGGTGCCGCGGTGGTGGAACTCGAGCGTGCCGATCTGCTGGAAGGGCTCGCTCGGCTCGGCCGCGACGCTCACGCCGCTGACCGCCGGCGTCGTGCCGTCGGCGGGTTCGGCGTGCGCCTCGACGAGCAGCTCCGCGGGCGTGCGACCCGCCGGCGCGTCGAGGTAGTAGTAGAACGTGCCGGTACCGACGTCCGGGTCGGCCCAGACCGACACGGTCCAGCCTTCCAACACCTCGTCGACGAGGATCGGGTACGGCGGCCCGTCGTGCGCCGCCGCCCGCGACGCGAGCGACAGCGCGAGCAGGGCGGCGACCGCGAAGCGGCACGTGCGCGCAGCGAGTCTCCTCATAGGTAGGTCCCCCGCATCTCCATGGGTTGGGCGAGCAGCCACAGCGCGCTCGCGGCGAGGCCGAGGTGCACCGCCGCCCACGGCGTGAACGCCGCCGCGACGCGGCGCGGGAAGTCGCGCTTGGCCAGGCGCCAGGTCAGCGACAGCGAGCCGAGCGTGCCCAGCGCGAGGAAGCCGAGCTCGAGCGGCCACACCTGCGCCTCGGTGAGCCCACCCAACCCCCAGCGCGGCTTGCCGAGCAGCTCGACGCCGGCCTGCGCCAGCGCGTGCTGCGCCACCGGCACGAACGTCCACAGCCCGGTGAGGAAGTGGAAGCTGTAGTGCGCGAGCCACACGCCGAAGCCCAGCGGAGCGAGCGACCAGACGAAGCGCGTGACGTGTTCGCCCAGTCCGACGCGCGCGCGGCCGCGCGCGAGGAGCGCCGCCGGCCCGAGCGTCACGAGCGGCAGCACGACGAGGCACAGCGCGAACAGCACGAGCAACACGACGCCTTCGCTGCGCGTACCGAGCACGTCGGCCAGCCAGCTCTGGAACGCGTAGACGGGGCTGACCATGCCGAAGGCGTTCAGCAGCGCGCCGAACGTGAAGACCACCACGAACAGCGCGAGGTCGCGGCGACGCCCCAGGCGGCCCAGACCGGAGCGGGTCTCGTCGCCGAGCAGCTCCTCGGCCGGCACGCGCCGCGCGATGGCCACGTTGTCCGAGGGACACGCGTGCACGCAGTCGAGGCAGAACGTGCAGTCCAGGTTGCCGACCTTGCGCGGCAGGAACAGGTCGAGCTCGCAGCCGCGCTGCACCACGCGCGCCGGCGCGGCGGGCGCGGGCGCCGGCACGCGGCGGCCGCGGATGCAGTCCTTGGTCGCGCACGCGTCACAGACCTCGGGGGCGCGCACGCGCACCTCGTGCGGCGAGAGCGTGGACGCGAGGAAGTTGAACTGCCCGATCGGGCAGACCCACTTGCAGAACGGCGCGCCGCTGAAGCTCGCGTCGACGACGAGCGCCAGCCCCGCGTAGCCGAGGATCAGCCACGCCGTGCCCGCCGGGCTGGCCCACAGGTCGAGCCACTCGTAGAGGAACAGCACGAGCACGAACAGCGCGAGGCCGACGTACTTCGTGCGCAGCGCGCGCGGCAGGCGGCGCACCGGCCGCGTCACGCGGCGCGCGAGCTCGCGCGGCAGCAGCAGCGGGCATCCGAAGCAGAACACGTTGCCGAGCAGCAACAGCGCGGCGACGAGCGCGCCGCGCCAGTGCACCCACACGAGCAGCGTGGCCAGGTTCTTCGGAGCCAGCGTCGGACCGAACAGACCGTGCACGACCAGGACGACGGCGAGCGCGCCCATGCACAGTTGCACCGCGAGGCGCGCGCGGCGCCAGCGCAGGAAGCGGCCCACGAGGGGCAGGCGGAGGAGGTCGCCCCGCGGCACCTCGGTGCCGCGGGGCCCTCCGGGGGCCGCGCCTCTCACCGCGGCCCGCCCGTCGTGGACGCGCGTCGCGAGGCGACCCCCGGCACGTCCACGACCTCGTCCACCGTGCGTCCGTCGGCGAGGTTGCCGCGCACGATCACGAACCAGTCCCCGCCCATCGTGAACTCGAAGGGCGCTTCGTACGTGCCGGGCTCCACCTCGGTGGCGCTCGCCAGCACGGGCACCATGCCCGCGTGGTTCATGTTGCCCTCGACCTCGAGCTCCGCACCTTCGAGCGGCGCGCCCTCGGGACCGACGAGCTCCACGGTGCAGGTCGTCGGGCCCACGCGCGGCGTGGGCGCGAAGCTCAACGCGACCTCGAGGCCTTCCGCGCGCGGCGCGCCCGCGCCGCACGAGGCGAGCAGCGCCGCGGCGACGACGAGGCCGAGCTGGACCTGCGCCCACGCACGGGCGCTCCGGCGGCTCCTCGCGGAGCGGCCGGCCGCAACGAGACGACGCACGGCGCTACCTCCCGGTACGCGCCTTGGGCTTCCAGGCGCAGTTGCAGGCAGCGGGGTGCGCGGCGTCACCGGCCGGCGGGAACAGGTGGTAGTACATGCCGATCACCATCGGGATGAACACCACCGTGTTGTAGAACAGGTGCAGCTCGACGCGCGGCACCCAGAGCTGGACGATGCTGACCGGCGCGGGGCGGTCGAACAGGTTGTGGCCGACGATGGCCTGGCCTTGCAGCAGCGCGTGCTCGATGTGGTGCCAGAACTGGATCCAGAAGGAGATCATCCACCACGTGTACGAGCGGCCGGTGAAGCCCGTGCGGAAGATCCACAGGCCGATCAGCATCACGATGGCGTAGCCGTAGTGGAGGGCTTCGCTCTTCACCATCCACGGGAACCACAGGCCGAGGACGCCGCGCGCTTCGGGCACGGGCCAGCCGAGGGCGTAGATCTGCACGGCCTGCGTCAGGTGCTCGGCCCAGTGGGCCAGGACGACGACCATGAAGAGGCGGAGCGCGCGCTCGTGCCACTCCGCGTTGAGCTTCTCGAGGAGCGTGCGCTCCTTCGACGCGGCGCTCAGGGCCGCTGCGGACGTATTGCTGGACATGAGGTGAGGGATCGCCGGGACGACGCCCGACGGAAAGGGTGTGGAGTTCGCGCGTCCGCTCCGCGAAGTCCACGGAGCCGGCGCACGGGGGCCGGGAGAGGTCGCGATCGCGCGCAGGCGCGGATCAGCGATTCAGCAAGGTCCTCTCAACGCGGAGAGACCCTGCACGAGCGGTCGAAGACGTCGTGCAGGGTCCCTCCGGGGCCTCCCTGCCGATCGCCTCGGCGCTGGTTCCAGTGACCGAAGATGCGTCGCGTCCTCGGAGTGTCGGATCCAGCGGCGAAGCGCTCGGCGCGCCGGCTGGATCCTTCGAAGGGTGGGATCGCGGAGAACGATCTCGAGCTGTAGACCTCGAGCTTCCACATGGTGGTTCGCTGATCGAAGGTTGCAGGGAAGGTCGGAACGTGGCGCGGCGGGCCTCACGGCCGCTTCACCGAACGCCAACAGAAACGTATCCGCCTCCGGTCGAGGCGGACAGGCACGCAACTCCCGTCGGTCGCGGATTCCGCGCGACTTCAGGAGAGACTCGTGTCTTCTGCGCCGCCGGGCGTCACGCGGGCGACGGTACGGCGCCGCCGGGCGCCGCCGTCGCGCGCCCGCGCGCGCGCAGGTCGAGCCCGAAGGTGATCGGGCCGACGAGGAAGAGCGCGATGATGGCCGGCGCGGGCGCGACGAGCGTGGCGCCCGGCCAGTGCCACTCGTTGGCCAGGCGGAACACGCACTCCAGCGCCGCGATGATGACCGTCGAGACGATGCGCTTCTTCGCCGTGCCCGGCGTCGTCGGCGGGTCGGTCAGCATGAAGAAGCACAGGAGCTGGTACATCGGCCCGGTGAGCGGCGCGACCTCGGTCGCGAAGGACGTCGCCGGCAGGATCGCCGCGCGCAGCGCCGCGAACGCGGTGAACGACGTCGCGTACGTCAGGGTCACGTGCAGCACCCTGGCGCGCGAGGCGACCATCAGGCCGACCAACCAGATGATCGCGTTGACGCGCAGGTCGTTGCCCATCTCGTGCGACAGCAGGCCCACCTGCCGCGAGTCCAGCAGGACCATCGCCGCCAGGCCGAAGTTGCTGGGGTTCCACAGGTGCTTCCCGCGGTAGCGCAGCGCGTACTTCGAGCCGATGGAGAGCATGGCCGCGGCCGCGTAGAGCCAGTCCTGACCGTCGACGGGACGGAGCAGCAACGACAGGCTCATGCCGGTGATGTAGGCGCTCTGCAGCGGCGGCATGACGCCGCGCACGAAGAAGCCCAGCGCGAGCTCCGTCAGGACGCACGTGCCCAGCGTGATGACGAGCTTGTGGAAGCCGCCGAGCGCGCCGTACCTCGCCTCCCCGACCACCAGGATCAGGGTGATGAACATCGTGATGAGGCTCTTGGGCGTGGTGAAGCGCTGGAGCAGCGACATGCGGGCGGGGTTCGACTCGTCGGACATCACTCGGCCTCCGTCACGAGGTGGACGCGGTCGAGCGCCACGCCTTCCAGAACCTGTTCGCGGCCCGAGGGCCAGCGGATGCTCGCCTTCACCGGACCGGGCTCGGCGCCCAGGCCGAAGTGCAGGCGGTGGTCGTTCTGCGCGGCGAAGCCGCTGAAGGACACGACCGTGCGCAGCATGCGGCGGTCGCCCCACTCGACGAGCACCTCGGCGCCCAGCGCGTCGCGGTTCGAGCGCGTGCCCACCAGGTCGAACGCGACCCAGTGATTCGTGTTCGCGCCCTGGTTCGCGTACAGCAGCAGCGGACCGGCCTGGTTGGCGATCACGACGTCGAGGCGCCCGTCCCCGTCGAAGTCGGCCAGCGCCACCGCGCGGCCGTCGTACTCGTCGGTGAACCCGACCTCGCGACCGACTTCCTGGAAGCGCACGCTCGTGCGGTTCACCGACGCGAGGAGCACGCGCGTGCGCTCGTAGCCGGAGAGGCTCATGTCCTCGAAGTCGGGCCACTGCGCGGCGTCCGCGATCACGCTCCCGTTCGCGCCGCCGATCTTGGTCATGTTGTACCAGTAGCTGCGTTCCTTGCTGCGCGACAGGAAGCCGTTGACCACGACGAGGTCGTCGTCACCGTCGTTGTCGAGGTCGCCGAACTGCGCGCCCCAGGCCCAGCCGCAGGCGGCTTCCGGGCCCTCGGCGAGCTGCAGCATCGGCCCGCCCGAGTCGAGCATCGCCACGCGCAGGTTGTTGCCCTGGAACGTGTACCCCGGCTGGTTGATGTTCGTCACGTACACGCTCGGACGTCCCTGGCCCAGCACGTCCCCCAGCGCGACGCACATGCCGCTCTTCGACTCGCTCTCGAGGCCGATGTCGTGCTCGAGCTCGAAGCGCCCGTCGCCCCGGTTCAGGTAGAGCTCCTCGGGCCCGTAGTCGTTGCCCAGGTACAGGTCCGGCCGCCCGTCGCGGTCGAAGTCGGCGAAGACCGCCGCGTAGGTCCAGCGCGTGCTGCCGGTGCCCGACGCCGCGCTCACGTCCTCGAAGGTCCCGTCGCCGCGGCCGCGGTACAGACGGTTCGCGCCCGCGTTGCTCGAGAACTCGAAGCTGTCGTGCATGATGCGTGTCGAGTCGAGCGCCCACAGGTCGTGCGAGGCGTCGAAGTACGCGCAGACGTACAGGTCCAGCAGCCCGTCCTGGTCGTAGTCGCACCACGTGGCGCCGTTCGAGTTGACCCAGTCGGTCAGGCCCGAGCCCGCGCTGACGTCGGTGAAGCGCAGCCCGCCCTCGTTGCGGAAGAGCTGGCAGCGGCCCCACTTGTAGACGAAGACGTCCTCGTCGCCGTCGTTGTCGTAGTCGCCCCAGACCGAGCCCATCGTGCAGCCCTCGCCCGCGCCGTGGTTGAGCCGGGCGAGCCCGGCCTGCTCGGCGACCTCGTCGAAGCTGCCGTCGCCGCGGTTCACGTACAGCGCGTTGGCGCTGCCGTCCGCGCTCGAGGCGACGTACAGGTCGGGCAGCCGGTCGCCGTTCACGTCGGCCACCGACACCGCCGCGCCCACGGCCGTGATGTGCGCCTCGAGGTTCGCGACGCGCGGGTCGACCTCGGTCTTGCGGTGCGTGAAGTCGAGCCCGCGCTCGTGCGCGACCTCGCGGAAGCGCAGCGGCGCGTCGGGGGCCGGGGCCGTGACGGCGCCCTCGGGGCGGTGGCCGATCCAGCCGACCCAGGCCAGGCCGGCGAAGAAGGCCGCCTGCGTGATGCCGCGGCGGACGGGGTGCGGTCGTTCGGGTCGGGACAAGGCGCGCTGGGGGTCGGGGCGGGAAGGGCCGCCCAAGCCTAGCCCGGATCCCTCACCGCGTCTTCGTCGGGCCCGGCCCAACCGGCCGGACGCGGGCGCTCGCGCGGCGCGCGCGGCCCCCGGAGCTCAGCGCTCGCGCTCTTCCCAGCTCCCGTACTCCTTCTCGCCGGGCTGCTTGCGGGGCGCGCGCTTGCCCATCTCGAGCTCCGAGCCGAGCAGCGAACGCAGGTACTGCGTCATGATCCGCGCGCGCTCCTCGTTGTCGGGCGCGTCCTCCCACTCCGCGTAGCCCGCGTCGAGGGGCTTGGCGAGGTTCATGTTGTTCTGGTGGGCGATGCGCACCGACAGCGTCAGCGCGCCGGGCTGCTTGCCCGCGGCCCAGCGCACCTCGGCGCGCTCGCGGAAGCCGTTGCCGCGGAACGGGTGCAGGTCCGAGCGCCACCCCGAGATCGCCAGCTTGGTGCGCGGATCGAAGCCCTGGCGCGTGATCGGGAAGCCCTCGCGCTCCAGCGCCAGGCGCGTCACCTCCCACAGGCGCGCGGTCGACGTGAGCGGGACGTCGATGGGCACCCAGGACTCCTTCGGGGCGGAGGCGCAGGCGCAGAGCAGCAGCCCGGCGAGGGCGGCGAGGAGGCGCTTCATGTCGATCACTTCGAGGGCTCGGACTCTCCGCTCTTCAGCACGATGCGCACCGGCACCTCCTCGAAGCCCAGCTCCTCGCGGATGCGGTTCTCGAGGTAGCGCAGGTACGTCTTGCCGAAGAGCTTCTTGTCGTTGACGAACAGGACGAAGGTGGGCGGCGCGACCTCGGCCTGGGTCGCGTACTTGATGTTGACGCGGTAGCCGGCGGTGTTGGGCGCGCGCGCCTCGAGGGCGCGCTGCAGCACGCGGTTGAGCTCCCCGGTGCCGACGCGGCGGCGCGCCTGCTCGAACAGCTCCTCGGCCAGCGTCAGGAGCTCCTCGACGCCCTGCCCCTGCTTGGCCGACAGGAACGCGATCGGCGCCCAGGCGAGCCCGGGGAGCTGGTCCTCGATGTAGGCGCGGAAGTCCTCGGGCGTGTAGCCCGTGGCCAGGTCCCACTTGTTCGCGGCCAGGATCACCGGCTTGTGGTGGTCGACGACGTAGCGCGCGAGCTTCTTCTCGATCGAGCTGAAGGGCTCCGTCACGTCGAACAGGAGCACGACCACGTCCGCGCGGCGCACGCCCTTGTGACTGCGCGCGTCGGAGTAGAACTCGATGGCGTCCGCGAGGCTGGCCTTCTTGCGCAGGCCGGCCGTGTCGATCGCGACGAAGCGCCGCCCGTCGCGCTCGAAGATCACGTCCACCGCGTCGCGCGTGGTGCCCGGGACCTCGCTGACGATCATGCGCTCCTCGCGCGCGAGGCCGTTGATCAGCGTCGACTTGCCCGCGTTGCGGCGCCCGGCCACCGCCAGCTTCATCACCGGCGCGGTGACGGGCGCCTCGTCGAAGGCGGTGCCCGGCAGCACCTCGACGATGCGCTCGTACAGCTCGGTCAGGCCCTCGCCGTTCTGCGCGCTGATGACGTACGGGCCGTCGCCGACGCCGAGCTCGAGGAAGGCGTCGCCCTCGAAGCGCAGCGCCTCGGTCTCGGCCTTGTTGACGACGAGCAGCACCGGCAGCTCGATCTCGCGCAGGCGGCGCGCGACCTCGACGTCCAGCGGCGTGATGCCGTCGCGCACGTCGACCACGAACAGCACGAGGTCGGCCGCGAGCAACGCGCCGCGCACCTGGCTCTCGACGTGCGGCCCGAGGTCGTCGCGGTCGACGATGCCGATGCCGCCGGTGTCGATCACCTCGACCCAGTGCTCCTGGCCCTCCACGCGCAGGAGGCGCGCCGGCACGGCGATGCGGTCGCGCGTCACGCCGGCGGTGGGCTCGACGATGGACACCCGGCTGCCGCACATGCGGTTGAGCAGGGTCGACTTGCCGACGTTCGGGCGGCCGACGATGGCCACGCGCGGGAGGCCGGTGTCGCGGAGGGAGGTCATGGGCGGCGACGAGAGTAGCGCGTCGAGGCGCGGAGGTCAGGCGATGCCGAGCAGGCGGTGCACCTGGGGCACCACGCGCACGACCAGGCCGGCGTCGAGGGCGCGCTCGGCGACCGCGGCGACGCGCGCGGGCGTCGGCGCGGCGACGCCGGCCAGGGGCGTGACGGGCTGGAGGAAGAGCGGCAGGTCGGGCGCGAGCGCGGCGTGGTCGGCGAGCAGCTCGGCGAGCTCGGCGTCCGCGGCGCGCGCAGAGAGCACCAGCTTGAGGCACGCGTCGCGACCGCGCAGCAGGCCCAGCACGGCGCGGCGCGCGCTGCGCCACGCGGCGGCGTCGGCCGGCGCGGCCTCGTGGGCGACGTCGAGCGGCACCGGCGCGCCGAGGTCGCCGGGCACCTTCAGGTCGGCGCTGACGTGGTCGACGGCGTCGAGCACCGCGGCGAGGCTCGCGGGAAGGCGCCGGCGGTCTCGAGGTGCAGCCGCCGCGCGGGCAGCGCCGCGCGCAGCGCGCGCACGACGTCAGGGGCGCGCGAGCGGCTCGCCGCCGGTCAGGCTGACCGGCCGCGCGCCGCCGGGGTCGGCGGCCTCGACCCAGCCGGCGAGCTCCTCCACCGAGGCCCACGCCGGCACGCGCCGGCGGCCGTCGGCGAGGTCGAGGCGCGCCCGCCCGCCCTCGTCCGGCGTCGCCCACGAGCCGGGCGTGTCGCACCACGCGCAGCGCAGCGGGCAGCCGGCCAGGCGCACGAAGACCTGCGGCTGGCCGAGGTACAGCCCCTCCCCCTGGATCGAGGCGAAGACCTCGACCAACGGGACGCGCGTGAGGGTGGCGGGGCTCGGAGTCACGATCGGTGCAGCTTGTCGCGGAGGCGCGGGCGCGCGGCGGCGGAGACGCTCGGTAGAAACGCTCGAGACCCCGGCCCCCCGCCGGGGGGACCGGAGCCTCCGTGCTTGCGCGCGAGCGAGGGGCGGCGGGGCGCGCCGGCCCTACTTCTTGCCCTTCGCGGCCTTGCCGCCCTTGGAGGCGAGGGCCTCCTTGCGGGCGTTCTCGAGCGCCTTGGCCTTCTTGCCGGAGACGACCTTGAACTTCGTACGCACCTTCGGGAGGCCGTAGACGGAAGCCGCCTCCGTGTCGAAGCGACCGTCGCGCTTGAGCTTGTTGATGCGCTCGACGCGCGTCAGGACGGAGCGCTCACCGATGAGGGTGTTGACGCCCTTGAGGCTGGCGTGGATGGACATGGGAACGGGAGGTTCGTGGGGACTGCGTGTGAGGTTCAGCGCGCGAGGATCGCGTCGATGTTCTGGTCGTAGGCGTCCTTGAAGGCGCCCTTCTCGCTGCGCGGCGGCGGGCCGGGGAGGGCCTGCAGGCGCGCGCGGAGCTGTTCGAGGGTTCCACTCCGCACCGGCTCGGCGCCCACGCAGACGAGCACGTGGCCGTCCGTGGTCTCGATGGGCGCGATCGCCGGGAAGCCCTGGGTGCGCAGGTAGGCGGTCACGACGTTGGCGAGCGCCTGCCCGCGGTCGTCGTTGGCGTACTGGATCGCGCAGACCGTGTACCTGTTGCGCTTGTCGAGGAAGCGCTTGTCGTCGTCGGTCAGTCGGTCGTCGATCGGGTCGTCCGTCACGGGCCCCGTCGCGGGCGCGGCGCCCGCCGGGTCCTGACCGAGCGCGGCCAGGTCCTCGCGCACGTCCGCGCCGAGCTCGGGCGGCCCGTCGCCGGCGCGACTCTCACGCGCGAGGCCGCGCGCGACCCAGTAGGTCCCGGCCATCGCCACGAGCAGCACCACCACGGCCACCGGCAGCCACGCGGGCACACCGAAGGACACGCGCGTCCGCGCCGCCGACGCGGCGCCGGCGAAGGGATCCAACGCCCCACGCCCATGCCCGCGCGGCGCGTCGGCCGGCTGGGGGCGCGCCGCGCGCGGCGGTGCGCTGGCCGCCAGGTCGTCGCTCTGGGGGGAGCGGGCCGACTGCTGGAAGGCCTCGAGCATGTTGGGCTTCTTGGACGCCATGTAGAGGTCTCGTGGGGAGGGGACCCCAGGAGTGGAAGGGTTGTCAAGAGAGCGCCCCACCGCGCGGCCACGCGGGCCGGGCAGGGGGAAATCGGGCGCGAGATCCTAAGGGCGCAGGGGTCGGGGGTCAAGGTCGGGGTCTTGCGACCCCGTTGGACGAGCGTTCTGCTGGGTGGAGCCTCGCTGCGGCGAGGCGCCCGGCCATGACGCGCAGCGCTCGCTCCTCCGTCCCCTCCGCCGCCGGGACGCCCTGCGGCCCCGCCCTCGCGCCGTGAACGAGCCGCCGACCGCGCGCGTCGTGCGCTTCCTCGCCACGCGGCCCTGGGCGCGCGCGCTCGCGCAGGCCGGCGCGGCGCTCTACCTGCCGGTGGCGCTCGTGTACCTCGTCGGTCCGGTCGGCGACTGCGCGCACTGCGCGCGGCTCTACCTGCTGCTCTCCCCCGCGCTGCCCGGCTTCATCGCCGGCATGGCGCTGCCGCGCGCAGTCCAGCAGGGCCCGCGCATCGCGCTCGCCGCCGCGACGAGCGCGCTGCTCTGCGCGCTCGTCGCGTGGGCCTTCCACGCGCTCGGTCCGCGCGGGCGCACCGCGCTCGCGTGCGCGGTCGGCGCGCTCTCGCTCTGGAACGCCTGGGCGCTGTCCGCGCTGATGCGCGCGCTCTGAGCCCTCAGGCGTCGGTCGACGCGTGCAGCGCGATGCGGTTGCCCTCGCTGTCGAGGACGATCGCGCGGAAGCCGTGCATGCCGATCGAGTGCGTGTCGACGAGTACCTCGCCGCCGTGCGCCGCGGCCTGCGCCACCGCGTCGCGGAGGCGCCCCTCTGCGTTGAAGTAGACGAGCAGGCCCTGGCGCGAGACGTGCTCCGGCTCGGGCACGAGGCACCCGCCGTTGCCCTGCTCGTGGTCGAGCACGGCCATCTCGCAGCCGCCGGCGTCGAAGCGCTGCACGCCGATGCCGAGCACGCGCGCGTAGAAGTCGCAGGCGCGCGCGAGGTCCTTGACGGGGATGTCGAGCCAGACGGCGCGGTTGTACTGCTGGTTGAAGTCGGACATGGGCGGCTCGGGCAGGAGACGAAGGGTGCCGCGGAGCCTAACGCGTCGCGCGCCGCGCGCCACACTCGCGCGAGGGGCGCGCCCGGCGAACCGAGCGGAGCAACGGAGGCCGCGCTCCGCGCAGCCGCTCCCGCCCTACTCCCGCTCCGACGCCAGGCTGACCAGCGGCCAGGTGAAGCGGAAGCGCGCGCCGCGCAGGGCGGCGGGCTCGACCCAGATGCGGCCGCCGCGCACCTCGACGATGCGGCGCACCATCGTCAGCCCCACGCCCGTGCCGCGGCTGCGCGTGCCGGCGCGGAAGAGGCCGAAGAGCTCCTCGGCCTTGTCGGGCAGCAGCCCAGGCCCGTCGTCCTCGACCGTCCAGTCGAGCGCGTCGTGCTCGAGCCGCGTGACGCGGACGAGGATGCGGCCGGCCTCGCGGTCGTGGTGGCGGAAGGCGTTGTCGACGAGGTTGCGCAGCACCTGCTCGAGCGGCACGCGGTCGGTCACGACCCGCGCGAGGTCACCTTCGACAGCGAGCTCGAAGGCCGCGGGCAGGGAGAGCAGATCGCGCAACGCGAGCACCAGCGCGCGCGGATCGGTCTCTTCGCGCTTGGACTCCGGGTCCATCGCGCGCGCGTAGGAGAGCAGGTCGAGCAGCATGGAGTCCATGCGTCCCGTGCGGTCCTGCAAGGCGCGCAACCACTCGACCGACTGCGCGTCGAGGTCCTCCGCGGCGCGCTCCTCGATCCACGTCGCGAGGTGGCGGATGCCGCGCAACGGCGCGCGCAGGTCGTGCGAGATGGCGCGCACGAGCTGCTCCTGGTCGCGGTTGCGGCGCTCCGTCGCGCGCAGGGCCTGCTCGAGCTTCAGCGCCATGGCGGACAGCTCGCCGTTCTTGCGGCGTAGGTCCGCGGCCTGGCGCGCCCTCGCCTCCTCCTGCTGTTTGCGCCGGCGGATGTCGATGATCGAGGCCAGCGTCAGCACGCGGTCTCCGGCGCGCACGGGCGAGAGACCGATCTCCAGCGGGATCTCCAGGCCGTCCTTGCGCAGGCCGAGCACGTGGTCCGAGTCGCCCATGCGGCGCGACTGGCCCTCGACCATGAACTTGCGCATGCGCGCGGGGTGCTCGGCGCGGTAGCGCTGCGGGATCAGCAGGTCGACGCGGCTGCCCACCAGCTCGCTGGTCTCGTAGAGGAAGAGCTCCCCCGCCTGCGGGCTCGCCTTGAGGATCACGCCGCGCTCGTCCACGACGAGCAGCGCGAGCGACACCGAGGCGAGGTCGCCGATGTACCAGTCCATCGCCGCGCGCGAGGCCCACGCCGGGCGCAGCCACACGAGCCGGCGCGAGCTCGGCCCGCTGCCCAGCGGGACGCACGCGAGACGCATCGGGATCGTCTGGCCCGAGCGGTGCGACACGAAGGCGTCGACGTGACGGCCCTCGGCACAGGCCGTCGGATCGTGCTGCAGCGCCTCGTAGGCCTGGAGCCCGAGCGCGCGCTTCGCGGAGACACCGGCGAGCGAGCCCGCCGGCCAGCCGAGGTGCAGCTCGAGCGAGCGCGACGCGTCGATCACGCGGCGCTCCTCGTCGACGAGCAACGCCATCACCCCTTCCGCCTCGTCGAGCGCGTCGCCGTCGAGCGACACGCCGTCGTACCCGGCCACGCCCGCGCACAGCGTCACGAAGCGCAGGTCGTCGCCGCCGAGCCGGAGCGACTGCACCAGCGCGTGCACCCGTCCGTCGGGCGAGGTCCAGCGCGTCGCTCGCGTCGCGAGGAGCGAGGCACCCGAGAGTTCCGTCGGCGGATCGTCGGCGACGAGCCCGAGCAGGCCGCTCGAGGCCCCGTCCGCGGCGAGCCAGCGCTCCCAGCCCGGCTCCCCCCACAGGACGGCGCCCCGTCCGTTCGCGACGAGCATGCGGTGCTCACCCGACGTCGACGCGCTCGCGGTCGACGTGGTCGTGCTGCTGGGTCCGGCGAGTTCGAAGTCCAAAGGCTGCTCCCGCGTCCGCGCTCCGTGCAGGCGGAGCGCCACTCAGGCGACCCGTCGCGCGCGAATGCCGAGGGCCGTGCCACGCTCATCGGCGGGGCCGCGAGCGGCTCCGCCGCAAAACCGCCGGGCGGCTGCCGGGAGCCGCCAGCGCGTCCCGCCTCCCGGACTCGCACGGACCGGAGCGGTGCGAAGGAGCGTCGCTCAGAGCAACGGCAGCTCGACGGTGAAGGTGCTGCCCGCGCCGGGCTCGCTCTCGACGGTGATGCCGCCGCCGTGCGCGAGCACGATCTCGCGGCACAGGTGCAGGCCGAGCCCGAGGCCGCCCTGGATGGCGAAGTCCTCGACGTCCACCTGGTAGAGCCGCTCGAAGATCCGCTCCTGCCGCGCGGGGTCGATGCCGCGGCCGGTGTCCGCGACCTCGACGCGCGCGCTGCGGCCCTCGTCAGCCGTCCCGAGGCGCACGACCACGCGGCCGCCCGCGGGCGTGAACTTGAAGGCGTTGGTCAGCAGGTTCGAGAGCACCTGGTTCACGCGGTCCGCGTCGGCGCGCGCGCGGCGCGGCGCGCCGGGCGCCTGCTCGAGGACGAGCTCGAGCCCGCGCTCCTCGGCCGTCGCGCGCAGCGCCTGGACGCCCGCCTCGACCAGCGCGTCGAGGTCGAGCTCCTCGAAGTGCATCGAGAGCTTGCCCGTCTCGATGCGCGTCACGTCCAGGAGGTCGTTGAGGAAGAGCCGCAGCGTGTCGCAGTTGCGCAGCGCGATCTCGAGGTACTCGCGCTGCTTGGGCGTGGTCTCGCCGGCCAGGCCGTCGAGGACGATGGTGACGAACTCGCGGATCGCCGTGAGCGGCGTCTTCAGCTCGTGCGAGAGCACGTGGTAGAAGCTCTGGATCTCGCTGTTCTTGCCGCGCAGGTCCTCGACCGTGCGCTCGAGCTCGTGCCGGCTGCGCGTGGCCTCGGCGCGCAGGCGAAACTTCTCGACGGCGTTGAGCGCGGCGCGCCTCAGCACCGACGGCTGCTGCACGTCCTTGGTCACGAAGTCGAACGCACCCTGGCGCATGACGCGCACCGTCGTCTCCTGGTCGCCGTGGCCGGTGAGGACGATCACCGGGACGTCGACGTGCGCCTCCTCGAGCCGGGCGAGGAAGTCGAGCGCCGTGGCGTCGCCGAGGTCGTAGTCGAGGAAGACGAGGTCGAACTCGCCCTCGCGCGCGAGGCGCAGACCGCTCTCGAGGTCCCCGGCCGAGTGGAACGAGGCGACGAGCGCGCCGAGCTCGTGCAGGTGGCGACGCAGGATCTCGAGGTCGACCGGGTCGTCGTCCACGCCGAGGATGCGCAACGCGGGCGACCGCTCGCCCCCGTGCTCGACGGACGGAGACGGGCACACCGGTAGCGAAGGGAGTCTGGACTCGATCATGTCGTCGCAGCTGGGTCTCGGCGCGGGGCTCGCGCGGTCGCGCGGCGCGGGTCGAGACGCAGGCTCTGTCGGGAGGCCGGGCAGCCGATCCTTAGGAGTCGTGCGTCGTTTCGAGCGGCGGTGCGGACTCGGCGAGTCGCGAGGCCACCGCGCGCTCAGGCCTTGGATCGACCCGGAGTGAGCCGCCGCGCACTGGCGATTCATGTTTTTCGCAATCGAGAAACTGACTAGCGACTCCGCGGCTGGCGCCGCGTGAACCTCGCCCGAAAGGACGTTGGCGTCGCCAAATCGCGCCCGTGGATTCCAAATCGTGCGCTCAAGTGCGTACGCACCAAACGGCGACAGGGCCGCGTGGATCAGGAGGAGTCCCGACGACACCAACCACCACCGCGGAACCGCCATGCACGACACCCTCACCACCGCCACCCCCGGCCTGGACGTGATGGACAAGCTCTGTCACGAGCTGCGTCGGCCGCTGGCCGTGATCCACGCCTACGCCGAGTTGCTCGACGACGAGGTCTCCGGCGCGCTGAACGACGGGCAGAAGGACCAGGTCCTCACGATCCTGTCCGCGGCCGACGAGCTCGCCATCCTCGTGCACAGCCTGTACGGCCTGGCCGAGCTCGACGCGGGCCGCGTGCGCACCTCGATCGGGACCGTCGACCTCAACCGCGTCTGCGCGCGCCTGCACGAGCAGTACCTCCCCCGCTTCGGCCAGGCGAACCTCGAGTTCGCGTTGCGCGTCGAGGACGAGGAGCGCGTCGACGTGCGCGCCGATCCCGACCGCCTGCGCCTCGCGCTGTGCCAGCTGCTCGAGAACGCGCTGAAGTACGTGCCGCCCGGCCGGCGCGTCGAGCTCGCCGTGAGCTCGGACGGCGAGCTGGCGCGCGCCAGCGTGCGCGACACCGGGCTCGGCATTCCTGCGGAGGAGCTCGAGCGCGTCTTCGAGCGCTACCACCGCGTCACGCGTGACGAGGGCCTCGTGACGGTGAAGGGCGCCGGCGTCGGCCTGACGCTGTGCAAGGCGTTCGTCGAGGCGATGCACGGCCGCGTGTGGGCCGAGTCGGGCGACGCGCCCGGCGCGGCGCTCCACGTCGAGCTGCCGGTGGCCGCGCGCAGCGGCGCGAACGTCCGGGAGGAGGAGCGGGTTTCGTGACCGACTTGGATGAAAGGGACTGCACCATGAACAAGACCCAGCGTGATTCTGACCGCCGCAAAGGCGAAGGCTCCCTCGCGCCCCAGGCGCTGCTCGAAGCGGAGCCGCTCCCGAGGTACATGCGCCTGGAAACGGTCCTCGTCGTCGAGGACAGCGAGGACCTGAACCGCTCCCTCGCGCTACGCCTCGCGAAGGCGGGCTTCAACGTCGTGACCGCGCTCGACGGCAAGTGCGGCATCGAGAAGGTGCGGGCCTTCGACCCCGACCTGATCCTCCTGGACCTCGCGCTGCCGCGCCTCTCGGGGACCAAGTTCCTCGAGCAGTTGCGCGACGACCCGCGCCTCGGCGCGGTCGCGATCGTGGTGCTGACGGGCAGCCAGGACCCCGAGCTCGAGGACAAGCTCGCGCGGTTCGGCGTGCAACGCATCTTCCGCAAGCCCACGCGACAGAAGTACGTGGTCGACGCGGTGCAGGAGATCCTGCGCGGCTGAGCTCGACGCTCCTCCGCACCTCCGCGACGGGGCGAGTCACGCGACTCGCCCCGTGCTCGTTTCGGGCTCGCGCGTCCGCTATATGCAAGTTCCTTCGAGAAGCCCTCAGCGCGAGGAAATCGCAAAGTCGACGAAGGGCGTGCGGCGGGACGTCCCCGCGCGCATCCCGACGGGCGGGCGCTCCCCCGCTCGCCCGCGCAGCCTCCGAGAGACCCACATGAAGAAGAGAATCCTGATCGTCGAGGACGACCAAGACATCGTCGAGGCCCTCGCCATCCGCCTCCAGGCCGCCGGCTACGAAGTGCACCGCGCGTTCGACGTGGTGCTCGGCACGAGCGCCGCGGTGCGCGTGCGCCCGGACCTCGTCCTGCTCGACGTGTCGATGCCGGGGGGCAACGGGCTGATGCTCGCGGAGCGCCTGCAGAACATCCCCGAGACCGCCGGCACGCCGGTGCTGTTCCTGACGGCCTCGAAGAAGACCGAGATCCGCGACGCCGCGCTCGCGCTGGGCGCGGTGGGCTTCCTCGAGAAGCCGTACGACGCGCGCGAGCTGCTGCGCATCGTGGAGGAGACACTCGAGATCGCGCCCGCGGCTTGAGCGCGCGGCGCGCGGCGCCACGACGAACTGAGGACGAGGGGCCCGCGCGGCCCCTCGTCGCGTTCCGGGCGGCCGCGCGCGCGGGGCGACGCGCTATCCTGGCACGGATGCTCCGTCCCCCCCACCTCGCGCGCGTCGCCTGCGCCTGCGTGCTCGCGCTCGCGAGCTGCGCGGAGGAGCTCGCGCCGGTGCCGCCGCCTGTCGCGCGCGGAGCGGCGCCGGCGACCGCGCCGCGCGACGACCTCGTCGACGAGGCCGCCGCGCGCGGGCTCGACTACGTCAACCGCTCGGGCGACGCGGCCAAGACGGACATCCTCGCCGCGAACGGCGCGGGCGTCGCGCTGCTCGACCTCGAGGGCGACGGCGACCTCGACGTGGTCTTCGCGCAGGGCCTCGCGTCGCTGGCGCAGGCGGTGACGGGGCCCGGCGCGGACCTCGAGGTGTTCCGCAACGTCGGCGGCGGGCGCTTCGAGCGCGCGCCCGGCCCGGGGCTCTCGGGCTGGTGGACCGGCCTCGCGACCGGCGACGTGGACGGTGACGGCGACGCGGACCTCGTCGCCGGCGGCTACGGCGCGCTCGTCGTGCTGCTGCAGGACGCGGACGGCGCGCTGCACCTCGCGCGCGACCTGTGCGCGGACGAGCCCGCGCGCCTCGTGCCGGGCGCCGAGCGCGCGGTCGGCGCGCCGCCGCCGTGGGTCACGAGCGTCGCGCTGTTCGACGCCGACCGCGACGGCGCGCTCGACCTCTACGCCGGCCTGTACCTCGACCTCGACCCGCTCGCGCCGGTGCTGCACGAGGTCGGCGAGGGTCCGCTCGCCGTGCCCTGCCGCTGGAAGGAGCACGAGGTCTACTGCGGCCCGCGCGGCCTCGTGCCGCAGCCCGATCGCTTCTACGCCGGCGACGGCGCCGGCGGCTTCGTCGAGCGCACGCGCGCGGCGCTGGGCGCGCTGCCCGCCGGCTACACGCTCGCGGTGCTGCCCTCCGACGTCGACGACGACGGTGACGTCGACGTGCTCGTGGCGAACGACAGCTCGGAGAACCGGCTGCTGGTGAACGACGGCGCCGGGCACTTCGAGGACCGCGGCTACGAGGCCGGCATCGCGCTCTCGATGGAAGGCAACCCCGAGGCCGGCATGGGCATCGCGTGCGGCGACGTCGACCGCGACGGGCGCTTCGACTACGCGGTCACCAACTTCAGCGACGAGCCCACCGCGCTCTACCTCGGCAGCGAGCTGGGCTTCGAGAACGCGACGTTCCGCTACGCGCTCGGGCGCGAGACGCGCGCGCTCCTGTCGTGGAGCGCGCACCTCGTCGACTTCGACGGCGACGGCTGGCTCGAGCTCTTCACCACCAACGGCCACGTCTACCCGCAGGCCGACCTGCCGCTGTCGGGCACGAGCTACGGCCAACCGGACACGCTCTGGCGCCTCGGGCCCGAGCCCCGGGCCGTGCCGGTCGCGCCGCGCGACGCGCGCTCGCTGCTCGCGCCCGCGACGGGCTCGCGCGGCGCGGCGATCGGCGACGTCGACGGCGACGGGCGGCCGGACGTGGTGGTCGCGCGCCTCGACGGACCGTGCGCGCTGGGGATCGATCGCTTCCGCGGCGGGCACCGCCTGGTGCTGCACCTCGCCGGGCCGGAGGCGCCGAGCCCGCACGCGCCGCGCACGCCCCGCGACGCGAGCGGCGCGCGCGTGGTGCTCGTCGCCGGCCAAGGCGCGGGCGAGTTCGGCCAGCTGCGCGAGGTGCAGACCGCGCAGGGCTACCAGTCGGCCTCGAGCCCCGCGCTCTGCTTCGGCCTCGGCGACGAGGCGCGCTACGCCAAGCTCGTCGTGCGCTGGCCCTCGGGCGCGGTCGAGGAGCTCGACGGCGGCGCGGCCGACCGCGCGCTGTGGATCGAGGAAGGCCGCGGCGTGGTGCGCGCGGAGGCGCTCCCGTGAAGCTCGCCGCGCTGCTCTGCGCGCTGCTGCTCCTCGGCGCGGACGCCGCGACGTTGCGCGCGCGCTGGCGCGAGGCGCTCGAGCTCGACGAGGCCGCGCGCGTCGTGCAGGAAGCGCGCGAGGCGTCGGCCGCGGACGCCGCGCTCGCGCGCGACGGCGAGCTCGAGGCGTGGCGCGCGCGCGCGCGCTGGCCGCGACCGGCGACGCGGCTGGCGCGCGCGCGCTCGTCGACGGCGCCGAGGTCGACGAGGCGACGCGCGACGCGCTGGTCTGCGCGCGCGCGCGCGGCTCGACCTCGCCGAGGACCGCCTCGACGCGGTGGTCGCGGCGCTCGGCGTCGAGGGCGGCGTGCGCTGCCCCTGAGCGCGCCGAGGCCTGGTGGTTGTGCGGCGCGGCGCTCGCGCGGCGCGGCGAGCTCGCGGCGGCCGCGCCGCTGCTGCGCCGGCTCGTCACCGCGTGGCCGCTCGACGCGGACGCGCCGGCCGCGTGGCACCTGCTCGCGCAGGAGGCGCTCGCGCGCCGCGACGTCGAGGCGGCGAAGGCCTGCCGCGACCGCGGGCGCGAGCTCGCCACGTGGCACGGCTACTACCGCACGCGACGCCTGCAGGTGCGCGCCGCCCCCGACGAGCCGCTGCCGCGCCTGGGGCTCGCGCAGCTCTGGCTCTCGGTCGACGCGCTCGAGCCCGCGCGCGCGGAGCTGCTCGAGCTCGTGCGCCGCGCGCCCGACTTCGCGCGCGGCTGGGCGCTACTCGGCGAGGTCGAGCGCAAGCTCGAGCACCGCGACGCCGCGCTCGTCGCGTACGACGCCGCGCTCGCGCGCGACGAGACGCTCGCGGACGTGCGCTTCAACCGCGCGCTGCTGCGCCTGGCCGCCGGCGACGCGGCCGCGGCGCGCACGGACCTCGAGCGGCTCGTGCAGGGCGCGACGGCGAACGAACCGCGCTACGCGCTCGCCCACCTCCACCTCGCGCGCCTCTTGAAGGCGGCCGGCGAGGACGACGCCGCGGCGGCGCGCTACGCCGCGTACCGCGCGCTGGGCGGCACCGAGGCGCTGTAGGCGCCCGCACCGACGTGCTCCGTCGCCGGCGCGACTACTCGAGCTCGCTCAGCAGCGCCTCGGTCGTCTCGCGATACTCGCCCTCGGGCTCGCGCTCGAGGTAGTCCTGGAGCACCTGCTTCGCGGCGCCCTGCTCGTCGGCGGCGTACAGCGCCTTGGCGAGGAAGACGTGCACGGGCTCGGGCAGCTCGAGGCCCTCCGCGCGCGCCTGGTCGAGCACGAGGCGCCACTGCGTCGCGGCGGGCAGGAACTCGCGCTGCTGGAAGAGCACCACGGCGAGGTGGTTGTGCGCGACGAGCAGGCTGTCGTCGAGGTGCACGGCGTGCTCGAAGCGCAGGCGCGCGGTGGCGAGGTCGCCGGCCTCGTAGGCGTGCACGCCCTGCTCCATCGCCTCGACCGCCGCGTCGGCGAGGATCTGCGCGCCCGAGCCGAGCTGCTCGTCGTCGAGGCCGGCGAGGCGCGCGAGGCGGAAGTACTCGAGCGCCTGGTCGCGGCGGTGCTCGAGCAGCGCGCCGAGCGCGGCGCGCTTGTACATCTCGGCGAGCTCGACGTCGCGGCCGTAGCCCTCGCCGTTGAGCGCCTCGAGCACGCGCACCGCGCCCTCGAAGTCCTGCAGCGCCGCGAGCACGTCGGCCAGGAAGAGCCGCGCGTCGACGTCCTTCGGGTCGAGCTCGAGCGAGCGGCGCACGGCCTCGAGCGCGGCCTTGGGGCGCGCCTCGGAGAGCGCGGACTTCGCGAGCAACAGGTGCGCCTGCGCACGCGGCCGCTCGGTGAAGGGCAGCTCGGCGTCGTAGCCGCGCGCGCGCTCGAGCAGCTCGAGCCCGCGCTTCGCGCCGCCCGACTGGCACAGCTCGACGACGCCCTGCGCGCGCAACAGCTCGGGCGTCAGCCCGGCCGCCTCCATCCCGCGCCGCAGCTCGGCCGCGGCCGTCTCGAGTCGGCCGGCGGCGGCCGAGAGCTCGGCGGCCGTCGCGTACACGCGCGGATCCTGCGGCGCGGCCGTGCGCGCGGTCTCCAGCCGGCGCAGCACCTCGACGTCCTGGCCCTGGAAGGCCGCCAGCCGCGCGGCGAGCAGGTCGGCCTCGACGCCCAGCGCGTCGCGAAGCTCGGCGAGGCGCGCGCTCGCGTCGTCGAGGCGGCCGAGGTCGAGGTCGCGGCGCAGCGCGCGCGCGGCCTCGCTCTCCAGGCGCTCGAACGAGCGCGTCTCCACGACGGCGGGCCGCGCGGGCGCGCCGGTGCCGGCGCCGCCGGCGACCTCGCCGTCGGAACAGGCACCGACGAGCGGCGCGACGCAGAGCAGCAGGGCGAGGGTCGCGGGGGACGGAGCGCGCATGGGCGCGGATCTTACCCGCTCGCCGAGGTTAGGATACGCGCCCCATGGGCAAGGTCCGCTTCGTCACCTTCGGCTGCAAGGCCAACCAGTACGACACGCAGGTGCTGCGCGAGGCCCTCGTGCGCCGCGGCTGGAGCGAGGCCGAGCGCGACGCGGACCTCGTCGTCGTGAACACGTGCACGGTCACCGCCGAGGCCGGCCGCAAGGCGCGCCAGCTCGTGCGACGCCTGCACCGCGAGCGGCCGGGCACCAAGATCGCGATGACGGGTTGCCTCGCCGAGAGCGAGCCCGAGGTGCTGCGCGGGCTGCCCGGCGTCGAGTGGGTGCTCGGCAACGGCGAGGCCAAGCGCCCGATCCACTTCCTGCGCGAGCTCGGCGAGGAGATCACGCCCGAGGAGCTCGGCATCCCCGCCGGCATCACCGAGTTCAGCGGCCACACGCGCGCCTTCCTGAAGATCCAGGACGGCTGCGACATGGCCTGCGCGTTCTGCATCATCCCGAGCGTGCGCGGCAAGAGCGTGTCGCGCCCCGCGGCCGAGCTCGGCGCGGAGGTGCTGCGACTCGTGCAGGCGGGCCACGTCGAGGTCGTGCTGTGCGGCATCCACATCGGGCACTGGGGCCGCGACCTGGGCCTCGAGCTGGCCGACCTCGTCGAGCACCTCGCGCGCCTCGAACCGCGCGACGCGGACGGGCGGCCGCGCGACTTCCGCCTGCGCCTCTCCTCCATCGAGGCCACCGAGGTCACGCCGCGTCTGCTCGACGTGCTCGCCGAGCACGCCGAGCGCGTCGCGCCGCACCTGCACATGCCGTTGCAGTCGGGCGACGACGAGGTACTCGCGCGCATGAACCGCTGGTACCGCATGGACGAGTACCTCGCGGCGTGCGATCGCGTGCGCGCGCGGCTCGTCGAACCGGCCTTCACCGCCGACGTGATCGTCGGCTTCCCCGGCGAGGAGGCGCGCCACTTCGCGAACACCGCGCGCATGGTCGAGCGCATCGGCTTCGCGCGCCTGCACGTCTTCCCGTTCTCCGCGCGGCCCGGCACCGCGGCGGCCGAGCTCGGCGCGCCGCCGCCGGCCGAGGACGTGCGCGCGCGTCGCGCCGACCTGTCGGAGCTCGCGCACGAGGGCGCCGAGCGCTACCGCGCGCGCCTCGCCGGACTCGCGGACGTCGTCGTGCCCGAGGGCTTCGTCGGGTTGTCCGGGCGCTACCAGCGCGTGCGTCTCGAGCCGGACGACTGGAGCGGCCTGCCGCCGGCGCTCGCGCGCGTGCGCCTCGCGCTCGAGGCGCGCGGCGAGAGCACCGCGCTCGTCGGCCGCCCGCTCGCCGACGCGGCGGAGGTGCGCGCGTGAGCGCCGACGAGCGCGACCCGCGCGAGGAGCTGCGCGAGCTCGCTGGCGCGCTGGCCGCGCACCTCGGCCGCGCCGAGCGCCGCAGGCGCCGCCGCCTCGCGCCGAGCTCGCCCGCCGCGAGCGCGCCCGTGCCCGCCGCGTCCCCGTCCCACCGCGCCCCCGCCGCCCCGCGCGCCCTCCGCCGCGCCGGCTCGCCGGTCGCCGCAGCGCGAGCGGCCGAGCCCGCGCCCGCCGCGCTCGAAGGTCCCGCGCCCGCGGCGCTCGAAGGACCCGCGCGCAGCGCCGAGGACGTGCGCCGTCAAGCCGCGGCCGCGCCCGACCTGGAGACGCTGCGCGCCCGCGTGGCCGCCTGCGAGGCCTGCGCGCTGTGCCGCACGCGCACCCACACGGTCTTCGCGGACGGCTCGCCCGCCGCGCGCGTGGCCTTCGTGGGCGAGGCGCCGGGCTTCCACGAGGACCAGCAGGGCGTGCCCTTCGTCGGCGACGCGGGCAAGCTGCTCACCGACATCATCACCAAGGGCATGAAGCTGCGCCGCGAGGACGTCTACATAGCGAACGTCCTGAAGTGCCGGCCGCCGGACAACCGCGACCCCTCCGCCGCCGAGAAGGAGGTCTGCACGCCCTGGCTGGAGCGCCAGCTCGAGCTGGTGGCCCCCGCGGTGGTGATCCCGCTGGGGCGCCACGCGGCGGGGCACCTTCTGGGCCGCGAGGACTCGATGGGCCGCATGCGCGGGCGCGTGCACGAGGTCGGCGGCCGCAAGGTCGTGGCCACCTACCACCCCGCCTACCTGCTGCGCACGCCCTCGGCCAAGAAGGACTGCTGGCAGGACATCCAGCTCGCGATGCGCGAGCTCGGCCTGGCGCCCTGAGCGAGCCGCGCGGGGTCGCGGCCCCGCGGCGCCGGCGACCGGCGCGGAGCGCTCGCTCCGGTCGCGCCGACGACCGGCGGCGGCGAGCGACCTCCCTCGGTTACCCGGGAGGCCGCCCCGGGTAGCCCGCGCGAGGTCTGCGGACGCGCTCCGGGGTTGGTTGACCACCCCCCCTGCGCTCGCTATCCTCCCCGACTCTCCTGAGGGTACCCCATCCCATCTGGACCGACGCTCTCCGCGCGAGAGTCCGCCGGGCCCCCGCGCGCCGGGGCGCAAGGCGGCCAGGCGGCTCGAGGTTCACACCCCGCACACAACTCGATTCGCTCTTCTGCATCCCGTCCTGGGTCCGCCGCGCGCCGGTCGGTACCGAGGTGCGAGAGAGCGGGAGACCCCTCCCCACTCGATCGTGTCCCCTCGCGACTCGGGTGACTCCCGTCCAGTGACCGCGGCGGCCTCGGCCGACGCCCCCCCAACGCACCCGCTTCCAAGGCTCGAGAACATGCGTCTGCGCTTCCTCTTCCTGCCCCTCATCGCGGTCCTCCCGGTCGCCTGCCGTTCCACTCACACCGGCGCCGCCGCCAAGACGAACCAGGAGGCTCCGGCTTCCGAGGTCGCGCTCGACGACGTCACCACCGCCGAGGAAGACGCCGCGCCGGTCGCCATCGAAGCCAGTGCTCCCGCCCGACTGCCGCAAGGCGAGGAGCTGCGTCAGGACGCCGACGCGCTGCAACGCCGCCGCGAGATGAAGGCGTTCCTCGCGGGCGAATCCATCAAGGAAGGCGACGGTCTGCTCGACCGCGGCGACCTCGAGGGCGCGCTCGTCGCGTACTCGGAGGCCATCGAGGTCGACACGTCGAACCAGGACGCGCGCGAGCGCATGCAGAAGGTCGAGGCGATGCTCGGTCACCGCTACGCCGTCGCCGCCGACGCCCTCGAGGACGAGGTGCAGCGCGCGACGGTCAAGCGCGCGCAAGCTCGCATCGAGGCCGAGCGCTACTCGGTGCGCGGCGACGCCGCGCTGCGCAAGGGCGACTACGACGCCGCCGCGCAGGAGTACCGCCAGGCCGAGCTGATCCTGCGCTACCACCCGCTCATCGCCGACGATTCGCTCGACGAGCGCATCATCACCGGCAAGCTGAACCAGGCCGTCGACCTGGGCCAGGAGGCCAAGCTGGCCGCCGAGCAGCAGGCCCGCGACGCCGCGCGCCTGGCCAAGGAAGAGGCCGAGCGCCGCGAGCGCGAGTACTTCGAGAACAAGCTCGTGACCCTCTACAAGGAGGCCAACACGGCCTACCTCAACGAGGACTTCGAGCGCGCCGAGGCGGTCTGCGACATGATCCTCATGGAGGATCCGGGCAACGCCAACGTCGAGCTGCTGCGCGACAACGCCCGCCGCGCGCGCCACCTCACCACGGCCGAGCGCAACCGCCGCGACTACAAGGAGCAGTGGCTGCGCACGTTCGCGGACCTGAACTCGCTGGCGATGCCGCAGAACGAGCCGCTGGTGTTCAACGACCTCGAGCGCTGGAACGAGGTCATCAAGCGCCGCCCGATCGAGTTCTCCCCCACGGACGCCTCGACGGACGCCGAGAACGCCAAGGTCATGAGCCGCCTCGAAGAGGTGCGCTTCAAGCCGACCTTCGTCGGCGAGGACGGCGAGGGCGCGCCCCTCGCGCAGGTCGCGACCTTCCTGCAGAGCCTCACCGGCATCAACTTCGTCATCAGCACCGCGGTGCGCGAGGACCTGGGCGAGGAGGAGACGATGGTCAACCTCCAGCTGCCCGAGCGCAGCGTGAAGAAGATCCTCGACCTGATCGCCGAGACGAACGAGAGCCTGCGCTGGAAGATCCAGGACGGCGTCGTGAAGTTCGTCACCGCCGAGGAGATGGTCGGCGGTCAGGTGCTGCGCATGTACGAGGTGCGCGACCTGATCCACCCGATCCCGGACTTCCCGGGCCGTGACATCAACGTCGAGATCTCGGGCGGCATCACCGCGCCGGACGAGGACATCGAGGAGCGCGAGTCGAACGTCGTCACCAGCGACCTGCTCGACCAGCTCATCCGCAACAACATCGAGCCGGAGTCCTGGGACGCCGACCCGGCGAACAGCCTGCAGATCAACGAGATGGGCGTGATGGTCGTGAACCAGACGCCCGCCGTGCACGAGCTGATCGCGAACCTGCTCGAGGACCTGCGCGAAGCGACCGGCATCATGGTCGACATCCAGTCGCGCTTCATCAAAGTCGAGGACAACTTCCTCGAGGACATCGGCGTCGACTTCCGTGGCCTCGGTCAGCCGGGCCTCGGCACGAACCGCTTCTTCGACGACTTCGGCGACGCGACCACGCAAGCCGAGCTCGGCAGCGAGATCGGCACCGACCCGAGCCTCGGCGCGTTCTACGACGAGGGTCAGGACGGCGACGTGAAGAGCCGCGTCGAGCAGCTCTACGACAACGCCCTCGGCAGCTCCGACACGCTCGAAGCCACCGGCGGCGCCACGCTGCAGTGGACGTACCTGAACGACATGCAGCTCGAGCTGATCCTGCGCGCGGTGCAGAAGTCCGAGCGCATCGAGCTGGTCTCGAACCCGAAGGTGCTGGTGACCAACACCGGCCGCGCCAACCTGACGGTGCTCAACCAAGTCGTCTACGTGAAGGACTTCGACGTGGAGATCGCGCAGGCGGCCTCCATCGCCGACCCGATCATCGACGTCGTCGAGGACGGCGTGATCCTGGACGTGCGCCCGGTGGTCTCCGCCGACCGTCGCTTCATCACCCTCGAGCTGCGCCCCACCATCGCCCAGCTCCAGCGCCCGATCCGTGAGGTGACCACCACCCTCGGCTCGCAGGCCTCGGTGACCATCCAGCTCCCCGAGCTGGAGATCCAGCGCGTGCGCACCACGATCCCGATGCCCGACGGCTCGACCGTGCTGCTCGGCGGCCTCAAGGCCTCCGACACGAAGGACTACCGCTCGGGCGTGCCGATCCTCAACAAGATCCCGCTCGTCTCGATGCTCTTCGAGCGCAAGGGCAAGTCGATCGCCAACAAGAAGCTGCTCATCCTGCTGAAGGCCGACATCGTGATCCCCAAGGAGCACGAGCCCACGGCGGCCCAGCTCAGCGGCCTCTGATCCAATCCCCGGCCCACCGCCCGCCCGTCCGGGCGGAGGCCGGCAGCAGCGCGGGGAGGTCTCGAGTCGCTCGAGGTCTCCTCGCGCCACATCCGCGCCGCTCCGCGCGAGCCGCGCTCCCCGACGCACGAGTCGCCCCGCGCGGCGTGCGTTCTCGCTCTCGAACTCCCGCGAAAGTGCGTTGCCGCACTTCGGCGAGGCGGTAGTCCGGCGTCGGTCGGCACCCCTCTTCGCCTCGCCCCACCCCCCTCGACACCCCCGCCCACCCGGGCGGCGCACGGCCATGAGTCTCCGACGACGCCCCCTCCTCGCAGCCCCGCGCCTGTTCGCCAAGGCCTGCCTCGCGGCAGTCCTCCTCGCCTGCGCCCTGCCGAGCACAGCGCTCGCCCAGCAGCGCAGCGAAGCCGAGATCCAGGACGACATCGAGTTCGCCAAGGGTCTCGCGCGCGAGTGGGGCTTCGTCGACCTCGCCGGCCGCGTGATCGAGAAGATCGAGAAGGGCGGCGTCTCGGCGAAGACGGGCGAGCGCCTGGGCGTCGTGAAGTGCGACATCTACGCGCAGGCCGCGCTCGCCGAGCGCGATCGCGTGCGCCGCAACGAGCTGTTCGAACTCGCGATGTCGGCCTACGAGGACTTCCTCAAGAAGAACCCCAACTCGGCCAGCGCCGCCGAGGCCGAGTCCGACTACCTGAACACCGCCTCGGCCTTCGCGAAGTCGCTCGAGATCTCGATGGAGGACGCCGTCGGCGCCGAGGCCGAGCAGCTGCGCCAGCGCCGCATCTCCGTGCTGGAGGCCGCCGTGGCGCGCACGGGCGACCTGCTGCAGACGCTGAAGAGCATCGAGGACCCCACCGAGGCGCAGAAGCGCGAGCGCGGCAGCACGATGCTGATGCGCGGCCGCATGCTGCTCGAGCTCGGCCGCTCGCAGGACGACGGCACCTTCTCCTTCGATCTGGCGCAGGGCGTGCTCGAGGAGGCCGTCTTCGACCAAGGTGAGGGCACCCCCATCGCGCTGCAGGCCTACGACCTGATCGGCCAGGTCTTCGCGGCGCAGGGCAAGCCCGCCGACGCGGCGATCTACTTCGAGGCCGTGATCATCTCCGCGCTGCCCGCCGACGCCGAGATGTGGAAGACCATGGTCGACGAGCTCGAGCTGACGCAGGCCGACAAGGACCAGCGCTGGCTCTTCGTCGAGCTCTCCTCCGCCGGCCTGATCGACTCGCTGATGGCCGCCGGTCAGGTCGACCAGGCGATGAAGTACGCGCTGCACCTCTACGACACCCAGAAGATCGAGGGCTTCGAGTACTCGAAGATGGGCTACGAGTCGCTGCTCGCCGCGGGCCACGCGCTGCTCGACGCCGGCGGCGTCGTCGGCGGCAACCTCTCCAAGGGCGAAGGCCACTGGTACCCCAGCGAGGACGCCGCGCGCGAGGCCGGCGTCGCCAAGAAGTTCATCCTCCCCACGACCGACATGGCCCTGAAGATCGGCCAGCAGGTCGTGAACGAGAACCAGGGCAACGTGCTGCAGATCCGCGGTCAGAAGCTGATGGCCGAGGTGCTCCAGCGCCCGGGCGTCGAGGTCGACGTCGCGACGCTCTACCAGGTCTTCGAGGGCTACTACAACTCCGGCGAGTACGACAAGGCGCTGCTCGCCTACGTGCCGCTGATGCTCGCGCTCGAGGGCAAGGACAAGGCCACCTCGGTGCTCTACGCCCCCGGCACCTACTTCCGCGTCGGCCGCATCTACCAGCGTCAGGAGCGCACGCTGGAGGCCGCGATGGCCTACCGCGAGGGTTGCACCACCTACCTCGGCGACCCGCAGCACGACGGCGCCAACGCGCAGGGCTTCTACAAGGCCATGCAGGACCTCACCGAGGTCGCGCCGGGCGACTCGCAGCTCAAGGCGCTGCTCGAGGAGTCGCAGCGCCTGGCGGCGGAGCTCAACACGCAGGACGCCAACCAGATCAAGTACGACCTCGCCGAGACGGCCCGCAAGGCCAAGGAGTACGACAAGGCCATCGAGTTCTACTCGCAGATCGAGCGCTCCTGGCCGCAGTACGACAAGGCGCTGGTGAAGATCGCGGTCTGCACCTACCGCAAGGGCCCGCAGTCGGCCGGCTACCAGCTGTTCGTCGACTACCTCGAGAAGTACGTCACCGATCCGATCAACGCGGTCGGTGAGAGCGAGACCAAGGCCGCCGCGCGCCGCGACTCGATGGCGCAGGCGCTCTTCTACCGCACGCTCTACGAGGACTCGCAGGGCAAGTACCAGGAGGTCGTCGACCACGCCGAGCGCTACTACCTCGACTACCCGGATCAGGACAGCCTGGCCCCCTGGACGATGCGCATGGTGGGCGTGGCGCTGATGAAGCTCGGCCGCAACGCCGACGCGAAGGCCTACCTGCAGAAAGCGCTCGACGCCTACCCGGGCAACAACCAGGTCGCGGCGTTCGCGGTCACCTTCTACACGTACCTGCGCGAGCAGTTCGACGCCGAGGTCGACCCGAACAAGAAGCAGGCGATCCTGCGCGAGATGGCCGAGCTGCTCGAGATCGGCAACAAGGCCGACACGACGCCGAACTACGCCAACCTGCGCGCGGAGTCGAACCACTGGTTCGACTTGCACGAGTGGCAGAAGGCGCGCGGCGTGCTCGAGAAGATCGTGGCCAAGTTCGGCGACGACGCGGAGCTCGAGAAGGACATGGTCACGTACGTGAAGCCCGACCTCGCGCACGTCTACCTCGAGCTCAAGCAGACCGCCGAGGCGCACGCCATCCTCACCGAGCTCGTCGCCAACGACGCGAAGCGCCCCTCGAAGCGCACGCTCGTCGACTACGCCCGCTCGATCACGGGCTGGCTCGAGGGCACGGCCACCGACATCCGCGTGGTGCCGGGCGCCGGCATGACCGAGGAGGAGTTCAACGCCGCCGAGGACAAGCTCAACGCCCTCGCCAACAGCGTGGACGCCAAGTGGTCCTGCGAGTGGTACCTCTACAAGTTCATGGCGGCCTACGCGAACTACGTCTGGGCGACGGCCGAGGGCGGTCCGCGGAACAGCAGCCGCAAGGACGTGGCCCAGTCCCAGCTCAAGATCCTCACGACGGAGCTCACGGAGCAGTTCACGGGGGGCCACGGCGTCGACGGCGTCGGCGCCACCTGCGACGGCGATCAGGAGTTCGCCGCGGAGTACGGCGACGACGTGCTGCGCCGCCGCTTCGTCTGGCTCTGGGCCAAGGTGTCGAAGTGAGCTCCTCGGGGGCCGCGGCGCGCGCCGCCCCGCGGCCCCGCGACCTCCGCCCTCTCCCCGTTCGTGACCTCGCCCCGCGGCAGCGCGTGCCCCCGCCCCGAGGCACTTCGTGCCCCCGCCCTGCGGCACTTCGTGGTTGTGACCCACGGCCCCTTCCCTAGAATGTTCCGCTCCCTCTCCACCATGCTCCCTCTCGCCAGCGCCCCCCTCTCCCTGCGTCGCCTGCTGCGCGGCGCGGCCCTCGTCCTCGCGGGCCTCGCCCTCGCGGCGCCCGCGCCGGCCCAGGGCGGTCGCCTCGACCAGCTCTACGTGCGCGACTCGAAGGGCAGCGTGCGCCAGGTCACCGGCACGATCACCGAGGCCGGCCTCGACAAGATCCTGGTCGACCGCGACGGCAAGGAGACGAGCTACGAGAACGACCGCGTCGACCGCATCCTCTGGGGCCAGGTCTCGCCGAACTTCAAGGAGGCGCAGGCCTACTTCGACCGCGGCGACTTCGAGAACGCGGCCGCCAAGTTCGAAGCCGCCTCGAGCGACGACGAGCGCACCGTCATCCAGGCCGTCGCGCGCCTGTCCGCCGGCGAGGCGCTGCTGCACCTCAGCGCCACGGACCCGACCCAGCTCACGCCGGCGCTGGCGCACTTCGACGCGTTCCTGTCCAAGTACCCGAACAACCGCGAGGTGCCGCGCGCGCGCATGCTGAAGGCGCGCACCACGCTGCTGCGCGGCGGCGCCGGCGACGTCAAGAAGGCCGGCGAGCTCTACCGCGCGATCTTCGAGGAAGGCGCCAACGACCCGCCCACCGTCGGCTACGACCGCACCGAGTGCCTGCGCGCCGGGCTCGAGGCCGCGCGCGCGCTGACCGCCGCGGGCGAGACGCTCCCCGCGCGGGAAGTGCTCGGCGTGCTCTCGGGCGCCGCGCGCGACATGCTCGCCGCCGCCGAGGAGGGCAGCTCCGCGCGCGTGCGCCTCGCGGCGCTGTCGGCCGAGGCCCAGCTCGGCGAAGGCTACGTGCTGCTCGCCGGCGGGCAGGCGCGCCAGGCCGAGACCTTCTTCCGCGCGCAGCTCCAGAACGCCAAGAACGGCCCCGCCGCGCAGCGCTACGGCGCGCTCCTGGGGCTCGGCGAGGCGCTGCGCGCCCAGGGCGCGGGCGACACCGGCAAGCTGCGCGAGGCCTCGCTGCACCTCGCCGTCGTGGCCGGCCTCGACTACACCGACCGCGACCGCTCCGCGACGGCTCTGCTGCGCCTGGCGGAAACTCTGCTCGAGCTGGGGGATAGCGACGGTGCCGCCCAGGCCCGGACGCGCCTCCAGATCCTCGCCGACCAGTTCGGCGACACGCCCGCCGCGGCCCCCGCGCGGGAGCACTTGAAGACTCTCTGAGCCCGAGCCCCTCGGCGCTCACCCCCTCATCGGACCCCCACCCCATCCCCTCCTTACGACTCCAAAGGAGCCCCTCGGTCATGAACCTCAGCCAGGCCACGAAGCGCATCTCGGCCCTCGCCGCGCGCCCCCTGCCGGTCGCCCTCGCGGCGGCGCTCTGCGCCGCGCCCGCCCACGCGGAAGCCTCGTCCGTCCTCGACGTCTTCACGAAGTCCGGCGTCATCGGCATCCTGATCATCGTGCTCTCGGTCGTGGCGCTCGCCGTGATCATCGAGAACATGGTGACGCTCAAGCGCGACAAGCTCGCCCCGCCGGAGCTGATCGACGAGGTGCAGGCCCTGTTCGACGAGGGTCAGTACCAGGAGGCCATGGAGCTCTGCGAGAACGAGCCCTGCTTCTTCACCCGCATCGCCGGCGCCGGCATCGCCAAGATCGGCCACGACTTCGCGGTGATCGAGCAGTCGATCAGCGAGATGGGCGACGAGGAGTCGATCCGCCTGCACCAGAAGATCGGCTGGCTGTCGCTGATCGCCAACGTGGCGCCCATGATGGGTCTCTTGGGCACGGTGTCGGGCATGATCCAGTCCTTCAACATCATCGCCTCGTCGGGCGGTCAGGCGAACCCGGCCGACCTGGCCGGTGGTATCTCGATCGCGCTCCTCACGACGCTGCTCGGTCTGATCGTCGCGATCCCGACCACGGCCGCCTTCGCCTACCTGCGCAACCGCCTGGTGCGCACGGTCATCGAGGTGGGCGCGATCATCGAGGACCTGTTCGAGCGCTTCCGCCCGGGCCAGGCCTAGCGAACGCCGCGAGGGCGCGGCGGCTCGACCCCGCGCCCTCGTGAGCTCCACGCTCCGCCGTTCCGGCGGAGCCCCCGCCCGCGGGTCTCCTCCACGGGCGGAACCGACGAGCCCACCGCTGCGCGATGAACCTGAGCAAGCACGACCCCGAGACCGAGATGGAGCTGGACATGACGTCGATGATCGACGTCGTCTTCCTGCTGATCATCTTCTTCATGGTCATCACCGACATGACCCAGGCGGACCTGGAGGAACTCCAGCTCCCCGTCGCGGAGAACGCGGTCGCGGACAAGCCCGACCCCAACGAATGGCGTCCGATCGTGAACATCAAGATCGACGGGTCGATCCTGGTGAAGCGCGAGCTGCTGTACGACCCGGAGAACCCGGACGACTACAAGCAACTGCGCGAGTACCTCAACACGGTCGCCAAGCGCATGAAGCCGGACAAGGACAACCCCGCCCTGCCGGGTGAGGCGCTGCTGATCCGCGCCGACATGAACACGCCCTTCAAGTACGTGCAGAAGGTCATGGAGCAGTGCGGCTACAAGGGCATCCAGATCTGGAAGATCCAGTTCGCCGCCGCCGAGGAACCCGAGGAGAACGGCCAGAGCTGAACGCTCGCGCCAGGAGCCGCCATGAGTGAACTCAGTCGTATCGCCACGGAGGAGAGCAAGCTCGAGATGACGCCGATGATCGACGTCACCTTCCTGCTGCTGATCTTCTTCATGTGCACCCTCAAGTTCAAAACGCTCGAGGGCAAGCTGGCCGCCTACCTGCCCAAGGACGTGGGCGTGAACACGTCGCAGGCCGAGCCGATCGAGAAGGTCGAGATCACGGTCCGCGTCATCCGCGAGGGCACCAAGATGAAGCCCGTCAAGGACGGCCAGACGCCGACCGAGCGCTGGGACCCGGACCTCGACGCGAAGCGCCGCTACGTCTTCGGTTCGGACCGCGTGCTCGAGTACGCGATCGGCCCGCGCAAGACCCAGAGCCTGTCCGAGCTGGCGGACCGCCTGAAGCAGCTCCACGGCGTCAACAAGGAGCGCCCCGCGACCATCGACGCGCGCAAGGGAGTCGTCTACGAGGACGTGATCCAGGTCCTCGACAGCGCGATGAACGCGGACTTCAAGGAAGTCACCTTCGTGGGCTCCTACGAGTAGGTCCCCCACCAGCGAACGCTTCGCGAGAGCGGCTCGGCCCGGCGCCGAGCCGCTCTCGCGCTTTTCGGCGGCGCGCGCGTCCCCGGGCCGCGCACGCGCGGGTAGCGCGCGGTGGGTCCCCGGAAACCCGCCCCGCTCTCCGAACGTGGAGGTTCCGCCCCCATGCCCATCCGCCCCGACCGGCAGTCCGACGAGACCGCCGAGCTGGAGATGACGCCGATGATCGACGTCACCTTCCTGCTGTTGATCTTCTTCATGTGCACCCTGAGGTTCAAAACCCTCGAGGGTCGCCTGGCCGCCAACCTGCCCACGGACGTGGGCGTGAACGTCGGCCTCACCGAGCCGCCCGAGGCCGTCGAGGTGCGCCTCGTGCTCGTCGAGCCCGGCGCCCGCCTCGACCCGCGCAGCGGTGGCGCGTGGAGCGGCGCGCCGGGCGCGCGCTTCGCCTTCTCCGCCGACCGCCGCGTCGAGTACGCGGTCGGCCCGCGGCGCTTCGCCGACCTCGACGGCCTGCGCGCGCGGCTGGACGAGCTGCACGCGGCCGACCCGACGCGGCGGCTGAAGCTCGCCCCCGGCCCGGGCGTCGTGACCGACGAGGTCGTCACCGTGCTCGACGCGGTCGTGGGCCTCGGCTACGAGGCCGTCGGCTTCCAGGGCGCGCGCGACGAGTGAGCGCGCTCGCCGCGGGCCGAGGCGCCCCCAGAGCCCCGCCGAGCCCGCGCGCGCCGCCCGCCGGCGCGCGCGGGCGCCCGCGAAGGTCGCCGCGCCGCGACCGCGGTCGCGCACGAGCGCGCGCCGAGCCGCGGGAAGGGCGCGCCGAGGCCCCTCTCCGGGCGACCTCCGACACCGGCTCGGCGGCCGCGCTCGGCACCCCTAAGTCGTTGCTCGCGGGCGGCTTCATTCCTCCCTGCTGGCCTTTGACCGAGGCCCCGCGCACCTGATATCCTCCCGCCCTTCCCAGGTCGAAGCGCGCGCCGCCGAGGCCTGCGGACCGGCCCCTTCCCGCGCGGTTGGGCCGCCCCCTCCCACGGAAGACCCCAGCCGAAGCCTCAGGTTTCCGGTAGCCCGATCCGCCCGCGAGGATAGGACCGGCGCCACCGCCCTCCCCATCCCCAGACCGCACATCGTGGCGCCTCCGCAGCGAGGCGTCCGTCGAATGAGGAAGCCCGACTTGAACCTGCCCAGCCGCCGCTTCGCCCTCACGAGCACCACCTTCGTGTCGGCCCTGTTCATCGCCGCCTGCACCGCGCCGGCGAGCCTTCGACCGGACGAGTCCTCGAACGCGTGGGAACCCGAGCCGACCAGCCCGGCGACGCCTGCGTCGATGGCGCAGGACGGCGACAGCGGCTCGGCCGAGGACATGCTGCGTCAGGACGCGGCGCGCCTCGAGCTCAAGGAGCAGCGCACCAAGTACCTCGTCGAGCAGCACCTCGCGAAGGCGCAGGACTACCGCGATCGCCTGCGCCTCGAGGACGCCAAGAACGAGCTGCTCGCCGCCGCCTCGCTCGACCGCGACAACCTCGAGGTCAAGCGCAAGCTGGCCGAGGTGCGCGCGCTGCTCAACGAGGGTGACGAGTCCGCCACCGTGACGGGCCTGCTGTCGGAGGAGATGAAGCTCCGCAGCCAGCAGATGCGCGCCGAGGCCGGCGACCTGCTGCGCGAGGGCAAGGTGCTGTTGGCGAAGGGTGACTACGAGGGCTCCATCGCCCAGCTCACCATCGCGTCGCAGATCGTGAGCTTCGCCCCCTACTCGATCGACTGGGGCGGCGTGGACCAGGAGATCGACACGCTGCTCGCCAGCGCGAAGCGCGACCGCAGCGCGGCCGAGGAGGCCAACCTGCGCGCCAAGCAGCGCGAGGCCTACGAGTCCCTGCGCGCCCAGGAAGGCGCCGCCACCGAGCGCCGCCAGGCCATGGTCGACAACATGGTCGCCATGTCGATCGAGGCGTTCGACAAGGGCCGCTACGAGCAGGCCATCGACTACGCCGACCAGGCGCTGCGCAAGGACCCGCGCAACCAGCGCGCCGAGGAGCTGCGCGAGGCCGCCTTCAAGGCCGGGCTCGACAAGACGCGCGCCGACTACGTCGAGAACAAGCGCGAGCAGTTCAAGCGCTGGAAGGAAGAGCTCGAGTCCTACAAGATCCCGTGGAACGAGACGATCACGCTGCCCGACCCGGACACCTGGGCGGCGACGACCGCGCTGCGCGCCAAGCGCCGCGGCCTCGACCTCCAGCAGACCATGTCGGAAGGCGATCGCGCGCTGCGCGAGGACCTGCGCTCGACGATGATCAAGCTGCCGCAGGTCGAGGACGAGGAGAGCCTGCGCACGGTCATCGACCTGATCCGCATCGCGACCGGCCTGCCGCTCGTGGTGGACCCGGCCGCCGAGAACGCGGCCGTCGACGAGGGCATCGTCTTCAACTTCTCGTTCGAGAACGACCTGACCGTCGAGCAGGCGCTGAACCTGATCACCGACTTCGCCGGTGAGACGGTGACCTGGACCGTGCGTCACGACGCGGTGCTCGTCACCACCAAGGAGAAGGCCAGCGGCAAGAAGGTGCCGGTCCACCACGACGTGCAGGACCTCGTCTTCGGCCTGACCGACTTCATGGGCCCGCGCATCAACGAGATCCGTCTGCTCGACAACCTCGAGGACGACGACGGCGGCGGCCCCTTCGGCGGCATCGGCGAGAAGCCGCAGCTGATCAACCCGGACGACCTGGCGACGATGATCCAGGAGAACGTCGAGCCGGGCTCCTGGGACGACGGCGCGACCATCGAGAGCTACGAAGGTCACATCGTCATCGTCCACACCCCCGAGGTGCAGGAGAAGGTGCGCTCGTTCCTCGAGGACCTGCGCAAGTTCAGCTCGTCGCTGGTGACGATCGAGACCAAGTTCCTGACGGTCGGCGACAACTGGATCCAGGAGATCGGCGTCGACTTCCGCGGCCTCGACTCCAACCCGCTGACGGACGTCACGAACGGCCTCGAGGACAAGGCCTCGCGCGGCCTCGACAACGGCGGCACGGGCGCCGACGGCTCGAACGCCGCGGGCTCGCCCTCGTCCGGCTTCTACTACGACGACGGCCAGGACGGCGATTTCCGCGGCCGTACGGAGAACTTCTTCGGCTCGGCGCTGGGCTCGACGCTCAGCACGGTCGGCGGAGCGACCTTCCAGTACACGTTCCTGAACGACCTGCAGCTGTCGATGATCCTGCGCGCGGTCGAGAAGAGCTCGACCTTCGAGCTCGTCAACGACCAGGTGCTCTCGGTGCACAACACCCAGCGCGCCTACGTGACGGTCCTCAACCAGCGCGCGTACATCCAGGACTTCGACGTGGAGGTGGCGACCTTCCAGGCCGTCGCCGACCCGCAGGTCAACGTGCTGAACGAGGGCGTGGTCCTCGACGTGCGCCCGACCATCCACCACGACCGGCGCTACCTGACCCTCGAGGTCCAGCCGACCGTCGCGAAGGTCATCAACGTGCGCACCTACTCCTCGACCCTGGGCGGCAACACCTCCCCCGTCGAGTTCGAGCTGCCCGAGCTCGAGGTGCAGAGCGTGTTCACGACGGCGCAGATCCCCGACGGCGGCTCGATCCTCCTCGGCGGTCTGTCCGACATCCGCAACGTCGAGCGTCGCGCCGAAGTGCCGTGGCTCGCGAAGATCCCGATCGTCGGCTTCTTCTTCAAGCAAGAGGGCTACGACGACGAGAACCGCTCCCTGATGATCCTCATCAAGGCCCGCATCACGGACGTCCGCGAGGAAGTCCACAAGATCGAGCGCGCCTTCTGAGCTGCAGCGGGGCCGTCCTCGGCCCCACGCGAACTCGGCCGGCCCGATGCCTCGCGGCGTCGGGCCGGCTGCTTCGTGTCGGCGCGCGGCACGTCCCGCGCTCCGCGCTCCCGCGAACCCGACGCCATGAGCAGCCTCCCCCTCACCCGCGGCGTGCACCACGTCGGCCTGACCGTCCTGGACCTCGACGCGACGAGCGCGTTCTTCGCCGAGGTCCTGGGTTGGCGCGAGGTCGGCGGGCGCCCGAGCTACCCGGCGCGCTTCTTCAGCGACGGCGCCGGCATGGTCACGCTGTGGCAGCTCCTCGAGCCGCACGCCGGCGCGGGCTTCGACCGCGCGCGCCAGGTCGGCCTGCACCACCTCGCGCTGGGCGTCGCGGACGAGGCCGACCTCGACGCGCTCTGGCAGCGCGCGCTGGCCTTCCCGGGCGTGCGGCCGGAGTTCGCGCCCGAGCCGGTGGGCGGCGGCCCCGCGCGGCACTTCATGCTGTACGAGCCGGGCGGCATCCGCCTCGAGGTGCGCTGGCCCGGCCCGCCGGCCGACGCGCCGGATGGAGTCGCGGGCGCTCCTCGCGTAGGCTAGGAGCCAGTCCGAGTCGACCTCCGGCGCCGCCACGGCGTCCTCCACGCTGGAAGACGCAGCGCGCCTCGGCCGGACTCCTCGCCGGCACCGCGACCTCCCGAAGGACCTCCGTTGGCCAAGCTCGACGCCGTCTTCTTCGACATCGACGACACCCTCTTCCCCACCACCGAGTTCGCGCGCAGCGCGCGGCAGAACGCGGTGCGGGCCATGATCGAGGCGGGGCTCGACCTGCCCGAGGCCCTGGTGTGGGCCGAGCTCGAAGAGGTCATCGCCGAGTTCAGCTCGAACTACGAGCACCACTTCGACCACTTGCTCAAGCGCTTGCGGCGCCCGCACCTCGAGCGCTTGAACAAGGCGCTCGTCGTCGCGGCGGGCGTCGCGGCCTACCACGACACCAAGTTCCGCGAGATCGCGCCGTTCCCCGACGTGCCCGAGCTGTTGCGCGACCTCAAGCGCTCGGGCGTGATCGTCGGCATCATCACGCACGGCTTGACCGTCAAGCAGGCGGAGAAGCTGCTGCGCTTGCGGCTGCTGCCGCACCTGACCCAGGAGGCGATCTTCATCTCCGAGCAGGTGGGCATCTCCAAGCCGAACCCGAAGCTCTACTCCACCGCGCTCGCGACCCTGACGCTCGCGCCCTCGCGCGTCATGTACGTCGGCGACAACCCGATCCACGACGTGGCGCCGCCGCAGAGCGTGGGCATGGTCACGTGCTGGAGCTCGCGCGCGGCGCGCAGGAGCTTGAAGGAGACGGGCGTCGCGGCGGACCACGAGGTGGCCGACTTCGGCGAGCTGCGCACGATCCTGCGCGAGCGGTACGCGTTGGACGTGTGAGCGCGGATGCGGGACCGAGGCGTCCTCGGACTCGTCGGCGGCCAGCGAAGTGATTGTGGGTCCTGCGCGGAGCGGTGCGGAGTGTCCGAGTCTTCGGGAGGTGGCGCTCCGTCAAGCAGGCGGAGAAGCTCTGGCGGCTCGGCGTCGCGCGCCACCTGAGCCGCCCGATGGCGGTGTTCATCTCCGATCAGGTCGGCATCTCGAAGCCCAACCCGAAGCTCTACCAGTACGCCCTCCGCGCGCTGAAGCTCGAACCCCTCCCGCGTGATGTACGTCGGCGTTCACCGGACGCACGACATCGCGCGCGACAGCGCTAGCGGCTCTGTGGCCCTCTGTGGATCCTCTGTGCCCTCTGTGGTGGCATGCGCCGTCCCTCACCGCCGTCGACCGTCGACTCACGCGCCGCCCGCCGCAAGCCGGTCGACTACGGCAGGCGAGCCGACGCACGTCGTCGCGAACTTCGGCGAGCTGCGCGTCCGCACGCTGTTGCGCGACGCGACACGCGCGGCCGTCGACGCGACAGCGCTAGCGGCTCTGTGGCCCTCTGTGGATCCTCTGTGCCCTCTGTGGTGAATCGCAGCACTCGCGCCGTCCCTCAACGCCGAACCTCCTCGACCGCCGACGCCGCGCCGCCCCCTTCGGTCCGCCGAAGGACGCTCCCCCACGCCCGCCGACACGCCGCCGCGTCCTCCCCCTTCGGCGGCGGCGCTACTGCAGCAGGTGACACGCCGCCGTGTGCGTGTCGCTCATCGTCGTGTGCTGCGGGTAGCTCTCGAAGCAGCGCTTCTCGGCCACCGGGCAACGCGGCGCGAAGTGGCAGCCCTTCGGCGGGTTCACGGGCGAGGGCACGTCGCCGGTCAGCAGGACGCGCTGCTTCTTGCGATCCGGGTCCGCGTGCGGCACGGCCGACAGGAGCGCCTGCGTGTACGGGTGCGCCGGGTGCTCGAAGATCTCGCGCGTGCGCCCGATCTCGACGATGCGCCCGAGGTACATCACGGCGATGCGATCCGAGAGGTAACGCACCACGGAGAGGTCGTGCGCGATGAACAGGTAGCTCAGCCGGTACTCGCGCTGCAGGTCCTTGAGCAGGTTGATGACCTGCGCCTGGATCGAGACGTCGAGCGCGCTCACCGCCTCGTCGCAGACGATGAAGCGCGGGCTCAGCGCGAGCGCGCGCGCGATGCCGATGCGCTGGCGCTGCCCGCCCGAGAACTCGTGCGGGAAGCGGTTGCGGCCCTCGGGCAGCACGCCCACGCGCTCGAGCAGGTCGGCCACGCGGTCGTCGACCTCGCTCTTCGCGCAGACGCCGTGCACGCGCAGCGCCTCGCCGACGATGTTGCCCACCGTCATGCGCGGGTTCAGGCTCGAGTACGGGTCCTGGAAGATGATCTGCAGGTCGCGGCGCACGCGGCGCATGTCGCCGCGGTCGAGCGCTCCCAGGTCGATCGACTCGTTGCCCGACGGGTTGTAGCGCGCGCGCCCGCCCGTCGGCTCGATCAGGCGCAGCAGCGTGCGCCCGCAGGTCGTCTTGCCGCAGCCGGACTCGCCCACCAGGCTCAAGGTCTCGTTCGGCTGGATGGTGAACGAGACGCCGTCGAGCGCCTTCACGTCGCCGACGTGGCGCGAGAACACGCCCTTCTTGATCGGGAAGTACTTGCGCAGGTCCTCGACCTCGATGAGCGGACGCTCGGCGACCGGCGCGGCGGGGCTCGTGTTCGTCATGGCGTCAGAGCGCGGCCGCTTCCTCGAGGAAGTGACAGGCCACCGTGTGGTCGGGGTTGTCGGCGAGCGGCACGAGCGGCGGCTCCTCGGCCGCGCAGCGCTCGCGCGCGAGCGGGCAGCGCGTGCGGAAGCGGCAGCCGCTGGGGAAGTGGAACGCGCTGGGCACGATGCCCGGGATCGTCGGCAGCGCCTGGCCCTCGGGCGCGAGGTCGGGCAGCGAGCGGAAGAGACCGATGGTGTACGGGTGGCGCGGCTTGGCGAACAGGTCGCGGACCGCGGCGTACTCGACGACCTTGCCGGCGTACATCACGGCGACGTGGTGCGCGGTCTCGGCCACGACGGCGAGGTCGTGAGTGATGAGCAGCACGCTCATGCCTTCGCGGCGCTGCAGGTCGACGATCAGGTCGAGCACCTGCGCCTGGATCGTCACGTCGAGCGCGGTCGTCGGCTCGTCCGCGATCAGGAGCGCCGGGCTGCACGCCATCGCCATCGCGATCATCACGCGCTGACGCATGCCGCCCGAGAGCTGGTGCGGGTACTCGTCGACGCGTTGCGCGGGGCTGGGGATGCCGACCTTCTCGAGCATGTCGATCGCGCGCGCGCGCGCCGCGGCCTTGTCGAGGCCCTCGTGCAGCATCACCGTCTCCATGATCTGGTTGCCCACGGTGAACACCGGGTTCAGGGCCGTCATCGGCTCCTGGAAGATCATCGAGACGTCGTTGCCGCGCAGGCGGCGCATGCGCTCCTCGCCGGCCTGCAGCAGGTCCTCGCCGCGGAACAGGATCTGGCCGCCGGCGTGGAAGCCGGGCGGCATGGGCACGAGGCCCATGATCGAGAGCGCGGTCACGCTCTTGCCGCAGCCCGACTCCCCCACGACGCCGAGCGTCTCGCCGGCGCGTACGACGTAGTTCACGCCGTCGACGGCGCGCGCGATGCCCTCGTCGCCGCGGAAGTGCGTGCGCAGGTCGCGCAGCTCCAGCAGCACCTCGCCCTTCGGCGGCTCCTCGACGTCGCTCACGCGCCCTCCTTCTTCATCTTCGGGTCGAGCGCGTCGCGGAAGGCGTCGCCGACGAGGTTGTAGCAGAGCACGGTGATGAAGATCGCGAAGCCGGGGAAGACCTGGATCCACCAGTGCTCGGCGGAGCGCGACTCGACGATCAACGAGCCCCAGGACGGCACCGGGTGCTGGATGCCGTAGCCGAGGAAGCTGAGCGCCGACTCGGTGAGGATGCCCGAGGCGACCGCGAACGCACCGGACACGAGGAGCGGCCCCATCGCGTTGGGCAGGATGTGGCGGAAGATCGTGCGCCGCGAGGAGAAGCCCAGCGCCCGCGCGGCGACGACGAACTCCTGGTCGCGCAGCTTGAGGAACTCGCCGCGCGCGAGGCGCGCCACGCCGGTCCAGCGCACCATCGCGATCACGACCACGATCGCGATGATCGGCGGCACCACCGAGGGGTCGGTGTACGCGACGACCATCAGGATCAGGAAGAAGGCCGGGAAGCACAGCACGATCTCGATCAGGCGCGAGATCAGCAGGTCGACCCAGCCGCCGAAGAACCCGGCCACCGCGCCGATCACCGTGCCGATGAGCACCAGGAGCAGCGCCGACACGAGCCCGACGGCGAGGCTGACGCGGCCGCCCCAGAGCAGCCGCACCAGCATGTCGCGGCCCACGGAGTCGGTGCCAAGCGGATGCCGCGCGCCGGCGTTGAGCTCGGCCTCGCCGCGGCGCACCTGCACGGGCACCGACGGCGGCAGGAAGCCCGTGATCGGGTCGGCCTGCGGGACGCGCGCGCCGCGCACGTAGTAGCCCTTCTCGTCCAGCTCGGCCGACGCGTGCCAGGTGGGCGGCCGGTAGTTCTCGGACGCGCTGGTCTCGGCGAAGCCCTGGGCGATGGGCGGGAACACGACGTGCGTCGCGACGATCTCGCCGCTCGTGAGCGCGTCCTTGTACGGCGCCGTGGCGAACGTCATCGAGCCGCCGACGGTGCCGCGCCAGATCAGCATGGCCGCGACGCTGACGACCAGCACGAAGGCGAGCTTCGGCTTGCGCGCGCGGCGGATTCGCTCGCGCCGGCCGCCCAGCACGACGCGGTTCACCACGCGGTTCCACACGGGCCACGTGAGCAGGAAGGCCCACAGCACCATGAAGAAGAACTCCCACGCGTCGATGGCCTCGAACAGCGGGTAGCTGCGCACGCCGACGAGCGCGAGGCCGCCGGCTTCGGGGTGCTCGGGGTCGAGCGGCTTGAAGGCGTCGCGCACCTCCTTCGCGCGGTCCTTCAGCGCGCCGGCGTCGTCGCCGAGCTCCGCGTCTCCGGCCTGCGCACGCGCGGCGAGCGCGTCCGTCGCGGCGCCCAGCTCGGCGAGCGTGGCGCGCTGCTCGGCCGGCGCGTAGCGCGCGAGCGTCCCGAGCTGCGTCTCCACGGCCTGACGCTCCTGCTCGACCGCCTGCTGGTAGCCGAAGTCCGAGCCCTCGGCGCGCGCCGCGAGGTAGGCCGCTTCGCCCTGCTTGGCGACCTTGCCCAGGCTGAGCGCGGCCGGGTAGAGCGTCCGCAGCGCCTTCGTGTAGCCCTGGTAGTCCACGGCCTCCAGGACGTACGGCCGATCGTTGGCGATCAGCGGTGCGTACACGGCGCTCGCGTAGATCAACGCCAGGACGACCGTCGCGAGCTGGAACAGCCGGCGCCGGCCGAGCTGCTCGAAGACGATGTCCCAGTAGTCCTTGGAGTAGGCGCGCTGCGCGGCGTGAGCGCTCGGCTCAGTCATAGCTGATCCTCGGGTCGACGAGGGCGTAGGCGATGTCGCTCATGAGGATGCCGAGCAGCGTGGCGAAGGCCGAGAAGGTGGTCGTCGCCATGATGATGTTGTAGTCGCGCTGCACGAGGCCGTCGTAGGCGTAGCGCCCCATCCCGGGGATGTCGAAGACGTACTCGACCACCACCGAGCCGCCGATCAGGATCGGTAGCACGGAGGCGAAGAGCGTGATGACCGGGATCAGCGAGTTGCGCAGCGCGTGCTTGAGCACGACGACCTTCTCGGAGAGGCCCTTGGCGCGCGCCGTGCGGATGTAGTCCTGGCGGATGACGTCCATCATCCCCGCGCGCATCTGGCGCGAGAGGTACGCGAAGCTCCCGTAGGTGTAGGTCGCGACCGGCAGGATGAGGTGCAGGCCGCGGTCCCACAGCGCCTGCCAGAAGCCGAAGTCCGCGGCGTCCTTGCTCTCGAGGCCGAGCACGGGGAGCCAACCGAGCCCGGACTTGCCAAAGGCGAGGATCAGCATCAGCCCCGCCCAGAACGTCGGGATCGAGAAGAGCAGGAAGAGCACCACCGTGACGGCGGCGTCCGTCCGCGTCCCCTGCCGCACGGCGGAGAACACGCCGAGAGGGATCGACAGGAGGTAGGTGATGATCACCGAGATCAGCGAGATCAGCAGCGTGACGCCCAGCCGGCGCCCGAGCTCCTCGAGGATCGGCACGTTGCTGCGCTGCAGCTCGTTGCCGAGGTCTCCGGCGAGCAGGCCGCCCCAGGGGTCCTTGCCGCTGCCGCCGAACCACTCGTGACCGTCGGGCTTGACGTTGAAGGGCCCGACGAAGCCGAGGTACTGCACGAGCAGGTTGCGGTCCAGCGCGTGCTTGTGCCGGAAGGCGTCGACGCGGTCCTGCACGGACGTGCCGCCCTCGGTCATGGCGCCGCCGCTGCCCACGCCCATCATGACCGTGGCCGGGTCGCCGGGCGCCATGCGGATCAGGCAGAACACGACCAGCGTGATCCCGAGCATCGTCGGGATCATCAGCAGGACGCGTCGGAGGATGTAGCTGAGCACGGGGGAGGGACTCGCCGGGCCGCTACTTCGCTGCGGCGCGCGTCCCCGCGGTCCCGGCGGGGTAGTACCAGCGCCGGATCGAGTAGCCGGGCGCGATCTTGAAGCTCTGGAAGCCGCGCACCTTCTTGTTCATCGCGAACTTGCGCGGCGAGTTGAACATGAAGAAGTAGGGCTGCAGGTCGTAGATCCGGCGGTGGAAGGCCTTGAGCAGGTCGGCGCGCTTCGCGGCGTCGAGCTCCACCTGGATGGCCTCGATCATGGCGTCGATCTCGGGGTCGTGGAGCCCCGAGTTGTTGGACGACTCGATCCAGTTGCCCTCCGCGTCCTTGCCGGCCCACTTCGAGTGCCAGAGCTGCTCGGGGTCGCTCTCGAGCGGCGGCACCCAGGCGAGGTTGAGGCAGTCGAAGTCGCGCTTGTGCATCTTGTCGAGGAAGGTCGCCCACTCGAACTCGCGCATCTCGAGCTTGATGCCGAGGCGGCCGAGCGCTTCCTGGTACTTCAGGCCGAAGGTCCGCGAGGCCTTGTTGCCGTTGGGCATGACGAAGTCGATCACGAAGGGCCGACCGTCCTTGTCGATGATCCCGTCGCCGTCGCGGTCGTACCAGCCCGCCTCGATCAGGAACTCCTCGGCCGTGTCGGGGTCGTAGGGCAGCGGCTGCACGCTGTGGTCGTAGCCGGGCCCGAAGTAGTTCTGCGGACCGGTGACCTGGTACGCGAGGCCCTTGTACTGCGTCTGGCGGTACTCCTCGACGTTGAACGCCATGGCCAGCGCCTTGCGCACGTTGGGGTCCGAGAGGTGCGGCCGATACGTGTTCCAGCCCGTGTAGCCGTAGGTGCCGTCGAAGTAGTAGCCCTTGTAGAACTGGTCGGTGAACTGCGCCTTCTCGGTCGCCTCGCCGAAGTAGTCCTCGGAGGTCACGCGCGCGAAGAAGTCGAGCTCCCCGTTCATCAACGCCTCCATCGCGGAGTTGTCGTTGGGGATGCAGCGCCAGCGGATCGTGTCGACGTAGCCGACGCGCGGGCTGATCGCGGGGTTGTAGTCCGCGAAGCGCGTCACCTCGATGTACTGCGAGGTGTACTCGCGCAGCTTGTACGGCCCGAGGCCGATGAACTCCGTCGTGTTGTGCGGGTTCTTGTTGACGTACTCGGCCAGGTCCTCGTCCGTGAAGACGTACGGCTGACCGTTCACCGCGGGGTGCTCGCGCGTGAAGCGGGCGTGCGTCTCGGGGTCGTACTGCAGGTTGTCCGGGTCGTTCAGGTCGTACAGGTGGCGGGGCAGGATGCTCATGTCCCCCACCGTCTCCAGCGCCTTGAAGTACTGCGTCTCGTAGAAGAAGCGCACGGTCAGCGGGTCGAGCACCTCGCCGGCCAGCACCTTCTCGAACTGGAAGCGCGAGTCGTCGCACTCCACGTGCGGGTTGGTGAACAGCGACCAGGTGAAGTACACGTCGTCGGCGTCGAAGACGTGGCCGTCGTGCCACTTGACGTCGGGCTTCAGGTAGAAGGTGAAGACCGTGCCGCGCTCGACGGCGGTCGCGTCCGCCTTCGGCACCGTCAGCGTCCCGCCGGCGGGGTTGTCCTTGGAGCGCGCCTCGACCGTCCAGGCGTCGCCGGCGTCCTCGATCGCTCCGTAGAGCACCGCGCGCTGCTTGCCCTCGGGGCCTATGCGCTTCGCGGCGGGGTAGCGCGAGGCCGCGGCGTCGCTGAGGACGAGCTGATCCTCCGTGTCCCAGTGCGTGCACAACCGCGGCGTGAGGTCCCACGTCTCCCAGTCCTGCATGACCAGGCGCTCGCTCAGCTCGTAGAGCATCCAGTTCGTGACCGCCGAGTTCTCGATGACGCGGTTCAGGTTCTCAGGCATCGAGGAGAGGTGCACGATCACGCGGCCGCCGTACGCCGGCGCGACCTCGACCGAGCCCTGCGGGTGGAACTGGTCGACGGGCGCGGGCCGCGGTCCGAACTCGTCGCCCTGCCGGGCGAGCGCGGGGGCGCCGAGGCCCAGGACGGGCGCGAGCAGCGTGAGGACGAGGCGGAGGGCGGGGGTCTTCATGGGCGGACCTCGCGGAGCGGTGGGGTCGGGGCGGCGCCGCGCCGCGGGAGCGGGCGCCGAAGGGGCCGCGAGCCTAGCGCTCGCGAGGGCCCGCGTCAAGGTCGCAAATCCTTACCCGAAGCAGACTTGCGACGTTTTGACAAGACCCCTAGGCTGCCCGCGTGCCGCACTCGCTCCGCCCCGGTCGCCCCCGCTCCGGTCGCTTGCGCCAAGCCTTGGCCTTCGCCCTGCTCGGCCTGGCGGGCGTGCTGGCGCTCGGCCTGGCCGCCGGGACGCGCCTCGCGCCGGCCGACATGACCTACAACAACGGCGCGGAGGTCAGCACGCTCGACCCCGCGACGGTCAGCGGCGTGCCCGAGGGCCGCGTGCTGAAGGCGATCTTCGAGGGCCTGTGCGTGAAGGACCCGCGCACGCTCGAGCCGCTGCCGGGCGTCGCCGAGGCGTGGGAGCTCTCGGCCGACCGGCGCACCTACACCTTCCACCTGCGCGCCGACGCGCGCTGGTCGAACGGCGACCCGGTCACCGCGCAGGACTTCCTGTTCTCGTGGCGGCGCTTCCTGCACCCGGCCACCGCGGCGGAGTACGCCTACCAGCTCTGGTACGTGCGCGGCGGCGAGCAGTACACGCTGCTCGACGACGCGCTCGAGTACGTCGACGGCGAGGAGGGTCCGCTGTGGTTCCAGGAGCTCGCGCCGGGTCGCGTGCGCGTCGGCTTCGCGGGGCCCGAGCTCGAGGTGCTCGCCGGCGGCCGCACGCTGCGCGTCGACGCGCGCGACGGCGAGCGCGTCGCGCGCGGCACGGCGCTGTGTCGCTATCCCTTCGGCGTCGACGAGCAGGGCGTCTACCTGCCCTGCGACGCGACGGTGCTGCGCGTGAACCCCGCGCTGTCGCGCGAGGTCGACGAGGTGCTCGCCGATCCCTGCGGCGCGCAGTGGCTGGCGGAGCTCGAGGTCGACCCGGCCGCGCTGGCCGAGCTGCGCGCCGCGGGGCGGCTGCTGCCGGGCGCGCGCTACCGCCGCGAGGTCGTGGAGCCGCACCTGCTCGGCCTCTCGGCGCCCGACGCGCGCACGCTGGTCGTCGCGCTGAAGGCGCCCACGCCCTACTTCCTGCAGATCGTCGCGTTCTACCCGCTCTTCCCGGTCAACCGCCGCAACCTCGACGAGGCGCGCGAGCGCTGGCCGGGCGACTGGGAGCTGCGCTGGATGCGGCCCGAGAACCTCGTCACGAACGGGCCCTACCGCATCGAGTTCCGGCGCGTCAACGACCGCATCCGGCTGCGCAAGAGCGAGACGTACTGGGACGCCGCGAACGTCGCCTTCGACTCGATCGACGTCCTCGCCGTGGACCACCTGGGCACGAGCCTGAACCTCTACCTGACCGGCGCGCTCGACTGGATCGACCGGCCGATCACGAACGTCATCCCGCGCCTGATGCCGCGCGAGGACTTCGACCCGCAGCCCTACCTCGGCAGCTACTTCTACCGCTTCAACACGACGCGGCCGCCCTTCGACGACCCGCGCGTGCGGCGCGCGCTGAGCTTGGCCGTCGACCGCCGCGCGATCGTCGAGAAGATCACCAAGGCCGGCGAGCGGGCGGCGTGGGGCCTGGCGCCGCCGGGCATGGGCGCCTACCCGACGGTCGAGACCGCGCACGCGCGCAGCGGCGACGTCGCCGCCGACCTGGCGACGGACGTGGCCGAGGCGCGGCGCCTGCTGGCCGAGGCCGGCTTCGGGCCGGGCGGCGCGGAGTTCCCCACCTTCGAGATCCTCTACAACACCGACCAGACCCACAAGGACATCGCCGAGGTCGTCGCGAGCGAGTGGAAGCAGCACCTCGGGCTCAACGTGAAGCTCCTCAACCAGGAGTGGAAGGTCTACCTCGACTCGCAGAAGAACAAGGACTACGACGTCTGCCGCTCGGCGTGGATCGGCGACTACGCCGACCCCAACACCTTCCTCGACATGTGGGTGACCGACGGCGACAACAACCGCACCGGCTGGTCGAACGCGCGCTACGACGAGCTGATCCGCCAGGCCGCCGCGGAGTCCGACGAGGCCGCGCGCCTCGCGCAGTTCGTCGAGGCCGAGGGTCTGCTGCTCGAGGAGCTGCCGATCCTGCCGCTCTACTACTACTCGACGCGCAACCTGGTGAACCCGCGCCTCGGCGGCTTCCACGCCAACGTGCTCGACGAGCACTTCCCCAAGTTCTGGTACTGGAAGAGCGACGCCGAGCTCGCGCGCGACCGCGCGGCGCTGCCGCCGGGCACGGTGCTCGTCGACGCGCCCGGCCCCGCCGCAGGCAAGTACGCACCCGCCGCGCGCACGGAGGACCGCTGATGCTGCGCTTCCTGCTGCGCCGGGCGCTGTGGTTCGCGGTCACGCTGTGGGTGGTCGTGACGGTCTCGTTCTTCCTGATGCGCGGCGTGCGCGGCGGGCCGTTCGACGGCGAGCGCGCGCTCAACCCGGCCATCGAGCGCAACATCGCGGCGCGCTACCACCTCGACTGGCCGCTGTGGAAGCAGTACCTCCAGTACGTCGGCCCGCTGAACCTCGACGAGCACGGCCCGCGCTTCCTGGGCGGCGACGGCAGCGAGCTCCTCACCGGCATCACGACCGGCGACTTCGGGCCGTCGTTCAAGTACCGCGACTTCAGCGTCAACGACGTGATCGGCCAGTCGCTGCCGATCTCGGTCTCGCTGGGCTTCATCGCGCTCGCGTGGGCGCTCTTGCTCGGGCTCTCGAGCGGCATCGCGTCGGCGCTGTGGCGCGGTTCGCGCACCGACGTGACGCTGCGCCTCGCCGCGACGGCGGGCATCGCGCTGCCGAACTTCACCGTCGCCGGCTTCCTCGTGATCGGCTTCGTGTTCCTCGTGCCGCTGTTGCCGGTCGCGGGCTACGGCACCTGGCGCCACCTCGTGCTGCCCGGCTTCGCGCTCGGCGCGCCCTTCGCGGCCTACATCTCGCGCCTCACGCGCACCGGCATGCTCGAGGTGCTCTCGCACGACTACATCCGCACCGCGCACGCCAAGGGCCTGCCGCCGCGCATCGTGCTGCTGCGCCACGCGATCAAGGGCGGCCTCTTGCCCGTCATCAGCTACCTCGGCCCCGCGACCGCCGGCATCCTGACCGGCAGCCTCGTGATCGAGCGCATCTTCGCCATCCCCGGCACGGGCTCGCACTTCGTCAACAGCGCGCTCAACCGCGACTACACGCTCGCGATGGGCGTGACGATCCTCTACACGGTGCTGGTCTACGGGCTGAACACGCTGGTCGACCTCGCGTACACGCTGCTCGACCCGCGCATCGAGCTGGAGCAGAGCTGATGGCGGACGAGCGCGGATGGAGCCTGGGCCTCGGCGGCGGCGACCTCGAGCGGTTGCTCGCGGAAGCGGCGCAGCACAAGGGCGAGAGCCTCTGGCAGGACGCGTGGCGACGCCTGCGGCGCAACCGCACGGCGTGGTGGAGCCTGGTCTTCCTGGCCGTCTTCACGGCGGTGGCCTTCCTCGCGCCGCTGCTGCCGCTGCCCTCCCCCGTCACGCTCGACCTGCAGCTCGAGCCGCAGCCGCCGGTCGCGCCGTGGACCGAGCTCGGCCGCCACGGCTTCGAGCGCGACTACTGGGAGCTGTCGTGGATCGACGAGCGCCTGGTCGACGCGCGCGTGGCGCTCTTCGGCGACTGGCAGACGGGGCCGTGGCTGGGCACCGACGCGAAGGGCCGCGACATCCTCGCGCGCATCGTCTGGGGCAGCCGCACCTCGATCCTCGTCGCGCTCGCGGCCGCGCTGTGCTCGCTCGCGATCGGCGTGACGTACGGCGCGCTGGCCGGGTACCTGGGCGGCGCGATCGACAACGTGATGATGCGGATCGTCGACATCCTGTACTCGATCCCCTTCATCTTCGTGGTGATCTTCCTGATCACCATCGTCAACGAGTACCGCGCCGAGCTCGAGGACACCTACGGCATCGACCGCGAGACGATCTTCTACCTCGTGATCGGCGCGATCTACTGGCTGACGATGGCGCGCGTCGTGCGTGGACAGGTGCTCTCGCTGCGCCACGCGGAGTTCATCGACGCGGCGCGCGTGCTGGGCGCCTCGACGCGACGCATCGTGTTCGTGCACCTGGTGCCGAACGTGCTCTCGATCGTGATCGTCTACCTGACGCTGACGATCCCCGCGGTGATGCTCTTCGAGGCCTTCCTGAGCTTCCTCGGGCTGGGCATCGAGCCGCCCAAGGTCTCCTGGGGCCTGCTCGCCGTCGACGGCAGCGAGATGGTCAACCCGGTGCGCCTGTACTGGTGGCTGGTGCTCTTCCCCGCCGGTGCGATGGGCGCGACGCTGCTCGCGCTGAACCTCGTGGGCGACGGCCTGCGCGACGCGCTCGACCCCAAGCTGCGGGGGAAGGACTGATGGCGCTGCTCGACGTGCGCGACCTGACGGTGCGCTTCGACACGCACCACGGCACCGTGCGCGCGGTGGACCACGTCTCGTTCACGCTCGAGGCGGGCGAGACGCTGGGCCTGGTCGGCGAGTCGGGCTCGGGCAAGAGCGTGACGAACCTCGCGCTGCTCGGCCTCCTGCCGCAGCCGCCCGCGGTGGTCGAGGCCGGCGAGGTGTGGTTCGAGGGCCGCGACCTGCTGAAGCTCGCGCCCGCCGAGCTGCGCGCGCTTCGCGGCGACGCGCTCTCGATGATCTTCCAGGACCCGATGACGAGCCTGAACCCGCTGCTCACGCTCGAGCGGCAGCTCTCCGAGGTCCTCGAGACGCACCGCGGCGTGACGCGCCGCGCCGCGCGCGCGAAGTGCGCCGCCGCGCTCGGCGACGTCGGCATCCCCGAGCCCGAGCGCCGCCTCGACCAGTACCCGCACGAGCTCTCGGGCGGCATGCGCCAGCGCGTGATGATCGCGATGGCGCTCCTGTGCGACCCGCAGGTGCTGATCGCCGACGAGCCCACCACCGCGCTCGACGTCACCATCCAGGCGCAGATCCTCGAGCTGATGAAGGACCTGCAGCGCCGCCACGGGACCGCGATCGTGCTCATCACGCACGACCTCGGCGTGGTGGCGGGCATGAGCGACCGCGTCAACGTGATGTACGCCGGCCGCATCGTCGAGAGCGCGGCCGCCGACGACCTCTTCGCGCGCCCGGCGCACCCGTACACGGAGGGCCTGCTCGCCAGCGTGCCGCGCCTGGGCGGCGACGCGGCGGCCGCGCTGCGCTCGATCCCCGGCACGCCGCCGGACCTGGCGAGCCTGCCGCCGGGGTGCGCGTTCGCGCCGCGCTGTCCCGCGCGCGTCGACGCGTGCCTCGCCGGCGTGCCGCTGCTCGTCGAGCTGCGCGACGCCGCCGCGCGCCGGCCCCACCACGCGGCGTGCGTCGCGGCTGCCGAGCGCCTCGCGGCGAGGAGCCCGGCATGAGCCTGCTCGAGGTGCGCGACCTCGCCAAGCACTTCACCGTCGGCGCGCGCGGGTTCCTCGGCCGCGGCGGTGCGGTGCTGCGCGCGGTCGACGGCGTGAGCTTCGAGCTCGAGCGCGGGCGCGCGCTCGGCCTGGTCGGCGAGTCCGGCTGCGGCAAGTCCACCGCCGCGCGCACGATCGTGGGCCTGCACCGCGCGACCGCGGGCTCGGTGCGCCTGGGCGGCGTCGAGCTGACCGGGCTCTCGCGACGCGAGTGGCAGGCCCACCGCGGCCGCCTCCAGATGATCTTCCAGGACCCCTACGCGTCGCTGGACCCGCGCCAGACCGTCGCGTCGATCCTGACCGAGCCGCTCGCCATCCACCGCCGCGGCAAGCCGCGCGAGCGCCGGCTGCGCGCGCTGGCGCTGCTCGACGCGGTGGGCCTCAACCCGCGCCACATCAACCGCTACCCGCACGAGTTCTCGGGCGGCCAGCGGCAGCGCATCGGCATCGCGCGCGCGCTGGCGCTCGAGCCCGAGGTGCTCGTGTGCGACGAGCCCGTGTCGGCGCTCGACGTCTCGATCCAGGCGCAGATCGTCAACCTGCTGGCCGAGCTGCGCGAGCGCTTCCAGCTCGCCTACCTGTTCATCGCGCACGACCTCGCCGTGGTGCGCCACGTGTGCGAGGAGGTCGCCGTGATGTACCTCGGCCGCATCGTCGAGCGCGCACCGCGCGACGAGCTGTTCGAGCGCCCGCGCCACCCCTACACGCAGGCGCTGCTCAGCGCGGTGCCGCTGCCCGACCCGGCGGCCGAGCGCGCGCGCCGGCGCATCGTGCTGGAGGGCGACGTGCCCTCCCCGCTGCACCCGCCGCCCGGCTGCGCCTTCGAGCCGCGCTGCCCGGCGCGCGCTCGTCCTGGGCGGCCGCTGCGCGCGAGGCGCCGGCGCTCGAGCCGCGCGCGGCGCGGCGCACGTGGCCTGCCACGCCGCGCCCGCTCCGCTCCCTGGGGCCTCCGTGTGAATCCCGAGCGGCGGGCGACGTACGCCCGGCCGCGAGGGGCTTCGAGTCGGGGCCTCCCGCACGTTAGGATGCGCGCCCGCTCGTCCCCACACCTCAGAGAGAGTTGACCATGAGAGATAGCTACGCTCCCCACCGCGGTGTCCTGATCCTGATCCTCGGCATCTGCAGCCTCGTCATCTGCGGCTTCCTGGGCCCGGTCGCCTGGATCATGGGCAAGAACGACATCGCGCAGATCGACTCGGGCCGCATGGACCCCGAAGGTCGCGGCATGACGCAGGCCGGCATGATCTGCGGCATCATCGGCACGGTCTTCCTGATCATCGGCTTCCTGTGGGTGATCGCCGTCTTCGTGTTCGGCTTCGGCGCGACGATGGTCTCCAACGGCGGCTGAGCCCGCTCCGGCCGTGCGCCCTCACCGCGGCATCACGCTGATCGTCGTCGGGCTCCTGGGCCTGGTGGTGTGCGGAGTCTTCGGACCCGTGGTGTGGGTCATGGCGCGGCGCGACCTGGCCGAGATGAACGCCGGGACGCTCGACCCCGCCGGCCGCGGCCTGACCGTGGCCGGCGCGGTGCTCGGCGTGCTCGGCACGCTGCTGTTCCTCGCCGAGCTGCTGTTCGTGCCGAGTCTCCTGGGCTGGATCCACCTCGGCGGAGCATGATCCGCGCCGCCGGCGTCACGCGCCGCTACGGCGCGCTCGCGGCCGTCGACGGCGTCAGCTTCGAGCTGGCCCCCGGCGAGATCGTGGGCTTCCTCGGGCCCAACGGCGCGGGCAAGAGCACGCTCCTGAAGATGCTCTGCACGTACCTGCCGCCGAGCGCGGGCGCGCTGGAGGTCTGCGGCCACGACGTGGTGCGCGCGCCGCTCGAGGTGCGCCGCCACATCGGCTACCTGCCCGAGCACAACGCGCTGTTCGACGGCATGCGCGTGCGCGCCTTCCTGCGCTTCATGGGCGAGGCCCACGGCCTGCGCGGCGCGCGCCTCGCCGCGCGCCTCGACGAGGTGATGGCGCGCACGCAGGTCACCGACGTCGCGCGCAAGCGCGTGCGCGAGTGCTCCAAGGGTTACCGCCAGCGCATCGGGCTCGCGGCCGCGCTGCTGCACGACCCGCCCGTGCTGCTGCTCGACGAGCCCACGCACGGCCTCGACCCGCTGCAGGTGGTCGCCTTCCGCGACTTCGTGCGCGAGCTGAGCCCGGGCCGCGTGGTGCTCTTCTCGAGCCACATCCTGGCCGAGGTGGCGCAGATCGCCACGCGCCTGCTCGTCATGCAGGCCGGCCGCCTGTGCCTCGACGCGCCGATGGAGGCGCTGCGCGCGCGCTGCGCGGCGGAGGGGCGCGACCTCGAGGCGCTGGTGCTCGACGCGGTCGCGCGCGACCGGGAGGCGCGCGCGTGAGCGACGCCGCCGTGCACCGCCCGCCGCCCGGCCCCGGACCGCTGCGCGGCGTCGGCGTCGTGCTGCGGCGCGAGCTGGGCGCGTTCTTCGACGGCGCCGCGGCCTACGTCTACCTCGTCGGCGCGCTGCTGCTGTCGAGCTCGCTCTTCATGAACGAGTTCTTCCTGACGGCGCGCGTCGACATGACGCCCTTCTTCGAGGCCCTCTTCCCCATCGCGCTGTTCCTGCTGCCCGGGCTCTCGATGCGGCTGTGGGCCGAGGATCGCCGCACGCGCACCTTCGAGCTGTGGATGACGCTGCCGCTCGCGCCGTGGCAGGTCGTCGCGGGCAAGTACCTCGCCGCGCTCGGCGTGTGGTGCGTGTACCTCGTCGGCACGACGCCGATCGTCGTGATGCTCGCCGCGCTCGGCGCGCCGGACCTCGGCCTCGTCGCGTCGGGCTACCTCGGCGCGCTGTGCCTGGGCGCGCTGCTGCTCGCCGTGGGCAGCCTCGCGAGCGCGCTGACCAGCGACCAGATCGTCGCCTTCGTGCTCGCCGTCGCCGTGGGCGCACTGCTCTACGCGAGCGGTCACCCGCGCGCCGTCGCCGTGCTCGACGGCCAGGTGCCCGGGCTCGGGCGCCTGTTCGCCGACCACGTCTCCGCGCTGCCGCGCTACGAGGAGCTCGTGCGCGGCCTCGTGTCGCTCTCGACGCTCGTCTGGTTCGGCGGCACGAGCCTCGTGCTGCTCGGCCTCGAGACGGCGCTGGTCACGCGCCTGCGCCAGTGAAGGGCCGCGCGGCCTTCGTCGCGGGGCTCGTCGCCTGCGCGCTGCTCGGCCTGACGGCGACGCACCTCGCGAGCGCGCTCGCGGCGCGCGCCGGCCTCGTGCTCGAGCCCGGCCGCGCGCGCCGCGCCACGCTCGCGCCTGAGACGGCAGCGCGCCTGGCGCGCTTCGACGAGGAGCTCGTGCTCGAGTACTACGTCACGCCGCGCGACCGCATGCCGGCGCACCTCGCGCACCTCGAGCAGGACGTGCGCGCTGGGCTCGCGGCGCTCGCGCGGCGCCGCGGGCGAGGTGCGCGTGACCGTGCGCGACCCCGACGCCGCGCCCGAGGACCGCGCAGCGCTCGCCTCGGCCGGCCTCGCGCCCTGGCGCGCGCGCCGCGTCGAGGGCGACGGCTTCCGCGAGGAGGTGGTCTGGTCGAGCCTGCGCCTCGCGTACGGCGCGCGCCCGGCCGTCGTGCTGAACGGCCTGGGCCCCGAGGAGGCCGCGGCGCTGCAGGAGCTGGTGCTCGCGCACCTCGAGGAGCTCGCCACGCCGCGCCGGCCGCGCGTCGCGCTCGACGTGCCGGCCGGCTACGAGCACCTGCGGGCGACGCTCGCCACAGGCGCGGACGTCGTCGCGGTCGACCTCGACGCGCACCCCGCGGCGCTCGACGGCGACGTCGACCTGTGCGTGTGGCTGGGCGGCGGGTCGGCCGGCCCCGAGCAACTCGCGGCGCTCGACGCGCTGCGCGCGCGCGGCGGCGCGCTGGTCGTGTCGCTCGAGTCGCACGCGCTGCGCGAGCGCTGGCTGGGCGACGTGCCGCGCGTGGCGTTCGTGCGCGACCCCGAGCGGGCGGCCGGCGCGCGCGCGCTCGCCGCGCACCTCGGCCTCGAGCTCGACGAGGCCCTGCTGCTCGACCCGCGCGGCGCCGAGCTCGCCGACGACGCCGGCCACGCCGCGGTCGTGCCCTGGCGCGTGCGCTCGACGCCCGATCAGCACGACTTCCGCGACTGGGCGCGACAGCCCAACGCGCCGCTGGTCTTCCCGGCGCCGACGGCCTTCACGCTCGACGTCGAGCGCCTGAGCCAGCTCGGCTTCACGGGCCGCGCGCTCGCGACCGCCTCGCCGGGCGCGGTGCTCGCGCCGTGGCCCGACGGCGAGCGCACGCTGGCCGAGCTCGCCGAGACCGCGGGCACGCCCGCGCCCGACGCGCTGCTGTGCGCGGAGCTCGCGAGCGACGACCCGTGGCGCGGCGCGGTGCTCGTGCTCGCCGACGGCGCGCTGCTCGGCGACGCAATGCTCGACGACGCCGTGCTCGGCCACCGCGCGTTCCTCGGCGCGCTGCTCGAGCGCACGCTCGCCCGAGCGCCGCGCGCGCCCGCGTCGCCGCGCGCCTGGCGCGCCTGCTCGCGCGCCTCGACGACGCGGCGCGCACGCGCTGGCGGCTGTTCGTGCTGCTCGCCGCGCCGCTCGCGCTCGTCCTGCTGGCGCTCGCGCGCGGCGAGCGCCGCGCCCGCGGCGGCCCGCGGCTCTGGCCGCGCCTCGCGGCCGCGGCCGCAGCCCTCGCGGTCGTGGCGGGCCTCGCTGCGCTCGCGCCGCGCGTCGAGCTCGACGCCACGCGCGACGGCCGCAACCGCCTGACCCCGGACGAGCACGCGACGCTCGCTGAGCTCGTCGCGGCGGCCGGGGGCGACGTGCGCCTCGCGAGCGCCTTCTCCCCGGACGCCGCGCTGCCGCCCGAGCTGCGGCCGCTCGCGCGCGAGACGCGCCGACTCGCGGACGAGCTCGCGCACGAGCTCGACGGCGTGCGCCACACCGCGCTCGTGCTCGACGCCGATGACGCGCGCGCCGGCGCGCTGGGCCTCGCGCGCCACACCTTCGGCTCGCGCGACGACGAGGCGCGCCGCGTGCAGCGCGCGTACGCCGCGCTCGTGGTCGAGGCCGGCGAGCGGCGCGAGGTGCTCGAGCTCCCCGGCGCGCGCGCCTTCGCCGAGCTGCGCTTCCGCGTGGCCTTCGCGCTCGCGCGCCTGGCCGGCCGCGCCGACGCGCGCCTCGCGCTGGTCGCCGAGCGTCCGCGCCTCTCCCCCGCCGAGGCGGCGCTCGAGTTCCAGCAGCGCGGGCTGTTCGCGCCGCGCGAAGCGGACCCCTACGGCGAGCTCGAGCGCCTGCTCAGCGAGAACGACTTCGCGGTGCGCCGCGTCGACGCGGTCGCGCCGCACCTCGCCGAGGGCACGCGCGCCGCGCTTTTCCTGCAGCCGCGACGCGACGCGACGCCGCTCCTGACCGCGCTCGCCGAGCTGCTCGCCGACGGCGGCCGCGCGCTGCTCGCGGCGCAACCCTACGCGTTGCAGGCGCGCCAGCTCGAGCGCGCCGACCTGCGGCTCGCCTTCTGGCCGCGGCCGCTGTTCGAGGACCTCGACCACGAGCTCCTGCCCGCGCTCGGCGCGCCGCTCGTGCACGAGGTCCTGCTCGACCGCCCGCCCGGCTCGCTCGCCGTGCGCACGCGCGTCGACGCGCAGGACGGGCCGCGCTACGAGCTGCAGGAGTCGACGCAGCCCTTCTTCGTGCGCGCCACGCCCGACGCCGACGCCGCGCCGCTGTTCGTCGGGACGGGCGAGCTGCTGCTGCCGGGCGCGGCGCGCTTCGCGCTCGACGACGCGACGCTCGCGCAGCGCGGGCTCTCCGCGCAGGTCTGGCTGCGCGCCTCCGACGCGGCGTGGAGCTACGCGTGGACGGGCGGCGACCTGCCGGACGAGGCGCTCGCGCGCGCGGAGGCCGCGGGCTGCACGCGCGTGCCGGGCGCGCCGCTCGGGCTGTGGCTGCGCGGGCGCTTCCCGGCGGCGACGCGCGTCGAGGGGCCAGCGGCGCCACGCACGTCGAGCTCGGCGCGCCGGGCGACGCGGACGGCGCGCTGCTGCTGCTCGGCGAGAGCGAGCTGTTCGGCGACGCGGTGCTGACGCTGCCCGACCGCGCGCACGAGGCCTTCGCGCTGCGCTGCGCGGCCGCGCTCGCGCTCGACGCCGACCTCGCCGCCGTCCTGCGGCGCGAACGCGCGCCCGCGCCGCTCGCCGCCGCCAGCGACGCCGAGCGCCTGCGCTGGCGCCTGCTCGTGATCGGCGCGGTGCCGCTGGGGCTCGCGCTCCTCGGCCTGCTGCGGAGGGCAACGGCGTGACGCGCTGGCTCGTGGGACTCGCGCTCGTCACGGCGCTGCTCGCGCTCGCGCTGCGCGGCGCGGCGCCGCGCGAGGTCGCCTCGGCCGCGCCCTTCGCGCGCCTCGTCACGGCCGACGAGGCGGCCGCCCTCTCGATCGCCGGGCTCTCGCTCGAGGACGGCGCGAGCGGCGAGCGCTTCGTCTACGCGCAGGAGGGCGGCGTGTGGCGCTGCGTGAGCGCGTACGGCGCGCTGGGCCTCGCGAGCCGCATCGAGGAGCTCGCGGGCGAGGTGCTCGACGCGCGCGGCCCGTGGCGCGCCGACGACCCCGCGCGCGACGCGGCCTTCGGCCTCGCGCCCGACCAGCGGCTCGTCGTGCGCCTGCACGGAGCGCGCATGTTCGAGGACCCGGGCGGCGACGTGCTGCTCGCCGTCGAGCTCGGCGCGTCGCTGCCCGGCGTGGGCGGCGGGCGCGCGTTCGCGCGGCGCGCGGGCACGCGCGCGGTGCTCGAGATCGACCACGACCCGCGCCGTCTCGTCGCGCGCTCCGCGGGCGACCTCCCGCCGCTGCTCGACGCGCGCCTGCTCGCCGGCGAGTTCCCGGCGCGCGGCGCCGGCCTCGCGCGCGCCTTCGTCGACCTCGCCGGCGGCGAGGCGCTCGTGCTGCGCAGCGAAGTGCGCGAGGTGCCCGGCCTCGAACGCGCCGAGTGGCCGCGCGAGTGGACCGTCAGCGCCGGCGAGGCGCGCGCGACGTGCCTGCCCTACCGCATCGCCGGCTGGCAGGCGTTCCTCTACCGCGTCGAGTGGCGCGGGCTCTCCGACCCCGAGGCCGCGCCGCGCCGCGGACTGGCCGAGCCGCGCGCGACGCTCACACTCGCGCAGGTGGACGGCGACCCGATCGTGCTGCAGGTCGGCCAGCCCGCGCCCTCGGGCGGCTGCTTCGTGCTCAACGAGAAGACCGGCCAGCTCGGCTACCTCGGCCCCGAGGAAGCGGCGCTCGTCGTGCCGACGCTCGTCGAGCTGTGCGACCCCGGGCGCGCGAACCCCTGGGAGCGCTGGCTGCCGCGCTGAGCGGGCGCGCTACTCCTGCCCGTCCTTGGCGTCCTGCCCGCCCGCTGCGGGCGCGTCCTCGTGCTCGGGCCCGACGTAGCCGAGCCGCTCGAGCGCCCGGCGCTGCGCCGCGGTCTGCTGGAAGACGACGTCGCGCGCGTTCTCGCGATGCCACGCGTCGAGCTCGGCGCGCAGCCGCGCGGTCTCGTCGGCGCGCTCCGTCGAGAGGTCGTGCACCTCGAGCGGGTCCTCGCCGAGGTCGTAGAGCACCACGGGCGCGGGCGCGTCCTCGGGCAGGTTGTGCAGCTTGTTCGGGTGGCGCCAGAACTTGTCGCCGTCGAGCTGCCGCAGCGCGGTCGACTGGTGACCGTACGCGAAGACGACGTCGCGCTCGGGCTCGCGCCCGCGGAACAGGCTCTGGCCCTGCAGGCCCGGCACCGGCGCGAGGTCGAGGGCCTCGAGCACGGTCGGGTAGAGGTCGAGGTTCGCCGCGAGGCCGCCCACGCGCCGGCCCGCGGGGATGCCCGGCCCCGCGAGGATCAGCGGCGTGTTCCACAGCGGCTCGTAGTACCAGGGCCGGTGGCCGACGCCGAAGAAGTCCTCGACGCTCGCGGTGCGCGCCTCGTGCACGTCGAGCATGCTGTCGACGAGCAGCGGTTCCTGGCGGTGCTCGTAGAGCATCTCGCCGTGGTCCGCGCAGAAGATCACGAGCGTGTCGTCGAGCTCACCGCTCTCCGCGAGCGCGGCCAGGATGCGCCCGACGCCGTCGGAGACCGCGCGCACCTCGCCGTCGTAGAGGTTGCTGACCTCGGTCATGCGCTCGACGGCGCGGTCGAGCGCGACGAGGTGACGGCCGTCGGCGGCCGAGCGCGCAGCGACCTCGGGCTGCGTCGCGGTCCAGCGCTCGAGCAGCACGGCCTGGTCCGCGCGCTCGCCGCGGAACACGTCGTGCTCGGGCGCGGGCGCGTACGGCGCGTGCGGGTCGATGAACTGCACCCAGCTGAAGAAGGGCTGGTCGCGGCGCGCGGGGTCGGCGCGGCGCTCGTCGTACCAGGCCTTCCAGCGCTCGTAGACGGTCACCGCGTCGCGGTTGTCACACTGGCGGTCGAAGTGCGCGAAGCCGCGGTCGAAGCCGCGATCGGACACGAGCACGCCGTTGGCCGGGAAGGCCGCGGTGTCCAGGCCGTGCGCGCGCAGCGCCTCCCCGAGCACGACCAGCTCCGCGGGCAGGTTGCTCTCGCGCTGCGCCACCGCGACGCCGGTCATCATCGAGATCATCGACGGCACGGTCCAGCAGCCCTGCGAGTAGCAGTGCTCGTAGAGCGTGCCGCGCGCGGCCAGCGCGTCGATCTCGGGGCTCGTCGGGCGCTCGTAGCCGTAGCATCCGAGGCGATCGCCGCGCAGCGTGTCGGCCACCAGCAGCAGCACGTGACGCGGGCGCGGCGTGTCCTCGTGCGCGGTGCACGCGGGGAGCAGCGCGCCGAGCGCGAGGAGCGGAGCGATCCGGTGGAGCCTCATCGCAGCAGTCTACCGCCCGCCCGCGAGGCCGCGCGGGCGCGCCGCCCTCCTTCGCGGGCGCTCAACCGAACGCCCAGCGCGCGCCCGCGTCGCCGGCCAGCACGGCCAGCCCCCCGAGCAGCAGGTTGCCGAACAGCGCGACGAGCGCGGCGCGCGGGTGGCCGGCGCCGAACAGCTCGACGACCTCGTACCCGAAGGTCGAGAACGTCGTGAAGGCGCCCAGCAGGCCGACGCGCAGGAAGAACTGCAGCTCCTCGCCCACCGGCCGGTCCTTCGCGTAGCTCATCAGCGCGCCGAGCACGAGGCAGCCCAGCACGTTGACCGAGAGCGTGCCCCACGGCACGTCGCTCGTCGTGCGGTGCTGCACCCAGCCCGAGAGGCCGTACCGCGCGACGGCGCCGAGGGCGCCGCCGAGCGCGATCACCGCGAGGCGCGACATCGAGCCGACGCCGCTCAGTCGGGCAGGTCGCCCATCTGCTCGGCGAGGTAGCGCTCCTTGCCGATGTCCTTGACGATGCCGAGCTGGCCCTCGAGGAAGTCCACAGCCTCCTCCTCGTCGTGCAGGATGCGCTCGAGCAGCTCGCGCGAGCCGGCGTCGCGCTTGTCGAGACACAGCGCGATCGCGTCGTTCAGGCGCTTCACGTTGTCGTACTCGAGCTGCAGGTCGAGCTCGTGCTGCTCGACGACGTTCTCGCCGACCTTGACCGGGTTGAGCCGCTGCATGTTCGGCACGCCGTCGAGGTAGAGGATGCGCTCGATCACCGCGTCGGCGTGCTGCATCTCCTCGATCGACTCCTTGCGCTTCACCCCCGCCATGCGGAGGTAGCCCCAGTTCTCGCACATCTTGTAGTGCACGTAGTACTGGTTGATCGCGGTGAGCTCCGCGGTGAGCACGTCGTTGAGGGCCTGGACGATGGCGGCGTCGCCTTTCATGGTCGGAGGGGGGGGCTGGGCGCTCGTGGGAAGGGCGGCGAGGATAGCCCGCCCCGCGCGGGGGCTCCAGCGCGGCGCGCGGGCTCCGCGTGGGCGAGCTCGCGCGCGGCGGGTCCGCACGGCGCGCGGCGTCCTACTCGCGCTACTCGCGCGCGGCGGGGCGCTCGGAGCCGCGCCGGCGCTCGCTCTCGGCGAGCAGCTCGAGCACCGCGGCCTTGCAGCCGCCGCAGCAACCGCCCGCGCCGCAGACCCGCAGGGCCTCGGTGCGGTCCCCTCCCGACGAGGCGATGGCCTGGCGGACGTCGCGGTCGGTGGCTCCGGTGCAGTGGCAGACGATCATGGCGGGTGGTGCGGCCGAGTACGGCTCGCGCTGGACTTCGGAAGTCTACCCCATGGGTCTTGAGACGCATTCTCAAAACACCGCTTTTTGAGAATGCGTCTCACTGCACCCGGACGACGCCCCGGCGAGGCCACCCCGGTGGGTCGCCGTGGCCCCCGCGGCCTCGCCGACGAAGGAGGGAGACGGATCCACCTCGGTATGGGAGGATCCGGGCCGGAGCCGCAGGCTCCTCCAGCTCGCCCCTGGCCCCGGGAGACCCCCATGTGCCTCGCTCGCCGTCTCGTCCTCGTCCCCGCCCTCGCGCTCGGCGCACACACCACCTCCGCCGGCACCTTCGTCATCGACGACCAGGGCGGCGCGGGGGTCGACTTCCAGGACATCCAGCCCGCCATCGACGCGGCGTCGCACGGCGACCTGCTCCTGGTCCACCCCGGGTCCTACGCCGGCTTCACGCTCGCCAAGGGCCTGACGGTCCTGGGCACGGACCCCGGCGACCGCCCGCGGGTCACCGGCCCCGTCGTCGTCACGGGGCTCGGGCCGAACCGGCGGGCGACGCTCTCGAGCCTGCGCACGGGGGACCTGTCGATCCTCCAGGCGCTCGGGCACGTGTCGCTCGACCTCCTCGAGATCGCGCCGAGCGCCGCGGACCAGGAGGCCCTCGCGGTCCTCGACTGCGTCGACGTGCGCGCCTACCAGTGCACGGTCCAGTGCCCGACCGACTCGGGTCAGACCGCGGCCTGGATCGAGCACTCGCGCGTCGAGTTCGTCGAGTGCGCCCTCCTCGCCGCCGACGGAGCCGACGCCCAGTCCGGCGAGCCCGGCGGCCACGGGCTGCGGCTCGACGACGAGAGCTTCGCGGTCGTCGTCTCGACGGACTGCCGCGGCGGCGACGGCGGGCAGGCGGCCTTCGGCGGCAACTGCCCGGGCTTCGGCTCGTTCTACGGCGGCGACGGAGGCGCTGGCGTCCTGCTCGGAGGCACGCCGTTCAACCGGCTGGTCGTCGCGGGCCCGCCCACGACCACGCTGTCGCGCGGCATCGGCGGCTGGGGCTGCCCGGACGTCAGCGAGGACGGAGCCTCGGGGTCGCCGATCTGGTCCATCGGCACGCAGAACCGCGCCCGAGCCTCGGGCGTCACCCTCGACGGCCCGACGTTCGGCGGCGCGCTCTGGATGACCCTGCCCTCCCCCGCCGACCCGTACCTCCAGCGCTTCGGCACGCTGCAGGCCGGGCGCCAGCAGACGTTCTGGGTCTACGGCACGCCGGGCGACACGGCGGTGCTGCACCTGGGCCGCTCGCCCCTCGTCAGCGTCGACCCCACGCAGGAGATGGACGACCTGATCTCTCACGAGCGGAGCGTGACCCTCGGGCCCCTGCCCGCGTCGGGGCGCCTGTCCTACACGTTCACGATCCCGGGCTGGCTGCCGCGCGGCTTCCGCTTCTTCGCGCAGGCGGAGACGACGACGCCCGGGGGTCAGCGGCTCTCGACGAACTCGCTGCCGCTCGTGCTCAGACAGTAGGCGCCGCTACTTCCCGATCAGGAAGTGCGCGACGTCGCCCTCGCGCATCACGTAGTCGCGGCCCTCGACGCGCAGCTTGCCGGCGGCCTTGATGGCGGCCTCGGACTCGTGCTGCACGAGGTCGTCCACCGAGTAGACCTCGGCGCGGATGTAGCCCTTCTCGAAGTCCGAGTGGATCACGCCCGCGGCCTTGGGCCCCGTGTCGCCCTGCATGATGTTCCAGGCGCGGATCTCCTTCACGCCCGCCGTGAAGAAGGTCTGCAGGCCGAGCAGGTGGTAGGCGTGGCGGATCAGGCGGTTGAGGCCCGGCTCGGTGAGGCCCATGTCCTCGAGGAACACCGCGCGGTCCTCGGGCTCCATGGTCGAGAGCTCGCCCTCGATGTCGCAGCACAGCACGATCACCTCGGCGCCGCCCTGCGCGGCGTGCTCGCGCACCGCCTGCACGCGCGGCGACTCGCCGGCGAGGTCGTCGTCGCTGACGTTGGCCACGAAGAGCACGGGCTTCATCGTCATCAGGAAGAGCGGCTTGAGCGCCGCGCGCTCCTGGTCCTTCCACTCGAGGGTGCGCAGCTGCGTGCCGGCCTCGAGGGCTTCCTTGGCGCGCTCGAAGATCGCCTTCTGAGCGAGCGAGTCCTTGTCGCCGCTGCGCGCCTTCTTGGACACGCGGTCGATGTTGCGGTTGACGGTCTCGAGGTCGGCCAGCGCCAGCTCGAGCTCGATCACCTCGATGTCGCGCCGCGGATCGACCTCGCCGTGCACGTGCACGACGTCGCCCTTGGTGAAGCAGCGCACCACGTGGGCGATCGCGTCGACCTCCTTGATGTTCGCGAGGAACTTGTTGCCCAGGCCCTCGCCCTTCGACGCGCCCTCGACGAGCCCGGCGATGTCCACCATCTTCAGGCTGGCGGGCAGCACGCGGTCGGTCTTGATGTAGCGGTGGATGATCTCCAGGCGCTCGTCCGGCACGTCCACGATGCCGACGTTGGGCTCGATGGTGCAGAACGGATAATTGGCGCTCTCCGCGCCGGCGGCGGTGACGGCGTTGAAGAGGGTCGACTTGCCCACGTTGGGCAGACCGACGATTCCACAGGCGACGCTCATGGGGGGTGCTTCGGGAGGCTGGAGCCGGGGTTCGAACGCGGCATTGTAGCGGCGCCTCCGCGCGCGCCTACTCGCCGACCTGCTGCAAGACGGAGCGCGCCGCCGCGCGGCCCGGGTCGCGCTGGAGCACGGCGCGGGCCTCGCGGGCGGCCTCCTGCGGGCGCCCGCGCGCGAGCAGCACCAGGGCCAGGTTCGTGCGCGCGTCGAGCTGCGCGGGGTCGAGCGCGAGCGCGGCGCGCAGGGCCTCCTCGGCCGCGGGGTAGTCGCCCGCGTTGCCCTGGGCGGCGCCGAGCTTGGCCGCCACCGCGGCGTTCCCGGGCAGGCGCCGGCGCGCCTCGACCAGGAACGGCACGGCCTGCGACGCGCGCCCGAGGTCCAGCAGCAGCGAGCCCAGGCTGGCGTAGACGCCGACGAGCTCGGGGTCGAGCTGCAGCGCCTGCTGCGCGTGGGCGAGCGCCTCCTGCGGCCGGCGCGCGGCGGCGAGCGCCTGGGCCAGCTCGTGGTGGGCGCGCGCGTTGTCGGGGTCGAGCGCGAGCACGCTCCCCCACAAGCGCTCGGCGCTCGCGTAGTCGGCGTGGCGGGCGCGCGTCGCGAGGCCGAGCGGCAGCGCCGCGGCCGCGAGCAGCAGCGCGCCGACGAGCGCGGCCCGCGCGCCGCACGCGCGCTCCAGCAGGAACCACGCGCCGGGCACGACGAGCCCGAGCACGCACGCGAGCGGCAGCACCATGCGGTGCTCGGCGATCCACTCGCCGCTGAGCGGCACGACGCTCGAGCTCGGCGCGAGCAAGGCGAAGAACGCGACGCCGAGGAAACCGGCGACGTGCTTGCGCCGCACCGCCCACAGGCTCGCCGCGACGAGCGCGAGCACGAACGCGCCCGGCGCGAGCGCCGGCCCCCACGCGCGCACGATCGGCCAGGCCGAGTAGTCGAAGCGCAGCGGCCGCGGCCACAGCGCGAGGCGCAGGTACTGCGGGATCGCGAGCGTCTGCGTGCGCAGGTAGTCGAGGCTCGACACGCGCGTCTGCTCGAGGCCCACGCTCGCGCCGCGGTCGCCGCTCGCCACGGCGAGCGCGAGCACGAGCCACGACGCGGCGAGCGCGAGGTGCAGCCCCTTGCGCGCGCGCCAGGCCTCGGCGAACGACCCGGCGTGCCGCGTGCGATCCCAGAGCAGCACGAGCAGCGGTCCGGCGACCGCCATCTCCTTGCTCGCCATCGCGGCGCTCATCGCGAGCGCCGCGAGCGCGCTCGTACCGCGCCCGCCCTCGCCGGCGCACACGCGGTCCGCGGCCGTGAACGCGAGCAGCAGGAAGAGCGCCGCCAGCGTCTCGTTGCGGTACACGACCTGGTCGAGCGCGTCGGTCTGCAGCGGATGCAGCAGCCACAGCAACGCGATCGCGAACGCGAGCCCCAGCGCGTGCGGCGCGAGACGCGTCGCCGCCAACACGCGCCGCGCCGCGGCGAACAGCGCCAGCCCCGCCGCGACGTGCAGCGCGACGTTCGTCAGGCGGTAGGCGAAGGGCTCCAGCCCCCCGATCGCGTGGTCGAGCGCGAGCGACAGCGCCACCAGCGGCCGCCCGCTCGCGCCCGAGCCGGCCGGCCCGGTCAGGCTCTCGCTCGGCGGCCACAGGTGCCGCACGTTGGGGCTCTGCACGATCGACAGCACGTCGTCGTACAGGAAGGGCATGCGCAGCCCGTTCGCGTAGGCCCAGACCCCGGCCGCCGCGAGGACGACGCTGGCGAGCAGCAGGGACGCGCGGCGCGGGGGCATCGGCGGAGCATAGCACCGCGCGGCGCGCGCCCGCCCGTCGACGTCGCGCGCGGATTCGGCGGATTCCCTCCCCCACGCGGCGCGCCGCGCGCACCTTCGAGCACAGCCATGGGCGCCTCCCACGACGACCTCACGCGGCACGCCGCCCTGCTCGCCGGCCTCGCGCGCGGCCTGATGGGGCCCGGCGCGGACGCGGACGACCTGCAACAGGAGGTCTGGCTCGCCGCGTTGCAGGGCGGCGCCGCCGTCTCGCGCCCGCACGGCTGGCTCGCGACGGTGGCGCGACGCCTCGCCGCGCGCGAGCGCCTCAGCGAGGCGCGCCGGCGCGAACGCGAGCGGCACGTCGCGCGCGCCGAGCAGCAACCCGCGCCGCAGGAGCTCGTGGCCGAGCTCGAGATCGCGCAGCGGCTGACCGCGGCCGTGCGGCGCCTCGCGGAGCCGCTGCGCAGCACGCTGCACCAGCACTACGCGGAGGGGCTCACGGCGGCCGAGATCGCCGAGCGCACGCGCGTACCGGTCGAGACCGTCCGCTCGCGCATCCAGCGCGGCCTCGAGCTGCTGCGGCGCGACCTCGCGCGCGAGCTCGGGGACGACGCCCGCGCGTGGCGCGCGGCGTTCGCGCCGCTGCTCGCGCTGACCACCGCCCGACGGGGAGGACTCATGGCGACGACCTGGAAGCTCGTCGGCGCGGGCGCGCTCGCGCTCGCCGCCCTGACGATCGCGTGGAAGAACGTGGAGACCGAGCGCGCCGCGCCGCGCGGCCTCGAGCGCACGGAGGCGTGGAGCGCCGAGCTCGCGCGCGCCTCGCGGTCGGACGGCGAGCTGCGCCCGCCGCCCGCGGCGCCGGAGCGCGCCGCCCGCCGCCGCCCGTGGGCGCCCCGCGCTCGAGCACGGCGCGCGCGTCGCGGAGCGGGCGCCCGACCCGCCCGCGTCAACGACGGCCGTCGCGCCGCCGACGCCGCAGCCCGTCGTCGAGCTGCCCGCGTACGTCGTCCCGCCGCTGCCGGAGCCGTCGGGCACGCTCGTCGGTCGGGTGACGCTCGCGGAGGGCGAGCCGACGGAGCTCGCGCCGCTGAAGATCTCCGCGGACCAGTGCAAGCCGCTCGACCTCTCGCTGCTGGATCTCACCGACCCGACGCTGCTCGTCGGCGCGGAGCGCGGGCTGCGCGACGTCGTCGTGCAGGTCGAGGTGCCCGACGCGCGCGTGACGGTCCCCGACGAGCCGTTCGTCGTCACGTCCGAGCGGTGGCGCTTCGAGCCGCACGTCACGCTGCTCCCGATCGGTAGCCGCGTGCAGTTCCACAACGCCGACCCGGGCTCGATCCACGTCCACACCTTCGCGCAGAAGAACGGCGAGTTCCACCGGACGCTCGGCGCGGGGACGTCGAGCGTCGACTACGCGCTGAAGTCGCCCGAGGCCGTGTTCGTGAAGGACGACATCCACCCCTGGACGAGCGCCACGCTCTTCGCCACCGACACGCCCTTCGCCGCGCGGACCGACGCCGAGGGCAAGTTCGCGATCGCGGGCCTCCCCCCCGGCGAGTACACCGTCACCGTCTGGCACGAGCTGCTCGGGACGGCGCGCGAGAGCGCGCGCATCGTCGTCGACCAGTCGACGGCCCTGGACTTCGTGCTGCGCCCGCGGAAGGGGCGCCTGGATGGGCGGCGCCGCGTCGACGGGACGCGCTGACGCCCCGCATCCGGTCCGTGCCGGCCCGCGCGCGCCTTTTCCGCGATTGACCGGACCCACCTCGCCGGGTGCGCGCACCCTGGAGGACGAACGCATGGACGCGATGCAACCGGACGACGACCTCGCGCGCCTCACGCGCCACTCGGCCTTCCTCGCCAGCCTCGCGCGTGGCTTGGTGGGCCCGGGCGCCGACGCGGACGACCTCCAACAGGAGGTCTGGCTCGCAGCCCTCGCCGGAGAGGCGTCGGTGTCGTCCCCGCGCGGCTGGCTGGCCACGGTGGCGCGCCGCCTGGCCAGCCGGCAGCGCACTTCCGAGGCCCGCCGTCGCGAACGCGAGCGCCTCGCCGCGCGCGAGGAGAGCGAGGCCGAGGAGGAGCTGGGCCACGAGCTCGAGATCGCCGAGCGCCTGACCGCGGCGGTTCGGCGCCTCGAGGAGCCGCTGCGCATGACGCTGCACCTGCACTACGCGGAGGGTCTCTCGGCCACCGCGATCGCGCGGCGCATGCAGGTGCCGGTCGAGACGGTGCGCACGCGCATCAAGCGCAGCCTCGCGCGCTTGCGCGAGGACCTCGCGCGGCAGCTCGGCGACGACGAGCGCGGGTGGCGCGCCGCGCTGGCGCCGCTGGTCTCGTTGCCGACGCTCAGGACGCTGCAACGCGGCGGGCTCTTCGCGCTGTCGTGGAAGCTGGGCACCGCGACGGCGGCCTTCGTGGCGCTCGTCTACGTCTGCGCGCCCGACAGCGGCTCGAAGCCGCTGATCCCGCTGACGCCGGCGCTCACGCCGTCCGCGCACGAGGAGCTCGCGGCCGCGCCCGCGCCGGAGCTCGCCAGGCGCCGAGCGCCGGCGCCGGCAGGCACGCCGGCCGCGGGGAGCGCGAGCGCGCCGGCGCCCGCGCTTGCCCCCGTCACCACGCGCGCGGACGCGACGCCGATCGGGCGCCTCACCGGCGTCGTCTACCTCCAGCACGACGCGCCGACGCTGCCGCCGCTCGACCTCGAGGAGCTCGTGCGCACGAGCGCCTGCGGACCGCCGCTCGGCATGGACACCACCGATCGCCGCCTGCGCGTCGACGAGTTGCACCGACTGCGCGACGTGGTGATCGTCCTGCGCGTGCGCGGCGCCCAGGTGCCGCGCGACGTCGTCCCGCGGCCCGAGCGTACGCTCACGATGCGCGCGGGCCGGTTCGAGCCCTACGTGACCATCGCGCCCCACGGGGCGCGGCTGCGTCTGGCGAACGAGGCGCGCGAGAACCACGTCGTGCATAGCTACGCCAAGCAGAACCCCGCGTTCAACGTCACCGTACCCTTCGGCCGGCCGTTCGAGCGCACCTTCGCGCTGGAGTCGGCTGAGCGCTTCGAGGTCAAGGACGACCTGCGGCCGTGGATGAGCGCGTGGGTCTGCGTCGAGAGCTCGCCGCACGTCGCGATCACCGACGAACACGGCGCGTTCACGCTCGAGGACCTGCCGCCCGGGCAGTGGTTCCTGCGCGCGTGGCACCCGCTGTTCGGCGAGGTCAAGGTGCGCGACCGCGTCTCGATCGAGGCGAACGAGACGACGACCACCACGCTGGGCCTCGTGCTCGACCAGGAGCACCTCGACCTCCTGAAGCCGAAGGAGCGCGCGGAGCCGGGGAAGTAAGCGGGCGGACGGAGCGCGACGCGGGATCCGCGGTAGCCTGTCGGCCCGCCGCCGCCCCCAGCCCCCGCGCCCCATGGAGTCCGAACTCTCGATCGTCGTCGAGCGCCCCGTCGCCGAGGTCTTCGCGAAGACCCTGAACGACGTGACCGCCTGGAGTCGCACGTGCCTCGAGGAGGAGGTGCTGGAGGACCGCGGCGGCGTCGGGACGCGGCTGCGCCTCGTGACCGAGGAGCGCGGGCAGCGCATGGAGTTCCTGGGCACCGTCACCGAGCACGCGGCGCCGCGCTACTCGGCGCTGCACCTGGTCGGCCCGCACTTCGACCTCGACGTGCGCTACGACTTCGAGGACCTCGGCGGCCGCACGCGCGTCACGCAGCGCTCGCGCGTGAGCGGCAAGGGCAGCTTCAAGCTGATGATCGCGGTCGGCGGCCCCGTGATGAAGCAGGCCGCGCAGGCGGCGCAGCGCGCGGAGCTGGAGCGCTTGAAGGCGTACTGCGAGGGCTGAGGCGCGCTACAGCAGCGCGACGCCACCGAGAAGGCGCGCTACAGCAGCGCGACCCCACCGAGAAGGCGCGCTACAAGAGCGCGACGCAATCGATCTCCACGTCCACGCCCTTGGGCAGGCCGGCGACGGCCACGGTCGCGCGGGCGGGCGGCGTGTCGCCGGAGAACCAGCGCGCGTAGACCTCGTTGACCGCCGCGAAGTGCGCCATGTCGGAGAGGTACACGGTGCACTTCAACGCGCGCGCGAGGCTCGTGCCGGCGGCCTCGAGCACGGCGCCGAGGTTCTTCAGCACCTGCTCGGCCTGCACGACGACGTCGCCCTCGACGAGCGCGCCGGTGGTCGGGTCGAGCGCGATCTGGCCCGAGCAGTGCACGAGGCCGCCGGCGATCACGGCCTGGCTGTAGGGCCCGATGGCGGCGGGAGCGTGCGGCGTGGAGACGATGCGGCGTTCGGTCATCGGAGGCTCAGTCGGTGAGGGCCGCGAGCTTCGCGGCGACGTGGGCGGGCACCAGCGCGGAGACGTCCCCGCCGAGGCGGGCGATCTGACGCACGAGGGTGCTGGAGATGTGCGAGAGCGCCGGCGCGGCGCCCAGGAAGACGGTCTCGAGCTCGGGCATCAGCGCGCGGTTCGTGTGCGCCATCGCGAGCTCGTACTCGAGGTCCGCGCCGCCGCGCACGCCGCGCACGACCACGCGCGCGCCGTGCTCGCGGCAGGCGTCGACGAGCAGGCCGCGCGTCTGCGCGACGACGAGGCCGGGCTCGTCGGCGAGCGCCTCGCGCAGCAGCGCGCAGCGCGTGTCCGCGTCGAGCAGCGCGCGCTTCTCGGCGTGGGCGGCGACGAGCACCACCACCTCGCCGAACAGCGCGCACGCGCGGCGCAGGAGGTCGAGGTGCCCCAAGGTCACCGGGTCGAAGCTGCCGGGGAAGACGGCCTTGCAGGCGCCGGCCGCGGAGCCCATGCCAGTCGGGGTGCTCATGGCGCGGAGTGTAGCGGAGTCAGGCCGACCAGGCCCAGCCGGCGAGCGCGCTGACGACGTTGGCGCCGACGGCGACGAGCAGCGCGTGCCTCGCGGGCACGCGCGCGCTCCAGGCGAGCCCCAGCACCTCGAACGCGGCGACGCAGAGCTCCACCGCGAGCCACGGCACGCCGGCCGCCAGCGCCGTCCAGCCCAGGGGGTGACTGACGAGGTTCAGGCCCGCGAGGGCGGGCACGACGCGACGACGCGCGGGCGAAGCGCACGCGACCGCGCTCTCGAGCGCCAGCGTCGCGAGCAGCGCGCCGAGGTAGCCCCAGGGCACGTCAGTCCGTCCGCGCGCGTCCGCGGCGCACGACGAGCAGGGCGACGACGCCCAGGGCGACGAGCGCGCCGATCAGCGCCCCGGGCAGCATCGTCCCGAGCGCACCGCGGACCGAGCCGGTGCGCGTCTCGCTCACGCGGCGCAGGCGCAGCTCGCCGTCGGCGAGGCCCTCGAGCGCGAGGTGCGTCTCGACGCGCTGGACCGGGTTCCTCAGCGGCACGCTCGCCACCTCGGCCGGCAGGTCGGCGACGAGCGCGTGGCCCTCGAACGTCCCCGCCTCCCAGCGCTCCGGCACCGCGGCGCCGGCGGCGAAGGCCCACAGGCGCGTGCCGTACTTCGACGAGAACTCGAAGGGCTCGCCGACGCGCACCTCGCGCACGCCGAAGCCCGCCGTCGGCGCGGCGACGAGGCGCCAGCCGTGCGCGTCGCCCTCGAGCACGAGCACGTGCTCCACGTCGTGATACCCGGGCGGCAGCACGTCGCGCGCGAGCGCGGGTCCGGCGAGCGCGACGAGCGCGACGAGCGCGCAGAGGAGCGAGGCGAGGCGGGGCGAGCGCGACATGGCGGCACTCTACCTGCGCCCGGGTCCGCTGTCTCCACGAGCTTTCCGGCGCGCGGCGCGTGACCGCGGCGCGCGGCGCGCGTCGTGGTGGCGTGGACGGAGCCGGGGCACAGGCGGAACGTGCGGGCGGCCCGCGCGCGCGCGCCCGCGGTGGCGGCGTTGGGGCTGGCGCTGGCGGCGGGCCTGCTCGACGCGGCCGGCACGGCCTGGGCGGTGGGCGCCGCGCTCGCCTTCGTCCTGCTCGCGCGCACGCGCCGCGGGCGGGCGTTGGAGCTCGAGGGCCTGGGCGCGCTGGCGCTCGCGGCCTGGTTCGCGGCCGCGGCGCTGCACCACCACGCGCGCGCGGCGACGGCGCCGCGCGACGAAGGCACGTGGCGCGCCGAGGTCGAGACGCGCGAGGGCGTTGTGGGCCGGCTCGCCGACGGCGGCCCGCGCTTCGAGCTGCCGCGCGGCGCGGCCGCGGACGGCGAGCGCGTGCGCCTCGTCCCCACGAAGCGCCGCGCGAGCGCGCGGCCGCCCGCGTCGGTCCGCCGGCACGAGGCCGAGGCGTTGCCGCGGCGCGTGGAGGCGGACGAGGTGCTGCGCCTCGCGCCGCGGCCGTTCGACGCGCTCGCGTCAGTGCGGCGCGCGCTCGAGCGCGTGCGCGCCGCGGGCCTCGTGCGCGTGGACCGGCTGCGCGGCGAGACGACGCGCGGGCTCGCGGCGGCGCTGCTCTTCGGCGACCGCTCGCGCCTGCCGACCGGGCTCGCCGACCTCTTCACGCGCACGGGCACGCGTCACGCGCTCGCGGTCAGCGGCTTGCACGTCGGGCTCGTGGCCGGCCTGTGGATCTGGCCGCTGGGCAGCGCGCTGGCGTTCCTGGGCGGCAAGCTGTCGCGGCGGCTCGCGCGCCGCGAGGCCTGGCGCGCGCTCCTGCTCGCGCTGCTCGTGCCCGTGGCCGGCGGCGGCGCGCCGGTGCTGCGCGCGGCCCTCGCGCTCTCGCTCGCGCAGCTCGCGGCGGTGCTCGGCTCGCCGCGCGCGCTCGCCACGCGCCGCGTCGACGCGCTCTCGCTGTGGGCCGTCGCGTTCCTGCTCGAGTGGTGCCACGACCCGGGCTGCACGCGCTCGATCTCCGTGCTGCTGAGCTACGGCGCGACGCTCGGGCTGCTCGCGTTCACGCGCCCGCTGCTCGCGTGGACGCGCGCCCACCTGCCGAACGCGGGGCGGGTCGCGGCCGTCGGGCGCTACGGGCACGCGCGGCCGCTCGTCGCGCGCCTCGTCGCGCAGCGCGGGCTCGACCTCGCGCTCGGCGGCGCGGTCGCCTCGCTCGCCGCGAACCTCGCCACGCTGCCGATCGTGTGGGGCGTGTTCGGCGAGTGGAGCTGGGTCGGCGGCCTGGCGACGCTCTTCGTGCTGCCGTGGCTGGCGCTCTACCTGGGCCTCGCGTGGCTGTGGGTGCTCGTGCCGCTGCCGCCGCTCGAGCGCGCGCTCGACGCGCTGGGCGCCGCGCAGCTCGCGCTGCTCGAGCTCTTCGACCGCCTGCCCGGCACGCCGGTCGAGCTGCCCACGCGGCCGAGTGCGTACCTCGCGCTGCTCGCGCTCGCGACCTTCCTCGCGCTGCGCGGGCCGCGCTGGCGGCGCCTCGCGTGCGTCGCGTGGGGCGCGGCGCTGCTGCCGTGGCGCGGGCCGACGCGCGCGCTCGAGGTGTACGCGCTCGACGTCGGTCACGGCACGGCCGTGCTCGTGCGCGCGCCCGACGGCCCGGCGGTGCTCTTCGACGCCGGCTCGCGCGACCGCCGCGGCGTGGGGCGCGACGCGGTGGCGCCGCTGCTGCGCGAGCTCGACGTCGGGCGGCTCGTGGTGGTCTGCTCGCACAGCGAGGCCGACCACGCCGGCGCGCTGCCCTGGCTGGTTGAGCGCTGGCCCCCGCTGCTGTGGGGCGGAGCGCTTCCCGCACGCCTGGGCGAGCGCCTACCGCACGCCGCGCCGCGCGTGGACCTCGCCGCGGGCCGCGTCCCGCTCGATCCCGGCGCGGCCGGGTGGAGCGCGACGCTGGTGCGTGGGCTGGCCGAGCTGGGCAACGAGGGCAGCCGCGACCTGGAGCTGCGCTGGCGCGGGCGGCGGCTCCTCCTGTGCGGCGACGCGGAGGAGCGCGGGCGGGCGCGCACGCTCGAGCTGGGGCTGCTCACGGGCCCCTGCGACCTGCTGCTGCTGCCCCACCACGGCTCCGACACGCCCTGGCTGGGTCCGCTGCTGGCGGCGACGCGCCCCGCGCGCGTGTGGACCAGCGCCGGCGCGCGCCCAGCGCTGGCCGACGAGCTCGAGCGGCGCGGGCTCGCCTGGCGCTCGACGCACGCCGAGGGCGCCCTCGAGCTGCGGCTCGCGCCGCGCCCCGACGCAGGTCTTGCACGGCCGGAACGCGCCGGGGCTGCCCCTTCGGCACGGAAGCTGCGATCCTCGGGTCCCCCGTCCGACGGCCCTGACCCCGAACCCGACCTTCGAGGACACCGTCATGAGAGAGCTCCGTCGCCGGCCGCTGACCGTCGCGCTCCTGTTCCTTCCGACCCTCGCCATCGCCGCCCGGGCCGCCGCGGCGCCGGCTCCCGCGCCGCCGCGCGCGCAGGAGCTCGCGCAGCGCGCGGACCTCCCGAACGCCGCCGACGACGAGCGCGTGCCGCGCCGCAAGCGCCTGCTGCACACGCGCCACGGTCAGGTGCTGCGCGGCGCGACGCGTTGGCGCGACGACCACTGGGAGCTCAGCCGCGACGGCGAGTGGCGCGCGCTGCCCGCGGGTCTCGTCGTCGAGTGGCGCGACGAGGCCGAGGTGCTCGCGGAGCTGCGCGAGCGCGAGCGCGGCCTCGCCCCGGACGAGCGCGACGGGCGCGTGGAGCTCGCCGCGTGGACGCTGACACAGGGACTCGAGGCGGAAGCGCTCGAGGAGCTGGACCGCGTGCTCGCCGCCGACCCGGACCAGCCCGCCGCCATCGCGTTGCTGCGCGACGCGCCCCTCGCGCGTCCCGCCGCCGGCGACCCGCGCGACGAGCCCGATGCGTACGCGCGTCGGCTCTTCACGGCCGCGCTCAGCGCCGGCCCGTCGCAGCGCGAGCTCTGCGTGCAGGCGTTGGGCGAACTGCTCGCGCTGGAGGGCGGACGCGAGCGCCTGCACGAGCTGCTCGCGCGCGAGCTGGTGTCGTACCGCGTGCTGCGGCGCGTCACGGCCGCGCACGCGCTGCGGCGCCTGCTGCCGGGTGAGGAGCTGTACGAGCTGTTGCGCCGCTGCGCGCTGGACACCTCTCGCCCGGTGCGCGAGTCGTGCGCGCGCGCGTTGCGGGCGACGGACGAGCCGGGCGTCGTCGCGCCGCTCGTGAAGGCGCTCGCGAGCGAGTCGCGCGCGGTGCGCACGAACGCGGCCGAGAGCCTGGGGAACGTCGGCTTCGCGGTCGCCGTGCCCGCGCTCGTCAACGCCTTCGCGGTGCTGCCGCAGGGCGGTGGCGGCGGCTCCTACGGCGGCACGCGCGCGAACATCTACATCGGCAAGGCCTTCGCGTACGTCGGCGACTACGACGTCGAGCTCGCGCAGGGCGCCTCGATCGCGGATCCGATCGTGAGGATCGGTGCGGAAGGCGTCGTGCTCGACGCGCGCCTGGGCGGGATCTCGGGCTACACCTACGCGACGGAGTACCGCACGGTGCACGCGGCGCTGCGCAAGCTCTCGGGGGAGAGTCCGGGGTCCTCGCCCGCGGACTGGGAGCGCTGGCTGCAGGAGCAGGGGCGGCGGTTCGAGGATCCGCGGCGGGAGGCGGAGGGTGACGCGGGGGTGGAGCGGTAGCGTCGCGGGGGGGGTGTGCGGGGGCGAGGGCTTGGTGAGGGGTGGGCTCGGGGGTGGAGCGGGGCTCGGGTGTGGAGAGGCGCTCGGGCTCGGGTTCGAGCAGAGCGTGGAGCGGAGCGGCGGGGACGCCCCACCGCCCGTCCGCGCCTGCCGTCCCCGTCGCCTTCGGCCCGCCTTGCAGGCGAGGGCCGAAGGCGACGGTGACGGCCGGCGCGGACGGACGGCGGGGCTGGGGGGAGGTCCAGGCGGGTGCAGCGGACACGGAGGGCTCGGGGTGGCGTGGCGTGGAGGGAGCGGGCGGGCAGGGGGAGGCGGCGCGCGACGGACGAGCGGCACCACCGAGTCGAGACCCGGGTACGAAGGCTCCCGGGTTACGTCGCGGCGACATCGGGCGCTGGCTGGCCGCGCGACACCGTGAAGTGGCAAGCGTTCGAGAAGCGGGGTGTCGAGCTCGCACGAGAACAGTGGCATGGGCTCGCGCAGGCCGAGTCGAACGCCGAAGCGGAAGAGCGCCGGAATCAAGTTCGAGAAGGCGATGGGAGCACACACCCACGTCTCGCCACGAGGCACTCGAACGCGGCGCACCGCAGTGAGTTGGCGGTCGTTCGAGGAACGGCGTCTCGAGCTCGGACGCGGGCACGGCGCAGACTCGTGCCGGTCGAGTCGAGCGACAAGGTGGAAGAGCGCCGGAATCAAGTTCGAGTAGGCGATGGGAGCACACGCCTACGTCTCGCCACGAGGCACTCGAACGCGGCGCACCGCAGTGAGTTGGCGGTCGTTCGAGGAACGGAGTCTCGAACTCGGACGCGGGCACGGCGCAGACTCGTGCCGGCCGAGTCGAGTGCCGACGCGGAAGAGCGCCGGAATCAAGTTCGAGTGGGCGATGGGAGCACACACCTACGTCTCGCCGCGAGGTACTCGAACGCCGCGCACCGCAGTGAGTTGGCGGTCGTTCGAGGAACGGCGCCTCGAGCTCGGACGCGGGCTCGGCGCAGACTCGTGCCGGCCGAGTCGAGCGACAAGGTGGAAGAGCACCGGAATCAAGTTCGAGTGGGCAATGGGAGCACACACCTACGTCTCGCCGCGAGGCACTCGAACGCGGCGCACCGCAGTAAGTTGGCGGTCGTTCGAGGAACGACGTCTCGAGATCCTACGAGGGCTGGGAGCAGACTCGCGTCGTCCGAGTCGAGGGGCGAATTGGAAGAGCGCCGGAATCAAGTTCGAGACCCAAGCGCGAACGCGGCACCAATCGGCTCGATCGGAGGCATCGAGCTCGAACGCCTCGCGCCGCGGCGAAGCCGCGGGCGCTCGAGGCGTTCGAGCTTCGTCTCCGGTCTTCTTCCGGTCCGAGTCGCATCGCCGAGCGAGACTCGAGCGGCGAGTTCTGCCGGCATGGAAGAGTCGTGTTGCTCCAGGCGAGAACGCGACTCGATGCGTGTGCGAAGGGACCTCACCGAGCGAAGCACGTCGCCATCGAGATCGACTCCATTCGCGGAATGGACATCGCTTTCGAGAGGTACCAGCAAACCCCTGGCCACGCCGCACGTCTAACAAGCATGACGCTCGCACAGCAATCGACCTTCGCCTTCGTCGACGCGACGACCTGGGGCGGCGCGCGCGACAACGCCGGCCGCAAGAAGAAGCACGGCCACGTCCCCCACGCTCCGCGTCGCTCCGTCTGCAAGAGCCACCTGCGCCTCGTCACGACGAAGCTCTGCGCCGGCCTGCCTTCGCTCCGCTCGCCCGACGGCGGCGAGGTCTGCGTCGAGGCGATCCGCGCCGCGCAGCGCCCCGACTTCCGCATCCATCACTTCTCGATCCAGCACGACCACCTGCACCTCGTCCTCGCCGCCGACTCGGGCGACGCCTTGGCCCGCGGCATGAAGTCACTGTGCACGCGAATCGCTCGCAACGTGAACCAACGCTGGGGTCGCGCCGGTCGCGTCTTCGCCCAGCGTTTCCACGACGAGGTGCTGAAGTCGCTCGGCCGCTTGTGGCACGCGTTGCGCTACGTGCTCTGCAACCACAACAAGCACGGCTCGGGCGCCGGCCGCGCCACGGTCGTGCCCGACCTGTTCTCGTCCGGTCGCTACTTCGACGGCTGGTCCGACTTCCCGGCCGACTGGGACCCGCGCGCTCGCGGCTCCCACGTCGCTCCCCCGCCGTGGACCTTGCGCGAGTGCGTGAAGCGCTACGGCCGCTTCTCGCTGCACTTCACGCCGAAGCCGCGCGTCACGCGCGCGGCCTGAGCCGACACACACCGACGCCCTTCGGACCGCCTCGCGTCGAGGCTGCGGCACACACGCGGACTCGCGCGCCCTCGGGCGCACGGCGCTGCCTCGAGCGCGACAGCACGAACGCCTCCCCACGGCCGGCACACAGCCGCTCGTCCCGCGAGCCCCGCCCGGCACGCGGGGGCCCACGCCACGCGAGCGCTCCACGGCGAGCTCGCTCTGCCCCCCCGCCGCGCATCACGCCGCGCATCACGCCGCGCATCACGCCGCGCATCACGACGTGCATCACGACGTGCATCACGCCGAGCACTTCACGACGCGCGCAGCGGCGAGCGCGCCGGACTCGCCAGCTCGGGCCCTCCCCTGCACGACGCTCAGCCCTGCACGACGCTCCGCCCTTCGCCGACGTCAGCGACTCCCCAACATCTCCGACTCGCCGGCCCTCGCGCAGCACCCAGTGCCCCCAGTGCCCCCAGTGCCCCCAGCCCCGACCGGTCGCAGCCCGACCTCTTCACCCCCCAAACCTCCCCCCAGCCCCGCCGTCCGTCCGCGCCTGCCGTCACCGTCGCCTTCGGCCCTCGCCTGCAAGGCGGGCCGAAGGCGACGGGGACGGCGGGCGCGGGCGGACGGTGGGGCGTCCCCGCCGCTCCGCACCCGTGCCCTGCTCGAACCCGAGCCCGAACGCCACTCCCCGCAGCCCCGACCCGACCACCCCCCTCCGTCTCAGCCCCCGAACTTCCCCTCGAGCAACCCCGAGAACCCCTGCAGCGCCACGCGCTGGGTGTAGAACTCGAGCCCGCGCAACTCCCCGAGTTCCTCTCCCCCCCCCGCGCGTCCCGGCCCGCCGTGCACCATCGCCGGCAGCACCATGCCCGGCGCGAGCGCCTGCTCGGCCATGCGGTCCGAGCCGATCCACACGCGGCCGTGCCAGCACCCCGCGCCGAGCACGTAGGCCTCGGCCCAGTCCGCGTCGTTGGTGTAGATGCTGGAGACGAGGCTGCCTCGGCCCAACCCGACGAGCTCGACGGCCTCCTCAACGCCGCCGCCGTACGGCAGGATCGTCGACACCGGCCCGAAGACCTCCTCGGCGTGGAACAGCTCCGCGCGTGCGTCCTTCGCGACGAGCAGGGTCGGCGCGAGGAAGCAGCCCTTGTCGAAGAGCGGCTCGGCCCCACCGCACGCGACGTCGGCGAACTCGCTGAAGCGCGCGATGCCGTTGCGCACGTCCTCGAACTGCGCCTTCGAGGCCAGCGGGCCCATGCGCGACTCGCCGTCGCGCGGGTCGCCCACCTTGACGCGGCCGAGCGCGGCGACGAGGTCGTCGCGCACCTCGTCCACGCGGTCGCGCGGCACGAAGATGCGGCGCACGGCGGTGCACTTCTGACCGGTCTTCTGCGTGATGTCGGTGACGAGGTTCTGCAGGAAGAGCGCGTAGGTCTCGCACGACGCGTCGACGTCGGGCGCGAGCACCGCGGCGTTGAGCGAGTCGGCCTCGAGGTTGACGCGCACGTTGCGCGCGACGAGGCCCGGGTGGCCCTTGAGCTTGGCGCCGGTGGCGGCCGAGCCGGTGAAGGCCAGGCCGTCCTGCGGGCCGAGGTGGTCGAGCAGGTCGCCCACGCTGCCGCACAAGAACTGGAACGCGCCCTCGGGCAGGAGCCCGCTGTCGACCGTGATCTGCGCCACGCGCCAGGCCAGCCACGCGGTCGGCGTGCCCGGCTTCTCGATCACCGGCACGCCGGCGAGGATCGCGCAGGCGAGCTTCTCCATCATCCCCCACGCCGGGAAGTTGAACGCGTTGACGTGCACCGCGACGCCCTGGCGCGGCACGCGCACGTGCGCGCCGACGAAGCGCTTGGTGCGGCCGAGCTGCACCTGCTCGCCGTCGGCGATGTAGCGCTTGTCGCCCAGGCTCTTCGAGAAGTGAGCGTAGGCCGCGAGCGTGCCCGTGGCGCCGTCGATGTCGAACTTGGCGTCGCCGCGCGTGTTGCCGCCGCTCTTGCAGCCGATCTCGATCAGCTCCTCGCGGTGCTCGTGGATCGCGGCCGAGAGCGCCTTCAGCAGCGCGCCGCGCTCGGCGAAGGTCATGGCGCGCAGCGCCGGCCCGCCGACCTCGCGCCCGTGACGCACCACCGCGGCGAAGTCGATGCCGTCGGTGCTGCACGCGGCGACGGCCTCGTCGGTGGTCGGATCGTAGAGCGTGGCGGTGCGGTCGCCGCCGGTGTGCCAGGCGCCGAGGACGTAGCTGGAGAGTCGTTGCATGGGAGCGGTGGGGACGCGGCGGTGAAAGGGGCGAACATGCTACACGACCCCCCGGCGGATCTGGCAAGCTCGCCGCATGAGCGCCCCTCCCCTGCCCGAGTCCGCGCGCTGGCTGCCCGCGGAGACCTTCTCCGGCCAGGTCGCGGTCGTCACCGGCGGCGGCACGGGCCTGGGCCTGCAGATCAGCCGCGGGCTGGCCGCGCTGGGCGCGACGGTGGTGGTCGCCTCGCGCGACCCCGCGCACCACGCCGCGCTCCGCGAGGAGGCCGCGACCGCCGGCTGGCGCGTCGAGTCCGAGGCGTTCGACGTGCGCGAGGCGAGCGCGGTGGACGAGCTCGCGCGCCGCGTGCTCGAGCGGCACGGCGAGGTCGACCTGCTGGTGAACAACGCCGCGGGGAACTTCGTGTGCCCCGCCGAGCGCCTCAGCACGAACGCGTGGCGCGCGGTGCTCGGCATCGTGCTCGACGGCACCTTCTACGCGTCGCGCGCCTTCGGCAAGGCGATGATCGCGGCGCAGCGCGGCACGATCCTCAACGTCGTCGCGACGTACGCGTGGACCGGCATGCCCGGCGTCGTGCACTCCGCGAGCGCGAAGGCCGGCGTGCTCGCGATGACGAAGACGCTCGCCGCCGAGTGGGCGCGCTTCGGCGTGCGCGTCAACGCGATCGCGCCGGGGCCCTTCGAGTCGCAGGGCGCGGCGCAGAACCTGTGGCCCGACGAGGCCACGCGCGAGCGCATCGAGCAGGGCATCCCGCTGGGCCGCTTCGCGACGACCGACGAGGTCGCCGCGCAGTGCCTGCACCTGTGCGCGCCGGTGTCGGACTACGTCACGGGCGAGTGCCTGGTCGTCGACGGCGGCGGCAGCCTCGGCCGGCCCTTCTGGGAGGCGGGCACGCGGCTCAAGCGCAAGCGCGAGGGCGACGCGTCGTGACCGCCGAGCCCGCCTCGCGCGGTCACCTCGCGACCGAGCGCGAGAACCCCGCCAGCCGCGACCTCGACGCGCTGTCGACGGCCGACGCGCTGGCGCTCTTCCGGCGCGAGGACGCGCGCGTGCTCGAAGCGCTCGAGCAGGCCGCGCCCGCGCTCGAGCGCGCCGTCGACCTCGTCGCCGCGCGCCTCGCGGCGGGCGGCCGACTCGTCTACGTCGGCGCGGGCACGAGCGGGCGGCTGGGCGTGCTCGACGCGGTCGAGTGCCCGCCGACGTTCCGGAGCGACCCGCGCCAGGTCGTGGGCGTGCTCGCCGGCGGACGCGACGCGATGTTCGCCGCCGTCGAGGGCGCCGAGGACGACCGCGCCGCGGGCGCGCGCGACCTGGAGGCGCTCGCCGTCGACGCGCGCGACGCGGTGCTCGGCATCAGCGCCGGCGGCACGACACCGTACGTGCACGGCGCGCTGGCCGAGGCGCGCGAGCGCGGCGCGGCGACGCTGTTCCTCGCGTGCGTGCCGGCGAGCGAGGTGCCCGACGACTACGACGTCTCGCTGCGCCTCGAGACCGGGCCCGAGCTCGTGCAGGGCTCGACGCGCCTCAAGGCCGGCACCGCGACCAAGCTCGCGCTCAACGCGCTCTCCACGCTCGTGATGGTGCGCCTCGGGAAGGTGCACGGGAACCGCATGGTCGACGTGAACACGCGCGGCAACGCGAAGCTGCGCGACCGCGGCCTGCGCCTCGTCGAGGAGCTCGCCGGCGTGACGCGCGACGCGGCGGGCGAGTGGCTCGACGCGGCGGAGGGCTCGGTCAAGCTCGCGGTGCTGATGGCGCGTCGCGGCCTCGGCGCCAGCGAGGCGCGCGCCGCGCTGCAGCGCGCCGAGGGCTCGCTGCGGCGGGCGCTCGGGTGAGCGCGCCGCGTCGCCGTTGACGCCCGCGCGCGACGGCGGTACGAGAAGGACGTGCGTGGTCTGCGAGCGGCGTGCGCGTACTTCGCGCTGGTGTTCGGCGCCGGGTTCGTCCTCGGCACGGTGCGCGTGCTGCTGCTCGTGCCGCGGCTCGGCGAGCGCGCGGCGGAGCTCGCCGAGACGCCGCTGATGCTCGTCGTGACGGTGCTCGCCGCGCGCTGGCTCCTGCGCCGCCTCGACGTGCGGCGCCCGGGCGAACAGTGGGTCATGGGGCTCGGCGCGCTCGCGCTGCTGCTCGCGGCGGAGGTCGGCGTCGTGGTGCTCGCGCGCCAGCAGACGCTGGGCGAGTACGTGCGCTCGCGCGACGCGCTCTCGGGCAGCGTCTACCTGCTCGCCCTCGGCGTGTTCGCCCTGGCGCCGCGGGCGCTCGGCGCGCGGGCCGCGGGAGGGCGCGGGGGAACCCCGACGGCGCGCTGACCGTCTGCGACCCCGGGGGCGAGAATTCCGCGCTCCGGCGCATCAGCGCGCCGCGCACTCCCTCCCCCCTCGGGCCCGCTCCCCGTCCCCCGCCCCAGCACGCCCCATGCGCCGCCTCGCCCTGCTCGCCCTCGTCCCGGCCCTCCCCGCACCCCTCTTCGCCGGCGTCGTCTACGTCGACGCCGCCGCCACGGGCGCGAACACCGGCACCTCCTGGCTCGATGCGCACACGAGCCTGCGCGTCGCGCTCGACGCCGCCGTGGCGGGCGACGAGCTGTGGATCGCGCAGGGCACCTACGTGCCGGGGCCGACGGCGAGCGAGGCGGACAGCTTCTTCCTGAAGGACGGCGTCGCGCTCTACGGCGGCTTCGCGGGCGGCGAGACGGCGCTCGCGCAGCGCGATCCGGTGGCGCGCCCGACGGTGCTGAGCGGTGACGTCAACGGCGACGACATCCTCTCGCCCTGGCCCTCGGGCTGGAACATCGTCACGTCGAACAGCGCGCACGTCGTCACGGCGATCGGCGTCGGGCCGACGGCGGTGCTCGACGGCCTGGTGATCTCGCAGGGACACACCGGTCCCAGCGGGACCTTCGCCGGTGCGCCCGAGATGCGCGGCAGCGGCCTCTTGAACCTCGGCGCGAGTCCCACCGTGCGCGACTGCGTGTTCCAGTACAACGTCGCCGCCTGGGCCTGGGGCGCGGCGATCTACAACGGCGACTCGAGCCCCGAGATCACCGGCTGCACGTTCCGCTACAACGCGGTGCACCTCGCGTGCGGCGCGGGCATCGGCAACATCGGCGACTCGTCGCCGGTGATCCGCGACTGCCTGTTCACGAACAACCAGGCCACGACGGCGAGCGGCGGTCAGGAGGCGCAGGGTTGCGCGATCGCCTGCTACTGGGACGTGCCGCCGATCACCGTCGAGGGCTGCACCTTCCGCTACAACGAGGCGAAGCAGTTCTACGCGAGCGGCGCGGGGTTCGAGCAGGCGCGCGGCGGCGGCATCTCGAGCTTCACCGACGGGTTGACGGTCAAGGACTGCGTGTTCGAGCACAACTCGGCCAACGCCGGCGGCGCGATCTTCACGTGGGGCGACGCGACGATCGTCGACTGCGTGTTCCGCGAGAACGCGGTCTACAACATGATCTCTACGGGAGTCACGATCAGCGGCTACGGCTCGGCCATCGGCGTCTTCACGGGCTACTACGCGAGCACCGCCGACGAGGTGCGCGTGGTGAACTGCAGCGTGGTCGACAACCACGTCGTCAACGGCGAGTCGGGCGCGGTCGCGGCGGGCGGCGTGGGCCTGCTGCGCCTCGAGAACTCGGTGCTGTGGGGCAACACGGCGCCGCCGCCGGCCTCGCCGCGCCAGGTGCACTACAAGGGCGCGGTGCAGCTCTCGCACTGCTGCGTCGAGAACCTCTTCGTGCCCGACGCCAACGACCCGGTGCCGCAGCCGAGCGAGATCCCCGGCTGCATCGACGCCGACCCGCTGTTCGCGAACCGCGCCGGCGGCGACCTGCGGCTCACGCTGGGCTCGCCGTGCGTCGACGCGGGCGCGACCGCGCTCGTGCCCGGCCTCGCGACGACCGACCTCGACGGCAACGACCGCGTGGCGTTCGGTGCGACGAGCTTCGACGTGGACCTGGGGCCGTACGAGTTCGGGAGCTCGGCGCCCGCGGCCTGTCCGAGCCTGGTCGTGAGCCCGGCCTCGCAGGCGGTCACCGAAGGCCTGCCGGTCACGTTCGAGGTGCTCGCGCAAGGCGTGGACCTCGTCTACCAGTGGCGCAAGGACGGCGGTGCGCTGCCCGGCGCGACCGCGCCGAGCCTGACGCTCCCCGCCGTCACGCCGTCCGACGCCGGCGCCTACGACGTCGTCGTCTCGAACGGCTGCGGTTCGCTCGCGAGCGCGATCGCGACGCTGACCGTCACCGCGCAACCGCTCGGCGACGTCGTCTGCTCGGGCGACGGCACCGACCCGGGCTGCCCGTGCGGCAACGACAAGGACTTCGGCAGCGGCTGCGAGAACTCGACCGGTGAAGGCGCCGCGCTCTCCGGCGCGGGCAGCCGCAGCGTGAGCGCGGGCACCGCAGTGCTCACCTGCACGCACCTGCCCGCGAACCAGAACGGCATCTACTTCATGGGCACGAACCTCCTGAACGGCGGCGTCGGCCTGGCCTTCGGCGACGGCTTGCGCTGCACGAACGCGATCAAGCGCTTCTCCGTCCAGAACGCCGGCCCGCAGGGCGTGATGACGCTCGCCAATCCGGCCGCCCTCGCCCCCGCCGAGATCGGCGCGGGCGCGACGCGCCTGTTCCAGGTCTGGTTCCGCGACCCGAGCGGACCGTGCGGGACCGGCTGGAACACCTCGAACGCGTATCGGATCACGTTCGAGCCTTGAGGACACTTGCTCCAGTCCGCCCCCCTGCAAGGGAAGCCTGAACGGCTGCAGGCGGCAGGCAACTCCTGGCCGCGTCGGCTGCTGGACCTATTGAGACGCCAGCACCTAGTCCACCGTCACTGCGCCGGCTCGTCCCAGGGAAGCCGGTACAGCGACGACTGGGATGCCCCTCCCTTGTAGCCCGCGCTGAGAATCGCGGCCTTGGCCCCACGGCACACCGCTGGTTCGAGCCGCGGATCCAGAGAGATGCTCTCGATCAAGTTGTTCGCGTCGATCGGAATGTCGAGTAGCACGTCTCCACCGGCTCGCCTCAGCCGACTCTCGTCAGCGCATTCCGCGATGACTCGCACTTCCTGCTCGTGCTGGAACTCCGGTCGCTTCATGAGCAGCCCGAGAGCTCGAGTATGCACGGTATCGTCACTCTCGTTGGTCTGTTGGAAGCCCCGACTCGAGACGATGCTCAGGAGCTCAACGGCCGGCCGGTACATCACCTCACCAATTGCACAGTCCCGATACGCATGGGGACCTGCCCACTCCTGAAGCGCGAGCTGGAGCTTGCCTACGGTCGACTTGACGATGACTGCGTCACCGCAATGCGCGGAGTATGCTCTCCATGCGAAGTCAGTCTCTGGATTCCACGTCCAGCAGGAAGCGAAGAGATCACCCCCGAACCATCTCAACACGCGGCTCGAGGATTCAGGGGCATCGTGAAGCTGCGCTTGCCTCAGCATCAGACTCTCGAAGGGATCCTGCCACTGAGTCGGACGAACGAGGACCAACCGGTTGTTCTCGATCAGATCCAGCAGGTGAGCCCACTTCACCGTGCGGAAGATGTGCCGAGTCAGGTCGTCGGCAGTCAAGTTCACCAGGCGAGCCATTTGTAGTTGTCGGTAGCCCTCTCGTCACGTTCTCGAAACTCTGTTGCCAAGACGACAGGTAGGGACCAAGCCGGATCGAAGGCACCGCCGCGAGCTACATCCGCGCCCGCACCTCGCGCACCAGCCGCTCCCAGTCGAACGCCGGCCCCGGGTCGTACTTGTTCTTCTGCACGTGCAGGTGGCCGAGGATGCCCGAGTAGGCGGCCCACTCCTCGTCGCTGAGCACGTCGGTGCGCACGCGGCCGGCGGCGTCGCGCGGGACGTCGGGGCGGAGGCGCGGCAGCTCGCGGCACAGCACGGCGAGCAGCGCGGCGAGGGTCTCGTACTGCTCGTCGGTGAAGTCGTACTGCTCGAGGCGCACGCCGTTCAACGTCCCGACGAAGCGGCCGGGGCGCGCCGGGCGGCCGACGAAGCCCGGCGTGCGCACGCCGCCGTCGCCCTTCTCGGGCGGGATGCGCAGGTAGGTGCCGCGCGCGTCTTCGGCGTACCAGCGCTCGAGCGCCTTCGTGTCGTTCGGCGGCCAGGCGCCGATCTGCGCGATCTCGACGCCGATGGAGCGCGGGTTCGACTTCGTCGCGTGCCACGCGGTCTCGCGCAGGTCGAGCGTCTGGTACAGCGTGCCGTCTACGTCGAGCATGAAGTGCACCGAGAGCCCGCGCTGGTGCTGCAGCACCTCCCAACACGTCTTCGACAGCGCGCACACGTCGTAGTGCACGACGAACTGGTCGATGCCGCGCGCGAGCTCGTCGAGGTCCGTCGAGCCGACGCGCACGAGCGCGCGCTTCTCCGCGTCGCGCGTGGTGCGGCCGGGCGTGTAGCGCAGGCCGTCCTCCGCGTAGTCGGGCTGCGTGCCGGGCCGGATCGTGCGGTCGTACGCGTCGTAGCCGCCGGGATCCGTCCACAGCACCACCGGCCGGCCGATCGGGATGCGGTGCCCGCCGAGCACGATCTCCTGCCCGACCGTCGGCGCTGCGGCGACGACGGCGCTCGCGTGCGGATCGGGCCGCAGCGCAGCGGGCGTGCGGCACGCGCCGAGGAGCAGGAGCGGGAGGAGGGCGAGGGCGCGGCGGGAGAGCTTCACGCCGCGAAGGTCGCACGCACGCGCGGACGGGGCAAGCGCCGCGCGAGTTCTCGACGACGGCGCGTGACGCGCGCGCGCGGCGGCGGTCGAGGCAGCGTGAAGACCGTTCGCGTGCGTGGAGCGTCGCTGGTGGGCACCGGCGCGGAGCTGGTGAGCGTCGAAGCGCGCTTCGAGCGCGCCGACAGCGGCGCCACCGACGTCGTCCTCAGCGGCCTGCCCGACTCCGTCATCCGCGAGAGCCGCGGCCGCTGGATGTGCGCGCTGAAGGAGGCGCGGCTCGCGCTGCGGCCGGGCAAGCTGTACTTGAACCTGGTGCCCTCCGCGCGGCGCAAGACCGGCGGCGCGCTCGACCTGCCGCTCGCGCTCGCGGCCGCGGCGGCCTCCGGGCACCTCGAGGGGCGCGCGCTCGAGGGCACGCTGTTCCTCGGCGAGCTCGGCATCGACGGGCGCCTGCACGCCGTGCCGGGCGGGCTCGCCGCGGCAGTGGCGGCGCGCGCGGCCGGGCTGGAGGAGCTCGTCGCGCCGCGCGCCACCGCCGAGGAGGCGGCGTGGTTGCCGGGCGCGCGGGCGTGCGCCGCGGAGCGCCTCGGCGCGGTGGTCGCTGCGCTGTCGGGCGCGGGACCGCCGCTCGAGCCGCTCGTCCCGCGCGAGGTCGACGCGTCGCCGCGCGGCGGCCCGAGCCTCGACGACGTGCGCGGCCAGGCGCTGGCCAAGCGCGCGCTCTGCGTCGCCGCGGCCGGCGCGCACGGACTCCTGCTCGTCGGGCCGCCGGGCGCGGGCAAGTCCATGCTCGCGCGTCGGCTCATCGGCCTGCTGCCGGCGCCGACGCTCGAGGAGCGCATCGAGGTCACGCGCGTGCTCTCGGCCGCCGGCGCGTGGCCCGGCGGGCTCGTGCACGAGCGCCCCTTCCGCGCGCCGCACCACACGACCAGCTACGCGGGTCTGGTCGGCGGCGGCGCGCCGCCCCAGCCGGGCGAGATCACGCTCGCGCACCGCGGGCTGCTGTTCCTCGACGAGCTGCCCGAGTTCCGGCGCGAGGCGCTCGAGGCGCTGCGCGAGCCGCTCGAGACCGGCCGCCTGACGCTCGCACGCGCCGGCGCGCGGCTCGAGCTGCCGGCGCGCTTCCAGCTCGTCGCCGCGATGAACCCCTGCCCGTGCGGCTACCGCGGACATCCGCGCCTCGTCTCCTGGGTCAGGCGACCATCGCGTAGACGTCACCGCGCAGTCGGTCGAGCTCCGCGAACTGCGCCTCCGTGATGTTGGCGGCCGTGACGTGGATGTTGCAGCCGTCCTCGGGGAACGTCGCGGTCATCTCCGCGCTGAGGAAGACGTCCTCGAAGCCGGCCTCGAGCAACTCGAGCGCGCCCGCGATCGAGTTGTGGTCGGTCAACGTGACCAGGTCCATGCCCTTGGCCTTGAGCACGTGATACGTCTCGATCGGGTTCGAGTACGACTCGGGGATCGAGAATGAATTCGACGCGTAGTAGTCCGTGACGTTCGACGCGTGCGAGTGCAGGTGCAGGTCGACCTTGGCCCGACTCGAGCCTCGCGGGTCGGACGAATCGAGGTCGTCGTGGGCGTCGGAGAAGAACTTGCGCATGGTGGGCGGCCTCTGGGCTAGGAAGTCCCAGAGAGTCCATGCGCCGTTGGTGAAGTCCTCGGTCGAGTCCGATGCGCACCGCGAGAACTTCTCACTCGGGTCCCATGGCCCTCGTGTGCACGTTTCGTGCTGTCTCGCGCGAACGCGCCGCCTACTCGTGCCGCAGCGCCTCGACGGGGTCCATCGCCGCCGCGCGCCAGGCCGGGTAGAGGCCGAAGACGACGCCGATGCCGGCGGAGATGCCGAAGGCGAGCAGCGGGGCCTCGGGCGTCACGACCGTGCGCATGTGGGCCACGCGCTCGACGATCATCGGGATCGCCAGGCCGAGCGCCACGCCGAGCAGGCCGCCGCCGGCGGAGAGCACGACGGTCTCGACGAGGAACTGCGTGACGATGTGGCGACGCTTGGCGCCGAGCGCGCGGCGGATGCCAATCTCGCGCGTGCGCTCGGTCACGGTGGCGAGCATCACGTTCATGATGCCGATGCCGCCGACGAGCAGGCTGATGCCGGCGATCGAGCCGAGCACGATGTTGAAGATGCGCTTGGTGGCCTCGGCGCGCAGCAGGAGCTCGAGCGGCACGACGACCTCGTAGTCGCGCTGCGTGTGCTGGCGCACCAGCATCTCGCGGCAGGCGTCGGCGACCATCTCGACGTTCTCGGGGCGGTCGACCTCGACGATGATCTCGTGGAGCTCGACCTCCTCCATGTCCATCGAGCCGGCGCGCATCTTGACCTGCAGCTCGCCGAACCACTTGCGGCCCGTGCTGCGCGGGATGAAGACCTCGCCGGTGATCTCGTCGCCGGCCTTGGCGCGGTCCTCGCCGAGGCGCACGCGCGGCAGCAAGGTGCCGACGACGACGAAGTAGTCGCCGCCCAGCTTGACCTTCTGGCCGATGGGGCTCTCGAGCGGGAAGAGGTAGCGCGCGACCTCGTGGCCGAGCACGCAGACGTTGGCGACGCGGTCCTCGTCGAACTCGTTCAGGAAGCGGCCCTCCCCCACGACGCGCCCGGTGGCGGCGATGTAGGTCGGCAGCGTCGAGAGCACGTGCGGACGCATCGTGCGCGTGCCGACGCGCACCTCCTCGGCGATCTCGCGCAGCGGCACCACGCGCTCGACGCCGGGGAACGACGACTCGATGCGCATCAGGTCGTCCTCGAGCAGGCCGTAGGTGATGACGCGCTGGCGCTGGTTGCTCTGGATCTCCTCCGGCGGCTTCACCGCGCGCAGGATCACGTTCTGGCTGCCGAGCTGCCGGATCTGGTCCTGCGCCTCGATGCTCGCGCCCTCGCCGATGGCGAGCATGGCGATCACGCTCGAGGTGCCGAAGAGCACGCCGAGCGTGGTCAGGCTGCTGCGCAGCTTGTGCAGCAGCAGGCTGCGCACGCCGAGCTTGATCGTGCGCCCCAGGGTGCCGCTGCCGCTCATCGGTCGGCGCCCCTGCGGTTGTCGTAGACCGCTTCGATGTTGCCGTCCTTGAGCTTCAGCACGTGCTCGGCGCGCGCACCGACGTCGGGCTCGTGCGTCACGAGCAGGATCGTCTTGCCCTCGGCGTGCAGCTCGTCGAAGAGGTCGAGGATCTCCTCGGCGGTGGCGCTGTCGAGGTTGCCCGTCGCCTCGTCGGCGAGGATCAAGGTGGGGTCGTTGATGAGCGAGCGCGCGATCGCGACGCGCTGCTGCTGACCGCCGGAGAGCTGCTGCGGCCGGTGGTCCAGGCGCTCGCCCAGCCCGACGCGCCGCGCGAGCTCCAGCGCGCGCTCCTCACCGTCCTCCGGCGGCTCGTCCTGGTAGAACAGCGGCACGAGGATGTTCTCGAGCACGTTGAGCTGCGGGATCAGGTTGTAGGACTGGAAGATGAACCCGAGCTTGCGGCTGCGGAAGTCCGACAGGTCGTCGTCGTCGAGCTCGGCGATGTCCTGACCGTCCACGCGGTAGCGGCCCGAGCTCGCGCGGTCGATGCAACCGAGGATGTTGAGCAGCGTCGACTTGCCGCTGCCCGAGCTACCCATGATCGCCCAGTACTCGCCCTGCTGGAAGGTGAAGCTGAAGTCGTCGAGGGCGCGCACCTCGGTGTCGCCCATGCGGTAGACGCGGCTGACGCTCTCGAGCTGGGCCGCGGGACGCCGGGAGGAAGGCTCGCTCATCCCTCGGAGGGACGGCCGCCACCGCCGCCGGGGCGTCCGCCGCCGCCGCGTCCACCGGCGCCGCCCGCGCCGCGGCCGCTGCCGCCGGCGGGCGTCCGCCGCCGCCCGACGCGTCACCGCGTCCGCCGCCGCCCGGGCCGCGGACTCGCCGCCGCCGCGCGTGCCGGGGTCGTGGGTGCGCTCGCCCGCGGCGCCGTCACGCGGCGCCGCGCCACCGGACGCACCGGCGCCGCCCTCGGCGTTCGCCGGCAGGCCTTCGGGGCGACCGAGCCGCGGCGTGCCCGCGGGCGCGTCGCTGGCCTGCTGCTCGCCGACCTTCGCGCCGGGCGGCGGGCTGAGCAGCACGATCTCGCCCTCCTCGAGCCCGGACTCGATCGCCACCCACACCTCGTTGTGCGGGCCGACCTCGACGGTGCGCTCCTCGTAGCCCAGACCTTTCTGCACCCAGCAGACGTTGCGGCCGCCGACCGAGTAGACGGCCTGCAGCGGCACGTAGAGCGTGTCCTCGAGCATGTCGACGAGGATCTCGATGTTGCACGACATCCCCGGCCGCATCTCCTCGCTGCCGTTCTCGATGCTGACGTCGGTGCGGTACAGGCGCAGGTTCGGGTTGGCCCACCACGAGTTCTTGTCGGGCAGCACCGCGACCTTGTCGACCACGCCCGGGAACTCACGGCCGGGCAGCGCGTCGATGCGCACGATCACCGGCAGGCCTTCGCGCACCTGCTTCAGCACCGACTCGTGCACGCTGGCCTTGGCGATCATGCCGCCGGCGCCGGGGATCGTGGCGATCTCCTGGCGCTCGCGCACCTCACCGCCCTCGGTCACCGGCTCGCCGCCGCCCCAGCGGCTGCCTTCCTCGCGGCCGTAGACGACCATGCCGTCGACCGGCGCGATCAGGCGCGCCTTGTCGATCTGCTGCAGGTACTTGGCGAGCTTCTCCTCCTCGAGCTGCAGCTTGACCTCGCTCGAGTCGAAGGCCGCCTGGTAGTCGGCGAGCTGCGCCACCGCTTGCAGCTCGGCCTTGCGGAGCTGGCGCTGGGCCTCTTCGAGGTCGCCGGCGAGGCGCGCCTCCTCCTTCGGGTGCTCGTACGTCGTGAGGAGCTCCTTCGAGCGCTTGGACTGCTCGAGCAGCACCTCGGCGCGCGAGAACGCGAGCTGGTCGCGGTCGAGCTCGGTCTTCTCGATGAAACCCTTGTCGAAGAGCTCCTCGCTCCACGTCTTGGTCGCCTCGGCCTGCACGAGCTCGGCCTCGCGCAGCAGGATGTTCTCGTTGACCTCCTCGATCTGCTGCGGACGGTCACCCTCGCGGAACTTCTCCAGGTCGGTCGTGGCGAACTCCACCTGCTGGCGCGCCTTCGCGATCTGGCTCTCGTTCTCGATCTCCTGGATCTTGAGGTTCTCCTCGGCCTTGGTCTTGGACGCGCGCGCGCTCTGCACGGTGATCTCCTGCGTCACGCGGCGATCGACCAGCTCCGAGGCGTCGAGCTCGGCGACCAGGTCGCCGGCGCGCACGTAGGTGCCCTCCTCGATCAGGTAGAGGATCGTCGTGCGCCCCTCGACCTCGTTCTTGAGGCTGTAGCTGTTCTGCGCCTCGAGGTTGCCGCGCTCGGTGACCGTGATCTCGAGCGGGCCGCGCCGCACCGGCGCGCCCTCGATGCGCAGCTCCTCGCCGCCGCCGAGCCAGCCGAGTTGCCAGGCCCCCGCCACGCCGAGCGCCACCACGATCAGGAACGCCCAGACGACCCGGGCACCGCTGCGCTTCTTCTTGGTCATTCGTCCGCTCCTCGATCTTCCGGGGTCCCGGGCGGCTCCTCGACGCGCAAGCCGTCCGGCTCGACGCGCAGCAGCCCCATGTCCAACACCAGCGTCAGGCGCGCGAGCGTGTAGTCGATCAGCGCGCGCGTCTGCGCGTTCTCCGACGAGACGAGCGCGCTCTGCGCCTCGAGCAGGTCACGCGTGCTCGCGCGGCCGGCCTTCTGGTTGAGCTGCGCGCTCTCGACGCGCTGCCGCGCGAGCTTCACGGCGTTCGCCTGGATGGCGTACGACTCGCGCCGCGCCGCCAGGTCGCGCAGCTCCGCGCGCAGGTCGACCGTCAGCTCGTCCTCGAACTGTTGCGCGTCGCGCGTCGCGCGCTGCAGCGACACCAACGAGGCGCGGTACGCGTTGCGCTCCGGCGTGCGGTCGATCGGCAGATCGAGCAGCACGCCCACGCCCCAGTCGGCGTCCTGGAAGTTGTAGCGCAGCGGCTCGTCGGGCGCCGAGTCGAAGCGGATGCTCGCGCTCAGGTCCAGGCCCATGCGCAGCGCGTCCGCCGCGATGTACGCGCGGCGCTCGGCGTCGTCCACCTGGTCGACGGAGGTCAGGAAGTCCGGCCGGCTCTCGAGCGCCACCGCGACGACCTGCCCGGCCTCCAGGCCCTCGAAGTCCTGCGCGATCAGCGCGAGGCGTTCGAGCTCGTCGCGCCGCACCGAGAGCTCGACCGTCGGCGGCAGGCCGAGGAAGAGCTTCAGCTCGTCCAGCGTCGTCTCGTACGACTGGCGCGCGTCGATCAGGCGCGTCTGGCTCGAGTACTCGTCCTGCGACGCCTGGTCGACCTGGATGTCCGACAGGCGGCCGGCCTGCGACAGCGCCTCGTTGCGCGTGCGGATCTCCTTCACGCGCTCGTAGTTGTTCTCCTCGTTGACGATCGTGTCGGCCTGCTGCAGCACGCGCAGCAGGCGCGAGGCGATGTCGACGGCGAGCGTGCGGCGGAAGCGCTCGAAGGAGCGCACCTCGTAGACGAGGTCGCGCTCGGCCTGCGTCAGGTTCTCTAGCACGATGCGCTCGCCCGCGCCGCGCAGGATCGGCTGCGTGAACTGCAGCAGCGCGTCGGTCGAGACGTCCCAGCCGTCGCTCGTGACGAGGCTCTTCACGACGCCCAGGCCGAGCGTGGCGACGATCTCGGCGCCGCTGCCGAGCACGCGGCTGAACTCCAGCGTGGCGCCGCCGCTCGCGCTCTGCGCCTCGTCGCCGAGCCCGTCGATGCCGAAGTCCGCGCCCGCGTCGGGGATCCAGCCCAGGCGCCAGCGCTCGAGCGTCACGTCGAGCGCGGCGAGGTAGAGGCTCTCCTTGCGGCGCTGGTAGTCGCGGTGGTTCTCCGCGGCGATCTCGAGGCAGTCGGCGAGGCCGAGCTCCTCGAGCCGCGTGACCTCACCGTCCAGCACGCGCTCGCGCAGGCTGTGCGGATCGGGCTCGATGGTGAACGAGGCGCGCTCGTCGAAGAGGGCCGCGCGGCGCGACTCGACGAGCTCGTAGACCTCGGCGTCGGCCTGAGCGGCGTACTCGGCCGCGCTCTGGCACGCGGGCAGCACGAGCGCGAGACCGAGGGGGAAGAGGAGGTGTCGACGCAACCTGGGTCGGAGGACGCGGGTGGACTGGGCCCGGCGCGCCGCGCGGGCGGCGCCGAGCGGGGCTGGGGGGCGAGCCGGGGGGAAGCTCGAACCGGCTAGTACACCGCCGCGCCGTCCCGGATGCCAAAGGGCGTCGCCCCGGCCGGTGACGATTCACGGATCTTTGACGCATCCGCGGGAGAGGCGTCCTCGTCCAGACCCCAACGCTGACGACGCTCGGCCCACGCCTCGGGCGTGATGCGGCGCGCGACGAGGCCGCCCTCCTGCCAGGCGAAGCGGACCAGCGCCTCGCCTTGGAAGACGTAGCGGCCGGCCAGCGTGCCGTCGGCGCGGCGCAGCTCGACGACGCGCCGCGCGGCGCCGCCGTCGGGCGCGTCCTCGTAGGTCGTGCGCACCGTGCGCGCCTCGACCCCGAGCGCGAGCGGATCGACCACGCGGAACTCGCCCTCGGTCACCGCGCCGCGGCGCGCGCGCTCGAGCAGCGCGTGCGGCAGCTCGACGCCCGCGCACGGCAGGCGCTCGTCGCGCTGGCGCCCCGCGCTGCTCCACTCGAGCAGGCGCAGCTCGTCGGCCGCGGTCCACTCGGCGAAGACGGTGCGGCCGGCGCCGCGCGAGAGCTCGCGCCAGACGAGCTTCGGCCCCGCGGGGTCGAGGCCCTCGACGGAGAGCAGGCGGATGCCGTCGAAGGGGAAGTCCACCTCGAGCTCGAGCTGCGGCCCGCGCTCGCCGGACCCGGCGCGCAGGCGCACCAGCCCGGCCTCGCCGGCCAGCGCGGCCTCGCGCAGGGCCACCGGCAGCTGGGCGCGATCGGCCGGGTGCGGCGCGTCGGAGCGCCACTCCAGCACGAAGTGCTCGACGCGCTCCTCCGCCGGCGCGGGCGGCGCCTCCCCGGCCCGGGTCGGGGTCCAGGGGTGCGCGGCGAGCAGGGCCAGGCCCAGGAGCCAGAGGCGGGAGCGCGGAGCGGCCATCGCAGGGGTATCGGAGGCCCCCGCGCGAGCCCTTGAGGGCCGCCTCAGCTCGGGTCCAGCGCGCGGGCGGCCAGGACCAGGCCCAGGCCCAGGAGCAGCACGATGCCCCCCACCGCGGGCCAGGAGACGCCGCCCAGGCGTTGCTCGAGGTCGACCCAGGCCAGGTGCCGGAAGCCCTGCTCGCGCTCCTGGGTCGGCGAGAGCACGGCCTCGCTCGGGTAGCGGAAGACCTCGGAGGCGGGGAAGTCCTCCCCCAGCCCGGCCACGCGGTGCCGCAGGAGCCGCCAGTGGGCCCAGGGCGCGGCGAAGCCCCAGTCGAACTGCAGCGCCTGGAAGCGCTCCTCCTCCTGGTCGGCCGCGGTGCCGGCGACGGCGAGCTGGAAGCGCTCCTGCGCGGCCAGCACGGCCAGCTCGTGGTGCGTGTACGTGTCGACGAGCACGCCGGGCACCTGCACGACCAGCCCGAGCGCGAAGGCCGCCCACGCCGCGGGGCGCACGCGCAGGTCGATGCTCGAGCGCGTGAAGCCGACCGCCGCGAGGCACCACAGGAGCGGGAGCGCGGGCAACAGGTAGCGCGGGCCGTAGGTCCAGCCGCCGTGCCACCCCATCAGCAACGCCGCGGGCAGGAACACGGCCAGGGCGCACAGCAGCACGAAGGTGCCGATGCCGCGCCGGCCCGCGCCGCGCGCGCGCCGCGCGCCGCTCCACAGCAGCACGAGACCCGGCGCGTACCACACGAGGCCCTTGCCCGGCGACACGAGCAGCCCCGCCGCCGCGCGCAGCGGGTCGCCGCCGAACAGCCCGCCGCGCAACGCCTCGCCGTAGCCGCTGTCGAGCGGCGCGCCGAAGCGCAGGTGGTTCGCCGCGAGCCACAGCGCGAGGCAGGCGAGCTGCGGCGCGAGACCGGCGAGCACCAGGCGCCGGCGCACGCCGCCCTGCGCGTCGTCGCTGGCGGCCTTCGCCGCGCGCCCGCGCAGGCACGAGTGCAGGAACGCGACGTCGAGCACGACGAGCGCCGGCGCGATGGCCGCGCGGGTCAGGAACGCGCAGCCCGCGGCGGCGCCGAGCACGGCGGCGACGGCGCGCGAGCTGTGGTAGCGCAGCACGAGCAGTGCGTACGCCGCGAGCGCGAGGCAGCACGTGGCCTGCACGTCGGAGAGGTCGCCGAGCGCCTGCGGCCAGGCGTAGGTCGTCACGCCGTACGCCAACCCGGCGGCGAAACCCGCGCGGCGCGAGACGCCCAGGCGCAGCACGGCGAGCACGACGAGCATGCCCGTGAGCGCGCCGCACACCGGCGTGCGCCAGCCCACCGCGAGGTGCGCGAAGTACTCGCTGCGCGGCGTGCCGTAGCGCCGGCTGGACGCGTTCGCGCGCTCGACGTCGGGGAGCACCACCGCGAGCCCGCGGCCGAGCGCGTAGAACGGCAGCGCCGCGAGCGCCTGGCCCAGGCCGTACCAGCCGTAGTACGGCGTCGCGCCGTCGCGCGGCACGCCGGCGCGCACGGGGAAGGCGCCGGGCGGCGCCTCGCGCGCGCGGCGCACGAGCTCGTCGGCCTCCGGCGTGCCGCCCAGCGCGGGCGAGCCGGTGCGCGCGAGCGCGCTGGTCGTCTGGAACGAGACCTCGGCGTCGAGGCCGGCCGCGGGGCCGTTGAAGGTCGCGGTGTAGAGCGCGAGCAGCAGGCAGAAGACCGACAGCGCCACGCGCCGATCGAGCGCGCCCAGCAGGCCGCCCAGGCGCGCGTCGCGACGACCGTCGATCACCGAGCGTCCCCTGCCGCGTCCGCCAGCCGGGCGCGCCAGGCGTCGACGGCCTGCGGCTCGCGCGGCGCCAGGTCGTCGGTCGCGTGCGGGTCGCGCGCGAGGTCGAACAACGTCGCGTCGTCGCCGGCGAAGGTCGCGCGCCAGCGCTCGTCGCGCAGCGAGCACGCGCGCGCCGCGCCGCCCGCCGCCGACCAGGCTGCCGCGGGGCGCGAGGTGAAGGGCTTCCGCTCGTACGAGTCGGTCAGCGCCAGCAGGCTGCGCCCGCTCGCGCGCCCCGGCCCGTCGAGCGCGAACCACTCGCGCAGCGTGGGCGCGACGTCCGCCAGCGTCACCGGCTCGTCGAGCAGGCGTCGCCCGGTCAGGCTGGGCGGGTGGCGGAAGACGAGCGGCACGCGCAGCGTCTCCTCGCACGGCGCGTCGCTCGCGCCGGTCGCGCCGTCGCGCTCCCCGAGCAGCACGCCGTTCGTCCCGCACACGAACACGACGCTCTCCTCGAAGAGCTCGTCGGCGAGGAACCCGTAGCGGTAGTTCTCGAGGAACGCGTGGAGCAGCAGGTTCGCGCGCGCGACGCCGCCGTCGTAGCGGTCGACGAGCCGTCGGCGCGCGGGCGCGCCGGCCGCGGGGTCGGCCAGCACCTCCGGCGCGAGCTCGAGCGGCGCGTCGCTCGCCGGCGCGCTGACGTAGTCCTCGAGCGGCGCCTGCGCGAACGGCTCGCGCAGCTCGCCGAGGTGCACCCACACGAACAGCGGGCCGTCGGTGGGCGCCTGCTTCAGCCACGTCACGGCTTCCTTCAGCACCGCGACGTCGTCGGCGAGCTCGCGCGCCGTGCCGAAGCCGCGCGCGAGGTCGGCGCCCAGGCGCGGCGCGTCGGGCGCGGCGCCCACGAACGCGGCGGTCGTGAAGCCCGCGGCGCTGAAGTCCTCGGCCAGCGTCGCGACGTCGGCCGGCAGCGCGTCCTCGGGCGCGAACACGCCGCTCTCGGGCGGCTGCAGGCCCGTCATCAAGCTGACGAGCGCGGGCCGCGCCGCGGGCGAGGGCGAGAAGGCGTTCACGAACGTCACGCCCGTCTGCGCCATGCGGTCGATGTCGAGCACGAGCTCGGCGCTCTCCTTGCGCACGTGCGTCGTCTGCCGCGGATAGGCGAGGTACGTCACGTGGTCGGCGCGCAGCCCCTCGACGGTGAGGAGCAGCACGGCGCGCGGCGGCGTCCCCGGCCGCGGCCGCTCGCCGAACGAGCAGCCGGCGACGCACGCGAGCAGGAGCAGCGGGGCGAGGCGCGGGAGGCGGAGCATCGGCCCGGAGTGTACTCGCCGCGCCCCGGCTACGGAGCGGCCCAGTCGGGCGCGCCGGCCTCGATGCCCAGCCAGCGCGAGGTCCACAGCACGAAGATCGCCGTCAGGAGCGCGACGGTGAGCATGTTCAGCACGAAGCCAGTGCGCGCCATCACGCCCGGCGGCACGAGGCGGCTGCCGAACACCACGGCGTTGGGCGGCGTCGCCACCGGCAGCATGAAGGCCGCCGAGGCCGCCAGCGTGGTCGGCAACATCAGCACGCGCGGGTCGAGCCCGCCCTGCGCGGCCGCGTCGGCGGCCACCGGGAGCAGCACGAAGGTCGTGGCCGTGTTCGAGGTGAGCTCGGTCAGGAAGCTCATGAAGAGCGCCACGGCGCCCACGACGAGCCAGGTCGGCTGCCCCTCGAGCAGCGGCGCGAGCCGCGCACCGAGCACCGCGTCGAGGCCCGACACGCCGAAGCCCTTGGCGATCGCGAAGCCGCCGCCGAGCAACAGCAGCACGTCCCACGGCAGGCGCACCGCGGTCGCCCAGTCCATCAGCCAGACGCCCTCGCGCGGCTTCACCGGGATCAGGAAGCACGCGACGCCCATGAAGATCGCCACGGTCGCGTCGCTGACGTCCTTGGCGTGCGCGGCGTGGTCGGCGCCCGCGGGCACCAGCAGCCGCGACCAGCCCGGCACCTGCACGACGCCGAGGTCGAGGTCGGCGCGCGTCACCCACAGGAGCGCGGTCGTCGCGAAGACGAGCGACATGAGCCGGGCGCCGCGCCCCATCGGCCCCAGCGCCGCGCGCTCGGCGCGCAGGGTCTCGTCGCCGCTGGCGCTGCTGTGCGGCACGGGCAGCAGCACGCGCGTCATCAGCAGCCACGCGAGCGGCACGAAGAGCAGCACGAGCGGCAGGAAGCCCACCATCCAGTCGGCGAACCCGATGCGCGGCGCGTCGGGGTACTTGGTCGCGAAGACGCCCAGGAAAGCCTGGTTGGGCGCCGTGCCGACCGGCGTGGCGGTGCCGCCCATCGACGAGGCGTACGCGATGCCGAGCAGCAGGCACAGCGTGAAGCCGCGCGCGTGGTGCTCCTCGCCGCAGTCGACGCACTTCACCACCGCGAGCGCGATGGGCAGCATCAGCAGCGTCGTCGCGGTGTTGCTGATCCACATCGACAGGAAGGCCGAGGCGACCATGAAGCCGAGCACCAGCCGCCGCGGCCGCGTGCCGACCCGGGCGATGATCCACAGCGCCATGCGCCGGTGCACCTCCCAGCGCTCGAGGCCCAGCGCGATCACGAAGGCGCCCAGGAAGAGCAGCACGAGGTCGTGCATGTAGCTGCCCGCGATCTGGCCGGCGGGCGACACGCCGAGCAGCGGGAAGAGCGCCGCCGGCAGCAGCGAGGTCGCCGCGATGGGCACGGCCTGCGTCAGCCACCAGACCGCGCAGAGCGCCGTGACCGCGGCGACGGCGCGTTGACGCGCGTCCAGGCCGGGGAGCGGCGCGGCGAGCAGTAGCGCGAACGACGCGAGGCCCAGCCAGAGCCCCAGGCGCCGCGCGAGCGGGCCGCCGCGCTCGAGCTCCAGCGCCCCGCTCATCGCGCGTCGGGCGGCGCGACCGCGGCCTGCAGCCACGCGAGGTAGCGCGCCTCGACCGCGGCGGGTGCGAGCGCCACGAGCTCGGGCACCTCGTAGGGGTGCAGCTCGAGCACGCGCGCGCGCAGCGGGTCGAGCCGCGCGGCGGTCGTCTTGACGACGAGCAGCACCTCGGCGTCCTCGCACACCTCGCCCTGCCAGCGGTAGACGCTCGTCACCCCGGGCACGAGGTTGACGCACGCGGCGAGCCCCTCGCCGACCAGCGCCCGCGCGAGGCGCGCGCCGACCTCGCGGTCCGGCGCGGTGACCAGGACCGCGCGCGCGGCCTCGCCGGCGCGCCACGTCGAGGGCTCGACCATGCGGTCATGCTAGTGAACGCGTGCGCCCGGCACAGCAACTCGGTTCCCGGGGTGCTGCGCGACGCGCGGCGAAGCGCGGAGGAGGCGCCCGGGGTGGTGCTCCCGGCCCCCCGCGCGGCGTAGAATGCGGCGATGTTCACCAAGCTCCTCGTCTCGGCCATGCCCCTGGTCCCCGGCCCCATCATGCGTCGCCTGGCCGGCCGCTACATCGCCGGCGAGGAGCTCGAGGACGCGCTGCGCAAGCTCGCCGAGCTGCGCGCGCAGGGCTTCACCGGCATCTTCGACATCCTCGGCGAAGGGTCGAACACCGAGGCGCACGCCCGCACCGCGGCCGCCGCCTACGCGCGCGGCGCCGACGCGCTGAGCGAGGCGGGGCTGGACGCGTACATCTCGATCAAGCCCAGCCACCTGGGGCTGAAGCCCGGCGTCGAGGAGGAGCTGCCGTTCCAGCTCTACTCCGAGCTCGCCACGCGCTGCGCGGCACAGGGCCGGCTCGTGCGCGTGGAGATGGAGGACCACCCCACCACCGACGCCACGCTGCGCCTCTTCGCGCGGCTGCGCGCGCGCTTCGACAACGTCGGCCTGGTGCTGCAGTCGCGCCTGTTCCGCACGCCCGACGACATCGACGCGCTGCCCGCGGGGCCGCTGGACATCCGCCTGGTGAAGGGCATCTACCTCGAGCCGGCGGAGATCGCGCACACCGAGCCGCGCGCCATCAGCGACGCCTTCGTGTCGCAGACGCGCCAGCTCCTCCAGCGCGGCGACGTGCACCTGCGCTTCGCGACCCATGACGACGCGCTGGCCGAGCGGCTGGTGGCGCTCGTGCGCGAGTTCCGGGTGCCGCGCGAGCGCTACGAGTTCCAGGTCCTGCTGGGCGTGCAGGAGCACCTCTGGACGCGCTGGCGCGACGGCGGGCACCCGGTGCGCGTGTACGTGCCGTTCGGCCCCGAGTGGCGCTCGTACAGCCAGCGCCGCCTGCGCAAGAACCCCAAGCTCGCCGCCGCGGTGATCCGCGACCTGATCGGCATCGGCAAGTGAGGCGGCGCCGCGCGGCGCGGCGGGTCACTTCCCGATCGTCAGGCGGCGCGCGAGGATCTCCGACAACACGCCGGTGTCGAGGATCTTCTTCATCGTCGCGGTGAAGTCGTAGGGCACGCGGTGCCACGTGACCTGCTCCTCTTCGAGCACGGCGTAGCACGCGCGGTTGTCGCCGTCGCGCGGCTGGCCGACGCTGCCGACGTTGATGAAGAACTTGCCCTCGCTCGGGATGCGCATCGCGCACGTCTCGCTCCCGTCGAGGCCGTGGAAGCGCAACGTCTCGTCGTGCATCCCGGGGTGGTGCGTGTGGCCGCCGACGGCGACGCCTTCGAACGAGTCGAAGACCGCGTGCAGCTTGTCGGGGTTCAGGAAGCCGTCGGTCGAGAGCACGTACTCGCGCACCGGATCGCGCGGCGAACCGTGCACGAAGAGGAAGCGCCCCTCGCGGTGCGTCAGCGGCAGGCCGGCGAGCCAGCTCCAGCGCGCGCGCTTCTCGGCGCCCGAGTACCACGCCGGCTTCATGCGCTTGCGCGTGTAGTCGATGGCGCCGCGCGCGTGAGCGTTGAAGTCGCGCGCGTCGTGGAACAGCGCCTCGTCGTGGTTGCCCATCAGGCAGACCTCGGCGTGCTGCCGCACGAGGTCGACGCAGACCTCGGGCTCCGGGCCGTAGCCCACGACGTCCCCCAGGCAGAAGACCTGGTCGATGCCCAGCCCGCGGATGTGCGCGAGCACCGCCTCGAGCGCCTCGCGGTTCGAGTGCAGGTCGGAGATGACGGCGATCCTCACGAGCCGCGCGCCTCCCGGAAGCGCCGCGACGCCGCGATCACGAGCCGATCCTTGACCTCGTCCAGCTCGCCTTCGATCGTCGCGCCGGAGGCCTTGCGGTGCCCGCCGCCGCCGAACAGGCGCGCGAGCGCGTTGACGTCGTAGTCGGTCTTGCTGCGCGCGGAGAGCTTCACCAGGCCGCCCGCGAGCTCGCGCAGCGACAGCACGACCTCGACGCTCTCGACCGCGCGCAGGAGGTCGAGCACGTCGTCCCCGTCGAGCGCCGGCGCGCCGCCGTCGCCCTCGCGCGGCATGGTGACGACCGCCAGGCGACCGTCCTCGTAGTACTCCGTGGTCGCGAGCACCTTGCCCGTCTCGAGCGGGTGCGAGCGGCGCTTGCGCTGGTAGATGCTGCGGTAGAGCGCGTCGGGGTCGACGCCGTGCGCCACGAGGTCGGCCGCGACGGCCAGGGTCTCGGCGTCGGTGTTCGAGTACTTGAACCAGCCCGTGTCGGTCACGATCGACGTGAACACGCCCTGCGCACCCGCGCGGTCGAGCTCGATCCCGAGCTGGCGCGCGATGCGGTGCACGAGCAGCCCGGTGGCCGAGGCGCCGTGATCGACGTAGGCCGCGTCCCACCACGGCGGGCCGTGGTGCAGGTGGTGGTCGATGACGAGCTTGCGCGAGGCGCCGCCCGCGAGCACGTCCGCCAGGCGGCCGCAGCGATCGAGCTCGGAGCAGTCGAGCAACACCGTCACGTCGTGACGCGGCGGCTCGCCGCCGTCGTAGGCGCCGAAGACGAAGTCGCGCGCGAGGTAGTCGAACTGCGGCTCGACGGGGTCGGGGTTGAGGATCCAGACCTCCTTGTCGAGCGCGGTGAGCACGCTCGCGAGCGCGGCCTCGGCCCCGATGCAGTCGCCGTCGGGCCGCACGTGGCCGGTGAGCAAGAAGCGACGCCCCTGTTGCAGGAGCTCGAGCGCCTCGCGCTGGGCGGCGGTCGTGGGCGGCTTGGAGAGGGAGATCATCGCGGGGGGGCGAGGCGGAGGGAGCGCTACGCGCGGTCGCCGGCCTCGGGACGGCGCAGACTGTACACGAACGCCCCAGGGCTCTGCACGGCGGCGCGGGCGCGCCGGGGACGCTCAGGCCGCCGGCACCGGCGCGCCGCCGATCAGGACCGCGCGCACCGTCGGCCGCTCGCGTACCAGCGCGTCCAGCGCCGCCGCGCGGTCGCTCGTGGGCGCGTCGAAGGCGACGAGGTCCGCCCAGGCGCCGGGCGCGAGGCGGCCGACCTCGCCCGCGAGGTCCAGCGCGGCGGCGCCGCCCTCGGTGGCCATGCGCCACAGGGTCGCCGGCTCGAGCTCGGGGTGCGCGCGCGCCGCCAGCGCGAGCTCCCTGCGGAGATCGAGGTCCTCGTTGCTCGCGAGGGAGTCGGTGCCCAGCGCGCACACCGCGCCCGCCCGCACCCAGCGCGTGAGCGGCGCGCCGGCGCGCGCGAAGAAGCGGTGCGTGCCCGGGCAATGCACGAGCACCGCGCCGGCCGCGACGACGGCGGCGAGCTCGGCGTCGGCGAGCGCGTTGGCGTGCACGAGCGACGTGCCGGGCGCGAGCGCGCCAGCGTCGGCGAGCAGGTCGACGCCGCCGCGCCGCGGGCTCGCGCCGAGCACCGCCGCGAAGGGTCCCCCGCCGTCCTGGAGCCAGCGCACCTCCTCGTCGCTCTCGGCGAGGTGCACGCTGAGCGCGGAGCCCTCCGCGCGCGCGCGCGCCACGGCGGCGGCGAGGAGCTCGGCGCTCACGGTGTGCGGCCCGTGCGGCGAGACGCCGGGGAGCACGCGCGCCCGCGCGGGCCGGCCGCGACGCGGAGCTCGAGGCGCGCGCGCGCGTCCGCGAGCCGGCTGGCGTCGCGCGCGTCGAGCACCTCGCGATAGACGCGACCGCGCAGGCCGCTCGCGCCGAGCTCGGCCGCCGAGGCGCCGCTCGAGTCGATGTCGCCCACCGTCGTCGTGCCGGTGGCGAGCAGGCGTCGCGCGCCCTCCGCGACGCCACGCGCGAAGTCGCCGGCGACGAGGCTGGCGCGCTCGCGCAGCACGCCGCCGATCCACGGCAGCATGCCCGCGCCGGCGGGGCAGCGGCCGTGCAACGCGCCGAGCTCGAGGTGCGCGTGAGCGTTCACGAGGCCGGCCGTCAGCACGACGTCCCCGAGCTCGTGCCACGCGGCGCCGGCGTGGCACGCGCGCGCCTCCGCGGCGGAGAGGACCTCGAGCACGCGCCCGCGGTCGACGACCACGACGCCGTCGCGCACCCACGCGTCGGCGTGCGGCAGGACCGCGGCGGCGTGGAAGCAAGCGAGAGTGCTCATCGCGAGGTAGAACGCAGGAGGGGCCGCGCGTGCGGCCCCTCCGTGGATCCCGTCGGCGGCGTGCGCCGCGCGAAGGTCGAGCCCGCCGAGCGGCGAGCCTCGGGTGGATCAGTTCGGCTGGACCTTCACCTCGAGGTTCGTGACGCCCGTGATGTTCGCCTGGATGGCACCCTGGTTCACGAGGCGCGGCTCGAAGATCACGGCGAAGCGCACCATGTTGGGCTTCGGCGAGAACTGGTTCAGGTCCTCGGGCGAGCGCACCCAGGGCGTGAGCGAGCCGATCTCGATCTCCGCCGCGGACTGCAGGTCCACGTCGCACGGGTCGGCCAACTCGCCCGTGGCGCGGGCGCCCTGGAAGCGGACCACGAAGAAGGAACCGGCGTTCGGGCTGACTTCGTCGTGGTTCAGCGTCTGACCGAGGAAGTGCTCGAAGTCGAGCCCGCCCATGTTCGGGAAGTCGGGGTCGCTCGACAGGCCGCGGTACGGGAAGGCCTTCACGCCGCTGCCGGTGTTGTAGAGCACGTCCATGTTCCAGCCCTTGGCGGCCGGATCGTTCGGCGAGCCGGCGTCGTCCTCGCTGAAGGCGAGCTCGAAGAAGCTACCGACGGGCTTCATCCAGCAGGACTGGGCGCCGCAGAACGAGCCGGGCCGGAACTGCGGGTTGCCCCACGCGCCGAAGCTCGCGATCGAGGCGCTCGTGTAGGGCGTGTCGAAGGACGGGTCCTTCGGCGCGATGAAGGGCGTGTACTGCGCCGCGCTGGTCGCCGCGTTCACGAAGTCGGAGTGCTCGAGGCGCACGAGGCCGGGGCTGCCGGCGCCGCCGACCGAACCGCCGGCACCGAAGCCGCCGTCGCCGCCGGTGACGTCGAGCTGGTTCGCTTGGCCGCCCAGCACGATCTGGATCGACTGCAGGCGCACCGCGCCGCCCGAGCCGCCACCGCCGGGAGCGGCGAACTTCTCGCAGTCGGCGGGGATGCCCGGGAGCTGACCCTGGTCCAGGCAGTTGCTGGTCAGTGGCGCGTTCGGCTCCAGCGCGCTGCCGCCGTCACCACCGGTGCAGTCGATGCGGCCGCCCATCGAGATCTTGCGACCCGCGGTGAGCTGCAGCGCGCCACCACCACCACCGCCGCCGGCGGCGCTGTGGTCGAAGAAGGGGAACAGGTGCGCCGTCGTCGTCGCGCAGTTGTTCGCGCTCGTGTTGTTGTTGTTCTTCGAGCCGTACACCGAGGTGCCGCCACCGCCGCCGCCCGCGCCACCGCGCAGGTAGCCGAGCACGTACTCGAGGTGACGCACGAGGAACAGACCGATCTCGGTGCCGGGAGCTTCGAGGTTCAGCGACGAGTTGTCCCCGCCGGGCGTCGCGGAGGGCACGTTCGACTTCAGGCCGGGGTTCACCGACGTGAAGGGCGAAGCGGGCTGGCCGACACCGCCGGGGAGCGCGTACGCGCCGCCGCTGCCGGGACCGGCGACCATGCCGATGCCGCAGGTGTGCACCGTGGTGGCGAGGTCGGGCGGCATGATGCTGATCTCCGCGTCGCCGTAGTTGACGTTGCCGAGTTCCCAGTGCATCGGGAGCATGTTCGGGTAGCGCAGGCCGCCGACACCGCCCGTGGCGGTGGAGCCGCCGACGCCCTCGCCGGGACGACCGTCGTTGACGGGCGTCTCGCCGGTCGGGAAGATCATGCCGCCCGCCGTGGTCGGCAGCGGGTTCGCTGCGCCGAAGGTGTTGTGGCGGTCGGCGCCTTGACCGCCGTCACCGGCCCCGGGGCCGCCGACGCCGCCGGCGCCGCCGAAGCGCGTGTCGTAGGCCAGCGGGTGGCTGTCGTTGGGGTCGATGTTGTCCGGGTCCATGCCGCCCGAGTTGGAGGCGTGCGCGGCGGGCGTCTCGCCGGAGAGGTCGATCACGCCGTTGTGCACCACCTGACCGCGGGCGAAGATGCGGCCGGGGTTGGAGCCGGTCAGCACGAGGCGCCCGTTCGGCTCGATGTCGACCGAGCTGAACTCGAAGGTGCCGTCGGTGATCGTGATCGTCGGCCAGGTCAGCGGGTCGAGCGGGTCGTAGTCGACGCCCGGCTCGGAGTTGTCGAGGATCGAGCGGACGTGGCCGTCCAGCGGGAACACCTGGCTGTCGGTGTTCAGCACGACCTCGGTGCCCGCGCGCACCAGGAGCGGCCCCAGGCGACCGGCGCCGCCGCCGATGCCCCAGCGCAGGCGACCGGCGCCCCAGTCGGCACCGCTCGCGAGGACGTCCTCGTTGCTGCTGTCGGCGAAGTCCTCACCGCCATCCTTGGGCAGCTTGATCTCGGGGAAGGCCTGCACCTTCGTGGCGAAGACGTGCTGGCCGGGGTTCGCGAGGCCGTTGCCCTTCAGGTCGAGCAGCTGCGACGGCAGGTTGACGAGGGTCAGGCGCGGGTGCAGCGCGTCGCCGCCCGCCGACGGGAAGCCGCCCGAAGGCGTGAAGATCGCCGTCGTGGTCAGCAGCGTGAAGTCGACGTCGACGGTCCAGGTGCCGGCGAGCCCGACCTGGTCGTTCGGGTTGCCGATGTTGCCGTCCGGGTCGATCTTGACCTGGATCGAGGAGGACTCGCCCGTCGACAGGTTGGCGATCGTGGCGGGGTTCATGATGTCGTTGAACACCACCTTCACGGTCGAGTCGAGGTCGACCTCGGTCGCGCCGTTGGCGATCACCTCGATCGTGCCGCCCATACCGTCGCTCTTCTGGACGAAGACCTGCGCGGTCGGGTTGCCGGGCACCGGGTCGATCAGCCCCTCGGAGGTGCGGATCGAGCACTGCATGCGCGACTGGTTGGCCTTGCCGGAGGTGCTGCGGATGAACGGCCCCGAGTCGCCCTGCCCTTGGCCGGGCAGCAGGATCTGGTAGGTCGCGTCGGCGTCGAACGCGTAGTCGGGGTTGCCCAGCGCGTCGAAGTCGATGCCCGGGCGGAAGATCAGGCGCCGCGGGTTGGCCGGGTCGAGCGCGTAGGTCCCGACGGGCACGGTGCCGGTGTTCGTGTTGATGACCTGGAACGAGCCCGAGGTCACGGTCGTGAGGTCGATCGGCGCCGAGAAGAGCAGCGTGATCTCGGAGTTCTGGCCCACGTTCACGATCGAGCAGTTCACCTGCTGACCGCCGATGCCGTTGCCGCAGCCGAGCGAGCACGACTCGACGTACATCGCGCCGCCGTCGGCCGAGGAGCTGCCTCCTCCAGAGCAGCCCGCGAGAGCGAGCGCGATGCCGACGAGAGCGGCCTGGCCAGGGAGGATCGCGAGGCGCGTCTTCTGACTGGTGTGCATACGGATGGAGAGGCTTTGGGCAGGAACGAGGGACCAGAGGGGGGGCCGGACGCGGGGCTCGCGCGACGGACGCGTCCGAGGACCCCGGGCCGGGCATGGCGGCTGAGCAATATAGGAGCCGCGTAGGGCGGGTTGCTAGTTTTTTCGATGCCCGCGGGGTCCTGGACGGGCCGTCGCTTCGCGGAGGCCCTACGATGGCCGGCCCTGGTTTGGTAGTTGCTTGACGGCGCTGCCCGAGAGAGCCGCGGCAGTCGCCGTCCCTGCAAATCCAACTGCCGTGCCGGGCCCCTCCCCCCCATCGAACCGCCTCCCATGTCCCAGGCCCGCCCCTCGACGCGCGCCCGCTCTGCGGCCGCCGCACGCCCGCGCACGTTCGGGTGTGCACAAGCGCACGACTTCTCCCGCCGCCTCGCCGCGTTGGCGCTCGCCCTGCTCCCCGCGCTCGCGGGTTGCGACGGGGCCGGCGCGCACGCTCCGTCCACCGTGGACGCAGCGCAGGCTCGGACCCTCGTGGACCGCATGGTGGAGCTCTCCACGCCGCTCGACCCGACCTTGACCAGCGACTACCACGACAGGCGCCTCCACGAGTGGAAGGCGCTGCTCGAGGAGCTGCGCAAGGCGCCGGAGGCGGTCGGGCTCGAAGCCCTGAAACGCTTCGAGCAGGTCGAGGCGATGCCCGAGGAGCAACCGGTCCTCGTGCGCAAGAACCTGCTCGACGTGGCGGCGCACGCGGCGACCGCCGCCACGCAGCCCAAGCTCGAGGAGCTCACGCTCGAGTACGGCCACAAGATCGACATCCGCACCGAGGCCGCGCTGCTGCTCGGCGACGTCGCGCCCGCGCGCGCGGTCGAGCTGCTCGGCCCCCTGCTGCTCGAGAAGCGCACCTCGACGATGCCCGAGGACGAGTTCCTGCTGAAGTCGTACGTCCTGGGCTGCGCGAAGTCGGGCGCCGACCCCGTGCCGGTGCTGGTGGACGTCGCGACGAACATCTTCAAGCAGGGCGCGGCGCGCTACCAGGCCGTCGAGGAGCTCGGCAACCACCCCGACCGGCTGGCGCAGCAGGCGCTGCGCGCGATCCTCGTCGAGTCGACCGGGGACGCCTACCTGCGCCGCAAGGCCGCGCAGGCGATCCGCAAGAGCTACCCGCGCGAGGAGGCCTGCGCCATCTTCCGCGAGGTCGTCCAGCTGGAAGCCGACGCGAACTTCCAGCTCTTCATGGAAGACATGATCCAGGACAACTGCGAGTGATCACCGACACTCACGCCCACCTGTTCTGGAAGGACTTCGACGAGGATCGTGCGGACGTGCTGGCGCGGGCGCGGAGCGCCGGTGTCGAGCGCATGGTCGTCGTCGGGACGGACCTGACGACGTCGCGCGCCTGCTTCGAGCTCTGCGCGGGTGAGGTCGGCCTCTACCCCACGGCCGGCGTGCACCCGCACGACGCCCACGGCGCGGACGCGGCCACGCTCGCCGCGATCGAGGAGCTGTGTCGCCGGGACGACTGCGTCGCCGTCGGCGAGACCGGCCTCGACTACTTCAAGGAGTGGTCGCCGCGCGTCGAGCAGCGCCGCGCCTTCCGCTGGCACCTCGACCTCGCGCGCAAGCTCGACAAGCCCGCCATCGTCCACTGCCGCGACGCGCACCGCGACACCTCCGAGCTGCTCGCCGAGGTACCGGGAGTGCGCGGGGTGATGCACTGCTACACGATGGGCGCGGCGGAGCTGGCGCCCTACCTCGCAGCCGGCCTGTACGTCTCCTTCTCGGGCGTCGTCACCTTCCCCAAGAACGAGGACAACCGCGCCGCCGCGCGCGAAGTGCCGCTCGACCGTTTGCTGGTCGAGACCGACTGCCCCTTCCTCGCACCGCAGGGCCAGCGCGGCAAGCGCAACGAGCCGGCGCACGTGCGGCTCGTGCTCGAGCACGTGGCCGCGGTGCGCGGTATCGACGTGGACGAACTCGCCGACGTGACCAGCGCCAACGCGGCGCGCCTGTTCGGCCTCGCCTGAACGCGGAGAAGCGCCCCCGACCTCGCAGGTCGGGAGCGCTCCTTGGAAAAGGCTCGTCCGGGGATGCCGGGCGTGGCCGTGAGTCCGGTTACTGGACCGGCACCCAGGTGTTGAGGTCGACGCCCGCGGCGCCCGAGGCGATGTTCGACGACATGTCGGCGGCGGTGTAGGCCGCGCTCCAGGCCGGACCACCCGCGGCGGCGGTGTACTGCGGGCCGCCGGTGCCACGGTTCGCCGTCTGCAGGAGGTCACCCTCCTGGTTGATGAAGAAGCAGCGGTTGCCCGAGTTGCCGACGTTCTGCGGCCAAGCGTAGCTGCACCAGAGGATCTCCGCGTTGTCGGAGCCCGGGAAGGCGCCCGCGTTCGAGCCACCACCGGCGGCTTCGGCGACGCCCACCGGAACGGCGGCGCCGTCCGGCAGGAAGATCGAGAAGCAGTAACCCGAGCGGGTCACCACGCCGTTGGCGTCGACGTTGCCGAAGGCGCTCGAGAGCACCGCCGGGTTGAGAGTGTCGGCAGCAGCGCCGGCCGCGGGCACGCCCGCGGCGGAGACACGCATCGGCGTGGTGCCGGCGAGTTCGGCGAAGTAGCCGTACTCACCGCCACCATCGGCGTCGGTGTCGATGGCCGCGGACGACTGCAGCTGCGCCTGGGCAGACGACAGCGAGCGCAGGGTCGCGATCGCAGCCGACTCGTTGGCGGCCAAGCGCGCGCTCAGAAGGCGCGGGATGGCGATGCTGGCGATGATCGCGATGATGGCCACCACGATCATGAGTTCGATGAGCGTGAAGCCCGCTTTGTTCCGGTTTCGGATCATAGTGTGGTTGGTTGGCTTTCCCTCGAAGGCCGCCGAGCGCGTGAGCACCCGTCGGCCCGTTCCCATGGACGTCGGAGAGGAGGGCCTCTCCTGTGAACCCGCCGGGACGCCCCGGCACGTTCGCCTCTTCACAAAGACTGGCGGGGGCTCGCGCCGACCCTCCAGGCCACTTCGAGCGGACGGAATCCTGCCCACCCTCGGTGTCGCACGGGGCCTATCGACGCCCTCCGAGCGGGGCCTTGAAGGGATCTCGCGAGAATGCGTGGCGCGTTGGGAAGCCCCGAAACGAACGAAGCGGCGCCCCCTCGGGACGCCGCTCCGCGTTCGGTTGCAGGTCTCGGCTACTTGCCGGAGAGCTTGCCCACCACGTCGAGGATGGGCATGAACACCGACAGCACGACGCCGCCGACCATGACGCCCATGACCGTGATCAGGATGGGCTCGATCAGCGAGGTCAGCGACTTCACGGCCGCCTTCACCTGGCCGTCGTAGAACTCGGCGATCTTCTCGAGCAGCGTCTCGAGCGCACCCGAGCGTTCACCGATGGCGATCATGCGCACGACGAGCGGCGGGAACACGGGCGAGTGCTCCAGCGGTTCGGAGAGCATCTTGCCGGCGCGCACGGACTCGCGCGACGCGAGCACGGCTTCGGACACGACGCGGTTGCCGGAGGTATCGGCCACGATGTCGAGCGTGCCCATGATCGGCACGCCGGAGCGGATCAGCGTGGCGAAGGTGCGCGAGAAGCGCGCGAGGGCGACCTTGCGGAAGAGCGGGCCGAAGACCGGCATCTTCAGGAAGGCCTTGTCGTACAGCAACGCGCCCTGCTCGGTCTTCTTGAACGCCGAGAGGCCGCCGAAGAGCGCGACCATCGCGCCGACACCGATGTACCAGTACGAGCGCATCACGTCCGAGGTCGCGAGCGTGAACTTCGTGATCGCGGGCAGCTCGCTGTCGAGCGAGTCGAACACCTGCCGGAAGCCGGGCACGATGCCGATCATCAGGAACGCCGTGATGCCGGTCACGAGGACCATCGAGATGACCGGGTAGGTCATGGCCGACTTGATCTCGCGGCGCAGCTCCTCGGCGGCCTCGAGATAGTCGGCCAGACGGACGAGGATGATGTCCATCTGACCCGAGACCTCGGCGGCCTTGACCATGCTCACGTAGAGCTCTTCGAAGGCCTTGGGGCAGCACTCCATCGCCGACGACAGGTCCGCGCCGCTGCGCACCTCGCGGATCAGGATCTCGCAGGTGGCCTTGAACGACGGCGTCTCGGCCTGCTCGGCGAGCACCTCGAGGCCCTCGAGCAGCGAGAGACCCGCGCCGACCATCGTGGCGAGCTGACGCGTGAAGAGCACGAGCTCCATGCGCGTCGCGTTGGGCTTGGCGCGGCCGGACGACACGCCGCCGCCGACCTTGCCCTTCTTGCGCCGCGCGCCCGAGGCCTTCTCGAGGCTCATCACGACGAGGTTCTTGCTGCGCAGCTCGGTCAGCACCTCCTCACGGTCGTTGGCCTCGATGGTCCCTTCGACGGTCTTCCCGCCGGCGTCCTTGGCTGCGTACTTGAAAGTGGTCACGGGATGGTCCTACCGGTTGCGTTACTCGTCACCCAGGGTCACGCGCAGGACTTCCTCGAGCGAGGTGATCCCACGCAGCGCGTTGAGAACTCCGACGCGACGCAGCGTCAGCATTCCCTGCCGCACCGCCTCGCGCTTGATGTCGTGTACCGAGGCGCTCTCGACGACCATGCGTCGAAGGGTCTCCTCGAAGAAGAGGGTCTCGAGGATCGCGAAGCGACCCTTGTAGCCCAGGTTGCAGCGCGGGCAGCCGCGCGGGTTCGGGCCGAAGAGCTGGCGACCTTCGAGCTCGGACTCGAGGAAGCCGACGTTCAGCAGCTCCTGCTCGGGCACCTCGACGGGTTGCTTGCAGCCCTCGCACAGGCGTCGGCCCAGGCGTTGCGCGCCGATGCACAGCAGCGAGCTCGACACCATGAACGGGTCGATGCCCATGTCCACCAGTCGCGTGATCGTGCTGGCCGCGTCGTTGGTGTGGAGCGTGGAGAGCACGAGGTGGCCGGTCAGGGCCGCCTTGACCGCGATGTTGGCAGTCTCGCCGTCACGGATCTCGCCGACCAGCACCACGTCGGGGTCCTGTCGCAGGATCGAACGCAGCGCGCTCGCGAAGGTCATGCCCCGCTTGTTGTTGACGGCGACCTGGTTGATGCCGTTCATGCGGTACTCGACCGGGTCCTCGACCGTCGTCACGTTGATCTCGGGCGTCGCGACCTCCTGGACACAGGAGTACAGCGTCGTCGACTTGCCCGAGCCCGTGGGGCCGGTGATGAGCAGCATCCCGTACGGCGAAGCGATCGCCTCGCGGATGTGCTCCAGCGCCTTCGGCTCGTACCCCATCTTCTCGATGCGCATCGACATCGAGCCGGCGTCGAGGATACGCAGCACCGCCTTCTCGCCGCCGACCACCGGCAGGAGCGAGAGGCGGAAGTCGATCTGGCGCCCCTCGTAGCGGATCTGGAACTTGCCGTCCTGCGGCGTGAAGCGCTCGGCGATGTCGAGTTGCGCGAGGATCTTCAGGCGCGAGTTGATCGCCGGCAGCAGCGCCTTGGGCGGCGACATCACGCGGTCGAGCCGACCGTCGACGCGGAAGCGCACCGAGACGCCCTTGTCGAGCGGCTCGATGTGGATGTCGCTGGCCTTCGCCTTGAGCGCGCGGAGCAGGATCAGGTTGACGAGCTTGACCGCCGGCGCGTCGTCGCCCGAGGCGGTGGCGAGGTCGATGTCCTTGGTGTCCTCCTCCACCGACACCTCGATGTCGGTGACGCCGGAGACCTCCTCCATCAACTCCTCGACCTGCTTCGAGCCGGCGTTGAACGCGCTCTCGATGGCCTCCTTGATCTCGGCCGGGTGGCTGAGCACCTGCTGGATCTGGCAGCCGGTGCGGCGGCGCAGGTCGTCGAGCAGCAGCACGTCGAAGGGGTCGCAGACGACGATCGTCAGCACCTCTCCGTTGACCGACAGCGGCAGGATGGTGTGCTCGATGCACGTCTCGGGCGCGATTCGCTCCAGCGCGCTGCGGTCCGGCACCACGCGCGAGAGGTGGACCGGGGGCAGGTGCGAAGCCCGCCCCAGGGCCTCGAGGAGCGCGTCCGACGACACGGCCCCGGCGCTGACGAGGTTCTCCAGCAGGTTGCCGCCGCGCGCCTTGGCGGCGGTCCAGTCCTCCTGCGTGGCGAGCCCGCCGTCGATCAGGACCTTTCGGATCTTGCCCGAGACGACGACCATCAGGCAGCCTTGATCAGGTTCTGCAACTCACCGGGATCGCTGAGCGACATCTCGGCGTCGACGAGCTTGATCTTCCCTTCGCGCACGAGGTTCGCGAGCGACTGCGCCATCGTGCGCATGCCGAGGCGGCCGCCGGTCTGGATCTGCGAGTAGAGCTGGTGCGTCTTGCCCTCGCGGATGAGCGCCCGGATGCCGGGCGTGCACGTCATGATCTCGGCGGCCATCGCGCGCCCGCTGCCCTGCGCCGTCGGCAGGAGCTGCTGCGAGAACACGGCCTCGAGCGAGAACGAGAGTTGCGTCCGCACCTGCGCCTGCTGGTGGGCCGGGAAGACGTCGACGATACGGTTGACCGTCTGGACGGCGTCCGACGTGTGCAGCGTGCCGAACGTCAAGTGGCCGGTCTCGGCCAGCGTCAGCGCGGCCTCGATCGTCTCGTGGTCACGGAGCTCGCCGACGAGCACGACGTCCGGGTCCTGACGCAGCACGGAGCGCAGCGCGTTGTGGAAGCTGCGCGTGTCGCCGCCGACCTCACGCTGCGTCACCAGGCAGTTCTTGTGCTTGTGCGTGAACTCGACCGGGTCCTCGATCGTCACGATGTGCATCTGCCGCGACTGGTTGACGTGGTTGATCATCGCGGCCAGCGAGGTGGACTTGCCGGAGCCGGTCGCGCCGGTCACGAGGATCAGCCCGGAGCGCAAGCCGCAGATGCGCTTGCAGACGTCGACGGGCATGCCCAGCGCTTCGAAGCTGGGGATCTCGGTCGGGATGGAGCGCAGCACCGCCGCGACCGAGCCCTGCTGGAAGAAGACGTTGGCACGGAAGCGGCCGTAGCCCTCGAGCCCGAAGGAACAGTCCAGCTCGTAGTCGCGGTCCAGCGTCGCGATCTGCTCCGAGTTCAACACGCTCGTCGCCAGGCGGCGCGTGTCGTCGGGTTGCAGCGGACCGGTGTCCACGGGCACGAGCAAACCGTGCAGACGGATGCGCGGCGGGCTGTTGACGGACAGGTGGAGGTCGGAACCACCCTGTCGCACCATCAGCGCCAGGAGCTCTTCCATCGTGATCATCGGGGGCACCTCTTCGTCGAGTCGGAGCCGCGAGAGCGCAGACAGGGAGCTCCTCGCCGCCGGACGACCCGACGGGAGACCTGCTTCGGCGCTGCGGACCACGGCTGTTTCGGGCGCGGGGTCGGGCCGACTGGAGCGGGGCCGCGGAATGACGCCCGAAACCGGACGGGCGCGCGTGGAACTTTTTTCCACCCGCGCGAGCGGGCTCCTCCGAAACGCGCGAGGGCCCGCCGAAGCGGGCCCTCGTCGACGAGTGGCTAGCCCTGGGGCACGGAGCTCACTCCTCCTCGTGGTGCTTGCCCTCGGTCTTGAGGACCTTGGCCTGCTCGTCGGCCGGCATCGGGGCGTAGCTGGCGAAGGACATGGCGTAGGTCCCCTCGCCCGAGGTCTGCGACTTCAGGTCGCGGTGATAGGTCTGCATGGTGGACAGCGGCACGTGCGCCTCGATCTTGGTGATCGCGCCGTCGGCCTCCGCCTCCTGGTTGATCACGTGACCACGACGGTGGCTGGTGATGTCCGAGAAGATCTGCCCGGCGTGGTCCGTCGGCACGTGGATCTCGACGCTCATCACGGGCTCGAGCAGCACCGGCTTGGCCTTCTCGAAGCCCTCGCGGAAGGCGCGCTTGGCCGCCATCTTGAACGAGGCCTCGTCGGAGTCGACCGCGTGGAACTTGCCGTCGTACAGCTCGACCTCGACGTCGACCACGACGCTGTTCGTCAGCACGCCCTCGGCGCACGCCTCGACGATGCCCTTCTCCACGGCGGGGATCAGGTTGCGCGGGATGGCGCCGCCGACGACCGCGTCGACGAACTTGTTGCCGGCGCCGCGCTCCACCGGCCGCAGCCGGAGGTAGCACTCGCCGAACTGGCCGCGGCCGCCCGACTGCTTCTTGTGCCGGTGGTGGCCCTCGGAAGGCTTGCTGATCGTCTCGCGGAAGGCGATGCGCGGCAGCTTCGTCTCGACCTCGACGCCGTAGCGGCGCTTGAGGCGGCTCTGGACGACCTGCAGGTGCAGATCGCTCATGCCCGACAGCACCATCTCGTGCGTGGCGGCATCGTGGAGCAGGTGCAGCGTCGGGTCCTCGGTGACCAGCTTGTGCAGCGCCTCGCCGATCTTCTGCTCGTCGGCGCGGCTCTTCGGGAAGACCGCCATGGAGACCGTCGGCGTGGGCGCGGGCGGCGCCTCGACGTAGTGCATGACGCCGTCGCCCTCGGTGTAGGGCTCGCCGACGCCGATCTGCTCGACCTTCGAGAAGGCCACGATCTCGCCGGGACCTGCGCTGGTCACGGGTTGACGCGCCTTGCCGACGAGGTGGAACAGGCCGCCGATCTTCTCCGGCTTCTTCTGACCCGCGCCGTGCACGACCGCGTGGTCCGTCATGGTGCCCGACCAGATGCGCGCCACGCAGACCTTGCCGACGTGCGCGTCGCTCTTCACGTTGAAGACCGTCGCGACGAGCGGGCCGTCGTCCTCGGGCGTCACCGGGTGACCGTCCTCGTCGAAGATCTCGGCCTCGGTCGGAGGCGGCGCGAAGCGGCGGAAGTAGTTGTAGACGTTCTCGACGGCGAGCCCCGACTCGGGGTTGCAGACGAGCACGGGGATCAGCGCGTTCTTCTCGATCGCGTGCGGCATCAGCTCGTCGAGCTGCTCCTCGGTGAGCGTCTGCGAGTCGAGGTAGTCCACCAGGAGCTCCTCGTTCTCGCACGCGTCCATCACGCGGTCCATCAAGCGCTGGCGCCAGATCGAGTCCGCAGCCTCGTAGGTGCGCATCACGCCGCCGAAGGCCGGGCCCGACGCGTCGGGCAGCAGCACGGGAACGCAGACTTCGCCGAACGCGGCGCGCAGCTCGTCGACGAGGGAGTCGAAGTCCACGTTCTCCGCGTCGAGGTGCGTCAGGACGACCGCGCGCGGGCGGTGGAGCTCGGCGGCGCGCTCCATCTTCTTGCGCAGGTTGAAGGTGATGCCGGACGTGGCCGAAACCACCGCGACGACGAGGTCCGCCGCAAACATCGCGCCTTGCGCCTCGGCGATGAAGTCGGGGTAGCCGGGCGTGTCGAGGAAGTTCCAGTGCTTGCCGCCGTGCTCCGCGTGCACGAAGGCCGCCTGCAGCGTGTGCTGCTTCTCCTGCTCCTCCGGTTCGGTGTCACAGATGCTGGTGCCTTCGGCGACCGAGCCCTTGCGCGAGGAAGCCCCGGTGATGTGCGCCAGCGCATCGACCAGGGTCGTCTTGCCCGCGGAGGGGTGGCCGACGAAGGCGATGTTGCGGATCGCCTTGGCTTCTTGGGATGTCATCGACTTTCGTCCTTACCTGGGAGTTCAGGCCCGCGCGGGGCCCGGTGCGGATCAGGGGCGCGCCATCCTACCCGCGGGCGCCCTCCCCCGCCCAGCCTTCCCCAACGCCGCGAGGGCGGGCCCGTGACGAGCCCGCCCTCGCGGTGAAGAACTGCGCCGCACTAGTTCGTAGCGCGCGCTGCGCACTCGCGTCGCTCAGCGACGCGCAGCGTGCACCACGATCTCGACGCGACGGTTCTTGGCCTTCGCGGCCGCCGTGGTGCCGGCATCTACGGGACGGTACTGACCGTAGCCCGCGACGACGCACTGCTCGTCGGCGATGTCGCAGTCCTCCACGAGGAAGGTCAACACCGCGGTCGCGCGCGCGAGCGAGAGCTCACGGTTCGTCTTGAAGCTCGACTTGCGGATCGGGTCCGTGTCGGTGTGGCCTTCGATCGAGTAGACGCCGTTCGGGTGGTTCTTCTTGAGCACCGCGGCGACCTTGCGCATCGCGTCCTTGCCTTCCTTCGACAGGTCGGCCTTGCCCGAACCGAACGTGATCGACGACGGGATCGAGATCACGGCCATGCCGTTGCGATAGCCGTAGTCGATGCCCAGCCCGTCCAGCTCCGGCTGGCTCGAGGCCTCGATGGCGTCCTTGTGCTCGCTGATCGTCGAGTTGGCCTCGCGCAGTTGCGCGGCGAGGTCGTCGATCTGCTGCAGGAGGCCCTGTCGATCGTTCTTGAGCTGAGCGCGCTCCTCGCGCAGCCGCGCGATCTCCTGGTCGCGCTCTTCCATGGCCTTGCGGTAGGCCTCGGGGCTCGTGCAGGAGCTCGCGCCCAGGCCGACGCAGATGAGTCCGAGCGCGAGGACGCGCTTCCAGGTGGTGGTTCGGTAGTCCAAGCTAGTCACTCCCTGGAGCGCGGGCGCCGCGCTCCGAGATGGTCCGAGGCCGTGCGGCCCCGCGTCGTGGGTGGTGGGTGTCGAGGGGGGTGGAATCGCCGAGGGCCGCCCGCCGCGGAGCGGGCCGAATCCCGCGCGCCGCGCGGGTTTCAGAGCAGCCTCGAGGCCACATCATTCCAATACAGGAGGGCGATTCCAATGCCCACGGCGAGATAGGGCCCGAACGGGATGTAGCGGCCGAGCGCCCGCGCCCGCGCCAGGGCCTTCCCGAGCGGCTTGGCCACGCCGCGGCGACGCGCGCGCCCGCGAATCAGCGCGTAGAAGCGCGCCATGTTCAGCAGGCCGGCGATCGAGGCGAGCACCGAGGCGGCCATCAGCGCCAGCACAACGCCCCCGGGCCCGACGAAGGCGCCCCCCGCGCCGAGCAGCTTCACGTCGCCGAACCCCATCGCCTCCTTGCCGAAGGCGCGCGCGCCCAGCCAGCCGATCACGAACAGCACGCCCCAGCCCACGGCGAGGCCGGCGAGCGACGCGGTCAGCGCGTGCATCGGCCCCACCGGGCCCGCGCCCGCGAGTTCGCGCGCCACCCAACTGTCGCGGTGCACCTCCGGCACGGCCAGACACAGGAGCGGCCCGACGACCATGCCGCCGATCGAGACGGAGTCGGGGATCTCCAGGCAGTCGATGTCCACGAAGGTCGCCACGACCAGCCCCGACAGCACCAGCACGTGGACCAGGACCAGCGGCCAGTGCGCGACGCCGCCCGCGTGCACGGCCGCGAGCAGCCACAGCCCCGCGGTCAGGCCCTCCACCAGCGGGTAGCGCCACGGCACGGGCGCGGCGCAGTGGCGACAGCGGCCGCGCTGCAGGGTCCACGAGACGAGCGGCACGTTCTCGTACCACGCGAGCTGGTGCTGGCACTTGGGACAGCGCGAGCGCCGCGGGTTGGAGACGGTGACCTCCTCGTACGGGTAGCGGTAGATCACCACGTTGAGGAACGAGCCCACGAAGAGGCCCGTCAAGGTGATCCAGACGTAGAAGAGCTGGTCCGTCATCGCGGGTGGTCCTCCCACCAGAGCCGTACATCGTCCACGAAGGGCGGAGCCCAGAGCATGTTCCGGCCGTCCTCCGGCGGTCGCACCTCGAGCTCGAGGAACAGGCGCAACGCGTCCGCGCCGATCAGCTCGGCGGGCGTGTCGACGAGCCCCCACTGCTCGAGCGGCGCCGTGAGGTCGAAGTCCTCGGGCAGGTAGCGCACGCGCCAGCTCCCCCCGCGCGCGTCGCCCTGCGCTTCCGCGCCGATCCAGCGCGACACGCCGCCGGCGGGCGGCACGGGGCCGCTCACCAGCGCGAACCGCAACGGCCCGCCCTCGGCGCGCAGCGGGTTGAGGTAGGGCTCGTCGAGCCGCATGCGCGAGCGCCCGAAGGTGCGCAGGCTCGACCCGCCGCCGTCCCCGACGAGCCAGAGCTGGCCCTCGGGACAGCGCACGTCTCCCGTGACGCGCAGGCGGCCGCCCGCGGCGAGCAGCACCGGACCGTCCGACTCGAGCGCCCCGTCGATCACCAGGTCGCCGCCGGCGACGAGCACGGTCCACGAGGGGTCCGCGACCGCCGCTTCGCTCAGCCACTCGGAGAGCGCGCGGCCGGGCGCGTCCTCGATGGGCGGCGCGGGGCCGGCGCGGCGACGCAGCTCGCCCGACACGACCATGCGTCCCTGCGCGCGCAGCACCACGAGCCCGGGCACGCTGAGCAGCTCGCACGTGCGCCCCTGCTCGAGCTCCAGGCGCAGGGCGTGAACGTCGCGTCGCGACTCCGTCGCGCGCAGGCGCACCTCGCCGTCGACGCCCGAGCCCGCCGCGGCGGGCAGCCGCACGGTCACGCGGCCATCGCCGGTCCACGCCGCGGCGCCGTCCACGCCGGGCACCGCGATCGGCAGGCTGCGCTCCGTGCCGGTGAAGGACTCCAGGAACTCCGGTCGCCCCCCGCCCTCCTCGCGCACCTCGATGGTCCACTGCGTGCCGCCCACGGGCGCGTACCAGACGGAGTGGCCGCCGAAGTCGGTCAAGCCGACCTTCAGGTTCCCGGGCAGCGTGTAGCGACCGGGCGCCAGGCGCCGACGCGGCCGCAGCTCCAGCCGCGCGCCGGCCTGCGGGTCGTTGCTGCGCAGCCGCACGTCGAGCGGAACGGTCTCCCCGGGGCGCTGCTCCGAGCGCAGCAGGAACTCGTCGTCGGCGAGCGTCCCCGGATCGAGCGGCTCGGCGCACAGGAGCTCGATCGACTCGCCGGGGCCGAGCTGCACGACCAGGCCGCTCGGGTCCGCCACGGCGCCCGCGAGCTCCAGCTGCTCGCCGTAGAGCGGCGTCGTGTCCTCGAACATCTGCCCACGCGGCTCTTCCAACTCGGCGGTGACGAACTCGACCCGCTGCGAGCGCGCGAGCACGCGTCCGTCCAGCGCGCGCAGGCCGTCGGGCCAGGGGAAGCCGGTCAGCTCCACCGTGTAGCGCGTGCCCGGCAGGAGCCCGCCGTCGGACAGGTCGCGCGCGAGGCCGAGGTCGGGCAGGAAGCGCACGCGATCGCCCTCGACCTCGTACGTGCCGCGCGCCACACGCCCCTGCGCGTCGCGCACGGCGAGGCTCTCCTCGGTGACCGAGGCCGCGTCGACCGCCGCGTCGAAGTGGAAGACCAGCGCCTCGTTCAGGAACACGCCGTCGCGTTGCTCGCGGCGCGGACGCACCTGAACGAGCTGGAAAGGCGGCACGGGCTCGCTCGGCGACTCCTCGCACCCGAGCAGGACGGCGACGAGGAGCACGAGCGAGCGTCCACCGCTCGTCGGACGACCTGGGAAACGCATCGACACGCGCCCATTGAAGCAAGCGCGGGGGTCCGAAGACAGCGGAGAGCGCGCGCGCGCTCCCGCCCAACGCAGCGGGGCGGGCCCCCTGAGGAGCCCGCCCCGCCGAACGGTGACGCGTCGCGCGATCAGAACTTGACCGGCATGCGCAGGAACTCGAGCGTGGGCCGCGGGGTCGTGGCGCTGAGCGTCGTCGCACCTTGGCCGATGTCGAAGGTCACGCGGTAGCGCAGGAAGCGCCACGGGTTCGCCGCGCCCGACGTGGTGTCGAGGTCGGAGATGTCGGTCACCCAGGTGCTGACGTCCGACTCGGACGGCGCACCCTGCACGTTCTCGATCGTCGCCTGGAACTCCATCTTCACGGTGGCGTTCGAGGGCAGCGAGTCGACCGTGCCCTGCGTGACGAGGCGGAAGTAGCGCGGACGCAGCTCGACCAGGCCGGTCTGGCTCGTGATCTCGGGGTCCGTGCTGGAGACCGTCACGTCGAGGTACTCGTTCGCGCCTTCCTTCACGTACGCCGCGGAGGCGACCGTCGAGGACGCGACGCCGACCTTCAGCGTGAAGCGACGCAGCAGGCTCGGGTTCAGCTTGTAGATGTCGTCCGCGAGGGCGCTGGCGTCGAAGCGCAGCGTGCGCGGGCCGGTGATCTCCGGCAGGCCCGCGGCCTCGACCGCGGCGCCCGGAGCCAGGATCGCGGGGAGGGGCGACACCACGCCGCCGGTGGACTCCACCAGGCCGGTCGTCGTGTTGGTGCCGTCGAAGAGGAACGCCAGCGGGTCGGTGACGCTCGTGTCGGGCGCCACGGCCACGCCGCCGAGCGGGATCCAGTTCGACTGCGCCTTCGAGATGCGCCCGAAGATCGGCAGCAGTTGGTCCACCCAGGCGCCGGAGATGCCGTTGTAGCCGTGCGGGTAGGGGCGCACCGCCTTGCCGAGCTCGGACACGATGCCGGTGCCCGGGTAGCGCACGTCGTGCGTGCCGACGGCGCCGCTCAGGTTGCCGACGTGGATCTGGATGAGGCCGGGGCCGCCGTCGCCGCCCGCGCCGCGGACGATCCAGGTCTGGGTGCCCGTCCCCGAGATGCTGTTGACGTAGGTCACGCAAGCGGCGTCGAGCGGCGGGATGTAGGAGTTGTCGTTGGCGCTGCCGTCGTGCTTGGCGTCCTTCTTGACCAGGTTCTCCTCGTTCTCGTCGGCGCCGCCGTTGTTGTCGGCGCCGGCGCCACCCTCACCACCGCGCGCGTCGATGCTCAGGTCGGCGATCTGGGTACCCGTCGTGGGACCGAAGGGAGCCGGGCAGGCGGAGAGGTCCAGCTTGCCGGCGGTCTGCAGGATGATGTGACCGCCCGAGCCGCCGCCGGAGCCGCCGCCGATGCGGTTGGTGCCGCCGGTGTTCTCGCCGCCGCTGCCGTGACCACCGATGGCGGTGATCTTGCCCGCGGCACCCACCTGGATGTCGCCCAGCGCCAGGATCGTCAGCGAACCGGCGCCGCCGCCGCCGCCGCAGCCCTTGTCGGTGTTCACCGGGACGAGGGTGGCCGGCGGGAAGGTGCCGCTCGGCACGTACGCCGCGTCGCCACCGGCGCCGCCGCCGGCCCCGGCGTGGGGCTCGAGCAGCTCACCGGTCACGAGCGTCTCGTCGGGCGTGCCGAACTTGGCGCGTTTCGTGCCGTAGAAGTCGTCCCCGACGCCGCCGAGGTCGCCGAACGGCACCGGGCCGTTCATGCCGCCCTGCGCCGGGCTGACGGTGACGTTCACGCAGGAGAAGCTCGCCGGACTTCCCGGGAAGCCGGGCTCGGCGTCGAGGCCCCAGATGCGCTGGTCCACGCAATCGGCCGTGGAGACGTTGGCGAGCTGATCGTGCCCGAACGCACCGCCGCCGCCGCCCGCCGCGCGGCGGTTCGTGTCCGTGCCGGAGTTGCTCCAGCCCCCGTCGCCGCCGACGCCACCGCCGTTGGCGATGCCGAAGGCGCCGTAGCCGTTCTCGCCCTTGGGGGTGTACTGGCTGGTCAGGTAGCTGGCCGTGCCGCCCGCACCGCCGCCGGCTTGCCCCGAGGCGCCCGGCTCGGGCTGGTTCGGCGTGTTCAGCGTGAACACCTGGTCGGCGGCGCTGCCGTCCGCCGAGAGCGTGCCCTCGACGACGACCTTGCCCGAGGCCAGGATCAGCGCCGGGTTCGGGCCCTGGATGCGCATCGTCGCGCCGACCGGGATGATCAGGTCGTGCACGTCCAGGCGACCGTTGATCGCGAGCTGGCTGAACTGCGGCACGCCGCCGGGACCGCCGAAGACGAGCGTCGAGTTCGTGTCGAAGACGAACGTACCCGGCGTCAGGACCAGGTCGAACTCCCCGCCCGGGCCGCCGGTCCCGTCGAAGGCGAAGGACGCGCTGAGGCCGTTCGGGCCCCACGTCGCGCGCGGCGCGTCGAGCGCGGCCTCGCGGTCCTCGTTGACGGTGTCGAGGAAGGTCTCGAGGTACTCGTCCGCCGTGGTCGCCGGGTTCACGCCGTCCGTGGTCGCGAAATCCGTGTCCATGTTCGCGAAGTTGTCGAGCGGGACGATGTTGCGGTCCCCCACGATGTCCTCGAACTGCGGGCTGATCACCACGCGCAGCTCACGGCCCTGCGGGAGCACGCCGATCGGGTCGATGCGAACGGTCGAGCCCGTGGCGGTGCAGTTCTCGGTGAGCGTCAGGTCGGCAGAGACGGGCACCCAGGAGCCGCCGCTCGTGCGGTACTGGAGCTGGATGCGCGTCGAGCTGATGTTGTCGTCCGTCGGGCTGACGGCCTGGTTGAGGCGCAGCACGACCGCGATCTTCGTGGATTGGTCGCTGTACAGGTTGATCGGCACGCGGTAGCCGCCGGGCAGCGCGCCCGTGCCGGCCAGGCCCGTCTCGAAGTACTCGCGGTTGTTCGGGTCGCCGCCGACCTCCACGTAGGAGCCGTCGGTGTTCACCGGGCGCAGCAGCGGCGTGGGCGGCCCGGTCGCCGTGTCCAGGAAGAGCTCGTCGAGCTGCACGGTGTTGGGCGTCTGGAACGTGCGCGTCGATCCCCCGACGAGCAGGCGGCCGGAGAGCGACATCACCGTGGTCGCGCCCGAGTCGCGATCCGGGACGTTCACCTGATAGCTCACGCCGCCGGGACGGAAGCCGGCGTCCGAGAAGTCGGTGGTCCGCGGGCACACGGGCTGGAAGATGACCGTGCGCGGGTCGGTGGAGCTGAGGAAGAAGTCCCCCACCGCCGGCGCGCCACCCGTTTCCTGGATGCTGATCGTGTTCAGGTTCACCGTGTCGAAGTCCACCGCCTCCGAGAAGGTGAAGGAGATCGCGCGGTTGATCTGCCAGGTCTGCCCGGGATCGACGGAGACCGTCGACAGCGAGAACAGGTTGTTGTTCGTCGAGGAGCCCCCGCCGCCGGAGCCGCTGCCGGAGCCCGAGCAACCCGCCAGCAACGCGGCGGAGAACAGGCTGGCGCCCAAGGTCGTGCGGGCGAGGAGTACGTGGTGCTTCATGGTCACGTGCTGAATGGGGCGCCTCCGCGAGGAGGCTGGGCTGTGTTCGTGTGAGGGGGAGGGAGCTGCGTGCCTCGAGGTCCGAGCCCGCGGGGCGCGGGGCCTCGAGGCACGCAACGGGCAGGCCTAGAGCTGGCGGTAGGCCACGCCCAGCGAGCGCAGCTCGGCGGTCTTGCTGGAGACCGTGTTGGAGATGAAGCTGATGCGGAGCTGGAAGAAGCGCGCGGTGTTGATCTGCGTGATGTCGCTCTTCCAGGTGTCGAGTCCACCGACGAACTGGACGGTCCCCGTACCGGTCTTCGCATCGCCGTACCAGTCGAGGTTCACGGCGTTCGTCGTGATGTCGTTCTGCGGGTTGGCGGTGCTCTGGTTGGTGATGTTCACCGCGCCGCGGTAGGCCAGGACGACCGAGGTCCCCTCGGGCTGCGCGTCCGGGCTCGGCTCGATGACGGGCGCCACGAAGGTCGCCTGCGAGACGCCCGAGTTGTTCTCGTTGGCGTCGAACCAGATCGTGTGCACGCGGCTGACGCGCGTCACGAGGCCGGCCTCACCGATGTAGAACGAGCAGTCCAGACCCGGAGTCGTCGCGCCGCCCGCGCCGGGGTTGTACCCGCCGGTGGCCGAGTCCTGGCCGTCGGGGTTCTTCACCACCGGGTCGCCGGCAGCGTTGTAGCCGCCCGACGAGAAGGCGCGGAAGTTGGGCCGCGCCGACGAGTTGCACGCCAGCGAGATGTCGAAGGCGTTCAGACCCAGGGCGTTGTCCTCGGGGTAGCAGCGGTACTCCATGAGCAGCGGCAGGCCGATGGTGCGCACCTGGTTCGCGGTGTAGGTCTTGGCCGAGGTGTCCTGGAGCACTTGCTGCTCCTGGTCCGGCGGCGCGCCGGCGCCCGAGGGACCGCCCTTGGCCAGCACGGCCGTGTCGCGCCACGTGTAGTAGCGGTACTGATCGAGCGGGATGGTGCGGTTCAGCGGGAAGCCCAGGAAGGTCGTCGGGCCGTTCTGGTAGAGGTCCGCCGGGTTGACCACGTAGCCGAGGTCACGCGGGTGCACGACGACCTGCGGGTCGGCGCTGGAGCTCAGGAAGTTGGAGGCGTAGGCCGCCACGAGGCCGGAGTTCGGCCACTGCGGGAAGCCGTTCGCGTCCAGCACCTCGTCGGGCAGGCGCAGGCTGGTGTTCAGGCGCACCTCGAACTGACCGTAGGTGTCGGCCACGACGTTGGCACCGATGGGCGACCAGGCGAGGGTCTCCACGTCGATGTTCATGTTGGTCTCGTCGGTGATCGCCATGCCCAGGTCGCAGTAGCGCCAGACGGTCTGCAGCTTGGAGCCGAGCGGCGACAGCGGCGTCTGCACGCCCTGGACGAACGGCGCCATGACGCTGGGCACCGGCTGCGTACGGTCGGCCGGCACGGCGAAGCGCGCCACGGGACGCGGCAGGATGCGCTCGAGCTGGAAGTCGTACAGCAGTTGGCCGTTGCGCAGCTCGGGGAACTCGTCCCCGAAGAGCTCGTCGAAGGCGTTGAAGCGCAGGGCGACGCCGCCGTTGCGCTCGGTGCCTTCGGTCGGGTCGAGGCGGAACTCCACCTGCGGCAGGGCGAACTCGATGGCGTTGCCGGCGAGGTCGCGCGGGCCGTCCTCACCCGAGCCGAGGTTGAAGTAGTAGCGCTCGGACGACGCGATCTCGTGCGCGAAGGGCACGCCGTTGTGGTCGTAGGTGAACGTGCGCAGGTCGGGCGAGGGCACCACGCGGCCGACCACGATGTCGTGCGCGGTCGGGTCGGTCTGCTTGCGCGTCACCGTCATCGTGTCGAACGCGGTGAGCGAGGTCGGGTCCATCGGCTCGCTGAAGGTCAGCACGACCTGCGAGACCTTGGACACGTCCAGGTTCGGCGCCTGGCCGGCGTTCGGCGAGAAGCGCACGAAGCACGGTGCGTAGTCCGTCACCGGGTCGTAGGGCGTGAGGATCTGCACGCTGCCTTGGACGAGCTCGCCGCCGAGGGGCGCGATCACTTGCACGACCATGTTCACGATGGTCGGGCCGGCCTGCGTACCGAAGTTCACCACCTGGGCCTTCACGTTGCCCTGCGTCACCACGTCACCGACCTTCGGCGTGGGCGAGCAGGCCGGGACGACGTAGTCCACCTGCGGCAGCGTGTAGCGGCCGGGCAGGGTCGGGCTCTCGACCGGCGCGACGCTGATGTTCGCGGAGATGTTGCCGATCAGGCGCGGCGGCTCCTCGTCGAGCAGGAAGCCGTTGTTGAGGTCACCGGTGAGCGCGGTCTCGCCGCCGCTGCGCATCGAGCGCACCACGTCGTTCGTGGTGACGGTCGTGTCACGCGGACCGTTCGAGGTGAAGCCCACGGTGTGGCCGCTGGCGTTGACCAGGAGCTGCGTCTGACCGACGGCGGGGTTGAGGTGCGTGGGGATGCGCAGCGCCAGGTTCGGGTCGGTGGTCACGATCGACGCCGGCAGACCCAGCGAGTTCACCGCCAGCGGCGGGTCGGAGGCCTCGGCCTCGACCGTCGTGACCGTGCTCGACACGATCACGCGCGTCGGGTGGAACTCCGGCGTGCCGTCGCCGTCGAAGTCGGCCACGTCCCCGTGGTTGCGATCCATCACCACCCGCGTCTCGTAGGGCGAAGCCGGCGGGTACCCCGTGCGCACCTTCAGGACCTGCTTCGAGAGCTGCCCCGAGCTCGCGTTCACCAGGTCGTTGCCGAAGCTGTCTTTCCACTGACCGCTGTCGAAGCGCGGATCGAGCAGGTCGTCGAAGACCACGACGAGCGTCGCGTTGCGCGGCGCCATCGAGAAGGGTCCCGTCTCGTTCGCGTCCAGGCCCTTGGGCTGGACCGGCGTCAGGTTCGCGTCCAGCGCGAGGAACGCCTGCTCGTACGCGGAGGTCCCCGCCAGGGCTTGGATCGTCACCAAGGTCTGGTCGGTGATCGGGTTCGTCGTGACGTCGTAGATCGAGTTCGTGCGGATGTTCTCCCCGATCACGTAGTCGCGGTTCTGCACCTCGCCCGAGACGTCCGCGACCGCCGCGAGGCGACCCCAGTAGACGCCCAGGATCTTGACGTCGCTCGCCTGACCGCGGCGGTTGCCCTCCACCACGAACGAGCTCGAGCCGATGGCCGGATCCGGTTGCACCGCGATCGTGCCGGGCGCGCCGGCGGTGCTGCCGATCTTGGTCGACTTGCCGGTGCCGCAGCTCGCGAGCAGCACGGCAGCGAGCATCCCTGCGCCGAGGGCGAACGTGTGCGCGGACTTCGCGGCGCCGCGCGTGGCGGAACGTCCGAAGGTCGACGGGAGGATTTGCTTTCTCATTGGAGCGAAGGTCGTTGGTAGGGGTCGGCAGGGAAGCCTGCCGAGCAGAGAGCTGCGATCGCAGGCGACCCGGGCCGAGACTCGGACCGGCGAGGTACCGCACGGGCGGCTCCTCGGCGCGCTCCCGCGGGGCTGGGCGGGAGACGCGTGCACGGTGAGACGGGACGGGGGACGGAGAGGGAGGAGAGCGGACCGGCCGCCTCCGCGCTGACGTATCTCCCCGCGACCCGACCGTGACGGGTGGCCCGGGAAGAATCGCGCTTCCTGGGGCCCGGACGGGGGATCGGGGGCCAGCGGGAGGGGATGGGGCCGTCATTCTCCCGCCAACGGGGGCTGGGTCAAGGCCGAGACCCCGCTCGGCGGCGCCTCGACCGCGCGAAGCGCCGCGCCGCTGGTTCGGAAGCGGCCGTCGCTCGCGCGTCCCGGCCCACGTCGGACGGAGGACGAAGCGTCCGTCTGCGTGGCCTGCGAAGTCGAGTTGGGAAAGAGGTCGAGGCCGGGGGATCGTCGAAGCCCCGCCCGGCAGCGTCGGGGATCGGCCCCAGGAGGGCAAACCGCGTGCCAGCCCGACCGGCCCAGGTGCGTGGACGCAAGGTCTTGGAGACCAGCGACTTGCGCTGCCGAGCCCCCCGCGCTCCCACCCCGCCGGCCCGGGCGCTGTGCGACCGCCCAGCGCCCTGGGACCGAGCCCTGTGCGGTAGCGCACACGGCCTCGGGAGGCGCTCCGTGCGAAAGCGGTCGGCGAGCGGTGCGCCCGCCCGAGCCGAGGCCCGCGCGCGGGGCCGCTCCCCCACCGCGGTCTCGCCTCCGACCCCGGCCGCGGGGGAGCCCGTCCGAGACGAACGCCTAGCCGGCGCTGCCGACGTTCGCCGCGGCCTGGTAGCCGGTGGCCTCGGCGTGCGCGGCGTCGCGGAAGAAGACCAGGTGGTCGGGGCGGATCTTGCGCAGGTCGCGCGAGTCGGGCAGGTGGTAGAGCCGCGAGGTCGAGCAGCCCACCGCGCCGAACGGGATCGCCTGCGAGCAGTACGCGCAGGTGGCGCGCAGCGGCAGGCGCGAGGCGAGGCGGTACTTCGAGGAGACGTGGCGCGCCTCGGTGTGCGAGATGCAGTTCTCGTTCGGGCACACGAGGCCTTCGCGCTGCGCGTCCCACGCCGGGCTCTGGGCGACCGGCTCGCCCTTCAGGCAGTCGGTCTCGCCGAGCAAGCTCGCGAGGATCGCCATGCGGATCGGCACGCCGCGCGCGGCCTGCTTGAAGTAGATCGAGCGCGGATCGCCGTCCATGTCGGCGTTGATCTCCTCGCGTCGCGGCAGCGGGTGCATGACGACCGCGTCGCGCAGCGACTCGGCCGCCATCTGGCGCTGCCCGAGCTGCAGGTACTGCGTCTCGTCGAGTTGCGCTTCCTGCTTGAAGCGCTCGGTCTGCGGACGCGTCATGTAGACCGCGTCCACGTGATCGACGCTGAGGCCCTTCGGGTCGGTGAAGAGGCTGAGCTGGTGCGGCTTCTGCGGCGTGAGGTAGAGCACGTCGCTCTTCGAGGCGAGCTCGCCGAGGCGGCCGGCCTCGGCGCGCACGGGCTCGACCCCGAACTCCTCGCGCAGGCGCTGCACGACGTACGCCGGCAGCTCGAAGCCGGGCTGCGGCACGCACACGATGTTGGCGCGGAAGCGCGCCAAGGCGTACGCGAACGAGTGGATCGTGCGGCTGTAGCGCAGGTCGCCCGCGAACACGACGTCGAGGCCCTCGATGCGCCCGCGCTCGATCCACAGGCTGTAGAGGTCGCAGAGCGTCTGCGTCGGGTGCTCGTGGCTGCCGTCGCCCGCGTTGATGACCGGGATGTCGGCGTACTCCGCGGCCAGGCGCGCGGCGCCCTCGCTCTGGTGGCGCAGGATGATCGCGTCGGCGTAGCCGCTGACCACGCGGATCGTGTCCGCGAGCGACTCGCCCTTCGAGGCGCTCGAGCGGCTCATGTCGGCCGCGGTGATCACGCCGCCGCCGAGGCGCAGCATGGCCGACTCGAAGGACAACCGCGTACGCGTCGAGGGCTCGTAGAACAGCGTCGCCGCGATGCTGCCGCGGGCGACGTCGGCCCAGGCGCGCGTGTCTTCGGAGTAGCGCTTGGCCGTCTCGAAAATCGCCTCCATCTCCGCGAGGGAGAGGTCGTCGATCGAGACCAGGTGGCGCGGCGCAGGCATCCGGGAGAGGAGGGTAGCCCGCGCCGCGGCGGGCATCAATCGTCGAGCGGCTCCTCGTCGCACCAACGCGCGGCGCGGGCGCGCGCCGCGGCGGGCGCGAGGTCGCCGAGCTCCTGCACCAGGCTGCGCGTCGCCGCGTCGAAGGCGAGCCCGCGGCCGGGGCTCCACGCGCGCTCGGGCAGCCTGAGCGCCGCGCGGAACGCCTCCGCGACCGCGCGGGCGGCCGCAGCGGGCTCGTCGCGCGCGCGCAGCGCCGCGGGTGCGCGCCGGGCCGATCGCCCTGTGTGTGCAGCACGCGCGCGCGCGGCCCCCGCGCCGCCGCGGTCGCGTCCCCGGGCGGCACCAAGCGCAGCACGAGCGCGGCGCCCTCCAGCGCATGACGCGCCAGGCGCTGGCCCTCGCGCTCGACCAGCTCCCCCGCCGCCGCGCCGGGGAGCTCGCGCTCGCCGGCGGTGTCGACCAGGTCCACCGGCCAGGCCCCCAGCGTCGCGCGCTCGACCACGAGGTCGCGCGTGGTGCCGGCAGCCGCGTCGACGACGACGCGCTCGCTGCCCACCAGCGCGTTGAAGAGCGTCGACTTGCCCGCGTTCGTCGGCCCGACGAGCACGACGCGCGCCGGCTCGAGCGCGTGGCGCGCGAGCGCGGAGTCGCGCGCGAGCTGCGCGGCGTCTACGGAGAGCGCGGCGTCGTCCAGCGCGGCCCAGGTCGCGAGGCGTCGACGCAGTGCCCCGCCGGCTTGATCGAGCAGCAGGCGCGCGCCGTCCTCGCCGGGCGCGCCGCCCACGAGCCGGGCGCGCGCGCCTCGGCCCCGCGCGGCGGCTCGGGCGGCGCGAGGCGAGCCCGGCGCGCAGGCGTGCGACGAGCGCGACGCTGCCGTGGACGTGCAGCTCGACGCGCGCGTCGTCGCGCACGAGCACCAGCGCTTCGTCGAGCGCCTCGCCCGCGAGCGTCAGGCGCGCCAGCGCGGGGACTCCCTGGCGCGAGCGCGCGGCCGGCCAGCGCCGCGGCGAGCGTCGCGGCCCCAGGCCCGACCAGCGCCAGCACGCTCACCGCGCCGCTCCCGCGCGGCGTGAGCTCCTCCAGCGTCGTCACGCGCCGACCTCGCCGCGCGCGGCGGCCAGGAGTCCGCGAGCCACGAGCCACGGGTCGTGCACGACGCGTCGGCCGGGCGCCAGGTCGGCGAGCAGCTCGGCCGCCCGCCGGTCAGGCACAGCGGCGCGTCCGCGAGCCCCGCCTCCGCGCCGACGCGCGCGACGAGTTCGCGCGCCGCGCCGCGGAAGCCGTGCGTCACGCCGCTCACGAGCGCCTCGCGGAGTCGCGCCCGAGCGCCGCGCGCGCAGGTCGGCGCGCACCTCGAAGAGCTGCGCCGTCCCGCGCGCGAGCGCGGCGAGCAGCCGCGGTCCCGGCGCGATCGCGCCGCCGAGGAAGCACGGCGCGCCGTCCGGCGCGCGTCCGAGCGCGTCCACGGTGAGCGCCGTGCCGGCGTCGACGACGAGCGCAGGCTCCGCGAGCAGGGCCCACGCGCCGCGCGCCGCGAACAGCCGATCGCGGCCGACGGTGTGCGCGTCGCGGCAGGCGATCGCGAGGTCGAGGCGCGGCTCGGCCGGCGTGGGCAGCCCGGCGCGCGCGCAGGCGTCGGCGAGCTCGTGCGCGCGCTGCGAGCCCGCGACGCCGCAGGCGAGCACGCGCGCCGCGGCGCCCAGCTCGACCAACGCCGCGTCGAGGTATGTCCCCCACGGCACGGTCACGGCGCGCTCGGGCTCGGCGGCGCCGAGGTCGCGCCATAGCGCGAGCTTGGCGGCGCTGTTGCCGAGATCGGCGGTGAGCAGCGGGCGCGCGCTCATCGCGGCCGACGCCGGGGCTTCACTCGCCCGACGGCGACTCGTAGACGATCGTGCGCGTCTTGCCCTTGTTCTCCACCACCACCTCCCAGGTCGTGTACTCGTCCTGGTGGTTCTTGACGAAGGTGATGGCCTCGGACGTCGACGTCACCGGGTGGCCGTTGATCGACTTGATGACGTCGCCGCTCTGCGCGCCGTGCGCGGCGAGGCGCCCGCCAGGCTCGACGTGCTTGAGCTCGATGCCGTCGTACTTGCCGGTCTTCGGGTCGCGGTGGCGTGCGTGGCGCACCTCGCGCGCGAGGATGCCGCCGTAGTCCTCGGCGAACACGCGCGCGTCCTCGGTCCCGATGACGTAGTTGTTCTCCTTCGTGCGCGTCGTGCGCTCGGGCCGCCAGGCCTCACGCGAGAGCCTGGGCACCGTGATGCCCGGCGCGGTGATCGGCGCCTGCCCGATGCCGACCACGTGGATGAACTTCTCGTAGTCGTACTCCTCGACCTGCACGTCTTCCTCGGAGCGCGCCTCGTCGTCGAAGACGAAGGTGATGCCGCGCTCGACGGTGATCGACTTGACCTTGGCGTACTCGTGCGGCTTCGCGAGGCGGTCGCCGACGCGCAGCTCCTCGAGCAGGGTCGCGCCCTTCGCGCCGTTGTTGACCTTGGCGGCCGGCTTGTACTGCACCGACGCGCGCCCCTGGTCGGGGTACAGCGTGTCCTCCATCACCATGTAGACGGTGAGCAGGTCCTTCACGGGCGTCTCGGGGACCTTCGTCGGCTGGGTCTGCGTGACCTTGGGCTCGACCGGCTTCGGCGGGCGCTCGCCCTTCCAGTTGAGCTCCAGGAAGGCCCGCTCCACCTGCTTGGAGTTGTTGATGGTGGTCTTGGGACCCTCGGGGATCTTCGCGCCGTCGAAGACCTCGCGCGCCTGCTCCTGGCTGATCCGGGGCGTGTTGATCGACTCCCGGCGCTGCGTGAAGTCGTAGACGTAGAACACGAGCCCCGCGGCCAGACCGGCGGAGACGAGCCACGTGAGGCCCTTGAGGGTGTTGATGTTCATGGCGGGTGGGAGCAGGGTAGGTCGCCGCGAGGGGGGGCGCAACCTCGCCGCGACGCCTCCGCGGGCCCCGGGACGACCGCACCGGGCCCTTCTTCCCGCGGAATCGGCGCAGCGGCGCGGCGAACGGCGGCGCGACTCGGCGCTCCGTCCACCGCTGCGGTGCCGCCGCCGGCGCGCCGCGGTCGTCCGCCGGAGGATGCGTCGGACGCCGAAGCGCGCGCTTCGGCCAGGCTCCTAGTCGTTGCCGGCCAGGCGCAGGCCCGAGGTGCCCACGTCGCGCGCCGGCCCGTCCTGGGACGCGGCGTGCGGGCCGCGGCGATCGGGTCGACCGCTCGAGCCGGTGATGCCGCGCAGCGCGAGCACCAGCTCCTCGGGGCGGTCGCTGGCGGCGAGCGCGTCCTCGAGGCCCACCTGACGCGTCAGCACCAGGTTGCGCAGGCACTGGTTGAAGGACACGAGGCCCTCCTCGTTGCCCTGCTCGATCACGCGCGCGAGGCCGGCCGTCTTGCCGCCCTCGAGCAGGAGCTCGCGCACGTGCGGCGTCGAGACCATCAACTCGAACGCCGGCACCATGCCGCCACCCTCGAGCCGCGGCAGCAGGCGCTGCGAGAGCACGCACACGATGTTGTCCGCGAGGCGCTGACGCACCTGGTCGTGCTGGTCGGCGCCGAAGAACGAGAGGATGCGGTCGACCGTCTGCGGCGCGTTCACCGTGTGCAGCGTCGACATGACCATGTGGCCCGTCTCGACCGCGTCGAGCGCCGCATTGACGGTCTCGGCGTCGCGCATCTCGCCGATCAGGATGACGTCCGGGCTCTGGCGCAGCGCGTGGCGCAAGCCGTCCTGGAAGTCGAGGCAGTCCGTGCCGACCTCGCGCTGACTGATGACGCAGCGGTCCTCCTTGAACAGCAGCTCGACCGGGTCCTCGAGCGTCACGACGTGGCGCTCGACCTGCGTGTTCATGTACTGGATCATGCCGCCGAGCGTCGTCGACTTGCCCGAGCCGGCGATGCCCGTCACGAGGATCAGGCCGCGCTTGCGCATGGAGAGCTTCTTCAGCGTCTCCACGGGCAGGCCCAGCTCGTCGATGTCCGGCGCGCCTTCGTTGATGCGCCGGATCACGACCGCCGGCTCCCCCATCTGCTTGTAGGCGTTGAGGCGGAAGCGGCCCAGGCCGTCGAGGTGCAACGCGGCGTCGGCCGAGCCGTGCTCGGCCCAGTGCTCCATGCGCTTCTCGCCGATCACGCCGGTGAGCACCTCGAGCAGCGGCCCGGGGCCGGGCACGCGGCCGGGCAGGAAGTGGATCTTGCCCGCCACGCGCTGCGAGGGCCGCGCGCCGGCGCGCAGGATCAAGTCGCTCGCCTTGGCGTGCACCATGCCGGCGAGCCAGGCCTCGATCTGGTGGCGCGGCGAGGTGTGCGTTTGCGACAGGCGCTCGACCTCGGCGGCCTTCGCGGCCTGCACGGAGGGCTGGCGCGCCTCCTCCGGGCGCTCGCCCGGCAGATCGATCTGCTCGACCTCCACGCGCGGCTCCGCGGGCGCCTGCGAGGTCTCGGCGGCCTGGCGGGCGAGGCGGGCGGCGTTGACGGGCTTGTCGAAGTCCGGGAGCGGCTTGGGCGCCGCCGAGTCGTTGGGATCCTGCACGCTGGCTCCGTGTCCGGGGAGGCGAGTGAGTCCCTGGATCGGCCGCCGGGACGGGCGATCTTGACCGCGGTCGGTCTCCTCGGGGCAGGTCGTGGGGAGCCCCGCAGGCCCCCTGCCGGGGCGCCGGCGGCCGGCGGATCAACCGCGCGCCGCGGCCACGGGGGCCCAAGCGGACTCCAGCACGGCGCGCAGGCCCTCGCGGCGCACCGCGGAAATGCACAGCGCGCGCGCGCCGGCCTCCGCCTCGAGCGCGGCCACGCGCTCCGCCTCGCCCTCGGCCCCCTCACACTTGGTCGCCACGAGCAGGCGCGGCTTGGCGAACAGCTCGGGCGAGAACTCCTCGAGCTCGGCCAGGATCACGCGGTAGGCCTGGACGGGGTCCGTGTCGGCGCTCGGCGACACGTCGACGAGGTGCAGCAGGACGCGGCAACGCTCGACGTGCTTGAGGAAGCGGTGGCCGAGGCCGTGCCCCTCGGCGGCGCCCTCGATCAGGCCCGGCAGGTCGGCCAGGCAGAGCGCGCGCCCCTCGCCGAGGTCGGCGATGCCCACCTGCGGATCGAGGGTCGTGAAGGGGTAGTCCGCGATCTTGGGGCGCGCCGCGGTGACCGCGGAGAGGAACGTGCTCTTGCCCGCGTTGGGCAGGCCCACCAGACCGACGTCGGCGAAGAGCTTGAGCTCGAGGCGCAGCTCGCGCCGCTCGCCCGGCTTGCCCTTCGTGGCGAGGCGCGGGACCTGGCGCACCGCGTTGGCGAAGTGCACGTTGCCGAGGCCGCCCTTGCCGCCCTCGGCCACGACCAGGCGCGCGCCGGGCTCGGCCAGGTCGCGCAGCAGGTTGCCGCGCTCGGCGTCGTAGATCAGCGTGCCGACGGGGACGGCGACCTCGACGTCCTCGCCGCCGCGGCCGGCGCACTTCTTCGTGCCGCCCGGGCGGCCGCCCTCGGCGCTGTAGCGGTACTGTCGGCCGACGCGCAGCAGCGAGGACTCGTCCTCGCTCGCGACCAGCACGACGCTCCCGCCGTCGCCGCCGTCGCCGCCGTCCGGCCCGCCGCGCGGGACGTACTTCTCGCGTCGGAACGAGACGAGCCCGTCACCGCCCTTGCCGGCGTGGACCTCGATCACGGCTTCGTCGCGGAACATGGCGGTGCGCTGGAGGGTCGCTGGGGTCGGAGGCGCCGCGGCCCGGAACGACGGATCCGCCGCCTCCCCCTCGGGGCGGCGGCGGACCCTCTCGTGCAGGCGCGGACGCGGTCGCTCAGGCGCTGACCGCGGGGTCCACGTGGACCCGACGGCCGGCCTGGAAGCGCACGGTGCCGGGAATCAGCGCGTAGAGGGTGTAGTCCTTGCCCATGCCCACGTTGTGGCCGGGCTTGAAGCGCGTGCCGCACTGGCGAACGAGGATCGTGCCGGCGGTGACGTTCTGACCGCCGTAGCGCTTCACGCCGCGGAACTGCGGGTTGGAGTCGCGGCCGTTGCGGCTGGAGCCTTGTCCCTTCTTGTGTGCCATGGTTCGGTCGGAGTGCTGCTGCTGGGCCTGGACTAGGCGTTGATCTCGGTGATGCGCACGCGCGTGAAGTGCTGGCGGTGTCCGCGCTTGACGCGCACGTTCTTGCGGCGCTTGAAGCGGAAGGCGACCAGTTTCGGGCCCTTGGCCTCGCCGAGCACCTCGCCCGTGACGCTGGCGCCCTTCACCGTCGGCGCGCCCACCTTCACCGTGCCCTCGTTGCCCACGAGCAGCACCTGATCGAAGGTGATGGTCTCACCGGCCTTCGCGTCCTTCTTCAGGTCGCAGAGGATCACGTCCCCGGCTCGGACGGTGGTCTGCTGGTTGGAGTCGTTGATGATCGCGTACACGTCTGGCGCTCCCGCTGGGGGTGGTGCAATGGGGGGCGCCCGGGAGGCGGGCGCCTCCGGGCTGAGGGCCGAGTAGGGTAGCGGTCCCGGCTCGACGCGGAAAGAGGGCCGGCGGGTTTTCTGGGGAGGGCGGGCTCCGCCGGGCGGCGCCCGGCGGCGCGGAGCGGCCCCCCCCCTCGCCCCGTCAGCGCTTGCGGCGCCCGCCCGGGCGCACCTCGCGCCCGTCGGCCCGCAGGTAGCGCAGCACGCTGTCCTCGAGCTGGTCGGGCGCGTCGGTGAAGGTCAGCTTGCGGCTGTGCTGCTTCTCGAGCTCGTCGAGCTCCCGCGCGTACTCCTTCTTGAGGTACTGCAGGGCGTCGGGGTGCGCGCGCACCTCGACGGTGGAGAAGCCCTTCAGCGTCATCGCCGAGCCCAGGCGTCGGTGGATCGACGCGGCGCGCGAGGCGGGCGTCCGCACCCGGCCCAGGCCGCGGCAGGTGCCGCAGGGCTGGAAGAGCTTCTTGCTCATGCCCGGGCCCAGCCGCTGGCGCGTCATCTCGAGCAGGCCGAACTGCGAGATGCGGCCGACCTTCGAGCGCGCCCGGTCCTTGGCCAGCTCGTTGCGGAAGGCCTTCTCGACGTTGCGCCGGTTGGAGTTCTTCATCATGTCGATGAAGTCCACGACCAGGATGCCGCCGAGGTCGCGCAGGCGGATCTGGCGCGCGATCTCGGGGACCGCCTCCATGTTCGTCTTCAGCGCGATCTCCTCGAAGTCGTGGCTCGAGGTGCGCGTCTTGCCCGAGTTCACGTCGATGGCGACGAGCGCCTCGGCCTGATCGAACACGATCGAACCGCCGGAGGGCAGCTCGATGCGGCGCGAGAAGATGCGCTCGAACTCCTGCTCGATGCCGGCGCTGTGGAACAGCGGGCGGTCGCCCTCGTGCAGCTTGATGCGGTCGACGTACTCGGGCATGAGGAGCTCGGCGAACTCCTTCACGCGCTCGTAGGTCTTGGGCTCGTCGACGATGACCGACTCCGTCTGCGGCCCGAACAGGTCTCGCACGGTGCGGATGGCGACGTCGGACTCCTGGTAGAGCGCGAGCGGACCGTTGCCGCTCGAGACGCGCTTCGAGAGCCGGTTCCACGCGTCGAGCAGGTAGTCGAGGTCGCGCTTGAGCTCGACCTTCGTGCACCCCTTCGCCGCGGTGCGCGCGATGACGCCCATGCCCTCGGGGATCTCGAGCCCGTCGAGGATCTTCTTCAGGCGCCGGCGCTCGCGGGCGTCCTCGATCTTGCGGCTGACGCCGCGGTGATCGGTGGACGGCATGAGCACGTGGTAGCGCCCGGGGATCGAGATGTAGGTCGTCAGCGTCGGCCCCTTGTCGCCGATCGCGTCCTTGGTGACCTGCACGACGACGCGGTCCCCCACCTTGAGCATGTCCTTGATGGGTTGCCGCGGGCGCGAGCGGCGGCGCTTGCCGCGGCCTTGCTTGCCGCGACCGCCGTCCTTGCCCGAAGGCTTCTCGTCCGCGCCGTCGTCGCCCTCGTGCTCGTCGTCGAGCTCGTCGGCGATGTGCGGCTGGCTGGAGTTCTCGTCCCAGTCCTCGGCGTCGATGCGCGCGGAGAGCAGCTTGGTCAGGTCCCAACCCTTCTCGCCGTAGGCCGGCAGCACGTCCGACGTGTGCAGGAAGCCGTTGCGGCCGCGGCCGAAGTCGATGAACGCGGCGCCGATCGACTCCTCGAGGTTCACGACGCGCCCGCGGTAGATGTCGTTGACGAGCGACTTGTCGCTCTCGACGTTCATCTGGAAGTCGATGATGCGCTGGTCCTTGACCACCGCGACGCGGATCTCCTCGCGGTCGGAGGCGTTGACCAGGATCTGGCGGTCGGGCTTGGCGACCTTCTTCTTGGCCTTCTTGGCGCGCGTGCCGCCCTCTTCGTCCTCGTCCTCCTCGTCGTCGTCGTCGAAGTCGTCCTCGTCGACGTCGGAGGCCTTGGACTTGCGGCGACGGCGCTTGCGCTTCTTCTTGGAGCCGCCGGGGCCCTCGTCGAGGAGCTCTGCGTCGTCCGGCAGCTCGGGGAGCTCGGGGAGGTCGTCCTCCTCACCGGGGATCCACTCGGCGACCGCGGCCGAGCCGCGCTCGTCCGCCTCGTCGTCCTCGTCCCGCCGCCGGCGCTTGCGACCGCCGCGGCCGCCGCGACGACCGCGCTTCTTGCGCCCGGGGGCGATCTCGCCGGCGGTCTCGTCGCCGTCCTCGGCGTCGTCCTCCTCCGCACCCTCGGCGGAGGCGGAGCGCGCGCCCTCTGCGGCGCTCTTCTCGGCACTCTTCTCGGTCGTGGCGCCGCGCTTGCCGCGCCGACCGCGGCGCGAGCGCTTCTTGCGCGCCGGCTTGTCCTCGTCGGCGTCGTCGTCCGAGACGGCTTCCGCGGCGGCCTCGACGGCCTCCTCGGAGAGTTCGACGTCCTCGTCGGGCGACTCCTCGGCCTCGGCGTTCTCGTCGCCCTCGGCCTTGGTGCGTCCGCTGCGGCGGCGTCCGCCGCGCGACCCTCGTCGACGACGAGGACGGGTGGCGGCGGCGCCGCCGGAGGAGTCGGTGGAGTTGTCAGGGCTCGTGGAGCCCTCGGGAGCCTGCTCGAGGAAGGCTCCGAAGCTCGGGGCCTTCTCGGCCCCCGAGTCGTGTGCTTGCGTCATGTCAGTGAACGGTCGCCCCTTCGTGGGGCGCGGCCCGCGCGCGCGTCGCGAGGCCCTCCCGGTCCGCTGCGTCGAGGGCGCCCGCGCGCGGCCGGCCGCGGACGAGTCCGAGGCGCGACCGGGGGGCGCCGGGGCGTCCGCCACCGCGAGGGGGCGGGCGCGCTCGGGCGCGGGTCTGGAAAGAGCGTCGACGGCGAGCGCCTGGACGGGCTCGGTCTGTGGAGGTGTACGGGGCGAGGCCCCGCGCGGGAGCGGTCCTGCGGACCGCCCTGGCCGATGAGACTCCGGGGTGCGTCCTCCCCCCGGCGCTCCATGAGCCACGGCGCGCGCGGGGGGGCTTCGGAGGGCGCTGCGGGGACCTCCGCCCTGCGAGGAGCGAGGTCGAGGCCGCGTGCCGGCTCCGGCCCGGTGGGGAGTCCCCGGCGGGTCCTCCCTGGCGTCATCCTCGCGTATCGGCCGGACGAGGGGAACGCCCAAGCGAGAAAAGTGCGCGCTCGCGGCAACGCCCCGGTCCCGGGCGAGGGGCCGAGGAGCCGCGCCCAAGACCGGGGGCCCCCCACCGCGGCGCGGCGAGGGGCCCCCTGGATGGCGGAGCCGAGGCCGGGGGAGTCACTGCCCCTCTTCGGCGGCGGGCTGCACGCCCGTGAGCGCCTCGATCTCGTCCTTCAGCTTGGCGCGACGGCGCTGGAGCTCGCTCTGCAGCAGGCGCTCCTGGTCGTCCTTGGAGCGCACGATGGTCGGCGTCAGGAAGACCATCAGGCTCTGCTTCTGCACGTTGTGCTCGCGGTACTTGAAGAGCTCACCGAGCAGCGGGATCGCCGACAGCCCGGGCACGCGCGTCTCGGTCTCGACCTCGGAGTCCGTGGTCAGGCCGCCGATCACGGCCGTCTGGCCGTTGTCGAGCATCATCGTCGTGACGATGGTCGACGAGCGCGTCCGCGGCAGCGCGATGGAGCCCTCGAGGCCCGAAGCGCCCAGCGTGAACACGTCGAAGCCGGGAGGCGCCAGCGGCGAGTTGCCGGTGCCCGAGAGGCTGGTCTCCTTCGGGATGACCTCCATCTCGATCTGATCGCTGCCGGGCACGATGTGCGGCTTGATCAGGAGCTGGAAGCCGACCTCCACCGGGGAGTTCGACGCTTCGGCCACCGAGAGCTGCAGGCCGCCGGCCTGCCCCTGCTCGGACTTCGCCTCGGCGTAGCGGATGGTCTCACCGACGAAGATGGTGGCCTCGCGGCCGTCGAGCGCGATCAGCTTGGGCGCCTGGATCACCTCGGTCGACGTGTCGCGCTGCAGGAGGCGCAGCGCGGCGGTGACGTCGGTGAAGCTCAGCGCGCCGTAGATCGTGTCGGGGATGAACGTGGCGCCGTTGTTGAAGTTCGGGCCGAGCGAGGTGTCGCTCGAGTACCAGGGACCTTTGCCCGAGTTGTTCGCGATGATCAGGTCCTCCCAACCGCCGCTGCCCGGATCGAACGGGAAGGTGATCGGGATCTGGCCGCCGCTCATCGTGACCACCGGACCGGTGTCGCCGTAGTCGACGCCGAGGTTCAGGAGGTCGCCGTTCGAGGTCGAGACGAACTTCACGTCGCAGAAGACCTGCATGGGCTCGACGTCCAGGGTCGCCAGGATCTCCTCGATCTGCTGGTGAGCCTGCTGCGTGTCGCGCACGATGATCACGTTCTGCGTCTCGATGTAGTCGAGCGCGCCGGCGGTCGAGAGCGCCTTGGACAGCGCGGGCAGCACGGTGAAGTGCTCGTTCGCCTTGCCCTTGGGCGCCTCGGCGTTGCCCTGGATGAACTCGGACTTGATGACCGGGACGTAGTTGCTCTTCGGGCGCAGGTAGCGGAGCTGGTAGCTGTGCGTGATGAGCTGGTCCTGGAGCAGGAGCGGGTCGACGACGCGCAGGACGCCGCCGCGCTCTTCCACGACGGTGTAGCCGCGCGTCTTCGCGACGACTTCGAGAGCGTCACGCCACGGCACGCCGTTGAAGTGCACCGAGAGCTTGCCCATGACTTCGGGGGCGACGATGATGTTCTCCCCGGAGACCGCGGCGATGCTCGAGATGATGCTGCGGATGTCCTCGTCCTGCGTCGTCTTGTACGTGAACGGCGCGGGCTTGGTCACGTAGATGACCCCGTTCTTGCGGCGTTCGACGACGGCGCCGACCTTCTCCGCAGCGATCTCGAGGGCGACGTCCCAGCGGATGTCGCTCACGTTCATGCTGCGGATGACGGCCGTCGAGAGGACGTCCTTGTCCGTGTCGATGATCTCGATGTTCGCGCCCGACTCCTGTCGCAGGTAGTCGACCACGCTCTCGAGGGTCCGCTCCACGATGTCCAGCGTGACGTACTTGTCACGACTCGCGTACTGCGCACCGACGGGCGCCGCGGTAATGGCCGCCAGGGCGAGCGCCAGGGCGACGGTTTTCTTTGCTAGCTGCATGGATGGTGTGACTCTTCTTCCGTGTGCCTTGCGGGCTCCGCTCGGGACGCTGACGCGCCCGCTCAGAAGCGCCGTGCGAGGATCACCCCGCGGTAGACGAACTGGATCTCATCGGTGCGAATCTCGTGGATCAGGAGGTCGCGGGTCAGCATCTCGCCGACCTGCACGGTCCTCCCGTTGATGTTGGCGACGGACGGCCCGCCCTCGCTGATGGCGACGCTGCCGACGTCGATCGGGATGCCTTCGAAGTCGCGCACGATGCGGGCCACGAGGGCCTTCTTGCGCAGCTTCTCGACGAAGGGCCGGCGCAGCGGGTCTTCCTCGACGTAGTCGAGCTGCTCGTCCACCAGGCGATAGGTGTCGAGCGCGAGCTCGTACTCGTCGCGGGAGAGGTGCTCCTCCATCGCGGCCAGCACTTCGCGCAACCGCTCGACGCTCGGGCCGCGCGTGCCTTCGACGGCGGTCAGCGACTGGCGCAGGGCCAGCATCGCGTCGAGCACCTCGAGCTGCATGCGGCGCTGCGAGGGCAGGTACGTGATGGCGTTCTCGGCCTCCAGGCGGCGCACCTCGGTCTCGAGGCCGCCGAGCATGACCTCGAGGTCGTCGCGCGCCATGCGCTCCTCGATCACGTTCTGGGCGGCCTGGACCAGCGCGTACTGATCCTTGGCTGCTTGCATGCGCTCGAAGAGCTGCTGGACGATGTCCATCTGCTCCGGCACCGAGAGGGCGCTGCCGCCCTCGGCGGGCACGCGCGGGTCGACCCAGGGGTCGCGCCGGCCGCGGGCGCCGCGGTACGTGAACGAGCTGTAGGTCAGGTCCTGGCGCCGGCGGTTGATCTCGCCCAGCATCAGGTCGCGCTTGCGCTCGTAGCCGTCGATCTTGACGGGCGGCGCCTCGTTCTTCGGCTCGTAGACGAAGGTCTCGATGTCGACCTTCACCTTGTGCGCGGCGAAACCGCTCTCCTCCACCGAGCCGCGCTTGGCGGCGGTGAACTGGATGTGCGGCACGCGCATGAAGCGCGAGTGCGTCTCGACCAGGTTGAGGAAGTCGAGGAACTGGAAGGCGTCGGCCTCGAGCGTGAACGTGTAGCTCACGTTGTCGAAGGCGCCCGGCTTGGCGCGCGGGTCGTCCGGCTTCTTCTTCAGACCCCGGATGCGAACGCCGGAGTCGTCGGACATGCCTTGGATCGTCCGCACCCAGTTGTTCATGTCCTCCTCGTCGGGGAGGATCGTGCGGATGTGCTCGCTCATCTCGCGCTGAACGATCACCTCACGCTCGAGCGCGGCGGTGCCTTCGATCAGCTTGCGCGAGGCGGTGACCTGCGTGCGCAGGGCTTCCACCTCCGCGCGCGACTGCACGATGTTCTCGGACTGCATGTAGATCAGCGCACCGAGCCCGATCGACATCAGGCCACCGGTGACGAAGACCGCGGTCCAGATCTTGGTTTCCTTCTTCACGGCTCAGTTTCCTCCCGCCTGCGCCTGCTTGCCGGCCTCGAGCTGAGCCTTGGCCGCGGCCTGGACGCGCGCAGCCGCGTCCTTCTTGCGCTCCTCGACCGTCTTCAGCTCGACGGTCAACGGGAACGACCACACGACGGGCGGCATGAGCTCCTCGTCGGTGAGGGACTCGGTGCCCTCGGGGTGGCCGGGCTCGTGGAAGTCCTCCATGAAGGACGAGGCGGCCAGGTCGTCGAGGAAGTTGCCGATCTGACCGAAGTTGTCGGAGCCGGAGTGGCCCGCCGCGCGGAAGATGCCGGCGCTCTGCGAGCGCGGGTCGCTCTTCTGCTCGATGGTCAGGTCGTCGAACCAGACCATGTGCTCGGAGCCCTCGCCGCCCTGGTTCACCACGTCGACGAACTCGTCGAGCTTGCGCGTCCACGAGATGCGGCTCGCGGTGACCTCGGCCAGCGTCGTCTCACGCGCCTTGTGGCGGGTGCTCTCCGACGTCAGCGCCTGGTGGTACGCGACCTGCGGGGCCAGGCCGTCGTTCTCGGTCTGCAGCACCGCGTGCTCGCTGTCGACGCGAGCCGCGACGCCGAAGGCCAGCCAACCCGCCCAGGCGGCGAGCGAAGCGTTGACCGCCACGACGCCGGAGACCCCGAGCATCAGCTTGAACGGAGTCTTGGCGCGGCGCCGGTACTCCTCGGGGAGAAGGTTGATGTGGATCATGCTGCGCGAACTCTCGAGGCAAGGCCCACCGCGACGACCAGGGTGGGCGCCCAGGCTTCCAGCTCCTCCACGTCGACGCGCTTGGCGTCCACACGGAGACCTTCCAGGGGGTTCCAGGTGCGCGCGCGGCGAGCGCACGCTTGTTCGATGTAGCCCGAGGCGCCGGGCGCGAGCACGCCGCCGCCGCTGAGCAGGATCTCCTCGACCGCGAAGCCCGAGTGGTGCTCCACGTAGTCGAGGGAGAGCGAGATCTCGCTGACCAGGTCCTCCAGGACCGGCGCGATGGCGGAGTTGACCTCGGCCTCGTGGCTCTCGCTGGCGCGCTTGATGGCCTCGGCCTCGAAGGGCTCGACCGAGAGGCGCCGCGCGACGGCCTGCGTCATGTCCTGGCCGCCGATGTTGATCTCGCGGCTGAAGCAGGTCTGACCGCCGAAGAGGACGTTGATCGACGTGCGCGTCGCGCCGACGTCGACGAGCGCCATGCCGCGCGCCTCCTCCGAGACGTCGCCGGGCATCACGCCGCACAGCTCCCACGCGTTGGCGAGCGCGAAGAGGTCGACGTCGATGGCCGCGAGCTGCAGGCCCTGCGCGAGCACGGCTTGCACGCGCTCCTCGATGCGCTCGGTCTTGCACGCGGCGAGCAGCGCCGTCATCTGGTTCTCGCCGCCGGCGCCCTCCTGCTCCTCGCCGTGGCGCTCGGTGTTGGCGACGCCTTGGCAGTCGAGCACGACTTCGTCGAGCTCGAACGGCAGGTACTTGTCGGCTTCGAAGCGAATGGCGCGCTTCAGCTCGTTGTCCGACATCTGCACCATCGGCACGTAGCGCACGACCACGTCCTGCCCGGCCACCGAGGTGACCACGCGCTTGGTGCGGAAGCGACCCTCGCGGAACGCCGCCTCGATCGCCTCGGCGGTGGTGCCGCCGGGCGGGATCTCGACGCGGGCGAAGCCCGTCACGACCGGTTCGGGGCCTTCCAGCGTGAGTTCGACCGCCTTGACGACCGAGCTCCCGATGTCCAACCCCACGATGCTCTTGGATTTGCGAAACACAGCCTCGACCGCCTCCGATGGCTAGGGCACTGCGAGGCCCCCCCGGAGTTCCGGGGCCGAGGGACCTCGCACAGGCAGACCCTTCGGGCCGCCGAGGGGGTCGGGTTGAGGCCGAATGTGCTTTCCGGGGTCCTGAGCGGCCCCGGGCCCGTCCTGGGGCGCCGACGCGGGACGCGCCTCCGGCCGAGCGGCGCGCTCCGCAACGGGCGAGCCGGCCGAACGGCGCGGCGCGGAGGCCCGGCGACCCCGCCGGCCGCGGTCGGGGGCGCCGTCGGCGCGGCTACGCCGGGCTCAGTTCAGCTCGTCGAAGCCCGACTCGACCAGCCGCGTGAGGTGGTCGAGCAGCGCCTCGGCGTCCGTGCCGCGCGCGCGGAAGCGCAGCTCGGTGCCGCGCTTGGCGCCCAACGAGATCAGCTCGAGGATCGAGCGGCCGTTGATCTCGCGGTCCTCGCACGAGATGCGCAGCTCGCTGGCGTAGGCCTGCGCCACCGCCACGAGCGCGCCCGACGGTCGCGCGTGCAGGCCTTCGGAGTTGACGATCGTGACCGTCCGCTCGAGGGTCTCGCCTTCGGGCTGCGCGGGGCCTTGCACGGATCGGTCGCGGCGGCTCAGACCGCCGACATCTCCTTCAGGAGCTCGACCAGCTCGGTCTTGTTGCGCGCGGCCCGGGCGAAGCGGCGGAAGTCGGCCTCGCGGGCCAGCCGCGCGATCCACGTCATCATCTCGAGGTGACGCTCGGGGTCGTGCTCGTCACCGGCGCGCTCCGGCCGCAGGACGGCGAAGAACAGGTGCACGGCCTCGCCGTCCACGGCGTTCCAGTCCACGCCGTCCTTGTGGACCGAGAGCGTGCAGACCACGCGCGTCAGCCCGGGCAGCTTGACGTGCGGGATCGCGACGCCCATGCCCACGCCGGTGGAGGCCAGCTCCTCGCGGCGCTCCAGCGCGGTCACTGCGCTCTCGCGCAGGCCCTCCTCGAGGGCGTCCGCCTTGATCATGTTGTCCACGATCTCGGCCAGGGCCTCGACCTTGGTCTCGGCCTTGAGGTTGATGCTGCAGCTCTTGGGCTTGAACTCTTTCCAGTACGACATCGACGCGCGTTCGACGAGCGGGCTCGGGGGAGCCGACCTCGGGGGGAGTGGGGTCCTCGGCGCCAAGCCTAGCAGATTGGAAAGCCCGGCGCCTCCACGCGGACGCCCGGCGCGGCGGCCGGGCGTCCTGGGTCCTGGGGCAGCGCTCGCGCTCAGGCGGCGTCGCGCTCCCGGCGTCGACGGCGCAGGCGCGTGCGGCGCTCCTGCCGTCGCTTGAGGAGCTCCGTCATGCGCCCGAGGGCTTCCTCGAGGGCTCCCTGGAAGCCCTCCGCGCGGGCGTCGGCCACCAGCACGGGGCCGCGCGGCAGCGTGGCGATCAACTCCACCCGGTGCTCGTCGCGCTGGCGCTCGAGCCGGGCGCGCAGCGAGACCCGCGCGTCGGCGAAGCGCAGCAGACGCTGCAGGCGCTCCTCGACGTGGGCGCGCACGGTGGCCGGGTAGTCGTGGTGCAGGATCGAGACCTGTGTCCTCATGCGAAGCTCATCTCCATGGCCAGGCGGAGAGGTGCTCGACCCCTCCGCGGGGTAGGGCGGGACGGTCCCGGTGCGGCCCCCCGGCCGCCCCCGACCGCTCCCGCCGGGGTGAGGCCTCTTCGGCCCGGCGCGCGCGGCCGGGAGAGGGAAATTGCATTTCTCGGGGCGCTACAGCGGCACCGCGCCCGGCGCCCCCCGCGGGCCCCGGTCGCGGCCGCGGAAGACCGGCTCGTCGTACAGCACGCGCAGCAGGTAGAGGCCCTCGGGCGGCGCCGTCGGTCCGATGCGGCGGCGGTCGCCGGTCTCCAGCAGGTGCGCCACGTCCCCCACCGTCATGCGGCCGCGCCCGACGTCGAACAGGCTGCCCGCGATCGCGCGCACCATGTTGTAGAGGAAGCCGTCCGCCTCCACGACGAAGGCGAGCTTGTCGCGGCGGCGGATCCACTTCAGGTCGCGCACGGTCCGCACGGTCGAGTGCCGCGTCCCGGGGTGCGTGCAGAGCCCCTGGAAGTCGTGCGTGCCGACGAGCAGCCGGCCGGCGGCGCGCATGGCCTCGAAGTCGAGCACCCAGTGCGACCAGTTCGCGTAGGCGCGCGCGAAGGGCGGGCGGAAGCGCGTCGTCGCGGTGACGTAGAGGTAGCGCTTGCCCGTGGCGCTGAAGCGCGCGTGGAAGTCGTCGGCGCAGGTCTCCAGCCGGTTCACGACGACGTGCGGCGGCAGGTGGTCGTTCAGCGCGTGACGCAGGCGGTCGTCGGCGAGCGTCGTGGCGAGGTGGCAGTTGGCCACCTGACGCAGCGCGTGCACGCCCGTGTCGGTGCGCCCCGAGCCCTGCACGACGACGCGCTCGGCGCAGGCCGACCAGACGGCCTCCTCGAGGGCCTCCTGTACCGACTCGAAGCCGTCCTGGCGCTGCCACCCGAAGAAGGCGGAGCCGTCGTAGGCGATCTCCATGCGGACGTTGCGCATCGCGCGCGGAGTCTAGCCCGGTCGATTCGCGAAGGCGTGCGCCAGGCACGGCAACTCGGTCCCTGGCGGTGCCGTGCGGATCCCGGCGACGCAGGCGACCCTGGACGGGTCGTCGAGGAGGCCGGGAGTCGCGACGTGCCGCCAGGAGCCGCGAGGCCGTCCGCTGACGAAGTCGGGTGCGCGCGTTCCCGCAGGGCCGGGCCGGCCCGAGCGACGCGCGAGCGCGCGACCGCCCGCGCTACGCGTAGCGCCGGCGGCGGTAGGAGCTGGGGATGCCGAGCTCGGTGCGGTACTTGGCGACCGTACGGCGCGCGAGCGGGTGGCCGCGGCGCGTGAGCTCGGCCACGGCGTCCTCGTCGGAGAGCGGCGCGCGCGGGTCCTCCTCGGCGAACAGGCGGCGCACGACCTCGCGCAGGTCGTCGCGCGCGGTGACGCTCTCGGCGCCGGCGGCCGCGCCGGGCGCGGCGCTCTGGAAGAAGTGCCGCAGCGCGAAGAAGCCCCACGGCGTCTGGACGTGCTTGCCGGCGACGGTGCGGCTGATCGTGCTGACGTGCAGCTCGAGCTCGTCCGCGAGCTGGCTCATGGTCAGCGGCGCGAGGTGACCGGGGCCCTCCGCCAGGAACGCGGCCTGGTGCTCGAACACGCGGCGTGCGACGCGCAGCAGCGTCTCGCCGCGCTGGCGCACCGCGTCCACGATCCAGCGCGCGCGTTCGACGCGCTCGCGGGCCCAGGCGCGCGCCTCGCGGCCCTGCGTGCGGTCCTTCGCGAGCTCGACGAGCTCGGCGTCCAGCGCGACGGCCGGCAGCGCGGCGCGGTCGACGGAGACTTCCCACCCACCGTCCTCGGTGGGCAGCACGAGCACGTCCGCGCGCAGCACCGGCGCGTCCTCCTCCGCGAGGCCGGCGCCGGGGCGCGGGTCGAGGCCGCGCAGTTGCGCGACGAGGCGCGCGAGCTCGTCGAGCTCGACGCCCAGCGCGCGCGCGACGGCGGGCATGCGGTTCGCCGCGAGGTCGTCGAGGCACTCCTCGACCAGGCGGCACAGCGCGGCGTAGTCGGGCGCGCGCGGGTCGAGCTGCAGCAGCAGCGCCTCGGTCAGGTCGCGCCCGCCCACGCCGCGCGGCTCGAGCCGCTGGAGCTGGGCGATCGCGCGGCCCAGCGCGCCGGCGTCGAGCGCGAGGCCCTCGAGCCGCGCGAGGTCGAGCAGCTCCTCGTCGTCCGGCGAGAGGTAGCCGTTGCCGTCGAGGCAGCCGATCAGGAAGTGCAGCGCGTCGTCGAGCGCGGGCTCGAGCTCCAGCCAGCTCGCTTGCTCCGCGAGGCTCGCGACGAGCCCCGGCGCGCGCTCGGGCTGGTTGCGCAGCGCTTCGTCGTGGCGCTCGGTGGCGTCCCAACCGCGGCCGAGGCGCCCGCCCTCGGGCGCGGCCGGCGGCTCGACCTGCAGCGCCTGGTTCTGCTCGGCGGCGTCGAGCAACCAGGCCTCGAGGTCCTGCGCCGGGAGCTGCAGCACCTCGATCGCCTGGAGCATGCGCGGCTCCAGCACGAGGCTCTGCTCGGCGCGGGCGTGCAGGCCCGTTCGGGGGGTCGGGACGGCCATGGCGTGGGCTGGCTATCGACGCGCGGCGGCGAGAGCCTGAGCGCGCGGCGGCGGCGCGGACCGCCCGCAGCGCCCCGCCGCTCCCATCGGCGGGTCGCCCGGCCCCGCGGCCCCCTTGCGGATCCCGGGCGCGCGAGGGATGCTCGCCTCGGAGCCAGGTCTTCCCCCTCCGGCTCCCCCGTTCTCGATGAGCTCGCCCGAACCGCTGCGCCACCTGCGCGACCGCTGGGGCACCGCCTTCCAGGGCTTCGAGCGCTGGCCGCTCGAGCTCGAGGGCCTGCCGCGCACCCCCGCGGAGATCGAAGCCGCCCTGCTCGGCGCCCCCGAGGGCGCGCTCGAGTACCTGGAGGCCTGCGACGCGCCGGGGCAGAAGATGCGCCGCATCCCGCTGCCGACCGACCGCCGCGAGTTCCTGGCGCCGCCGCCCGGCGCGCGGCGCGTGCTGCGCGCGGGCAACCTGTCGGCGTGGTGCCCGGGCGCGCGCGCGTGGTGCCAGCGCTGGACCGCGCTGCTCGACGGCGAGCTCGCGGGCGTGACCGCGCGCTTCGTCGACGTGCGCGCGGAGCTCTACCTCAGCACGCCGCGTGCGCTCGTCGCCTTCCACGCCGACCCGAGCCACAACTTCTGCCTGCAGCTCACGGGCGCGCGCGAGCTGCACGTGCACGACAACGACGACCCGCGCTTCATCGACGCCGACACGCGGCCGGGCGTCTACCTGCACCGCGCGGCGTTCCCCGTCTACCGCGACGACTGCGGCGATCGCGAGGCGGTGTTCGACCTCCTGGCCGGACGCGCGGCCTACCTGCCGCCGCTCGCGGGGCACTGGATCCGGAACGGCGACGAGCTCGCCGTGTCCTACGTCATCAGCGTGCGCACCGCGGCCGAGGAGCACGAGAAGCTGGTGCACGGCATGAACGCGCGTCTGAGCGCGCTGGGGTTCACGATCACGCCGTTCGGCCGCAGCCGCTGGAAGGACCGCCTGAAAGCGGGCGCGGAGCGCGGTCTGCGGCGCGTCGCGCGGCGCGAGCCGGCGCCGGCCTTCGACCGCCCCGACCCCGCCTGAGCGCTACTCGACCGCGCGGCGGCCGACGGCGCGCCGGCCCTCGAGCGCGTCCTCGAGGATGCCGCGGTGCAGGTACTCGAGCGCGCTGCCGGCCGGCAACCCGCGCGCGAGCCGCGTGACGAGCGGCGGCTCGTCGAGCGCGCGTTCGAGCGCGTCGACGACGTAGAGCGCGGTGGCCTCGCCCTCGGCGTCAGGGTCGGTGGCGAGGATCACCTCGCGCACGCCGCCGGCGCGCACGCGCTCGACGAGGTTCCGCACGCCGAGGTGCTCGGCCTCGGTGCCCTCGGCGGGGTTCAGCGCGCCCATCAGGACGTGGTAGCGGCCGCGGAAGCACGCCGCGCGCTCCATCGCCTCGACGTGGCGCGGCTCCTCCACCACGGCGAGCGTCGCCGCGTCGCGCGCGGGGTCGGCGCAGATCGGACACGGGTCGCGCTCGGTCACGTTGCCGCAGGTCGAGCACCGCTTGGTGTCGCGCGCTGCGCGCTCGATCGCCGGCGCGAGCCCGCGCGCGCTCGGCTCGCGCAGGACGTGGAACGCCAGGCGCTCGGCGGTGACGCGGCCGACGCCGGGGAAGGCTTCGAAGGCGACGATCAGCGCCTCGAGGGGCTCGGGGTACGCCACGCCGGACGCTCGCGCGAGCTCAGAAGATGCCCGGCAGGTTGAGGCCGCCCGTCACCGCGGACAGGCGCTCCTTGCGCAGGCGCGCGGCCTGCCCCAACGCGTCGCGCAGCGCGGCGAGCACGAGGTCCTCGACCAGCGCCTTGTCGCCCGAGTCGATCACGTCGGCGCCGATCTCGACGGCGAGCACTTCGCCGTCGCCGTTGACGCGCGCCTGCACCACGCCGCCGCCGCCGGTGCCGGTCAGCGTCGCGCGCGTGAGCTCCTCGCGCACGCGGTCCATCTGGCGCTGCATCTCCTGGGCCTGCTTCAGCAGGTTGCCCATGTCGCCGAAGCCGCCACTCATCGCCTTGCGCTCCTCGTCTCGAGAGTCATCGGTCGTCCTCCACCTTGCCGTCGAAGAGGCTGGCGACGCGGGAGGTGAACGCGTCCTGATCGCCGGGGCGCACGGCCGCGCTGTCCTCGAGGCGCAGCTCGACGCGCTCGCCCATGAGGTCCGAGAAGACCTTCGTGCACAGCTTCTGATTGCGCGCGTCCTGCACCATCGCGCGGTCGGCGGCCTTCAGTCCGCTGAGCCGCACGACGGCGCGGCCGCCGCCGAACTCGACGAGCTTGCCGCAGCGCGAGAGCGCTTCGGACAGCGCGGCGGCGCGGCCCTCGAGCTCGTCGAGGAAGCGCGCCCAGGCCTCGCCGGCGCTCGAGCGCACGGCGCCGGCGAACTGCGTGGTGCTGCGGCGTCGCTGCGGCGCGGCTGCGGGCGCGTCGGGCTCGGCGTGCGCCTCCGCGGCGCGCAGCTCGGAGGGCGTCAGGCCGCCGTGGTCGTCGTCGTCCGCGCGGGCGTCGGTCGGGGGCGGCGGCGGCGCCGCGGCGCGCGGGGTTCGGCCGCGGCGCGAAGGGTTCTGCAGCGGCGCGCGGGGTTCAGGGGCGCTGCGCGGCGGCTGGGGCGCGGGGGCGCTGCGGCGCGGATGCCGCTGCGGGCGCGCTCTCGCGGCGCGGCGCGGCGGGCGCGCTGCGCGCGGGCGGAGCACCGCCGGCCAGGCGCGCTTCGAGCGCCTCGAGCCGTCGCGCCAGCTCGTCGAGCGGGAGCGTGAGCTCGGGGCGCGCGAGCTCCAGCAGACCGAGCTCGAGGATCAGGCGCGCCTCGCCGGGCAAGAGCCGCATCTGATCGCGCATCAGCAGCAGCTCGCCGAGCACGAGCTCGAGCCGCTCGGGGCCGAGGTCGCGCGCGAGGGCCGCGAGCTCCGCGCGCTGCTCGGGCGCGGCGTCGAACAGCGGGCTCTCCTCGCCGCAGTGCGCGGCGAGCAGCGCCGAGCGCAGGTACTGCAGCAGGGCGCCGAGCACCTCGGGCTCGCCGCCCTCGAACGCGCCGAGCGCGGCCAGCACGCCCGGACGGTCGCGCTCGGCCAGCGCGTGCGCGAGCGCGCCGACGCCGGCGCGGTCGACGCCCGCCGAGAGGCGCGCGAGGTCGTCGAGGGCCGGCCGTGCGCCGACGAGCGCGAGCAACTGGTCGGCCAGCGAGAGCGCGTCGCGCATGCCGCCGCGCGCGCGCCGCGCGAGGCCCGCGCTGACGCCCGGCTCGGCCGCGACGCCCTCGGCCGCGAAGACCTCGTCGAGGCGGCCGGCGATGCGCTCCTCGGACAGCGCCGAGAGCTTCAGCACCTGGCAACGCGAGACGATCGTGTCGGGCAGCTTGTGCAGCTCGGTCGTCGCGAAGAGGAACTTCACGTGCGCCGGCGGCTCCTCGAGCGTCTTCAGGAGCGCGTTGAAGGCGCTCTTCGAGAGCATGTGCACCTCGTCGACGAGGAACACCTTGTAGCGCGCGCTCAGCGGCACGTACGCCGCCTGGTCGCGCAGCTCGCGCACGTCGTCGACGCCCGTGTGGGACGCGGCGTCGATCTCGATCAGGTCCGCCTCGGCGCCGCTGTCGGCCGCCTTGCAGCGCTCGCACTCGCCGCAGGGCTCGGCCGCGGGGCCGCGCTCGCAGTTGAGCGCCTTCGCGAAGATGCGCGCCGTGGTCGTCTTGCCGGTCCCGCGCGGGCCCGAGAAGAGGTAGGCGTGGCCGATGCGCCCCTCGGCGATGGCGCCCTGCAAGGTGCGCGTCACCACCTCCTGGCCGACGACGTCCGCGAAGCGGCGCGGGCGGTACTTGCGGGCCAGGACCAGGTAGGACATGGGGGGAGTATACGGCGTCGAGACGCGAACCGTCGCGCCCGCGCCGCGCGCGCGACGCGCGTCCCGCGAAAGACCGCGAGCCCGTCGATGGGCCCGGGCACCCCGCACATGGATCGATGTCCTTAGGGCTGCTCCGTTCCCGGCCTGACCCGGTTCGAACCCGACCCATCGCAGGGGACCGAGCCCGTCGCCGGGCTCGCGAGTGCGCCGCGGCGGGTGAGCGCGCGGCGCGGGGATGGCGGAGAGGGAGGGATTCGAACCCTCGAAGCCATTGCTGACTTACACGCTTTCCAAGCGTGCTCCTTCAGCCACTCGGACACCTCTCCAGTTCTGGATCGCGAGCGCGAAAGGAGCGCCCGCGCGGCGTCGGGCGCCGCGCGGGCGTGGATGGCGGAGAGGGGGGGATTTGAACCCCCGGTGCCCCTTAGGACACGCTGGTTTTCGAAACCAGTCCATTCAGCCGCTCTGGCACCTCTCCACTACGGCGCGTCGCTCGACGCGCCGTGGTCTCCATCGGGGGGGAGCTGGGCTCCCCCACCGCGCTTGCTTCGAAAGAACGTCCGCAGGAGCTCGGCCGACGCCTCGGCCTCCACTCCTTCGGTGATCGCGACCCGGTGGTTGAGCCTCGAGTCGCTCAAGACGGACCCGATCGAGGCGCAGCCACCGAACTTGGGATCCCGCGCGGCCCAGACGACGCGCGCCACGCGCGCGTGCAGCAGAGCACCGGCGCACATGAAGCAGGGCTCGAGGGTCGAGTAGACCGTCGCCCCCACCAAGCGCTGGGCGCCCACGCGACGCGCGGCCTCGCGCAAGGCCTGCAGCTCGGCGTGCGCGGTCGGGTCGACCTCGGTGCGCGTGCGGTTGTGGCCGCGGCCGAGGACCTCGCCGGCGAGCACGACCACGGCGCCGATCGGCACCTCGTCGAGGTCGCGCGCGCGGCGCGCCTCGCTCAACGCTTCCTGCATGAAGCGCACGTCGTCCTCGCGCCCGGCGGCGCCGTTCGCGGGATCGTCTCGGGGAGTCACAGAGCTGGGCGCTGCTGGCAGCTGGCTACTGGTCGCGCCGCCGGCGGACGCCGAGGCGGCGGGTCCCGAGAGGCGACCCGCAGGGCCGTGCGGCGGATCCCGAGTTGCGACCCGCGGGGGCGCGGCACGAGGCCGAGGGGAGGCCCGCCGCGGCGCGACGGGCGTGTGCTGGTACACCCCACAGGATTCGAACCTGTAACCTCCTGATCCGTAGTCAGGTGCTCTATCCAGTTGAGCTAGGGGTGCGTGAGGGGGGAGGTTTGTAGACGGGGGCCGAGGTCGTGTCAAGCGCCGCCGCGGTTTCTCGGCGGAAGTGCGCGCGCCGCGAGGCGCGTGCCCGGCGCGACCGGCACGGGGTCGCGCGCGCCTGGCTGCTGACCCGGGGCCTCCGGGGAAGTACCCTCGGGGGATGCCTCAGCGCGACACCATCCAGCACCTGATCAGCCTGCAGGATCTCGACGACGCGACGCTGTCCTCGATCCTCGAGCTCTCCATGGACCTCAAGCGCGTGAGCGTCGCGCCCGGGCTGGCCGGCAAGTCCGCGGGCCTGCTGTTCTTCCGCCGCTCGCTGCGCACCCGCACCTCGTTCGAGGCGGCCGTGCACCAGCTCGGCGGCCACAGCATCAACCTCAACGCCAGCTCGGACTTCTGGGAGCTCGAGGCGCACGAGGGCGCGATCATGGACGGGCGCGCGCCCGAGCACATCAAGGACGCCGCGGCGGTGCTCTCGCGCTACCTCGACGTGCTCGCCATCCGCCCGGCGCTCGAAGGTCGCTCGTGGGAGGCCGACCGCAAGGACGAGGGCATCCTGGCCTGGGCCGCCAACGCGGACGTGCCGGTGATCAACATGGAGTCGGCGCTGTGGCACCCGCTGCAGGCGCTGGCCGACCTGATGACGCTGCGCGAGGCGCTCGGCGACCTGCGCGAGCGACGCCTCGCGATCACCTGGACGAACTCCCCCACCTACGCCAGCCCGGCGGTCGTGCACTCGCTCGTGCTGGCGGCGCTGCGCCAGGGCATGCACGTGCGCGTGGCGCACCCCGACGGTTACGAGCTCGACGACCGGGTGATGGCCAGCGCGCGCGCGCTCGCGACGGAGCGCGGCGCCGAGCTCGAGGTCACCGGGGACCGCAACGCGGCGGTCGACGGCGCGCACGTCGTGTACGCGCGTTCGTGGCAGTCGCTGGCCGACTACGGCAACCCGACGCTGGCCGCGAGCCACCGCGCGCGCACCAAGGACTGGCGCGTCGACGAGGCGCTGCTCGCGCGCGGCGCCGACGCGCGCCTGATGCACGCCATGCCGGTGCGGCGCAACGTGGAGGTCTCCGACGAGGTGCTCGACGGGCCGCGCAGCCTGATCTACGACCAGGCGGAGAACCGCCTGCACTCGCAGAAGGCGCTGCTGCTCAAGCTCCTCTCGCGCTGACCGCCGGCCCCCGCACCCGACGATGAGCGCGCCGGACTTCGTCCACCTGCACGTCCACACCGAGTACAGCCTGCTCGACGGAGCGAACCGCATCGGCGACCTCGTCGACGCGTGCGTCGCCGACGGCCAGCCCGCGCTGGCGCTGACCGACCACGGCAACATGTTCGGCGCGGTGGAGCTCTACAAGAAGGCCACGGGCAAGGGCGTCAAGCCGCTGATCGGCTGCGAGGTCTACATCGCGCGCCAGTCGCGCTTCGAGCCGCACAGCAAGAAGAAGGGCAACGGCTACAACCACCTGACGCTGCTCGCGCGCAACGAGACCGGCTACCGCAACCTGATGGAGCTGGCCTCGCTCGCCTACCTGGAGGGCTACCACTTCCGGCCGCGCATCGACAAGGAGCTGCTCTACCGCCACGCCGAGGGCATCAACTGCCTCTCGGGCTGCCTCGCCGGCGAGCTGAACCAGCTCTTCCTCACGGGCCGCGAGGACGAGGCCGCCACGCTCGCGGCCGAGCTGCGCGACATCTTCGGGCCCGAGCACTTCTGGCTCGAGCTGCAGCGCAACGGGATCGACGAGCAGAACGTCGCCAACGAGGCGCTCTACCGCCTCCACCAGCGCACGGGCATCCCGCTAGTCGCGACGAACGACATCCACTACCTGCGCGCGGAGGACTGCGAGGCACAGGACGTGCTGCTGTGCATCCACACCGGCGCGAAGAAGGCCGAGGAGAAGCGCTTCAAGTTCGAGACGGACACGCTGTACTTCAAGAGCCGCGAGGAGATGGGCCACATGTTCAGGGACCTGCCCGAGGCCCTGAAGGCGACCATCGACGTGGCCGACCAGACCGAGCTGGCGCTCGAGTTCGGCACGTACCACCTGCCCATCTTCACGTCGGACACGGGCGAGTCCCCCGACCAGATCTTCGCGCGCCTGCTCGAGGAGGGCCTGCGGCGCAAGTACGGCGCCGACAACCGCGAGGCGCGCGAGCGCCTCGAGTACGAGAAGCGCGTCATCACGGAGCTGGGCTTCGTCTCGTACTTCCTGATCGTGTGGGACCTGATCCGCTGGGCGCGGGACAACGGCATCCCCGTTGGCCCCGGCCGCGGCTCGGCGGCGGGCTCGATGGTGGCCTACCTGCTCGACATCACGAAGGTCTGCCCGCTGCGCTACGGCCTGCTCTTCGAGCGCTTCCTCAACTCCGCGCGCGTGTCGATGCCCGACATCGACATCGACTTCTGCAAGGAGGGCCGCGAGCGCGTGCTGCACTACACGCGCGAGCGCTACGGCGACGATCACGTCGCGCAGATCGCGACCTTCGGCACGATGGCCTCGCGCACGGTGGTGCGCGACGTCGGCCGCGTGCTCGACATCCCGCTGCCCGACGTCGACAAGGTCGCCAAGAAGATCCCGCAGGGCCCCGGCGCGCCGTCGTTGCGCGAGTCGCTCGACAAGGACCCGGACCTGGCCGAGCTGCGCCGCCAGCCCGAGCTCGAGCAGCTGTTCGAGCTGTCGCTGCCGCTCGAGGGCCTGGCGCGACACATGTCGACGCACGCGGCCGGGGTGGTGATCGCCGACAAGCCCATCCGCACCTACGTCCCGCTCGCCAAGAACGGCGACGACGTGGTGACGCAGTGGCCGGCGCCGCAGCTCGAGGAGCTCGGGCTGCTCAAGATGGACTACCTGGGGCTGCGCACGCTGACGATCCTCAGCCGCGCCCTGGCGAACATCGCGAAGCAGGGCGGTACGCCGCCCGACCTCGACACGCTCCCGCTCGACGACCGCAAGACGTACGAGCTGCTGATGAGCGGCGAGACGCAGGGGGTCTTCCAGCTCGAATCGGAGGGCATGCGCAAGCTGATCCAGCGCCTCCGCCCGGACTGCTTCGAGGACCTGATCGCCATCCTGGCCCTCTACCGGCCCGGCCCGCTGGAGTCGGGCATGGTCGACATGTTCGTCGACCGCAAGCACGGCCGCGAGGCGATCGTCTACCCGCACGACAGCCTGGAGGACATCCTGCGCGACACCTACGGGTGCATCGTCTACCAGGAGCAGGTGATGCTCATCTCGAGCACGCTGGCCAACTTCTCGCTGAACGAGGCCGACAACCTGCGCAAGGCGATGGGCAAGAAGAAGCCCGAGATCATGCAGAAGTTCTCGGCGCAGTTCCTCGAGGGCGCCGTCACGAACGGCTGCGATCCGGGCGTCGCGCAGGAGACCTGGGACAACATCGTCAAGTTCGGGGGCTACGGCTTCAACAAGTCGCACTCCACCGCCTACGCGCTGGTCAGCTACCACACGGCCTACCTCAAGGCCCACGCGCGCAGCGCCTTCCTCGCCGCGAACCTCTCGTGCGAGATGAGCGACGCCGGCAAGGTGAAGGAGCTGCTCGACGACGCGCGCCGGGCGGGCATCGAGGTGCGCTGGCCCGACGTCGCGCGCTCGTGCTGGGAGTTCGAGGTCGAGGACGACGCGATCCGCTTCGGCTTCGGCGCGGTCAAGGGCACCGGCCAGAAGGCGGTCGAGCGCATCGTCGCCGCCCGCGACGAGCTCGCCGGCGAGCGCAAACCGATCACGCTGCACGAGCTGTGCAAGGTGGCCGACCCCGCCGAGGTCGGGCGCACGTCGTGGGAAGCGATCATCAAGTCGGGTGCGTTCGACCCCGGCGGCCACAACCGCGGCGCGGTGCTCGCGGCCCTCGACTCCGCCTTCGCGGACGGCGCGCGCGCCGCCGCGGACCGCAAGTCGGGCCAGGGCGACCTCTTCGGGATGCTCGCACCGGCGGCGCACGACACCGACGCCGGCGACGGCATCGACGACCGCAGGGCCTTCGACCGGGCCGACACGCTGCGCGCCGAGTTCGAGGTGCTGGGCTTCTACCTCAGCGGCCACCCGCTCGAGGAGCGCGCGGGGCTGATCTCGATGCTCTCGAGCGGCTCCACCGAGCAGCTCGCCGCGATGCCGGGCGGCACGATGGTGAGCCTGGCCGGGATGGTCATGGGCTACTCGGAGAACCTCGTGAAGTCGGGGCGCTCCGCCGGCCAGAAGATGGCGCGCTTCCGCCTCGAGGACCTCAAGGGCAGCGTCAACGTCACCGTGTTCCCGCGCACGTTCGCCGAGTGCCGCGAGTCGCTCGAGGAGGGCGCGGTGCTCGTCTGCCGCGGCAAGCTCGAGGAGGACAGCGAGGAGCCGGCGATGCTGCTCGAGGAGGTCTTCTCGCTCGAGGAGGCCCTGGCGCGCTTCGAGGGCGGGCTGATGATCCACGTCGGCCCCGAGGACGCGCAGGCGCTCGAGCGCCTGGGCGAGACGCTGCAAGCGCACCGCGGGAAGCAACCGCTCTACTTCCAGGTCACGGGGGACGACGGCCACAGCCGCCGCGTGCGCGCGGGCAACGGGTGGACCGTCGCCATCTCGAACGACCTGGCCACGCAGGTCGACGCCATCCTCGGACGCGGCCGCGTGCGCATGGCGCGCGTGTAGCGCGCGATCGTCGCCGCGCAGGGCCTGCCGACACGCGGGGCTTCGCAGACACGCAGAGCCGGCCCACACGCGGAGCTTCGCCCACACGCGGGGCTTCGCCCACACGCGGGGCTTCGCCCACACGCGGAGCTTCGCAGGCATGCGGGGCATCGCGAACACGCGGGGCATCGCGAACACGCGGGGCATCGCGAACACGCGGGGCTTCGCAGACACGCGGGGCTTCGCAGACACGCGGGGCTTCGCCGAGACGCAAGCTCCGTCGACACGCGGCCCTGCCGACCGCGGGTCCTTCCGACAGGAGGATGCAGATGCTACGCGGGCAGCTTGCTGCGCCGGCGTCGCGCCACACCCTTCGCAGACACGCGAGTTCCGCGGAGACGCGGCCCTGCTGACAGGAGGGCTTCGCTGCTTCGCGGGCGTCGTGCCACGCAGCGTCGTGCCACGCAGCGTCGTGCCACGCAGCGTCGTGCCACGCAGCGTCGTGCCACGCAGCGTCGCTGACACGCGAGAGTCACTGACACGCGGGAGTCGCTGACACGCGGGAGTCGCTGACACGCGGGAGTCGCTGACACGCGGGAGTCGCTGACACGCGGGAGTCGCTGACACGCGGCGTCGTGCCACGCGGCGTCGCTGCCACGCGGCGTCGCTGACACACGGAGTCACTGCCACGCGGAGTCGCTGACACACGGAGTCAGTGCCACGCGGCGTCGCTGCCACGCGGAGTCGCTGATACACGGAGTCACTGCCACGCGGAGTCGCTGACACGCGGGCGCCGCTGACACGCGAGCTCCGTGGGCCTTCGGCGCTGCCGACACGAGGGTCCGCCCGACAGGCAGGTCTCGCTGCCGCGCGGCCTCGACGGACACGCCGACGCCGCGCGCGCGGGCTCCCTCCAACACCCGGAGGGCCCCCCACCGCCTCGCGGTCGGGGGCCCTCCCTGTGGGCTCGGTCGGGCGCGGGTCGACCCGCGCGACGCTCAGGCCTCGGCGTCCGCGCCCAGGTCCGCCGTCACGGTCCGCTCGACGAACTCGATGATCGAGCGCTCGGCGGCGTCGCCCAGGCGGGGCTTGGAGAGCTTCAGGATGCGCGTGTAGCCGCCCGGACGGGCCGCGAAGCGCGGGCCGAGGGTCTCGAACAGCTTGGCCACGGCGTCCTTGCTGCGCAGGAGCGCGAAGGCGCGACGGCGGTTGTGCACGTTGTCGACCTTGGCCAGCGTCACCAGCTTCTCGACGAAGGGGCGGATGGCCTTGGCCTTGACCGTCGTGGTCGTGATGCGCTCGTGCTCGATGATGGACGCGGCCATGTTGCGCTGCATCGCAGTGCGGTGGCTGGTGGTCCGGCCGAGCTTCTTGGTGGCTACTCTGTGTCGCATGGTGGTTTCGACTGCGTGAGGGCGCGGGGGCGCCCGCTCAGACGGTCATCCCGAGGCTGAGGCCGCGCTCGGAGAGCTTCGCCTTGATCTCGGTGAGGCTGGTCTTGCCGAGGTTCTTGAGGTTCATCACCTCGTTCTCGGACATGGTGACCAGGTCGTACAGGGTGCGCATGTTGGCACCGTCCAGGCAGTTGCGCGCGCGCACCGAGAGCTCGAGATCGGAGATCGGCGCCTCGAGCATCTTCGCGAGCTGAGTCGACTCGCGGTTGCTCTCGTTGAACTCGGACGAGCCGACGTCCTCGGCGATCAGCTCACCGTCGCGGCTCTCCTCGAAGAGCACGAAGGGGTTCAGGTGCTTGCGGTAGATCTTGGCCGCCTCGACGAGCGCCAGTTGCGGCGTCACCGTGCCGTCGGTCCAGACCTCGAGCACCAGGCGGTCGTAGTCGGTCAGCTTGCCGACACGCGTCGCCTCGATGGCGTAACGCACGCGGTGGACCGGCGAGTAGATCGAGTCGACCGGGATGGTGCCGAGCTCCTGCGACGGGTCGGCGTTGTCCTCGGCGGGCACGTAACCGCGGCCGCGCTTGACGTCCATCTCCACCGAGAACTCGGTGTCCATGGTCAGCGTCGCGATGTGGAGGTCGGTGTTGACGACGCGAGCGTCGCCCTCGCACTCCACGTCGGCACCGGTCACCTCACCCTTGGTCTCGCGGTTGATGCGCAGCTTGATGGGCCGATCGCCCTCGTGCTGGATGCGCAGCCGCTTGAGGTTGAGGATGATGTCGGTGACGTCCTCGTAGACGCCGTCGAGGGAGTCGAACTCGTGGGCCGCGCCCGCGATACGCACCGCGGTGATCGCGGTGCCCTCGATCGAGGAGAGCAGCACGCGCCGCAGGCCGTTGCCGATCGTGTGACCGAAGCCGCGCTCGAAGGGCTCGATCACGAAGCGACCGAACTCCTGCGTCAGCGTGTCGGCGTCCGGGACGACCTTGCTCGGCAGCTCGAAGTTGCGCCAGCGGATTCTCATGGAGTGTCTCCTCTACTTCGAGCAGAGCTCGATGATCAGCTGTTCTTGGATCGGGTGCGGCACGTCCTCGCGCTTCGGGATGCCGGTGACCTTCGACGTCAGCGTGGCGTGGCTCGACTCGATCCAGGCCGGGACGGGCTGCGACTTGTTGATCTCGATGGCCTCGGACACGATCTTGCGCGTGTTCTCCTTGGTGCCGGGCTCGATCGTGTCCCCCGGACGCACCGAGAAGGACGCGATGTCGACGCGGCGGCCGTTCACGCGGAAGTGACCGTGGTTGATGAGCTGACGCGCGTGGTTGCGCGAGAGCGCGAAGCCGCTGGCCAGCACCACGTTGTCGAGGCGACGCTCGAGCAGCATCAGCAGGTTCTCACCCGTGTTGCCCTTCAGGCGCTCGGCCTCCTTGAAGTACAGCTTGAACTGCTTCTCCTGCACGCCGTAGATGCGCTTCAGCTTCTGCTTCTCGCGCAGGCGCACGCCGTACTCGGTCACCTTGGTGCGCTTCTGGGCGTGGACACCCGGCGGGTAGTCCCGGCGGGCGAGGGCGCACTTGTCCGCGAAGCAGCGTTGCCCTTTCAGGAAGAGCTTCATGCCCTCGCGGCGGCACAGCTTGCACTTGTTTCCGGTGTATCGAACCATGTCTTCTCGACTCGTTGGCGCGGGACTGGCCTCTGGGGTTCCTCTGCTCTGACCTAGACGCGACGGCGCTTGCTCGCGCGGCAACCGTTGTGGGGCAGCGGGGTGCAGTCCTCGATCGAGAGGACTTTCAACCCGGCGTTGTTCAGCGCACGAATGGCGCTCTCACGGCCGGAGCCGGCGCCTTTCACGCGCACCTCGACCTCACGCATGCCGTGACGGATGGCGGCCTGCGCGGCGGTGTCGGCCGCGCGCTGGGCGGCGAAGGGCGTGCTCTTGCGCGTGCCCTTGAAGCCGCTGCCGCCGGCCGAGCCCGCGGAGATCGCGGCGCCGGTCGGATCGGTGATCGTGACGATCGTGTTGTTGAAGCTCGCCTTGATGTGGACCACGCCACGGGCGACGTTCTTCTTGATCTTGCGCTTGGTGCTCTTGGCCATGATTGGGAGGTCTTGGGCGTTGTGTGCTGCTGTGGGCGGCGGGCGCGGTGCGGGCGGCCGCGGCCTACTTCATGCCCTTCACGGACTTCTTGCCGGCCACCGTCTTCTTGGGGCCCTTGCGGCTGCGGGCGTTCGTCCGGGTGCGCTGGCCGCGCACGGGCAGGCCGCGGCGGTGGCGGAGGCCGCGGTAGCAGCCGATGTCGCGCAGGCGCGCGATGGCGGCGGCCGTCGCGCGACGCAGGTCACCCTCCACCTCGTAGTTCTTCTCGAGGTGGTTCGCCAGCTCCGTGATCTGCTCCTCGGTCAGGTCGCGGGCGAGCATGTTGGGGTCGAGACCGAGGTCCTTGCAGACCTTCTTCGAGGTCGTGCGCCCCACCCCGTAGATGTACAGGAGGGAGAACTCGAGCTTCTTGTTGTTGGGGATGTCTACACCGACGACGCGCGGCATGGGCTTGCTCCGTGTGGGGGCTCCGACTCGGGGGCTCCGGGGTTGTGCTCGGGGATCTGGGGTTACTTGCCTTGGCGCTGCTTGTGGCGGGGATCGGCGCTGCAGATGACCCGGAGGACTCCGCGGCGACGCACGATCTTGCAACTCGAGCACATGCGGCGAACGCTACTACGAACTTTCATCTAACGGCGTCTCCGTCGGTACTTGCGGTCTCCACGGGAGATGATGCGACCCTTGGTCAGGTCGTAGGGGGACATCTCCACGGTGATCTTGTCACCGGCCATGATGCGGATGTAGTGCATCCGCATCTTGCCGCTCACGTGGGCCATGATCTCGTGGCCCGACTCCAGCCTGGCGCGGAAGCGCGCGTTCGGGAGGGCCTCCTCCACGATCGCCTCCACGACGATGGGTTCTTCCTTGGCCATCGGACTCAGGCACGTCCTCCAGCCGAGGTTCCGGCGTCCAGCCGCGCGAGGAGCGAGGCGAAGACGTCGTCAGGGGATTGGGTCCCGTCGATCGACTCCAGGCTGCCCTGCCGGGCGTAGTAGTCGATCATCGGTTGCGTCTGCTCGTGGAACACCGCCAGGCGCTCGCGGACGACCGCGGGGTCGTCGTCCTTGCGCCGGTAGAGCTCCCCGCCACAGGCATCGCACACCCCGGCGACGCGGGGCGGCGAGAAGGTGGCGTGGTGGATGTTGCTGCAGCTCTTGCAGAGCAGGCGACCGCTGGCGCGCTCCACGAGCTGGTCGTCCGGCACCTCGAGGGAGAGGGTGCTGACGGACAGGCCGGCGAGTCGCTCGGTGAGCGCCTCGGCCTGCGGTAGTGTACGCGGGAAACCGTCCAGGAGGTAGCCTCCGGCGCAGTCCGGGCGCGAGACGCGGTCGAACAGCATCTCGAGCACCAGCTCGTCGGGGACCAGCTTGCCGGACTCCATGAACGACTTGGCGCGCTGGCCCAGCGCGGTCCCCTGGGAGAGGTTCTCCCGGAAGAGGTCGCCGGTGGCCACGTGCGGCAGACCCAGGTGCGCCGCGAGGCGGCTGGCCTGGGTGCCCTTCCCCGCGCCGGGGGGACCGAGCAGGATGAGGATCCGCTGCTCGCTCACGCGCGCTCCTTCTTGGTCCAGCCGGAGCCGGCACCACGGCTGGAGGCCTGGTCAACGCTCTTCATCACCATCTGCGACTGCAGGCGGTCCACCAGCTCGAGCGCCACACCCACCACGATCAGCACCGAGGTGCCGCCGAGGAAGTAGCGCAGGTTCTGGGGCAGCGAGGACTCCTTCGTGATGAACGAGGGCGCCACGGCGATGATCGCCAGGAACGCCGCCCCCGCAAGGGTGATGCGGGTGAGCACGTTGGTGAGGTACTCGGCGGTCTTCGCGCCCGGACGGATGCCGGGGATGAAGGAGCCGTGCTCGCGCAGGTTGTCGGCGATCTCCTCGGGCTGGAACATCAGGCGGTTCCAGAAGAAGCAGAAGCCGAAGACCAGGCCGACGTACATCGTGACGTACACGAAGCCCGTCTGGTCGTTGAAGATGCGCTGGGCTTCGTGCCACTCGAGCCAGGCGAAGATCAGGCCCGGGACGACGAAGATCACGGAGGCGAAGATGATCGGCATCACGCCCGCCATGTTGATCTTCAGCGGCAGGAAGTGCTTCTGGCCGCCGTAGACCCGGCGCCCGCGGGTGAGGCGGGCGTACTGGATCGGCACGCGGCGCGCGCCCTTGTGGATGTACACCACCACGAAGACGGTCACGGCCCAGATGCCCGCGATCTGCAGCAGCACCTGCCAGAAGCCGTCGTCGCCGGACATGCTGTACAGCGCCTGCGGCATCTTCGCGATGATGCCCGCCATGATGATCAGCGAGGCGCCGTTGCCCACGCCGTGCTCGGTGATCAGCTCACCGAGCCACATCACGACCAGCGCGCCCGCGAGCAGCGAGGCCACCACGATCACGCCGAGCGCGAAGGTGTTGTCCCGCATGCTGTCCTCGATCATGTTCGTCTGGCGCAGGAACACGCCGGTGAACACGAAGATCGCCTGCAGGATGGCGATCGGGACGACCGCCAGGCGCGTCCACTGGTTGATCTTCTTCTGACCGGCGGCACCCTCCTTCGCGACGGCCTCGAGGGTCGGCGAGACCTTCGAGAGCATCTGGAAGATGATCGACGCCGAGATGTAGGGCATGATGCCCAGCGAGAAGATCGTCGCCTGACCGATCTGACCGCCGGAGAAGGCGCTCATCAGGCCGAAGATGCTCGAGCCCGACTCGGCCTGCGTGCGCAGGAAGTCCGGGCTCATGCCGGGGATCGGCACCTGGAAGCCCAGGCGGTAGCACAGCAGCAGGAGGATCGTCGTGACGATCTTCTTGCGCGTGTCCTCGACGCGGAGGAGGTTCAGGAACGACTGTTCCACGCCGACTAGGCCCCCTGCTCCTCTGCCGTGACCTCACGGCCGCGAGCGTCGAGCAGTTGGATCGAACCACCAGCGGCCTCGATCTTCTGCTGCGCGCTCTTCGAGAACTTCTGGGCGCGAACGGTGAGCTTCTTGGTCAGGCTGCCGTTGCCCAGCACCTTGAGCAGGGGCGACTGCATGCTGGCCAGGCCGGCCGCGAGCACGTTCTCCAGCTCGACGACCGTACCCCCGTCGAAGGCCTCGAGGGCGCCGACGTTGATGATCGTGTAGTCCGTGCGGAAGCGGGCGTTCGTGAAGCCACGCTTGGGCACGCGCCGGTAGATCGGCATCTGGCCGCCTTCGAAGCCGGGCTTGCGGCTGTAGCCCGAGCGGGAGCCCTGACCCTTGTGGCCGCGGCCGCTGGTCTTGCCGGAGCCGCTACCGATACCGCGGCCGACGCGGCGGCGTCCCTCGTACTTGGTGCCTTTGCTGCAGACGGTCTTGAGGTCCATGACTCGTGCTCGTGGGTCGGGGGGGCGTGCGCTGGTGGAGCGTGTGCGGGCGCTGGTGGACGGAGGCGTACGCTCAGAGCGAGACGCCGCGGAGCTCGGCGACCTGCTCGCGCGTGCGGAGCTGGGCCAAGGCGTCCAAGGTGGCCTTGAGGAGGTTCACGGGGTTGGTCGAGCCGTACGACTTGGTGAGGATGTTGGTCACCCCCGCCATCTCGCAGACGGCGCGCACCGTCGAGCAGGCGATGATCCCGGTACCCGGCGAGGCGGGGATCATGCGGATCATGGAGCCGCAGAAGCGGCCGGTCACCTCGTGCGGGATCGAGCCCTCGGGGGTCACCGGGACCACCTGCAGGTGCTTGCGGCCGTCCTTGGCCGCCTTCTCGATCGCGTTCGGGACCTGACGAGCCTTGCCGAAGCCGTAGCCGACGACGGACTTGCGGTCCCCCACCACGGAGAGGGCCGAGAAGGAGAAACGGCGACCGCCCTTCACCACGGCGGCCGAGCGGTTCACCTTCACGAGGGTCTCGGTGAGCTCGCCGAGCTCTTCGACCGAGAGGGAGTCGAGGTATTCGATCTTGCGCTTCATCGCAGAGTGCTGGTTCGGGGGCGCGGAGCGGCCTGGGGCCTAGAACTTGAGGCCGCCCTCGCGCGCGGCATCGGCGAAGGCCTTCACTCGGCCGTGGTAGCGGCAGTGGCCGCGGTCGAAGGCGACGGAGGTCACCCCGGCGGCCTGAGCGCGACGCGCGAGCTCGGCGCCGAGGAACGCGGCCTTCTGGGACTTGGTCTTGCCCGACAGGTCGCCGGCGATGCTCTTCGAGGTGGAGGTCACCGACGCCAGGGTCTTGCCCTGGGCATCGTCGATCACCTGGGCCGAGAAGTGCTTCAGCGTGCGGTTGACCGAGAGGCGCGGCAGCGTGGTGTGCTGACGCAGCTTGCGGCGCACGGAGCGGCGACGACGGAGACGTTGCTGGTTCTTGAGCAGGAGGGCTTTCATCTGATTCGACTCCCCTATCAGCTACCGAAGGACTTGCCGGCCTTGCGGCGCACGAACTCGCCGTCGTAGCGGATGCCCTTGCCCTTGTAGGGCTCCGGCGGACGGACCTTGCGGATGACGGCGGCGATGTGGCCGACGCTCTGACGGTCGGCGCCCTTCAGCACGATCTGCGTCGGCTTGGGCGTCTCCACCGTCACGCCTTGCGGCATGTCGATGGCGACCGGGTGGCAGAAGCCGATGTTGAGCACCAGCTTGTTCGGGCCCTGCGCTGCGGCGTTCCAACCGACGCCGATGATCTCGAGCTTCTTCTCGAAGCCCTTAGTCACACCGACGACCATGTTGTTGAGCAGGGCGCGCGTCATGCCGTGGTAGGCGCGCGCGGCGCGCGGGCTGCCGCTACCGCTGAGCTCGACCACGGCCGCCTTGCCCTCGACGGTGAGCTTCACCTCGGGGCGCAGGGGCATCTGCAGGGTGCCGCCGGGCCCCTTGACGGTGACCTGGCGACCTGCGGCCACGTCGATCGTGACGCCGCTGGGGACGGTGACGGGAGACTTTCCGATGCGGGACATGACAGCCTCTCAGCAGACCTTGCAGAGGATCTCGCCGCCGACGTTCTGCTGGCGGGCGGCGCGGTCGGACAACACCCCGTGCGGGGTGGACAGGACGTAGACGCCCAGGCCGCGCAGGACGCGGGGCATGTCCTTCACGTTGGTGTAGGCGCGGCAACCGGGCTTGCTGACGCGGTCGATGGTGCGGATCACGTCCTCACCGTCGGGGCCGAACTTGAGCTCGACCTCGAGGGTGCTGCACGGGGCGCCTTCCTTGACCTGGTAGCCAGCGATGAAGCCCTCGCTCTTGAGGACCTCCGCGATGCCCACCTTGATCTTCGAGGCGGGCATGGAGACGAGCTTGCGCTTGATGGAGTTGGCGTTGCGGATGCGCGTGAGCATGTCCGCGATCGGATCGGTCATCATCTTGGGTCTTCCTCCCCTACCAGGACGCCTTGCGCATGCCGGGGATCTCGCCGACCAGCGCCCGCTCGCGCAGGCAGATGCGGCAGATCTGGAACTTGCGATAGACCGCGCGCGAGCGGCCACACATCTGGCAGCGGCGGTAGGCGCGCACCTTGAACTTGGGCTTGCGCTGAGACTTGATGATCAGGGACGTCTTGGCCATGTCTGGAAGGTGCTCCGCTTAGTGCTGGTCCTTGTCGGCGAACGGCATCCCGAGCAGCTTGAGCAGCGCATACCCCTGCTCGTCGGTCTCGGCGCTGGTCACGAAGGTGATGTCCATGCCCTGCTGGAACTCGATGCGGTCGAACACGATCTCCGGGAAGATCGACTGCTCCGAGATGCCCAGGGTGTAGTTGCCGCGGCCGTCGAGCTTGGACTTGACGCCGCGGAAGTCGCGGATACGCGGCAGGGCGACGGTGAACAGGCGGTCCGTGAACTCCCACATGCGGTCGCGACGCAGGGTCACGGCGCACGCGATGGGCATGCCCTCGCGGAGCTTGAAGCCCGAGATCGCCTTGCGGGCGATGCGGATGGTCGGCTTCTGGCCCGTGATGGTGGCGAGGTCGCGCGCGGCGGTGTCCACCTTGGCCTTGTTCTCGACCGCGCCCTTCACGCCCATGTTGACGACGATCTTCAACAGGCGCGGGACGGCGAAGTCGTTCTCGATGCCGAACTGCTTCTTCAGCGCGGCGTGGACCTCCTGCTCGAACTTCTGGTGGAGGCGCGGCTTCTGCTTCTCGGTGGTGGCGGTCATCTCTAGGCCTCCGTACCCGGACGACGACGGACGCCCTTGCCGGTCTTGGGGTCGAGGTGCATGACGTTGCTGGCGTGGATCGGGCACTCGACCTGCACACGCTCGCCCTGGGGGTTCTGCTGGGTGGGCTTCCTGTGCTTCCAGCGCAGGTTGACGCCCTCGACGATCACGCGGCCGGCATCCGGCAGGGCCTGGACGACGGTCCCGGTCTTGCCCTTGTCGTTGCCGGCGATCACGATCACCTGGTCTCCGCTGCGAACGTGCATCACACGACCTCCTGGGCCAGCGAGACGATCTTCATGAAGTTCTTCTCACGCAGCTCCCGCGCCACGGCGCCGAAGATGCGGGTCCCTTTGGGGTTGCCCTCGGGGTCGACGAGCACGAGCGCGTTCTGGTCGAAGCGCACGTAGGTCCCGTCGCTACGACGGGTGTTCTTCTTCACGCGCACGATCACGCCCTTCACCACGGTTCCGGGCTTCACCTCGGAGCCGGGGATGGCCTTCTTGACCGAGCACACGATGGTGTCGCCGAGGCTGGCGTAACGGCGGTGCGTACCGCCGAGCACCTTGATGCACTGGACTCGCTTGGCGCCGGTGTTGTCGGCGACGTCCAGGTACGTCTGCATCTGGATCACGCGCCACCTCCGACGTCGTTGGTGACGTCACCACCGTCGTCCACCGCGCGCTCGGTGACCTTCACGAGGCGCCAGCGCTTGTTCTTGCTCAGCGGGCGGCACTCGGCGATCTCCACGGTGTCGCCCACGCGGCAGGTGTTCTCCTCGTCGTGGACGAGGTACTTCACGTGCCGCTTGATGTACTTGTTGTACTTGGGGTGCTGGAACCGGCGCTCGACGCGCACGGACACGGTCTTGTCCATGCCGTCGCTCATCACCGTGCCCATCAGGACGCGGCGCGTGTTGCGCGGGCTCTCGCTGGCTTTGGCGTTGGCTTCCATGTGTGTTCCTTCGGGTGACCCTGGGGCTCGTCGGGGTGGTGGCCTCGTCGAGGGGTCAGCGGCTCTCCTGGCCGCGGATGTGGTTGGCGCGCTCGTGAAGGACCGTGTTGATCTTGGCGATGTCGCGGCGCAGCACGCGGATCTGGGCCGAGTCGGCCAGGCTCTCGGTGCTGGCCTTGAGGCGCAGGCCGAAGAGGTTCTTCTTGGCCTCGGCGCGCTCGAACTCGAGCTCGGAGTCGGTCTTGCTGCGGATGTCTTCGATCTTCATCTGTGGGATCCCTCGCGGCTCAGGTCGTCGGGACCTTGCGGACCATCTTCACCTTGATGGGCATCTTGTGCGCGACGCGCTTGAAGGCGAGCTTCGCCTTCTCCTCGCTCACGCCGCCCAGCTCGTACAGGATCGTCCCGGGGCGGATCTCCGCGGCCCAGAAGTCCACGTCGCCCTTGCCCTTGCCCATCCGGGTCTCGGCCGGCTTGGAGGAGATGGGCTTGTGCGGGAAGATCCTGATCCAGACCTTGGCGGAGCCGCCGGTGGCGCGGTTCGCCGCCACACGGCCGGCCTCGATGTGACGGCCGTTGATCCAGCCGTAGTCGAGGGCCATCAGGCCGAACTCACCGAAGTTGACCCGGTTGCCGCGGGTCGCGAGTCCTTTGAGTCTGCCGCGGAAGACCTTCCGGTGCTTCACGCGCTTGGGCATCATCGCCATGTCTAGCGCCCTCCTTGGCCTTGGCCGCGGCCGCGACCGCCGCCGCCGGGGCGACCACCGCCGGGGCGACCGCCACGACGCGGTCCGGAGTCGGCGCGAGCGGTCATGCTCGCGGTGTTGCGGAAGTCGATCTTGGTGCCGCGGTCGATGTCGCCTTTGTAGATCCAGACCTTGACGCCGATGATGCCGTACGTGGTCTTGCCGCGGGCGGTGCCGTAGTCGACGTGCGCCTGCAGCGTCGAGAGCGGCACGCGGCCCTCGCGCTCCTTCGCGGTGCGGGCCATCTCGGCGCCGCCGAGGCGGCCGGAGACCTCGACCTTGATGCCCTTCGCGCCCGACTGCATGGTCGTCTGGATGGCGCGCTTGATGGCGCGGCGGAAGGCCATGCGCTTCTCGAGCGCCTCCGCGATCACCTCGGCGACCAGCTTGGCCTCGAGCTCGGGGCGCTTGACCTCGTGCAGCGTGAGGTGGCAGGTCTTGCCGGAGATCTCCTGCAGCTCGTTCTTCAGCGACTCGACGCGGACGCCCTTGCGACCGACGAGCACGCCCGGACGAGCCGAGTAGATGATGACGTTGACGGCCTCGCCGGTGCGTTCGATCTCGACGCGCGGGATGCCGGCCGATCCGAACTCCTTGCGGATGTGGTCGCGGATCTTCTTGTCCTGCAACAGCATCGCGCCGAAGTTCTTCTTGTTGGCGTACCAGCGCGAGCGCCAGGGCTCGATCGTGCCGATGCGGTAGCCGGTGGGGTGGACCTTCTGTCCCATGGATCTAGGCCTCCTCGGAGCCCGCGGCGGCGGGGATCTCTTTGACCTTCACGGTCAGGTGACTCGTCTTCTTCGCGAAGGGCATCGCGCGCCCCTGCGGGCCGGGGCGGAACCGCAGCCGGTCGTTCAGCATCGGGCCGTCGTCCGCGCGGCAGTCCGACACGAACAGGCGGTTCAGGTTCACGCCCTCGTCCTGGCTCGCGTTCGCGATGGCCGAGCGGAGAACCTTGAGGTAGAAGGCGGCGGCGCGGCGCGGCGAGAACTGCAGGATCTCGAGGGCCTCGTTGGCGCCGCGGCCGCGGATCATGTCCGCGACGAAGCGCGCCTTGCGCTGAGTGATGCGCGCGTAGCGATGACGCGCCACGAACTCGTTGGTGCTCGACATGGTCTAGCCTCCGGCCTAGCGGGCCTTCAGGCCCTCCTTCTTGTTCGTGTGGCCGCGGAAGTTGCGCGAAGGCGCGAACTCGCCCAGCTTGTGCCCCACCATGTCCTCGGTGATGACGACCTTGATGTGCTTGCGGCCGTCGTGAACCATGAACGTGTGGCCGATGAAGTCGGGCGGGATCGTGCAGGAGCGCGCCCAGGTCTTGATCGGGGCCTTCTTGCCGGACTCGTCGAGCTGGACCACCTTGCGGGCCAGCTTGAGGTCGATGTAGGGCCCCTTCTTGGTGCTGCGTGACATCTAGGTGGCTCCTCGCTACTTCTTGCGGCGGCGGATGATGAACTTGTTCGACGGGTTGCTGCGGCTGCGCGTGCGTCCACCCTTGGACAGCACGGCGGTCGGCGAGCAGGGGTGACGCCCCCCCGCGGTCCGGCCTTCACCACCACCCATGGGGTGATCGACCGGGTTCATCGCGGTACCACGCACGTGCGGGCGCTTGCCCATGTGGCGCTTGCGGCCAGCCTTGCCGAGCTTGACGTTCTGGTGGTCGGTGTTGCCGATCCGGCCGATCGTCGCGCGGCACTTCACGTGGATGCGGCGCAGCTCGCCCGAGGGGAGCAGGACCGCCGCGTAGTCGCCCTCACGGGCCATGAGCTGAGCGTAGCTGCCGGCCGTGCGGCAGATCTGACCGCCGCGGCCCGGGTTCAGCTCGATGTTGTGGATCTGCAGACCGATCGGGATGTCGGCCAGGCGCATCGCGTTGCCGGCGTTCGGCTCGGCCTGCGGGCCCGACATCACCGTCTGCCCCACCGCGACGCCCAGGGGCGCCAGGATGTAGGCCTTCTCGCCGTCCGCGTAGTGCAGCAGGGCGATGTTCGCCGAGCGGTTCGGATCGTACTCGATCGCGGCGACGCGGGCGGGCACGCCCTCCTTGCGGCGCTTGAAGTCGATCACGCGGTACTTGCGCTTGTGACCACCGCCACGGTGACGGCTGGTCATGTGGCCGTGGTTGTTGCGGCCGCCGGTCTTCTTCAGCGGGCGCAGCAGCGACTTCTCGGGCTTCTTCTTGGTCAGCTCCGTGAAGTCGAGGACGTTGCCGTGGCGGCGGCCCGCGGAGGTCGGCTTGTACTTCTTGATACCCATGACTCGTGCTCCGGGGCGCCTAGATGAGGTCGATGGTGGAGCCCTCGGCGAGGGTCACCATGGCCTTCTTCCAGTTCGGGGTGGTGCCGGCGCGCCAGCCGCGACGGCGGGTCTTGCCGCTCACGCGCAGCGTATTGACGGCGTTGACCTTGACGTCGAACAGGCGCTCGACGGCCTGGCGGATCTCGATCTTGTTGGCGTCGACCGGCACGCGGAAGGTGTACGCGTTGCGGCTGGCCTGATCGGTGGTGGCCTTCTCGGTGATCACGGGCTTCTTGATCACCTCGTACATGCGGTCCAAGTGGCTCATGGTCGTGGACTCCTAGCTCAGCTCTCTTGGGCCATGCCGACGCGGGTGGCGAGCTTCTCGAGCGCGCCGGTCTCGGCGATCACCAGGCCGCCGGAGACCACGTCGAACGCGCAGAGCTCGTCGGCCGTGCGCACCGTGACGCCGGGGAAGTTGCGGAAGGACTTGTAGATGGCCTCGCTGCGGTCGTTCAGCACGACGAGCGCGCGACGCGGCGAGCCGAGGTCGGCCAGCACCTTGCGGGCGGCCTTCGCCGACGGCGTCGAGAAGCCGCCGAGGTCGGCGACCACGACTTCCCCGTCCTGCAGCTTGCCGGCGATGGCGCTGCGCGTCGCGACGCGGCGCGCCTTCGCGGGCATGTGGTAGCTGTAGTCGCGCGGCTTGGGGCCGTGCACCGTGCCACCGCCACGCCAGATGGGCGACTTGCGGTCGCCGGCGCGCGCGCGGCCGGTGTGCTTCTGCTTGTAGGGCTTCTTGTTGCTGCCCGAGACCTCCGAGCGCCCGCGGGTGTTGACGGTGCCCTGGCGCTGGTTGGCCTGGAACATCACCACCGCGTCCTTGAGGGTGCGGTAGAGGACCTTGTCGCCGAAGGGCGCGGCCTCGACCTCCACCTGGCCGACGCTGCCGGCCTTGTAGCTCTTGACTTCCATGGCGGATCAGCCCTTCTTCTTCTTGGGGGTCTTGGTGGCGGTCTTGGCCGTCCGAACCTGCACGAGACCGTCGTTCGCGCCGGGCACCGCGCCCTTGATGAACAGCAGGTTGCGCTCGGCGTCGATGCGCATGATGGTCAGGTTCTTGGTCGTCTGACGCGCGTCGCCGTAGTGGCCACCCATGCGCTTGCCCTTGAACACGCGGCTCGGGTAGGCCGAGCAGCCGATCGAGCCGGGACGCCGGTAGTTCATCGAACCGTGCGTCTTCGGGCCGCGGCCGAAGCCGTGGCGCTTGATCGTGCCGGCGAAGCCGCGGCCCTTGGTGGTGCCGACGACGTCGACCTTCTGGCCGACCTCGAAGGCGTTCACGTCGACCGTGTCCCCCACCTGCACGGCGGCCGGGGCGTTCAGTCGCTCTTCGCGCAGGAAGCGCTTCGGCGTGATGTCGGCCTTCTTGAAGTGCCCGCGGCGCGGCTTGGAGACCAAGCTGTCGCGCACCTCGCCGTAGGCCCACTGCACGGCGTCGTAGCCGTCGTGTTCCTGCGTGCGAATCTGCGCGGCCACGCACGGACCGGCTTCGACGACGGTCACGCCGGTGACCGTGCCGTCCTCAGCGAAGAGCTGAGTCATGCCTCGTTTGCGCCCTAGGATCAGCGTCATGATTCCTCGAGTCCTGTCGGGGGTGCCGGTTCGACCAGGGAGTCGAGCGCGTGCGCTCGACCCGACGCCTGGCCACGCGGCGGGGAGAGAGTTGGAAGGGATGCGCGCCGCGTGAGCCCCTCGCGCGGAGGAGGTCGCCGGCAGCGCGCCGTGAGATGTTCGGAGAGAGCTGCGCGCGGTGCGTCACCGCGCGCGGGATCGAGCTGCGGGCCGAACGGCGCGGGAGCCGTCAGGCCGAGAGGCGCCTGCCGTCAGGCCTTGATGCGGATGTCGACACCCGCGGGCATGTTCAGGCTCGAGAGCGAGTCGACCGTCTGCGTGGTCGGCTCGGAGATGTAGATCAGGCGCTTGTGCGTGCGGATCTCGAACTGCTCGCGCGACTTCTTGTCGATGAAGGGCGAACGCAGCACGGTGTAGCGCTCGACCCGCGTCGGCAGCGGGATGGGACCGGCCACGCGGGCGCCGGTGCGCTTGGCGGTCTCGACGATGTCGACGCACGACTGGTCGAGCGCCTCGTGGTCGTAGGCCTCCATCCGGATCTGGATCTTGTCCTTCATGTATGCGTCGAGACAGAAGCAGCGACGCACCCCGGCGCGGTGGTCCGCGAGAGCGCGTCTCTTCTCAGGTGTTCGGGTTCTGGGGAATCCCCGTCGCCGGTCCCCTCCGCGATCGGAGGGCGCTCTGCGACAGAGGGCCGAAGAAGGTAGCAGGGCCCGGGGGGAGCGTCAACACCCGCGCGGGCACTTCGGCCCCTTTCCGTGCGATCGGGGCCCCTGCCCGGCGCTCGCGACCGACCGAGCGAGCGAGGCGCCGCCCTTCAGCTCCAGACCAGGCCGCGCGCCACCAGCTCCTCCTCGGGCACCGGCCGGAACCCGGCGGGCGTCATGGAGAAGCCCGCGCGGCCCTGGGACAGGGACCGCACGGTCGTCGAGTAGCCGAACATCTCCGCCAGCGGCACCGAGCCGCGCAGGGTGCGCAGCTCGCCCTCGGCCCCCACGTCCGTCAGGACGGCGTGGCGCGAGTTGAGGTCGGCGATGATGCCGCTCGAGAACTCGGCCGGGGCCTGGATCTCGAACTGCATGACCGGCTCCTCGAGCTGCACGCCCGCGGCTTGCATGGCCTGGCGGAGCGCGGCCACGGCGGCCTGGGCGTAGGCGGCGTCGCTCTCCTGGCCCTCGCGCGAGGCGGACCGGCGCACGCGCACGGCCGCGCTGACCATGGGGTAGCCGAAGCGCGGGCCGACCTGGGCCTCCTGGACCAGGGCGTCGGCCAGCGCGCGCCGCTGGGGCTCGCTCAACGGGCAGTCGGGCCCGAACTCGACCCGCGGCACGGCGGCCGTGGGGTCGGGCTCGAGCTCCAGCTCGACCACCGCGTAGGCCTCCTTGCCGGCCAGCACGCGCTCGACCTCGCCGCGGCCGGCGCCGGCCCCGTGGACCGCCTCGCGGTAGGCGACGCGCGGTTGCCCCACGCGCGGGGCGAGCTTGAACTCGTCGCGCAGGCGGTGCTGCGCCACCTCGAGGTGCAGCTCCCCCATCCCCCCTACGATCCACTGGCCGCTCTCGTCCTCGCGCACGTGGAAGGTGGGGTCCTCGTGGGCCAGGCGCCCCAGGGCCTGGCGCAGCTTGTCGCGCTCCGCCGCGCTCTCGGGCTCGATCACGAGCTGGATCACCGGCTCGGGGAACACCAGCGCCTCGAGCGCGAGCGGCGCGCCCTCCGAGCACAGCGTGTCGCCGGTGCCGGTGCGCTTCAGGCCGGTCAGCGCGACGATGTCACCCGCCTCGCCGGCGTCGAGCGACTGGTGCGCGTTGGCGTGGATGCGCAGCACGCGCGCGACGCGCTCGCGGGCGCGCGCCCGCGAGTTGTAGAGGTTCATGCCCGGCGTGACGGTGCCCGAGTACACGCGCACGAAGGTCAGGTCGCCGTGCGGGCCGGCGTGCAGCTTGAACGCGAGCAGGCAGGGCGGCCCGGCCGGGTCGGGGCCGAGCTCGACGGGCGCGTCGTCCTTCAGCGCGCGGGCCGTCACCGGCGGCACGTCGAGCGGCGAGGGCAGGTAGTCCACGACGGCGTCGAGCAGCGGCTCCACGCCGACGTCGCGCAGCGCGGCGCCGCAGAGGCACGGCACGAGCGTGCGCGCGAGCACGCGGCGGCGCAACGCGGCGCGCAGCTCCTCCTCGCTCGGCTCCTCGTCGGCCAGCACGCGCTCCATCAGCGTCTCGTCCTCGTCGGCCAGCCGATCGACGAGCTCCGAGCGCAACACGCCGACCTCGTCCGCCGCGGCGGCCGGCACGTCGACCTCGCGCAGCTCGCCGCCGTGCGTGCGATAGTCCCATGCGCGGCGCGTGACGAGGTCGACCACGTACGCGAGCTCGCCGTCCTCGTAGACGGGGAACTGCACCGGCACGCCCTGCGCGCCGAGCCGCGTCGCGAGCGTCTCGACGGCCGCGAGGTAGTCGGCGCCCAGGCGATCGCACTTGTTCACGAAGCCGATGGCCGGCACGCGGTAGCGCTCCATCTGCCGCCAGACCGTCTCCGACTGCGCCTGCACGCCGACGACGGCGTCGAGCACGAGCACCGCGCCGTCGAGCACGCGCATGCAGCGCTCGACCTCGACCGTGAAGTCCACGTGGCCGGGGGTGTCGATCAGGTTGAGCTCGTGTCCGCGCCACGGGATGCGCGTCGCGGCCGACGTGATCGTGATGCCGCGCTCGCGCTCCTCGGCCATCCAGTCCATCACGGCCGTGCCCTCGTCCACCGCGCCGACGCGGTGCTCCACGCCCGAGTGCACGAGCATGCGCTCGCTGACCGTGGTCTTGCCCGCGTCGATGTGCGCGGCGACGCCGAAGTTGCGCAGCTTGGAGAGGTCCATGGTCAACGGCCCTCCCCCGCCGCTCGCGGCGAGCCGGGCGCGTGGCGCCGTTCGTGCGGGCGAGATGGGCTCGGCGCGCTGCGCCGCGCGTGGCGCGGCTCGCGCGAGGTCGTGCGGGCGCGCTGCATGGTCGCGAGCATAACGACTCGCCGCCGCGGCGCGAGCGCGCACCGCGGCGGCGAGCCGGTTCCCGTCGCGTCGCGTCAGGAGTCCCAGGTCACGGCGAGGCCGTTCGTGAGGTTGAAGGCCGCGCCGCAGGGCGAGTTCACGGGGTCGCGGTACCAGAGCTGGTAGGTGCGCGTCTGCCCCGCCTGCGCGCCGTCCTTCGCGGCGACGTCGACGCTCGAGGAGGCCTCGCCGAGCGCGTCCGCGACGACCACCTGCAGGCGCGTCACCACGCCGCCGGCGCAGCGCAGGCCGTCGCCGAAGGGCGCGCCCGCGCCGCCGTTCACGGCCACCGTGCCCGAGATCAGCAGCCCCGGAACGCCGGGCGGGCACTGGCTCGCGTGCAGCGCGAGCGTCCCGGCGCCGACGTGCGTCGAGCCGGTGGCCGCGAGACGCGCGCCGTGACCCGCAGCGTGCGCGCAGCCGACTCCGGGGCCGCCGGGGTTCGCGCACGGGCAAGCGCCGGCCTCGCCCACGCAGAAGCTCGTGCCGACGACCTGCCAACCGTCGCCGCTGCGATAGATGCCGGCGTTGCCGCCGATCCAGGCGTCCCCCGGCGCGAGCAGGATGGCCGCATTCCACTCGACCAGGTCGGGCACCCTCGACAGGTCGGGCGGGAACTCCTGCACCCACGTCTGGCCGCCGTCGGTCGTGCGCGCGACGAAGTCGTCCCAGCCGACAACAATCGCCTCGAGCGGGCTGATCGCCGAGACGCTCGTGTAGGCCGCGCCCGCCGGGCCGCCGGGGTCCTGCGGCGTCCACGTCACGCCGCCGTCGTCGGTGTGCAGCAGCGTGTTCACGAAGCCGCTGGCCCAGCCGTGCTGCGCGTCGACGAAGCACACGCTCGCGAGGCTGATGCCGCCCGCGTACTGCAGCGCCCAGGTCTGGCCGCCGTCGGTCGAGTGCCACACGTCGTCGCTCACGAGCCAGCCCTCCTGCCCGCCGGGCAGGAAGAACGCGTCGCGGAAGGTGCCGACGAGCGCGGGGTTGCCGTTGGGGCTCCAGGTCTGGCCGCCGCTCGAGCACAGCGGCGACGGCGAGCTGCACGCGCCGTACGTGTCGCCCGGCCCGCGCGGCACGCGCGACCTGGTGCTGCGCCTCGAGCGCGGTCGCCTCGTCGACGTGCGCGGCGAGGGCGCCGCCGAGTTGCGCGAACGCCTCGCGCAGGCGAGCGGCGACGCCGCGCTGCTCGGCGAGCTCTGCGTCGGCCTCAACCCCGTCGGCTCGACGCTGACCGGCAAGTCCTCGCTCGACGGCGTGCTCGCGGGCACGCTCACGCCGTCGTTCGGCAGCAACGAGGTCGTGGGCGGCACGCACCGCGCCAACCTCGACCTGCGCTTCCCCTCGCGCGAGCTCGACCTCGTCGTGAACGGCGAGGTGCTCGTGAGCCGCGGCGAGCTGCAGGTCTAGGCGCCCGTCCGGGACGTCCCCCCGCCGTCGCGGCGTCCTCCACGGCGGCCTCCGAAGCGCGGCTCGGACAGGCCCCTACCCGCCGCTCGGCCGCGCGAGCTCCGCCAGGCCCGGATTGCGCGCCAGGAACTCCTCGGCCCAGCGGTAGTCGGCGAGCAGCTCGGGGTGCGGCCCGAACAGGATCGCGACGGCCGCGTAGAGCGCCTCGATCGAGGCGAGGCCCGCGGCGGGGTCGTCGAAGAGCGTGCTCTTGCGCGGGTACGCCGTCACCAGCGGCGGCAGGCGGCGGCGGACGGGCTCGCCGTCGACGGTGCGCAGCAGGCTGGGCAGCCGGCGCCAGGCGCAATCGACGAGGAAGAGCCCGCGCCCCGCGTCCGCCGGGCCCAGCTCCTCGCCGTCGGGGTGCAGGAGCACACGGCCGCCGGCGTCGAGGCGACGCTCGGGGTCGTAGCTCACGAAACGCACACCCGGCGCGCCCCGGAGCGGCGTCAGGGAGCACTTCTTCGTCGATTCGCGCGGGTCGCGCAGGATCAGGACGTCGAGCATCGGGCGGAGGATAGCCCATCGACGCGCCCGGCGGGGACGACGCGCCCCGCGCTCGCGCGGAGATTTCCCTGGAGCAGGCTCATCGCTTCGATGCGTGTGGCCCCTGATCCCTTCGGACTCGTCCCGCCCCGTTCCCCACATCGAGGAGATCATCATGACCGAGACCCCGGACGAACTCGCCTCGCGAGGTTCCGTCGTCAAGCCGCCGGCCCGCTCGAAGGTGCTGCCGGACTTCCGCAAGGACCCGCTCGACGGCTCCCGGCTCGACCGCGGCTTCCCGTGCGTCAACCTGGCGGCGAGCTTCGTCGCCTGGTGCCACCGCCACGAGCTCGAGCCGCGTCAGGAGGTCGGCGGCGCGCTGCAACCCATCGAGGGTCGCGAGTTGCGCCGCACGATCGAGGCGAACGGTGCGGGCTTCTCCGCCGGCGAAGCCACGCCGCCGGCCGGACACGTCGCCGTGCGGCTCGGCCCCGGCGTCTACCCGGTCTCGTTGCCGCTCGAGGCCTCCGGCGGCTCCGCCGACGCGGGCGTCGCGTTCGCCTCGAAGACCCTCATGGCGGTGATGTCGATCGTGTTGCCGAACTTCCGCAACTGGATCGTGAGCGACTTCGTGGCCTGGTGCACGTTGCGCGGCCTCGTGCCGCTCGTCACGAAGTCCGCCACCGTCCCCGGGCACACGCCGACGCCGAGCGAGGACCACATCGTGATCGCGTCCAACCACCCCGACAACCCGCCGGGCTCGTACGTCGGCTACGGCGACGAGGTCACCGTGATCCTCTCGGGCACGACGCGGGCCGAGTAGGCCGCACACGTTTCACGCGCGGTCGCGCTGGTGCGCGGCCGCGCGTCGTCGTCTCCGCAACGCGCCGCGGGCGCGCGCTTACGGCGCGAGCACCGCGCGCGCCAGGCGCACGCCGTGCGTCAGGTTGCTGCCGCCCGGCAGGTCGCCGTGCCGGTAGCTCAGTTGCATGCCGTCGGGGTGCGAGGCGAAGTGCATCCCCCGCCGGCTGCGGCGCCAGACCGTCGCCCCCACCGGCGGCGGGGGGAGCAGGTTGCCCTCGGCGTCGACGCGCTCGAGGCGCCACACGTCCGCGCACCACTCGGCGACGTTCCCGCCCAGATCGAAGAAGCCCCAGCGGCTCGGCTTGAAGTGGCCGACGGGCGCGTGGAGGTAGAAGTCGTCGTGCCAGGGGGCGGCGGCCAGGCCCTCGGGCGAGTGCTCCTCGTAGGTCTCGTCGCGGCTGTTCTCGTAGTGCTCAGCGGCGTCCCACGTGCTCCCCCAGGGGTAGAGCGTGCGCCGCCCCGCGCGCGCGGCGTGCTCCCACTAGATCTCGCTCGGCAGCACGAGGTCGAGGCGCCGCGCGGCGTCGGCCGCCATGTCCCAGTCGAGGTTCTCGACCGGGTGGCGGTCGTCGCACGGCTCGGCGCGATCCGGCCAGCCGCGCTGGTGCGCCGAGGGGTTCACCTCGAAGACCGCGAGGTACTGCCCCTGCGTCAGCTCGTACTTCGAGAGGAAGAAGGGCTCCACGTCGACCTTGAAGGGACGTTCGCGGATCTCGCGCCGTACCGCGAACTCCGACTTGGTGCCGTCGTCCGGCTCGGTGCTCCAGTCGTGACCCTGGCGACTGAGGCCGCCGGGGACGAGCACGAGCACCATGCCGGAGTCCTCCTCGATGCGGTACGCGCCCTCGGTGCGCCAGCGGTCGCCGTCCTCGCCCGCCTCGTCGCGCTCCGGCCGCGCGCCGCTCGCGACGTGCCAGAACTCCCACAGCCCGGAGTGCGGGTTCTCCTCCAGCGGCACGAGACCGAGCTGCGGCGCGAGCACGAGCCCGCCGTACGCGGGCGACGCCGCGATGGCCGCGCTGGCCTCCCGCCAGCGCTCGGCCGCGTCGACCAGGCTCACGCGCTCGATGCGCTGCGCCTCGTCGAGGCGCCCGGCCACGGACGGGCGCACGGCGGCGAGCGCGGTGAGCTCGGTGCAGAGCGTTCGGAGGGGCTCCGCTTCGGGTCCGCTGGGCGTGGCGGCGCGGCGCGCGTCGTACGCCTCGCGGCGCGCGAGCAGCGCGTCCACCGCGCCGAGCCACGCGCGGATCCGCGGCGCCTCGCTGGGCAACGCGGGGTACAGCTCGTCGGTGCTCCCGCGCAGCACCGCGCTCTGGTTCACGTCGGCGCGCAACTGCGCGGCGGCTTCGGAGCTCGAGAGGCGCACCACGAACACCAGGCTCGCGGCGAGCAACACGCCCGCCGCGATCGCGGCCGTCGTGCTCACCGCGGCGTGCCGGCGCACCGCCAGCTTGAGCGTGTGCCAGAGTCCGGGCGCGTGCGCCGACACCGGGCGCAGGTCGAGGTAGGCGTGCAGGTCCTCGGCGAGCGCGGCGACGTCGACGTAGCGCCGCGCGGAGGAGTACGCCATCGCGCGCTCGCAGACCGCGACGAGCTCGGCGGGCGCCCCCGGCGCCAGCGCGCGCAGCGGCGTCGGCGGCCCCGACAGGATGCGGCCCACGACGTCGCGTTGGGCGCGCTGCTCGCCGTCGGCGTAGGGCGGGCCGCCCGCGAGGAAGTGGTAGAGCATCGCGCCGAGCGCGTAGACATCGCTGCGCTCGGAGATCTCGGCCAGGTTGCCGGCGGCCTGCTCGGGCGACATGTACGCCGGTGTGCCGACGACGTCGCCGTCCATGGTGAACAGCGCCGAGTCGCCGTCGGGGCGCGAGTCGGCGCGATCGGTGCGCACCCAGGTGCCCGGGTCCAGCGGCAGGTCCTGCAGGCGCACGTCCGGCTGGTGCCCGCGCCCGGCGACGTGCGCGAGGCCCCAGTCCATGACGTAGACCTCGCCGTACCTTCCGAGCATCAGGTTCGACGGCTTGAGGTCGCGGTGGACGACGCCCTTCGAGTGCGCGTAGGCCACCGCGTCGCACGCCTTGAGCAGCACGCCGAGGAAGCGCGCCGAGGTCCACGGCTCGCGGTCCGCGTGGTGCTCGCGCAACGCCTCCGCCAAGGTGCGGCCGCGCACCAGCGGCATCGTGAAGAACGGCCAGCCGTGATCGTCGAGGCCGAGCTCGTGCACGGGCGGGATGCCCGGGTGACTGAGCTGTCCGGTGACTTGCGCCTCGGCCAGGAAGCGCGCCAGGCGTCGGCTCGGCTTCGGCGAGGGGTCGACGGGCGGCGCGCCCTCGAAGCCGAGCTCCAGGCGCAGCAGCCGCTTCATCGCGAGGTGCCGGCGCAGGTCCTCCTCCCAGACCTGCTCGATCGCGCCCTGCGAACCGCGCGCGACCTCGGCGACGTGCGTGTAGCGCGCGAAGGTCCCGGCGCGGCGCCCGAGCGTGTCCATCAGCGCGCGCGTGAACTCGCTCTCGCTGCCCTCGGTCGCGTAGCGCGGCGGACCGCTGTGCCCGGTCGACGCCGCACGCAGCGAGCCGTCGCCGGTGAAGCTCGCCTGCGCCAGCAGCACGCCCGCCACGCGCAGCCAGCCGGAGCGCAGCTCCTCGAGCTCGACGCGGTGCTCGGGGTTGGCGCGCACCAGCTCGTCGAAGGCCGCGTCGTCGGAGCTGGGGTGCCGCACGAGGTGCGCGGCGAAGAGCTCGTCGGCGTGGCTGGACAAGGTCTCGGGGACCGGGTGAGCGTCCTGGGGAGCGTCCATGGCGTCGCGGGGATCGAGTGCGAGCCCCGCGCCCATTGTGCTCCCGGGCGCCGGTCCCCGCAGCCTCTCGGGCGCGGAGGCCGAGAGTCGATGCGGGGTTCAGGGGCGGCGCGGGCGCGAGCGAAGCGACACGGAGCGGGAAGAACCCGCGCGGCGGCGCCCCGAAACGAGCGCGGCCGCCCTCCCTGCGGGGAGAGCGGCCGCGGCGTGCGGAGCGCGGGCGCCGGCCTACGCGAAGTGCGAGTAGGCGCGGTTGGCCTCGGCCATCTTGTGGATGTTCTCCTTCCACTGCACCGAGGCGCCCGTGCCGTTGTAGGCATCGGTGATCTCCTCGGCGAGGCGCTGGGCCATCGGCTTGCCCTTCTTCTTGCGCGAGTTCTCGACGATCCAGCGGATGGCCAGCGACTGCTGGCGGTTGCGCTTGACCTCGCGCGGCACCTGGTAGTTGGCGCCGCCGACGCGCTTCGATCGGACCTCGACCATGGGGCGCACGTTCTCGAGCGCCTTGCTGAAGATCTCGAACTGGTCTTCGCAGTCGGTGATCTTCTTCGAGGCGATGTCGAGGGCGTCGTAGAAGATCGACTGCGCGGTGCTCTTCTTGCCGTCGAGCATCATGCGGTTGATGAACTTCGACACGAGAATCGACCCGAACTTCGGGTCGGGCTTCACGTGGACGGCGGTGGACTTGTAGTTGCGGGGCATCTCAGTCTGGGCTCAGCGAGGACGCGCGGGTCACTTCTTGGGACGCTTGGTCCCGTACTTGGAACGACCCTGTCCGCGGTCGTCGACGCCGGAGGTGTCGAGGGTGCCGCGCAGGATGTGGTAGCGAACGCCGGGGAGGTCGCGCACACGGCCGCCACGGATCAGGACCACCGAGTGCTCCTGGAGGTTGTGGCCCTCACCCGGGATGTAGGCGGTGATCTCCTTGCCGTTCGACAGACGAACCCGCGCGATCTTGCGCAGCGCCGAGTTGGGCTTCTTGGGCGTCTGCGTCTTCACCTGCAGACACACGCCGCGCTTCTGCGGGCACGCGTCGAGCACGGGCGACTTCGAGCGCTTCTTGACGGGCTTGCGGCCCTTGCGGATGAGCTGGTTGATCGTCGGCATGAAAGGAGAGGTGCGCCCCGGTCGCGGGGCGAGTCGCTGCGAGCCCCGGGGGCGGGGCTCCAGGTGGAGGGCCGAATAGTCTAGGGAACCTCCCGGAGGGGTCAAGCCCCCCGGGGGCCTACTCCTCGTCGTCGCTGGGGAAGTCGTCCGAGGCTTCGTCCTCGTCGTCGTCGGCGAGGGCCAGGTAGTTGGGGGCCGAGGCGGGAGCGCCCTCCGAGCCCGTGGGGGCCAGGGCGGGCGGCGCGCCGACCTCGGTCGCGCTGGTGCCCGAGAACAGGGCCTCCATGTCGGAGTCCATCGCGGCGGGCGTGAAGCCGGAGCCGGAGCCGATCTCGCCGAAGTCGATGTTCTTCTTCACGCGCGTCCGGTAGTGGTCCCGGAAGCCCGTGCCCGTCGGCACCATGTGGCCGAGGATCACGTTCTCCTTGAGGCCCACGAGGAAGTCGCGGCGACCGGCGATGGCGGCCTCGGTCAGCACCTTGGTCGTCTCCTGGAAGGAGGCCGCCGAGATGAACGAGTCCGAGGACAGCGAGGCCTTGGTGATGCCGAGCAGCAGGGTCTGACCCGTCGCCGGCTTCTTGCGGTCGCGCCGCAGCGCCTCGTTGGAGCGGCGGAAGCGGTACTTCTCCACCACCGCGCCGGGCAGGAAGTCCGAGTCGCCCGAGTCGCGCACCTCGACCTTGCGCACCATCTGCGCGAGGATCGTCTCGATGTGCTTGTCGTCGATCGTCACGCCCTGCGAGCGGTAGACGTTCTGCACCTCGTTGAGCAGGTACGCGAGCAGCTCGTCCTCACCGCGGATGCGCAGGATGTCCTGCGGGTGCAGGGGGCCGTCGACCAGCGGCTCGCCGGCGCGCACCTCGTCGCCCTTGTGGACGCGCAGGTGCTTGCCCTGCGGGACGGCGTGCTCCATCTCCTGGATGACCTCGCCGGCCGCGCCGAGCGCGCGCACGATGATGGTGCGCTTGCCGCGCTTCTTCTCGCCCAGCTCGACGATGCCGTCGATCTCGGAGATCACCGCCGGGTCCTTCGGCTGGCGCGCCTCGAAGAGCTCGGTGACGCGCGGCAGACCGCCGGTGATGTCCTGCGTGCCGGCCGCGTCGCGGGCGGTCTTGGCGATCACCTCGCCGGCCTTGATCTTCGCGCCGTCCTTCACCTCGATGTAGGCCCGCTCCGGGATCGGGTAGAGCGCCAAGGGCTCGCCCTTGGCGTCCTCGATCACGAGCTGCGGGTGCAGGTCGCCCTTGTGCTCGGTGACCTGGGAGCGCGTGGTGCCGCGGCGCGCGTCCTTCTCGACCTTGAGGGTCTTGCCCTCGATCAGGTCCTCGTAGCGCACCTTGCCCGAGGTCTCCGCGAGGATCGGCACGTTGTGCGGGTCCCAAGTACAGATGATGGAGCCCGCCTTCACGGCCTGCTTGTCCTCCATCATCAGCTCGGAGCCGACGGGGATGGCGTAGCGATCGATCTCGCGGCCGCGGTCGTCGAGCAGCATCACCTCGCCGTTGCGCGAGAGGACGACCTGCTTCTTCTCGGCGTTCAGCACCACCTTCAGGTTGTTGCCGAAGCTCACGATGCCGTCGCGCTTCACGCGACGCTCGCTCTCCTCGACCGAACGGCTGGCGGTACCGCCGATGTGGAACGTCCGCATCGTGAGCTGCGTGCCGGGCTCGCCGATCGACTGCGCGGCGATGATGCCCACGGCGAGGCCGCGCTCGGCCATGCTGCCGCGCGAGAGGTCCATGCCGTAGCAACGGGCGCAGACGCCCAGCGCCGCCTCGCAGGTCAGCGGGCTGCGCACCCACATCTTCTCGTGGCCGAGCGCCTCGATCCGGGCGGCGATCTCCTCGGTGATCAGCTCGTCCTTGCGGACGATGATCTCGTCGTTGACCACGTCGATGATCGTGTCGCGCGCCACGCGGCCGCGCACGCCCTGGGCGAGGGACACGGCGACCTTGTCGCCCTTGTAGACGACGCTCTTCAGCGTGCCGTTCGGAGTGCCGCAGTCCTCGGTGGTGATCACCACGTTCTGCGCCACGTCCGTGAGCTTGCGCGTCAGGTAGCCGGCGTCGGCCGTCTTGAGCGCCGTGTCGGCCAGGCCCTTGCGCGCGCCGTGGGTGGACGAGAAGTACTCGAGCACCTTCAGGCCTTCGCGGAAGTTCGCCTTGATGGGCGTCTCGATGATCTTGCCCGAGGGCTTGGCCATCAGACCGCGCATGCCGCCGAGCTGACGCACCTGGTCGACGGAGCCACGCGCGCCCGAGCTCACCATGCAGTGGATCGGGTTGACGTAGCCGGTCTCGTCGTCGAAGTCGTTCTTGAGGACGACCATCAGGTCCTCGCCGACCTTCTCACGCGCGTGCGTCCACAGGTCGACGATCTTGAGGTAGCGCTCGCCCTCGGTGATGACGCCCTTGAGGAAGGACTTCTCCACCTTGTCGATCTCGGCCTGCGTCGCGTTGAGGATGTCCTGCTTGGTCGGCGGGATCTGGATGTCGTTCTTGCCGAACGACATGCCGGCGCGCGTCGAGGACTTGAAGCCGAGGTCCTTCAGGCGGTCGAGGAGCTGCAGCGTCGCGTCACGGCCGAGCAGGCGGTGGCAGTCGGAGATCAGCGCGTTGATGCGGCGCTTGGAGAGCTCGTAGTTGTAGAACGGCATCCCCGGGGGAAGGATGTCGTTGAAGATCGCGCGGCCGATCGTGGTCTCGAGGTAGCGCTGTCCGCCCTCGACCTCGACCTTGCCGTCGTCCCCCACCTGGCGCGGCGGCTCGTCGGGGCCGAGCTTGACCAGCGTGCCGGGCTCCATGCGCACCCGCACCGCGAGGTGCGTGTGGGTCTCGCCGTGGCTGTACGCGAGGAAGAGCTCGTGCAGCGACGAGAAGCTCTTCTTGGCGACCGCGCGGGCACCGACCGGATCCTTGGTCAGGTAGAAGATGCCCAGCACCATGTCCTGCGACGGCGAGATGATGGGCGAGCCGTTGGCGGGCGAGAACACGTTGTTGCTCGCCAGCATCAGCGTCGACGCCTCGATCTGCGCCTCGAAGGACAGCGGCAGGTGGACGGCCATCTGGTCGCCGTCGAAGTCGGCGTTGAAGCCGCCGCAGACGAGCGGGTGCAGACGGATCGCGTTGCCCTCGATGAGCACCGGCTCGAAGGCCTGGATGCCCATGCGGTGCAGCGTGGGCGCGCGGTTGAGCAGCACGGGGTGGTCGCGGGTCACCTCCTCGAGGATGTCCCACACGTCCTCGTCGCGGCGCTCGAGCATGCGCTTGGCGGACTTGATCGTGTCCGCCAGGCCCAGCTCCTTGAGGCGCCGGATGATGAACGGCTGGAACAGCTCGAGCGCCACCTTCTTCGGCAGACCGCACTGCGTCAGGCGCAGCTCGGGGCCGACCACGATGACCGAACGGGCCGAGTAGTCGACGCGCTTGCCGAGCAGGTTCTCGCGGAAGCGGCCCTGCTTGCCCTTGATCATGTCCGTGAGGGACTTGAGCGGGCGGTTGGACGACCCGAGCACCGGGCGGCGGCAGCGGCCGTTGTCGAACAGCGCGTCGACCGACTGCTGCAGCATCCGCTTCTCGTTGCGGATGATGACCTCGGGGGCGTTGAGGTCGAGCAGCTTCTTGAGGCGGTTGTTGCGGTTGATCAGGCGCCGGTAGAGGTCGTTCAGGTCGCTCGTGGCGAAGTTGCCCGAGTCGAGCAGCACCAGCGGGCGCAGGTCCGGCGGAATCACCGGGATGACCTCGAGCACCATCCACTCGGGGTTGTTGCCCGAGTCGCGCAGCATCTCGACGGTGCGCAGGCACTTGATGATGTCCTTCTGGCGCTGCTTCGAGCGCGTCGACAGCAGCTCCTCGCGCAGCTCCTCGGACTTCTGCTGGAGGTCGAGGCGCAGCAGCATCTTGCGCACCGCCTCGGCGCCCATGTCGGCGTCGAACTCCGCGCCGTACTTGGCGCGCGCCTGGCGGTACTCGTCCTCCGTGAGGAGCTGGTACTCCTCGAGCGGCGTGTCGCCGGGGTCGACGACGATGTAGTCCTGGAAGTAGATGACGCGCTCGAGGCTGGCCACCTTCACGCCGAGCAGGTTGCCCAGGCGCGACGGCATGGCCTTGAAGAACCAGATGTGCGCGACCGGCGCGGCCAGGTTGATGTGGCCCATGCGCTTGCGACGCACGCGGCTGTGCGTGACCATCACGCCGCACTTGTCGCAGACGATGCCCTTGTGCTTGATGCCCTTGTACTTGCCGCACGCGCACTCCCAGTCCCGCTCGGGACCGAAGATGCGCTCGCAGAACAGGCCGTCGCGCTCGGGGCGGTAGGTGCGGTAGTTGATCGTCTCCGGCTTCTTGACCTCGCCGAAGGACCAGGAGCGGATGTCCTCCGGCGACGCCAGCGAGATGGTCACGCTGCCGTAGTCGTTGACGCGGGTGTAGATTGCTTCAGACATCTGACCGGTCCCCCTACAGCGTCGCCTTCTTGTGGAGCTGCATGTTCAGCCCCAGGCCCTTGATCTCGTTCGTGAGCACTTCGAAGGAGACGGGCGTGCCCGGCTCCAGGATGTTCAGGCCCTTGACCATCGACTCGTAGATCTTGGTCCGGCCGTCGACGTCGTCCGACTTGACGGTGAGCTGCTCCTGCAGGATCGCCGCCGCGCCGTAGGCCTCGAGCGCCCACACCTCCATCTCGCCGAAGCGCTGGCCGCCGAAGCGCGCCTTGCCACCCAGCGGTTGCTGGGTGATGAGGCTGTACGGGCCGGTGGCGCGGGCGTGCACCTTCTCGTCGACGAGGTGGTGCAGCTTCAGCATGTACATGATGCCGACGGTCACGTCCTGCTCGAACGGCGCGCCGGAGCGGCCGTCGTAGAGTCGGAACTTGCCGGTGTGCGGCAGCCCCGCCTCGACCAGCAGCGCCTCGATCTCGTTCTCCTTCGCGCCGTCGAACGCCGGCGTGTAGGAGCGAATGCCGAGCTTGCGCGACGCCAGACCGAGGTGCGTCTCGAGGATCTGGCCGACGTTCATGCGGCTCGGCACGCCGAGCGGGTTGAGCACGATGTCCATCGGCGTGCCGTCCTCGAGGTACGGCATGTCCTCGATCGGGCAGATGCGCGAGATGACGCCCTTGTTGCCGTGACGGCCGGCCATCTTGTCGCCGACCTTCAGGTTGCGCTTGGTCGCGACGTAGACCTTGACCATCTCGAGCACGCCCGTGGGCAGCTCGTCGCCGCGGCTGAGCCGGTTGACGACCTTGTTCTTCTCGGTCTCCTTGTCGTCGATCTTGCTCTGGTACTCGTTGATGAGCTGCAGCGCCTCGTTGCGTCGGGCCTCGTCGCCGTGGTTCTCGGACGAGGACACGCAGAGCAGGCGCACGCGGCGCAGCTCGTCGAAGGTCGCCGTGTCGTCGACCTCGACCGGCTTGCCGGTCAGGTCGTCGAGCACCTTGGTGCCGAGCGCCTTCTGGACGGCCTCCAGCATGGCGGCGCTGTAGTGGCCGAGTGCGCGGATGAACTCCTTCTCGGCCTCGCGGATCACGGTCAGCGCCTTGGCGCGCTCGGCGTCCGTCAGGTTCACGCGGCGCGAGAACTTCTGGGCGTCGATCACGACCCCGCGGCTGCCGGGGGGCATGGTCAGCGAGGCGTTCTTCACGTCCACGCCGGCCTTGCCGAAGATCGCGTGCAGCAGCTTCTCCTCGGGCGTCAGCTCGCTCTTGGACTTCGGCGCGACCTTGCCGACGAGGATGTCGCCCGCGTTGACGAAGGTGCCGATGCGCACGATGCCCGCGTCGTCGAGGTTGGCCAGGGCCTTCTCGCCGACGTTCGGGATGTCGCGCGTGAACTCCTCCTTGCCGAGCTTGGTCTCGCGGATCTCGACCTCGTACTCCTCGAGGTGGATCGACGTGAACACGTCGTCACGCACCAGGCGCTCCGACACGAGGATCGCGTCCTCGTAGTTGAAGCCGTCCCAGGTCATGAAGGCCACCAGCAGGTTCTTGCCGAGGGCCAGCTCGCCGTCCTTGGTGGAGGCGCCGTCGGCCAGCAACTGGCCGGCGACGACCTCGTCGCCCTCGGCGACGACCGGGCGGTGGTTCTGGGTCGTGCGGTCGTTCAGGCCGCGGAACTTGGTGAGCTCGTAGGTGTCGTCCCCCACCAGGATGGTCGAGGCGTCGACGTACTCGACCGTGCCGCCGCGCGTGGCGTACACCGGCATCGAGGAGTTGCGCGCGACGACCTTCTCCATGCCCGTGCCCACCGTCGGCGGCTCGGGGATCAGGAGCGGGACCGCCTGACGCTGCATGTTCGAGCCCATCAGCGCGCGGTTCGCGTCGTCGTGCTCGAGGAACGGGATCAGCGCGGCGGAGACGCCGATGATCTGCGCCGGCGAGACGTCGACCAGGTCGACCTCGGTCGGCGGCACCTCGACGTTGTCGCCGTCCTTGCGCGCGAGCACGCGCTCGGACACGAGGTTCATCTTGTCGTCGATCTCGACGTCGGCCGGCGCGATGACCTGACCGGTCTCCTCGTCGGCGCGCAGGTACACGACCTCGTCGCTGAGCTTGCCCTTCTTGACCTTGCGGTAGGGCGTCGTCAGGAAGCCGTAGTCGTCCAGGCCGGAGTACAGCGCGAGGCTCGAGATCAGACCGATGTTGGAGCCCTCGGGCGTCTCGATCGGGCACAGGCGGCCGTAGTGCGACAGGTGCACGTCGCGCACGTCGAAGCCGGCGCGCTTGCGGTTGAGGCCGCCGGGGCCCAGCGCCGAGAGGCGCCGCTCGTGCGCGAGCTGGCTCAGCGGGTTGGCCTGGTCGACGACCTGCGACAGCTCGCTGCGGCCGAAGAAGTACTCGACCGCGCTCGAGAACGTCTTGGAGTTGATCAGCGTCCGCGGGGACACCGTCTCCGGGTTCTCGAGGTTCATGCGCTCCTGAGCGGTGCGGCGCAGCTTGAGCAGACCCTTGCGGAACTCCTCGCCCGCCAGCTCGGCGATCGAGCGCACGCGGCGGTTGCCCAGGTTGTCGATGTCGTCGATCGTGCCGTCGCCGGCGCGCAGCGACATGAGGTACTTCACCGAGTTGATGATGTCCTCGGGCTGCAGCACCTGCGTGGTCTCGGGGATGTCCTGGTCGAACTTCCGGTTGAGGCGGAAGCGGCCGACCTGACCGAGGCGGTAGCGCTGCTCGTCGAAGAACTTCTCGTGGAAGAGCTCGCGCGCCTTCTCGAGCTGCACCGGGTTGCCCGGACGCAGGCGGCTGTAGATCTTCAGCAGCGCCTCCTCGTAGCTCTTCGTGGGGTCCTCGCGCATCGAGTTCACGATGAGCATGTCGAGGGACTCCACGTCGCCGTCGAGGATCTCGACCTCGGCCAGCCCGCTCGCCGCGATCTCCTGGGCCACGGCCTCGGAGATGATCTCGCCCGACGGCACGAGCACCTCGCCGGTCTTCAGCACGACCACGTCCCCGACGGTGATCTTGTCGGTGATGGCCTTCGCGAAGGCGTTCTCGGTCTTGCTCGGCGTCTTCTTGACGACCTTCGTCTTGTAGAAGGTGCGCAGGATGTCGCGGTCCGAGCCGAGCTTCTCGTCGAGCGCGCGCAGCAGCGTGATCGCGGAGAACTTGCCGGACTGGTCGATGCGGACCGTCAGCAGGTCCTTCTTCGTGACGTTGAGCTCCACCCACGAACCGCGCTCGGGGATGATCCAGCACGAGTGCAGGCGTCGGGTGTCCCCCGCGCTGGCCTGGTCGTAGCTGAAGTCGACGCCCGGCGAACGGTGGAGCTGGCTGACGATGACGCGCTCCGAGCCGTTGATGATGAACTCGCCGCCCCCGATCATGATCGGGATCTCGCCGAGGTAGACCTCCTCCTCGATCGGCTCGGGCTTGATCAGGCGCAGCCGGACCTTGAACGGGTAGCCGTAGGTCAGGCGCAGCTTGCGGCACTCGTCGATCGTGTACCGCGGGCGGCCGAGCTCGTAGCCCACGTACTCGAGGCACATGGTCTTGTCGTACGAGTAGATCGGGAAGATCTCCTGCAGCAGGCGCTGCAGCCCGAGGGACTCGCGGTTGGCCTGGGGGACGTCCTTGGCCAGGAAGGCGTGCCACGCCTTGGTCTGGATCTCGACCAGGTTGGGCAGGTCGACGATCGAGGGGTAGCGGCCGAACGTCTTGACGGGAAGAGTGGACTCAGTCATGGACACCACTTGCCAACTGGGCCGGATCGCGCAACGCGGGTGATCCCGGCCACCAGGAATGGAAGGGGAAGCGCTCGGGGTGGAGCCAGGCGAGGCGCGGGGCTCGGGCGGGGTTCGCTGCGGCGCGCGGGACGCGAACGAACACCAGGCTCGCCCGGATGCCTGGAATCAGCCCTGAACGTAACAGTTCCGACGGTTCGATTCACCCCCCGTCCCAGTTTCTGGAACGGACGGCGGTGCAACGCCCGCGGCCCCGGAGATCCGGGAGCGGGGCGTGACGGCGCACAACGGCGCGAGTCCACCTCGCAGCGAAGCAACGAGAACCCCCGCGAGGAGCGGCGCGCCGCTCCCCGTCGGGGTTCGTTGGCTCCGGTCGATCGACAATCGCTCGTTGACGGCGGCTGGCGGGGTTCGACGGTTCGAGCTCGTGCGACGGTGCTCCGGCCCCCGCCGGCGTCCCGAGGCGGGACGCGAAGACGGGGACGGGGTCGGGGCGGCCCCCAGGGAGCGCCCGGACCCCGACCGGGGCACAGCCGGACCTAGGCGATCTCGATCGTGGCGCCGGCGCCTTCGAGCTGCGTCTTGAGCTCCTCGGCCTCTTCCTTGGAGCAGCCTTCCTTGATCGGCTTCGGGCAGTTGTCGACGACGTCCTTGGCTTCTTTCAGGCCCAGGCCGGTGATGGCGCGGACCTCTTTGATGACCTGGATCTTCTTGTCGCCGGCCGACTTCAGGATGACGTCGAACGAGGTCTTCTCCTCGGCGGCGTCGGCACCGCCGCCGGCGGCGACGGCCGCCACGGCCACGGGAGCAGCGGCGCTCACGCCCCACTTCTCCTCCAGGTAGGACACGAGCTTGGAAGCCTGCAGCAGGGTCAGGCCGTCCAGTTGATCAGCGATGGTTTGCAGCGCGGGTTCGAGCGCGACGGTTGCCTCTTCGGACATGGGATTGGCTCCTGGGGGAGTGACGGAAGGGTATCAGTATGGAGGACGGACGGTTCGTGTGCGGCCGGACCCCCCGGGACGCGCCCGGGGAGGAAGGGGCCGGCCTACTCCGCCCCTCCTTTGTCGACGTGGGCTTGGAGGACCCGGGCGAGACCGCCCGGGACGGCGTGGATCGTCCCGACGAGCATGCGCGCGGGGCCGCTGATGCAGCCGAGGATCTTGGCGCGCAGCGTGTCGCGGTCGGGGACGTTGGCGAGTTGGTTCGCGTCGGCGGCGCCGAGCACGTTGCTCTCGAGCATGCCGCCCTGGATCGTGACCTTGCCGGCCTTCTTCAGCGCCGGGTCGGTCAGGATCTTGGCCGCGTTGATCGCCGCTTCGGCGTCGCCGTAGGCGACCGCGGTGTTGCCCTTCAGGGCTTCCTTCGGGAAGTCGAAGCCCTTCTCGGCCAGCACACGGCGGGCGAGCTTGTTCTGGACCATGCGGAAGGACACGCCCTTGGCGGCGAGGTCCCCGCGGATCTTCTCGCTCTCCTCGACGGTCAGACCGCCGAAGGAGATGAGCAGCAGGCCGTCGATGCCCTCGAACTCGGTCGAGAGTTCCTTGCAGACGAGCTGATTGACCAGGTTCGGCACGACTCAGCCTCCGTAGTTGATCCAGACCCCCGGCCCCATCGTGGTGGAGATGGAGATCTTCTGGAAGAAGTTGCCCTTGACCGCGGGGGGACGCATGCCGGTCAGGTGGTTCAGGAAGGTCGCGAGGTTCTCGGCCAGAGCCTCGGTGGAGAACGAACGCTTGCCCACCGCGGCGTGCACGTTGCCGCCGGAGTCGGTGCGGAACTCGACCTTGCCGGCCTTGAACTCCGACACGGCGGTGGCGACGTCGGGCGTCACCGTGCCCGACTTCGGGCTCGGCATCTTGCCCTGCGGGCCGAGGACCTTACCCAGGCGACCGACGTGCTTCATCATGTCGGGGCTGGTGATCACGACGTCGAAGTCGGTCCAGCCGCCGGCGATCTTGTCGGCGAGTTCGGCAGCACCGACCTCGTCCGCGCCCGCGGCCTTCGCAGCGTCGGCCTTGTCGCCCTCGGCGAAGACCACGACGCGCACGGTCTTGCCCAGGCCGTTCGGCAGCGACACCGCGCCACGCACGAGCTGGTCGGTCTTGCGCGGGTCGATGCCCAGGCGCACGACGACTTCGAAGCTCTCGTCGAACTTCGGCGCGGGCAGCCCCTTGAGCAGGTCGATGGCCTCGCTGAGTTCGTAGGTGCGGTTGCGATCCACTTGGGCCGCGGCCTTCGCGTATCTCTTGCTGTGGGTCACCATGGGATCAGTCCTCCACCTGGATGCCCATCGAGCGCGCCGTGCCCGCGATGATGCGGCAGGCGTGATCGAGATCGCGGGCGTTGAGGTCGTTCTCCTTGATCTTCGCGATCTCCTCGAGGTCGGAGCGCTTGACCTTGGCGACGATCTCCGTGCCGACCCAGCTCGCACCCTTGTCGATGCCGGCGGCCTTCTTCAGCAGGATCGCGGCCGGCGGCGACTTGAGGATGAACTCGAACGTGCGGTCCTTGTAGACGGTGATCTCGACGGGGAGGATCATCCCCATCTGGTCGCGCGTGCGGTCGTTGAACTGCTTGACGAACTCGGCGATGTTCACGCCGTGCGCGCCGAGGGCGGGACCCACCGGCGGCGCCGGAGTGGCCTGCCCCGCGGGGCACTGCAGTTTGATCTTGCCAGTGACTTCTTTTGCCACCTTAGACGGCCTCCACTTCCCAATACTCGAGTTCGACGGGGGTCGGACGGCCGAAGATGGTCACGATGACCTTCACCGTCCCGCGATCCGGGTTCACTTCGTCGACGGCTCCATCGAAGCCGTCGAAGGCACCCGACTTGATCTTGACGAGGTCGCCCTTGTTCAGGCCGATGCTGACCTGCGGGCGCGCCTCCGAGTCGGACATGCGCGCGAGGATGCCGGCCACTTCCTGCTCCGTGAGCGAGGTGGCGTCACCCCCGCTCCCGAGGAACTCCCGCAGCCCGTCCACGGCGCGCAGAGTCGTGCGCACGCTCTGGGTGCGCTCGTCCTCGGGATCGTCGATGTCGGCCTGCACCATGAGGTAGCCCGGGTAGAGCTTCTGGTTCACGGTGCGCTTCTTGCCGTTCTTGAGGTCGGTCACGCGCTCGAAGGGCACCAGCACCTGCGGGACGACGTCCTGCAGGTCGGCGATCTTGAGTCGCGTCACCGCGTTGCGGGCGATGCTGTCCTCGCGCCCGGACTGACAGCGGATGAAGTACCAGCGCAGTGCCATGGTCCCGCCACCGCTCAGGCGGTGCCTCCGGTCAGGATGAGGCGCGCGTAGTAGCCCAGCAGGGCGTCGGCGCCGGCGAGGATGCCCATCAGCACGAGCACGGTCACGATGACCACCATCGACGACTGCATCGCCTCGTCGAGCGACGGCCAGGTGACCTTGCGCAGCTCGCTCTCGGTGTCGATCAGCGCGTCGGCGATCTTCGGCGACTCGGCCCAGCGGTAGAGCAGGATCATCGCGCCGACGAAGACGACGAACGCGATCAGGAACGCGCCGGTGATCTCCACCCCCACGACCGGGATGCGCGCACCTTCCCAGAGCATCACCCCGAGGGAGTCCTTGAAGGTCGCCCGCCCGGCCAGCTCGGCGCGCAGCGTGACGCAGCCGTAGAAGATGAGGACGGCCAGCGTCCAGAAGGCGGCCATGCGCGCCATCCGTCCCTGTTCTTGCTTGTAGGCCATGTTCGAGTCCTCGGGTGGGTTCGGGGGGGCGGCGGCCACAGCGGGCCGCCAAGTCTTCGCTTCACGGGCGCCCTCGCGGGCGCCGCACGCTCACGCACGCGCTAGAGCTTCTTCTCCTTGTGCGACGTGTGCTTGCGGCAGAAGCGGCAGTACTTGTTCTTCTCGAGCTTGTAGCCCGCCTTCAGACGCTTGTGCGTCGTGTAGTTGCGGTTCTTGCACTCGGTGCACTCGAGAAAGACGTAGCGTTCCTTGATCTTCATGCTCGCTGGCTGAGCTCGACGCTCGCTGAGTCATCGCCTCGTTCGAGGCATCCGTGGTCGGCCCGGAGATGGGCCCGCCGGAGGAGGCACCGGCCCCCTCCGACGGCTTGGGTGGATCGAGCGTCCTACTCGAGGATCTTGGTCACGACGCCGGCGCCGACCGTGCGGCCGCCTTCGCGGATGGCGAAGCGCAGCTGCTCGTCCATGGCGACGGGCGTGATGAGCTGGATCTGCAGCTTGACGTTGTCGCCGGGCATGCACATCTCGGCGCCGCCGAGCAGCGTGGCCGTGCCGGTCACGTCGGTCGTGCGGAAGTAGAACTGCGGGCGGTAGCCCGAGAAGAACGGCGTGTGACGGCCGCCCTCTTCCTTCGAGAGCACGTAGACCTCGGCCTCGAACTTGGTGTGCGGGGTGATCGTGCCGGGGGCGGCGAGCACCTGACCGCGGATGAGGTCCTTCTTGTCGACGCCACGGACGAGGATGCCGACGTTGTCACCGGCCTCGCCGTAGTCGAGCGTCTTCTGGAACATCTCGACGCCCGTGCAGGTCGTCTTCGCGATCTCTTCGCGCATGCCGACGATCTCGAGCGTGTCGCCCATGTTGATCTTGCCGCGCTCGATACGGCCGGTGCCGACCGTGCCGCGGCCCTTGATCGAGAACACGTCCTCGACGGGCATCAGGAACGGCTTGTCCACGTCACGCTCGGGGCGCGGGATGTACTCGTCGACGGCGTTCATCAGCTCGTCGATGCACTTGAACGCCGGGTCGTCGTTCGGCTTGCCCTCGTTCAGCGCGATCTCGGCCTGCAGCGCGGAGCCGCGGATGATCGGGATGTCGTCGCCCGGGAACTCGTACTTGTTGAGCAGCTCGCGGATCTCCATCTCCACGAGGTCCAGCAGCTCCTCGTCGTCGACCTGGTCGACCTTGTTCATGAAGACCACGATGGCGGGCACGTTCACCTGACGGGCGAGCAGGATGTGCTCACGCGTCTGGGGCATCGGGCCGTCGGCCGCCGAGCAGACCAGGATCGCGCCGTCCATCTGGGCGGCACCCGTGATCATGTTCTTGACGTAGTCGGCGTGACCGGGGCAGTCCACGTGCGCGTAGTGACGCGTCTGCGTCTCGTACTCGACGTGGGCGGTCGAGATCGTGATGCCGCGGGCCTTCTCTTCCGGAGCCTTGTCGATCTCGTCGAAGTTCATCGCCTTCGCCAGGCCGAGGTTGGCCTGGTGGCGGCAGATGACCGAGGTGAGGGTGGTCTTGCCGTGGTCGACGTGACCGATGGTGCCCACGTTCACGTGCGGCTTGGTCCGCTGGAAGGTTTCCTTAGCCATGTGCTTAGCGCTGGTTCGGTATCGGTGGGCAGGGCCCGGTGAGTGAGAGGTCCGGCGCCTGGGCGGTGCCGGGGTACTTCGAGTCGATCTGGATTCTGAGGAGAAGCTGCGGTCGCGGGCGAGCCCGCGCGCGATCCGCGGCACCCGCGCAGCGCAGCGCAGCGACCGTCCGGCGAAGGAGGCGCGCGCGACAGAACGTCGGGCGTCGCGAGTGTGGAGCTGCTGATGGGGCTTGAACCCATGACCTCTTCCTTACCAAGGAAGTGCTCTACCACTGAGCTACAGCAGCGTTCGCCGTGCGAGCACGGCGCGTTCGCGTCCTGGACGACGGGGACCGCGCGCGGCGCGGGTGGAGCGGGCGATGGGAATCGAACCCACGTGTGCAGCTTGGAAGGCTGCCGTTCTACCATTGAACTACGCCCGCCAGGACTGCCCGCCAGGACTGCCCGCGGGAAGCGTTCGCTCGCGCGCGTCGCGGGTGCACCTGCGTGATCACCGCGGAGCGGCGCACGAGGGATCGGCAGGAGACTCCCCCGCGCGCTCGGCGTCGGGGGCACGTGGGCCGGACTCTCACCCGCGGCGGGCGGAGGGTGGTGGGGAGAGCAGGATTCGAACCTGCGAAGGCTGTGCCATCAGATTTACAGTCTGACCTCGTTGGCCGCTTGAGTATCTCCCCGCCGGTGGCGCGGCACCCCGGCGCGAGCCCGAAGGCCCTCGCGGAGTTCGCCGGCGCGTTCGCGCGGCGGTGGTGTCGACGCCCTCGCGCGCGGCGTCGCGCGGCGAGAGCGGAGCGCACCGCCTGACGGTGACCTCACGTCTCGAGATGTCCCGGTGCCAGCGCCGGAGATCGCGCCCGGGCGCGCGCGGCGCCGCGGGGCCCTCCGGCTCCCGTGTCATCCAGATGTTCTCGTTGCCATGGAGCTGTCCCCCGCCGGCGAACCGGCGGAGCCCCCGTCCGTGGCGTTGGAGCCAGCGGTGGGACTCGAACCCGCGACCACCTGATTACAAATCAGGAGCTCTACCAACTGAGCTACGCTGGCGAGCGAACCCGCCCCGAAGCCCTCGGGAGACCCGGCTACCCTGCGGGCAGCAGACCGCCCGGGCACCCCGGTCGAGGATGGGAGCGCGGTAGGATACGGACGCGCCTCCCCCGGTCAAGGCTCCAGCCGCCAAACCCGCCGGCTTTTTTGCCGGCGCGCGCCCGCGGGGCCCCGGCGGCGGCCCTCGCGCGTCGACGGCGGCGGGCTCACTCGTCGACGAGGGAAGCGTCCGCGAGGCGGTAGAGCCCCGACAGACCGCCGTCGTCGTCGAGCACCTCGCCCACCTCCAGGCGACCGCGCACGACCGCTTGCCCGGGCACGGCCTGCGCGTCCAGCGGCGCGCGCAGCACCACGCGCACCCACTCGTCCGCCACCGGCACCGCGCCGAAGCAGCAGCCCGGGGGGAAGCGCGTCAGCAGGAACTCGCGCACCTCGCGGCCCTCGAGGTCGAGCACCAGCGGGAAGCCGGCCAGCTCCACCTCCACGCCGTCGAGCCGCGCCGCGGCGGGCGGGAAGTCCGCCGCGCCGAGCGCCGGTCCCCCGCCGCGCAACGCGGGCGGATCGTAGCCGTCGAAGGCCAGCCGCGCGAAGTCCACGCGCTCCCCGGGCGCGGGCCGCGTCGACGGCGACGCCTCGCGGGCGGCCCTCTCCCCCGGGCGCGGCGTCCTGCGGCGCGCCGACGACCGGCGCGCGCGTCCGCGCGCGCCGCGCACCGGCGCGGGCGGCAGCGGCGGCGGTCCGCCGGGCCCCCGCGAGCGCCCAGCCCGAGCAGCGCCGCGCCCAGCGCCAGCGCGCGCCCAGGCCCGGCGGCGCCCGCGTCCGCGCGGCCGCTCACTCCCGCCGCCTCCAGCGCCGCCAGGTCGTCGACGTCCGACGGCCAGACCACACACGCGCCCGTCGCTGGTCCCGGCCAGCGCGCGCTCGCCGTCGGGCGCGAAGGCCACGCAGCTCACGCTCTCGTCGCGCCCCGGCCCGGTCAGGTCGAGGAGCCGCGCGGCGGTCGCGGTCTCGTGCACGCTCACGCGCCCGGCGAGGCCGCCGCACAGGAAGCGCTCGCCGTCCGGGGCGCGAAGGCGCGCGCGCACCGGCGGCCCCGGGTCCAGCGCGCGCGTCAGCGTCGCGCCGCGCTCGAGGTCGAGCACCGTGAGGTCGAGCGCGCCCTCGACCGTCACCATCCGACGCGCGTCGGGCGCGAGCGCCAGCGCCTCGACGCGGCCGAGCTGGCGGTCGCGCAGGGCCGCGCGCCGCGCGCCGCTCGTCGCGTCCCACGCGCGCACCGTGCCGCCGTCGCCGGCCCAGGCGTAGACCTCGGCGTCGGGCGTCACCGCGCCGCCGATCACCACGAGCGGCGGCGCTGGCCGGCTGGCGCGCGAGCTCCACGCCGCGCGCGACGTCGCTCGCCGACACCGCCGCGCCGTCCCAGCCCACGCACAGCGCGCGCGCGCCGTCGTCGCGAGAGCGCGAGCGCCGAGACCGGCAGCCCGGCGTCGAGCCGCGCGAGCTCGGCGCCGTCGGCGCACGACCACACGACGACCTCGCCCGCGCGCGTCCCCGCCGCGAGCCGCGCGCTCGACGCGTCGAAGGCCACCGCGAGCACGGCGCCCCCGAGCGCGGTGCGCCGCGCGACCGCAGCCGTCGCGCCGTCGAGCCACACGACCTCTCCGCCGAGCGACGCCGCCGCGATCCACGCGCCGTCCGGGCTCTGCGCGAGCGCGCGCACCTCGGAGGCCGTCGCCGCGAAGGACACGGCGCCGGTCGGCGCCTGCGGTCCGAGCACGCGCACCTCGGCGCCGCGCGCGAGCGCGAGGAAGGTCCGCCCGTCGCGCACGAAGAAGCGCGCCACGGGCTCGCCCCAGCCCTCGACGTCGAGCTCGGCCGTCACGACGCCGCTCCCGTCCACGAGCTGCGCGTGCCCGCGATCGGTGAAGAACGACACCTCGCCCGTGCGAGCGCTCAGCGCGCGCACCGCACCGGGGACCTCGCTGCGCCGGGGCGGGTCGAGCAGGCTCCACTGCAGCACGACGCCGGCATCGTCGCCGCTGATGAGGAACGGCCCCCAGGGCAGGACGGTCAGGGCACGCACCCAGTCCGCGTGGCCCTCGAGGTCGCGCTCCACATCGAGGTGGTCGCAGCAGTACTCGCGCACGAGCCCGTCGTCCGACGCGCTGGCAGCGAGCTCCCCGCTGGGCGCGATGTACACGGCCCCGACGTCGTCGTCGTGGCGTGCGCGCTCTCGCCACAGCCGCGTGCGCGGGTCGAGGTAGCACACGAGGCCGCCGGTGAAGCCGGCGAGCACCCCGAGGCGCGCGTGCCCGGCCAGCGACAGCACGCGCTCGCCCTCGAACACCGAGGGCTCGACGTGGCGCGGCCCGGCATCCTCGAGGACCCACAGCGCGCCGTCCTCGTCCGCCGCCCACAGGCGCTCGCCCTCGAGCGCGAGCGCGGTCCACGCGCTCTCGTGCTCCGCCGCGAGCTCCTCGACCGCGCCGTCGCGCGTCGCGACGGAGAGCAGCTCGCCGTCGACCGTGCCGACGATCAAGCGCTCGCCGTCGTCGCTCGCGAGGAACACCGAGACGTCCGAGGGCGCCTCGCACAGCACGGGCAGCGCGCGCTCGCGCAGCAGGTCGAGGTGCCCCCACTCCCACCCGGCGTGCTCGTCGGGCACGTCGTCGAGGTGGCGCGCGGCCGTGACCAGGCGGCGCTCCGCCAGCGCGTCGCGCGCGCCGGCGAGGTGCGTGAGGAAGGCCTCGTGGCGCGCGTTCGCGAGCGCCTGCCGCGCCTCGGCGAGCTCGACCTGCGCGTCCTCGGCCGCGCGCTCGGCCTCCAGCGGCGCGGCGCGCGCGCGCCCGAGCTCGGCCGCGGCGCGCTCGCCGTACGCGCGCCACGCGCCGCGGGAGCGCGCGAACAGCACGGCCGCGAGCGCGAGCGCGGCGACTGCGAGCAGGCGGACGAGCCGCGGAGCCGACATGGTGCGCGCGCTACACGTCCGCGACGCGGCGGCGGTAGGCCTCGACGGCTTCGAGCAGCTCGCCCAGCGCGTCGCCGCCGAACTTCTCCAGCACCGCGTCGGCGAGCACGAGCGCGACCATCGCCTCGCCCACCACGCCGGCGGCGGGCACGGACGTCACGTCCGAGCGCTGCCACGTGGCGCGCACGGTCTCGCCGCTCGCGAAGTCGACGCTCGGCAGCCCTTGGCGCAGCGTCGGGATCGGCTTCATCGCCGCGCGCAGCACGAGCGGCTCGCCGGTCGTCATGCCGCCCTCGAGCCCGCCCGCGCGGTTCGTCGCGCGCCGGAAGCGGCCCCACGCCTGCGGCGCGTCGGCGAGCTCGATCGCGTCGTGCACCTGCGAGCCCGGACGGCGCGCGGCCTCGAAGCCGAGGCCGACCTCGACGCCCTTGATCGCCGGGATCGAGAGCAACGCGCCGCCGAGGCGCCCGGTCAGCCGCGCGTCGGCGCTGGCGTAGCCGCCCAGCCCCGGCGGCAGGCCGAGCGCGACGACCTCGAAGACGCCGCCGAGCGTGTCGCCGTCGGCCTTGGCCGCGTCGACCGCCGCGCGCATGCGCTCGTCGGCCGCGGGGTCGAGCGAGAGGAAGTCGCTGGCCTCGCGCGCGGCGTGGCGCGCGGCGGGCGCGAGCGCGCCGAAGCGCGTCGCGTCGGCCTCGACGCCGCCGAGCGCGAGCGTGTGCGCGAAGACCTCGACGCCCAGCGCGCCGAGCACGTGCCGCGCGATGGCGCCGGCCGCGACGCGCACCGCCGTCTCGCGGGCGCTCGCGCGCTCGAGCACCGCGCGCGGGTCGCGGTGTCCGTGCTTCTGACAGCCGGCGAGGTCGGCGTGCCCGGGCCGCGGGTCGCCCGGCACCGGCAGCTTCTCGATCACCGCGTCCTTGTTCGCGATGCGGAACGCGATCGGCGACCCGATCGTCGCGCCACCCTTCACGCCCGAGAGCAGCTCGACGCGGTCGGTCTCGATGCGCATGCGTCCGCCGCGGCCGTAGCCGCGCTGCCGCCGCGCGAGGTGCGCGTCGATCGCGTCGACGTCGAGCCGCAGCCCCGAGGGCAGGCCCTCGACGAGGCCCACGAGCGCCGCGCCGTGCGACTCCCCCGCCGAGCGCCAGACCAGGCGACTCACGACGCGCGCTCCGGCGGCTCGGGCAGCACCTCGACCCAGCCGTCCTCGTCGGGCTCGCCGAGGCGCGGCGCGTCGTGCGCGAGGGTCGACGCGACCGCGGGCGGCGCGACCGGCGTGAGCTCGACCTCGCGCTCTGCGCCGGCGACGGCCTCGGCGACGCAGCGCTCGAGCGTCGCGAGGTCGACCGGCTTCGCCAGCGTGCCGATCACGCCCGGGATCGCGAGCAGCTCGGCCTCGAGCGTCGCGTCGAGGAAGCCCGAGACGACGAGCGTCGGCGGCAGCAGCCCGGCGGCGGCGAGCTTGGGCAGCTCCTCGCGCCCGCGCTCGGCGCCGAGCTCGAGGTCGGCGAGCAGGAGCTGCGCCGGCGCCTCCTCGAGCAGCCCGCGCGCCTCCGCGTAGGAGAGCGCCGCGCGCACGCGGTGCCCGGCGCGCTCGAGGAACCACGCGGTGAGCTCCACGATGCGCTCGTCGTTGTCCACCAGCAGCAGGTCGGCCATGCGCGGAGCCTAGCGCCCGGGCGCGGCGAAGTCCCGCGCGCGACTCGACGCGCGGCGCCCGGGCGAGGCGCGCGGACTCCTCGTCCGAGTCGCCGCGCGGTCGGCCCTCGAGGGTGAGGTGCTTGCCCACCCGGGACGGGATCCTGGCGAGGGTCACGACCTCGCGCGCGACGCAAGAGGTGCGCGGCGGCCCGGTCACAGCTCGGCGCCGTCGCACGGGAACGCCTCGCCGCCCCGCGGCAGCGCGAGGCGGGCCTCGATCGTGAGCGGCTCGACGGGCGGCGCGCTCGCGCAGGTCGCGCACCGCTCAGCGCAGCGCGCGGGCCCGCAGGCCGGCGAAGGTGCGCCCGGACAGGCGCGGGTAGACGAGCTCGAAGAGCGCCGCCGCCCCCAGCATGCCGCCGAGGACGCCGAGCGCCGCGGGCGACTCCAGCGCCGTGTGCACCGTGAGCGCCACGAGGGCCGCCAGCGAGGCGAGGGTCGCGGTGCCGGTGACCCAGCGCCGCGCGCCGCACTCGGCCGAGAGGCGGAAGGCTGCGGCGTTCACCGCCGTGAAGACGAGCAGGAAGCCCGCGCTGCCCAGGATGGCGATGGCCTCGAGCTCGACGAGGTTGACGAGCAGCAGCGAGAGCCCGGCGGACACCGCCACGCCCGCGAGCGGCCGCTTCACGCCGCCGCGCTCGAGCAGCGCGGGCAGCTCGCCGTCCTTCGCGAGGCCGAAGCCCAGGCGCGCGTTGCCGTAGAGCGTCGCGTTGATCGCCGAGAGCGTCGCGAGCAGCGCCGAGACCGCCACGAGCACGAAGCCGACGTGCCCGAGCGCGGGGCGCGCGGCCTCGGCCAGCGCGTAGTCCTTGGCGGCGGCGATCGTCGCCTCGCTCACCGAACCGACGGTCACGATCGCGACCAGCACGTAGAGCGCGATCACGAACAGCACGCTGCCGTAGAACGCGCGCGGCAGGGTGCGCGCGGGGTCGCGCACGTCCTCGGCCGCGTTGGCGATCAGCTCGAAGCCCTCGTAGGCGACGAAGATCACCATGCCGCCGACGACGAGCGAGGACGGCGCGGCCCACGCGCTCGGCGCCAGGCGCGCCGGGTCGACGTGCGGGGCGCCCGCCGCGACGACGAGCAGCAGCAGCGTCAGCTTGAGCACCACGACGCCGGTCTCGACGCGCGCGATGCTGGCCGCGTCGAGCGCGTTGAGCAGCGCCGGCAGGGCGATCGCCGCGCTCGCCAGCACGTGCCGCGCGACCGGCGACGGCCCGTCGAGGAAGGTCTCCGCGTACGCGCCGAACGCGGCGGCGTAGAGCGCGGTCGTCACGAGGTAGCCGAGCCACAGCACGAGGTTCAGCACGCCCGTCAGGTAGTCGACACCGAAGGCGCGGTCGAGGAAGACCGTCGTGCCGCCGGCGCTCGGGAAGCGCACGGCGAGCTTCGCGTAGGCGTAGGAGGTGAGCAGCGCGACGACGCCGGCCACGAGGAAGGCGACGGGCGTGCCGCCGCCCGCGAGGCCGACCGCGGTGCCCAGCACGGCGAAGATCCCGCCGCCCACCATGCCGCCGATCCCGATGGCGGCCGCGCCGAGGACGCCGGTGCCGCGCGCGCCCGCGTCGGCCATGGTCAGAGCGCCTCGTAGAGCGTCACTTCGTCGAAGCCCACGCTCAGCTTCATCGAGCCCAGCTTGACCACGACCTCGCCCTCCTCGCGGCGCACCTTGTGCACCGGGCAGCGCTGCTTGTAGCGCGGCAGGTAGACGAGGTCGCCCTTCTTGAGCGACTTGAGGAAGGCCGCGCGGCGCTCGGTCAGGCTCGCGCCGCCCAGCGCCTGGTCGAGGTCGTCGAGCACGCGCGCCATCTCCTCGCGCGGCGCGGCGCCGAGCTGCGGCAGCAGGCTGCGCGCGCGCTCGAGCGCGGTGCGCGCGCCGCGTACGCGCTCCTCGAGGCCGCGCTGGGCCTCGGCCTCGATCAGCTCGCCCTTGCGGTCGAGCTCGCCGGCGAGCGCGTCGAGCTCGGCCGTCTTGCGCGCCGCCTCCTCCAGCCGCGACTCGGCCGCGGAGCGCGAGGCCTCGGCCTGCGTGCGCACGTCGCGCACCTCGTCCATCAGCTCGGAGAGCGCGTCGTCGCGCCGCACGTGCAGCTCGCGCGCGCGGGCGACCAGCGCGCGCGACAGGCCCAGC
>JACKHS010000030.1 GCA_020638875.1 Planctomycetota bacterium
CCGCCGCGGCCGTGAAGCCGCCGACGAAGTCGATCTGCTGGTAGACCGTGCGCGACTCGTCGAGGATCGCGTGCGCCTCGCGGTGGTCGGGGACGTGCGTCCACGAGTTCACTCCGCCCACGCGCCCGCCCCCGAGCACTCGCTCGGGCAGCACGACGTGCCGCAGGTGCGAGCCGTTCGCCATCGTGTAGAAGAGCTCGCCCTCGCGGTCGAAGTCGCAGCCCCAGGTGTTCGACCCGTACGAGCTGACGACCTCGATGGCGCTCCCGTCGGGCTTGAAGCGGAACAGGCCGTTGCCGACGTGCCCGAAGTCGCGGCCGGCGGCGTTCGTGACGTGGCGCGAGGCGTTGCCGCTGTAGCCCTGCGTGCCGTAGACCCAGCCGTCGCGGCCCCAGCGCAGGTTCGAGATCACCGCGTGCGTGTCGCCGTAACCGAAGCCCGAGAAGAGCACCTCGCGCGTGTCGCAGCGCCCGTCCCCGTCGGTGTCGCGCAGCCACAAGAGCTCGGGCGCCTGCGAGACGATCACGCCGTCCTCGTGCAGCACGAGGCTCGTCACGAGGTCGAGCCCGTCCGCGAAGACGGTGCTCGCGTCCATGCGCCCGTCGCCGTCCTCGTCGCGCAGCACCAGCACCTCGTCGTGCGCCGGGACGCCGCTGAACTCCTGCTTGTAAGGGTAGCCCGGCGTGCACGCGACCCACAGGCGCCCGCGCGCGTCCCAGTCGAGGCTGATCGGGTTCACGACCAGCGGCTCGGCGGCGACGAGCGACAGTTCGAAGTCGGGGTGCAGCACCATCGACTCGTGCGCGCGCTCGGGCGCGGTCGGCCCGCCGGGCGGGTAGCGCAGCGCCTGCACCTCCTCCGGCGTGAGGAAGGTGTCCACGTCACGCCCGCCGGCCCACGCGATGCCGCGCAGCGTCAACGCGCGGAAGCTCGGGTGCGAGAACGTCGTCCAGTAGTGGCCCTGGATGTTGACGAAGGCGCGGCCTTTCCCGCGCTCCAGCGTCCACATCTGCGGCTCGACGTCGAAGGGCGTGCGAAAGCTCGACATCAGGACTCGGGCCTGCGAGTCCATGTGCAGGTCGTAGTAGATCTCGTCCGCCAGGTCGTAGTTCGCGACGCCGCGCACGATCGGGTGGTCGTCATCGACGACGTAGAGGCCCTGCTTCTCGATCAGCCACTTGGAGTGGCCGTGCTCCCAGGCGCCGCCGATCACCGTCTGGTACCAGCCCGGCTCCTCGCCGCACACGCCGTCGTGCAGCACGGCGATGCCGCCGCCGCGCTCGAGGAAGCTTTCGAGCGCGGCGCGGTCCTCGCCGCGCACGGTGCCCGCCTCGGCCGCGTACACGACGAGCACGTCACAGCGCTCGAGCTCCTCGGGCGTGGGGTGGCGCAGCGCGCCCTCGACCACCGCGCCGCGCGCGCGCAGCAGCGCGCTCCACTCGGTCAGCCACTTCTCATGCTCGTGCTCTCCGGGACCGTGGGTCTTCGGGCCGCCGCGCAGGAACAGGCGCAGCGGCGCCTCGCTTCCTCGGGCGAGGCCGACGACGGACAGCAGGCACAGGAACAGCGCGGGGAGCAGGCGGCGGTGCATGGGGATCTCCGATCGAGGGGAGCGCGCAGCCTACCCCGCGTCCGCGCACGTCCCTCGAAGAAAGGGCCCCCGCGGCACCTTGCCGCGGGGGCACACCGAGCCGGTCCCCATCCGACACCACCGGCTCGTTGCTCGGACAGGCTCCTAGCGCGTCTCCCAGTGGGCGTCGACCCACACGCGCTCGCAGCGCGTCTCGTAGTGACCCGGGTCCTGCACCGTGCGGTAGTGACCCGCGCAGACGAGCGCCTGGAAAGGCCGGCCGCAGAGGTCGATGCGCGTCTCGTACACCGCCGGCACCCACTCCTGGCGCACGACGCCGGGGACGAAGACCTGGCGCTCGACCGTCTCGTAGCGACCGGGCACCCACACGCGTCGCGGGACGACCGGCGGGCAGGCCTCGCGCCGTTCGTAGCGCGGCGCGTGGTGCCTGTCGAAGCGACCGTGGCGCGAGCCGAGCTCGAGGTGCAGCGACGCGCCGGGGCCGCGCAGATCGACGCCGACGCCCACCTGCACGGAGCGTTGGGCGTCGGCGTTCGGGGCCAGGGCGGCGAGGCCGAGGAGCAGGGCGGAGAGAGCGAAGCTACGGGCGAACATGAGAGCCTCCTCGTGTCAGGGGGGGTGGGGGGAGGGAGCGGGCGTCGCGACCTGCCGCGAAGCGCGCCGTCCCGCGACGGGCGCCCACAGCGCACGCGGCGTGCCAGCGTCACGCGGCGCGCCGAGAATCCGGGCGCGTGGCGTCGCGGCAGGCGTCCGGCGCGTTCGCAGACGCGGGGACTCGGCGGCGGGCGCCGCGCGGTGCCCATCGCGGAGGACGGCGTGACCACGCTCGCGGTCAGGCGCCGCGCGCGCTAGCCTCGCGCACCATGCGCCGCGCTCTCCCGCTCGTCCTCGCGCTCGGCGCGTGCGCCGGTCAGGTCCCCACCGAGCGGGCCGCGCCGCCCGAGCTCGCCCCGCGGCCCGCGGCGCCGCGGCCGTGAGCGGCGAGATGGCGCGCCTCGCCGCGCTGGCCGGCACGTGGAGCGTCGAGGTCCGCGACCTCGTCGGTGACGGCGGCGTGCTGGCCACGGGCCGCGCCGAGATCCGGGCGGAGCTCGGCGGCCGCAGCCTCGTGTTCGCGCTCGACCTCGTGCGCGACGGCGCGCCGCTGGCCGCGCGCGGCGTGCTGGCCTACGACGCGCGCAGCGAGCGCTACCAGCTGCTCTGGCACAGCGAGCTCGCGCCCGCGCTGCGCGTGGCCGAGGGCCGCGGCGACGTGCGTCGCGAGGGCCTGGTGCTCGAGGCCGCCGAGCGCGACCCCGAGAGCGGCGCCCTCGCGCGCGCACGCACCGCGCTGCGCCTCGCGGGCGACGACCGCCTCGAGCTCACGCAGCTCGGCCAGGACCCCGCGAGCGGCGCGTGGCGCGCGCTGCAGCGCACGACCTACTCGCGCGTCAGCTCCGCCGCAGCCAGCGCCGCGCCACCGCCGAGGTGAGGTCGGCCAGCAGCACGAGCAGCACGCCGAGGCCGACCAGGAACACCATCTCGTCGTAGAACTGCCGCGTGCGCGCGTCCTGGATCCAGTAGCCCAGCGACACGACGCCGAGCATGCCCAGCACGGTCGCCTCGCGCACGCAGGTCTCGAAGCGGTAGAAGAAGTAGAGCAGGAAGCGGCCGAGCGCCATCGGTACGGCCGCGAAGAGCAGCACCCCGCGGCGGCGCGCGCCCAGGCCGGCCAGGGCGCGCAGCGGCGCGGGCTCGAGGTTCTCGAGCGTCTCGCCGGTCAGCCGTCCGAGGATGCCGCCGTTGTGCAGCGCGAGCGCCAGCACCGCGGGCCAGGCCGTGTCGGAGCCCAGCACGGCGAGCAGCAGGAAGGCGAGCACGTACTCGGGCACCGCGCGCATGAGGATGGCGAGGCCGCGCGCGGTCCAGCGCAGGGTGACGAAGAGCGGCGCGCGGCGCGCGGCGTCGTGGCGCGGCGGCTCGCCGAACGGCGCCGCGGCGGTGACGTTGCGCGCGGCGAGCGGCGCCACCAGCCAGGCGATCGCGCCGGCGAGCACGATCGCGGCGACCGAGATCCACAGCGTGGCGAGCGTCGCCGACGCGCCCACCTCGCGCCAGCGCGCGAGGGCCCAGCGCGCGTAGGCGCCGAGGTCGCCCGCGCGCCCGGCCAGGTCGTGCGGCCACACCTCGTCCGCGACGAAGGCGCGCAGGTTGGCCAGGCGGCGCGCCGTGAGGAAGTCCGCCAGCGCGACGTCGCCCGCGAGCCACGCGTACGCGGCCAGGAGCGCGAGCGCGACCACGCTCCAGCGCAGCGCGCGGCTGCGCGGCCGGGCGCTGCGCAGGCGCTGCACCTCGCGCCAGCGGGCGTCGCTCGGGGCGTGCGCGCTCACCGCATCACCACCTTGCGCCGCAACGCGCCGCTCCAGACCTCGAGCGCGACGACGAGCGCGATCAGCGCCCACAGGTAGCTCCACGTCTCGCGGTAGTGCTTGTTCGCGAACGCGAGCTGGAGGAAGTAGCCGAGCGTGGGGAAGCCGAAGAAGCCCAGGATGGCCGACGAGCGCACCGCGCACTCGAAGCGGTAGAAGGCGTAGGCGGCCATGTCCGGCAGCGCGCGCGGCAGCAGGCCGAACAGGAACACCTGCACGCCGCTGGCGCCGCTCGCGCGCAGCGCCGCGGCGGAGGTGCGCGGGCACTCGTCGAGCATGTCGCTGAAGACCTTCGCGAGCGTGCCGGCGTAGGGGATGGCGATCGCGCACACGGCCGAGAAGCTGTTCAGCCCCATCGCGGCGAGCAGCAGCACCGCCCACAGGAGCTCGTGCACCGCGCGCATCACCGCGATGACGCCGCGCAAGGCGACGTGCAGCGAGGGCGCGCCGACGCGCCGCAGGAGGCGCGCGCCGAGCCCCGCGCGGGCGCCGGCGCCCTCGCTCCACCACGCCGTGGCGGTGGCGAAGCCGAGCAGCGTGCCGAGGAGCAGCGCCAGGCTCATGCCGGCGGCGGCGAAGACCACGGTCAGGCGCAGCGCCTCGAGCACCTTGGCGAGCAGCGGCGGGCTGCCGGGCGGCGGCGCGACCTCGTAGTCGAGCGCCGGCCGCAGCGCCGCGCCGCAGAACTCGCCCAGCACCGCCGTGCCGTTGCCGCGCGGCACGAGGTCGCCGAGGTGCAGGCCCGCGCCGAACCACGCCAGCAGGCCGGCGAGGAGCAGCGCCGCGAGCAGCGTGGCGCGCGGCGCGCGGCGGGGGGCGAAGCGGGCGGTCACGGGGACTAGACGGAGGTCTCGAGCGGCGCGGCGTCGACTCGATAGAGCGTCTCGAGCTCGCGCGCGTCGGTCTCGCCCGACGGGCGGTCGAAGCACAGCCGCCCGGCGCGCAGCGCCACGAGTCGCGGCACCAGCGCGCGCGCCAGCTCGAGGTCGTGCAGGCTGAGGATCAGCGTCAGGCCGCGCTCGCGCGCGAGGTCGACGAGCAGCTCGAGCGTCTCGCGCGCGCGGCCGGGGTCGAGCGAGGCCAGCGGCTCGTCGGCCAGCAGCGCGCCGGGCTCCTGGTAGAGCGCGCGCGCCACGGCGACGCGCTGCTGCTGGCCGCCGGACAGCGCGTCGACGCGCTCGTACAGCTTGTCCGCGATGCCGAGCCGCTCGAGCAGCGCGTGCACCTCCTCGAGCTCGGCGCGCGAGGGCGCCGCCATGGTCTTCAGCGACGCGAACAGGCCCTGGCGGCCGAGGCGCCCGGCCAGCACGTTGTGCAGGACGCGCAGGTTGGGCACCAGGCCGAAGTGCTGCGGCACGTGGCCGAGGCGCGTGCGCAGGGCGCGCAGCTCGCGCGCGCCGAGCGTGGCGAGGTCGCGGCCGTCGACGAGGACGGCGCCCGACGTGGGCACGAGGCGACCGTTGAGCAGGCCGAGCAACGAGGTCTTGCCGGCGCCGCTGGGACCGATCAGCGCGAGGATCTCGCCGGGGTCGACGACGAGGTCGACCCCGCTGAGCGCCACGGTGCCCGGGAACGCGAGGCCCGCAGCGCGGAGCTCGAAGCCGATCGCTCGCGCGCGCGCCTGCAACGGATCAGCGGACGAGGTCGAGGTCCTTGGCGAGCTCCGCCAGGGCGGCGAAGTCCGCGTTCGAGGCCTTCACGAGCCCTTCCTCGCGCATCAGCGCGGCGAGCAGGTCCTCGTCCTTCATGCCCACGAGGGCGGCCTGCAGCTTGTCGACGAAGCCCGCGCCGAACTGCGCGTCGAGCGCCGGGTGCGCGTTCCAGGAGTAGTCCGCGTAGGGCGGCGTCTCCCAGATCACGAAGCACTTGGCGGGGTCGATCTCGCCCGCGGCGACCTTCGTCTCGTACGTCTTGTAGGAGAGCACGCCGGCGTCGAAGGTGCCGTCCTGCACGAGCTGCCACGTCGCGTCGTGGTTGCCGGAGAACTTCATCTCGCTGCCGAAGAAGGCCGCGGGCGACTTCCCGGTGTGCTGCCGGATCCAGTACTCCGGCATCATGCGCCCGGAGGTCGAGGACGCCGAGCCGAAGGTGAAGCGCTTGCCCGCGAGCTCCATCGGGAACTCCGCGGAGGGCTTCAAGCCGCTCTGCGCGTTGGCGATGAAGTAGCTCTTGTACTGCGGGTCGACCACGCCGAACGCGATCGCGCGCGCGCCGGGCACGGCCTGACGCGCCTGCACGCCGGTGAGACCTCCGAACCACGAGAGCAGGATGTCCCCGTTCTTGAAGGCCTCGACCGAGGCGCCGTAGTCGGCGACGGGCACGTACTCGACGGGGACGCCCAGCTCGCCGGAGAGGTACGCCGCCACGCGGTCGAAGCCCGCGATCATCTCGGCGGTGTTCTCGCCCGGGATGGCGGTGAAGCGCAGCGGCTGCGCGGCGTCCACGGCGGTGGAGCAACTCGGCGCCGCGGCGAGCGCGGCCAGGCCCAGCGCGGCGGCGACGAGACCGCGGCGCGTGAGTCGTCGAGTTCCAGTCATGTCGATGCGTCCGGTGCGGCCTCGGGGCGATCGGCGGCCACGCGGCGGGCCGGACGCGCGCGGGCGGCGAGGCTCGCGGCGGAGCGAGCGGCGCGCAGTCTAGCCCGGTCGATTCACGAAGGCGTGCGCCAGGCACAGCAACTCGGTCCCTGGTGGTGCTTCGCGGACCTTGGCGACGCCGACGACCGGGCTCTTACCCGGGCGGACCTCACGCGCCTTCCGCCGCACCCGCGCAAGGCCTAGACTCGGAGCGCGCCGCGGCCGCGCGCGAGCGCCTCCGCGATCCCACACCGCAGCCACCGATGAAGCGACCTCCTCGCCCGCAGGCGCGTACTTCCGAAGCGTCTCCCACCCTCAGTCGCCGCACGTTCCTCAAGGGCGCCGGGGGCGTCGCCGCCAGCGGCGTGCTGGCGCGCGAGGCGCTCGCGAACGCCGAGCCGAGCGGACCGCCGCGCGCGGACGCCGAGGTGCTCGAGGGGCCGGTCGAGGTCGAGTTCGCGCTCAACGGCGTCGCGACGAAGGTGACGGTCGAGCCGCGCACCACGCTGCTCAACGCGTTGCGCGTGCACCTCGAGACCCCGCACACCGGCGCGAAGGAGGTCTGCGACCGCGGCACGTGCGGCGCGTGCACCGTGCTGCTCGACGACGAGCCGATCTACGCGTGCATGACGCTCGCCGTGCGCGCGCACGGCCGCAGCGTGCGCACCGTCGAGGGCCTCGCGAGCGGCGACGAGCTGACCGCGGTCCAGCGCGAGATGGTCGCGAGCGACGGCATGATGTGCGGCTTCTGCACGCCGGGCTTCGTGATGAGCATGACCGCGTGCCTCGAGAAGAACCCCGACGCGACCGAGCAGGAGCTGCGCGAGGCTTGCCGCGGCAACCTCTGCCGCTGCGGCACCTACCCGCACGTCTTCGAGGCCGGGATGCGCGTGGCGCGCGGAGGTGCGCGGTGAGCACCACCCGCCGCGACGAGGAGCTGAGCTGGGGGCCGCGCGAGGCCCACACCGTCCTGCACCACGACACGCCGCGCCGTTCGGGCCCCGACAAGGTGCGCGGCGCCGCGCTCTACAGCCACGACCGCCGACTGCCGGGCCTGTGCTACGGCGTGCTGGTGCACGCGCGCGCCGGCGTCGGACCGGTCGAGGTCGACCTCGCGCCGGCGCTCGCACTGCCCGGCGTGCTGACGGGTCTCCAGTTGCGCGAGGAGGTCAGCTTCCTCGGCCAGGCCGTCGCCGCCGTCGCCGCGGAGACGCCCGAACAGGCCGCCGACGCCGCGCGCGCGGTGGTCGTCGCGCTCGACGAGTCCGGCGGCTGGTCGCTGACGCCCGAGGCCGCGCTCGCCGCCGGCGCCGCGCAGGTCACGCGCCGCGGCAACGTCAGCGGTCCCGACGAGGACGGTGACGCGGAGGCGGTCGCGAAGGCGCTCGAGCGAGCCGACTTCGTCGTCGAGGCCGAGTACCGCGTGCCCGTGCAGCACCACATGTGCCTCGAGCCGCACGGCGTCGTGTGCGACTACCGCGGCGGCGACACGGCCACGGTCTACGCCTCGACGCAGGTCGCCTTCGGCATCCCCGGCTCGGCCGCCGAGGCGCTGGGGCTCGACGCGTCGAAGGTGCGCTGCATCGTGCACCACATGGGCGGCGGCTTCGGCTCGAAGTTCAGCATGGACACGCCCGGCCGCGCGGCTTGCCTGCTGGCGAAGGCGCTCGGCCGCCCGGTGCACGTGTTCAACGACCGCGCGCAGGAGTTCCTCTCGGCCGGCAACCGCTCGGGCTCGATCCAGCGCGTGCGCGCCGGCGCGACGAAGGACGGCAAGCTCAGCGCCTACGCGGTCGAGATCGACCGCCTCGGCGGTGTCGGCCGCGGCGCGGGCAACCCGGCGCCGTACGCCTACCGCGCGGGCGCGACGCACGTCGCCACGCGCTCGATCCGCACGCACACCGACTCGAGTCGCGCGATGCGCGCGCCCGGCCACCCGCAGGGCTCGTACGTGACCGAGTCGGTGGTCGACGAGCTGTGCTACGGCCTCGGGCTCGACCTGCTCGAGTTCCGCAAGCAGAACCTCCCCGAGGGCACCTGGCACCGCCAGCTCGAGCGCGTCGCGCGCGAGATCGGCTGGTACGAGCACCCGCACCGCACCGCGCCCGGCCGCGGCGACGGGTGGACCGCCGAGGGCATCGGCTTCGGCGTGTCGATGTGGGGCGGCGGCGGCCACGACGGCGCCGAGTGCGCCGTGCGCATCGCCAAGGACGGCAGCGTGACGAGCTCGATGGGCGTGCAGGACCTCGGCACCGGCGTGCGTACGCTGGTGGCGATGATCGCCGCCGAGGAGCTCGGCCTGCGCGCGCAGGACGTCGAGCCGCGCATCGGGGACACCGACCTGCCGCCGGGCGTGGGCTCGGGCGGCAGCGTGACCACCGGCTCGATCTCGCCCGCGGTGAAGGTCGCCGCGCACGAGGCGCGCCTGGCCTTCGCGGCGCACGTCGCGCCGGTGCTCGGCTGCCCGGCCGAACGCGTGACCTTCGCCGGCGGCAAGGTCTTCGACGCGCAGACGCCCGACCGCGGCCTGACGTGGAGGGACGCGTGCGCGACGCTGCCGGGCGAGGGGCTCTCGGGCTACGGCAAGTGGCGCGCGGACCTGCAGGGCAGCGGCGTGCACGGCGCGCAGGCCGCGCGCGTGCGCGTCGACCTGATGACCGGTCACGTGCAGGTGCTCAAGATGGTTTGCTGCCAGGACAGCGGCCTCGTGCTCAACCCGCTGACGTGGCGCAGCCAGGTCAATGGCGCCATGATCCAGGGCCTCGGCCAGGCGCTGCTCGAGGAGCGCGTGCTCGACCAGGACCTCGGCATCGCGCTCAACGCGCAGCTGCAGGACTACAAGATCCCCGGCTGCCTCGAGATCCCCGAGCTGGTCGCGCTGATCGACGAGGGGGACACCCGCGAGGTGCCCATCGGCGTCGGCGAACCGCCCGTGATCCCCGGACCCGGCGCGATCGCCAACGCCGTGCACAACGCGTGCGGCGTGCGCGTGCGCAGCCTGCCCATCACCCCCGACAAGCTCCTCGACGGCCTCGCGGCCCTGCGCGCAGGAGGCGCGACGCGATGAGAGGCTTCAAGCTGTTTCGACCCGCGACGTTGGACGAGGCCGTGGCGCTCCTGCCCGGCGGGCGTGGTCCCGCCGAGCCTCACGACGCGCGGCCGCTGGCCGGCGGCCAGGACCTGCTCACCGAGCTGAAGGACCACCTCGTCGAGCCCGACGCGCTCGTCGACCTCACCGGACTGCACGAGCTCGAGGCGCTCGAGGTCGGCGACGCGCTGCGCATCGGCGCGCTGTGCAAGGTCGCCGCGCTCGAGCACCAGCCGACGCTCCGCGCGCACTGGACGGTGCTCGCCGAGGCGGCCGCGTCCGTCGCGAGCCCGCAGATCCGCAGCCAGGCCACGGTGGGGGGCAACCTCTGCCAGCGGCCGCGCTGCTGGTACTACCGCAACGAGGCCGCGCCGTGCATCAAGAAGGGCGGCTCGGAGTGCTTCGCCGAGAGCGGCATGAACAAGTACAACGCCATCCTCGGCGGCGGGCCCTCGTACATCGTGCACCCCTCGGACCTCGCGCCGGCGCTCGTGTGCCTCGACGCGACGGTGACCGTCTCCGGCGCGCGCGGGCCGCGCAGCCTGCCGCTGGAGGAGTTCTTCACGCTGCCCACCGAGGGCAGCATCGTGCGCGAGAACGTGCTGAAGGCGAACGAGCTGCTGCTCTCGCTCGACGTTCCGTCGCTCGGCGCGGGTTGGACGAGCACGTACCTGAAGGCGCGCGAGCGCGGCTCGTACGACTTCGCGCTCGCCTCCTGCGCGCTGGCGGTGAAGCTCGAGGGCGAGCGCATCGCCGCCGCGCGCCTCGTGCTCGGCGGCGTGGCGCCCATCCCGTGGCGCTGCCCCGACGCGGAGGCGTTCCTCGCCGGCAAGCCGAACACGCCCGAGACCTGGGCCGCGGCCGCGGCGCTCGCGACGAAGGGCGCCGAGCCGCTCGAGCACAACGGCTACAAGGTGCACCTCGCGCAGGGCCTGGTGCAGAAGGCGCTGCGGCGCCTCGCCGGTCAGGAGCCCACGCACGCGGGAGGTGCGCGATGAGCCCCTTCGAGAGCCTCGAGATCAGCCCCTTCTGCCGCCACCTGTGCTCGAAGAAGCTGCTGTTCCAGAAGCGCCCGCCCGTCGCGGCGAGCGAGATCCTCGACGCGAGTCAGCACACCTGGTGCGACCGCACCCAGGAGGCCGTCGGTCCCGACGGTGACGTGAGCGACCCCGAGGACTGCGTGCGCGGCCGCGGCTGCTTCACGCCGTACGGGAGCTGAGCGCCCCGCGAGCGCCCGCGGCGCCGCCCTCCGCTCGTGCGGGGCGCGGCGCCGCGCGCTCACGACTCGACGCTGCCGCCCTCGCCCGCCAAGCCCTCCGCGAGCGGCGCGTAGAGGAAGGCGCGCAACGCGACGCCGTAGAGCGGCGCGAGCAGGCCGGCGCCCATGGCGGCGACGAGCTCGGCCGGGCTCGCGTTGCCGGCGCTGGCGGCCGTGACCTGCAAGGCGGCGAGCAGCGTGCCGAGCAGGCCGAGCAGGCCGACCGCGACGCTGGCGGCGCCCGCGCTGCGCAGCGCGGCGAGCGAGGCCTCGCGCCGCGCGGCCGGCAGGTCCTCGGGGCCGCGTCGAAGGCGTCGACCCACGCCGCCGCGGCGCCGCGCGGGCCGTGCGCGACGACCACCGCGAGCCACGGCAGCGCGAGCACGGTGAGCAGCACTCCCGGCTCCAGCAGCCGGCCCGCCCCGCCGACGAGGCGCAGCGCGGCGAGCAGCAGCAGGGCCCAGGTGACGAGCAGGAACAGCGGGCGGCGGTGCTGGGGAGCCATGGCGTCAGAGGGGCAGGAGGAGCACGAGCAGGACGAGGACGAAGGGCGCGACGAGCGCGAACAGCCCCAGCTCGTCGCCCGGGCGGAAGGCGCGCGTCTCGAGGCCGAGGGTCGCGGCGTCGGCGTCGGCCGCGGGGCCCAGCACGAGGCGCCCGAGCACCAGCCCCAGCGCCGACGCGCCGAGCACCCAGTGCACGAGCTCGGCGACCTGCACGGGCAGCGGCGTGGGCGCGCCGGACTCGTGCGTCGCGACGCGCGCGAACAGCGCGAACGCCGCGAGCAGCGCGAGCACGAGCCCGGCGGCTTGCGCGCGCGGCGCGCGAGGCAGGCGAGCGCGCGCGTGCTCGCGCCGAGTCGGGGCGCCGCCGCAGAGCTGGCGCAGCGCGCGCCGAGCGCGGGCGCGAGGCCGTGCGCCGCCGCCGTCGCGCCGAGCGCGAGCGCGAGCACAGCGCCGAGCGGCAGCGCGAGCCCGCGCAGCAGCGCGGCCAGCGAGAACGCGCTCCCCGCGGGCAGCACGACGCCGCCGAGCGGCAGGCCCAGCACCAGCAGCGCGACGACGCCGAGGACGCGGGCGAGGGCCTTCTCACGGCGCTCACCGCAGCACCTCCGAGCGCTCGCGCCAGGCGTGCGCGAGCTCGCTCACGCGCCGCGCGAAGCCCTCGCCCCAGGCGCGACTCGCCGCGCTCGCGGGCCACAGCGCGCCGGCCGCGCCACACGCGAGCAGCAGCGCCACGAGGACGCGCGCGGCGCGAGCGGGCGCGGGCGCGGGCGCGCCGCGAACGCGCGCAGCAACGCGTCGGGTCGTCGGGGCACAGGCGCCGGCAGGCGGCGCAGGCGATCGCAGAGCTCGTCGTCGTTCATCGGTCACGCTCCAGGAGGTCGCGCAGCGCGCCAGCGCGTCGGCGCTGCGCTGCTTGGCGGTGCGCAGGAGACGCCGAGGGCCGCGGCCACGTCGGCGTGGGGGAGGCCTTGCACGTGGCGCAGCTCGACCACCGCGCGCAGCTCGGGGCGAGCGCCGCCACCGCGCGCGCGAGCGCTGCGTCGTCGCCCGTCGCGCACCGCGGCGGCGCGGTCGCCTCGGCGGCGGCGGCCCCGCGCTCGCGCGTCGGCGCCAGGCCTCGCGGCGCGCCCAGTCGCGCAGCCGGTTGAGCGCGAGCGTCGCGAGCCAGGCGCGGGCGTCGCGCCCGCGGAAGCTCTGCGCGCGACGCGCGGCGATCAGGAAGGTCTCGTGCAACAGGTCCTCCGCGTCCTCCCCGGCGCCGCGGCGCAACAGCCCGAGCAGCGCGGCGGCGTGCCGCGCGTACAGGGCCTCCAGGCTCGCGCGACCCGCGACGAGGTCGGGGCCGGCGACCTGGGCGAGCAGCTCGCCGTCGTCGCACATCGGGTCGGGGAGGGTCGCGAGGGGAACGCCACCGCGCGCGCGGACGTGCAGCGCGTTCCCGAGAATCTCGCCGCCGCGAGCCTACGTCCCCGACCTCCGCGCGCCGAGCCTGCACCAACGAGCGGCGCCGCCCCCCGCCGGAGCGGAGAGCGGCGCCGAGAGGCTCACGGGCGCGAGGCCCGCGAGCTCAGCACGAAGCGACTACCACTGGATGGTGTAGCCGTTCGACAGGTTGAAGACGTTGCCGCAGGGGCCGCCCGCGCCGCCGTTGGGGTCGCGGTACCAGAGCTGGTAGTGACGCAGGTCGCCGACGGTGACGCCGCCCTTCACCGAGACGGTGATGCCGGTCGTGTCGCTGGCGCCGGTGCCGTCGGTGACGCGCACGCCGAGGCGGATCACGTTCTGGCCGGCGCAACGCAGGCCGTCACCGAAGACCACGCCGAGGCCGCCGTTGATGGCGTTCTCGCCCTGGAAGTACAGCCCCGGCTGGCCCGTGGGGAGACCCGAGCCCGACAGGACGACCGTGTCGGAGCCCACCGTGGCGGTGCCCGAAGCGGTCAGGTGCGCACCCGCAGCGTTGGCGCTGTTGGCGCAGCCGTTGCCGGCGGCGCCGGTGCCGGCGAGGCAGGGCGCCGCGGCGCCGGTGCCGTCGCAGAAGCAGAAGCCGCTGCCCGGCTCGGTCGGGGCGATGGCGACGTCGAAGCTGGCCGGGCCGGCCGTCGTGGCGGCCGAGAACGTGCCGATCTGCAGCGTGTAGGTGGTGCCCGCGACGACCGGGAAGGTCATCGAGGACTGCAGACCGCAGGAGTCGTCGTTGCAGGCGAGGGCCGGGGCGGCCGGGCAGCCGCTGCCGGCGTAGGCGGCGATCTTCGTGTCGAAGGTCGCGCCGGCGCAGGTCGAGACGGTGGCGTCACCGGTCACGTCGGCGGTCCAGCTGAACCAGAGGTCCTTGTGGACGTTCGAGCTGCCGAAGAAGAAGCACGCCGCTTCGGCCTGACCTTCGAGGCCGGTCGTCGCGTTGGTGGCGTCGTACGCGAACGAGCCCTGACCGGCGATGGCGACCGGCGTCGAGCAGTGGTCGTTGTCACCCGTGAAGGTCTTGATCGCGAGGCTGCCGGTGCCCTGCGCGGCGCCCGGGAACGTGCCGACCTGGATCATGTAGCTCGAGCCGGCGGTCACCGCGAGGGAGAGCTCCGACTGCAGGCCGCAGGTGTCGTCGTTGCACACCAGCGAGGAGCCGGCGGTCGGGCAGCCGCCGCCCGGGTAGGCAGCGAGCTTGGTGTCGACCCCGGTCAGACCGCAGGTCGAGATCACCGCGGTGCCGCTGGCGGGCGCCGTCCACGAGTACCACACGTCCGAGTCGATGCCGGACTGACCGAAGAACAGGCAGATGGCCTCGGTCTGACCTTCGGCGCCGACGGTGGCGAGGTTCGTGTCGAACGCGAACAGGCCGTCGCCGGCGATCGCGGCGGCGTTGGTGCAGTCGTCGTTCGCCGGCGGCTGCGGGCCGAGGATCGAGACGTTCATCGTGCCCGTGCCCGTGCCCGTGGCCGAGAACGCGCCGATCTGGACCATGTACGAGGTGCCGTTGTTCACCGCGAACGAGATCTCCGACTGCAGGCCGCACGAGTCGTCGTTGCAGACGATCGAGGTGCCGTTCGCCGGGCAGCCGCCGCCGGGGTAGGAGGCCAGCTTCGAGTCGAGCGTGTTGCCGCACAGCGACACCGTGGCGGTGCCGGTCGCGTCGGCCGTCCAGCTGAACCACACGTCTTTGTTCATCGCGGAGGAGCCGAAGAACAGGCAGTTCGCTTCGGCCTGACCTTCGACGCCGGCGGTGGCCAGCGTGGTGTCCCACGCGAACGCGCCCTGGCCGGCGATGGCGGTCGCCGTCGAGCAGTCGTCGGAGCCTTGAGCGGCGGCGACGGTGAAGGCGGACGTCGCCACGAACGCGGCGAGCAGGTAGTTGAATTTCATGTTGAGGTGTTGGTCGTCTATCTCGGGAAGGGATCGAGGCGGGAGTCGACGCGTCGGCCCCGTTGGCCGGCCCGGTGCTTCCCCCCGGAAGCGTCTGGGCGCAGTGAGACGGGACCTGGCCGGGCTCCCCCCAGCTGCCGTCACGCTACGGCAGAGTCCGTAGAACCGGAATGGGCAAACTCCCTCAGTCCCTCGCCGTCCCACGCGGGGGCCGGCGCGTGGTCGGGCCGCAGGGCTCGCCACGAACGACTGCCCGGGAGGTGAGGGGCGCGCCGCCCGCTCGGGACCGCGCGCCCCGGGCGGCCGGCGGGGGCGCGGTCGCCCGGCGAGCGACCTCGACGCGTCGGCCTGGAGCTCGGCGCGGTCGAGACCACGCCGCGCCGATCGCGCCAGGTCGCGGGGAGGCCTCGCGCGGCGCGCGTCGTTCCGAGTCTCGGGGCGACGCCCGCGCGCGGCCGGTTTGTCGACACGCCGCCCCGCGTCCGCACGGAAATCGCCCGGCTCCCGCTCGCGTCCCTTCGTCCCCGCCGCCCATGAACTCGCTCGTCGCCTGCTCGCTGCTCGCCCTCTCGCCCACGCTGTGCGCCCAGGCCTTCGGGCCTGCCGAGCTGCTCAGTGAACCGTCCCAGGCCCTGGTCGGCGCGCGCTCGTTCGACGCGGTCGACCTCGACGGCGACGGGGACCGCGACGTGCTCGCCGTGGGCTCGTGGTACGGCGAGCTCGGCTGGTACGAGAACCTCGGAGGCGGCGGCTTCGCCGCGCTCGCGGAGATCCCGAGCGCCACCCTGCACCCGAGTCTCGTCGTCAGTGGCGACCTCGACGGAGACGGCGACCTCGACGTGGTCGTCGGGGGAGACTCCTTGTCCTGGACCGAGAACCTCGGCGGCGGACAGTTCGGTGCCTCCTCCCTGATCTCGGGCGTCAGGCCCTCGCGGTTGCGCCTCGCCGATCTCGACGCCGACGGGGACCTGGACGTCGCCACCACGGGCGACGGCTTGCCCGTCCGGTGGTACGAGAATCCCGGCGCCGCCGGCGCGTGGAGCGAGCACGTCGTGGGGAGCTCCACCGGGTCGACGACGCTGCTCCTCGGCGCGACCGAGGACCTCGACGCGGACGGCGTCGCAGACCTGCTCGTCACGACCTCCCCGGGCCGGCTGGCGCGCGTGCGCCGCAACCTCGGCGGCAGCTTCGCCGCGCCGACGACGCTGTCGGCGACCGACGTGATCCTCGCGCTCCCCGCGGACCTCGACGGCGACTCCGACCTCGACGTGCTGGTCAGCGGCGTGGGCGCGGCGCGCCTCGCGTGGTGCCCGAACCTCGGCGGCGGGGCGTTCGGCGCCGCGCAGGTGATCTCGACGTTAGGCGAGGCGCCGTGGGTGCTGGTCGCCGCGGACCTCGACGGCGACGGCGACGCGGACGTGGCCGGGCACTCGCCCGAGGACGACCTCCTCGTCACCTTCGAGAACCTGGGCGGCGGCGTCTTCGGCGCGCGCCGCGTGGTCGCTCTGACTACGTCGGAGGTGCACGAGCTCGAGGCGGCGGACCTCGACGGGGACGGCGACGCGGAGCTCGTGGCCGCGGCCTACGACGACGACACGCTCGCCTACTACGAGAACCTCGGCGGGCTGCAGTTCGGCGCCGAGGTGCGCCTCTCGCCGCCGTCGATCCGACGCCCGTCGCTCGTGAGCGCCGTCGACTGGGACCGCGACGGTGACCTCGACGCGCTCACGCTCGACGGCGAAGCCCGGCGCCTGTGGTTCAACGAGAACCGCGGCTCCGGCGAGTTCGGGACGCCGACGCTCCTCGGTGCCGTGGAGTTCGCCGTGAGCTCCATCGCCTTCGCGGACCTCGACGGGGACGGGGACGTGGACGTGGTCGGCGCATCGTCGGTCACGAACGAAGTCGCGTGGAGCGCGAACGTCGCCGGCCGACTCGCACCGTGGACGCCCGTCGGCACCCCGATCCCTGGAGCCGACGCGGTCCGGGCGGCGGACCTCGACGGCGACGGCGACTCGGACGTGCTGGTGTCCACCCTGACCCCGGGCGTGCCCGCGATGTGGATCGAGTCCCTGGGGGGCGGCGCGTTCGGTTCGACGCGCGCGGTCGCCACCGACGCGGTGACGTCCGCGTGGCTCGACGCGGTCGACCTCGACAGCGACGGGGACCGCGACGTGCTCTCGGTCGGCGTCGAAGGCGCGTCGTGGTTCGCGTCGCTGGGCGGCGGGGCCTTCGGCCCGCGCTCCGCGATGACCGCGGCGAGCCTGGCCCCGGCCGCCTGCGCCGCGGACTTCGACGGCGACGGCGACGTCGACCTGGTGGCCACGCGCTGGAGCGCGCCCGAGGTGCTGTGGCTCGAGAACCTGGGCGCGGGGACGTTCGCCGCGCCGCTGCTCCTGGACGCGACGCCGAGCCACCTCGCCGACCTCGCGGCGGCCGACGTCGACGCCGACGGCGACCTCGACCTCGTCACGGGCTCGCCCTACGGCGACGAGATCGCCTGGTACGAGAACCTGGGCGCGCCGAGCTTCGCGCCGCGCCGGCTGGTGACGTCCCCGGTGCACGGCGTGGCGTCGCTGGCGGCCGCGGACCTCGACCACGACGGCGACGCCGAGGTGCTCGCGGCGCTGCCAGACGATGCGCAGGTCGCCTGGTTCGAGGCGCTGACGCACGTCGGCGCGCCGGGGTGCCAGGGCGACGCGGCGGGCTCGATCTGTCCCTGCGGCAACGGCGGCGGCGAGGGCGGCGGCTGCCTGAACTCCACCGGCCACGGCGCGGCGCTGCGCGCGACGGGCAGCGCCAGTCTCACGCTCGACGACCTCGCGCCGCGCGCGACCTGGCTGCCCGCGGGGCAGAGCGTGCTGCTCTTCAGCGGCAGCGCGTCGCTGCAGGCCGCTGGCGGCAGCGTTTTCGGCGACGGACTGCGCTGCGCGGGCGGGACGCTCCAGCGCCACGGCGCGCGCGTCGCGGACGCGGGCGGCGTCGCCGCGTGGAGCCCCGGACTCGCCGTCGCGAGCGGCTGGAGCGCCGGCGAGACGCGCGTGCTCCAGGCGTGGTACCGCGACCCGGTCGGCGGGCCCTGCGGCGGCGGCTTCAACCTGACGAACAGCCTGGCGCTGACCTTCGTCCCGTGACGCGAACGCGACGACGCGTGCGGCGCAGGAGCCCTGGCCGCACGCGTCGTCCTGTCGCCGGAGGACTTCCTCGACGAGCTGCTAGTGACCCGAGAGCGACTGCGACAGCAGCGCGCCGTTGGTCTGGCTGCCGAGGGTGAAGGGCAGGCTCGCCGACGAGAGGCGTTGGGCCTCGACGAGCACCGCGAGGAAGGCGGGGTCGAGCACGGTCGTCGTCGAGGAGCTCGCCGCACCGCCGTCCATCTCGAACCAGCCCGACTCCCAGCCCGGCAGGCCGAGGATCTCGGTCGGGTCGTTGTTCGTCGCGAGGGAGAGGAAGGCGTTGTCGAAGGCGCCGGAGATCTGGCGCAGCGGCACGCGGTCCCAGCAGTCGAAGCTGAACTGCGAGCTGAAGCCCTCTTCGTTGTCGTTGTAGATGAGGAAGTTGATCGTCGTGGTGAAGCGCGTGCCCGTCAGGCCCAGCAGCACGAGCTCGGCGCGCATGTAGTCGCCGCCGCCGCTGGGGGGCACCTGGCCGAAGAAGCGCGGGATGACGATCTTGTCCGGCGTCGCGCCGTACTCGAGGCCGTCCAGGTCGCGCAGCCCGTCGAAGTCGAGGTCGGTCGACGTGCCCGGCGCGGTCTTGCCCTCGAACACGAGCGCGTTCATCGAGTACTCGCTCGCGTGCGCGCCGTCGAGCACGAGCACCTGGCCGACGAGGTGGTTGAAGGTCACCGCCTGGCTCGAGGTCAGCGCGCGCGCGTACGCGAAGCAGTAGCCGCGCGAGTGGCCCGGCGCGTGCGCCATCGTCGTCACCGTGATCGTGTCGCGCGGCGTGAGCGTCTCCATCGCGTCCGACTTGAGGCAGGTCTCGGCGTCGACGTAGTTGAAGTGCACGCGGATGGAGCCGTCGATCGCGTCGGAGCTGGTGTTCGTCACCGTCACGAAGGTGATCGAGCCGGGGCGCGAGTCGTACTCGGGGAAGATCAGCAGGCTCCCGGGGTCGTTGCGCTCGGCGGCGGCGGGAACGGCCAGGAGCGCGAGCAGGGAGAGCGTGCGGCAGAAGGTGGACATGGTCGCGGATGCGGGTCGTGGTGGTGGCCGTGCCGGCCGGCGTGCGCAGCGAAGAGCCGCACACGCGCTCCAGGATACAGCGCGCGCCGCCGTTGCCCAGGTGGTGCGCACGCGCTGGAACCGCGGCGCCGAGGACTCATACTGGAACGCTCCGCCGCGGCGCCGCGCGCCGCCCAGCCCCGAGTGCCCCATGGACGCTTCCGACACCGCACCCGCCGCTCCGCAGCTCCCTCCCGCGCCCGCGCCGGGCGCGCTGCCCGAGGGCCACTACTACATCGTCCCGGTCCGCAACATGGTGCTGTTCCCCGGCGTCGTGCTGCCGCTCATGATCGGCCGCCCGCGCTCCGTGCAGGCGATCCAGGAGGCGGTCCGCACCGACTCGCCGGTGGCGCTCCTGCTGCAGAAGGAGGAGTCGGTGGAGATGCCCAAGGCCGGCGACCTGTTCGAGGTCGGCACGCTGGCCGAGGTGGTGCGCTACATCTCCGCGGACGACGGCCGCCACCACGCGATCTGCCAGGGCAAGCAGCGCTGCCGCGTGGTCGAGTTCGTCGCCGAGGAGCCGCTGCCCATCGCGCGCGTCGAGCTCGTCGAGGAGCACGAGCCCGACCCCGACGACACCGACATCGAGGCGCGCTTCCTCGCGCTGAAGGTGCAGGCGCGCGAGGTCTTGCAGCTCGCGCCCGGCGCGCCCGAGGACCTCTCGGTCGCCGTCGAGAACATCGAGTCGCCGGGGATGCTGGCCGACATGATCGCCACGTTCATGGACGTGCCGGTCGAGGAGCGCCAGGAGGTGCTCGAGACCTTCGACGTGCGCAAGCGCCTGGACCTCGTCGCGCACAAGCTCGGCCACGTGGCCGAGGTGCTGCGCCTCTCGAAGAAGATCCGCGACGAGACGCAAGGGACGCTGGAGGCGGCGCAGCGCGAGTACTACCTGCGCGAGCAGCTCCGCGCGATCCGGCGCGAGCTCGGCGAGGGCGACGAGCGCTCGAGCGAGATCGAGGGGCTCGCGAAGGCCATCGCCGACGCGAAGATGCCCGAGGAGGCCGAGAAGGAGGCGCGCAAGGAGCTGACGCGGCTCGAGCGCATGACCGAGGGCGCCGCGGAGGCCTCGATCGTGCGCACCTACCTCGAGGTGATGACCGAGCTGCCGTGGTCGCGCTCGAGCGAGGACCGCCTGAACATCAAGACCGCGCGCCGCATCCTCGACCAGGACCACTACGGCCTCGACGAGGTGAAGGAGCGCATCATCGAGTTCCTCGCGGTGCGCCAGCTCGAGCCCAAGGGCAAGAGCCAGAGCCTGTGCCTGGTCGGGCCGCCAGGCGTCGGCAAGACCAGCCTCGGCAAGTCCATCGCGCGCGCCATGAAGCGCGAGTTCGTGCGCGCCAGCCTCGGCGGCGTGCACGACGAGGCCGAGGTGCGCGGCCACCGCCGCACCTACGTCGGCGCGATGCCCGGCAACGTGATCACCGGCCTGCGGCGCGCCGGCACCAACAACCCGGTGTTCATCCTCGACGAGATGGACAAGCTCGGCCAGGGCTTGCAGGGCGACCCCTCGGCGGCGCTCCTCGAGGTCCTCGACCCCGAGCAGAACCACACGTTCCGCGACAACTACCTGGGCGTGCCTTTCGACCTCTCGCGCGTGCTCTTCATCGGCACCGCGAACGTCCTGGGGAACATCCCGGCGCCGTTGCGCGACCGCTTCGAGGTCATCAGCCTGCCCGGCTACACGCGCGAGGAGAAGCTCAAGATCGCCGAGCGCTACCTCGTCGAGCGCCGCCGCGAGGACACGGGGCTCAGCGCGAAACAGCTCGAGATCACGCCGCAGGCGCTCGAGCTGATCGTGCGCAGCTACACGCGCGAAGCCGGTGTGAGAACCCTCGAGCGCAAGATCGGCGCGATCTGCCGCCACGTCGCGACCAAGATCGTCGAGGGCAAGCGCCGCTCGATGAAGGTGGGCCCCAAGCAGGTGCGCGAGATCCTCGGCGCGCCGGTCTACGAGAGCGAGCTCGCCATGCGTTGCGCCACGCCCGGCGTCGCCACCGGCCTGGCCTGGACGCCCGTCGGCGGCGAGATCCTCTTCATCGAGGCGGCGCTGATGGAGGGGCGCGGCAAGCTCGTGTTGACCGGTCAGCTCGGCGAGGTGATGCGCGAGAGTGCCCTGGCCGCGCTGACGCTCGTGCGCAGCCGCGCCAAGAAGTACGGCATCCCGCGCGAGCTCTTCGAGCAGCGCGACCTGCACGTGCACATCCCGGCCGGCGCGATCCCGAAGGACGGCCCGAGCGCGGGCGTCGCGCTGTACACGGCGTTGGTGTCGCTGTTCACCGACCGCCGCGTGCGCGCCGACCTGGCGATGACGGGCGAGATCAGCCTGCGCGGCTTGGTGCTGCCGGTGGGCGGCATCAAGTCGAAGGTGCTGGGCGCGCAGGCCGCGGGGATCAAGGCGGTGGTGCTGCCCGAGCGCAACCGCCACGACCTGGACGACATCCCGCCCTCCGCGAAGAAGGACATGGAGTTCCACTTCGCGAAGACGGTGGACGAGGTGCTGAAGCTGGCGCTGGGGGGGGAAGGGGCGGAGTGTCCGCCGGAGGGGAAGCGGAAGGGGAGGAAGGTCGGGAAGAAGAAGGCGGGGAACGGTGGAGCGGTGAAGCGTGCGGCGCGGAAGGCGGGGAGGAAGTAGGGGGCGGGGGGCGGGGGAGAGAGCTCTGGGCTCGGGTTCGAGCAGAGCGTGGGCGGAGCGCGCGGGGGCCCCGCCGCCCGCCTCAGCCTGCCGTCGCCGCCGCCCGAGGCCGGCCCTCTGCGAGGGCCTCGGGCGACGGTGACGGCAGGCTGAGGCGGACGGCGGGGCGGGAGGCGGGTGCTGGGGTTGGAGAGGAGGCAGGAGGAGGTGCGGCGAAGTGCGGGTGGGCGGGAGAGGTGTGAGCTCGCTGAGGGAGGGACGGCGAAGGGAGGGTGTCGTGGTGTCGGTGAGTGTGTGGTGCCGCCGAGCCGTGGGGTGGGCTCAGGCGCGCGGCGTTGGAGGGTGGCTTGGCGAGAGGGGTCGCGTTCGCCGGACGCGGTGACGCGGAACGATGTGTTCGGGCGCGTGCCGAGCGGGGGCGTCGAGCTTGGGTGCGGCGTGCGAGCTGCTCGAAGGTGCGAGAGGGTCGCGCTGGTTCGGCGGCGTCGAAGAAGGCGGAGCGGATCGGCGCGTTTGCTCGGAGCGGTGTCGCGGCGCCTTCGATGCGTGCGACGGGGCGGCGTCGAGCGACTTGCCGCGAGGCAGGGAGCCGATGCACTCCGAGTCTTGCGAGCCGTCGGCGAGAGGCGCGCTCTGCAAGAGCGGCGAGAGCGCTCGCGCCAATCGTGCTGCGTCGAAGGCGTCCAGCGGCGGAGAAGCTCGGCGCGATGGTTCGAAGCGATGTCGCAGAGCCTTCGAGACGCGACGGCTAGGTGCCGATGGACCGGGAGCGACCTGGCGAGCCGATGCACATGGAGCTCGCGCGCGTTGTGAGTTCGAGAAGCAGCCGTCTGGAGCGGAGAGAGCACGCGTACTGGCCGTGCGGGCTCGGAGGCGTTCGGCAGGGCGGCAGATCGGAGTGTCCGATCGCAGGGACGTCGCCGGGGCATGAGACGTGCGACGGCGAGGCGTCGAGCAAGGTCTTGCGAAGTGGAGAGTCGAAGCACCTCCTACCCGCGCGCGTCCTGAGTGCGAGCAGCGTACTGCTGGACAGGCGAGAAGGCGTACGCCGGCCCTGCTGCATCGGAAGTGCACCAAGGAACGACTGCTCGCGCGCGCGCGTCTGGAGGGACCTCGCCGATACTTCGAGGTGCCTGACGCCGAGTCGCCGAGTCGCCGAGTCGCGGAGTCCCCGAGAGTAGACGACGCACACGTTGCCGCTCGCTCGAGCCGTAGCTGCCAAGCTCGATCAGACTCAAACGCTCGAGCGCAGCGCCGCTGCGCGGCGCCGCTCGAGCGATCTTGAATCTCGCGCTCTTCGCGCGCAGCGCGAAGAGCGCGAGATTCAAGTCGGTCTCCATTCAGCGAATGGAGCACGGTTTCGAGAGGTATCGGCAAACCTATCCGCGCCCCGCACGTCTTAGAGGCATGGGAGAACGCAACAGCAGAGCCTCGCCTTCATGTCCCGCGAACGCTGGGGCGGCGCGCGCCAGGGCGCCGGTCGCAAGGCCAAGCCCGACGCCATCCACCACGATCGCCGCGAACACGTCTGCAAGAGCCACCACCTCCACATCACGCTGAAGCTCGTCGAGGGCTTGCCGACCTTGCGCGGTGTCGACGGCGGCGAGGTCTGCACCGAGGCGATCCGCGCCGTGCGCCGCCGCGAGGGCTTCGACGTCTTCCAGTTCTCGATCCAGGGCGACCACCTGCACCTGCTCGCGCGCGCGACGAGCCCCGCCCGCCTGGCCGCCGCGATGAAGTCGCTGACCTGCCGCATCGCGCGCGGCTTGAACAAGCGCTGGGGGCGCCGCGGCCGCGTGTTCGCCGCACGCTTCCACGCCGAGGTGATCCGCTCCTTGCGCCACCTCTGGCACACGCTCCGCTACGTGCTCTGCAACCACAACAAGCACGAGACCGGCCGCACCTTGCTGCGCGGCCGCCTGGTGCCCGACCTCTTCTCGAGCGGCCGCTACTTCGAGCACTGGCGCGACCACGCGCACGAGCCCGACTGGAACCCGCGTCACCCCGACGCGCACGTGAGCCCGCCGAGCTGGCAGCTCCTCGAGTGCGTCCGCCGCTACGGCCGCCTCTCGTTGCGGGCGATGTCGATCTAGTCGCCGTCGAAGAAGTCCTTTCGCGCCAGGACGGCGTCTCTACTCCGGTGCGACGCCTGGGACCTCGCCGGGTCCATCGATCCGCCTTCCTTCCAGGGCCACACCGCGGCGGATGCCGCCGGCCGCTCCTCCGAAGCCGCCTTGTTCAACGGGCTGCGAGCCGTCGGTCTAGCCGTGGATCTCGAGGAAGCTGTCGATGGCGCGAGTGCACGCGTCCGCGGCTGGGGAGGTCCTTTGCCTCGTGACTCGTCCTGCGCGCTTCGACCCGTGGCGGCTCTCGCCCTTCGCGTCTCGTAGTGCGCTTGGGCCGCACTCGTGAGTCGTCGCAGCTCCTTCGCAGTCCGCTCGTCGTCGCCCGCCAGCCCGGCGCGCGCCATGCCGTGCGCCGGAATCGTCCGCTACGCGCCCGCCGCTCCTTCCCGCCACACGCAGCGCCACGCCTCGCGTGGACTCGTCAAGCACGCGAAGCTCGTCGACTGCTCTCGCCCTCTGCCCCGGCAACTCGCGGGCTCCTTCGCGCTCGCCAACGCTCCTCAGCAGTCAAGCGACTCACCTCCCCGAACCTCCAGCTCGCGCCTCGATCCTTCACCCGCCTCACCCTCCCGGAGAACTCCCATTCTCAGCCCCCCGCGCCGCCCCGGCGTCCGCCTCAGTCTGCCGTCACCGTCGCCCCGAGGCCCTCGCAGAGGGCCGGCCTCGGGGCGGCGGTGACGGCGGGCCGAGGCGGACGCTGGGGCCCCGCGCGCTCCGCCTCGCCTCTGCTCGAACCCGAGCTCCAGGACCCCGACCCGACCCGACCCGACACCCCCCAACACCCCACCCCCGCACCCCCCTCAGAACGCCACCCCACACTGAACTGCACCACCCAATCCGCTTCCCCCTCCGCCGGATCCGGGTTAACCCCCAATCCACCCGCAGCGGCCCGATCGGCAACAGCCACCGCACGCCCGGCCCCACCCCGTACCGCACCCCGCTGAAGTCGAGATAGTCGCCCGTCTCCAGCCCCACGTTCCCCGCATCCACGAACAGCGCCCCCGTGAAGCTCCCCAGAGCTTCCGGCGCAGTTCGATCGACGCGACCGTGTACGTCTCGCCACCCACCGGCGTCCCGTCCGCGTCCTTCGGGCCGAGCTCGCTCTCGCGGAAGCTGCGGACCGAGTTCTGACCGCCGTTGAAGAAGCGCTCCTGCAGCGGGATGTCGACCGTGTCCTGGATCGGGAAGATCAGGCCCGTCGACACCGTCCACGCCAGCACCGTCTGCGCCCCCAGCGGGTGGTAGCTCGCGGCGCGGCCCTCGACGCGCACGAAGTTGAGGTGCGAGAAGAGCTCGCTCGGGGCGAGCTCGGTGCGCACGCGCGCCCAGGCGCCGCGCGTGGGCAGGAACACGCTGTCGCGCGAGTCGTAGATCTGCGTCGTGTAGATCGCCGAGACGTAGGTCCGCGCGCCGTCGTCGATGCTGCTGCCCGTGTCGACCTGCACGTCGTCCGCGTCGCTGATGCGGTACTCGTACCCGAAGACGTTGCGGAAGTACTTCGAGAACGGTCGCGTCACGTTGACGCCGGTGCCGAGCTCCTTGCGGTCGAAGCCCGGCTCCTGGCGCAGGTCGTAGAAGGTCGTGGCGCCGAGCACGTTCTTCTTGCCCAGCGTCCACGGGTCGGTCAGGAACACGCGCAAGCTCTCGGCGCGTTCGGCGAGCTTGCCCTCGAAGCTCAGGCGCCGGCCCGTGCCGGCCAGGTTCTCCTCGGTCAGCGCGACGAGCACGCGCGTGCGCTCGAAGGCGCCGTAGCCCGTCTCCAGCGAGAGGCTCAGCGAGTCCGCCTCGACCACGCGCACGCGCAGCGGCCGCGCGTCGGGCCGTCGCCGAGCAGATCGATGTGGATCTCGCGGAAGAGTCCGGTCGCGTAGAGCTCCCCGAACGCGCGCCGCACCGCGTTGCGGTCGTACAGGTCGCCCGGGGCGAGCTCCACGCGCTGGCGCAGGAAGCCGTCGCGCGTGCGCTCGTTGCCCTCGAAGCGCAGCTCCGAGATGCGCGCACCTGGTCGCCGCGCGCGAGCGTCACGACGAGGTCCACGGCGCCGGACGCGGCGTCGTAGCTCGTCGACGCGTCGGCCTCGGCGTCGGGGTAGCCGTTGCGGGCGAACCACGACACGGTGCGCGCGCGCACCTCGGTCGCGAGCCGCGGGAAGAAGGGACGGCCGAAGAGGTCCTGCAGCGCCTCGCGGGCGCGCGCCTGTTCGGCCTCGTCGAGCCCCTCGAAGCGCACCTCGTGCAGGCGGTACTGCACGCCCTCGACGACCGAGTACGTCAGGTTCGCGCGCGTGCGCGCTTCGTCGAACTCGACGCGCGGACCTTCGACGCGGACGTCGAGGTAGCCGTTCTCGTAGTACAGGTTCTCGACCGAGGCGCGCAGGTCGGCGGCGTTGCCCTCGACGTAGTAGAGCGCACCGAGGCCGAAGATGCCGTCGGTCGGGCCGGTCAGGCGCTTGGCCAGGTCGTCCTGGCCGAAGCGCGTCGCGCCCTCGAAGCGCACCGCGCCGACCAGGCAGCGCGGGCCCTCGTCGATGCTGAACTCGAGGCGCGGCTTCCTGTCCGGCTCGCGCGTCAGCGCGTAGGTGACGGTCGCGAAGGCGTGGCCGCGCTCGCGGTAGAAGGTCTCGAGCGTGAACGCCGCGTCGTCGGCGGCCGAGCGCGCGAAGTCGCGTGCCTCGAAGTCGGCCAGGTCGGCCGCGGCGGCGCGCTGCAGCGTGCCGCGCAGGTAGCTCGCGTTCCCCGTCATGACGAGGTCGTAGCTCTCCGGGTCGCCGGTGACCTGCGTGCGCAGGCCGCCGAGGTCCTCGGTCGAGCGGCAGCCCGCCAGGCAGAGCAGCACGGCCAGGCCGGCGGCGAGGGTGCGCAGGAGGGGGCTCATCGCGCGAAGCGGAAGACGAGCCGCAGCCCGTAGTTGTAGTCCTCGAAGCGGTCGCGCTCGCCGACCAGGTAGACGTTGCGCCGGTCGCGCAGCTCCGACGCCAGGCCCTCCTTGTCGGTGAGGCGATAGCTGACCTCGAGCGTCTCGACGCCGTTCTTGGAGACGTCGCGGCCGGCCTCGAGGTCGAAGCGCGAGACGAACGAGTCCTCGTCCGTCGGGCCGTCGCCCGCCAGCCAGCGCGCGAGCGTGTCCTTCGCCAGGTAGAGCGCGACCGTGTTCGCCGCCGCGAGCGCGTCGCTCTGCGCCGGATCGTCGGGCAGGCGCCCGGTGAAGAGCAGCAGCAGCAGGTCCTCCTGCGCGAGCGGCGGCGTCGAGCTGAGGCGCACCTCGGGCTCGTCGTACGGCCCGCTCAACGCGGCGTTGATGTCGTAGCCGAGCATGCGCGTGCGCCCCTGCACGTCGACGCGCGGCAGGAACGGGTCGTCGGTCTCGAAGCGCACCGTGCCGCCGGTGAGCGAGAGCGTGGAGGCGGGCAGCTTCAGCGTGGTCGGGTCGAGGTAGACCTGCCCGGTCAGCACGGGCACGAGCCCCGTGCCGCCGAGGTGCAGGTCGGGGCGCACGCTCCCCGACATCACGGTGTTGCGCACGACGACCGGCTGCGCCGCGCTCAACGTGACGTCGAAGCGCAACGCGTCGAGCGGCGGCTCGCGCAGCGTGAAGGCCTGGAAGCCGCGCCCCGCGCGAGCGGCCGCGCAGGTCGAGGAACTCGGCCGCCGGCGCGTAGCGCGTGTCGGTCAACTCGACGGTGCCGCTGACGCCCAGCGACGAGAGCGGGCCGCTCACCGCGAGGTCGGCGTTAGCGCGCACGCGACCTTCGCGGCTGCGGAAGAGCAGCAGGTCGTCGCCGGAGAGGTGCGCCTCGAGCTCAGCTCAGCGCCGCCCAGCCGCAGCGCGCCGGTCACCTCGCACGGCGCGCCGCCGAAGCTCGGCCGAGAGCCGCGTGACCCGACGCGCTCGGGCGCGAGCTTCAGCCGCGCGCTGACGCGGTCGGCCGTCGCAGCGTCGAGCCCAGTCGCACGACGCCGTCGTCGAGCGCGAGCTCGCCGTCGAGCCGCGGCGCGCCGAGCGTGCCGCCACGCGCGCCTCGCCGGCCAGGCGGCCCTCGCGCACCATCGCGAGCGACGGCAGGCGCGGCTCGAGCGCGCGCGCCAGGCTGGCCAGGTCGACCCGTCGCTCTTCAGCGTGGCGTCGAGCTCGCGTCCTACCACGCGCGCGCGCCGTGCCCGCCGACCAGTGCACGAGGTCGGTGTCGAGCGCCGCGCGCGCGTCCAGCGAGCGCGCACGAGCTCGCCGAGCGCGAGCTCGACGTCGCGCAGGGCGAGCCCGCCCTCCTCGAGCACGATGCAGCCGCGCACTCCGTCCTCGAGGTCGTCGAGCACGTCCGCGCCGTCGCACGCAGCCTGTCGGCGCTGAGCGCGAAGCACGCCGCGCGGCGCGGCGGTGTCGCCGGACACGTTGCCGGTGACGTTCACGCGCCCGGCGGCCAGCGGCAGGTCGCGCGCGGCGGCGAGCGCGGCCAGGTCGAGCCGCGCTTCGAGCTCGAGCGCGAGCGGGCCCCGACGTCACCGCGCCGCGGCGTCCAGGGGCAGGTGGCCGCGCACGTCGAGCTCGAGGCCGTCGCCGCCGCGCACACCCAGCGCGTCGAGTTGCAGCCCGCTGTCGTCGCGCGCGAGGTCCCAGGTCGTCAGGCCGCTCGTCGCTGCCCGGCAGCACCAGGCCGGTGAGCGCGCGCGCGCCGCTGCCGCGCGTGCCGCCAGGTCGCCGCGCAGCCGACGGCCGCGTCGACGCGCGCGACGCGGGCCAGCCGGCCAGCGCCTCGGCGAGGAAGGCGTCCGGCAGCAAGCCCTGGACGTCCAGCGTGACGCGCGCGTCGGCGCCGGCGAGGTCCGCGCTGCATGCGACGCGGCCGGCATCACCGACGAGCTCGAGCGCCTCGAAGCGCAGCGCGAGCGCGCCGTCGGCGCCCGCGAGCGCGACGTCGACCGGCGCGACGAGGCGCAGGCCGACGCCTTCGCGCACGAGTCCGAGGTCGACCAGCTGCGCGCGCAGCGGGCGCCACGCTTCGTCGAGCTCCAGCTCGCCGGCCGCGTCGAGCGCGCCGAGCGGCGTCGTCGCGCGCAGGTCCTCGACGCGCCACGCGCGCTGCGCTCCGGTCACGCGCGCGCTCAGGCCGAGCGTGCCGAGCGCCGGCAGCCGAGGTCGACCACGTCGACGCGCGCCTGCGCGTCGGGCGCGTCGAGCGGGCCCGCGACCTCCGCGCGGACGCTGGCCGAGCCGCCCTGCACGACGCCGTCGAGCCAGCGCTCGAGGCGCGCGAGTTCTTCGGCTCGACGTGTCCGTCCTCCAGGCGCCGCGCGCCACGTCGAAGCGCACCGCGCGCGGAGAGCGCGAGGTCCGCGCCGTGCGCCTCGAGCTTCTCGAGCTGCACGCGCTCGCCGTCCCGCGCACGTCGAGCGCGAGGTCGCCCAGCTCGAGCGCGCCGAACGCGAGCGTCTCGCCGCGCGCCGTCCAGCGGCCCTCGAGCGCGGGCCAGGTGCCGGCGACGCGCAGGTCGCCGCGCAGGCTGCCGCGCCAGTCGTCGCGGCCGACGAGCAGGCCGAGCTCGTCGAGGCGCGCCAGGTCGCTGGTGCCGACGAGGTCGACGCTCCACGGCGCGTCCCAGGTCGCGCCCGCGCGCACCTCGGCCGTCTCGACCACGACGTGTCCGCCCGCGGCGTCGAGCTCGCCGCGAGACGCGCAGGCGGCCGTCGCTCACGTCGGCGGTGAGCGCGAGGCGGTGCTCGGGCGACGCGTCACGCCCCTCGGGCAACGCGAGCGGGCCGCTGATCGCGGTGACGTCGCGCACGTCCACCTCGAGGGTGCCGCTGGTCTCGCGCAGCCACGCCTCGCGGTCCGCCGCGAACAGCGGCTACGCGAGGTCCGCGACGCGCACCGCGTTCGCCGTCTGCTCGAGCTTCGACGCGCGGGGCGCGCAACCAGCCGTCGGCGAGCGTGGCCTCGCCGTGCGCGCGCTCGACGCGTCGGCCGAGCAGCTCGAGCCGCGTCAGGTCGAAGCGCGCCGCGCCGCTCGCTCGTTCCGGGCGCGTCCCACGCGAGGCGGCCCGCGCGCTGAGCGCGAGCGCGCCCGCGAGGCCGAGGTCGAGCGCGACCGGCGCGTGGCGACGGCCTCGCCGAGGTCGAGCGCGGCGAGCTCGAGCTCGAAGTGCCGCCGCTGCCGTCGAGCTCGGCCGTGACGCGCGCTCCCTCGCCGCCGATCGTCGGGCGCAGGTCGAGCGCGACCGCGCCCGCGCCGACGCGCGCGAGGTCGACGCGCGAGTCCGCCAGCAGCGCCTCGCCCTCGACGTCGAGCGCGAGCTGCTCGAGCGCGTCGCCCGCGCGCCGCGCGCGCAGCGCCAGGGGACGCGTGGTCCAGTCGGGGCCGCGCGCGGCGAGACCGTCCAGGCGCACCTGCTGGTCGGCGTCGACCGCCAGCGCGCCGCGCGTCACCTCCAGGTGCACGTCGCCGGGCAGCACGACGTCGACGCGCGCGAGCTCCAGCGCGAGCCGCGGCAGGCGCGCGGGCAGCTCGAAGGGCGTGGCTCGAGGCTCCGCCGGCGCGGGCTCCAGGCGGTCGAGGCGCAGCTCGAGCTCCAACCCGTCCGCGCTCGCGCTCTCCAGGCCGCCGAGGTCGCCGCGCGCGAGCGCGGGCCAGGCGAGGCGCGCCGCGAGCCGCCGCGCGCGCAGCCGCGCGAGCACCGGCGCGTCGCCCAGCTCGCGGGCGCGCAGGTCGCGCACGGCCACGCCGCTCCAGCCCAGCTCGTCGACCACGAGCTCGAGCTCCACGTCCGCGAACTCGCGCGCGGCCCACGGCGCGACGCGCTCGGCGAGCGGCGGCGCCCAGAGCCCGAGCGTGGCGAGCGTCAGCGCGAGCACGGCGAGGACGACGAGCAGCCGACGCGCGCGACGCCGACGCGCGGGGGGGGAGGGAGGAGGCGCGTCCACCGCGCGCAGTCTAGCTCGGATCCCCCGGCGCCTCGCCACCGCGCCGCGTCCAACTGCACGGCGCCGTCGCGCGGGTCGTCACGAAGCGTCGTGGACGGGCTGCTAGTTGCGCCACATGCGCACGATCGCGGTGCGCCGGTTGTAGTACGCCTCGCCGTCGAACGCGCGCCGGTTGCCGCTGGCGACGAGGTAGCCGGACTTCGTGAGCGTCCACGTCAGGACCTCGTCCTCCGCGTAGAGCCGCGAGCCATACCAGTGCGAGAGCGGGCCGCTGTAGGTCTCCTCGCCCTGCGCGTCCTTCATCACGAGGTGCACGTCGCGCAGGTACTCGCCGGTGCCGGCGTCGACCGGGTAGAAGCTCAGGCGGTGGAACTCCTTGTCGTCGCGCACGAGGAACTCGTGGGCCAGGCTCGGCGGCGTCACCTCGCAGGTCTCGGGCTCGGCGAGGTACGGGCTGCCCGGCAGGGACAGGCCCAGGCTGTAGCGCGCGCGCGCCACCGAGCGGAAGCGGAACGCGGCCACGTAGTCGACGCCGACGCGTTCCCAGCGCAGCTCCTGCCGCCGGCGCGGTAGCGGCTTCTCGCCGGGCTCCTGCAGCGGCTGGAGGTAGACGAAGCCGATGGCGTCGAACTCGCCGCTCAGGCTGCGCACGGTGCCCGTGACCTCGCCGCCCACCGCGTAGGGATCGAGCGTGAAGTCGCGCCGCTCGCCGTCGACGAGCGAGACGTCCACGCGCGTCGTCAGCGAGCCGGCGACGTCGTGCACCGCGGTCAGCACGTAGCTGCCCTCGGGCAGGCCTTCGAGCGTGAACATCCCGCGCCCGTTGGTCTCGGTCCAGCGGCTCTGCGGGGCGCGCGCGTCGCCGCCGTCGAGCTCGAGCTCCGCGCGCGCGACCGGCGCGCCCTCGGCGTCGAGCACGCGACCGCGGAGCGCGGCCATCGCCTCGACGCGGATGTGCACGGGCTCGCGGTGTCGGCCGGGCGAGGTGTCGACGGGCGCCTCGCCGCGCCAGCGACCGCCGGGACCGAGCAGCACCAGGCGCGCCTCGTCCATCCAGCTCGCGTTCCAGGCGAAGCGCACCCAGGGCGTCGCGCCGCCGCGCAGCGGTTGCCCGACCTCGATCTCGGCGTCGAGGTCCCACGCGCGCACGCCTTCGACGAGGTGGGCCGAGAGCCGATCGCTCGAGAGCGTGGCGGGGAGCTCGAGCTGCAGCGTGTACGTCGGCCCGCTGGGCAAGCCCACGCGCAGCGCCTCGGGCTCCGCGCCCCGGGGCTGGAACTCGGCCGTGGCGAGCAGGTCGTCGAAGGCGGTCTCGCCGCGCTCCTCGACCGTCGCGTGGAAGGCCAGCACGCCGGCGGGGAACAGCACCGCGCTGCGCGCGAGGCCGGCCGCGTCGCTCACGAGCACCTCGCTCCAGCCCTCGCTGCCCGCGACGCGCACCACGTACTCGGGCAGCGCTTCGCCCGTGCTCGCGTCGACGAGGCGCGCGAGCAGCGGACCGTGCGTGAGCGGCGCGAAGCGCGCGCGGTAGAGCGGGCCGTCCTCGCGCTCGACGAAGCCGTGCTCCAGCGTCCAGTGCTCCGCCGGCGGCGTGACGCGCACCTCGGTCAGCGCGGACGGAGCGCAGTCGATGGCGAAGTCGCCCTGCGCGTCGCTCACCGCGTGGATCGCGCCCGCGTCGGTGACGAACACGAAGCCCGCGCCGGCGAGACCGCCGCCGCCGAGCCAGTCCTCGGCGCGGCCGTCGAAGCCGCGTCCGGCCGCAGCGCCGGCGACGGTGCGGGCTGCGCTCGCGCCGTCCCGCGCGGCGCCGGCGGGCGCCAGCGCGATCTCCGCGGCGGCGTCGGCCGCGGGCGCGCCGCCGTCGCGACGCAGCGGCAGGTCGTGCCGAGCTCGCCCGCGGGCAACAGGAACCACGCGCTGACGAGGGCCGCGAGCAGGGCCAGGGCCAGGGCCGGGAGGCGCATCGAAGGCGTCCTAGTGCGCTCGCGCCGCGGGTCACACGCCGTCCAGCGCCGCGCGCGCGTGCGTGAGCCAGGAGAGGAGCGCTCGAGGCCGCCGGGCCGGAAGCGCGCCGCCCAGCCGGCCGCGTGGCGCTTCGGCGAGCGCGTCGAGCCGGCGCGCAGCTCGGCGCGGTGCGAGCGGGGAGCGCGGCGACCGGCGCCCGTCGGCGGCCAGCCGCGCGCGCCCGACCGCGACGCCGTAGCGCCAGGTCGCGCGCGCGCCGCAGCTCCTCGGCGAGCAGCGCCGCGTCCGCGCGCCGGCTGCGCGCGCCGTCGAGGCCGTCGAGCGCCGCGTCGAGGTGCGCGGCGCCGCGCTCGAGGCCCGCGGCGTCCAGGCCCGCCAAGCGCTCGTGGTCGAGGCCGTGCGCGTCGAACAGCGCGAGGAAGAAGACGGCGTTGCCGTTGCGGCAGCGCTCGCCCATGACCTCCTGCAGGCGGCCGAGTTCCAGCGTGCGCGCGCCGAGCACGCCCGCGTCGTCCTCGAACCACCACGCGTCGAGCCAGGCCGCCAGGCGCGCCTCGTCGACCTCGTCGGCCGCGTCGGCGTTCCAGGCCAGCGCGGCGGCGAGCACGAGCCCGGGCGCGCTGATCGGCCAGGGCTGCAGGTGCCCGCGGTCGCCCCAGTCGGTCACGAGCAGGCCGGTGGCGCCGTGGTGCGCGCCGAGGCTCGCCGCGCTCGTCAGGTTGCCGACGAGGTTCCGCGTGCGGCCGACGAAGCCGTTCCACGCGCTCGTGCCGGGGCACACCTGCACCTCGCGGCCGGCGCGCGCGAAGGCCGCCAGCTCCTCGTCGAAGGGGTGCTGCGCCTCGTAGCCCCAGTCGAGCGCCACGACGTCGGCCGGCAGCGCGCCGCAGTCCTCGGGCCGCGCGACGACGATGTCGCCCCAGAACTGCATGCGCTTGCCGCGCTCGGCGAGCAGCGCGTGCACTCCGGCGAGGAAGTCGAGGTACACGCGGTGCTTGCCGCGCGCCGCGCACGCGTCGCGCGAGCGTCCCTGACCGAGGTCGAACGTCTCGTCGAGCCCGACGTTGACCGTGTCCGAGCTGAAGCAGGGCAGCAGCTCGTCGTACAGCCGCGCGAGGAACGGCAGCGCCTCGGGGTGCGTCGGCGCGAGGCTGAACGGCTCGTCGACGCGCGCGAAGGCGTGCTCCACGCCCTCGGGCACCTCGGCGAGGTGCGCCCACGCGGGGTGCACGAGCCAGCGGTGCAGGTGGCCGAAGCTCTGCTGGTTGGGGACCAGCTCGATGCCGTGCGCCGCGCAGCAGGCGTCGAGGGCGCGCAGCTCGTCGGGGGTGTACGGGCTGCGCCCGGCCGTCACCTCGGACGCGAAGGAGTACGCGAAGTCGGCCTCCATGTAGAGCTGCAGGCGGTTCACCTTCAGCGCCGCGAGCCGCTCGACGAGCGCGAACAGCGTCGCCAGCGTCGGGCGGCGGTCGCGCGCCACGTCGAGCATCACGCCGCGCTCGGCGAAGCTGGGGGAGTCCTCGATCGCGAGCGCCGGCAGCGGCGCGGCCTCGTCGTCGCGGCGCGCGAGCGCGACGAGCTGCGCGAAGGTGCGTCGGCCCTGGCGCAGGCCGAGCTCGTCGGCGGCCGCGAGGCGCGGCCCGGCGGGCGTGACCTCGAGGCGGTACGCCTCGCGTCCGAGCCGCGGGTCGCGCTCCTCGACCAGCAGGGCGGCGAGCGCCCGCGCGGCCGGGCGGCGCCACGCGCTGCGCGCTCCGCGACGCTGCGCGGCGGCGGGAGCAGGCGCGCGGCGAGGGCGCGGGCGTTCATCGCGCCGCCTCCGCCGGCGCCGGCGTGGAATCCGCGGGAGGCGCGTCCCAAGAGGAGGGGGCCGCGTCGCTGGCGCCGTCCTCCAGCTCGGGCGCGCAGGGGCCGAAGAGGACCACGAGGGCGATGACGAAGGCCAGCCAGAACAGCGGGCGGCGGAAGAGGGGGACGCGCATGGTTCGCGGGGGATTGTCGTGGCCCGCCCCGCTCGACGGCAAGGCCCGGGCGCTTGACCTCGTCGTTCGGCGTGGCGAACCTCTGGCCATGTCCGGGGAGTCCCTGAGTGCTTGAGGCCGAGCTGCGCGACGTCCTCTTCGTGCGCGCCTTCGAGGAGGCCGACGCGGGGGGCGAGCTGGTGGGCCTGCGCGAGCGCGAGATCGCCTCGCGCGAGGTGCGCGGCGAGCTCGCCGTCGGCGGGCGCACGCCCTCGCCGGAGGAGTTCCTCGCGCGCCGCGCCGAGCGCCTCGCGTCGCGGCTCCTGCGCGCGCACCCCGCGGCGGAGCGCGTGTACGAGCTCTCCGCGCGCCGCGGCCTGCCCGGCTGGACCGCCTTCACCGGCGCGCTCGTGCTCGGTGCGGTCGTCGACCACCTCGGCGCGGAGCAGTCGATCGACCTGCTCGACTTCCCGATCCTCGGGCTGCTCGCCTACAACCTGGTCGTCTACTTGGCGCTGTTCCTGAGCGACCTCACCAGTGCGGGCAAGCGCCGCCTGAGCGAAGGGCGCGCCAGCCGCGCGGCCGCCAGCGGGCTCGTCGCGCGGCTGCTCCTCTGGCTCGGTTCGCCCGAGCGCTGGTGGGCGCGCCGCAGCAAGGACGACGGACGCGTCGCCGTGGCCGCGCAGCGCTTCGTGCGCGACTGGTACCGCGTCGCCGCGCCGCTGCACCTCGCGCGCGGCGCGAAGTACATGCACCTCGGCGCCGCGGGCCTGATGAGCGGCGCGGTGCTCGGCATGTACCTGCGCGGGCTCGTGCTGCACTACGACGCGAGCTGGGAGAGCACCTTCCTCTCGGCCGGCGCGGTGCACCGCCTGCTCGAGACCGTGTTCGCGCCGGTGAGCTGGATCCTCGGCCGCCCCGTGCCGGACGCCGCGGCGATCGAGGCCATGCGCGCGCCCGAGGGCGCCGGCGACGCGGCGCTGTGGATCCACCTCTACGCGCTGACCGGCCTGCTGTGGGTCGTGCTGCCGCGGCTGGGCCTGGCGTTCTTCGCCGGCCGCAGCGCGCGCGCGCTCGAGCGCGACCTGCCGCTGCGTCACGAGGAGGACGGCTACTTCCTGCGCCTGGTCGCGACCGAGCGCGGCGCCGGGCGCGAGGTGGCCGTCGAGAGCTACAGTTACCGGCCGGCGCCGCGCGCCGCGGACGGGCTGAAGACGCTGCTGCTCGACGTGTTCGGCGGGCGCGTGCGCGTCGTGCAGCTCGACCCGCGGGCCTACGGCGACGACCCCGCGACGCCGCCCGCGGACGCGGGCGTGCTGCACTGCCGCGTGGAGGTCTTCTCGCTCGCGCAGTCGCCCGAGCACGAGGTGCACGGCGCGCTGGTGCGCGAGCTGGCGCGCGAGCTGGGCGACGCGCCCGGCCGCCGCGCGCTGCTCGTCGTCGTCGACCGCGGGCCGTACCGCGAGCGCCTCGGCTCGGCGAGCGAGGCCGTCGAGCGGCTCGAGGAGCGCGAGCGCACCTGGCGGCGCGTGTTGCGCGAGGCCGGCGTGACGCCGCTCGTCTGCGACCTCGAGGGGCCGGCCGACGCGGACGTGCTCGAAGCCGCGCGCGACGCGCTCTGGCCCGCGCCGCTGGGCGGGGAGGGCGGCGCATGAGCGACGAGGTCCGCGGCGCGACGCTCGCGCTGACGCTGCTCTCGCACACCAACGTCGGCAAGACGACGCTGGCGCGCACGCTCCTGCGCAAGGACGTGGGCGAGGTGCTCGACGAGGCCCACGTGACCGACGAGGCGAGCGCGCACGTGCTGCTCGAGGCGCCCGGTGGCGAGCGCCTCGTGCTGTGGGACTCGCCCGGCTTCGGCGACTCGGTGCGGCTCCTGCGCACGCTGCGCGCGCACGCCGATCCGCTCGCGTGGATCCAGTCGCAGCACTACGACCGCCACGAGGAGCGCGCGCTCTACTGCGACCGCGAGGCGCTCTCGACGGTGCGGCGCGAGAGCGACGTCGTGCTCTACCTCGTGAACGCCTCGGAGCGGCCCGAGGACGCGGGCTACGTGCAGGCGGAGCTCGAGCTGCTCGCCTGGATCGAGCGGCCCGTGATCGTGCTGCTCAACCAGACCGGCCCGCCGCGCGCGCTCGAGACTAGCGACGACGAGCGGCGCTGGCGCGAGGCCACCGCGCGCTGGCGCTTCGTGAAGGGCGTGCTCGGCCTCGACGCGTTCACGCGCTGCTGGGTGCAGGAGGGCCGCCTGTTCGAGGAGGTGCGCGCGGCGTTGCCGCCCGAGCGCCGCGAGCTGGCGACGCTGTTCCTCGAGACGTGGCGCCGCGAGCGGCAGGCGGCCTTCCGCGCGGCGATGGACCTCTTCGCCGGTGAGCTGCTGCGCGCCGCCGCCGACGAGGAGCCGGTCGTCGAGGGCGCGTGGGGCAACGACAAGGCGCAGGCGATGCGCGCGCTCTCGACGCGCATGGAGCAGGGCACCGCGACGGTCGTCGACCGCCTGATCGGGCTGCACGGGCTCGAAGGTCGTGCGGAGGTCGAGTTCCGCGCCGTGGTCGACGACTTCAAGGCGCGCCACGAGAAGCTGGCGCCCAAGCGCTGGGGGCTCGTCGGCGGCGTCGCGAGCGGGTTGCTCACCGGCCTGGGCGCGGACCTCGC
>JACKHS010000031.1 GCA_020638875.1 Planctomycetota bacterium
CGGCGCGCGGCGTGGAGACGGCCTGCGTCACGCTGCACGTCGGCCCGGGCACGTTCCGGCCGGTCGCGAGCGAGAACCTCGACGCACACGAGATGCACGCCGAGCGCTACCGCCTGCCGCAGGCCACCGTCGACGCCGTCGCCGCGTGCCGCGCGCGCGGCGGGCGCGTGGTCGCGGTCGGCACGACGAGCGTGCGCGTGCTCGAGAGCTGCGTCGACGAGAGCGGCGCGTTGCGCGCCGGCGAGGGCTCGACGCGCCTCTTCCTGCGCCCCGGCGCGCGTTTCCGCGTCGTCGACGCGCTCGTCACGAACTTCCACCTGCCGGGCTCGACGCTGCTGATGCTGGTGAGCGCCTTCGCCGGCCGCGACGAGGTGCTCGCGCTCTACGCGCACGCCGTGCGCGAACGCTACCGCTTCTACAGCTACGGCGACGCGATGCTGCTCTTATGAGCGGGCGTCAGAACCCGACGCCCGCGCTCAGCGCGACCTGCTCGAGGTCGCCGAGGCCGACGCGCAGCACGACGCGCACGGGGCGGTCCTCGACGTAGCCGAGCTCGAGCGCGAACCAGGGGCCCTGGTTCCAGCCCTCGGTCGTGTGGCGGCGCGGCGTGCCGGAGAGGTCGGCGTCGAGGCGGCCCTGGTGGAAGCTCACCGACCAGCCGGCCATCACGAGCAGCGCGCCCAGCTCGCGGCCGAGGCCGAGGTCGAAGCTCGCCTCGCCGAAGGTCCAGCGCTCGTACTCGACGCCGGGCGCGGGCGTCGACGAGCCGCGCAACGTGACGCTGTTCGCCTCGAAGCGGTAGGGCAAGAGCCACGCGGACTCGCGCGGGAAGACGCCGAGCACGCGCCGGCCGCTGACGCCGAAGCCCGCGCCGCCGCCGCGCAGGTCGATCGGGCCCTCGGCCGCGCGCAGGTCGACGTCCTCGGCGAAGGCCTGCAGGTAGATGCGGTAGTAGCCCTCGGGGTCGGCGACGCCGACGCGCAGGCCGCCGCGCTTCGACTCGACGTCGCGCAGGTCCGGGCTCGCCTGCTCGTCGAGCGACGCGAGCGTGCGACCGTCGTAGAAGCCCTCCACCGTCACCGGCGCGCTGGCGCAGGCGACGAGCGGGAGGCAGAGCGCGGCGAAGTGGGGGCGCGGCACGGCTCCATCCTGCCGTGCCGTCGCTGGGCGCGCCACTCGCGCGCGAGCGCGGCGCGCGCACGCGTGGCGACGAGGCCGCGCCGTGGGACGCGCGGACCCGCGAGACGTCGACGAGGTCCGTCGCCACGCCTCGACGTCGGTCGTCGCGCTCGCCGAGTCCCGACGACGCGCGCGGCGTCGTCTCACGGCGTGGAAGACTCGCTCGGATCGGATACGACCGCGGACGCGCCGCGCCGCGCGAGAACCCCCGCGCGCCGCGGCATCCCGCGCGCGCGGCCGCGCCGCCCCGTTCGGGGCGCTCGTCCCGACGTCGCGCGTGCGACGTCGCGCGCCGTCAAGTCGGCCGCCCGGCCCGTCGATGGGCCCGCGTTCCCGGGCGCAGCGCCGCCCGTCCACCGCCGCGCTCGTCGCGCCCATGAACTGGCTCAAGAACCTGTCCGTCGCCAAGAAGATCAACGTCCTCGTCGCCCTCTCGATCGCCGGCGTCGCGCTGGTGGGCGCCGTCGCGCTGTGGTCGATCCACGAGCTCGAGGACGCGGGGCAGGACGTCGGCCGCCAGCAGCTCCCGGCCGTCCGCAACATGGCGCTGTGCGACATGATGCACGACGGCATGCTCGCGGTCGCGTACCGCGCGATCGTGACGGCCGAGCAGGGCGACGCCGAGGCGATGGCCGCGGCCGTCGAGGAGGCCGACGAGTTCGGCACGAACTTCCACGCCTACTTCCACGCGCTGGAGGAGCTCGAGCTCAGCGCGCAGACGCGCGAGGCCGTCGCCGCCGCGGCGCCGGACATCGACGCGTACGTGCTCGGTGCGCAGGGGCTGGTGGCGCTCTGCGCCGCGGGCAAGCGTGAGGAGGCGATCGCCGGCATCCCCGCGGTGCAGGCCGTGTTCGACCGCCTCGAGGAGAGCCTGGGCGCGCTCGGCGAGCGGATCGAGGCCGACGCCTCGGCGCGCGTCGACGAGAGCGAGGCCGTGTCCACGACGGCGACCGCGTGGACGGTCGGCGTGCTGGCGCTGGCGGGGCTCGGCTCGCTGCTCGTGGGGCTGGCCATCGCGCGCCGCATCGTCCTGCCGCTGAACACGGCCGTCGCCGTGCTCGAGTCGGGCGACATGGAGCAGCTCGCGGCGATCGACTCCACCGACGAGTTCGGCCGCATGGCCGCGGCGGTCGGCGCGACGGTCCGCAAGATGAACGAGGGCGCGGCGCAGCTCGAGCGCAGCATGCACGAGGCCGAGTCCGCCGCGGAGAGCGCGCGCCGCGTCGCGGACGAGGCCGCCCGCGTCGCGTCCATGGTCGAGAACTCCACGGCCTGCATGGTCTTCATCGACGAGTCGCTGACCGTCGACTACCTGAACCCCGCCGCGCGCGAGTCCCTGACGGTGCTGGCGGCGTCGGGCGGCGCCGGGCTCGCGCTGCGCCCCGGAACGCCCATCGACGCGCTCTACGCGCACCCCCGCGGCAACGCCGCGTTCTTCGCCGACGCGGCGAACCTGCCCTTCAAGACGCGCTGCCGGATCGGGGCGGAGACGATCGACCTCGTCTTCAACGCGATCCACGACGCCGCGCACCGCCGCCTGGGCACGCTGGTCTCGTGGGAGGTCGTCACGGAGGCGCTCGCGGTGCAGGAGCGCGCCGAGGCGGCCGCGGCCGAGGCGGCGCGCGTGGCCTCGATGGTCGAGAACGCGCCGGCGAACATGATGTACGCGGACGCGCAGACGACGCTGCGCTACCTCAACCCGGCCGCGAAGCGCGCGGCCGCGCGCCTGGGCCTCGACGGCGAGCGCCTGGCGGGGCGCAAGCTGGCCGAGTTCTACCGCCACCCCGCGGGCAACGAGCGCTTCTTCGGCGCGTCGTCCAACCTGCCGTGGAGCGAGCGCACCGAGCTGCACGGCGAGACCGTCGACCTCTCCTGCAGCGCGATCCACGACGCGCGCGGCGCGATGCTGGGCGTGCTCGTCTCGTGGGAGATCGTCACCGAGCGGCTGCGCGCCGAGCGCGCGTCGAAGGAGGCCAGCGAGCGCGAGCTCGAGCAGGCCCAGGTGCTGCAGGCCAAGGTCGAGCGCATGCTCGTCTCCATCGACGCCGCCGCGCAGGGCGACCTGACCCGCGAGGTCGACGTGCACGGCGAGGACGCGATCGGGCGCATGGGCGCGGGCATCACGCGCCTGCTGACCGACTTCCGCCGGAGCATCACGCAGATCCGCGCCAACGCGGAGCGGCTCGCCTCCGCGTCGGAGCAGCTGACCGAGGTGAGCGAGCGCATGAACGCGGAGACCCAGCAGACTTCCTCGCAGGTGGGGCTCGTGGCCGAGGCCGCCTCGAAGGTCGAGGGCAGCATGCGCACGGTCTCGCAGAACACGGACTCGATGCACGAGAGCATCTCCGAGATCGCCCGCAGCGCCGGCGCCGCGGCGCGCGTCGCCCGCACGGCCGTCGAGACGGCCGACTCGACGAACAAGACGGTGGCCGAGCTCGACCGCTCCAGCGAGGAGATCGGCGCGATCCTGAAGACCATCACGACCATCGCGCAGCAGACCAACTTGCTCGCGCTCAACGCGACCATCGAGGCGGCGCGCGCCGGCGAGATGGGCAAGGGCTTCGCCGTGGTCGCCAACGAGGTCAAGGAGCTCGCCAAGGAGACCGCACAGGCGACCACCGACATCGGCGCGAAGGTCGGCGCGATCCAGGCCGGCTCGCGCGGCGCGGTCGACGCGATCAGCAAGATCGGTTCGATCATCGACGAGATCGACGGGCTGCAGACCACCATCGCCGCGGCCGTCGAGGAGCAGAGCGCGACGACCAAGGGCATGACGGCGACGCTCAACGACGCCGCCAGCGCCAGCACGGGCATCACGGCGAACCTGTCGCAGGTCGCGACGGCCGCGCGCGAGACCTCCAGCGGCGCGTCGAACGCGCTCGGTGTCGCCAGCGAGGTCGCGCGCATGGCCGACGACCTGCTCGAGCTGGTCGGGCACTTCCGCTGCTGAGCGCGGGGCGGTCGGCGCTACTCGAGCGCGGCGCGCAGCTGCGCGGCGACGGCCGCCGGGTCGTCGGCGGCGAGCAGCGCGGCGCTCACTGCGGCGCGGCCGACGGGCTCGAGCTCGAGCGCGCGCGCCGCGTCGATGCCGCCGATGGGGAAGACGGGCAGCGGCGAGGCCTCGGCCGCGACCCAGGCCGCCTCGGGGCCGAGCCCGCGCGCGTAGCCCTTCGTCGCCGTCGCGAAGACCGGGCCGAAGCCGAGGTAGTCGACCGGCTCCTCCTGCGCGCGGACGACCTGGGGCGCGTCGTGCGTCGAGAGGCCGACGAGCGGCGCGGCGCCGAGCAGCGCGCGCGCCGCGCGCGGCGGCAGGTCGTCCTGGCCGAGGTGCACGCCGTCCACGCCGCGCGCGGCGAGCGCGAGCGCCACGTCGACGCGGTCGTTGACGAGCAGCAGCGGCCGCGCGCTCGCGGCGGCGAGCACGTCCAGCGCGACGAGCGCCCACTCCCAGGTCGCGCGCGCCTCGCCGCTCGGATCGGCGCGCACGCCCGCGCTCGCCGCGGCGGCCGGCGCCTTGGGCCGCACCTGGATCGCGTCGACCCACGGCGCGAGGGCCGCGAGCACCTCGCGCGGGTCCGCGGCGCACAGCGCTGGCGTGAACACGAGCATCAGGCGCGCCTCGGCGAGACGCGCGCGGCGCTCGTCGGCGGAGAGCGGGACGGGGGCCATCGCGGGGGAGTCTACCGATCGCCGCGGCCCGCAGCGGCCCCGCCCGAGAGCGTGACCGGGCCCGGCGCGGGGGGTACGGCCCTTCCCACGGCGTTTTCACGCCCTCTCGACCCCCCGGATCCGACGTCCGCGCCTAGCATGGGGCAGACTTCGGCCGGAGCGCCCCGACTCGCTCCGGCCGGCTGCATTCCCCCGCGGGTGCGCGCAGGCGCCCGGTCCCCAGCCCCCAGTCTCTCCCGATGTCCTCGCTCGACGCCCGCGGCGCCTTCGTGCTCGCCGCGCTCCTCTCCAGCGCCGTCCCGGCGGCCGCCCAGCAGTTCCAGTACCAGGCCGGTGCGCTCCCCGGCGCCGCCCGCTGGACCGAGGGCGTGACCTCGGCCGACGTCGACAACGACGGCGACCTCGACGTGTTCTTCGCCGAGGGCGAGGGGTTCTCGAGCGCCGGCACGAAGCGTCAGAACATCCTGCTCGTCAACAAGCTCGTCGAGAACGGCAGCCTGTCCTTCGCGGACGAGAGCGTCGCGCGCCTGGGCACGCACCTCTCCAACGCCAAGGGCGTGTGCACCGGCGACGCGGACGGTGACGGCTACCAGGACGCGCTCTTCGCCAACGCGTTCAACACCGACACGCCGTTCCTCTACATGAACCGCGGCGCGGCGCAGCCGGGCTTCTTCGACCTGGAGAGCTCGACGCGCGGCCTGACGACGGTGCTCAACTCCGCGTCCGCGCAGTTCGGCGACCTCGACGACGACGGCGACCTCGACCTCGTCATCAACCACGTGGGCGCCAACTACCTCGGCGGCGCGGGCGCCAAGCCGAAGCTGTACATCAACGACGGCACGGGCCACTTCGCGGAGAAGACGGGCGCCGGCTGGAACCCGCCGAACAAGGCGGCGCAGATGGACGTGCAGTTCACCGACGTCGACGGCGACTGGGACCTCGACTTCGTGGGCTACTGCCGCACCTCCAACACGGGCGGCAACCACTACCTGATGCTCAACGACGGCGCGGCGAACTTCACCGACGCGTCGACGACGCTGCCCAACGGCAGCACGAGCTGCTACGAGGCCGAGGTCGCCGACCTCGACGGCGACACGGACATCGACGTGTTCATGGTCTCGCTGTCGGGCTTCCAGGAGGGCGCGGTGCGCAACAACTGGATCGAGAACGGCCAGACCACGCTGAGCTTCACCGCGCTCAGCCCGCTCTCGCTGGCGCAGGACGACAACGAGATCGCGCTGTGCGACTTCGACAACGACGGCGACCTCGACGCCTTCGTCGGCTCGCTCGGCACGCAGGAACGGCTCTGGCGCAACGACGGCGGGATGACCTTCGCCGCGAACCACACCGCCATCCAGGTCGTGTCCGACTCGACGCTCGACTGCACCTTCGCGGACGTCGACAACGACGGCGACTACGACCTGATCACGGCGCAGGGCGAGAGCAACTCGGCGCAGTGGGCCAACAAGCTCTACCTCAACACGGGCAGCCCCGACACGATCGCGCCCAAGGTGCTCGGTCGCCGCATCCCGGACCCGCTCACGAGCGACGTCGGCCCGTGGCTCGCGTACGCGAAGATCCAGGACCAGGTGCTCGACGACGGCGAGAACTACTGCGGCGCGACGGCGCACTTCGTGGTCAACCCGGCGCCGACGAACCCGTTCGTCACGATCCAGGCGGGCAGCTTCTCGCCCGCGAACCTGAACGTCCCGGCGGGCACGCTCGTCACGTGGCAGAACGCCGCGGGCGGAGCTCAGTCGGTCACGAGCACCACCGCGCCGTGGACCTACGACTCGGGCACGCTCGCGAACGGCCAGCTCTACCAGCACGCCTTCGTGCGCCCCGGCGTCTACGCCTACACGAGCGGTCCGGGCGGCTTCTCCGGCACCGTGACGGTGACGGGCAGCGCCGACGCGGTCGCGGGCACGCGCTCGGGCGGCGGTCTCTACCGCTTCGCCATGACGGGCAACGCCGCGGGCGCGAGCACGCAGCTCTACTACGAGCTCGAGTTCACGGACTGGGCCGGCAACGTCAGCGTCACCGACGCCGAGGTCATCATCAAGAGCGCGAGCACGGGCACGGCCTACTGCTTCGGTGACGGCACCGGCACGAGCTGCCCCTGCAACAACCACGGCGCGGCCGGCGCGGGCTGCATGAACAGCACCGGCAACGGCGCGCGGCTCTCCGCGGAAGGCACGCCCAGCGTCGGCGCCGACACCGTCGTGCTGAAGGTGAGCGACTCGACGCCCGGCCAGCCGGGCCTGTTCTTCCAGGGCGACAACGCGGTGAACGGCGGCCTCGGCACGACCTTCGGCGACGGCCTGCGCTGCGCCGGCGGCGGCGTCGTGCGCCTGCAGGTGCGCGTCGCGTCCGGCACCGGTGAAGCGCTCACCACGATCGGCCTCGCGGCCAAGGGCGGCGTCGGCGCCGGCCAGACGAAGCGCTACCAGTGGTGGTACCGCGACCCGTCGTTCAGCCCGTGCCTCTCGGCCTTCAACCTGTCGAACGGCCTCGAGCTGAGCTGGAACTAGAGACGGCTCGTCCACGACCTCACGGCGAGGGCGTCGCGCGCGCGCGGCGCCCTCGCTTCGTCTGCGGGGGACGCGTACGCTCTCGGCCATGAACCTCGCCATTCTCGGCGCCGGCCTGCAGGCGCGCGCCGCCCTCGACGACTTCCTGCGCTTCTCCGGCGCCGAGCGCGTCGGCGTGGCCGACGTGGACGACGCGCGCCTCGCGGCGCTGGCCGCGTGGGCCGACGATCCGCGCGTGGAGACGACGCACCTCGACGTGGGGGACGAGGCGGCGGTCGCGCGCTGGCTCGCGCCCTACGACGCGGCGCTGTCGGCCGTGCCGTACCGCTTCAACCTCGCGCTCGCGCGCGCGGCGGTGGCGAGCGGCACGCACTTCACCGACCTCGGCGGCAACAACGACGTCGTCGACGCGACGCTGGCGCTGGACGCCGAGGCGCGCACCGCGGGCGTGCGGCTGCTGCCCGACCTCGGCCTCGCGCCGGGCATGGTCGCGCTGCTCGGCGCGGACCTCGTGCGCGAGCTCGCGGGCGAGCGCGCGCTGCACCTGCGCGTCGGCGGGCTGCCGCAGCACCCCGAGTGGCCGCTCGACTACCGGCTGTTCTTCTCGGTCGGCGGCCTCACGAACGAGTACCTCGAGCCCTGCCGCGTGCTGCGCGACGGCGAGCTCGTCGTCGTGCCCGGCCTGAGCGAGCTCGAGACGCTGCACTTCCCCGCGCCCTTCGGCGAGCTCGAGGCCTTCCAGACCTCGGGCGGCACCTCGACGCTGATCGACTCGCTCGCCGGCGAGGTGCGCGAGCTCAGCTACAAGACGATCCGCTACCCGGGTCACTGCCGCGACGTGCGCCTGCTGCGCGACCTGGGGAGCTTCGACGCCGAGCCGGTCGAGGTCGACGGCGCGCTGGTGCGGCCGCGCGCGGTCACCGAGCGCCTGTTCGAGCGCCACCTCGGCGCGACGGTGCCCGACGTCGTGCTCGTGCGCATCACCGCCGAAGGCGAGCGCGACGGCGCGCGCGTGCGCCTCGTGGAGGAGATCGTCGACTACCCCGACGAGGCGCGCGGCTTGTCGGCGATGCAGCGCACCACCGGCTACCCCGCGGCGATCCTGACCGCGATGCTCGCGCGCGGCGAGGTGCCGGGCGCGGGCGCGGAGCCGCAGGAGCGCTGCGTCGACGCCAAGCGCTTCCGCGCGGCGCTCGCCGAGCGCGGCATCGCGATCGTGCGGCGCGAGGAGGCGCTGGCGTAGCGGCTCCGCGCGCCCCTTCGGGACTGCGGCAGCGCGGCGCCGTCGGGCGGCGCGCGGCGCGCTTGACGCTCTCGGGAGCGCGGCTATCTTCGCGCGGGCTCGCATGCGCTCCACGCCTCGCTCCACGGCCTCGCGACGAGGCGCGCGGGTCCTCGTGACCACGCTCGGCCTCGGCGCGGCGGTCCTGCTGGGCGCGCGGACGCTCGGTGGACACGTCGCCGCACGCACGGCGCTGGAAGGTCCGCGCCTCGCCGCGCAGGCGTCGCGCGCGCAGGACGCCGCGCTGGCGCGCGCGCGCCCGCGCGCGAGGTCGCCGCTGCCGCGCGGCCGACGCAGCCGGCGCGGCGCGAGGCCGAGCTCACGCCGCCGCTCGCGGCGAGCGCGCCCTGCGCGGTCGCGTGCTCGACGCCCGCGGCGAGGCCGTGGCCGGCGCGACCGTCACGCCGTGGCGCGCAGGGCTCGAGCGCCTGGCCGTCGCGGCGCTCGCCGTGCGCACGGGCGCGGACGGCGGGTTCGAGGTGCGCGCCGACGCCGCCGGGCCGCGCGAGGTGCGCGTCGAGCACCCTGCGCACCTCGACTTCGACGGCGCACCGGATGCCGACGGCGTCGTGCACCTCGCGCCGCGGCTCGCGCTCGTCGGCACGCTGCTCGACGCGGCTGGGGCGCAGCGCGGCGCGAGCCTCGAGTACACGCCGGCCGGGCGCACGCCGCGCGCCGGCGCGTGGCCGTCGAGCGCGCGGCGCGTTCGCGCTGGAGGGACTCGGCGCAGGACCGCTCGAGGTCGTGGCTCGCGCCGCGGACGGCGGACGCCAGGCGTGGACGCTCGAGGTGCGCGCGGACGCGGCGCTGCTCGTGCTGCGGCTCGCGCCGGCGCGGGCGCTCGCCGTGCGCGTGCTCGGCGCCGACGGCGCCTGCTCGCGGGCGCGCGCGTCGTGCTGCTCGCGCCGACGAGCGACGCGCGCTCGACCAGACCGTCAGCGATGCGCACGGCGCCGCGCGCCTGTCAGCGCCGTGCCAGGCGCGCGCCTGACCGCCGAGCACGCGGCCGGACTTCGCCGTCGTGACGCCCGCCGAGGGCACGACCGAGCTGCGCGCGCGGCCGGCCGGCGCGCTGCGGCTCGAGCTCGCGGGCGTGCCTGCGGCGTACGTCGAGCTGACGCGCGTGGACGCGCCTGAGGCCGCGCTGCGCTGCGTGCGCGTGAGCGCCGCGCAACTGCTCGTCGTCGCGCCGCTGGAGCCCGGCCGCTGGTGCGCGCGAGCGCTGCTGCCCGTGGGCGACGGCGAGCTCGAGCGCGGCGCCTGGCCGCTGGACGTCGCCGCGAGCCCGGTGGAGCTGCGCGCGGGCGAACAGGCCCGCCTCGCGCTGCGCGCTCGCGGCGTACGCGCGCCTCGGCGGCCGCGTCGCCTGGAGCGCCCGCGTGCCTCGTCGAGCTGACGCCGGCGGCGGGCGGCCCGCCGCGCCGCGCCGCGCTCGACGCGCAGGGCGACTTCGCCTTCGACGCGCTGCCGGCGGGCGAGTACGCGCTCACGCTCGTCGCGCCGGGCGGCGGTGCCTGGCGAGCCGCGCCTGCTGCGGCTGCGCGCGGGCGAGGCGCTGCGCGTCGACCTGGCGCCGCCCGTCGAGCGCCGCGAGCTGCGCGTCGTCGACGCCGCCGGCCGCCCGCTCGCCGGCGCGTCCGTGGGCGCGGTCGGCGCCGCGTCGGGCGAGCTGGTGCGCCGCGACGCGCGCGGCTTCCGACGCGTCGCGCTCGCCGCGCCGCACGCCGCCACCGACGCGGACGGCGTCGTGCACCTCGAGTTCGCCGGGGCCGCCGCGCGCACGCTGCGCGTCACCGCCCCCGGTCACGTCCCCGTGGAGTTGCAGCTCGCCGACGCGGCGAGGCCGGCGCTCCTGTCCCTCGACCCGGAGCCCGCCTCCACTCCCGCAGCGGCCGTCACGGCCGAACCCCAGTGATGAAGACGACCCTCGCCGCGCTCTCCCTCGCGCTCCTCGCCGCCTCCTGCAGCAACGAAGGCACGGTCGCCAGTGCCTTCGCCGTCCAGTACGTCGTCGAGTCGACCGGCGGCGCCGCCAGCGTGACGCAGATCGACTACACCGCCACCGGCGGCGGCACCGTGATGGTGTCGAGCCCGACGCTGCCGTGGACGATCACGGCGAGCTTCGTCTCCGGCGACGCCGTGCAACTCAACGTCACCGGCAGCACCGGCGCCACGAGCACGGTGACCGCGCGCATCCAGGACGACCCGGGCCTCGTCACCACGCCGACGACCTACGCGTCGGGGAGCTGCCCGGAGAACACCAACCCCTGCACGATCAACCTGACGCACACGTTCTGAGGCGCCGGGTCGCGAGCGGGGCGGCGCCTCAGGCGTCGAGCGCCGCTTCGATCGCCGCGCGCAGCTCCGCGTCGTCGGGCGCGGTGCGCGGCCCGAAGCGGCGCAGCACCTTGCCGTCGCGGTCGACGAGGTACTTGGTGAAGTTCCACGAGGGCGCGTCCTGCTCCTTGGTGAGGAACTGGTAGACCTCGTCCATCGCCTCGCCCGTGACCGGACGCTTGCTGAACATCGGGAAGGTCACGCCGTACTCGTCCGTGCAGAAGGTGCGGATCTCCTCCGCGTTGCCGGGCTCCTGGCCGAGGAAGTCGTTGCTCGGGAACGCGAGCAGCACGAAGCCGCGCGGCTCGAACTCCTCGTAGAGCTGCTCGAGGCCCTCGTACTGCGGCGTGAGCCCGCAGCGGCTGGCGACGTTCACGACGAGCGCCACGCGCCCGCGGTAGGCGGACAGGTCGAACGGCGCGCCTTCGAGCGTGGTCGTGCTCATGTCGTAGAGCGAGGTCACGCCCGGGTCGATCGTCAGGACGGCGGGCTTGGGCGAGCCGCACGCGGCGGCGGCGACGAGGGCGGGCAGGGCGGCGAGGTGCTTCAGCTTCATGGCGGGGGGGAGTCGGTGGTGGTGGTGCCGGGGTCTTCGCCGCGGGGGCGCGAGCGGATGCGGCCGCGGCGTCAGAGGTTCATTCCGATCAGGCGCCGCGCGACGTAGCGCTCGCGCAGGTCGGCCAGGGCGGCCGCGGTGGGCCGTCCGGTGAGGACGATGTCGTCGAAGTCGACGAGGTAGTCGCTGGCGAGGAAGAGCTGCACGCGACCCTCGCGCCCGGGCTCGATCGCCATGCGGCGGCACTCCTCGCCGTCGCGCGAGAGCACCAGCGCGCCTTCGGCGGTGTACTCGAGCCGCACGTGGTAGTCCGTGTCGAAGCGCACCTCGACCTCGGGCGGATCGAGGCGCTGCGGGCTGCCGCCGCGCACGGCGCTCTCGAGCACGTCGGCGTTCACGGTCCCGGCGAAGCTGCCGTCGTCCAGCGTGCACAGCGAGACCTGGAAGACGAGGTGCAGCCCCTCGCCGTCCTGGTAGTGGAAGCGGTTGAAGAACTCGATCGACTGCGGGCCGGTGAAGGCGAGCACGTGGCGGCGCTCGAACGCGCCGTCGCCGCGCAGCAGACCGTCGACGCGCGCGAGCTCGCCGTCCGCGCCGCGCTCGACGTCGTAGGCCTCGCGCAGACGCGAGCGCTGCGTCCACGCCGGCCAGTCCTCGAGCTGGCGCTCGTCGGAGAAGTCGTACTTCACGCGCACGCGCCCGTCGGGCAGCGTCTCGACCGCGCCGCGGAGCTCGGCGCCGAGCCCTTGCGCGGCGAACTCGAGCTCGAGCGCCTCGCGCGCCGCGACCTGCAGGTCGCCCGACATCGCCATGACGGCCGGCACGTCGTTGCGCAGGCTCCACAGCGCCGTGATCGCGGCGAGGTTGCGCGCGCTGCCGGCGAGGTCGGTCGGCGTGCCGGCGGCCTCCAGCTCGGCGAGCGGCCCGGCCACCTGCAGGTCGACGCGCCGGCCCGCGTAGTCGTCCGCGACGTCGCGGCTCAGGGCCTCGCGCTCGGCGCCGCCGCCCTCGAGCGCGCGCGCGGCCTCGGCGCGCTCCGCCAGCACGAGCGGGTAGGCGCGCGCCCAGCCGGGCTCGTAGCCGTCGACGCGCGCGTCCATCGCGAGCGCGAGCTCCACCGCGTCGAGCTCGTCGAGCGCGAGGCTGTCGGGCCCGCTCTTGCTGCGCCGGAACTGCACGCGCCCGTCGCGCACGCCCTCGACCTGCAGGTTCACGCGCTCGCCGTCGCGCTCGATCCGCAGGCGCTTCTTCGCGGCCGCGAGCGCTTCGAGGAAGCGCACGCGCTCGGCGTCCCAGGCGTCGACGCGCGCGACCTCGCGCGCGAGCCGCTCGGCGTCGAACAGGCCGTCCAGCGCGGCGAGTCGCGCGCGCGCGCTCGCCACGTCGCCGGCGCGCGCCGCGACGAGCGCCATCGCGAAGCGCACGCGCGGCGTCGCGGCGCGCTCGACGAAGGAGCCCGCGCCGAGCTCGGCCGCCGCGACCGCGGCGTCGCCGCCGCGCGCGACGAGGAAGTCGCGCAGCAGGCTCGTGTCGAGCGGGAGCTCGGGGAACGCCGCGCGGTGCGCGTCCCAGACGTACTGCCAGAAGGCCGCCTCGAGCCCCGGCCGCGCCGCGGCGGGCAGGAAGTCGAACACCGCGCGGCCCTGGTCGCGGCCCTTCAGCACGGCCTCGACGTAGCGCTGCATGCCGGCGCGCACGTCGGGCTCCGCGCCGCGCTCGAGCCAGTGGAAGAGCAGCGCGCTCTCGTAGTGGGCCAGCTCGTACGCGAGGTCCATCGAGAAGCCCGCGGGCGGCTCGAGGCCCACGCGCCGTCGCGCGGCCTCGAGCACGTGGCCGCGGTCGCGGAAGGCGACGAGCTCGGACGGCGCGACGAGCAGCGCCTGCGCGGCGCTCGGGCGCGACATGGCCTCGACGACGCTGCGCAGCGCGCGCGGCGACGCGCGGCGCGGGCCCAGCCCCGGCGCCGCGGGTGTCGCGTCGTCGAGCAGCGCCTCGGCCATGCCGGCGCGGAACCAGAACGGCCCGGGCGCGGCGTCGATCGTCGCGCCGTAGCCCTGCAGCAGCGCGTACGCCGCGGCGGCGCGCACCTGCACGAGCTCGTCCGGGTCCTGCGCGCCGCGGCGGAAGGGGTCCTCGCGCACGAGCAGCAGGCGCTCGTCCTCGTTGCACCAGGCGCACCACGTGCCCTGCAGGCTGCGCGTGCGCAGGTAGTTGGTGAAGTCGCCCGCGCTCGCCAGCACGACGGCGACGAGCCGCGGCGACGTGTCGCGCAGGTGCAGCTCGAGCGGCGCGGCGTAGTCCTCGACGAAGCGCGCGTGCACCTCGCCGAACAGCGTCGCCCAGCGCTCGGCGGTCTCCAGCTCGTAGAACGGATCGGCGCTGGACGACTCCTGCACGAGCAGCAGCCACGGGGCGTAGCCCCAGCACCAGGCGAACTCGACCTTCGAGAAGAAGCGGTCCTTCTCGAAGCGGCGTTCGAGCGACGTGCGGAACAGCGTCTCCGCGTCGGTGAGCGCCTGCGCCTCCTGCGCGAGGGCGGGGGCGGCCAGCGGGGCGAGCGCGAGGAGGCCGGCGAGCGAGCGGGCGAGCGGCGTTCGGTGCATGGGCGTCAGGGCAGCAGCGCCTCGAGCTGCTTGCGGGTCGACTTGTCCTTCTCGAGCTTCACGAGCGCTCTCCCGAGCGCGTCGAAGGAGTAGTAGCGCACGCGGTTCACGCGCGGGCGTTCGTCCGCGGCGTCGAGCGCGTTGATGGCGTCGCCGAGCGCGCGCGGACCGACCAGCGCGTCGAGGCGGAAGAGCAGCGCGAGCACCGCGTCGCGGTCCGCGAGCCCGGGCTCGACCGCGGCCTTGTCGGCGACCTCCTTCGCGTAGTCGCGCCACTGGTGGTCGCGCGCGTCGGCGAGCCACTCGGGTCGCTTGCCCTTCGCGTCGGCGAAGTGCTGCAGGACGCGCAGGCCCGTGTAGTGCGCCCACGCGTGGTGGTCCTCGTCGTCGCCGCGCGTCGGGCCCGGGCCCCACATCGCGACGACGTGGCCGAGCTCGTGACACAGGCCGTAGAAGAGGAACTGGCCCTGCGCGGTGGGGGAGCGGAAGCGCTCGGCGTCGACGACCGGGAAGTCGATCTCCGAGTGCCAGGCGAACTCCGGCGCGAAGTGCGGCGGGCTCGTGATCGCCTCGACGAGGCGCAGGCGCACGCGCAGCTTCTTGCCCGGGACCTTCGAGAGCTCCGCGAAGCCGAAGACCTCGTCGTAGGCGTCGAGCACGTCGTCGAGGACCTCGGCGAAGTGCGCCAGGTAGTCCTCGCCGAGCCCGCCCTCGCCGACGAGCAGGAAGCGCTCGCGCGCGAGGGCGTGGGGCAGCGCCGCGGCGTCGTCGGGCGCGAGCTTCGCGCGGCGCGCGCGCGCGGCGTCGAAGTCGTCCACCAGCGCGAGCTCCAGCGCCGCGTCGGCGCAGCGCTCCAGCGCCGCGAGGTCGTCGGACGCGAGCACGCGCTCGAAGGCCTTGTGCGCCGGCTTGTCCTTGGCGAAGGCCTTCGCGAGGTCGGCCTCGGTCGCCTTGCCGGGCTTCTTCGCGTGGTCCGCGTTGAGCGCCTCGATCGCCTCGGCGTAGGCCGCCGCGTCGCGCGCGGTGTCGCCGGCGGGGGCGGCCAGGGGCGGGCAGGCGGCGAGGGCCACGAGAAGCCAGCGGTGCGCGCTCATGGCGTCCGAGTGTACGGCGTAAGATCCCGCCATGTGGCCGCTGCTCCTGCTCCCCCTCGCCGCGCCCCAGACGCCGCTGTTCCAGGCCCGTGAGCTGACGGTCGGGGACGCGGTCGTGACCACGACCTGCGGCTCGCCGGCCAAGGACTACATCCTCGAGGTCAACGGCGGCGGCCTCCTGGCGGAGGACTTCGACGGCGACGGGCACCTCGACCTCGTGGTCGTGAACGGCTCGACGATCGCGCGCGCGCAGGCCGGCGAGCCGAGCCTCGACTCGCGCCTGCTGCTCGGCGACGGCGAGGGCTTCTTCCGCGACGCGGGGCCGCGCTGGAGCCTCGCCGGCGGCACGTGGGGCATGGGCGGCGCGGTGGGCGACGTGAACGAGGACGGCTGGCCCGACCTCTTCCTGACCGAGTGGGGCGAGAACCGGCTGTTCCTGAACGACGGCGGACGCGGCTTCGTCGACGTGACCGCCGGGCTGCCGGGCGAGGGCGACGTGCGGCGTCCCACCGGCCTCGCGGGCGACCGCTGGAGCACGAGCGCGGCCTTCCTCGACTACGACGGCGACGGCCACCTCGACCTCGTCGTCGTGAACTACCTGGCCTTCCACCTCGGCGAGCTGCGCGGGCCGGGCGACGGCTGTCAGTGGAAGGGCCACGACGTCATGTGCGGGCCCGAGGGCATGGTGCCGGTGCACGACCAGCTCTTCCGCGGCCGCGGCGACGGCACCTTCGAGGACGTCAGCGTCGCGGCGGGCTTCCGCCCCGAGCAGGCGTGCTTCGGCCTCGGCGTGATGACGCTCGACTACGACGCGGACGGCGACACAGACGTCTACGTGACGAACGACTCGATGCCCAACCACCTGTGGGAGAACCAGGGCGACGGCACCTTCGTCGAGGTCGGGCTGCGCCGCGGCGTGAGCCACGACTCCAACGGCAAGGAGCAGGCCGGCATGGGCATCGGCTGCGCGGACGTCGACGGCGACGGGCGCGCCGACCTGTTCGTGACGAACTTCTCGGGCGAGCGCAACGCGCTCTACCGCTCGTCGCGCAAGACCGGCTTCCGCGAGCGCAGCGACGCGTCGCGGCTCGGCGGCCCGAGCATCCAGCGCCTCGGCTGGGGCACGGCGCTGGCCGACCTCGACCTCGACGGCGACGTGGACGCCTTCGTCGCCAACGGGCACGTCTACCCGCAGGCCGATCTGGCCGGCACGGACACGAGCTACGCGCAGCAGGACCAGCTCTTCCGCGGCGACGGCACGGGGCGCTTCGACGAGGAGCCGCTCAGCCAGCTCGGGCCCAACGTGACGCGCGCGGCCGTCGCTGCGGACTTCGACGAGGACGGCGACCTCGACGTCGTGATGATCCAGCTCGACGGGCCGGTGCTGTACCTCGAGAACCGCGCGCCGCACGACGACGCGCACCGCTGGCTCGCGGTGCGGCTGATCGGCCGCGCCGGCGGCAACCGCTTCGGCCTCGGCGCGCGCGTGACGCTCGAGCTCGAGGGCGGCGGCACGCGCACGGGCGAGGTGCGCGGCACGGCGGGCTACCAGGCCGGGCAGCCGGCGCGCGTGCACTTCGGCCTGGGCGCGGCGGTGCCGCGGGCCGTCGTCGTGCGCTGGCCCTCGGGCGTCGAACAGCGCGTGGAGGTCGACGGCGTCGATCGCACGCTCGTCGTGGAGGCGCCGCCGCGATGACGCTCGCGCTGCTCGTCGTCGCGCTGCTCGCCGCCGCGCCGCAGGAGCCGCCGCCCGCGCCCGACGCGCCGGCGCTGCACGCGATCCTCGGGCACCGCCCGGACGAGTGGCCGCGCGCCGCGCCCGGCACCTGGGCCGGCTGGAGCCCCGACGCGCCGCCGCCCGAGGCCGCGCGTGCCGCGCTCGTCGCCGCCGCGCAGGCCTACGCGCGCCGCGACCTGCCCGAGAGCCTCGCGCGCCTCTACGACGCGCTGCGCGTCGTGCCCGACTACCCGCCGGCGCTGCACCAGGCCGGCGTGATCTACTTCCGCCTGCGGCGCTACGGCGACGCGATCACGGCCTTCGAGCGCTTCCTCGCCGTCGTTCCCGAGCGCGTCGGCGACACGCGCGCGCTCGGCCACTGCTACTACACGCTCGGCGACTACGAGAAGGCGCGCGCGCACTACGACCGCGTGCTCGCCGCGGAGCCCGACAGCGTCGAGGCCTTGCGCGGGCGCGGGCTCGCGGAGATGCGGCTCGGGCTCGAGGACGACGCGCTCGCGACGCTCGGCCGCGTGATGGAGCTCGACCCGGCGCACGCCGACGCGCAGACGTGGATCGCGCAGATCCTCTACGACGCGGAGCGCACCGACGAGGCGCTCGCCGCGGCCGAGCGCGCGCGCGACCTCGACCCGTTCGATCCGCGCCCGTGGTACCTGCTCGCGCAGTGCCGCTGGGACCTCGGCGAGGACGAGGCCGGCGACGCGGCGCACGCGCGCTTCAGCGAGCTGAACCAGATCGCGCAGGAGATCCGCGCGGCCGAGGCGCGCCTGCTCTACGACCCCGATCAGCCCGCGGTGTACGCGACGCTGATCGCGCTCAACCGCCGCGCCGGCGACCTGGCGCGCGTGGAGCACTGGATGGTGCGCTGGGTGCAGTCGAACCCGCGCGACGTCGGGCTGCGCATCGCGGCGCTGGACCTCGCGGAGGAGCTGGGCAACGTCGAGGGCGCGCGCGCCTGCGCGCAGGGGCTCGCGGCCCTCGCCGGCGAGCACCTCGACGCCTGGCGACGGCTCGCGCGCTACTACGCTTCGACGCGCGAGCGCTTGAAGCAACTCGAGGCCGAGGAGCAAGTGTCGCGTCTGTCGGCGCGCGCGGGAGGCGAACGATGAGAGCGTGGATCCTGGTCGGAGTCGTGGCGCTGCTGCCGAGCTGCGCCGTCGTGCACCGCGGCGTCGCGACCCCCGCGCAGGAGGCGCCGGTCGCGCCGCGCGGCACCGCGCGCGAGCGCGCGCTCGTCGCGGGCGTGGACGAGGCGCGCGCGCAGCGCACCGTGCGCGAGCTGGTCGCGCTCGGCCCGCGCATGGGCGGCACCGACTCGGGCGACGCCGCGGCCGAGTTCCTGCGCGCCGCGTTCGCCGAGCTCGGGCTCGCGACGCGCGTGCTCGACGACTCGACGCGCTGGTGCCACCAGGAGGCCGGCTGGACGGTCGCGCTCGAGTGGACCGACGCCGCGGGCGAGGCGCAGCGGCGCGCGCTCGCCTCCGCGTGGCCCTACGGCTTCTCGCCGACCTCGAGCGGGCGCGCCCCGCTCGGGCTCGAGGTCGTCGCGGGCGGCGCGCAGCTCTCGACGCGCAACCCGCGCCCGAAGAAGGAGCTCGCCGTCGCGCTCGTCGACGGCCACTCGACCGCCGACGGCAAGTACACGCGCGTGCAGCACCTGCGCCGCGGCGATCAGAACACGGTGCCGGTCTTCGGCCTCGGGAGCGAGGACGGCGCGGCGGCGCGCGCGCTGCTCGCGGCGGGCACGCCCGTGGACGTCGTCTGGTCGCTCGAGGCGACGCTGCGCGAGGCAGCGCCCAAGACCGTCGAGGCGCGCCTGCTGCCGCGCGCCGGCGCGGAGCCGGGCTACTTCGTGGTCTGCGCGCACGGCGACTCCGACTCCGGCGGTCCGGGCGCGGACGACAACGCCAGCGGCGTCGCCGTCGTGCTCGAGATGGCGCGCGCCTGGTGCGCCGCGATCGCGGAGGACGAGGCCGCGCGCCCCGCGCGCGAGGTGCGCTTCGTCGTCTGGGGCAGCGAGATCCACTCCACCAACGACTACCTCGCGCGCGCGACGGACGGCGAGGTGCCGCTGCTCGGCGTCGTGAACTTCGACCAGGCCGGCTTCGGCTCGGGCGCCGACCAGCTCAACGTCGAGCCCGACGACCTGCCCGCCAACGCGGGCCTGGTGCGCGCGGCGGCCTCCGTGCTCGCCGACTTCGCGGGCAGCGCCGGCTTCCCCGCGCGCTGGGCGACCAACAAGAGCCTGGGCGGCACCGACTCCTACGTGTTCAGCTCCTCGACCTACTTCCGCGACGGCGCGCGTCCCGCGGTGACGCTCTTCACGAGCGCGTGGGACAAGCCCGAGGAGCACCCGCGCACGGCGGACATGCCGGGCGAGTCGTGGAGCGAGCGCGACGTGGTGAGCGTCGACTACGACGCGTACTACCACAGCTCGGGCGACACGCCGGCGAACACGACCGACACGGAGCCCTGGAACATGGGCTGGTGCGCGCGCGTGGGGCTGCTCGTCGTCGACCGCTGGCTCGGTCGCTGAGCGCGACGCTCGCGCTCGGAACGAGAAGGGCCCGCGATCCGTCGAGGATCACGGGCCCGTCTACTGGGGAAGCGCGAGTCAGGGGGAGGGAGGGTGGCCCGGAGGGCCGGTCGGGATCCGCGGGGTGTCCAAGGAACGCGGGGATCGGGGATCACGCCGCGCGCGCGTCACTGATGTGCCTATCCGACGCGCGCGGGGCTGTTCGGGCTCAGGCGGACTCCTTGTCCTGGTTCGCGCGGTCCTTGCGCGGACGGCCGCCCTTGGGGCGACGCTCGGAGAGGGAGTCGTTGAAGGTCTGCCAGTCGTCCTTCGAGAAGAGGTGGACCGCGGCACCGCACTCGACGCAGTAGCTCGTGTCGATGCTCATCAGGTAGCTGACGTACTTCTTGCAGCAGTCGCAGTACTTGCGGTCGGAGTAGAAGTCGCTGTCGATCCGTTCCATCTGTCCTTCCCTGGTCGTGGTTCGCGGTGGTGCCGGCCTTGCCCTGCCGACGCCCTCGCTGGAGCAAGGGCGGGGCCAAGTGCCGCCGCGGACCTGGAATCAAGTCGTAAGTCGAAGAGGGAAAAGAGCTTGTGCTCCCCGTCGCCGCCTGCATGCCCCCGCGACCCCGTCAGGTACGATGTCGCAAAATGTCGACACGCAAGCGCCTCCAAGGACGGAGGTAGCCCTCGCGGGGGTCCCTCGGAAGGTGCGATTTCCTAACTCGCCCGCCTCGGACCCGCCCGCGGGACGCCGCAAGTCCTTGCGATTTCCTAGCTTCCACCGGCGTCGCGGCGGCGCCTCGCGCGCCGTGTTCACGAAGCTCGACGCCTCGGCCGCGGTGTTCGGGGATCGCGACACGCTCGGGGAGGCCTCGCCGAGGCGGTCGTTGCGGGGCCGGGGGAGGCGCGGGGGCCGGGGCAAGGGACGCCGAGGCGGGTGGCTTTCACCACAGAGGGCACAGAGGATCCACAGAGGGCCACAGAGCCGCTAGCGCTGCGACACCGGGGCGCGGAGCGGTCCTGGCCCTCGCGACGAGGAACGGGCCGACGATCGGACATCAGGCGAGCCGCCCGCGGCGGCCGGCCCTTCGGGCCGCCGCCGCGGGCGGCGAGAGCTCGGTTCGTCGTGTTTCCTCCGGCCTCCGGGTTCGCCGGCACATCGTTCACATCGTCGGCCCTCTGCGTCGCAGCGCTAGCGGCTCTGTGGCCCTCTGTGGATCCTCTGTGCCCTCTGTGGTGAAACTCAGCTCGCCGAACCGCCTCTGTTCGCCGGGCCGACTCAGCGGACGAACCGCTTCAAGCCCTCCACCAGCTTGGACGCGTGGAAGTTGATCAGCAGCCCGACCGGCAGGCCTGAGAGCCTCAAGTAGGTGAGCACCTGCGCGACGTGCACGTCCGCGAGGCGCTCCACCGCCTTCACCTCGACGACGACGCGTTCCTCGACGACGAAGTCGAGTCGGTACGCCGCCGCCAACCTCGTTCCCTTGTAGCGGACGGCCTGCAGACGCTCCCGCTGGAACCGCACGCCGCTGCGCGACAGCTCCTCCGCCAGGCACTCGGCGTACGCCGACTCCAGCAGGCCGGGGCCCAGTTCGCGGTGCACCTCGATGGCGCAGGCGATCACGCGCTCGGTCAAGGGGTCTCGCTGCATCTCCTCGGCGCCGGTCGGGCCGTGCAGCGAGGACCGAGGTGAAGGCGCGGAGTCGCTGGGGAAGACGCGGAATCGTCGCCAGCTCAGACGTCCGCCCGCGGGTCGGCGGCGTCGAGGCGTGCGAGCCGGTCGCGGGCACGCGCGTCGTCGTAGGCGTGCGCGAGGCTCCAGGCGGCCGCCTCGCGCACGGTGGGGGAGGCGTCGTCGAGGGCGCGGTCGAGCGCCGCGCGGCCGGCGTCGGTCGGGGGGAGGTTGCCGAGGACGGTGGCCGCGTTGCGCGCGAGGCCCTCGCGGCCGGGGCGGCGCACGGGCGAGCCCTCGAGCTCGACCACGGGGTCGAAGTCGGGCGCGAGCCAGCGCGCGAGCAGGTCCCCGCGCTCGAGCGCGGCGTGCGTGCCGAAGCGCGCGGCGAGGTCGGGCGCGTCGTGGCCCCAGGGGCAGACCTCCGAGCACACGTCACAGCCGAAGAGCCACGGCCCGACGCCGGCGCGCAGCTCGCGATCGATCGGGCCGGCGTGTTCGATGGTCAGGTAGCTGACGCAGCGGCGCGCGTCGACCTCGCCGGGGGCGAGGATCGCGTGGGTGGGGCAGGCGTCGAGGCAGGCGGTGCAGGTGCCGCAGCTCCCCGGCGGCGGCGTGGGCGTGGGTGCGAGCTCGGCGTCGACGACGAGCTCGCCGAGGAAGAACCACGGGCCGAGGCGCGGCGCGAGCAGGTTCGCGGCCTTCGACTCGAAGCCCAGGCCCGCGGCGGCGGCGTGCGAGCGCTCGAGCAGCGGCCCGGCGTCGACCACCTTGCGCCAGTCGCCGACGAGGCCCGCGTCCTCGAGGCGCCGCGCGAGCTTCTGCAGGCGCTTGCCGAGGACGTTGTGGTAGTCGCGCCCGGCGGCGTAACGGGCCAGGCGTGCGCCCCCCGGGAGCTCGACCGGCGCGCGCGCGTGACCGAGGCCGACGACGAGGATCGAGCGTCCGGCGGGCAGCAGGCGCGCGGGGTCGAGGATCCGCGCGCGGTCGCGCTCGAGCCAGGCCATCGAGGCGTGGCGCCCGGCCGCCAACCAGGCCGTGAAGCGGGCCGCGGCCGGGGGCGGGGCCAGCTCGGCCACGCCGGCGAGGTCGAAGCCGAGCTCGGCGGCGATCTCGAGGGCGAGCTGGGTCCGGGTCATGGGAGGCGGGCGACGCCGGAAAAAGTTTCCGGGTTCCTGGAACCTGGCGAAAGGACTAAGGCGCTCCGGGAAAAGGATTTGCGTACTTGCAGCGTTACCGGAGGCTCGCTCCCTACGCACGTGTCGGTACGGGAAGCGTAACCGCGCTGGAGCCGCCCATCTAGAATGCAGCTTGAGACCCCCCTCGGCCGTCGTTCCCCCTCGCGGCGGTCGGCTCCGATTCAGCTCGGAGTGGGGCTCACGGGTCACCCTGAGCCCGTTCTTTCTGCACCCCTGCCCCCCCGCCCCGCCCCCTGAGGCTGATGCAAGCGACCGATCCCTACGGCCCCGGACTAGCGCTCCACACGGAGGGTGGAGTGGCTCGCCTCGGGGAGCGCCTGCGAGAGATTCGCGGGGAGATCGGAGACCGAGAGCTGGCGCGCCTGGAAGGCCTCCTCGCGGAAGCCGAGCGCACCTCCGAGAGCCTGCGCGACGCGGTGTCGACGCGGCTCATGGAGGTCTTCAAGAAGGACCGCAGCCGCGGTTGCTTCGGCCTGCTCTACGAGCTCAACGGCAACCACCTCCTGACCCAGGTCGCCGGTCGGCTGCGGCGCTACGCCAGCAAGTCCGACGCGCGCGACGTGCTCCAGGAGGTGTTCTTCAACGTCTACCGGTATCCGCACCGCTTCGACTCGACCCGTGAGGACGCCTTCCGCGTCTGGTCGGCGATGATCGTGCGGAACACGGTCCTGAAGCACCTGCGCTCCCAGTCCCGCGGCGGACGGACGGAGGTGGCCTTCGACGATCTCCCCGACCAACCGGCGCCGAGCGCGCCTTCGCCCCTCAGCGGGGCGATCGAGGAGGAGAGCCGCGTCGAGTGCGCGCGCGTCTACCTCACCTACCTCCAGCTCTACCTGAGGTTCTACGCGATGCTCTCCGAGCGGGAGCGCCGCGCCCTCCACCTCGTCGAAGTCGAGGAGTTCAGCTACCGCGACGCGGCGGCGGACCTCGGCATCAAGCTGGAGAACCTCAAGATGGTGATCTTCCGCGCACGTCGGAAGATCCACCGCTCCATGCGTCGCGTCTTCGACGGTCTTTCCCCGGACTGTCGTCCCGCGCGCGACCCGCGGAAGCCCAAGAAGAAGGGCACGGCGAGCCGTGGCGAATCGTCGCCGGGCCGCGCCCTTCGGCGCAACCCTCGCGGAGACGAGCTCCGCGGCTTCGAGGCTGCGGGCCTCGAGGAGGGGACCGACTGATGGATCTCCACACCTGGCTCGGCGACGCCGAATCCCACTCCGCCTTCCAGCTCGACCTGTCGTGCCTCATCGACGGTGAGCTCGACGAGGCGCGCTCGGCGCGCGCGATGCTGCACATCGAGGCGTGCGAGCTCTGTCGCAGCTTCTTCGACGACCTGCGCCAGCAGGTGCGCTTGCACCGCGACGCGACCGACCCCGATCGGCTGTTCGCGCGCGTGGCGATGCTCACCGGCGGCGACGGGCTCGTGTCCGACGAGCTCGAGGCCGAGGCCGAGTCGATCGACCTCGTGCACCGCCTCGCGACGGTCTTCTACCAGCTCGGCAAGGCCTACGTGCTGGCCGCGATCGACCCCGACTTCCGCACGCGCGTGTTCGAGAAGGCGGTGCCGCTCGACTCGAGCAAGCACAGCGGCCGCGGTTTCGTCGACGGCGTCGTGCTGGCCGGCAAGGGCCGCGCCGGCGGCCTCGACTGGTCCCGCGCGCGTCACATGCTCAACGGGCGCCTCGAGAAGATCGAGAGCCCGCTCGAGAAGGGTCGCCGCCTGCTCGACGAGGCCGTCGCGGCGGACCCCGAGCACGAGGAGGCGCGCCTCTACCGCGCCTTCCTGCACGCCCACGAGGGCCGCACCCTCGACGCCGCCGACGAGTACCGCGAGATCTTCAACTCCGCGGTCAACGAGGCCAACCGCGGCCACGCCGCGATGCAGCTCGGGCGGCTCTACGTGAACCAACGCAGTTACCGCCGCGCGATCGCGTGCTATCGGTGGGTGACGATCTCGGGTCTGGCAGACGCCGACGATCGCTTCTTCGGGGCGAGGTTCAACCTCGGCAAGGCCTACGCCATGCTCGGCGAGGTCGAGCGCTCGCTCCACTCCTTCGAAACTCTCCTCGAGCGACACCCCGCGCGCATCGCCGACGTCGCTCAGTCCTTCTCGAAGGCGCCGCTGCTTCGCTCCGCCATCGAGTCCATCCCCGGCTTCTCGGAGCAGCTCTTCGCGCGCTGCTCGCAGCTCTTCACGTCTGGAGGCAGCCAGACGGGAGGGCAGGCATGAGTCCTCTCCTTCCCATGAACACCTCGACGGACCAACCCGGTACTCCGGTTCGATTCCGCGTCCTGAGCGCCCTGGCAGGGATCGCGCTCGCGTCCCTCCTCGGCTTCGGCCTGTTGAACGGCGACTCGCTCGCCCGCGGCTCCGACGACGGGCGCCCCGACGACAACGGCCACGGCTCGGACGACGGGCACGGCGGCGACTTCTCCAGCGACGACGAGGTCATCGGCACGCTGCCGATGATCGGCGGTGACGACGACGACGACGAAGCGCTCCTGGCGCTGATCCTCGCGTCCGAGCAGCCGCCCGCCTTCTACGTGGAGGCGCCCGCCGCCGAGCTCCTGCGCGGCATCCTCGCGGCCGGTCCCGGCGCCTTCGCCGAGAGCGCCTTCACCACCTACGAGTTCGTCCCGACGGCCCGCCACGGCCTGGGCAACCTGCGCATCACCTTCCACGGCGACGTGGAGGTCGGGTTCGACAGCTCCTTCCTCGACCTCGCCGACGTCCGCTTCGGCCTGGCGCTGGGCTGGGGCCTCGACACCTTCGGCGCGGGCGTGGTCTACGAAGGCCGCGTGGTCTCGACGACGCTGATGCAGTCGGGCGACGAGTTCCACCTGCCGCTGGGCACCCTGCACCAGCAGGGCCTCCTGGACCGCGTGCAGATCCTGACCTCGAACGGCCGCGGCACCCGCAGCCTGTTGCGCGCCGAGGAGCGCGGCGGCCTGGTCACGCTGGGGCAGTCGGTCGACCGGCCGGGCGCGCTCCCGCGCACGCGCTGAGCCTCGCGCCAAACGTCCACGGGTAAGCTCTCCCCGTAGCGCCGGGGCGTCCCGCGAGGGGCGCCCCGGCGTCGTTCCTGGGAGGCCTCGTGCCCGGGCCGCCGCGGCCCTCAGGCGCCCCGCGCGAACGGCCGATGGGAGGCGCGATGCGCCTCTCCCTGTGCACCATCGTCCGCGACGAGGCGGAGCACCTCCCGGCCCTGCTGGCCTCCGTGCGCGGCGTCGTCGACGAGCTCTGCGTGCTCGACACCGGCTCGACCGACGGCACGCCCGAGCTCGCCCGACGCGCCGGCGCGCGCGTGGGGCACTTCGCGTGGTGCGATGACTTCGCCGCCGCGCGCAACGCCGCGCTCGAGCTCGCCACCGGCGACTGGGTGCTGGCGCTCGACGCCGACGAGCGCCTCGAGGCCCCCGGCGCCCGCGCGCGCCTCGAGGCCTTCGCGCGCCGCCTGCCCGACGCGCTCGGCCGCGTGCTGCTGGTGAACGGCAGCGAGGCCGGCGCGAGCTCCATCGCGCTGACGCGCTTCTTCCCGCGCGTGCCGAGCCTGCGCTACCGCGGCCGCGTCCACGAACAGCTCGTCGACGCGCACGGCGAGCGCCTGCGCCACGACACGGGCGTCGTCGTGCACCACCTCGGCTACGCCGCCGAGGTCGTCGCCGGCCGCGACAAGCTCGCGCGCAACCGCCGCCTGCTCGAGGCCGCGCTCGTCGACGAGCCCGACAACGCCTACCTCTGGTACCAGCTCGGCCGCACCGAGTTCGTCGCCGAGGACCACGCCGCCGCGTGGTCCGCGTGCGCGCGCGCGGTCGAGCGGCTCGCCGGCGCCGACGCCGCCTACGCCGCGAGCCTGCACGAGACCGCCGCGTACGCGCTGCGCCAGCTCGGCCGCTCGGCCGAGGCGCGCGAGCTCCTCTTGCGCCTCCTGCCGCGCTACGCCGCGCGCGCCGACACGCGCTTCGCGCTGGCGCTGTGCGACCTCGACGTCGGCCGCCTGGCCGAGGCCGAAGCGGGCTTCCAGGCCTGCCTGCAGCTCGAGGACGAGGCCCCCGAGGGCGGCGAGGCCTCGCGCTCCGCCTGCACGTGGGCGCCCGCCTTCAACCTCGGCGTGATGCACGAGGTGCTCGAGCACGTCGACGAGGCCGTCGCGTGGTACCGCCGCGCGCTGCGCCACCACCCGGGCCACGCGCCCTCGCTCGCCGCGCTCGAGCGCTGCGGTCGGGCGCACGCGTCGCTGCAGCGGGGCTGAGCCCGGCGCACGCGTCGCGCTCGCCTTGCGAGCTGCCGGCGATCGGGCTCCAATCACGGGGCGCGCGGCGATCCCTGCGCACCTCGCCCATGAGCCCGAGACTCCTGATCCTCGTGTGCGCGTCGCTGCTCGTCGGTGCGCGCGTCGTTCCGCGCGACACCGACGTCGCGCAAGTCGAGGTCGCCGTCGCGCCTGCGGCGGCCGAGGTGCTCGCGCACGCCGGCCTCGTCGCGCGGGCGCGCGTCGTCGGCGTCGAGACGCGCGCGCAGGTGCCGCCGCTCGCGAGCGAGCGCCGCTGGCCGAGCGCCGACGTGCGCCTCCTCGAGGTCGCGCTCGACGAGACGCTGTACGGGCGCGCGCCCGGCGAGCGCGTCGTCGTCGTCGCGCCGCCAGCGGACGTCGCCGGCCAGGTCGCGTTCGCGGCGGGCGACGCCTGCCTGCTCGTTCTGCGGCCGGAGCACGAGGTCGCGCGGTGGGCCAGCGCGGACACGCGCCGCGAGCTCGCGGCCGTCGCGGGCGAGCTGCCGCTCTACGAGGCGCTCGAGGCGCTGCCGCTCGTGCGGGACGAGGCCGCGGGTACGTTCACGTGCGCGCTGCCGTGGCCGCTCGGCGACGCGCGCGCGGGCGCGGCGCTCGACTACGACGCGGCGAAGCAGCAGCTCGTCGCGGCGCTGCGCGCGCTCGCGCCCGAGCTGCGCTGCCGCCTCGTGACCACCGGCCCGCGGCCCTGGAGCCTGCGCGTCGCGCCCGACGGCGAGTGGTTCGAGGACGGCGAGCGCGGCGGGCGGCTCGGCGCGTCCGACGCCGCCGACCTGTGGCTGGCCGCCGGCGCCTGCACGGCGAGCGACTGGCCCGCGCAGGTCTCCGCGTCGCCGGGCCCCGACACGGCCTGGTTGCAGCTCGAGCTGCGCACCGCGACCGCCGTCTACGCCACGCGCGTGCACCCGCCGCCCGCGGGGGGCTACGCCGCGGCCGACCGCGCGCTGGTGACCTCGCTGCGCGAGCTCTGGCCGCTCCTGCCCGGCGCGACGCCCGAGCTGCGCTGGTTCCTGCGCGAGCGCTGACGCGCGCTCACCAGCAGCAACCGTCGAGGCACAGCGGCACCGGGCCGCGCGGCGCGGACGAGGTCGCGGCCTCGCCGCCCCCGGCGTAGCCCATCGCGGCGAGCTCGGCCAGCTCGGCGGCGCTGAGCGGCGCGGAGTCGCCGGCGAGGCGCGGCGGAGTCGCGGCGCGGGCGGCCGCGAGCGCCGCGCGCTGCGCGTCGAGGCGCGCGCGCACGTCGGCGGCCTGCGGCTCGTCGAGGCGGAAGGCGGCGAGGGCCTCGCGTTCGGCCGCGTCGCGCGCGAGGTCGAAGCGCACGCCCTGCCACGGCGCCGCGCCCTGCGCGCCGAGCAGCACGTGCTCGTCGCCGGTGAGCAGCGCGGCGCGCCGCTGCGGCGGCCCGTCGCCCTCGAAGAGGTAGAGCTCGCTCAGCACGGTCTCCTCGGCGAGCGGCGCGCGCCCGCGCAGCACCGGCGCGAGGTCGCGGCCGGTGGCGCCGTCGGGCCCGCTGAGCCCGACGAGCCCGCACACGGTGGGCGCGAGGTCGACGAGGCCCGTGCTGCCGCCGATCGTCACGCCCGCCGGCACGTGGCCCGGCCACGCGACGATCCACGGCACGTGCACGCTCTCGCGGTACAGCGCCGCGCGGTGCGTCTTGCCGCCGTGCTCGAAGAACTCCTCGCCGTGGTCGGAGACGACCATCACGAGCGTGTCGGCGAGCAGGCCGCGCGTCTCCAGCCCCGCGAGCAGGCGGCCGACCTCGCTGTCCACCCACGCGATGCCGCCGTCGTACAGCGCGACGAGGTGCGCGAGGTCGCGCGGGTCCATGTCGGCGCGCACCGGCGAGTCGGGCGAGGTGACGTTCTTGCCGTCGATCGGCCCGTCGTAGTCCGGGTCGAACTTCGCGTCGTAGGGCGCCGGCGGCGTGTACGGGTCGTGCACGTCGAACAGGTGCACGAAGGTGAAGAGCGGCGCGTCGGGCGTCTCGGCGCGCGCCTCGTCGATCCAGGCGAGCGCGCGGTCGATCGTCTCGGGCGAGCTCTGCCGCGTGGCGTCGAACAGCGCGGGGTGCTTCGCCGCGAGCGCCTTCAGCCCGTCGGTGTCGCCCGCGGCGCGCAGGCGCTCGAACTCCGGCGCGACCTCGGGGTGCGAGTAGAACGTGTGGCCCCAGCGCTCGTAGACCTCGAAGCCCGGCCCGAAGCCGAAGCGCGGCTCGAGGTACTTCCAGGTGTAGAAGCCGCCGGTGCGGTAGCCCGCCGCGCGCAGCACCTCGGGCAGGAACGTGCCGTGCATCGTGACCGGCACGGGCTCGCCGTCGGCGTCGGTGCGCGACCACAGCCGGTCGTCGCAGATGCCGTGGCCGCTGACGGGCAGGCCGGTGAGCATCGACAGGTGGCTCGGCAGCGTCCACGACGTGCTCGCGAAGGTGCGCTCGAAGCGCGCGCCGCGCGCCGCCAGCGCGTCGAGGTTCGGGCTCGTGTCGCGCTCGTAGCCGTAGCAGCCGAGGTGGTCCGCGCGCAGCGTGTCGATGCTGACGAGCAGCACGTGGGGCGGCCGCTCGGGGCCCCCGTCGCCGCTCGAGCAGGCGGCGAGTAGGAACGCGCAAAGAAGCGCGGCGGCGCCGATCGGGCGCGATCTCGGGAGCGAGGGGAGCACGGCGGTGGGGGGCTGGAGGCGGCGGCGCCCGCGCGCTCATGCGCCTGCGAGGGCCTCCGATAACGATAGCACGCGCCGCCGGGAGAGCTCGGGCCGCGCCCTCCCCGATGGAACCCCTCGCCATTCAAGCCGGCGTGAGCCAGACCGTGCGACCGGTGCTGGCCCTCGACGCCAACCTCAGCGCCGTGCTGCGCGAGGGGCGCACGGTGGCGGGCGAGGTGCTCCAGACGCTCGACGGCAAGAGCATCCTGATCGGCGTCGGCCGTCACCGCGTGCCCGCGGACTCCGACGTCGAGCTCGCGCCCGGCCAGCGCTTCCTCGCGCGCGTCGAGCACACCGCGGAGGGCACCGTGCTCAAGGTGCTCGGCCACCGCGCGGACGGCGAGTCCAAGCTGCTCGGCGCGCTGCGCGAGGTGGTCGGCGACGACCGCCCCGTCGGCGAGCTGCTCGAGGAGCTCGGCGCGGCGCTGCGCAAGGCGGTCGACGCGGCCGGCGACGCGGACGGCAAGCTCGCGCGCCTGGTGAAGCAGCTCGGCGAGCACGTCTTCGTGCCGGGTGCCACCGGCGCGGAGCTCGCGCGCTTGCTCGCGCGGGCGGGCCTCGACCACGAGGCCCTGCTGTCGCAACTGGCGCACGCGGCGCCGGCGGGTTCCTCCGCCGTCGCCGCGGGCGCGTTCTCGGAGGCCCTCTTCGGCGAGCTGCGAGCCCTGCTCTCGGCCGCCGGCGCGCAGCTCGACAACGAGACTCAGGTGAAGCTGCGCGCCCTCCTCGAGGCGGCGGTCCGCGACGCGGGCGCCGCGCTCGCCGGAGGGCGGCCCGACGCGGCGGACCTCGCGCAGGCGCTGACGGCGCGCCTGCGCGCGGCGCTCGCCGCGATGCCCGAGGGCGCCACGCGCGACGCGCTGCTCGAAGGCCTGACCGGCGCGCTCGAGCGCCTGCTCGGCGGCGCGCCGCCCTCGCGCCCCGCGCTCGCGTGGCTCGCCGCGCTCGAGGGCGAGGGCCAGCTCCTGCGCCTCGAGCACAACCTCAAGGCGCGCCTGCTCGGGCTGCTCGGCGCGCTCGAGCCCGGCCCCGAGCGCGAGGCGGTGCAGCACGCGCTCGCCGGCCTCGAGGCCGAGCAACTGCTCAACGTCGCGCGCAAGGAGTTCAGCGAGGGCTGGCACCTCGCGCTGCCCGTGCCCGACGGCGAGCACCTCGCGACGGCGCACCTGTTCTACCGCGACGCGCCCGAGCACGAGGAGGGCGAGGACGCCGACGCGGAGCTGCAACGCATGACGCTCACGGTGGACCTCTCGCGGCTCGGCCCGCTGCGCGCCGAGCTCGGCGTGCGCGACGACCTCGTCGCGCTGCGGCTCGTCGTGACGCAGCAGCGCGTCGCCGAGGCGCTGCTCGCCGGCGTGGAGGAGCTGCGCGAGCGCCTGTCGTTCGGCGGGCGCCAGGCGCGCGTCGCCGTCGTCGTGGGCACGCGCGACGACACGGCCGTCGACAGCCTGAGCCAGAACATCCGCTGGTTGCGCGAGCACCACCTCATGGACCTCGAGGGATGAGCGCCCCGCAGCCCGCACCGCGGCCGAAGGGCCCCGCGCGCGCCGTCGCGCTGCGCTACGACGAGGGCGCCGGCCGCGCGCCCGAGGTCGTCGCGAGCGGCGCCGGCGAGACGGCCGAGCGCATCCTCGCGATCGCGCGCGCCAACGGCGTGCCGGTGCGCGAGGACGCCGACCTCGTGACGCTGCTCGCCGCGTGCGACCTCGGCGACGAGATCCCGATGGAGCTCTACGAGGCGGTGGCCGAGCTGCTCACGTGGCTCTACCGCATGAACGGCAGCCTCGCGGCGGCCTGAGGCGCGGGCGTAGACTGGCGCGCATGAGCGCCGCGAGCGAGCCGACCGCGAACGGGAGCGCGGGCGCGGGCGACGGCCCCGCGAAGCTCGCCGCAGTCGCGGGCACCGCCGCGTGCACGCTGCTGCTCCTCGTCGCCGGCGCGCTGGCGCTGCGCGCGGACCGCGGCGACGCGCTCGCGCTCGAGGCGGGCGCCGAGACGACCGGCCTCGCGGTCTACCTCTTCGACGCGCTCGTCGCGCCGCTCGTCGTGCTGGCGTCGGGCCTCGTGCTCGGCTGCGTGCGCGTCGCCCCCGGCGCCCCGCGCCCCTGGCGCCGCCGCGTGCGCGCGCTCGCCTGGCTGAACCTGGCGCTGGCGCTCGCGCCGTCGGCGGCGCTGGGGCTGCGGTTCTGCTGGAAGGTCGTCGCCGGCGCGTGACGGCGCCCGCGGCCGCGCGTCGGCCCTTTCCACGGGTTTCCGCCTAGACGTGCAGCCCGGGGCGGCGTAATAACGATGTTGTAACGACGACTCCCGAGCGGGGCGCAGCGCGATGATCAAGAAGCTCAAGAAGGTCGGCAACGGCAACGCCATCTTCCTCGACCGGGCCCTGCTGGAGCTCGTCGGGCTCGAGGAGGGCGGCGCGGTCCAGCTCACCGTGCAGGACGGCGCCATCACGCTGACGCCGGTCGCGCCGCGGCCGGTCGATCCGGCCGCGTTCGAGGCCGCCGTCGAGCGCGTGCTGAAGGACCGCCGCGACGTGCTGCGCCGCCTGGCCCAGTGACGACGCGGCACGCGTTCCTGACCGTCGAGCACGTCCTGAGCCTGCACCGGCGGCTGATCGAGAGCTTCGGCGGGGACCCGGGGCTGCGCGATCGCGGCATGCTGGAGTCCGCGGTGTCGGTCCCGCGCGCGACCTTCGACGGCCGCCTGCTGCACCGCGGCGTCCCCGCGATCGCGGCCGCGTACCACTTCCACCTCTGCAAGAACCACCCGTTCGTGGACGGGAACAAGCGCATCGCCCTGGCCGCGGCGGAGGTCTTCCTGCTGCTGAACGGCTTCGAGCTGCGCGCCGGCGACGACGCGGTGGAGGCGCTGACGATGGGCGTGGCGTCGGGGGCCGTCTCGAAGGACGAGGTCTCGGCCTTCTTCCGGCGCCACGCCCAGCGCGTCTGAGGCGCCCGCGCCACGGGCTCAGTCCCCGCGCCGCGAGCTGAGTCCCCGCGCCGCGAGCTGAGTCCCCGCGCCGCGGGCTCAGTCGAAGTCCCCGCCGCGCTCGTCGTCGTCGTCGTCGCCGCCGCGCCAGGCCTCGCCGGCCGGCAGCTCGCCCGCGGCGGCGGTCCAGGCGGCCGCGGCGCCGTGGCGGTAGACCAGCTCGCCGCCGGCCGAGCCGACGCGGTAGCCCAGGCCGAGCACCATCACCGAGCCGGCCGTGGCGACGAGGGCGAGCTGGCGGGCGCGCTCCTCGCGGCGCAGCAAGAGCGGCAGGAGGCCCAGGGCGAGCAGGGCGCCGGCGCTCCAGGTGAAGACCTCGGCGGCCTCCTCGTGCGCCTCGAGCGCGGCCTCGGGCACGACCTCCTCGACGCGCTCCTCGTCGGCCTCGCCGGTGTTCATGGCGACGAGGCCGCCGGCGAAGAGCAGGGCCTGGAGCAGGACGACGAGCGCCCACGCGCGGCGCGGCAGGGCGTCGCGCCACCAGGCGAGCACGACGATCGCGGAGAGCAGCGGCAGCAGCGCGGCGAGGGCCATGGGCAGGTGGACGATCAGCGGGTGGAGCGGGGTCGAAGGCATCGCGAGGTCTCCTCGGTTCGGGGTCGGGTGCGCCGCGCGTCGGGCGCGGTCGTCACGGAGATCCTCGGGGAGCGGGGCGCGTTCGTCCGTCTGACACGTGTGATAGGCTCGCCCCGCGATGCCTGCAGCGGACCTCGACCCGACGGACGTTCGATCCGATCTGTGGCGCTTCGCGCTGGTCTCGCTGGCCTTCGCGGCGGTGGGGGCGCTGGCGGCGCTCGACCTCGCGGCCGACCTCGAGGAGGGCACGACCACGCGCCACGCGCTGATCGAGGGCGCCATCGTGCTCTTCGCGGCGGGCGGCATCGCGCTCGGGCTGCGGCGCGTGGTGGCGCTGCGGCGCAGCGAGCGCGAGGCCCGCGCCGAGGCCCGCGAGCTCTCCGCCCGGCTCGCCGACACGCGCGCCGAGGCCGAGCGCTGGCGCGGCGAGGCGCAGGAGCACCTCTCGGGCCTGGGCCGCATGATCGAGCGCCAGCTCGTGCGCTGGGGCCTCACGCAGGCCGAACGCGAGGTCGCGCTCCTGATGCTGAAGGGCCTCAGCCACAAGGAGATCGCCCGGCTGCGCGCGGTGAGCGCCGCCACGGTGCGCCAGCAGGCCGCCGCGCTCTACCGCAAGGCCGGCGTCGAGGGCCGCCACGACCTCTCGGCCTTCTTCCTCGAGGACCTGCTGGCGCCGCGCGAGGGCGACGCGGGCAAGGGCGGACCCGGGCCGGGGCGCTGAGGCGGGCGCGGCCGCGGGACCCGCGCCCCGGCCGCGGGTATCCTGGGCGCCCGAGACCCCAGACCCCCGCGCAGCGATGACGACCACCACGCAGAAGGCCCCCGAGGTCAAGTACCGCAAGGACTACTCCGTTCCGCCGTTCCTGATCGACCGCGTCGACCTCGAGTTCTTCCTCGACGACGAGGCCACGGTGGTGCGCACCTCGCTGCAGATGCGTCGCAATCCCGACGCGAAGGACCAGCACGCCGACCTCGTGCTCGACGGCGAGGAGCTCACCACGCAGTGGGTCGAGGTGGACGGCCACGTGCTGAAGGCCGACGCCTACACGGTGGGGGACGAGACGCTGACGATCCCGGGCCTGCCGTCGAAGTTCCGGCTGCGCACCGAGGTCACGATCAACCCGAAGGCCAACACCGCGCTCTCGGGCCTCTACAAGGCCGGCCCGAACTTCTGCACGCAGTGCGAGGCCGAGGGCTTCCGCCGCATCACGTGGTACCTCGACCGGCCCGACGTGATGGCGCAGTTCACGACGTACATCGAGGGCGCGCTGGACCGCAACCCGGTGCTGCTCTCGAACGGCAACCGCATCGGCGGCGGCGAGCTCGCCGGCGGCAAGCACTGGGCGAAGTGGGAGGACCCCTTCAAGAAGCCGAGCTACCTGTTCGCGCTCGTCGCGGGCCGGCTCGAGTGCATCCGCGACAGCTACACGACGATGTCGGGCCGCGACGTGACGCTCGAGATCTACGTCGAGGAGCAGAACGTCGACAAGTGCGCCCACGCGATGCGCTCGCTGCAGAAGGCGATGCAGTGGGACGAGGAGGTCTTCGGCCTCGAGTACGACCTCGACCAGTACATGATCGTGGCCGTCGACGACTTCAACATGGGCGCGATGGAGAACAAGGGCCTCAACGTCTTCAACTCGAAGTGCGTGCTGGCCCAGCCCGAGACCGCGAGCGACGGCGACTACCAGGCCATCGAGGCCGTGGTGGCGCACGAGTACTTCCACAACTGGACGGGCAACCGCGTCACCTGCCGCGACTGGTTCCAGCTCACGCTGAAGGAGGGCCTGACGGTCTTCCGCGACCAGCAGTTCTCGTCCGACATGAACTCGGCCGCGGTGGAGCGCATCACGAACGTGCGCGCCCTGCGCGGCCGCCAGTTCTCCGAGGACGCCGGCCCGATGGCGCACCCCATCCGGCCCGAGTCCTACATCGAGATGAACAACTTCTACACCGCGACGGTGTACGAGAAGGGCTCCGAGATCATCCGCATGTACCACACCCTGCTGGGCGCCGACGGCTTCCGCAGGGGCATGGACCTCTACTTCCAGCGCCACGACGGCTCGGCCGTGACGTGCGACGACTTCCGCGCCGCGATGGCCGACGCGAACCGCGCCGACCTCGCGCAGTTCGAGCGCTGGTACCTGCAGGGCGGCACGCCGCGCCTCGCGGTGTCGACGCGCTGGGACGCCGCGGCGAGGACCTTCGCGGTGACGCTGCGCCAGTCGTGCCCGGCGACGCCCGACGGCGCCGCGAAGCAGCCCTTCCACATGCCGGTCGCCGTGGGCCTCGTCGGCCCGGACGGCGCCGACCAGCCGACGCGCCTCGCCGGCGAGGTCGCCGCGCAGCCGGCCGGCACGCGCGTGCTCGAGCTGCGCGACGCGGAGCAGACCTTCACCTTCACCGACGTCGCGGCGCAGCCGGTGCTCTCGGTGCTGCGCGGCTTCAGCGCGCCGGTGATCGTCGAGTACGACCGCCCCGAGGCCGAGTACGCCTTCCTGATGGCGCACGACGCCGACGCCTTCAACCGCTGGGACGCGGGCCAGCAGTACGGCACGCGCCTCCTGCTCGCGGGCATCGCCGCGCACCAGAAGGGCGAGGCGTGGGCGCTGCCCGAGGCCTTCCTCGCCGCGTGGGGCGCCGTGCTGGCCGACGCCGAGCTCGACGGCTCGCTGAAGGCCATGGCGCTCGCGCTGCCGGGCGAGACCTGGCTCGCCGACCGCATGGACGTCGCCGACCCGGTCGCCGTGCACGCCGTGCGCAGGGCCGCCTGCTGCCAGCTCGCGACGCGCTTCCACACCGAGCTGCTCGCGACCTACCGCGCGAACCACGTCGACGGTCCCTTCGAGCTCAGCGACGTCGCCGTCGCGCGCCGCGCGCTGGCGAACACCGCGCTCAGCTTCCTCGTCTGCATGGGCGACGCCGCCACGATCGCGCTCTGCGCCGCGCAGTTCGACGCCGCGACGAACATGACCGACTCGAGCGCCGCCCTCGGCCTGCTCTGCGACCACGACGTGCCCGAGCGCGAGCGCACCCTCGCCGCGTTCTACGAGCGCTGGCGCAAGGACCCGCTCGTGCTCGACAAGTGGTTCCTGCTCCAGGCCGTGTGCGACCTCCCCGACGTCACCCAGCGCGTCGCGAAGCTGCTCACGCACCCCGACTTCACCCTCAAGAACCCCAACCGCGCCCGCGCCCTCGTCGGCGGCTTCGCGAGCGGCAACCCGGCCGCGTTCCACGCGGCGGACGGGAGCGGGTATCGCTTCCTGGCGGACCGCGTGATCGAGGCCAACGCGATCAACCCCCAGCTCGCGTCACGCCTGATCGACCCGCTGATGGGGTACCGCAGGCTCGACGCCAAGCGTCAGGACCTGGTGCGCGCCGAGTTGCAGCGCATCCTCGACGTCGAGGGGCTGTCGAAGGACGTGTTCGAGAAGGCGAGCAAGGCGGTAGGGTGAGCCTGCACGCTTCGCCTTCTCTTGAGAGCTGACCGCGCGGGACGAGAGTTCGATGCCCGACTCACTTCGCTGGGAGCTGCCTTCCAACTCCGGCCGCGAGGTGGGTCGGTGGAGCGTCACGGCGCTTCACCGCGAGAGGGGTGAGACAACGCTCTGTTGCGACGTCGAGCTCGAGGGGCGGTTCTTCGGTGA
>JACKHS010000032.1 GCA_020638875.1 Planctomycetota bacterium
CCGCCGCGCGCCCAGTGGTGCGCGATCACCGGGCTGAGCGGCGCGCCCGCGCGCGCGTAGCGCACGGCCGGCGCGAGCACCTCGGCCAGCGGCAGGCGCCCGAAGCGCGCCGAGAGCTCGAGCCAGCCGTCGACGCAGCCGGGCACCGAGATCGGCAGGGGACCGTGCGGCGGCAGGTAGTCGAGGCCCAGCGCGCGCAGCGCGTCGAGCTCGAGGCCGGCCGGGGAGCGACCGCTGGCGTTGAGGCCGACGAGCGCCGGCTCGTCCGGGTCGTGCACGAGCGCGAACAGGTCGCCGCCCAGCCCGCAGCCGGTGGGCTCGACCAGCCCCAGCAGCGCGTTCGCGCCGATGGCCGCGTCGACGGCGCTGCCGCCCGCGCGCAGCAGCTCGAGCGCCACCTGCGTCGCGAGCGGCTGGCTCGTCGCCGCCATGCCGTCGCGCGCCACGACGGTCGAGCGCGTCGCGAAGGGCTTGCCGAGTCCGCGGTCCATGGGCCGCGAGCTTACACCATCGCGCGCGCCGCGCCGCGGCTACTGGAGCGCGTCGCGGCGGCGCAGCCGGATCGGCTTCATGCCGCGCTGCAGCGCCTGCACTTCGGTCAGCAGCGCCGTGTCGGGGTCCAGCGCGAAGACGCGCACGTCCTCGCTGGTCTGCGAGAGCACGTAGACGTAGCCGCCCTCGCGGTCGATCTCGACCGCCAGCGGCTGCAGGCCCGCTGGCGTCGCGGCGCGCCAGGTGGTCGTGCCCGTCGCCTGGTTGTAGAGCCGCCCGGTGGCGGGGTCGACGTCGTACAGCAGCAGCGAGCCGAGCGCCGTCGCATCGAAGCTCGTCACGAAGGCGAAGCGCTCGTCGGGCGTCAGCGCGACGCTCACCGGCTCGGCCATCGCGCTCGAGCCGGCGCCCACCGCGTGGAGCTGCCCGTCGGCGCTGACGTCCCACGCGACGGCGAGGTCGAGGTCGCGCTGCGTGCTGTAGGCGCGCCGGCCGTCGGCCGTGAGGACCAGCGACGTCGGGTGGCCGGTACCGACGACCAGCGGGTCGACCTTGGTCAGCACGCCGGTGGTCGGGTCGATGCGGAAGGCGCGGAAGCTGCCGAACTCGCTCACGCCGTTGCCGCCGTTGACGGCGTACAGGTAGAGCCCCGACGGGTCGGCGACGATCGCCTCGGGCACCAGCTCCAGCGGCCGCGTGCCGATCACGGTCAGCATGCCGTCGGGCTCGATCGCGAACATGCCCAGCAGGTTGAACGTCGCGAGCGACACGTAGAGGAAGCGCCCGGTCGTGTCGACCGTGAGCGGCCCGGGCAGCGTGCCGTTGAGCCCGGTGCGCGTGCCGGCCACGACGAGCGAGCCGTCCGGCTGCAGCGTGTAGATCGTGATCGTCTCCTCGGTCTCGTTCGAGACCCAGGCGAAGCGGCCGCGCGGGTCGAGCGCCAGGTCGCGCGGTCCGACGCCCGTGGGCGCCGGCGTGAGCCCGCTGTCGCTGACCGTGCCGAGCGTCGGGTCGACGCTCAACGTGACGACGTCCTGCGAGGTCTCGTTCAGCGCGTAGAGCGAGGCCAGGCGCTTGACCGGCGCCGCGGCGCCCTCGACGAGCGCCAGCGCGCGCGGGCCCTGGCGCAGGTACAGCGCGCCCGTCTGCGTCAGGCGGCCGTCGTCCTCGCGCTCGTAGAGCCGCGCCGTGCGGCCGGTCGAGTCCACCGCGAACGCGCGCCGGCCGTCGCGCGTGAAGCGCAGGTCGACGGTCGAGGCCGTCGAGGGCAGCGTGCCCAGCGACGTCAGCGTCCCCGTGGCGTCCGCGATCGAGTAGTAGCTGATGGTCGCCGAGCCCTGGTTGAGCACGTAGGCGAAGCGCCGCCCGGGCTCGACCACGACGCGCACGGGCGTGCTGCCGGCGGTGGCCGTGGGGCCGAGGCTCATGGCGCCGGTCTCCGGCTCGACGTCGACGCGCAGCACGCCCGCGAAGGGCTGCTGGAGCACGACGTAGAGCCGCTCGCCGAGCGGGCAGAGCGCGACGTCGGGCGTGACCACCGTGGGCAGCGCGAGCGTGTCCCCGGGCGTCAGCGCGCCGGTCGCGGGGTCGATCAGGAAGCTGCGCAGCTCCTCGCTCGACGCGTGCGCGACGATCAGGAAGCGGCCGCTCGCGTCGCCGGCGAGGTCCGTCGGCCCGGCGGCGGTGGTCTCCTGCTCGAGCAGCGTGAGCGTGCCGTTCACGGCGTCGACCTGGTAGGCGCGCACGCGGTCGGAGCCGGCCGAGCTGACGTACAGCCAGTCGCCCGAGGGGTGCACGTACAGCGCGTGCGGGCCTGAGCCCAGCGAGATCGGCGTGCCCGCCGTCAGGTCGCCGCTGTCCGCGTCGACGAGGTAGGGCGTCAGGCCGAAGCTGTTGAGCGAGTACACGAGCCGCCCGAGCGGATCGGCTTGCACGTCCTGCGGCGCGGCTTCGCCCGCCGACTGCACCACGTAGCCGTCGTGCTCGAGCGTCTGCAGCGCGCCGTTGGCCTGCAGCTCGTTCAGCGTGTTGTCGCCGGCGTTGGCCGAGTACGCGAAGCGCAGCTCGCCGCCGACCGAGACCACGAGGTCCTGCGTGTACTCGCCGTCGTTGTTCGTGGCGGTGACGCGCACGATGCGCGGCGCCGCGAGCGCGGTGGGGGTCCCGGAGAACGTGCCGGTCTGGTCGTCGAACACGAGGCCCGTCGGCAGGCTCCCGCTCAGCACCCACGCGTCGAGGCTGCCGTCGCCGGTCTGGCTCGGCACCGCGGGCGTCAGCGGGTCGCCCAGGCGCGCGGCGAGCGCGCGCGTGGCGTAGGCGAACTCCGGCAGGTCGACCGTCGGCGGCGGCTCGTCGGGCGGCGTGAAGCTCCCGCCGCTCTTGCCGCAGGCGGCGAGCAGCGCGGGGCCGAGGAGCACGAGGGCCCAACGCGCGCGGCGCGCGGCGGTCGCCGACGGGCGCGCGGGGGCCTGGGAGCGGACGAGGCGGGCGGTGAGGGTCATCGAGGGCGTGGCGGTGGCGCCGCGCGGGCCCGGAGGCGGAGCGGCGGCAGAATTGCGAGTTCCTAACTATCGCCCACGATCGCGCCGGGGCAAGTCGGGCGGTCGGGAAACCCCGGGGGGCCCTGCGGGGGCCCTGGGAGGGCGTCCGCGCGACGTTATAGTTCCGAAATGAGCGGGCGGAAGGGGGACGACGAAGTGCTGGAAGTCGAGGTCGAGCGCCTGCCGCTCGACGGCGAGCCCGGCGCCCCGCCGCCGTCCGGGGGCGGCCTGGAGACCGCGCGCGAGGTCCACCAGGTGCTCGGCCCGGTGCTCGCCGGCGTGCTGATCGACCTGCTCGACGCCGCCACCGTCTCGCCGCCGCTCGGCCTCGTCCTGGGCTTGCCGGTGGGCTACTACCTGGGCCGGCAGCTCGGCCTGCCGCAGGGCCGCGCGGCGTCCCTCGCCTTCCTCGTCGGCGCCTACTGCGCGATCCCGTTCACCTTCGCGCTGCCGGTGGGCACGCTGGTGGGGGTGTGGGTGCGCCTCAAGGGCGTGCTCGCGGCGCGCCGCGCGCGCGGGGAGTAGCGCCGCGCCCGCGCGCTCAGCCGCGCGCCGCCTCGGCCAGCAGCTCGGCGGCCAGGGCGCGCGCCTTGATCACGCACGCGTCGGAGTTGTCGTACTCGAAGCGGCCGAAGCGGCCCAGCGGGGTGAGCCCGACCTCCGCCAGCCAGCCGAGCGCGGCGGCGCGGCGCTCCGCGTAGGCGTGGTCGAACACGACGTAGGCGTGGCGCGAGTGCACCGCGTCGGTGAACAGCACCTCCTCGCGCCGCAGCAGGCCGGCGTGCTCGAGCCCGCGCAGCACCTGCTCCTCGGTGTCGGCCGCCGGCTTCGCGCCGCGCCCGTCGTAGGTCACCTCGCACAGGAACGACGTGCGCCCGGCGGGCGCGTTGTTCGGCGAGTAGTTCGACATGTACGTCACGCGGTTCGCCGGCCCTTGCGAGGGGTGGGGCAGGTAGATCCACGAGAGGTCGGGGTGCTCGGCGCGGTCGAGCGCGACGAGGAAGCACAGGATCGAGTTGAACGCGAGCCCGCGCATGGCCTCGGCCACGCCGCTCGGCACGCCCTCGACGAGCGCGGGCAGGTCGGTCAGCGGCAAGGTCGAGACGACGCGGTCGAAGGCCTCGCCGTTGACCTTCCAGCCGTCGCCGGCGCGCTGCAGGCTCGTCACCGGCGTCGACAGGCGCAGGTTGCCCGCGAGCTGCGCCGCGAGGCCGTCGGTGATCGCCTGGAAGCCGCCGTGCCGCGGGTAGTAGAAGATCGCCTGGTGCGTGTAGCCCTCGGTGCGCAGGCCGACGGCGGCCTTGAGCACGTCGGCCACCGGCGCGTCGGGCACGCGCCCCGCGACCCAGTCGCTCGAGATCTCGGACAGCGGCCGCTTCCAGATCTTCTCGTTGTAGGGGTCCATGAAGTGCTCGGCGATGCCGTCGCCGAAGCGCCACCGGATCCACGTCGCGAAGTCGCGCGGCGCCGCGCTGCCGCTCACCTGCCGCTCGTGCCAGGCCTGCACGTAGCCCGCGAGGCACTCGTAGTTCGCGCGCGGCGGCAGGTCGCCGAGCCCGTTCTCGAACGGGTAGTGCACCCAGCGGTCCTCGAAGCGGATCTTCGTGTTGCGGTCGCGCCGCACGAAGGCCGCCTCGCCGCCCGCGTTGGCCTTCATCCAGGCCATCGCCTCGGCGTCCTTGCTGAACAGGATGTGGCCGCCGGCGACGTCGTAGGTGAAGCCGTCGACCGTCTTCGACGCGCACAGGCCGCCCGCGCTCGGCGCGGCCTCGAAGAGGTGCACGTCGGAGCTCGCGAGCCCGCCCTCGACGAGGAAGCGGGCCAGGGCCAGGCCGGAGACGCCGGCGCCGAGGATGGCGGTCTTCATGGGGGGGCGGTGCGGCCGCGCGCGCGGCGCAGGGCTGGCGAAGCCTACCCGCTCAGCGGCGGCGGGCCAGCACGTCGCGGTCGAGATCGAGCGCCGCCAGCGCCGGCGCGGCGTCCGCGAGCCAGCGCCGGCCGTCGGTGGTGTAGCCCGCGGTCGGCGCCAGGCCCGCCTGCCGCGCGCCGAAGTAGTCGTTGAAGGCGCCCATGACGAGCTCGCGCGCGTACTTCGCCAGGCACGAGCCGAGCGCCACGGTGAACGCGCGCTCCTCGGCCTTCTCGGCGAAGGTCAGCCACATGCGCCGGCGCGCGCCGTCCTCGTCGGCCTCGAGCTGGTACTCGGAGTGGTTCGGGCTCTCGAGCCCCACGCGCAGCCCGACGCCGGGGAAGGCCGCCGCGAGCGCGCGCCCGTAGCGGAAGCGGCCGCCCTGGCGGTCGACGATCACGTGCAGGTCCTCGTGCGCGTGCGTCGCCCACAGGTGCCGCAGCACGCCGGTCAAGAGCTCCCACACGGTCGCGCTCTTGTTGCCGGTGCGCGCGAAGGAGCGGTTGAGCTCGACCGCCGGCACCACGCGCACCGCCGCGTCGACGAGCGCGAGGCCCTGCGCGGCGAGCTCGCGCCGCAGCAGCGCGGTGCGCAGCTCGAGCCGCCCCGCGTCGACCCAGCGCGGCAGCGCCGGCGCGAGCTCGGCGTACCACGGGCTCGCCGCGACGTCGGCCGCGCGCGGGCGCAGCGCGGGCGGCGTGCGCAGCAGCGCGGCGCCGCTCGCCGGCGCGCCGACCGCGCGCGCGCGCCCAGGAAGGCCAGCGCGGTCGTCTCGAGCCGGCGTTCGCCGCGCGCGTTGCGCGTGTAGACCTTCTTCGAGTCCGCCACGACGACGTGCTCGGCGTCGTCCTTGGGCTCGCGCGAGACGATCGCCGCGAGCTGCTCCCAGACGTTGCCGCCGTCCGCCGGCAGGCGCAGCGCGGAGTAGCCGAGGGTCAGCGGACCGAGCAGCGGACCGAGGCCCGCCTCGTCGACGCCCGCGACGACGCGCGGGCGCGCGCCCTCGGCCGCGCTCATGCCGAGCCCGGTGCGGCGCCGCCCTCGCGCGGCCGCGGCAGGTCCGCGTCGACGCGCCCGCGGTTCTTGACCAGCATCGCCACCGCGATCAGTCCGGCGACGATCGAGATGAGTTGCGAGGTCGAGATCGCGTCGTCGAACCACTTGCCGCGGATCGCGTCGCCGCGGAAGACCTCGATCGTGAAGCGGCCGACGGCGTACAGCGCGATCGTCCACCACAGCACCTGGCCCTCGTAGCGCCGGCGCTTCAGCAGCCACAGCGCGACGAAGCCGAGCAGCAGCGCGTTCAGGCTCATCCAGGGCTGCGTGGCCCACAGCACCTGCCCGGCGTTCTCCGGGCCGAACAGGCTGCCCGGCGGCAGCGGGTCGGGCACGTGCACGACGACGGGGAAGGGCAGGTCGCGGAAGCGCTCGGGCACGACGCTGCCGTAGTCGTCGCCGACCATCAGGCAGCCCACGCGACCGATGGCCTGCGCGAAGAAGGTGCCGATCATCGCGAGGTCGAGGCCGTGCAGCCAGCGCACGCCGACCTTGCGCGCCTTGTAGACGCCGGCCGCGATGCCGCCGGCGAGGCCGCCGTACATCACCAGCCCGCCCTCCCAGAAGAAGAGCATCGTCCACGGCCGCGCGAGGTAGCCGTGGCCCGTCTCGGAGCCGCGCAGCACCTCGACGATCACGTACATCAGGCGCGCGCCGCCGAAGACCCCGAACAGGATCCACATCACGATCTGCGACCAGCGCTCCTGCTCGCCCTCGGGGTCGTCGCTGTAGCGCGCGGCGAGGCGTTGCAGGAGGTGGGCGCCGAACAGGAAGCCCAGCGCGACCAGCACGCCGAAGGAGCGCAGGTGGAAGGGCTCGTCCGACCAGGGCACGGGGAGCGAGAAGAGGTACGGGTGCATCGCGAGGGGAGGGTACGCGCTGGCGCCGCGGAAGGCCACTCGGGGACGGCGCCGCCGCGCTGGGCGGCCGCGTCCGCGCCGCCGTCGTTGCCGCCGCCGCGGCAGGCGCTATGCTCTTCGCCCCTTCACCCGTCCGAGGCGAGGGACGTTCGAGTCGTCCCGGGGCGCGGCGCGCCCAAGACACAGGAGTCGTACCCCATGGCCGAGCTGCCCCCCGGCAAGGTCTTCATCGAGGGCCGCTACCGCAAGCTGACGCGCGACCTGCCGCAGACGGTCTTCTTCTGCCCGGAGTGCAAGGGCCACCCGCGCCGGCGGCGCAAGTGCGCCACGTGCGAGGGCTTCGGCAAGCTCACGCGCGACTCCGTGCAGGAGCTCGTCGCGTGGGTGCTCGGCGCGGCGCTGAAGACGCGCAAGAACAAGTTCCACGGCGCGGGCCGCGAGGACGTCGACGTGCGCATGCTCGGCGACGGGCGCCCGTTCGTGATGGAGTTCCTGAACCCGCGCGAGCTCTCGATCGACCTGGCCGAGGTCGAGGACGAGATCAACCGCCGCAACGCCGGGCGGCTCGAGATCGAGGGCCTGCACTGGTCCGACAAGGGCCGCGTGCGCGTGCTCAAGGAGACGCAGCACGCCAAGGAGTACGAGGCGCTCGTGGAGGTCGAGGGCGACGCGCCCGCGGACGTCTTCGCGCCGCTCGTCGGCAAGCGCATCGACCTCGAGCAGCAGACGCCGCAGCGCGTGGCGCACCGGCGCGCGGACCTCGTGCGCGAGCGTTGGCTGGAGGTGCTCGGCGCGGAGCCCGCGGCCGAGCGCCCGGGCTGCTTCCACGTCCGGCTGCGCACGCAACACGGCACGTACGTGAAGGAGGCCGTCACCGGCGAGGACGGGCGCTCGGTGCCGTCGCTGGCCGCGCTGATCGACCGGCCGTGCCGCTGCCTCGAGCTCGACGTGCTCGCGATCCTCGAGGAGGACGGCGCGCCCATCGTGCGGCGCAAGGCGCCGGCGAGCTTCGGCGAAGGGCTCTAGCAGCCCGTCAGCGCTGCTGCGGCGCGGGCACGTCGCGCAGGTGCACGTCGACCGCGCAGATGTGGCCCGAGAGCCACCCCGCCACCGTCTCCACCAGGCGCGCCGCCTCGGCCGGGCTGTAGCCCTCGCGGCGGAAGCGCTCGCGGAACCCGGCCAGCTGCTCGTTGAAGGCGGCGTGCGCGGCCAGGTTCTGCTCGGCCTGCGGGCACTGCCGCTCGGCCATGCAGCGCTCTTCGTAGCCGAAGTGCCCCTTGCAGTAGAGGTCGAGCGAGTCGAGGAAGACCCCGAAGATGCGCTCGCCCTCGCCCGCCTCCAGCGTGATCTGATAGTCCTCCAGCATCTGGAAGATCATCTTGTGCTGGCTGTCGATGCGCTCGATCCCGGTCGCGTAGTCCGGGGTCCACTTCATGCTGCTTCCCATCGGCTCGTCTCTCGCGTGTCGACTCGCGTTCCGCGGTGCATGCTAGCCCGATCTCTACCCGAACGCGCACGCCGGGCTTCGCAAATGCCCGGCGGCGCCGACGGACGTCTCGGACAGGCTCCTAGCGCTCCGCCGCGTCGATCTCCCGTACGAACGCGATCAGCTCGCGTGAGAAGCGCTCGGGGTCGTCGAGGTAGCAGGGATGGCTCGCGTCGGGGTAGACCGAGAGCCGCGCGTTCGGCAGCGCGCGGGCGAGCGCCTCGCCGCGGGCCAGCGGCAGCACCGCGTCCCGCGCGCCCCACACGACCAGCGTCGGCAGCTCGAGCGCGGCGAGGCGCGCGGCGACCGCGTCCGTGCCCACCGGGGCCACCGCGACCCAGCCGGCGGCGGCGGCGGGGCGCTCGAGCAGGCACGGCAGCGTCCACGCGCCGCTCATCGAGGGCGAGACGACGACCGGCGCGGGCGGGCCGAGGTGCTCGAGCAGGCGCGCGAGCAGCGCGTCGGGGGCCGAGCGCCGCGGCCGGCGAGCGACCGTAGCCGGGCAGGTCGACCGCCGTCGCGCGCAGCCCCGCGCGCGCCAGCGCCGCCAGCGTGCCGAGCTCGCGCCAGGTGCCCGCGTCGAAGCGCGCGCCGTGCAGCAGCAGCACGCGCGGCCCGTCCGCCGGCCCGGCCGCGAGCGTCCACAGCCGCGCTCCGGCGAGCTCGGTCCAGCCTTCCTCGATCTCGGTGCTCGCCACCGCTCCGCCCTCCACGTGCTCCGGCGCCGGCGCCGCGCCGCCGCAGGCGCCGAGGACGAGGGCCAAGGCCGCGAGTGCGCTGCGCGCCGTCATCGCCGCATCGTCGGACTCCGGCGCGCGCGCCGCAAGCGCTACCCCGCAGGGCGTATGGCCGCTCGGCGCGGCGCGGGCGAGGCTGAGGGGTGCGCTCGGAGCCCAGCCGCGCGCGCTCGCCGGCCAGGAGGAGTCATGCCGCGCACGCCGTTCGCCCTCGTCGCTCTCGCCGTCCTCGCCGCCACCGGCGCGCACGCCGCGGCGCAGGAGGCCGCGCCCGCCGCCGCGCGGGCGCCCGAGCTGCCGCGCGTCTTCCGCCGCGTGACCGAGCCGCGCGAGCAGGCCTTCACGCTGCGCTTGCCCGCAGCGTGGAGGCTGGCGGGCGGCGTGCTGCGCGTCGACCCCGTCGCGGCCGGCGGCCCGGCGCAGTCGCTCGAGGCCAAGCTCGAGCTCACCTTCGGCGCCGCTGACGGCCGCGTGCGCGCGCACCGAACCGCAGACTGGTACTTCTGCGACGTGAGCGCGAGCCCGGCCGGCCAGCTGGGGCTCTACCCGCCCGGGTCGTGCTACCAGGGCATGACCGTGTGGCCGCTGCCGCGCGCGAGCGACTACCTGACCGAGCTGTGGTTCGCGCGCGAGCACCCGCGCGCGACCGACGTGCGCGTCTGCGAGCGACGAGGCCTGCCGAAGCTCGCGCGCGCCGCGCAGCGTCGCCAACGCGCGATGCTGCTGCCGCTCGCGTTCGAGCTCGACGCGGCGCGCGTGCGCTGGACCTACCGCGAGGACGACGTCGCGTACGAGGAGGTCGCCTTCACGCTGATCGAGGACCGCGGCGCGCTTGCCGGCGGCCAGTGGGCCAACCGCGAGACGTGGAGCTTCCGCGCGCCGGAGGGGCAGCTCGCCGCGTGGGGGCCGGTCTTCGCCGACGTGCTGCGCTCGGTCGTCGTGAGCTCGACGTGGTTGCGCGGCGAGCTGCAGGGCCAGCTCGAGCGCGCCGGCATCTGGGCGCGCGTGCGCGGCGAGGCCGCGCGCCTCGAGCGCGAGCTCGCCGAGCACCGCGCGCACACCAACGCCGAGATCCTGAACGACGTCTTCCTGACGCTGACCGACCAGGAGGAGTACCTCGACCCGTTCACCGGCGAGACCGTGGTCGGCACGAGCGAGCTCGGCCGCTGGCGCTGGCAGACCGACGGCGGCGACGTGCTCTACAGCGACGAGGAGACCTTCGACCCCAACCCAGGCAAGGTGCTCGACCGCAGCGACTGGAAGCGCAGCCCCGTTCGGCCGCGCTGACCCGGACGATTCACGACCGCCGCCAGGAGCCTGTCCGAGACGTCGCGCGGCGCCGCGGCGAGGCCGGAGGACGTCTTCAACGGGCTGCTAGCGCCGCGAGCGCAGCGACTGGCCCGCGCTGGGCGCCGCGTCGTCCTTCCAGAGCGTCGTGATCTCGGCGCGCGCGGAGCCCGCGCTCACCTCGGTGACGTAGGCGCGGTCGCCGCCCTCGGCGTAGAGGCGCATGCCCACCCACAGCCCGGCCTCGGCGCCCGCGCCGAGCTCGAGGTCGACGCGCCCCTGCCAGGAGTCGTCGGGGTTCGGGTCGGGCTGCTGCACGACCGCGTCGATGGCGACCGTGAGCGGCTCGGCGAGCAGGCGCGCGCGCCAGGTCTTCGGCAGCTCGGGCGCGCCCTCGGCGGCGAGCTTCCAGTCGTCGTGGCCGAGCAACGTGCTGCCCCACGCGCCCTTGCGCGGCTCCTGGCCGCCGTTCACCTCGTTCACGAACTCGCCCAGGCGGGACTCCTCGACGAGGTAGCGGCGCGCGCCCCAGCGCACGGGGCGCAGCTCGGTGGCCGTGCCGCGGAAGCCCTTGCGGTCGTTGGGGAAGGTCGGCGCGAGGTGCAGCACGCCCGCCTCGTCGCGCAGCGGGCCGTAGTTGCGGTCGTAGAGCCCCGTGCAGCCGTTCCAGCGGAAGCTGAACCCGGCGCGCGGCGCGAGCGCGAGCGAGACGTTCACGCCCGTGCCGTCGCCGTAGTAGTAGCGCCCGGCCCAGGCGGGCAACTCCGCGCCGGCGAGCTCCTGCTCGAGGGCCGCGTCGCGACGCGCCTGCTCGGCCTCGGCGTCCGCGGAGAAGCGGTCGGGCTCGGCGGCCGGGGGGGCGTCGCTCTGCGGAGCGGGGGCCTGGAGGGCCGTGGGGGCGACGGGGAGCGCGAGCGCGAACGCGGCGAGCGTGGAGCGGAGCATGGGGGAGCCTGGGCTGGAGTGGTGGGCTCGTAGTCCCGCAGGCGCGGGCGGTCACACCCGGGCGCGACCGGGCTAGAGCGCCACGCCGATGATCTCGGCCTCGAAGACCAGGTCGCCGCCGTAGAAGCCCTGCGCGTGGTACGTGAAGAGCGTGGTGCGGATGCGGTTGACCTTGCCGACGAAGTACATGCGCCCGGGCGGCTCGACGACGCCCCGGAAGCGCGTCGCGTTCAGGCCGCCGAAGCCCACGAAGCGGTCGGAGTCGGCCATGCGCAGGTGGTAGTCGTACGAGCAGAGCTGCGCCGCGGACTCGATCATCAGCGCCCCGGGGAACAGCGGACGGCCGGGGATGTGGTCGGGCGCCCACCAGTCGTCGGTGCGGATGTCCTTGAAGCCCACGATCAGGCCGCGCTCCTCGTCGCGGTAGTTGACGCCGCCGAGCATCTCGAAGGTGCCGCGTTGCGCGAGCTTGGACAGCAGCTCGGCGGGACCCGCGATGACCTGGTCGAGGTCGATGGCGTCGAGGTCGAGGAGCGGTTGGGTGGCCATGGGCGGAGGGACGGGGCGGGGGACCGGGGGCGGAGCGAGCGGAGGAGTCTACGGGTTCGGTAGGGTGGCGTCATGCACGACCCCGAGAGCCCCTGCACCTCCACCCACTGCGTGCACGCCGGCGCGCGGCCCGACGCGGCGCGCCCCGGCGTGGTCCCGGCCCTGGAGCTGAGCACGACCTACGTGCTCGACGACGCGGCGTACGCGCTCGTCCGCGCCGGCCGCGGCGGCGACGCGCGCATCTACGCGCGTTACGGCAACCCGACGATCGAGGCGCTCGAGGCGCGCCTCGCGGCGCTCGAGGGCGCCGCCGCCGCGCGCGTGTTCGCGTCGGGCATGGCCGCGTTGCACGGGCTGCTCGGCGCCGCGTGCGCCGAGGGCGGCGCGGGGCACGTCGTCGCGGCGCGCACGATCTACGGCGGCACGCGCGACTTCCTCACGAGCGTGTGGCCGGCGATGGGCGGGCGCGCCACGTTCGTCGACGTCGAGGACGCCGCGGCGCTCGAGGCGGCGCTGGCCGACGACGCGCGCGCACTGCTGTGCGAGTCGATCGCCAACCCGACGCTGGAGGTCGCCGACCTGCCCGCGCTCGCCGCGCGCTGCCGCGCGCACGGGGCGCTGCTGCTCGTCGACGCGACCTTCGCCACGCCCGCGCTGCAGCGGCCGCTCGCGCACGGCGCCGACGCGGTGATGCACTCGGCGAGCAAGTACCTCGGCGGGCACTCGGACCTGCTCGGCGGCGTCGTGGCCGGGCCCGCGCCGCTGCTCGCGCGCGTCGACCTGTGGCGTCGCCGCACGGGCGGGGTGCTCGACCCGCAGGTCGCGCACCTGCTCGACCGCGGGCTGAAGACGCTCGCGCTGCGCATGCGCGCGCACTGCGACGGCGCGCTGCGCTTCGCCGAGGCGCTGCGCGCGCACCCGCGCGTCGCGCACGTGCGGCACCCGCTGCTCGGCGCGCACGCCGAGCGCGCGCGGCGGCTGCTGCACGCCGGCGGCGGCATGGTGCTGCTCGAGGTGGACGGCGACGAGGACGCGGCGCTGCGCGTGCTGGGCGCGCTCGAGCTCGCGCTGCCCGCGGCGAGCCTGGGCGGCGTCGAGACGCTCGTCTGCACGCCGGCGACGACGAGCCACGCCGGGCTCACGACCGACGCGCGCGCGGCGCTGGGCATCGCGCCCGGCGCGATCCGCGTGTCCGTCGGGATCGAGGAGCCCGACGACCTGGTGGCCGACTTCAGGCGCGCGCTGGATCGGGCGTAGGCGCGGCGTCGAGGCGCGTCACCCAGCGCCCGCGCCGCACCTCGGCCCAGTACAGACCGGCCTTGAGGAACGTCGTCACGTTGATCGCCCACCACACGCCGGCCGCGCCCAGGCCGAGCCCGAGCGCGAGCCCCCACGCGAGCGGCACGCGCAACAGGTTCGCGGGTGTGCTGATCCAGAACACCGGGCGCGTGTGCCCCGCGCCGTACAGCAGCTTCTCGTTGACCGTCTCCTCGGCGACGAAGGGCTGCGAGAAGGCCAGCAGCGAGACGTAGAGCACCGCTTGGCGCACGACCTCCGCGTCGTCGCTGAACAGCGGCGCGACGAGCGGGCCGAGCAGCAGGAAGGCGGCCAGGAAGCCCAGGCCGAACAGGCGCCCCACGCGGCGCACGTTGCGCACGGCGCGCCAGGCTTCGTCGACGCGCCCGGCGCCGAGGTTGCGGCCGACGAGCGACGAGCCGGCCAGCGCGACGCCCAGGAAGAAGGGGAAGCTGACGCTCTCGAAGGCGTTGAAGCCCACGCCGAAGCCCGCCGCCGTCGCCGTGCCGAGGTCGGCGATCACGTAGCGGAAGAGCGCGACGTAGACGAGCGCGTAGAAGGCGATCGAGCCGGCCATCGGCGTGCCGAGGCGCACCATGCGCAGGAGTCGCGCCGGCTCGAAGCGCTTCAGCGGGAAGAGCTGCACGCCGTAGAGCGTGTGCAGCAGCACGAGCCCCGCGCCCGCGCTGAGCGTGCGCGAGAGCACCGTCGCCAGCGCGGCGCCCGCGATGCCCAGGCCCGACCACTCGCCGACGCCGTAGATCAGGAGCGGGTTGAGCACGAGGTTGCTCGTCACCGCCAGCGCCTGCAGCGCCATGGGCAGGCGCGTGTTGCCCATCGCGATGTAGACGTTGTCGACGATGGGCGCGAGCACCAGCGGCAGCATGCCGAGGTAGATCACGCCCAGGTACTCGCCCATCAGGCGACCCGGCCCGGGCTCGACGTCGAAGATCGCGCCGAGGTGCGGCGCGGCCTGCGTGCCGACGAGCATCAGCGCGGCCGCGATCAGCGTGCCGAGCAGGAGGCCGTGGCGCACGACGCGGTCGCGCTCGTCCGCGTCGCGCGCGCCCACCGCGCGCGCCACCAGCGGCAGCGTGCCGCCGACGGCCAGGAAGATGACCGCGAAGTTGAGGATCAGCGCGAAGACGCTCGAGGCCACCGCGGCGAGCGCGTCGGGGCCCAACTCGCCGACCCAGTACTGGTCGTTGATGCGGTACCCGTTGCCGAGCACGAAGGAGAAGATCGCGGGCCAGGCGAGGCGCAGCACGCCGCGCAGGCCCGCGTCCGCGGCGTGCGGCTCGCTCACGAGCGCGCGCTCCGCGACGACGTCAGCGCAGCACGAGCCAGCACTCGAGGCCCTCCTCGAGCGTCACGTCGAAGGTCATGCGCGCCTTGAGCGTGCCCTGCGGGTCGCGCGCCTGCAGGCGCCAGCGCCCCGGCGGCAGGTCCTCCGCGCGCGCGCGGCCGTCGCTGCCGGTCGTGACGCTCAGGCTGCCGCCCGCGTCGCCGAAGCCGGTGATGACGACGTCGGGCATCAGGCGGCCCTGATAGTCCTGCGCGAAGAGCAGCAGCGAGGCGGTCGGCGGCAGCTCCACGTCGGGGAAGCGCATCGACGGCGCGCGGAAGTAGAGGTCGCGCGGCGGCACGAGCGGCGCCTCGGCCGGCCCGACCGCGAGGCTGTACTCGCCGTCCTCGACGTCGTCGAAGCGGTACATGCCGTCGGGGCGCGTGCGCTCCTCGCGGCGCACCTCGCCGAGCGACGGGATCAGCGCGACCAGCACGCCCTCGGCGGGGGCGCCGTCGGCGCGCCGCACGACGCCGTCGATGAAGCCCATGCGCCCGAGCTGCAGGATCACGTAGGGCGACGCCGAGCCGCTCGTCAGCAGCACCGCGCGCCGCGGCGCGCGCAGGCCGTCGGCCTCGACCCACACGTCGTAGCCGCCGAGCGGCAGGTCGGCGAGCTCGAACTCGCGCTGGCCGCCGTCGAGCTGCAGGCGCCGCGAGGCGGCGTGTTCGCGGCCGCGCACGCTGCGCGAGGGGCCGACGACGACGGCGAAGGACTCCGGCAACGTGACGCCCGGCGCGGCCTGGACCAGGCCGCGGATCGAGCCCTGGCCCTCGAACTCGGCCGCCGCGCTGGCCGCCGGCGCGGCCTCCGCGGGCGCGTTCGCGGGGGCCTCGCGCTCGCGCACGGCCAGCTCGCGCGGCGTCGTCACCGCGCCGCCGTCGACCGCGGCGCGCGGCCCAGCGCGTCCGGCCGCGTCGTCGCGGGGCGCGACCAGGCCCACAGCCCGGCGAGCACGGCGGCCGCGAGCAGCCCCACGGCGGGCAGCGCGAGCACCCCGGCGCGCCCGCGCCGAGTCGCGCCAACAGCCTCTCCGCGCGAGGCGTAGAGTCGCCGGCGGGCGCCTGCTAGCCTCTTCGCCCGACTCCGACGGATCTGGGCTCGATTCGATCTCGACATCGTCCGACTCCTAGGTCTGCCGCGCCCTGCCCGCCAGGGTGCGGGGCAAGATCCTACAGCGTCCTCGACGCTCCGCGGTACCCCCCAGGCCCCAGCACGCTCCCGCCCATGCGCCGTTCCTTCCTCGCGCTCCTCGCCGCGCTCCTCGCCGTCTCCGTCGCTTGGCCGCTGCTGCGGTCGGCCGACGCCGCGCCCGCCCACGGCCGCGTGGTGGTCCTCGGCTTCGACGGCGGCGACTACCGCACCGCCGCCGCGATGGCCGCCGACGGCCGCATGCCGAACCTGGCCGCGCTGGCGCAGGAGGGCACCTTCGCGCCGCTCGGCACAACCTGGTCGGCCGAGTCGCCGGTCGCGTGGGCGGCGCTGAACACCGGGCAGAACCCCTCGAAGACCGGCGTGCCGGGCTTCGTCAAGCGCATCCTCGTCGACCGCGACTACCAGGAGGTGCCCGCGAACGGCGACCCGCTGCCGTCGGTGGGGCACCAGAAGAACGAGTCGCGCCCCGTGCGCGACATGGAGGCCGGGCTGCTGATCGACACGCTGGCGCGCTTCGACGCGACCACGCTGACGCTGCTGGTCGGCGCGGTCGTGCTGATCGCCTTCCTGATCGTGTTCAAGGGGCTCTTGCGCCTGAAGCTCGGCCTCTCGCTCGTGATGAGCCTGGCGCTCGGCATCGTCGGCGCGCTCGGCGCGCGCTACGCGAAGGGCTACGTGCCCGAGGAGATCCCCAAGGTCGTCGGCAACCCCGTCGAGGTCGACAGCTTCTGGGAGATCGCCGCGCGCCAAGGCCTGCGCGCCGTCGTGCTCGACGCCGCGATGGCGTGGGACCGTCCGCAGCCGGCCGGCTCGCAGGTGCTCGGCGGCCTCGGCCTGCCCGACTGCCGCGGCGACAACGGCCAGTGGTTCGTCTACACGACCGACGACCTCGAGTTCGAGAAGGCGCCCAAGGGCCGCTCCTCGCCGACCGCGGGCACGATCTTCAAGATCGACAACTGGCGCAACGACAAGATCTCGAGCTTCGTCTACGGCCCGGCGAACTTCCACGCGATCGGCGCGCTGCAGGCCGAGATGGACGAGATCGACCGCCAGCTCGCGCCCGAGAACGACATCGGCTGGCAGGAGGGCAACCGCCTGCGCGAGCGCAAGAAGGAGCTCAAGACGCTCGTCGACTCGGGCGCGCCCACCAGCGTGCCGCTCGAGCTCGAGCGCAAGGGCGACGTGGTCACCGTCAGCATGGACGGACACGCGCAGGACCTGCGCGAGGGCGTGTGGTCGGACTGGTACGCCATCACGTTCGAGATCAACCCGCTCATCAAGGCGCACGCCGTGACGCGGGTGAAGATCCTGAACCTCGACGACCCGTTCACGCTGTTCGTGAACACGCTCGACATCGACCCGCAGAACCCGCAGTTCTGGCAGCCGGTGAGCCAGCCGCGCGAGTTCTCGGCGGAGCTCGCGCAGCGCGCCGGGGGCGCGTACGAGACCTTCGGCTGGGCCTGCGCCACGATGCCCTTCAAGGACCGCGTGATCGACGCGGAGACGATGCTCGAGGACATCGAGTTCACGATGAAGTGGCGCGAGCGCCTGACCAAGGACGCGCTGGCCCGCGACGACTGGGACGTGCTGATGACCGTGTTCAGCACGCCCGACCGCGTGCAGCACATGTGCTACCAGTTCTACGACCCGCAGCACCCGCTGTACGACGAGGCCGCCGCGTCGCGCAAGATGACCTTCTTCGACAAGGAGATCGAGCTGCGCGACGCCATCCCGACGATCTACGAGCAGATCGACCGCATCATCGGCTACGTGCGCGCGGCGCTCGGCCCGGACGACACGCTGCTCGTCTGTGCCGACCACGGCTTCCAGAGCTTCCGCTACCAGGTGAACCTCAACAACTGGCTCGAGCAGAAGGGCTACCTGAAGCTGCGCGACGGGCTGACGAACACCAAGCAGGGCAACATGCTCGGCTACGTCGACTGGTCGCAGACGCGCGCCTACGCGATGGGTCTCGGCATGATCTTCCTGAACCTCGAGGGCCGCGAGCGCCAGGGCATCGTCAAGCCCGGCGACGCGCACGCGTTGCTCGAGGAGATCCGCGGCGAGCTGTTGAAGCTCGAGGATCCGCGCGAGGGCAGCCGCGGCCCGGCGGTCGAGACGGTGACGCTGATCGACGAGGTGCACCAGGGCCCCTTCCGCGACCGCGAAGGCGACCTGATGGTGGGCTTCAAGCCGAACTACCGCGTGTCGTGGGACACCACCAGCGGTGACATCAAGCTCGTGAAGGACGCCTCCGGCGCCATCGTCTCCGGCGACGTCTTCGCCGACAACAAGAGCCCCTGGTCCGGCGGCCACGTCTCCGTCGCGCCGCAGCACGTGCCCGGGATCTTCGCGAGCAACAAGAAGATCGCGCTGCCGCAGGACGGCGCGCACCTGCTGCACATCGCGCCCACGACGCTGAAGCTCCTGGGCGTGGACGCGCCGGCCGCGAGCGACCGCGAGGCCCTCGACCTCTCGCACTGAGGTCCCGTCCCCCGGAGCGGCGCGCGGGTTTTCCGCGCCTCGCTCCAGCACCCGCGAGCGCGCCGGCGTACTCCCCACGCCGGCGCGCTCGCGCGCTTCCCGACGAAGTTCCGCGATTGCCGTGAAGACCGCGGCGCCTCGCGCGACTGAGTCGGGCCGCCACGGACCGAACCGGCGCCTTTCACGCCGTCTTCATGAGCTTCTCGACCGTATGCCGTCCGATAGGAACGCAGGACGCCCTGTATCCAGGGCGTCGCGGAGAGCTCGCACGGGGTGGGCCAAGGCGCGACTCGCCGCGCTTTCTCGGCAGGACGGGAAACACGCGGGGCGCGCTTCCGAAGACAGGCACGGAGAGACGGGCGTCGAGCCCGACGAGAGGGAAACAGACCATGAGCCTCCTACGAGAACCGACGTCCTGGGCCGCAGCTCCCCAGGCGCCCGCCGGACCGCGCGCGACCGCGCGCTTCCGCTGGATCGACCGCGAGACGACCGAGGAGCTGTTCGTCGAGGTCACGGGGTGCGAGGTCTTCTTCGAGGAGCTCGCACACCTGGGCTTCGAGCGCGTGGCCCTCGAGGACGCGACGACTCCGCGCAGGAGTGCAGACGACGGAGCAGAGCACGGACGGGCCCGCCAGCGCGCGCGGGTGGAGGCCACGCCCGTGCGACAGGAGCAGCGCGCCAGGCGAGGGGCCTGACGCGCCGCGGACCGCCGGGCCCTCGCGGGCCGGGCGCGTCCCCGACGGCTCTTCGATGGGGAGGAGCCGCCTCGCCTGGGCAAACCTTGGACGGGTAGGCGAGGATTCGAGAGGGAGCCGGTCCCGAGGGGGGCCGGCTCCCTTCCTGTCCCGGACGACCTCGCCCGGGACAGCCCGGCTGGCGCGGGGATCCGCCGGCGGGGCCGCGGCGCGCGTCCCACCGGCCCGCAAGCGGGGCGCTCCACAAGGGTTGCGCGCGGGCCGTCCACAGCGAACCCGGGCAGTGCGTGGATCCCGCCGGTGGGGGGGCGTAGAACGAGCCCCGATCCCCGCCGCGACCCCCGCCCCCCGCGCCATGAGCTCTCCCACGCGCCGCACCTTCCTGACCTCCGCCTCGGCCGCCCTGGCCACGGGCGCCCTCTTCCCCGAGCTCTCCGCCGCCGCCCGCGCGCGGCGCGACGACCTCCTGCGCGTGGCGCTGGTGGGCTGCGGCGGGCGCGGGACTGGCGCGGCCGCGCAGGCGCTCTCGACCGCCGGCGAGGTGCGCCTCGTCGCGCTGGCCGACGCCTTCGAGGACCGCCTCGCGGGCTGCCACGACTACCTCGCCAAGGCGCACCCCGATCGCGTGGACGTGCCGGCCGAGCGCCGCCACGTGGGCTTCGACGCCTACCGCAAGGCGATCGACGAGGACGTCGACGTGGTGGTGCTCGCCACGCCGCCGGGCTTCCGGCCGATCCACTTCGAGTACGCGGTCGAGCGGGGCCGCCACGTCTTCATGGAGAAGCCCGTCGCCGTCGACGGTCCGGGCATCCGGCGCGTGCTGGCGGCCGCGGCCGTCGCGAAGCGCAAGGCGCTGAAGGTCGGCGTCGGCCTGCAGCGCCACCACGACCCGCGCTACGTCGAGACCATCCGCCTGCTGCAGGAGGGCGCGATCGGCGAGCTCGTGCTGCTGCGCGCGTACTGGGACAGCACCGGCGTGTGGGTCAACCCGCGCCAGCCGGGGCAGACCGAGATGGAGTACCAGATGCGCAACTGGTACTACTTCAACTGGCTGTGCGGCGACCACATCGTCGAGCAGCACATCCACAACCTCGACGTGTGCAACTGGGCCAAGGGCGCGCTGCCCGTGCGCGCGCAGGGACAGGGCGGGCGCCAGGTGCGCACCGGCGTCGAGTACGGCGAGATCTTCGACCACCACGCGGTCGAGTACACCTACCCCGACGGCACCAAGCTCTGGAGTCAGTGCCGGCACATCCCCGGGACGTGGCAGAGCGTGTCCGAGCACGCGCACGGCTCGCAAGGCACCGCCGACATCGGCGCCGGCCGCATCCAGGGCCCGGGCGGGTGGTCCTGGCGCTTCGAGGGCGAGACCGGCGACCCGTACCAGAACGAGCACGACGCGCTCTTCGCCGCGATCCGCGCCGACGCGGAGTACAACGAGGCCGAGTACGGCGCGCACAGCACGTTGACCGCGATCCTCGGGCGCATGGCGACGTACTCCGGTCAGGTCGTGAGCTGGGAGCAGGCGCTGAACTCCGAGCTCGCGCTCGTGCCCGCCGCGTACGCCTGGGACGCGGCGCCGCCCACGCTGCCCGACGCGGAGGGCCGCTACCCGATCCCGATGCCCGGCGCGACGCGCGCGTTCTGAGCGCTGCGGTTCCCGGCGCCGCCCGCGCTCCCGCTCCGGGGGCGCGGGCGGCGCGGCTTTGTCCTCGCTCCGCGGGTCCCGTAGGCTCCGGCGATGCAGTTCCACTGGAAGGTCCTGATCTGGATGGTGGCCGGGGTGCTCGTGGGCCTGGGCATGCAGCGCTTCCTGGACGCGCCGGCGTGGAGCGGCGCGCGCTGGAGCGCGGCGCCCGGCGGCGTCGAGCTCGTCGCGGCGGGCGGGCCGAGCCGGGGCCTCGAGCCCGGCGCGCTCTACGACCGCGTCGTGCGCCACCGCGGCACGCGCGCGCAGGAGGTGCTGCCGGTCGCCGCGCCCGAGGACGTCGCGGCCGCCGTCGCCGCGGCGCAGAACGGCGAGGTGCTGTGGTTCGTGCGCGCCGACGACCCGGAGCTGAACGCGCCGCAGGCCGTGGCGCTCGCGATGGAGCCCGACAGCCCGCGCGCGCGCTGGATCGCGCCCTTCGCCTTCGCGGCGGACATCTTCCTCGCGCTGCTGAAGATGCTGATCGTGCCGCTGATCTTCGCGTCGATCGTCAGCGGCGTCGCGAGCGTGGGCACGATGAAGGACCTGCGCCGCATGGGGCTCAAGACCTTCACCTACTACATGGGGACGAGCCTGCTCGCCGTGCTGCTCGGGCAGACGCTGGTCAACCTGATCCGGCCGGGCGATGGCGCGGAGCTGGGCCTGTCGGCCGCCGCCGCGGTGGGGGACCGCGAGGAGAACTTCGCCGACATCCTGCGCCGCATGGTGCCGGAGAACGTCGTCAGCGCGATGACGCAGAACGGCGCCATGTTGCAGGTGATCTTCTTCTCGCTGCTGCTCGGCTACTTCATCACGCGCGCCGCGGAGCCGCACTCGAGCCGGGTGCGCGACGTCTTCGAGGGCTTCTTCCACGTGATGATGCGCATGGCGGAAGGCGTGCTCTCGCTGCTGCCCTACGGCGTCTTCGCGCTGCTCGTGAAGGTCGTCGCCTCGACGGGCTTCGAGCCCTTCCGCGCGCTGCTCGTCTACATGCTCACGGTGACGCTCGCGCTCGTGCTGCACGCTGGCGTGACGCTGCCGCTCGTGCTGCGCCTCGTCGGTCGCGTGAGCCCGCTGCGCTGGGCCAAGGCCATGGCGCCGGCGCTGATGACCGCCTTCAGCACCAGCTCCTCGAGCATGACCCTGCCGGTCACGCTGCGCACCGTCGAAGGCCGCGGCCACGTCAGCAACAAGGTGACCTCGTTCACCCTGCCGCTGGGGGCGACGATCAACATGGACGGCACCGCGCTCTACGAGTGCATCGGCGTGATCTTCCTCGCGCAGTACTACGCCGGCCTCGGCGGCGCGCCGCTGACCTGGGGCGACCAGGCGCTGGTGGTGCTGATGGCGCTGCTCGCCAGCGTGGGCGCGGCCGGCATCCCCTCGGCCGGCCTGGTGATGATGCTCACGATCCTCTCGGCGCTGAAGCTGCCGGTGGAGGGGGCCGCGCTGCTGCTCGCGGTCGACCGGCCGCTCGACATGCTGCGCACGGTGGTCAACGTCTGGTCGGACACCTGCGGGGCGGCCGTCGTCGCGCGGAGCGAGGGCGAGGAGGGCCCGCTGCGCGCGGGCGTCGGGGCGGACGAGCCCGCCTGAGCGGGGGGGGCGGCCGGCCACGGGGCCCAGATCGCCGCGCGGAGGGCCGCCGCCTCATGGACGACCCTCGCGCCGACCGCTAGGATCCCGCTTCGACGAGCGGCAGACACCCCACCGGGGCCCCGCTCTTCGCGCGCGCCGAGCCCCGAGCGGCGCGCGCTCTCTCGTCGTTCCGCCGCAGGACTCATGCGCACCGAGATGACTCAGGACACGCAGATCGAACAGATCACCCGCTCCCTCGCCTACATGCTCCGCCACAAGCCCGAGGAGTTCGACCTCGAGCTGGATCGCTACGGCGCCGCTTCCGTCGACGACGTGCTGCACGCGCTCGAGGAGCGCCTGGGCGTGACGATCGAGGAGGACGAGCTCCTCGACGCCATCCACGCCGGCGACCGCTTGCGCTACGACGTGCACGACGGTCGCATCCGCGCGCTGTACGGCCACTCGATCCAGGTGGATCCGGGCGAGTCGACCAAGCCGCCGGAGATGCTCTACGTCGGCCTCGGCAGCCGCGACGCCGAGCGCGCCGAGCGCTACGGCTTGCGCCCCGGCCGCCGCACCTTCCTGCACCTCGCGAAGGACTACCAGGAGGCGCTCGAGACCGGCCGCTACCAGGCGCGCTCGTACGCGGTCGTGACCGTGTACGCGCTCGACGCGTGGGAGCAGGGCGTCAACTTCTACGACCGCGTCGCGCTGTTCCTCAGCGACCCGATCCCGACCGAGTTCCTCGAGGTCGGCGAGATCCACAGCGACGGCCGTCCGCCGCTCGAGCGCGGTGGCCGCGAGCGTCGCCCGCGCGGCGGCCGCGGCCGCGGGCGCGGCCGTGGGGACGAGGGCTCCGAGCGCCGCTCCCGCGACGACGACGACGAGCGCGAGGAGCGCCGCCCGCGCCGCGAGCGCGAGGAGCGCAGCGAGCGCCGTGAGCCCGCCGACCGCGAGGCGCGCGGCGACCGTCGCGACCGTGACGATCGTGAGGAGCGCGCCGAGCGCGGTGAGCGTGGTGACCGCGAGGAGCGCGGCGAACGTCGGGACCGCGGTGAGCGCGAGGAGCGCGGCGAACGTCGCGACCGCGAGGACCGCGGCGAGAGCCGCGAGCGCGGTGACCGCGACGAGCGCGGCGAACGTCGCGACCGCGGCGAGCGCGAGGACCGCGGCGGGCGCCGTGATCGGGACGACCGCGGCGGCCGTGGCGGACGCGGTCCGCGACGCGACCGCGACCGCGACGTGACCGCGGAGACCGCGGGAGCGTCGCGATCGCGACGAGCGCCGTCCGCGCGAGAGCGCCGCGGCGCCTGCGCCCGCGCCCGCGTCCGCGCCGCAGCCCAGCGCGCCCGCGCGTCCGCGGGGTCCGGCTTCGGCGCCGGCCTCGAGCCGGAGAAGTCGATCGCCCCCGCGCCCAAGCCCGCGCCGCAGCCCGTCGTCGCGCCCGAGCCCGCGCCGGCCCCGCCGCCGGCTCCCGCTCCGGCGCCGCGCAAGCCCGACGGGCCGTCCTTCGGCGCCGGCGTCTGATCCAGCGACCTCGGCCGCGCGGGGACGCCTCGCGCGGCGCCCCATGCGCGTCTCGTTCCCGATCCTCGAGCAGCTCCCGTCGGGCTACTTCGTCGACGAGAGTCCGCGCGGCGTCCTCGCGCTGCACGTGGACGTCGCGCGCGCGTTGCACGAGGCCGGCTACGGGCCCGAGCACGACGGCGGGCTCGCGCGCAGCGAGCTCTCCGGCCGGCGTCCGCTCTACGGCCTCGCGGCCGGCGGCGAACGCTTCGTCGTGCGCCGCTTCAGCCACGGCGGTCTGCTGCGCTGGCTGACGGGCGCGCGCTTCTCCGACCCGACGCGGCCCTTCCGCGAGCTCGCGCTGAGCGCCGCGCTGCGCCAGGCCGGCTTGCCCACGCCGCAGGTCGTCGCGGCGCGCGCCGTGCACGCCCGCGGCGGCGGCTGGTACCTCGACCTCGTGACGCGGCGCGTCGAGCGCGGCGTCGACCTGGGCTTCGTGCTGGGGCGCGCGCGACGCGGCGAGCTGGACGCGCGCGAGCTGCGGCCGCTCCTGTACGCGGCCGGCGACCTCGTGCGGCGCCTGCACCGTCACGGGTTCCTGCACGCCGACCTCACGCCCACCAACCTGCTGCTCGAGCCGCGCGAGGAGGGCGAGGAGCCGCGCCTGTGGGTGCTCGACCTCGACCGCTCGGTGCTCAGCGACGACCTCGGGCGCGCGGCGCGGCTGGCGAACCTGCGCCGCCTCTTCCGCTACGTCGCGCGGCGCGAGGCGCGCGGCGCGCGCGCGCTGCAGCGCAGCGACTACCTGCGCTTCCTCGTCGGCTACGAGAAGGACCGCGTGCTGCGCAAGGAGCTCTGGCGCGCCATCTCCGCCGCGCACCGCCGCCGCAGCCCGCTGCACGCGCTCGGGTGGCTGTTCGAGACGTGGTTCGGCCGCGGCGCCGACCCGCGCGACGCGCACGGCGTGGCCGCCGGCTGACGCGCGCTACGCAGCGCGCGCCGCGCGCGGCAGGAAGGGGTGCACCGCGGCCAGCGCGAGCCACGCGACCGCGCTGAGGTCGTGCACCCACGCCCACACCAGGCGCAGGCCCTCGTCGCTGCTCGTTTGCAGCAGGTAGCCCGAGAGCACGAGCGGCGCGAAGCCCAGCGCGAGGCCGACGCCGCTGCGGCGGTGACTGCGCTGCCCCGCGCGCCAGCGCCGCCAGACGTGGTCGCGCCAGAGCAGGCCGACGACGAACACGAGCAGCGGCGCGGCGAGCACGTGCAGGTGCTGCATCAGTGGCTGCCACGGGTGGTTCACGACGGCGAACTCGTCCGCGGGGACGGCGAGGTAGCGCATCCAGCCGTACACGAGGCCCGTGCCGCCGACGGCGAGGTTGGACGCGTGCACGCTCCAGGCGACGCCGCGGCTCATCGGCGCGGCGCGGGGTCGGGCGTCGGCGCGGGCTTCGGCGCGGGCTTCGGCGCGGGCGCAGGCTTCGGCGTCGGCGCGGGGGTCGGCTCCGGCGTCGCGCGGGCGTCGGGCTGCGGCGCGGGCTGCGGTCGGGCGCGGGCGGCGTGCCGCCGCGACCTGCGCGCGCGGCGCGCCTCGGCCTCGCGGGCCTCGCGCTCGAGGCGCGCGAGCGTCTGGTGCAGCGCCAGCACGCGCCGCGCGCAGTCGGTCGTGGCGCTCGCGGTCAGCGTCGCGCCGCTGACGGGCCGGATGGCCCGCTTGAGGCGCAGCTCGTCGTCGAGCGCGCGCCCCGCGAACTGCCCGTACCACTTGGCGCGCGGCAGGTACTCGCGCGGTTCACCGAAGGACAGCACCTCGACGCGCGCGAGCTTGCCGTCGGCGCCGACCACGACCATCAGCGTCTCGCGCAGCGTGCGCACCTTGTGCACATCGAAGTACGCGGTGCCCACCAGGGCGCCGGCCTTCGTCGCGACGTACGGGTTCACGACCGCCGCATCGAAGCTCGTGCCCGCGAGCGCGGTCACGCTGGCGCGGTCCGCCTCGCTCAGGTAGCGCGTGCCGCGCGTGACCTCGCACTCGGGGAACGCGAGCGCGAGCGCCTCGTCGCGCGTGAGCAGCACCGTGCTGCCGACCGGCAGGCTCGCGGGCGGCGCGCCTTGCGAGCGCGCGGCGTCGCTCGCGCCGCCCGCGAGGGACAGCGCGAGCGCGAGCGTCCACGCTCTAGAAGACATACCCCATCCCCAGGTGCAGGCGGTCGCCGCCCTGCTCGAAGTCCTGGTAGTCGAGCTTGAACACGACCTCGGGCAGCGGGAGCCACTGCACGCCGAACGTCAGCACCTGCTCGTCCTGCAGCGGGTCGGCCGTGAGGCCCGCGGCGACGCTCGCGTGCGTGTCGAGGTCTTCGTAGCGCACGAACGGGATCACCTGGTGGCGCGAGCCGCCGTCGCGCAGCGTCATCAGGTCGAAGCCGGCCTCGGCGTACCAGCCGGCCATGCGCTCCCCGACCACGCTGCCGTTCTGCGCCGAGAGCGCGACCGTGTCGTCGAGCTCGGCCTGCGCGTACAGCCCGCGCAGGCGCCAGCCGGCGCGCTGCACCTCGACGTGCGCGTCGAGGATCGTCGTGCTCACGTCACCGGCCGCGCCGCCCTGGCCCGAGTCGCCGAACCAGCCCGACAGGCCCGCGACGACGCCCGGCGTGCCGCGCCAGTCGAGGCGCCCGCACAACGCCAGGTCCTCGGCCAGCGACTCGCTGCCCGCCTGTCGGCCGCTGCGCAGACCGCTCGGCCCGAAGCCCGACGCGTCGAGCCCGGCCAGCGCGTAGAGGTGGTAGTCGAAGTCGCCCAGCGCGCCGTGCACGCCGACGCCGTTCTCGCGCCACGTGCTCGGCAGGATGCGCCGCTCGAGCTCGGGCCGCGCCGCGCCGTAGTAGGTCGTGGGCTCGTGCATCTCGTTCACGAAGCCCATCGGCGTCAGCAGCAGGCCGGCGCGCACCGCGAGCGCCTCGCCGTGCAGGTACTCGAGGTAGGCGAACTCGAGCGAGACCTCGCCGTCCTCCTCGGTGGTGGCGTGCTCGACCTCGACCTCGGAGTTGAACACCCAGCGCTCGTCGAACTTGTAGCCCGCGTAGAGCACCCAGCGAAGCAGGTCCGCACGGCTGGCCGTGTCGCCCGCGTAGTTCGTGTAGACGCCCTCGCCGTACCCGCCGATCGAGAGGCCGCCGGGGTGCGCGTAGACCTTGGAGGCCGCCGGGCCCATGCCGAAGCGCGACTCGCCGACGGGCGGGATCACGTCGCGTAGCTCGACGCGTTCGACCTCCGCGGCGACGGCGTCGACGCGGCGGCGCAGCTCGGCGTTCTCGCGCTCGAGCTGGTCGAGGCGCGCGCCGACGTCGTCCTGCGCGAGGGCGGGCGTGGTGAGGAGGAGCGCCGCGAGCGCGGCGCGGTGACGGAGGGGGGAGGAGCTCATCGCTGGGGGAGGGGGGGTGGAGCGCTCGCCGGCGGGTCGTACCACTCGACGGCGAGCGCGGGGGACAGGGGAGTGAGGCGTCCGCGCAGCCCGCGGCTGGCGCGCACGCGCAGGGACGCACCCGCCCGCTCGAGGAGCACGACCTCGAGCTCGGGGCGGGCGTGGACGAAGGCCAGCGCCGCGTCGGGACCGAGCACGTAGAGCGCCGTCGACAGGCAGTCCGCGTCGACCGCCGTCGCGGCGACGACGGTCAGCGCGCCGAAGTCGCGCGCGGGCTGACCGTCGCGCGGATCGAGCACGTGTCCGAGGCGCTCGCCGTCGACGCGGAGGCCGCGCTCGGAGTTGCCCGACGTCGCGCACGAGCCGCGCGCGAGCGTCAACGCGACGACGGCCTCGTCGCGGCGGTCGGGGTGCGCGAGCCGCACCTCGCGCGGCGTGGCGACGTCGACGGCGAGGAGCTGGCCGCCGAGGTCGAGCCAGCCGCGGGCGCCGCGCGCGCGCAGCTCGTCCGCGGCCTCGTCGAGCGCGTAGCCCTTGACGAAGCCGCCCTCCTCGAGCGCGGCGTCGGGCGCCAGCCGCGTGACCCGCGTCGGCAGCTCGAAGCGCCACGCGTCCTCGCCGGCGGCGCCGAGCGCGCGCGAGCTCGTCCCGCGCCGGCCGGCGGCCGCCCGTGCGCAGGCCCAGGCGGCGACCAGCGGGCCGACCGTGGGCGTGAAGGCGCCGGCGGTCTCCGCGCGCCAGCGCAGGGCCGGCGCGAGCGCGCGGGCGAGGTCCGGCGACGGCGCGACCGGCGCGCCGACGGCCGCCGCGTTCAGGCGGGCGAGCTCGGAGTCGTCGCGCCAGGTCGAGAGCCGCGCCTCGAGCGCCGCGACCCGCCGCAGCGCCGCCTCGCTTGCGGCGAGCGCCTCGGCGCGCGACTCGGCCTCGACCGCGAGTCCGAGCTCGGTGCCCATGGCGAGGGCGCGACGCTCGAGGAGGACCCCGCCGGCGGGGCCGTCCGACGGCGGGGCCGCGAGGAGCAGGAGGGCGAAGGCCGTGCGCAGCATGGCGCGGAGGATATTGAGATTGCGTCTCAATACCAACGCAAAGCCGCCGAAACTCGCCACCCTGGGCTGCCGGGGTGCGCTGGGGACGCCCCGCGCGCCCCGCGCGCGGAGTGGGGGGACCCGGGCCGCCCAGCCCGTGCGCGGGGGCAGCCGACGCCGCGCGCCTCGCGCTCGAGCCGCCGGAATGGGACCGGGGACGGCGCGAAGGCCGGTCACGGCGGCCCGCGCCGCGGCGCACCGTCGGCGAGATCGCCGCGCGAGCCGGGCCGTCCGTCAGGCGCCGGGTCCGAGGCGCGCTGCGGAGGCCGGCGTGGTGGCCTCTGCGGCCGCGCGGCGGTCGGGAACGCGATGCGTCGGGGCTTGCGAGCGCCGCATCGCGACGGAGGACGCCGCGACGGCGCCGCGTGACGGCCCGGACAGCCTCCTAGGGCTTCGGAGGCAGGGTCCTAGGGCTTCGGAGGCAGGCGCACCCGGCGGTACACCGGCCCGTCCGGCGAGAGCACCGCCTCGAGCAGCCGCGTGGTCGCGAGCCGGTGGCGGCGCTTGAGCAGCGGCGAGGCGATGCGCTGGTTCTCGGCGCGCATGCGTTTGCGCAGCGCGCGGATCAGCTCGCCCGCGGCCTGCGCCTCGCCCGCGCGGTCGAGGATCAGCGCGTGCGTGCCGGTGATGACGACGCGATCGATCAGCTCGGCGCCGTGGCGCTCGACGAGCTCGAACGCGCGCGTCGAGGCGCCGACGGCGCTCGGCGCGTCGCGCCACAGCGCGCGGCGCGCCTGGATCGCGAGGGCGACGGCCTGCACGCGGTTGAGGCCGAGCGCTTGCGCGAGTCGCGCGGCGCGCCCGAGCTCGGCGTCGGCGGCGTCGTCCTCCTGCTCGGCGAGCAGGATGCCGAGGAACACCGCCGCGATGGCCTCGCCGCGGCGGTCCTCGATCTCGGCCGCGGCCAGCAGCGCGTCGCGCAGCGTGCTCTCCGCCTCGTCGACGCGGTCGAGGTCGAGGAGGTGGACGCCGAGGCGCGCGCGCAGCTCGACCTCGAGGCGGCGGTCGCCCGAGCGCTGCGCGAAGCGCAACGCGCGTTGCGCGGAGACGAGCGCGCGCCGCGGCCGGCCGGCGCCGCGGTAGACGCGCGCGCGCAGGCTGTTGGCGCGCGCGCGCACCGCGATGGCGCCCAGGCTCTGCGCCTTGCGCAGCAGGATCAGGCAGCGGTCGGCGCGGCGCAGCGCGGGCTCGACCTCGTCCTCGAGCAGGTCGATCGTGCCGAGCGCGAGGTGACACTGCGCGCGCGAGTTGTCGTCGGGCGCGATGGCGAGCGCCTGCCGGCCGACGCGCCGCGCCTCCTCGAGGTCGCCCACGTGGCCCGCGACGTACGACAGCCGGCGCAGGCACTCGCTGCGGTGCACGTCGTCGCGCGCGGCCTCGAAGTGCTCGGCGGCGGCGCGCAGCATGCCGCGCGCGGGGCCGTACTGCCCGACGCTGATCGAGTAGCGCGCGTGCAGCAGGTAGACCATGCCGGCCTCGTAGGGCGCGCTCGACGGGTCGAGGTCGAGCTCGCCGAGGCGGTCGAGCATGCGCCGCTGCTCCTCGCGGCGACCGAGCAGGTCGGCCGCGTCGATGCCGCGCACGAGGTACTCGACGGACGCGCGCGCGTCGCGGATGCCGGCGGCGGCCAGCGCGTCGAGGCCCCACAGCGAGAGCGTGTGCACGCGCTGCGGCTGGCCGCGGTCGGCCAGGCGCGCGAGCAGCGGGCGCAGGATGCCGAGCAGCTCGGGCCAGGCCTCGGCGGCGCGCAGGTGGAACGCGCGCTGCAGCGCGTCCGCGATCGAGAGGCGCCCGCCCGGCTCGGCGCGCAGCGCGCGCGCGACCTCGGCGTGCAACGCCTTGCGGCGCTCGGGGTCGAGGCTCTTGTAGACCGCCTCGCGCAGCGCCGGCCGACGGAAGCGGTAGCGATCGGCCGCGGGCGTGAGCCAGCCCGCGCGCGTCAGCCGCACGAGCGTCTCCTCGAGCTCCGACGCGCTGTCGCGCGGCCAGGCGCGCTCGAGGAACTCGGGCTGGATGCGCCCGCCGGCGACGGACAGGCGCGAGAGCCAGATGCGGTCGAGCGGCGAGAGGCGCTCGTACGCCGCCGCGATCTCCTCGCGCAGCGACGCGGGCAGCGGCAGGTCGTCGGGGTGCACGAGCAGCACGAGGCCTTCGGGGCCCTCCTCGAGCTGGTGCCGCTCGCGCAGGCCGCGCAGCAGCTCGGCGACGAGGCCCGGGTTGCCGCGGCTGCGCTCCAGCAGCACCTGCGCGAGGCGCACGCGCGGCACCGCCTTGGCGAACAGCGCGTCGACCAGCTGGCGCACCGCGCCGAGCGTGAGCGGGCCGAGCTCGACGGTGCGGTGGAAGGGCAGGCGCGCGATGCGCTCGGCGAGGCGCGCGAGCGCGGCCGGTCGCCGCGGCGGCGCGTCGGGGCGGCGCCCGAGCACCAGCAGCAGCGCGAGCCCCGGCAGCGACTCGAGCAGCCGGCGCAACACCTCGAGCGTGCCCTCGTCCGCCCACGCGACGTCATCGAGGAACAGCACGAGCGGCATGCGCCGCGCGAGCGCGGTCAGGAAGCCGGCCAGCGCCGCCGGCACCGTGACCGCGGTGGGGCCGTCGAACTCGGGGTCGAGCACGGCCAGCAGCGTCTCGCGCTCGTCGCTGGGCAGCAGGCCCTCGAGCAGCTCGCGCTCGCGCGCCGCCGGCGCCGTGCCGACCGGCAGGCGCAGGAAGCGGTGCAGCACGGTGAGGATCGGCTGGCAGGGGCGCTGGTCCTCGAGCTCGCGGCAGCGGCCGTAGAGGTACACCGGCGGGTCCTCGCTGCGGCGCACGAGCGAGGCGAACTCGCGCACGAGGCGCGACTTGCCGCTGCCGCCGTCGCCGAGCAGGTCGACCACGCCGCCGATCGCCTGGTCGCCGCCGGCCGGGCGCGTGAGCGCGACGCGCGCGGCGTCGAGCAGGGCGGCGAGCTCGCGCTCGCGGCCGACGAGCGGCACCTCGTCGGGACCGCGCACGACGCGGCCCTGGCGGCGCGCGAGGCGCGAGCGGTCGAGCACCTCGCGCCACCACGCGCCGCGCTCCTGCTCGTCGGTGCGCGCGTGCACCGCGGCGACGCTCGGCCGGCGCGCGGGGTCGACGTCGAGCATCTCGGCGAGCAGTTGGTCGAGGAACGGCGTGATCGTCGGCAGCAGCAGCGAGGGCGGCGTGAAGCGCGCTTCGCTCAGCGCGCGCAGCGCGGCTGCGCCGTCCTTCCTGTGCCGCGCGTTGAGGAACGGGTGGCGGCCGGTGACGAGCTCGTACAGCAGCACGCCGAGCGAGAAGACCTCCGCGCTCGGCGTGGCCGGCTCGCCGCGCGCTTCCTCCGGCGAGAGGTAGGGCAGGCTGCCGGCGATGCGCGCGCGTTCGGCCAAGGGCGCCCCGAGCGGGCGCACGAAGCCGAGGTCGATCAGCACTGCGCGGCCGTCCTTGTCGAGGCGCACGTTCTCGGGCTTGAGGTCGCCGTGCAGCCAGCCGCCCAGCTCGAGCGCGTGCAGCGCGCCGGCGAGGCGCTGCGCGATCTGGCGCACGAGCGGCTCGGGCAGCGCGGCGCCGTCGGCGAGCAGCGCGCGCAGGTCGCGGCCGGGCAGGTACTCGAACGCGATCCAGTCGCCGCGCGCGTCGCGGCCGGCGGCCCAGGCGCGCAGCAGCCCGGGCGCGCGCAGCTCGAGCGCGACGCGCGCTTCGCGCTCGAAGGACTCGCGCACGAGCGGGTCCTCGGCGGCGCGCGGATCGAGCACCTTCACCGCGAGCTCGTGGCCCGCCGGGAGCGCCTCCCAGGGCGCCGTGAGCACGGCGCGGTGCACGCGCCCGGTGGCGCCGGCGCCGAGCTCCTCGCGGAGCTCGAACTGGAGGGCGGAGGAGTCCAAGGCGCGAAGGGTATTCTGTACTCTCTCGCCCTTCCAGAGCCCGAGCACCGCGCCCCGCACCGCCGATGACCCTCCGCCTCTACAACTCTCTCACCAAGCAGAAGGAGACCTTCACGCCCATCGAGCCGGGCCGGGTGCGCATGTACAACTGCGGGCCGACGGTCTACGGCCGCGCCCACATCGGCAACCTGCGCTCGTTCCTGTTCGCCGACACGCTGCGGCGCTGGCTGGAGCACGAGGGCTACGACGTGCGCCAGGTGATGAACATCACCGACGTCGGGCACATCCTGGCCGACGCGGACGAGGGCGAGGACAAGCTCGAGGCGCAGGCCAAGAAGGAGGGCAAGGACCCCTGGAAGATCAGCGCCGAGCACACGGCGCAGTTCTTCGCCGACCTGCGCGCGCTCGGCTTCCGCGAGGCCGCCGTCTACCCCAAGGCCACCGAGCACATCCCCGAGATGCTCGAGATGGTCGACGGCCTCGTCGCGAAGGGGCACGCCTACCGCACCGGCGACAACGTCTACTTCGACGTCGCGAGCTTCCCGCGCTACGGGCGCCTGTCGGGCAACAAGGTCGAGGACCTCGAGGCCGGCGCGCGCATCGACGTGCTCGAGGAGAAGCGCCACCCGGCCGACTTCGCGCTGTGGAAGAGCGACGCGAAGCACCTGATGAAGTGGGACAGCCACTACGGCCCGCACGGCTTCCCGGGCTGGCACATCGAGTGCTCGGCGATGGCGCGCAAGCACCTGGGCGACCACATCGACATCCACACCGGCGGCGAGGACAACATCTTCCCGCACCACGAGTGCGAGATCGCGCAGAGCGAGGCCTTCACCGGCGCGCCCTTCGCGAACTACTGGATGCACGCCAAGTTCCTGCAGGTCGACGGCGGCAAGATGAGCAAGTCGCTCGGCAACGTGTACACGCTGTCGGACGTCGAGGCGCACGGCTTCCGGCCGCGCGACCTGCGCTTCACGCTGATCCGCGGGCACTACCGCCAGCCGCTCAACTTCACCTGGGACATCATGGCCGACTCGGCCCGCGCCCTGGAGAAGCTGGACGACCTCGTCACGCGCCTGCGCCGCATCGCGGCGGGGGAGGAGGGCGCCGCCGACGCGGGTGCCGGCGCGGAGCTCGTCGCCGAGCTCTCGGCCGAGTTCTCGCGCGCGATGAACGACGACCTCAACGTCCCCGCGGCGCTCGCCACGCTCTTCACGCTGCGCGACCACGCCGTGCAGGAGCGCCTGGGCGCCGACGCCGCGCGCGCCGCGCTCGAGTTCCTCGCAGGCGTGCAGGACGCCCTGGGCGTGCTCGACCTCGCGGACGCCGCGGTCGACGCCGACGTCGAGCGCCTGATCGCCGAGCGCGCGCAGGCCCGCGTCGACAAGGACTGGGCCCGCTCCGACGCGATCCGCGACGAGCTCCTCGCGCGCGGCATCGTGCTCGAGGACAAGGGCGGCGTGACGGTCTGGCGGCGCAAGTAGGCGCCGGGCCGTCGCGCGCGCGGAGAGTCGGCGGACCGGGGCGCGCCTCGTGCGCGCCGCGCCGTCACTCCTCCTCGGATGCGCCGCGCACCGCCTCGTCGCGGGCGCGCGCCTCGTCGATCAGGCCGGGCCCAGGTCGACGGACCTGCGCGGTGCGCGTCTGCTCGCGCTGACGGGACGTCGACCCACAGCTGCACCAGCACGCCGCGCGGGCGCCGCGAGCGCGCCTGGTCGCACGACCAGCGTGCAGGGATCGCGCGGGACGACGACGGTCAGCGCGGCAGCGTCGTCCGCCGGGGCGCCCGGATCGAGCCAGCCCGTCAGCACCGCCTCCTGATCGACGCGCGTCACGGCGGCGCGACCGCGCTCGCGAGCAGGTGCACGACGCACGCGCCGCGCTCGTCGCAGCGCAGCAGCTCGCGGCTCGGCGAGCTCGGGTCGCGCAGACGCAACAGCGCGCGCGGAACGGGGACGCCCCGCTCGTCCACGGCGTGCACCGTCCAGCTCCGCAGCGCGAGGTCGAGGCGCAGGCCGTCGGCGTCGCGCACGAGCTCGACCGGACCGCTGCCCGCGACGCAGAGACCCTCGGTCGGCCGCGCGGCGACGACCTCGAGCTGTACCTGCAGCGGACGGTCTAGGGACGACGCGGTGTCCTCCGCGAGCAGCGCCCAGGCGCGCTCGGCGCCCGGAACGAGCCGGGTCCGGGCCCAGGTCGCGGAGACGGCGGCGCTCGGGCCGGTGTGCCTCGTCATGCGCAGCTGCAGGTCGAGCGCGGCGGCCGCGTCGCGGACGACGGTCACCGGGCGCACGTGCAGGCCCGCGTCGAGGACCTCGTCCGCGGCGTCGTCCGCGTCCGCTGCCTCGGCGCCGAGTCCGTACGCCAGCCCCAGCTCGCCGACGTCGCAGTCCCAGGCGACCCCACCGGAGCTCGGTGCCTCCACCTCGAAGCTCACCTCCTCGCCGGGCGCGAACTCGCGCAGGGCCGTTCGCGGCGCCCCCGCGCTCGCGAGGGGCGCGAGCGTGCGCTGCAGCCACGCGAACCGGAGACCCGCGTACTCGCCCTTCAGGACCAGGCGGCGTCGCTGCTTCGTGGTCAGCGTCAGGGCGTGACGCGAGCGGCGCAGCTGTCCGGTGCCCCGCAGGTCGCTGCCCGGCGCGCTCCAGCGCAGCGCAGGATCGAGCGGAGTGCTGCCCTCGCGTAGCGCGGGGACGAGGAGCGCGAACTGCTCGGCGTCGGCGGCGAGGGTCCAGTCGAAGACGTCCGCGCCGTCCTCGCCGGCCAGGGCTTCCGTCACGAGTCGCAGCGCGCCTGCCTCCGGCACCGGACCGAGCCAGTGCACGTCGTAGCCGGACGTCTGCAGTGCATCGACGGTCCAGCGGTACGTCTGCACCGCGCCGGCCCGTACGATCAGCGGCAGCGGATGCGTGCTGCCCACGCCGGCCGGCGTGGCGACGAGCGTCGGCAGGGCGCCCTCGAGGAACAGGAACACGTACCAGGCCCCGGGGGCGGGCGCGAGCCGGGCCGAGCCGCCCTCGGCCGCGGCGAGGTGCGTGACGCGGACCTCGGGATCGCTCAGGCCCTGGCGCGCCGGGACGAGCCCGATCGCCCAGGCGCGACCCTCGTGGCCGGGCGGGAGCGCGAGCGACACGACGAGCCCCGCGCGCTGGACCAGCAGCGCTTCGGCCTCGCCCGTCAGCCTCGCCCCGCGCGGCTGCCCCGCGAGCTCGTCCACGCACCAGGCCGCGTCCGCGCACTCCAACGCGACGAAG
>JACKHS010000033.1 GCA_020638875.1 Planctomycetota bacterium
TTGCGCGTGGAGTCGAGCAGCGGCACGTGCAGCGTGATGAAGTCGCTGGAGGCGACGAGCTGCTCGAGCTCGACGAGCTCGACGCCGTCCACGGGCGAGGGCTTGCCCGCGGACTGCAGGTACGGGTCGCTCGCGACGACGTCCATGCCGAGCCCGACGCCGCGCTCCGCCACCACGCGCCCGATGCGGCCCAGGCCGACGACGCCGAGGCGCTTGCCGGTCAACTCGGTGCCCATCAGGCCCTTCTTGCTCCACGAGCCCTGGCGCGTACGGCGGTCGGCGCGGCAGACGTGGCGCGCGAGCGCGCACATCAGCGCGATGGCGAGCTCGCCGGTCGTCGTCGTGTTGCCGGTGGGCGTGTTCATCACGACCACACCGCGCGCGGTGGCGGTGGCGCAGTCGACGTTGTCGACGCCCACGCCCGCGCGGCCGACGACGCGCAGCGCGTCGGCGGCCTCGAGCACCCGCGCGGTGATCTTGGTGGCCGAGCGCACGACGAGCGCGTGCACGCCGGGCACGCGGCTCACCAGCTCGTCCTCGGACAGGCCGACGGCGACCTCGGGCTCGAGCCCGCGCTGGCGGAAGACGTCGAGGGCCGCGTCGGAGAGCTCGTCGCAGATGAGCACGCGGGCTTCCTGGGGCGCGAGGGTTCCGGGGGGAGGCGTCATGGTGCGGTGGGGGTGGCGGGCCGCGGAGCCCGGGGAGTGTGCGGGGGAGCGCTCACCCGCGCAGCGCGGCGCGGACGATCTGCTCGAGGTCGAGGTCGGGCTCGTCGGCGAGGAGCTTGCGCACGAGCTTCTCGGCCTCCTTGTCCTTGTAGCCGATGGACGTGAGCGCGCCCACGGCGTCGGCCACCAGCACGTCGTCGCCCGAGCTCGGCGCGGCCGCCGCGCCCGTCGCCTCGGCGCCGAAGCGGCCGATCTTGTCGCGCAGGTCGAGCAGCATCTGCTCGGCCGTCTTCTTGCCCACGCCGCGCACGCGCGTCAGCGCCGCGGCGTCCTGCGACACGACGGCCTGCACGAGCGCGTCGACCTCGAGGCCGCTCAGCAGCGCGAGCGCCACGCCCGGTCCGACGCCGCGCACCGAGAGCAGCAGGCGGAAGAGCTCGCGCCGCGCGAGGCTGTCGAAGCCGTACAGGCTGTGCGCGTCCTCGCGCACGACGAAGTGCACCCAGGCGCGCGCGCGGCCGCCCTCGGCGAAGCCCGAGCCCACCGGGACGTTCAGCGCGTAGCCCACCCCGCCCACGTCGAGCACGAGCTGCGTCGGCGTGCGGCGGGCGACCTGGCCCTCGAGGAAGTCGTACACGGCGGCGGTGTCCTGGGTCCGGGGCGGAAAGCGAACGAGCCGACACGGGGGACCGGGCCGGCTCGAGAGCGTGGGGGCGGCGCGGCGCTACTTCTTGGACTTCAGCACCAGGCCGAACTCGGCCAGCTTGTCCTTCAGCTCCGTGAGCGAGGTGACGCCGAAGTTGGGCATGCCGAGCAGCTCGTCCTCGGAGTGCTGCGTGATGTCGCCGAGCGTCAGGCAACCGAGGTGCTCGACGGTGCGGCGCGCGCGGATCGACAGCTCGAGGTCCATGATCGGCCGGTTCATGGCCTCCACGTTCTCGCCGGTCGTGTAGCGCTGCTTGGCGTTCTCGATGCTCATCACGGCTTCCTCGCGTGCCATGCCGAGGCGCAGCGACTTGGAGCCGAGGATCTCCTTGATCTCGTTCAGCGAGGTCTCGCCGAAGTTCTTGTAGGAGAGCAGCTCGGCCTCGGTCTTCTTGACCAGGTCGCCGAGCGTCATGATGTTCATCTTGTTGAGGCAGTTGCGGGCGCGCACCGACAGCTCGAAGTCGGTGATCGGGATGCGCAGGATCTGGTTGAGGCGATCCTCCTTCCGCTCCATGTCTTCGTCGTAGTACATGTCCATGCCGGCGACGGCGTCGGACAGGTACAGGCGCGCGCGCCGGTCCGTCGGGAACGACTTGGCGATCGTGTCGTAGCAGGCCGCCGCGTCCTGGTCGCGCCCGAGGTCCTCGAGCAGCACGCCCAGGTTCATCATCACCGGCCGGTCGACCGGGCGCAGGCGCGCGAGCTCCTGGTAGGCGGTGAGCGCCTCCTCGTCGAGACCGCAGCGCTCGGCGCGATAGGCGAGGTGGAACAGGTTCTTGCGCATCGCCGCGTTCAACTCGCGCGCGCGGCGGAAGTGCATCAGCGCGGCGCCCCAGTCGCGGCGCAGCTCGGCGGTCCGGGCGGCGAGGTACTGGCCCTCGGCCGACGCGTCGAACTCGGCGTTGGCGTGCGCGTGCTCGGCCTCGTACGCGGCGAGCACGCCGTCGGTGTCGGCCTCGCCCTTCTGCTGCAGCGCCTCCTCGAGGCAGGCCTCGAGGTAACCGCCCAGGGCCTTCGGCTCACCGGGGTACTTCTTCGACAGGCGCTCGAAGATCGGCTTGGCGGCGCTGTAGCGCGCCAGCGACATCAGCGCGTTCGCGTGCGTGAACGAGGCGACGTCGTCGCTCGCGTGCTCGCTCAGGCGGCGGCAGGCTTGCTCGTAGTCGCCGAGCATCCACGCGCCGACGCCGCGCCGCAGGCCTTGGTCGCCGGAGTCGCCGAGCGCGTCGACCTTGCGCCGGAACGCGTCGACGGAGCGTCCCGTTGCGAAGACCGCTTTGCGCGCCTCCTGCAGAGCCGTGAAGCTCTGGATGGGCGAGGAGGTGATGTCGAAGTCGATCGGGGCCTCGGGGGCGAGGGTCTCTTCGGTCATGAGAGCGGGCCGACGGAGGGGCGGGATGGGCCGCGCGAGGGCGGATCGCGGCGATTGAGAGGGGAAGAGGATAGGAGGGGGTGAGGGGGAGTCAACTGGGGGGGGGGGGGGCGGGGGGTGGCGCTCGGGCTCGGGTTCGAGCAGGGCACGGGTGCGGAGCGGCGGGGACGCCCCGCCGCCCGCCCGCGCCTGCCGTCACCGTCGCCTTCTGGCCCGCCTTGCAGGCGAGGGCCGAAGGCGACGGTGACGGCAGGCGCGGACGGACGGCGGGGCTGGGGGGAGGTCTGGAGTGATGGAGAGGTTGGGCTGCGACCGGTCGGGGCGGGGGCGCGGGGGCTGCGCGAGAGCTTGTCGGGCGTGGCGTTGGCGAATCGGTGACGGCTGCGAAGGGCAGAGCGTCTCGCCGGCAGGGTCCGAGCTGGCGTGCCGCTGACGTTGGCGAGTCCTGCGCGTTCGCCGCTTCACGCTTGGCGCTGCCCGCGTCGTGTTCCGCGTGTCGTGTGGCGCGTCGCGGGGCCGAGCGAGTGCGCCTTCGCGCGTGCGCATGGCGTGGGTGCTGCGCGCGCCGGGCAGGGCTCGCGGGACGAGCGGCTGTGCGCCGGTGGTGGAGTGACGGTGCGCCGTCGAGGTCGCGTGCGCGCCGGCGGGTTGGGGAGCTCGTGGCCGCGTGCGCGCCGCGGCTGCGACGCGTGGGCGCTGGAGCGTCGTCGACGAACGCCGGCTCAGGCCGCGCGGACGACGCGCGGCTTCGGTGTGAAGTGCAGCGAGAAACGGCCGTAGCGCTTCACGCACTCGCGCAGGGTCCACGGCGGGGGAGCGACGTGGGAGCCGCGAGCGCGCGGGTTCCAGTCGGCCGCGAAATCGGCCCAGCCGTCGAAGTAGCGACCGGAGGAGAACAGGTCGGGCGCGACCGCGGCGCGGCCGGCGCCCGAGCCGTGCTTGTTGTGGTTGCAGAGCACGTAGCGCAACGCGTGCCACAAGCGGCCGAGCGACTTCAGCACCTCGTCGTGGAAGCGCTGGGCGAAGACGCGACCGGTTCGTCCCCAACGCCGGTTCAGGCGGCGAGCGATGCGCGTGCACAGCGACTTCATCCCGCGCGCCAAGGCGTCGCGCGAGTCGGCGGCGAGGACGAGGTGCAGGTGGTCGTGCTGGATCGAGAAGTGATGGATGCGGAAGTCGGCGCGCTGCGCGGCGCGTATCGCCTCGACGCAGACCTCGCCGCCGTCGCGCGAGCGGAGCGAAGGCAGGCCGGCGCAGAGCTTCGTCGTGACGAGGCGCAGGTGGCTCTTGCAGACGGAGCGACGCGGAGCGTGGGGGACGTGGCCGTGCTTCTTCTTGCGGCCGGCGTTGTCGCGCGCGCCGCCCCAGGTCGGCGCGTCGACGAAGGCGAAGGTCGATTGCTGTGCGAGCGTCATGCTTGTTATGACGTGCGGCGTGTCCAGGGGTTTGCTGATACCTCTCGAAAACGACGTCCATTCCGCGAATGGAGTCGATCTAGATGGCGACGCGCTTCGCTCGGTGAGGTCCCTTCGCACACGCGTCGAGTCGCGTTCACGCCTGGAGCAACACCACTCTTCCATGCCGGCAGAACTCACAACTCGAGACTTGCTCGGCGATGCGACTCGGACCGGAAGAAGACCGGAGACGAAGCTAGAACGCCTCGAGCGCCCGCGGCTTCGCCGCGGCGCGAGGCGTTCGAGCTCGATGCCTTCGATCGAGCCGATTGGCGCCGCGTTCGCGCTTGGGTCTCGAACTTGATTCCGGCGCTCTTCGGCTTCGGCCCTCGACTCGACCGGTGCGAGCGCTTGCCACGGATCTCGTCCGAGTTCGACATGTCGTTCCTCGAGCACGGGTCACCTCGCTACGGCGCGCGCGTTCGGACGCCGCGTGGCGAAACGACGGCGGGCGCTCCCATCGCCTTCTCGAACTTGATTCCGGCGCTCTTCCACGTCGTCGCTCGACTCGTCCGCGCTCCACACGTCGTTCTCCGAGCTCCTCGTGGCGGGACGACGACGGACGCTCGCACCCGATCTCGTCCAGGTGGCGCCGCGCTCCCCTCGCTCCGTCTCGTCCTCGCACATCGCCCCGCCTCCCCGCACCCGCACGAACTCCCACACGACCACCCCACGGGCTCTCCCCGCCGCTGCACCTGCCTAGACCTCCCCCCAGCCCCGCCGTCCGTCCGCGCCTGCCGTCACCGTCGCCTTCGGCCCTCGCTTGCGAGGTCCGGGCCGAAGGCGACGGTGACGGCAGGCGCGGACGGACGGTGGGGCGTCCCCGCCGCTCCGCTCCGACGTTCTGCTCGAACCCGAGCCCGAGCGCCGCGCCCTCCTCCCCACCCCCCCTCCCACCCCCCTCCAAAACCCTCACCACCCTCTTCGTTCCCCCCCTCCCGACCTCTACCCTCGCCTCACCGCGCTCCCCATCCCGCTCGGCCGCACTCCTCACCGCGCACCATGGACAAGCTCATCGTCGAGGGCCGTCACCGCCTGACCGGCGAAGTCCCCACCGCAGGCTCCAAGAACGCCGTCCTGCCGATCCTCGCCGCCTCCCTCCTGACCTCGCGGCCCCTGACCCTGCACAACGCGCCGCAGCTCTCCGACGTGGAGACCATGCGCCGCGTCCTGGCCGAGCTGGGCTGCGAGACGAGCCGGGACGATCACGGCACCCTGCACGCCCACACCCCCGAGCTCCACGCGACCCGCGCCGGGTGGGAGCACGTGCGCAAGATGCGCGGCTCGGTCTGCGTTCTCGGGCCGCTGCTCGCGCGCTCCGGCCGGGCCGAGGTCAGCCTGCCCGGCGGCTGCGTGTTCGGCGTGCGGCCGATCGACCTGCACCTGAAGGGCTTCCGCGCGCTCGGCGCGGACGTGCGCATCGAGAGCGGCTACGTCGTCGCCGAGGCTCCCAAGGACGGGCTGCGCGGCGCCGAGATGTTCCTCGGCACGGCCTTCGGCTCGTCGGTGCTCGGCACCGCCAACGTGATGATGGCCGCCGTGCTCGCCAAGGGGCGCACCGTGATCCACGGCGCGGCGTGCGAGCCCGAGGTGGTCGACCTCGGCCGCTGCCTGCGCGCGATGGGCGCGAACATCGAGGGCCTCGGCTCGCCGCGCCTGATCATCGAGGGCGTCGAGGAGCTGGGCGGCGCCGAGCACACCGTGATCCCCGACCGCATCGAGGCCGGCACGTACGTCATCGCCGGCGCCATGACCGGCGGGCGCGTGCGCGTCAGCGGCTGCCGGCCGGCGCACCTCAGCGTGCTGATCGAGCGCTTGCGCGAGGCGCAGGTGCCGCTGGAGGTCGGCGAGGACTGGATCGAGACGCAGGCGTACGAGCCGCGCAGCGCCGCCGAGCGGCCGCGCGCCACCGACGTCACCACGCACGTCTTCCCGGGCTTCCCGACCGACCTGCAGGCGCAGTGGATGAGCCTGATGACGATGGCCGACGGCATCTCGATCATCACCGAGCGCATCTACCCCGACCGCTACATGCACCTGGCCGAGCTCGCGCGCATGGGCGCCGAGGTGCGGCGCGAGGGCTCGATGGCCATCGTGCGCGGCACCGAGCGCCTCTCGGGCGCGCCGGTCACCGCGTCGGACCTGCGCGCGTCGGCGGCGCTGGTGCTCGCCGGGCTCGTGGCCGAGGGCGAGACCGAGATCCACCGCGTCTACCACATCGACCGCGGCTACGAGCGCATCGAGGAGCGCCTCGCGCCGCTGGGCGCGGTCATCCGGCGCGAGCAGGAGTAGGGCGGTCCGCATGGGGGAGCTGGGATTCGCGCCGCCGGCGCTCGAGTTCGACGCGCCGCTCGCGGCGTGCCCGGTCTGCGCGGCGGCCGAGATCGGCCACCGCCTGACGGACGGGCGCGGCGTGCGCATCGACGGCTGCGAGCGCTGCGGCACGTGGTTCATGAACCCGCGCTACACCGACGCGGCGCTGGCCGAGTTCTACGCGGGCTACACCGAGGAGGAGGCGCTCGGCGCGCACGACCCGACGCGGCGCGCGCGCAAGCTGCGCAACCTGCGCCGCGTGCTGCCCCACCAGCGCGGCGGGCGGCTGCTCGGCGTCGGCTGCGGCGACGGGCTCGAGCTCGTGCTGGCGCGCGAGCTGGGCTTCGAGATCGAGGGCGTCGAGGTCGACGCCGCGCACGCCGCGCGGCTCGCCGCGCACCTCGGCTGCGAGGTGCGCGCCGGCCACTTGCCGGAGATCGAGCCGCGGCCGGGGCGCTACGACGTCGTCTTCCTCGACCAGGTGCTCGAGCACGTCAAGCGCCCCGACGCCTACCTCGAGCGCGTGCGCGAGCTGCTCGCGCCGGGCGGCCTGCTGTACCTCGGCGTGCCCAACGTGCAGTCGCTCTCGGCGCGCTGGAAGCTGCTGCAGGATCGCCTCGGGCTGCGCAACGCGGCACGGCGCGGCTCCTACCTCGACGCGTGGCAGCACCTGACCTACTTCGGGCCGGGGCAGCTCGCGCGGCTGCTCGAGCGGCGCTTCGGCTTCGAGGTGCTCGAGGTGCTGGGCGACCCCGACGCGGGCGGCGGCCCGCTCGAGGCGCTGCGCGTGCGCGTGCCGCTGGTCGAGTCGAGCCTGATCGTGCTCGCGCGCCGGCCGCGCACGGCGACGCCCGGGCGCGCGTAGCCCCGCGGGGCGCCGCGCGCGCCGCGCCGCTATACTGCTCGCCCTCCGCCTCCCTCATCGCGCCCATGTTCGAGACCCTCACCGACCGCCTCAGCACCACCTTCTCCTTCCTCCGCGGCCGCAAGGAGCTGACGGAGGAGAACGTGGCCGAGGGCCTGCGCGAGGTGCGCCAGGCGCTGCTCGAGGCCGACGTGAACTTCAAGGTCGCGCGCGACTTCACCGAGCGCGTGAAGGCCCGCGTCACGGGTGAGCAGCGCCTGCAGGGCGTCGACCCCTCGCAGCAGTTCGTGCACGCGTTCCACCAGGAGCTGGTGGAGCTGATGGGGCCCGAGGACGCGCAGCTCAGCTTCGCGAAGAGCGGGCCCACGGTCGTGCTGATGGCCGGCCTGCAGGGCGCGGGCAAGACGACGACCTGCGCCAAGCTCGCCAAGTTCCTGCGCGAGAAGCGCGGCAAGCGCCCGCTGATGGTGGCCGCCGACATCAAGCGCCCGGCGGCCGTGGAGCAGCTCAAGGTGCTCGGCCGTCAGCTCGACGTGCCGGTCTTCCACGAGGAGGGCCTGACGCCGCCGCAGCTCTGCGCGAAGGGCGTCGAGCACGCGCGCAAGCAGGGCTACGACCTGGTGCTGCTCGACACCGCCGGCCGCCTGCACGTCGACGACGAGCTGATGGCCGAGGTGGCCGAGATCGCCAAGGCCACGCAGCCGCACGACCAGGTGCTCGTCGTCGACGCGATGACGGGTCAGGACGCGGTCAACTCGGCCAAGGCCTTCGACGAGCGCCTGCAGCTCACCGGCTGCATCCTGACCAAGCTCGACGGCGACGCGCGCGGCGGCGCGGCCGTGTCGTTGAAGGCGGTCACCGGCCGCCCGATCCTGTTCATCGGCACGGGCGAGAAGATCGACGACCTCGACGCCTTCCACCCCGAGCGCATGGCCGGGCGCATCCTCGGCATGGGCGACGTGGTCGGCCTGGTCGAGCGCGCGCAGGAGCAGATCTCCGAGCACGAGGCGCAGGCCGCGATGGAGAAGCTGCTGCTGGGCTCCTTCACGCTCGAGGACATGCTGGCGCAGATGCGCATGATCCGCCGCATGGGCCCGATGAAGAAGGTGCTCGGGATGATGCCGGGCATGCCCAAGGAAGTGCGCGACATCGACGTCGACGACAAGCAGATGAACCGCCTCGAGGCGCTGTTCACGTCGATGACGCCGCAGGAGCGGCTCAAGCCCGACCTGCTCGACATGAGCCGCCGCCGACGCATCGCGCGCGGCGCGGGGCAGGGGCTCGACGCCGTCAACGAGCTGCTGAAGCGCTACAAGCAGATGCAGCAGATGATGAAGCAGATGAACAAGCTCGGGCTCGGCTCGATGCTCGGCGCCGGCGCCAAGAAGGAGACCCTGCGCGGCATGTCCGCCACCGGCGAGCTGGCCTCGGGCGGCGGCGGCATGATGGACGCCCTGGGCGGCCTCGGCGCGGGCCTGGGGGCCGGCGTGAAGGGCCTCGGCAGCCGCCTCTTCGGCGGGGGCGGCGCCCCGGCCGGGATGGAGGACCTCGCCTCGATGATGGGCGGTCCGCGCCCGATGGGCTCCTCGGCGACGCGCAAGAGCGGCTCGAAGAAGGACAAGCGCAAGAAGGACAAGAAGAAGCGCAAGGGCCGCCGCTGAGCCCGCGTCGGGCCGCCGGGCGGCAGAAAATGACGCTCGGAGGCGCGTGCCCCCTTGTCAGGGCGGCCGCGATTCGCTTTCCTATTCGGCTCTCCAGACCGATCACGGGTCCGCGACGGGCCCTCCCACGCCGCCAGAACACCACTCCATGGTCGTCGTCATCCGCATGAAGCGCACGGGGCGCCGCAACCGCCCCTGCTACCGAATCACTGTCGCCGACTCCCGCTCCCCGCGGGACGGCCGGTTCATCGAGAGCCTCGGGCTCTACGACCCGGTCAACTCGAACGTCGAGGGGCAGGTGAAGCTGGACGTCGAGCGCGCCAAGCTCTGGCTCGCCAACGGCGCGCAGCCCAGCGAGACGGTGCGCTCCATCCTCAAGAAGAACGGCGCCTACGAGGGCCTCGTCACCGCCAAGCCGCGCAAGCGCACCGGCCGCAAGTCGAGCACGTCGACGCACAAGCGCCGCGAGGCGCGCAAGGGCGCCACGCTCGAGAAGAAGACGGCTCGCCGCGACGCGCGGGTCGAGGCCGTGCGCGCCGCCGCCGCGGCCGCCAAGGCGGCCGAAGCCGGCGAGTAGACGGCACTCCGCGGCGCACGCCACCGCTCGGGGGCGGACGCGCCAGGACTCCCACGCGCTCGCGGTCCCCCCGGGCCGCGCGGCGCGCGTTTCTGCCGCAAGTGGTGGAGCGCATCCCCCCCTCGACCGCGCACCCCGACGTCACGGAAGGATCACGTGAGCAAGAAATCGGACCTCGCCGCGAAGCTCCTCGAGAAGGTCGAACTCCCGCACCCCCTGCCCGAGGCGCCCGAGGGCTGCACGATCCTCGAGGCTGGGATGTACGCGGTGCTGCTGCGCGACATGCCGCCGGCGCGCGCGAAGGCCGCGCTCGAGGCGCTGCGCAAGGCCTACCCCGACTACAACGAGACGCGCGTCGCGCAAGCCCAGGAGATCGCCGAGGTGATCGCGCCCAAGGGCAAGGGCGTGGCGCGCCTCGACAAGTACAAGCCGGCGGCGCGGCTCGTGCAGGCCTACCTCAAGGAGGTCTTCCAGAAGTCCCACGGCCTCGACTTCGAGTTCGTGAACGAGGACCCCAACGCCGGCATGAAGACGCTGAGCCAGATGGACTTCATCGGCACGGCGCTGGCCGGCTACCTGCTCTGGCTGATGGATCCCACCGGGACGCCGGCGACGCCGGGCCTGGTGCGCACGCTCGACCGCCTCGGCCTGATGACGCGCACGTCCTCGATGCGCAAGGCGCGCGAGGCGCTCGACAAGGTGGTGCCCGACAAGGAGCGCCTCGCGTACGCCTACGGCTTCGGCGTCGTGGCCGACCGCTGGTGCGGCAAGAAGCCGATCTGCTGGGAGTGCCCGCTGCTCGACGCGTGCAGCACCGGCAAGAAGATCCACAAGGACTGGAAGGTCCAGCAGGAGCGGCTCGAGAAGCAGCGCGCGAAGGAGGACGCCCGTCAGGCGATCCTCGAGAAGAAGGAGGCCGCGCGCCGCAAGCGCGACGAGGAGCGCGAGGCGAAGCGCCTCGAGGCGGAGGCCAAGAAGGCCGAGCGCGAGGCCCAGCGCCTGGCGCTGATCGCCAAGAAGGTCGCCGAGCGCGAGGCCGCCGCCGCGAAGAAGGCGGCCGAGAAGAAGAAGGCCGACGAGGCCAAGAAGAAGGCCGCCGCCCAGAAGAAGGCGGCGCCGAAGAAGGCCGCGCCGAAGAAGGTCGCCAAGAAGGCGGCCGCCAAGAAGCCCGCGGCGAAGAAGCCGGCGGCCAAGAAGGTCGTGAAGAAGGCCGCCAAGAAGGTCGCGAAGAAGACGACCACGAAGAAGGCCGCCACGACCAAGAAGCCCGCCAAGAAGAAGACCGCCAAGAAGGCCACGCGCCGCCGCTGACGCGGCGCGGGAGCGAGCGTGCGACGGCTGATCCTGGCCTCGGCGTCGCCGCGTCGGCGCGACCTCCTGACGGCGGCCGGGCTGACCTTCGAGGTCGAGCCCTCGCACGCCGACGAGGACCTCGACGCGGTGACCTCGCCCGAGGCCGCGGCCGTCGAGCTCGCGCGGCGCAAGGCGCGCGCGGTGGCCGCGGCGCACGCCGGTGAGGACGTGCTCGTCCTGGGCGCGGACACGGTCGTCGCGCTCGGCCCCGACGAGGACCTGCGCCTGCTCGCCAAGCCCGCCGACGAGGTCGAGGCGCGCGCGATGCTCGAGGCGCTCTCGGGCTCGCGGCACCGCGTCGTGACCGGCGTGGCCGTCGTGCACGCCGCGCGCCTGGAGCGGCCCGAGGCCTGGCGCGCCGGCTTCGAGCGCACCTGGGTCAGCATGCGCGCCCTGACGCCCGCCGAGGTGAGCGCGTACGTCGCCTCCGGCGAGTGGCGCGACAAGGCCGGCGGCTACGCCATCCAGGAGACGGCCGACGCCTTCGTGACCGCGCTGGAGGAGGGCGGCTTCGACAACGTCGTCGGCCTGCCGGTGGCCCTCGCGCGGCGCCTGGTGGGGGAGCTCGAGGGGCCGCTCGGCGGACCGTCCGCGCTTGTGTGAAGGTCGGGCTCGCGGGCTTGCGGGGCCCCCGGGGCACGGCTAGAGTGTTCGGCTCCCTTTCGCCGTCGGGCGGTGGACGACGCCACCCCCGCGCACGCGGCGAAGACCCCCCCTGCCTAGCCCACGCTAGCCCACGAGCTTGATCCGATGAAAGCGGACGTGCACCCCAAGTACATGGATTGCCTGGTCCACTGTGGCTGTGGCAACGAGTTCAAGACTCGCGCCACGGTGAAGGAGATGCGCGTGGAGATCTGCGGCTCCTGCCACCCGTTCTACACGGGCAAGCAGAAGTTCGTCGACGCCGCCGGCCGCGTGGATCGCTTCATGAGGAAGTTCGGCAAGAGCGGCCTCGAAGGCGCCAAGAAGTAAGCGCCCACGGGCGCGGCCGAGCCCCGAGCGCCGAAGGGCGCGGCTGAGCCCCGACCACGCCCGCGGCGGCGCGTCCCCGCGCCATGGACTTCGCTCCCGCCATCGTCGAGAAGCTGCGCGAGCGCGCGGCGCGCTTCGACGAGCTCACGAACCGTCTCTCCGCCCCCGAGGTCGCGAGCGACGGCAAGCGCCTGGCCGAGCTGATGCGCGAGCGCGGGCAGCTCGAGGCGTCGCACGAGCTCTGCGGCCGCATGAACTCGCTGCTGTCGCGCGAGGAGGAGGCGCGCTCGATCCTCGACGCCGACGCGGACGACGAGGAGTTCCTCGAACTCGCGCGCGCGGACCTCGAGGCCGTCGAGGAGGAGGCCGAGGGCCTCTACGACGAGATCAAGGCCGCGCTGGTCACCGAGCAGGACGACTTCCGCAGCAAGGTGATCATGGAGATCCGCGCCGGCGCGGGCGGCGACGAGGCGACGCTCTTCGCGGCCGACCTCGCGCGCATGTACCGGCGCTACTTCGAGGCCAAGCGCTGGAAGGTCGAGGAGCTCGAGATGTCGCCCAGCGAGGTGGGCGGCTTCAAGGAGATCACCCTCGGCGTCGAGGGCGACGGCGCCTGGCGCCTCCTGCGCCACGAGTCCGGCGGCCACCGCGTGCAGCGCGTGCCGGCCACCGAGTCGCAGGGCCGCATCCACACCTCGGCCGCCACGGTCGCCGTGCTGCCCGAGGCCGAGGAGGCCGAGATCGACGTGCGCGAGGAGGACCTGCGCATCGACACGATGCGCGCCGGCGGCCCCGGCGGTCAGTCGGTCAACAAGACCAGCTCGGCCGTGCGCATCACCCACCTGCCCACGAACACCGTGGTGCAGTGCCAGGACGAGAAGTCGCAGCACAAGAACAAGGCCAAGGCGATGCGCATCCTCAAGTCGCGCCTGCTCGAGGCCGAGCAGCGCCGCCTGCACGAGGAGCGCGCCAGCGCCCGCAAGACGCAGGTCGGCACGGGCGACCGCAGCGCGCGCATCCGCACCTACAACTGGCCGCAGAACCGCATCTCCGACCACCGCCTCGACGTGAACCACTCGCTCGAGCAGGTGGTGGGGGGCAAGCTCGATCCGCTGCTCGAGGCCCTCGACCAGCTCGACCGGGAGGAGCGCATCCGCAACCTGTAGCCCCCCCGCGCGAGCCCGGGTAGGCTCGCTGAACCCCGGCCCGCCGCGGGCCGTTCTCGCCGACGGCCCCGATCCCCCCCAGACCCCCTGCTCTCCGCTGGCATGACCGACCGCGACGCCAAGACGCACCACGAGTTCGACGACCTGGAGCCCCTGCCGGACCTGCACGAGCTCCCCGGTGACGCGGAGCTGGTGGAGCAGCGCGCGGAGCAGGTGCTGCACGAGGTCGAGGAGCTCGAGGCCCTCGAGGAGCTGGAGCCGCTCGAGGAGCTCGAGCCGCTGCCGCCGCCGGCGCCCAAGCCCGCGCCGAAGCCCGTGGTCGCGACCCCGGCGCCGCCGCCGAAGCCCGAGCCGAAGCCCGAACCCGAGCCGACCGTGACGCCCGCCGCCGCCGTCGCGGGCGCCGCCGCCGCGCTGGCCGCCAAGCCGGCGCCCGCCCCGCCGCCGCAGGCCTCGCCGGTGCCGACGCCGAGCGCGCCGCTCAAGGCCGGCGCGACGACCTCGAACACGCCCGAGGCGCCCAAGCCGGGCGCCGTGACCGCCTCCAGCGGCTCGCGTCGCGAGCGCATGGAGAAGGACCGCGAAGCGCGCGCGGCCTCCAAGAAGAAGGCGCCCACCTGGATCAAGTGGGAGGGCCCCGGCGAGAAGCCCAAGCGCGAGATGGAGCACGCGCCGCTGATCCTGCGCAAGGCCGCGCTGTGGCTGCTCATCGGTTGCCTGCTGCCGTGGGGCGGCGTGCCGATCGTGAGCACCGAGGTCGACGGCGCGACGATCACGCAGGTCTTCTGGTGGCAGACGATCGTCGAGAAGCTGCTCGTGCTCGGCGGTCTCTACGTCTGGCACCAGGCGCACCTGTACCGCGACGCGGTCAAGGTGCCCGGCTTCATCGCCTCGCTCGGCAAGAGCTCGTTCCTGCCGCTGTTCGTCGTGGCGGGCGCGCTGGCGCTGCTCGGCGTGCTGCCGTTGCTCTCGTGGGACACGATGGCGACCGGCGAGCTGATGATGGACAACTCCGGCCCGCTGGCCGAGAAGGGCTTCCTGCTGCTCGCCGGCCTGACGTTGACGCATATCTACGACTACGAGCACGGCGGGCGCTTCAACCCGATGTTCCCGATCATGTTCCTGGCGCCGGCCATCGCGGGCGTCATGGCGCTGCTGCGGGTCTTCGGGCGCGAGGAGGGCATCGGGCTCGGCGCGATCCTCGGCGGCGCCGGTGCGATCCTCGTCGCCGTGGCCGGCTCGATGGCGGCGTACACGATGTACGTCGCGATGAAGGAGGCCAAGGCGCACGGCGAGGCCAAGAAGGCCGCGCAGCTCGAGGCGCGCAAGGCGGCGCGGGAGACGCAGCGTCGCCCGTGACGGCGGAGCCGCGCGCGTGAGCCCGGGGCCCGGAGCGCCGCCTGCGCCGCGCACGGCGGGGGAGATGCTGCGCATGGCGCGCGCCTTCCTCGAGCGCAAGGAGCTCGGGGAGGCGCGGCTCGAGGCCGAGCTGCTCGTGGCGCACGCGCTGGGGCTCTCGCGCCTGCAGCTCTACCTCGACCTCGAGCGGCCCGTGTCGCCGGCCGAGGTCGACGTCGCGCGCGACGCGCTCGTGCGCCGCGGCCGGCGCGAGCCCACCGCGTACATCACCGGCAAGCGCGAGTTCTACGGCCGCGACTTCGCGGTGGCGGCGGGCGTGCTCGTGCCGCGGCCGGAGACCGAGCAGCTGGTCGACCTGGCGCGCGACGCGAGCGCGGCGCGCGGCGGCGCGGACGGGCTGCGCGTGGCGGACCTCGGCTGCGGCAGCGGGTGCCTCGCGGTGACGCTCGCGCTCGAGCTGGCCGGCAGCGTCGTCACCGCCGTCGACGTCTCGCCCTCGGCGGTCGAGCAGACGCGCCGCAACGCCGAGCGCCTCGGCGCCGCCGTCGAGGTGCTGCTCGGCGACGGCCTCGACGTGCTCGCGGCGCGCGGGCCCTTCGACCTCCTCGTCTCGAACCCGCCCTACGTGATGCCCGAGGAGGCGCCCGAGCTCGCGCCGGAGGTGCGCGAGTACGAGCCCGAGCTCGCGCTCTACGCGCCGGCCGGCGACCCCGACCACTGGGTGCGCCGCGTCGTCGAGCGCTTCGACGCGCTGGTCGCGCCGGGCGGCCTCGCGCTCGTCGAGCTGGGCTGGAAGCAGCGCGAGCGCGTGCTGGCGCTGGCCGCCGCGCGCGGGCTCGCGGCGCGCGTGCACGACGACCTCGAGCGCGTGCCGCGCGTGCTCGAGCTGCGCCGCGCCTGAGGGCGCCCGGAGCGCCGCGCGCGACCACGGTCCGCGGCCGAGGGCAGCGCGGCGTCCCCGAAGCTCAGCGCGCCGCCAGCTCGGGGTGGGCCTCGACGTACGTCGCGATGGCGGCCTTGTCCGCGTCCGAGAGCTCGGGCATGAAGACCGCGATCTCGTAGTGGTCGAGGCGCTCGCTGATGCGCTCGGAGCGCACGACGATGCCGCGCCCGCTCACGACCAGCCCTGCGGGGCCGGGGAACTGCAGCTCGATGCCGAGCACCGTCATCAGGTCGAGCGGCCGGTCGAGGAAGCAGCACACCCCGGCCTGGCTGACGTCGCGCACGCGCGCCTCGAAGCGCCCCTCGGGCAGCTCCAGCGAGATCGGCCAGTCGGCCTTGGCGCGCGGCCAACGGCGGCGTTCACGGCCGGACTTGGGGGCTTGCGGGGCGGTGTCGGCGCTCATGGGTCCTCGTGCGTGCTGGGGGCGATGGGCCCATGGTAGGGAGGGGCCGGAGGGCTGTCCATCGTCCGCGGGGTGGTGGGATCGGCCCGCGGCGAGGGCTAGACTACGGGTCCTCGGGGCGCCGCGTCGGCGCCCCTCCGTTCCGGTCCGAGAGACGTCCCCGCACGAGGAGGCAACCGCCGTGTCGAGCTACAACAAGGTCATCCTGATGGGCAACCTGACCCGCGATCCCGAGCTGCGCTACACGCCCAGCAACATCGCCGTCTGCAAGTTCGGCCTCGCGGTCAACCGGCGCTTCAAGGACTCGCAGAGCGGCGAGTGGCGCGAGGAGCCGACCTTCGTCGACGTGACGATCTTCGGCAAGCGCGGCGAGGCCTTCCAGAAGTTCCACTCCAAGGGCAAGCCGGCCTTCGTCGAGGGCGAGCTGCGCTACGACCAGTGGGAGGACCAGAACGGCCAGAAGCGCAGCAAGCTGTACGTCGTGGCCGAGAGCTGGGAGTTCGTCGGCGGCGGCCGCGAGGGCGGGGCCGGCGGCGGCGGGGGCGACTACGAGCGCTCCGGCGGCTACGAGCGCTCGAGCGGCGGCGGAGGCGGCGGTGGCGGGGGTCGCTACCAGCAGCGCGGCGGCGGCGGTAGCGGCGGCGGTGGGGGCTACGGCGACCCGCAGCCCGACTACCTCGAGGTCGACGACACGCCGTTCTGAACGCGCGCCTCCGCGCCGTTCGCCACGACGCCATGAAGGTGCGCGTGCTGCTCTTCGCCGCCCTGCGCGAGCGCGCGGGCGAGAGCGAGCTCCTGCTCGACGAGCTCGAGGACGGCCTCAGCGTGGGCGCGCTCAAGCGCGAGCTCGCGCGGCGGCGGCCCGAGCTCGGCGAGCTCGCGCACGTCTCGGGCGTGCTCGGCACCGAGTACGTGAGCGACGACACGCCGCTGCGCGAGGGCGCCGAGCTGGCGCTCCTGCCGCCGGTCTCGGGCGGCGCGCGCGACGAGGACGAGCGCCTCGCCGCGGGCGTGTTCGAGCTGTGCCGGGCGCCGCTCGACGTCGAGGCGTGGCGCCGGCGCGTCGAGCACCCGACGTGCGGCGCGGTGGTGGTCTTCTGCGGCAACGTGCGCGAGACCAACCGCGGCGAGGACGTCGTGCGCATCGACTACGAGGCCTTCGAGCGCATGGCCGGGCCGGAGATGGAGCGCATCTTCGCGCGCTGCCGCGCCGAGCACGGGAGCGGGGACGGCGACGACGCCCCCGAGCGCGCGCTGCGCATGGCGTGCGCGCACCGCATCGGCGCGGTGGAGGTGGGCGCGCCGTCGGTCGTCATCGCCGTGGCGAGCCCGCACCGCGACGCGGCCTTCCTCGCCGCGCGCTTCCTGATCGACGAGCTCAAGCGCAGCCTGCCGGTGTGGAAGAAGGAGGTCTACCAGGCCGGCCACCACTGGATCGGAGATCGCTCCTGATGCGCGTCACGATCGTCCCGGTCACGCCCTTCCAGCAGAACTGCTCGGTGCTCGTCGACGAGGCGACACACCGAGCCGCCGTGGTCGACCCCGGCGGCGACCTCGAGCGCATCGAGGCGGTGCTCGCGCGCGAGGGCGCGACGCTCGAGAAGGTGCTGCTCACGCACGGCCACGTCGACCACGCGGCGGGCGCGGCCGAGCTCGCGCGCCGCCACGGCGTGCCGGTCGAGGGCCCGGGCCGCGAGGACGCGTTCTGGCTCGAGGCGTTGCCCGAGCAGGCGCGGACGTTCGGCCTCGGAACGGCGGAGGCCGTGGTCCCCGATCGCTGGCTCGCGCAGGGCGACGAGGTGCGCTTCGGCGACGAGCGCCTCGAGGTGCTCGCCACGCCCGGTCACACGCCCGGCCACGTCGTGTTCCACCACCCCGCGGGCGGACTCGTGCTCGTCGGCGACGTGCTGTTCCAGGGCTCGATCGGCCGCACCGACTTCCCGCGCGGCGACTACGACACGCTGATCGCCTCGATCCGCGACGTGCTGCTGCCGCTCGGCGACGACGTGCGCTTCGTGCCCGGTCACGGGCCGGGCGGCACCCTGGGCGAGGAGCGCCGCACGAACCCCTTCCTGGTGGCGCCCGAGCGCTACCGCGAGCTCATGTGAGCCCGCGCGCGGGCGGGCGGCGCGGTGGTCTCGAACGGGCCCGCCTGCTACTCTCTTGCGCCAATTCGGCACCTGGGCGGTCCGCGGCGGCGCCCGCCGCGCCCCGAGGTGTCCCTGCGCGCCCGCGCGCGGCACGGAGCCATGAACGAGAACCCTCAGTACACCCTGAACGTCCGCGACGTCGAGCGCGAGGAGCTCGAGGTCGACGTCCTGCTCGTCGGCGCGGGGCCCGCGAACCTCGCCTGCGCGCTGCGCCTGCAGCAGCTCTTCGCCGAGCGCGGGCTCGACGACAAGGTGATCCTGGTGCTCGACAAGGCCGAGGAGGTGGGGCACCACACGCTCTCGGGCGCCGTGATGAACCCGCGCGGCATCGCCGAGCTGTTCCCCGACTGGAAGGAGCGCGGCTTCCCGATCGAGCGCGAGGTCACCTACGACGCGATGGCCTTCCTGCGCAAGAACGGCAAGCACAACCGCTTCGACGGGATGCTGACGCCGCCGCAGCTGCGCAACCACGGCAACTACATCGTCAGCCTGAACAAGGTCGTGCGCTGGATGGGCGAGCAGGTCGAGGCCGCGGGCATCGAGCTGTACGCCGGCTTCGCCGCGGCCGAGGTGCTCTACGACGGCGAGCGCGTCGTCGGCGTGCAGACGCGCGACAGCGGCATCGCCAAGGACGGCTCGAAGAAGGCGACCTTCGAGCCCGGCATGAACGTGAAGGCCGGCGTGACCGTCTTCGGCGAGGGCACGCGCGGCAGCCTCGCGAAGGGCCTGATCCGCCGGCTGCACCTCGACGAGGGCCGCAACCCGCAGACGTACGGCACGGGCGTGAAGGAGATCTGGGAGATCCCGGCCGAGCGCGCCAAGCAGCTCTACGGTTCGGTCTTCCACTGCGGCGGCTACCCGCTCGGGTCGGACGGCTACGGCGGCGGCTGGATCTACGGCATCTCCGAGAACCACATCAACCTCGGCTACGTCGTCGGCCTCGACCACGCGGACGCGAAGCTCGACCCGCACGCGCTGTTCGTGAAGTTCAAGCAGCACCCCTTCGTGGCCGACCTCATCGCGGGCGGCAAGGTGGTGCGCTACGGCGCGAAGACGCTGCCCGAGGGCGGTTACTTCGCCATGCCGCGCCTGCAGGGCGACGGCTTCTGCCTGGTGGGCGACACCGCCGGCTTCCTCAACACCGCGACGCTCAAGGGCATCCACCTCGCGATCAAGTCGGGCCTGCTGGCCGCCGAGGCGATCGCCGACGCCGTGGCCGCGGGCGACACCTCGAGCGCCAAGCTCGCGCGCTACACCGAGCTCTTCGAGGCCTCGTGGGCGCGCGAGGAGCTGTGGGGCGTGCGCAACTGGCGCCAGGCGTTCGACGGCGGGATGCTCGCCGGCATGCTCGACGCCGCGGTGCAGCGCGTCACCGGCGGCCGCGGGCTGGTGAAGCACCGCGCGGGTCACGCCGACCACACGACGACGCGCCACGTGTCCGAGTCGCGCTTCGAGTTCCCGACCTACAACGACACGACGGCGATGGACAAGCTCACCGACGTGTACTGGTCGGGAGCGATCCACGAGGAGGATCAGCCCAGCCACCTGATCGTCAAGGACCCGTCGATCTGCGTCGAGCGCTGCACGCGCGAGTACGGCAACCCCTGCCAGCACTTCTGTCCCGCGGCCGTCTACGAGTGGCCGAGCGAGGCCGCCGAGCCGGGCGTGCTCGTCAACGCGAGCAACTGCGTGCACTGCAAGACCTGCGACATCGCGGATCCCTACGAGAACATCGAGTGGGTCGTCCCCGAGGGCGGGGGCGGTCCGAAGTACGTCGACATGTGATCGCGGGCGCGGCCCGTTCCCCCAAGCTCATCCCCATCGCCCCACAGCTCATGAAGCTCAGTCACAAGAACGACACCGGCAAGCTGCCGCGCACCGCGCTCCTGATCGTCCTCGCCGCCGAGGGCGAGGCGCCCGCTCTCCCCGACGGCGTCGCGCTCGCGCCCGCCGCGCTGGAGGACTTCCGCGGCGAGTTCCGCCAGGTGCGCCTGAGCGACGCGACCGCGGGCGCGGCGCGCCGCGTGCTGCTCGTCGGTCTCGGCAAGCGCGAGGACGTCGACGGCGAGCGCGTGCGCCGCGCCGCCGCGATCGCCGTGAAGAAGGCCGAGACGGTCGAGGCCGAGGACGCGACGTTCTTCGTCCCCGAGGCCGTGGCCGCCATGGCCGGCGGCGCGTCGGCGTTCGGGAGCGCGCTGGCCGAGGGCGCGGTGATGGGCGCCTACCGCTACGACGGTGGCAAGAGCGCGCCCAAGCCGGCGAAGCTCAAGAAGGTCGCGACGCTCGGCAAGGGCGCCGCGCTGAAGAGCGGCGTCGAGCACGGCGTCGTGCTCGGCGAGGCGAACTGCTTCACGCGCGACCTGCAGAACAAGGCCGGCAACCAGATGACGCCGACGCAGCTCGCCGCCGAGGCGCGCGGGCTCGCCAAGCGCTCGACGCGCATCACCTGCAAGGTGCTCGAGGAGGCCGGCATGAAGGCGCTCGGCATGGGCCTCCTGCTCGGCGTCTCGGCCGGCTCCGAGGAGCCCGCCAAGCTGATCCACCTCGTCTACAAGCCCAAGGGCAAGTCCAAGGGCCGCATCGCCTTCGTGGGCAAGGGCCTGACCTTCGACGCCGGCGGCATCAGCCTCAAGCCCTCGAAGGGCATGGAGGAGATGCGCTACGACATGTCCGGCAGCGCGGCGGTGCTCGGCGCCTTCCACGCGCTGGCGGGCCTCGACGTGCCCTACGAGGTGCACGGTGTCGTGCCGAGCAGCGAGAACCTCGCCGACGGCAAGGCCACCAAGCCGGGCGACGTGCACGTCTCGATGAAGGGTCTGACGGTCGAGGTGATCAACACCGACGCCGAGGGACGCCTGATCCTCGCCGACGCGCTGCACTACGTCTGCGCGAAGGTGAAGCCCGACACGCTGATCGACCTCGCCACGCTCACCGGTGCGGTCGTGATGGGCCTCGGCCACGAGGTCTCCGGCATGTTCAGCACCTGCGACGAGCTGCGCGACCGTCTCAGCGCGGCCGGCCGCGCGACGGGCGAGAAGGTCTGGCCGCTGCCGCTCGAGCCCGCCTTCGTCGAGAACCTCAAGGACAGCCCGGCCGACCTGCGCAACATCTGCTCGCCCAACATGGGCGGCGGCTCGATCGCCGGCGCGGCCTTCCTCTCGCAGTTCGTGGACGGCCCGGCCTGGGCCCACCTCGACATCGCGGGCAGCGCCTGGAACCAGAACGCCCGCGACTACACCGGCGGCAAGGGCGGCACGGGCGTCGGCGCGCGCCTGCTCGTGCAGTACCTCGAGTCGCTGTGACCGCGCCGCGGGCCGCGCCTCCCACCTGCCTCGATCCCTCCGAAGCACCCCCAGCCTTTCTCCCGTGACCTCCCAAGCTCCCACCCTAGTTCCCGGCCTGGCCGGGATCCCTTGCGCCGAGTCGGCCGTCAGCTACATCGACGGCCAGGCCGGCATCCTCGAGTACCGCGGCCATCGCATCGAGACGCTGGCCGCGCAGAGCAACTTCGAGGAGACCGCCTGGCTCCTCCTGTACGGCACGCTGCCGACCGCGGACGAGCTCGCTGGCTTCCGCGCGAAGCTCGCGCGCTACCGCGAGCTGCCCCCGGCGCTGCTCGCGACGCTCGCCGGCTTGCCGAAGGACGGCCACCCGATGGCCGCGCTGCAGGCCGGCTACGCCGCGCTCGGCATGCACATGGAGGGCAAGCTGGCCTCGCGCGACGAGGACATCGCTCTCCTGATCGCCGCCACGCCGGTGATGGTGGCCGCGTTCGAGCGCGCCCGCCAGGGGCAGCCCTTCGTCGCGCCCGACCCGTCGCTCGACACGGCCGCCAACTTCCTGTGGATGCTGCGCGGCGAGACGCCGAACGTGCTCGAGTCGCACGTGCTCGACGTCGCGCTCGTGCTGCACGCCGACCACACGATGAACGCCTCGACGTTCACCGCGCGCGTGGTCGCCTCGACCGAGGCCGACCCGTACACGGTCTGCGCGTCGGCCATCGGCTCGCTGAAGGGGCCGCTGCACGGCGGCGCCAACGAGCGCGTCCTCATCCAGCTCGAGAAGGTCGGCACCGTCGACCGCGTGCGCGCCTGGCTCGACGACCAGCTCGCCACGCGCGGCAAGGTGATGGGCTTCGGCCACCGCGTCTACAAGACGAAGGACCCGCGCTCGTTCGTGCTGCAGACGCTGGCGCGCGAGCTCTTCGAGAAGACCGGCTCGACGCCGATCTACGACGTGGCGCTCGAGCTCGAGAAGGCCGTGGTCGAGAAGCTCGGCGAGAAGGGCATCTACCCGAACGTCGACTTCTACTCGGGCATCGTCTACCAGAAGATGGGCATCCCGACGGACGTCTTCACGCCCATCTTCGGCATCTCGCGCGTCGCCGGCTGGCTGGCGCACTGGCGCGAGCAGATGGTCGACAACAAGATCTTCCGCCCCGCGCAGGTCTTCGTCGGCAGCCACGACGCGGTCTACACCGACCTCGCCGCGCGCGGCTGAGCGTCCGCCCTCGCGCCGCTGCTCCAGGCCGGCGGTCGCGCGACTCGCGCGGCCGCCGGCCGTGCTTTGGGCCGCAGGAGGGCCGACGTCGACGCAGGCGCGGCGCAACGGAGGCGAGGGCGGTTCGGGCGCCTCATCAAGTTGGAAGATCGGGAAGGTAGGAAGGGCTGGAAGGGACAACGGCAGCTGAATCGGTTCGGCGAGTTTCTCGACGCCGAGGTACGAGAGGTATCGAACTCGGACCGGGCGAAGCCCGGGCCGGCCTCTGGCCGGCCCGGGCTTCGCCCGGTCGGTGTTGTCCTGCGCTGTTGTGGGCCCGAACTCGCCGTGACGTCTCGCCTGCCGTTGTCCCTTCCAGCCCTTCCTACCTTCCCGATCTTCCAACTTGATGAGGCGCCCGCGACGTCGAGCTCGCCGCGCCGCTGCCGCTGCATCGCGCTCGGCCCCCCTCGGGTCCGTCCCTAGCGGCGCAACCGCCGCTCGACCTTCGCCGCCAGCGCCACCCGTGCCCGCCGGTGGTACTGCTGCGCCGCGCCCGCGCTGGCGCGGCCCGTGCGCTCGGCGACCAGCTCCCAGTCCGCGCGCGCGTAGTCGACGAGCAGGATGATCTCGCGCTGCTCCTCCGGCAGCTCGGCCAGGCAGTCGTCGACGATCTCCTCCATCTCCGCGTGCGCGACCTTGTCGGGCGGCGGGACCGAGTCGGCGACGACGTCCCACCCCAGGCTGCTCGGCGCGGCCTTGTCGCGCAGGCTCTCCAGCGCCACCTCGCGCGCCGCGTCGCGCTTGCCGGCGTGCTCGCGCTGGAACAGGTTGCGCAGCGAGTTCTCCGCGATGCGCGCCATCCAGTCGATCAGCTTCGCGTCCTCGCGCTCCTCGTAGCGATCGAGCGAGCGGAACGCGCGCAGCATGGTCTCCTGCACGACGTCCTCGACCTCGGCGCGCGAGCGCAGGAAGCTGCCCATGCGCACGCGCACGATGCGCCGCACGCGCTCGGCGTAGCGGGCGAACAGCTCGTCCAGCGCGGCGCGGTCGCCGGCGCGGTGACGCTGGATGAGCGCGAAGGTCTCCAGCGCGTGCGGCGGCGTGTCGTCGGGGCGGGCGTCCATCGGAGCGGGCGAGGGGGCTTGCATGCCGGGAGCAGCAAGGCGACGACGCGCGCCCGACAGGGAATCCGGCGGAAAGCTCGCGCCGGCCGAGCGCGCGCGTCGCGGACTCGGCCGGCTGGTAGGGAGGAGGGGAGTCGAACCCCTACGGGCCAGGCCCTTCGGATTTTAAGTCCGATGCGTCTACCGATTCCGCCACCTCCCCGCGGTCGGCCGCGCGGATTCTAGGCGCGCGCGGGTGTCGGGCTCCAGGATCCGGGGAGCGCCGGCCGAGGAACGGGGGCCGACGTCGCCGCGCGCCTTGACCGAGCCGCGCCCGGCGGTAGACTCGTCGGCCCTCGCGAGGCGGCATAGCCAAGTGGTAAGGCAACGGATTGCAAATCCGTCATTCCCCGGTTCAAGTCCGGGTGCCGCCTCCATCCCGCGCGCACGGGCAGCGCAGCGCGGGGCTCGCGCGTCCTGACGCGCGCTACGGCGGACCAGCGCGTCCGACGACAGGGCTCGGCCACGCGCGAGGGGTGCGTCGCGTGGCGCGGCGGCTACCATGCGGCCCCCCAGCCGCTCGACCCTCGCCGCCATGCTGCTCCGCGCCTCGCTGCTCCTCCTCGGCCTGCTCGCCGCGCCGCTCGTCCTGCCGCAGGACGACACCTCGACCTACGCCGGGACGCTGAAGGCCGCCGAGCGGCACCTCGCGCAGGGGCACAACGACAAGGCGCGCGAGCTGCTCGAGCGCGTGCTCGAGCGCGACCACAAGGCGGTCGAGGCGTGGGACCTGCGCGCGCGCTGGGCGCAGGCGGTGGGCGAGCGCGACGAGGAGGTCTACGCGCTGCACCAGGCGCTGCGGCTCGCGCGCGTGCAGGGCGCAGCGGACGAGGCGCTCGCGGCGCGTCGCGCGCGGCTGGTCGAGCTCGACCCGGTGGCGCGCGAGCTGTTCGCGCTCGAGAGCGACTTCCTCGCGAAGCTGATGCCGGTGGCCGAGCGCTACGAGGCTCAGGACCGGCCGCACTCCGCGATCCGCGTGCTCAAGCAGGTGCTCGCGCTCGACCCGGAGAACGCCGCGGCGCAGGCCGCGATCGAGCGCATCGCCAGCAAGCCCGACCCGAGCCTGGCCGGCGACGCGAAGCCGCGCGACCTCTTCGAGGGCGTGTCGGAGGAGTGGATCCGCGAGCACGACGCGGCGCACGCGACGTGGGAGGCGCGCGCGCGGCTCGAGCGCGAGAACTACACGACGTACAGCGACGCCGGCTACGAGGTGCTGGTGCGCGCGGCGGAGGCGATGGAGCAGATGAACGCCTTCTACCGCGAGTTCTTCCGCTACGGCACCGAGGAGGACGGGCACGCGGTGCCGAAGATCGGGCTCAACATCTTCAAGAGCCGCGACGAGTACCTGAAGCTCGGCATCGGCCCGCCGGTCGAGTGGTCGGCCGGGCACTTCACCGGCAACTACGTCGAGTGCTACATCGGCGCGGGCGGCTTCGAGGAGATGACGGGCACGCTGTTCCACGAGGCCGCGCACCAGTTCGTCAGCCTCGCGACGAGCGCGGCGGGCTGGCTGAACGAGGGCCTGGCGTCGTTCTTCGAGGGCACGCGCATCCTGCCCAACGGCACCGTGCTGATGAACATGCCGGCCTCGCACCGGCTCTTCCCGCTCGCCGAGCGCATGGAGCGCGGGTGGATGTCGAGCGCGAGCGACGGGCTCGCGCCCGACGACCCGAACGCGACGCCGAGCACCGCGCCGACCTTCCGCATCGTGCTCGAGAACGAGTACGCGTGGGGCCCGCCGTGGTACGCGCCGACGTGGGGCGTGGTCTACTTCCTCTACAACTACCAGGACCCCGTCGACGGCCGCTTCGTCTACCGCGCGGCGTTCCAGGACTACCTCGACAAGTCCGGCGGGCGCTCGGGCGACGGCGCGGTGGAGGTCTTCGAGGAGACGGTGCTCGCGCACCCGCTGAAGCCGCTGAAGGGCGTCGAGGGCGCGGGCGCGGTGAAGCTGCCGCGCACGGTGGAGGAGCTCGACGCGGTCTGGAAGGACTGGTGCCTCGCGTTGCGCGACGAGCTGGCCGGCACGCGCGAGGTGGCGCGGCCCTACCTGGCGTGGGGGCGCTACGCCGCGGCGAACGGGCTCGTGCTCGTCGCCAAGGAGCACTTCGAGAAGGGCCTCGCCGCGACGCCCGACGACCCGGCGCTGCTGGAGGCCTTCGCCGAGCTGCTCGCCGGTGAGCTGAAGGACGACGACCGCGCCGCGAAGCTCGTGCTCGAAGCGCTGCGGCTGCGCGAGCGCGAGACGCCGCCGGACGAGGTCGAGCTCGCGCGCCTCGACCGCTGGCTGGGCAAGCTCGACCCCAAGCACCGCGCGCTCGTGAAGCTGCGCGAGGACATGGCCGCCGCGGCGCGCACGCTCGTCGCGCACTACGAGGAGGCCGGGCTGCCGATGATGGTGATGGACACCGCGTGGCGCCTGGGCACGCGGCTGGAGCTCGAGGATCTGTTCGTCGACTACGAGCGCGCCGTGCGCGCGTGCGGCAAGTCGCTCGCGATCTGGGACCTCGCGTACAACGAGCGCGACCTCGAGGGGTGGAACGAGCAGGGCGGCGAGGGCGCCTTCCGCGCCGACGGTCCGCTGCTGCAGGCGAACTTCGGCGCGTACGACTCCGAGGTGCACGACTACCAGTTCCTCACGCTCGACCAGGTCACCAGCGGCGACTTCTCGATGGAGGCCAAGCTGCAGGCCGAGCGCGGCGAGGTCGGCTTCGCGGGCTTCGTGTTCGGCCAGAAGTCGAGCACGAGCTTCCACGGCCTGTTCTACGTGCCGGGGCGCAAGCAGGCGCGCGAGGGCACCGCGAACCCGGACTACGTCGACCTGATGAGCTCGTTCGGCGGCGGCGCGCCGAAGATCTGGCGCCACGAGCCGATCCCCGAGCAGGCCGCGGCGGGCGGCACGAGCGCGGGCTCGTGGCGCACGCTGCGCCTCGACGTCAGCGGCGCGACGGTCGACTTCTGGCTCGACGGCGAGCTGTGCGGCACGCACGAGTTCGCCAGCCGCGAGGTGCTGCAGGGCAAGTTCGGCCTCGTGCTCGGCCGCGGCCACGCGAGCTTCCGCGACGTGCGCTACCTCGCGCGCGACGGCCGCGACCGCGCGTCCGCGATCGAGCGCGAGCTGCGCATGGAGCCCTACGCCGCCGCGCCCGGCCAGGCCGTGGGCTACTCGTGGATCGGCCAGGTGCCGCCCTTCCCGCACGTCGAACGCTGGGTGCAGGGCGCCCGCGAGAGCTGGGTCGAGCACGGCCCCGCGCCGCAGTTGCTCGTGCTGTTCAGCCAGCGCCAGAACGACTTCGTGCCGATCGACGGCTGGCTGCGCGCGCTGGCCGAGACGACGCGCGCGCTCGACCTCGGCTTCGTGTGCGTCGCCGATCCCAACGACTCGGCGACGCTCGCGGCGTACCTCGCCGATCACGCGCTGCCCGGCGACGTGGCCGTGGACTTCCGCGCGAAGAACGCGGCCGGCATCGGCGCGACGTTCGAGGCGTTCTTCGTCGACCGCTTCAACCTGCCGCGCGTGCTGCTGCTCGACGTCGACCAGAAGGTGGTCTGGGAGGGCGACCCGGGCGTGATCCTCGGCGAGGGCTACGCGCCGCCGTTCGAGACCTACGTCGACGCGCCGCTCGAGGAGCTGGTCGAGAAGCGCGGGCTCGCGCGCCGCGCCGCGTGGCGCGCGGCGTGGGACGCGCGCGGACTCGACGCGATGGCGCGCGGGGACCTCGCGGCCGCCGCGCCGCTGCTGGCCGAGGCGGCCGAGCTCGACGGCGCCGTCTTCCCGGAGGTCGCGCGCGCGCAGGCGCGCCGCGCCGCGCTCCTGGCGGACCTCGACGACGTCGAGCGCGTCGCCGCCGAGCTCGAGGAGGCCGAGACCGAGCCCGCCCTCGAGGTGCTGCTCGACTGGAGCGAGGCGCTCGGCCGCCCGCTCGACGCGAAGGCGCGCAAGCCCTTCAAGCGCGTGCTGGACGGCAAGCGCGCCAAGGCCTGGACCTCGGCGACGAAGGCCGTCGGCCGCTACGTCGACAAGCCCAAGCTCCCGCACGCGGAGCGCCTCGACGCGCTGCTCGAGCGCCTCGGCGAGCTCGAGGGGCGCTTCCCGCGCGAGCTGGCCGCCGACCTGACCGCCGCGCGCGACGACGAGGCCGCCTGCGCGGCGCTGTGCGCCGCCGCCGCCGACCGCCCGCGCCTGTGGTTGGCGCGCCGGCGCTACGGCTGGTGAGCCCGGCGCGGCCGCGGAACGAGATCGGGCTCCAGGCGGCGCGCCCGATCGGCCGAGCCTGGGCGGGCGGGATTCCGGGCCGCGCGGGGCGCCGCACGCCGCGCGCGGGCCGCTCCGGGCAGCGCCCGGGCGCTCTCGGCACGGAACCCCTCGCACGCGGGCTGTTCTTGGCCCAAACTTTCGGGGGGCTCACGCCTCCGCTCCATCTCATGCTGCGCTCCGTCACCCTGCTCCTGGCCCTCGTCCCGATGCTCCTGCCCGCGGCTGCCGCCGCTCAGGAGGCCGATCCCGCGCCGCCCGCGCCGGCCCCGCCGGTCGATCGCGAGGCCGCCAAGGCCGCGCGCATGGAGGAGCTCGTCCGCGCGGCCGACACCGACGGCGACGGCCAGCTCAGCGACGCCGAGAAGCGCGCGATGGCGCAGCGCATGCAGGCCGATCGCGAGGCCGCCGCACCCGAGCCCGCCGCGACGCCCGAGCCCGAGCCCGAGGCCGAGCCCAAGACCGAGCCCAAGACCAAGGCCAGAGCCAAGGCGAAGACGCCGGCGAGCATGGCCGACCTGCTGCGACTCGCCGATCGCGACGGCGACGGCGTGCTCAGCGACGAGGAGCGCGCGGCCGCGCAGGCGCGCTACGCGCAGCGCGAACGCAAGCGCAAGGCGCAGGCGGCCGCGCCGCAGGACGAGACCTCGCAGGACGGGACTTCGCAGGACGGGGCGCCGCAGGCCCAGGACGCGCCGACCGACGAGCCCGCGAGCGACGACGTGGCGACGGAGGCGGTCGCGCCCGCCGAGACGGCCGCGCCCGCCGCGCCGTCGATGGCCGAGCTCGCGCGCCGCGCCGACGCCGACGGCGACGGTGTGCTGAGCGCCGAGGAGCGCCGCGCCGCGCAGGCGCGCTACGCCGCCTACCAGCGCGCGCGCCGCGCGCCTGCCGAGGCCGCCGCGACGCCCGCCGCGCCGGACGACGCCGTGCAGGTCGTGGAAGCGTCGGCCGCCGCGCCGAGTCCGCCGATCCCGGCGCGCTTCGCGATCTACGACCGCGACGGCGACGGCGCGCTGAGCGACGCCGAGAAGGCCGCCGCGCGCCAGGACCTGCTCGACCACGCCGGCACGAGCGCGAAGCCCGCGGTCGCGCCGACGCGCGAGGAGCGCGCGCGAGCTGCGCCGACAGTTGAACGAGCGCCGCACGAACGCCGAGGTCGAGCGCCGCGACGACGAGCTGACGCAGCAGCGCAAGGAAGCCGTGGCGCGCGAGCTCGCGCGCCGCGCCGCCGCCGAGAAGCGCACCGCCGGCAAGTCCAAGGGGCCGGCGCCGCGTCGAGCGAGCGCGGCGGCCGCGGCGCCGACGCGGGCGCGGCGGCGGCGGCGAGGCCGACTTCGCTCGCGGCCTACCGGCGCCTGCAGCGCTTCCAGCCCAAGACGTTCAAGAACAAGGGCGGCGGCGCCGGCTACGCGCGCCAGGGCGTGACGCGCGGCAAGAAGCGCGGCAGCGCCTACTACCGCGACAAGATCCAGCGCTCCGGCCGCGGCCGCGGGCGCGGCGGCCGCAACGCGCGCAACAACGTCGGGCTGTACTGAGCCGCGCGCTCAGGCGAGCTCGAGCAGCGCGCGCGCCTTCGCGAGGCGCGCCGCCAGCGCGTCGCGCGCGACGCCCTCGGCCTCGAGCGTGACCCAGCCCGCGAAGAGCGCGTGCGCCAGCGCGTCGAGCAGCGTCGGGCCGACGAGGTCGCCCTCGCCGAGCTCGACCTCGAAGCCCCGCGCGAGCCCCGCCTCCGCCGCGGCGCGGCTGTAGTCGGCCAGGTCGACCTTCACCAGCCGCTCGCCGAGGATGTGCGCCCAGTGCCACGGGTAGCTGCGCACCGTGCTCCAGGCCGTGTCGAGCTGCCAGCCGACCCAGGGCGAGTCGAGCTCGTCGACGAAGCGCGCGGCCTCCAGCGGCGACGCGAGGAAGTCGCCCGGACCGAGGCGCAGCGCGAGGCGCACCTCGAGCTCCTGCGCGAGCGGCAGCGCCTCGAGCAGCGCGACGCGCACGAGGTTCCACGCGCGCGCGTCGGACACGCTGGAGGTGATGCGCGCCGGCACGAGCGAGAGGCTCGTCGCGCCCAGCGCCGCGGCCGCGCGCAGCGCGTCGGCCAGCCGCTCGCGGCCGCGCTGCCGCAGCCCCTCGTCGTCGCTCGCGAGCGGCGCGTCGAAGGCGTCGGACAGCCGCAGCCCGTGGATCGGCAGCCCGGCCGCGTCGGCCGCCGCGCGCACGCGCTCGACCCGGAAGGTGCCGGGCCAGACGACCTCGAGGCCCTGGAAGCCGAGCTCGCGCAGCTCGCGCAGGCGCGCCGCGAGCGCCTCGGCCTCGCCCTCGGGCAGCACGCGCGGCGAGCTCGAGGTGCGCGGCCGCGGCGGCGGCGGGAACTGCGCGGCCGGCGCGGCCAGGGCGCGGGCGCGCAGGAGCGGGCCGCGAGGAGCGGCAGGAGGAGACCTGGCGGCGATCGAGGAGGGACATGGGCGCGTCGTCGGGGAGCTGGAGCGCTGAAGTGTACTGGCTCCCTTGCGTGGGCACGGCCCGGCGCAAGCCGCTTCCTGGGGGCGGCTTGCGAGCGCGGCGGACGTTCGAGGCCCTGCGACGGCGGCGCTGCCTGGTCGCGACTCCCCGCGCTGGTCCGCGCGGGACCCGCGCCGCGCCCGCTCTCCCGGGCGCGCTCGCGCGTGCCCACGGAAGGGGCCAGGTCCGTGGAGATCGCGCGTGCCCACGCAGGGGCCAGTCCCACGCTGGACCCTCGGCTCCCGCCCGCAGACTCGCCGCCATGTCCAGCCCCTCCGCACGCGCGGCGCCTGGTGCGGGCTCGCGCTCCTCTGGGTGCCGCTCGCCGTGCTGGCGTTCGCCGCGCCGGCGCTGGCGCTGGCGGGGCTCGCCTGGGCGACCCTCGCCGCGGCGCCGAGCGGGCGCTGCTGCGCGACGCGGGCTGGCCTGCGCGGCTGGCCTCGCCGGCGCTCGGCTCGCGCTCGCCGCGCTGCTGCCCTGGGGCTCGCGCGGCCGCTGACGGCGGCGGCGGCGCTGGGCGCGCTGCACTGCGGGCAAGCGCTCGGCGCGCGCGCGGCCGGGCGCGCCTGGCCGCGCGGCGGCGCTGTGGCTCGCGGTCGCGCTCGGCTGCGCGTTGCCCGCGGGCGGCGGCCTGCTGGCGCAGCCCTGGCCGCTCGCGGTGCGCGCGCGGACGTTCGACGCGTCGCCGCTCGTGTGGGTGGCGGAGGTCGGCGGGCTCGACTGGATGCGTCACCCGTCGCTGTACGAGCGCGGCGGCGCGGTCGACCTCGGGCCGGAGCAGCGGCACGCGTGGGGGGCGACGAGCGCGTGGGTGGCGCTGGCGGCCGGCGCGTGCGCGCTGGCGCTGCGCAGCCGCTTCGAGCGCCGCGCGCGGGTCGTGTGAGCGCCGCGCGCTTGTCACGGGGGGGCGCGATGTGTTGGGATGCCCGCCTACCGTCCGCCACCCCACGTCGCATGGCGCTCCGCAAGTACTTCTGCACCTTCCCGCAGGCTCTGATCTCGGAGCCGATCATCAGCCACACCCTCGGCGACAAGTTCCCCGTCATCCCGAACATCCGCGCCGCGAGCATCAGCGACACGATGGCCCTGGTGGCGGTGGAGATCGAGGGCGAGGACGGGGCGATCGAGCAGGCGGTGGCCTACCTGCGCGATCGGGGCGTCAAGGTCGAGCTCCTGGGGGAGTCCGACGATCTGCCGGGTCTGTAGGTCGCGCGTGGACGTGACGCGGCGCGCGCTGCTCGTCGGTGCGCTGCTGCTGGCGAGCTGCGCCGGCGGCGGCGTGCGCTTCGACGAGGCGCCGCTGCAGCGCGGCGCGGTGGTGAGCGAGCACCCGCTGGCGACGCAGGTCGGCCTGGACGTGCTCGCGCGCGGCGGCAACGCGGCCGACGCGGCGGTGGCGACCGCGCTCGCGCTCGCGGTGGTCTACCCGGTCGCCGGCAACCTGGGCGGCGGCGGCTTCGCGCTGTGGGCCGGCGCCGACGGCGCGGAGGAGGCGCTCGACTTCCGCGAGACCGCGCCGACCTCGGCCGACGCCGCGGCCTACCTCGACGAGGAAGGCCGCTTCGTGCCCGCGCGCTCGCTCGTCGGCCCGCTCGCGGTCGGCGTGCCCGGCTCGCCGCTCGGTCTGCACGAGCTGTGGCGCCGCCACGGCTCGGGCGCGTTCACCTGGGCGGAGCTCGTGCAGCCCGCGCTGCGCCTGGCGCGCGAGGGCTTCGCGGTCGACCCGTGGCTCGCGGACGACCTCACCGACGAGGAGGTGCGCGCGAAGATGAACCCGACCGCGCTGGCGCTCTTCTACCCCGGCGGCGCGCCGCTCGAGGTCGGCGACCGGCTCGTGCAGCCCGTGCTCGCGGGCACGCTCGCGCGCCTCGCCGCGGAGGGGCCGCGCGGCTTCTACGGCGGCCCGGTGGCCGAGGCGCTGGTGGGGGAGCTGGCGCGCAGCGAGGTGCCCGGCCTCGGGCGCGCGACGCGCGGCTTCTGCACGCTCGAGGACCTGGCCGGCTACGCGATCGCGGTGCGCGAGCCGCTCGTCGGTCAGTTCCAGGGCCACGAGCTGTTCGCGATGCCGCCGCCGAGCTCGGGCGGCCTCGTGATCCTGCAGGTGCTCGGCGTGCTCGAGGGGCTGCCGCTCTCGAGCGAGGTCGAGGCCGCGCGCGAGGCGGGCTGGCGCGACGCGCTCGGCGAGCGCATGGTGCACTGGTGGATCGAGGCGTTGCGCATGGCCTTCGCGGACCGCGCGGAGCACATGGGCGACCCCGACTTCCACGACGTGCCGGTGCGCGAGCTGCTCTCGCCCGCGTGGATCACGGCGCGGCGCACCTCGATCTCCGAGCGCGCGCGCGTCGACGTCGCGCCGTGGGCGCCGCCGCACGAGAGCGCGCAGACCACGCACCTCTCCGTGCTCGACCGCGCGGGCAACGCGGTGTCGATGACGACCACGCTGAACGGCGCGTTCGGCTCGGGCCTGATGGTGCGCGGCGGCGGCTTCCTGCTGAACAACGAGCTCGACGACTTCGCCATCCAGGCCGGCGTGCCCAACCAGTTCGGGCTCGTCGGCAACGAGGCCAACGCGCTGCGGCCGCGCAAGCGCCCGCTCTCGTCGATGTCGCCGACGATCGCGCGCGACACCGGCGGCCGCGTGTGCCTCGTGATCGGGAGCCCCGGCGGTCCGCGCATCATCACCGCCACGTTGCAGGTGATGCTGCGCGTGTGGGTGCTGGGGCAGGAGCTCGGCGACGCGGTGCGCTCGCCGCGCCTGCACCAGCAGTGGTCGCCGCAGGCGACGCGCTTCGAGGCGCACGAGGACGGCGGCTGGCCGCCCGCGCTGCTCGAGGCGCTGCGCGAGCGCGGGCAGCCGCTCGAGCTGCTCGACTGGGGCTTCGGCAGCGTGCAGGCGATCCTCGTCGAGCCCGACGGCAGCGTGCGCGCCGCGAGCGACCCGCGGCGCGGCGGCGCGGCCGGGCTGGAGGGCCTGGGCGTGACGGCGCCGGCCCTGCCGCCGCGCGACTAGCGCGAGCGCTCCGCGCCTGTCGCGGGCGGGAGCAGCGCCAGCGCCGCGTCGACGTGGCGCCGGTACGGCTCGAGGTAGGCGTCCGCGGGCAGGCGCTCGAGCTGCGCGTGCAGACGCGCGCGCAGGGCGGCGGAGCGCGCCGACGTCGCCTCGAGCAGCGCCGCGTAGGCCGGCCCGGAGACGGCCTCGAGCCGCGCCGTGCGCAGGTCGTGTTCGCCGCGCGCGGTCGACCAGCGCGCGAGCGCGGGCGCGGCGGCCCGCGCGGCGGACGCGTCGGCGATGGGCTCGAGCAGCGCGAGCAGCGCCTCGGCGCGCGCGAGCGAGGGCTCGAGCGGCGTCGCGCGAGACGCGTCGCACGCGGCGAGCAGCAGCGCCGCGAGCGCGAGGCGGCGGGCTCGGGACGTGCGACGCGGATCGTGGCTCATGGGCTGGAGCTCCTGCGCGCGGGCGCGCTTCCGACGCCAAGGTAGCAGCTTCCCGCCCGCACCGTGAACGCTCCGTCGCGCGCCGCCGAACGCGCGCGAGCCGGCCGCGCCGTGGAGGCGCGACCGGCTCGCGGTGCGATCGCAGGCGAACGCCGACTCACATGTCGTCGAGCGCGTCGAGGTCGTCCTCGACCTTCTCCTGCTTGGCGCCGGGGTCGTCCTTCGGCGCGTCGCCGCCCTCGACCTTGTCGAGCTTGGCGAGCTTGGCCCAGTACTCGTCGCTGTCCTTGGCCTTCTCCCACTGCTTGGCCCAGGACTCGATCACGCGCTTGTCGAAGTACTCGTAGCTCTCGGGGTCCTGGCTCGGGTACTTCCAGCCGAAGTTGTTGCCGTTGCAGATGTTCTGCAGCGCCTTCTGGCACACGTCGGCCGAGCGGAAGGGGTCGTCCTCGGCGAGGTCGAGCGTCTTCAGCGCGTTGAGGATGGCGGGGAAGGCCTCCTTGCCGGCCTTCTCGAGGGCCGTCTTGGCGCGGTTGCCCGCGGCGCCGGCCATCGGGTCGACCATCGTCGCGACGAGCTCCTGGAGCTCGGCGAAGCGATCGGCGCTGCAGCCCGCGATCGGGCCGTAGTCGGGGATCCACGAGAGGTCGACGCTGGCCGGGTCCTTGGGGTCGGCGACCTTCGGCGTGGCGGGCTTGTCCGCGCCGTCCTTCACCACCGGCTCCTCGTTCGCGCCGGCGTCGTCGCCGCCCGCGTCGGTCGCGGCGCTGTCGTCGCTCGTCGCGGCGGCGACGTCGCCACCGTCGTCCGTCGCGCCGCCGCCGTCCGTCGCGTCGAGCGCGTCACCACTGGCGGCGCTGTCCGCCGCGGCGTCCCCGGCGTTGTTGTCGGCCGCGGCGACCTCGCCGGTACCCTTGTCCTTGGCGGCCTCCTTGTCGGCGTTCATCAAGAACCAGCCCGCGCCGCCGCCGACGGCGAGCAGCGCCACGAGGCCCAGCATGGGCACGAGCAGGGACTTCTTCTCCTTCTCGCGACGACCGCCGCGGCGACGGCCGCCGCCCTCGTCGTCGCCC